>JAUQZE010000038.1 GCA_030587365.1 Candidatus Freyarchaeota archaeon | reverse complement strand
GCGAGAGAGCTGGCGGTCGCCATGTACCACATGCTCACCCGCGGAGAGCAGTACCGGTTCAGAAGGGAAGAGTCCGTGAAGAGAAAGTTTAAGAAGCTGGAACGCAGAGTTAGAAACGCTAACAACAGCAGGACAGGGATAGCCCTAGAAGAGCTTCCCCCAAAAATGAGAGAGCTCCACGTGTAGTGCAGTGCAGCATCTCCGGTGCCACTCCTCCACTTCAAAGCGCAGAGGTTTTTCATGGATGCTCACCAAGAAAAGGGTGCGGAAGCCGTTAACAGGGCGGTGACACGCCCCACACTTCTAACACTAACCGTAGAAGTGTAAAACCCCCAACCTTTCAAGGAGGGGAGTATGTCAGAACCCCCTAAAAACCTTTCACGAAAAATCGGTCCGCATAAAAATATTTACACTCCTGCAATTCGAATGGTGTTTTATATGAGAGTAATACCCGTAATAGACGTACTAAGGGGAGAAGTGGTTCAAGCCATAAGGGGCGAACGGCGGAAATACCAGCCATTAAAAACAGTTCTAGCCCCTTCTTCAGATCCTACAGATATTGCAGTAGCGTTCCAGGAGACCTTTGGTTTCGGTGAACTATACATTGCGGATTTGGATGCCATACAAGGCACGGTCTCAAACATTGAGGTAATCAAAAAAATTTCAGGCCTCACCGACTTCAAACTCATCATAGATGCGGGAGTGAACAACTCCCAAGACGCGAAACGAATACTGGAAGCTGGTGCGGAAAAAGTGATCGTAGCTACAGAAACTTTAAACTCAATAAAGCAACTGGAAGATTGTGTAAGGGATATTGGGAAAAACAAGATTGTGGGAAGCCTTGACTACAAGGAAGGACAAATTCTCACAAAATCCCAAGAAATAAAGAAACTAACCGTGGTTCAAGCCGCAGAAATGTTTGAGGAAAAAGGAGCGAGCGAAATCATTTTCCTAGAGCTTTCCCGAGTGGGCACCCTCCAAGGATTAGAAACAAAAATTCTAAAGCAAATAATTCAAAAAGTTAATATACCCGTTTTGACCGGAGGGGGAATCAACAGTCTCCGTGAAATAATTGATTTGCGAAATCTCGGAATATCTGGTGTACTAGTTGCAACAGCTCTTCACAAGGGAAAAATCCGCCCCAAGGACCTTCAAAATCTCAAGTAAAATATTGATGTGAACGATACGCTCATTAGAATGTGTACAAGTTAGGTAAGTAGTGGAGAAAATGCCTGAGAGGACCATATCTGCAAGGTTTGACCCCGAGCTGTACGAAGAGATTCTGGAGTATGCCAGAGAGAAAGGCGTACCTAAGACGAGGGCGCTTAGAGAGTTGATAGAAGAGGGAGTGAAGAGATGGAGGTTGACAAAGTCCTTGTCCCTTTATAGGGATGGAAAAGTAACGGTTTGGAAAGCGTCGCGTATAGCAGGAATCCCCCTCTCAAGAATGGTTGAGATTGCCAAGTCTGAAGAGATTCCTATACATTTCTCAGAGGAGGATTTGGAAAGGGACTTCAAAGCCGTCTCTGTTGAAACTGTTTGAATGTTGTTCTCAACACTAGCCCCCTTATTTACCTCAGAAAGAAGAGAAGGGTCGATTTTTTGAGGTTGGTATTCGAAAAAGATTCTCATTATTGAAAGTTCTTAAATCTTAAAGAAAGTTATTTTAAAGTGTAAAAACATCTATACGGGCATGACCGAGTGTTTGTTCTGTAAAATTTTTAGAGGAGAAGTGGAGTCAAGAAAGGTCTACGAGGATGACACCAACATAGCTATTCTGGACATTAATCCTAGGATGCATGAATGCCAAGTTTTGGTTATCCCTAAAACACACGTTGAACAGTTTTACGAGTTAAACGACGAAGAACTGGCCAGTCTCTTCAAAGCGGTTAAGGAAGTTGCATTAATTATTAAAAAGCCTACAATCCGGAATTCGTTTCACTCTTCAGCCGAGGAATGGGTGTTGCCCACGCCCACATTATAGTGAGCCCAGCTTGGCGAAATGATGTTATGCTGACAGGGTTTATGATGAATCGTATGAACATATTTTTCAACGCAGGCGTTTCATCCCAAGCCCTTGATATTATAGCCAAAAAATTAAAAAACGCTAAATAGGAATCTCGAAAAACAAGTTCCCTAAAAAGCATAAATAATCAAAGGACATTTGTAGCAAGATGAATAACGCCGCCTCCTTAGCTTATCCTGCTTATTTAAAATAGTAACATTTCGAAATTCTGAGATAAATTCCAACCCTAAATAATGCGAAGATGTTCATCTTGAAGCCCCATTTTTCTAAGTATCCCTTTTAATGATGACCGCTACTGATTACCTCTGATAAGTTAGAAAAATGTGATATTCCCGTTTGAAATCTTCTTCCCAAATACTCCGGGGGGAAACGCCAACTTTTATAAGATTAATCGCAGCGTTGTGTCTGATGGTGATTACTTGAAGATACTGGGATTAGTCGGTAGTTATCGAAAGCTTGGAAACACCGAGGTACTAGTTAGAGAAGCACTGATGAGCGCAAAGGAAATGGGTGCAGAAATAGAAATGCTCAGACTCACAGACCTTAACATTAAACCATGTAAGGGCTGTATGGCCTGTGTCTTTAAAAACTCGGATTGTAAAATAGAAGACGATGCTAACTTCTTCTTCTCGAAACTCTTTGAGGCTGATGGAATAATCCTCGGCTCGCCAATTTACATCTTTGGCCCGGCGGGCATAGTTAAAATGATTATAGACCGATTTTTACAGATTTCAACAAAATCCCAAAAGCTAGCAAATAAGGCAGGGGCAATAATCGCAGTAGGAGGCGCCCCGGGAGCTGAAGGAACCATCATGCCCGGGCTCGCTAGCTTCTTCATGTTCCTTGGAATCCCAATCGTGGATCAAATGCTGGTATACTCCCACGGTCCCGGCGAGATTCTACTACACGAGGACGCCGTCGAAAAGGCGAACCAGATAGGAAGAGAACTGGTGGAAGCGCTCCAAAACGACCAAGCCAAAACCAAGTACATAGAAAATTCATCTGTCTGTCCGATCTGCCATCAAAACTTTCTAGTCTTGAGAAATGGAGTCTTGGAGTGCGGTCTCTGCCACATTAAAGCATCCCCCAAAATAAAAAACGGTAAGCTGATTTTAGAATTTGGAAAAACAATGTTGAAAAAGGGTGAAGAGATACAGGAAGAAATAGCGGAACACATTGAAAATCTATCCGAAACCGGTGCAAAGTATCTCAAGCTCAAAGACGAAATCGATAAAAGAAAAGAAAAATACAAAAACTTTACAATAAAAGAAGCAAACCCCCAGTCAGTAGATAAAGGCAACTAATAAAGCCACTCATCAATAACTCTTTCTATCCATCCACCTATTAAATTAAAAGCCGTAAATGCAGGGTCTAAAAAGGCTTTCATACCCTAATCATCCTTAGGACGCAAATAATCCCAGGGACCACACCGTTAGAAACAACTGTAAAGGAAGCAGCCGACAACAAACTCTGTTAGACCGCTTGGAAGCGTAGACAAGTCGAAGCACGAACGCAGCCCAAGAAGGGATGTAGCCTCAAAAAGAACGGAAAGAAGCGAATCGAAGCAAGACCTAGCCGTGGGACTACGTTCCCCCCCTTAGTGAAACCGCTGGCACAATACTATCATTTCACTAACAAGGAGCATAGTGCCCCTAGCCGTTACCATAAAATTTTTATAATAAGTTAATGGTTACAACTTAGGGCGTATTTCTTCCAAATAAAAAATTGCTTTGGAGGATGGATCAGGTGAAATTGAAACTATTAACCATATTTACATGTGTTTTGCTACTAGCAGCTTTCTCAATCCCCGTGATGCAACACAGCGTATCAATCCCTGCAATGCCGAATACAATACTCTCACAAATTGCTACAACCGCACCTAAAGGCTCTATAGAATGGCAAGTAAACATCAATAACGCTATGGGAAGTTCTATTGCAGTAACAGCAAATGAAAGCTACTTCTTCGTTGGAGGAGCCAATATCACCAACGCCACCAATGGAGATTTCAAACCCATACTTTGGAAGTTCAATAATCTAAGAGAGCAAGAATGGAATACCACCCTAGACGTTACGGGAAATATATTTTATGGCTCCGGTTTCACTGATGTTGTCATATCTCCTGATAATAACTCAGTTTACGCTGTAGGGACGGTACCACGCACTAGCTACTACTATGAACCCATTTTGGTGAAATTTGGCGCCTCATACGGAAGTTACATCTGGAACTACACACTCAAAGGAGGAAACTATGACCGCTTTTACTCTGTTAAGGTTTCACCAGACAGTACCACTGTCTACATAGCTGGAGCACGCAGTAATAGTAGTCTATATCTTTACCCAAGCATGTTCTACGTTGCTGCGATAAATGCCGATGACGGTACACTTAAAACCGGTTGGCCATACACGATATTTTTGAATGGTACTTATGACATTAGTTTAGCGAACGATCTAGCTTTATCGCCTACTGGTGATAAATTGTACGTTTCGGGTTACTACTCGGTTTTTAATGAGACAAAGGCAGTGAAACTTGTGGCACTTAGCACTTCAGACAGTTCTCATTTATGGAATGTGACTTCCGGTGCAGTAGGTAAATTTACTGGAATTGACATTTCTAGAGATGGAGAAAAGATTTATGCACTAGAAGACACTCCAATGTATCCAATGTTCTTTTATATCCCAATGTATCCAGGACAATATACGAATCTAATTACCATTAATGCTTCAGATGGTGAAATTATAGACAAATTGCCTTTAAGCAATAATCCCTCTTTGCTCACAACGTTTGCATTGTGGTCAGCTTCAGGTTCTTCTTTGTCTTTATCATTTAATGAAAGCAAGCTATACGCTTTGGCAAATGTGCTTCCAGTGTTTATGTGGTCTTACTCCACACTTATGGTTGAATTAGACTCTTCAGGAACGGTTACTGGAGCACTTCTATCTCCTAACAGCCAAATGATGCCCTCTGATTTAGCACCAGCGAATGATGACGAGAGCGTATATGTTGTTGGTTACCAGTTTAATATTATTTTGTCTGGTTATTATTATACTCTCGACTTTTCAATGTTTCTTTTGAAGGGGAGCGCTGACCCCATTCCTATATCGCCAGTCTTAGTGTTCCTATTCCTCTTCATGAATCTTCTACAATTCCAGAGTTCAGCAGCGCAGAGGACAAACACCTACATCTTGGCTGGAGTCGGGGTTGCTGTTGTTGCAGTAGTGGCTGTAAGCTTGCTGTTAGTCAAAAAACTGGGAGGCAAATGATCAGAGAGATTAAAACACGACATACCCACAGGAAAAATCAGGTACAGCTAGCTATCACCAATTCTCCGGGCACGATTAAGTTCCAAACTCGCGTAAATAATATTCTTTCACCCCCTTTTCTTTTTATAGTCTTTTTCTAAAGTTCGGACTAATAAATTTATAAACACCAATAAAATATATGATAAGAAAAAAGAGAAGCTTTCAATTTCGATAGGGCTTGCCTCTGTAATAAGGCTTTTATCAAGGTTTACAAGACCTAGCAGTTACTGTGCTGTAACATAAATAAGTGGACTAGATGTTTCCTTGTAATATTTGCCAATCACTTGTATTAAAAGACATTCCTTTGGGCTTCAGGTAAAGTTCCTCAAAAGCCTCCAACGCCTCCTGCTTCGTGACGGAGGCCCGAGGGTGAAGCTGAGCTGGGCTGGCGCCGTAGAGGTGGTGCCCCTGACTTGGAAGCCAGTTGTGGAAAATGTTGTACAACGAGAGGAGGTGCTGCCCCTGGTGCAGGGGGTCCTCGGAGACCAGGGCGAAGAGCTGGTCGTCGCTCAGGAACTCTACCTTGAAGTCTCGGCAGGCGTGCTCCGCCTTACCGTTCTCGTTGGGGCGGCCCTCCGTGGAGTAGCTGAACGCTATCCCGAACTCCTCCGCCAGCCGGGCGAATTGTTCGGAGGGGCGGTCCGCTCGGGCGGCCCGGAACTGCAAACCGTTATCCGAGTGGATTTCCTCCGGGACGCCGAAGCACTTTATCGCCTGGCGGACGGCTTTGGTAGCGGCCTCGGAGCTTTCCTCGAGGGCGAGGGTTGTGGAGAGCCGGGCGTTGGTGCAGTCGTCGACGATCTCTATCCGGTAGACAGTTTCGTGTAGATTTTCGCTGTAAAACTCGCAGAAATCGATGTCCCAGCAGGCGTTGGGCTCACTTTTTCGCACCATTTTGAAGGGGGTGCGGCGCCTGTAGGGGGGAGTTCCACGAGGCCCTCCCTCTTAAGAAGGCGGTGGATGGTCATGTGGCTGAAGAGGCACTCGGAGCCGATTAGGTCCTCTATTCTCCTTGAGCCTAGTTGGGGGTCTCCCTTCTTGAGTTTGATTATCAGCTCCTGCACCGGCTGGCCTACGATGCCGCCGCCGTCTTTCCTGGCCGTGCTTGGTCTTCCTCTTCTATCCTCCAGCGCCGCGGCTCCTCCTTGGGTGAATTTCTTTATCAGCCTGAAGAACCAGCTCTTCGATATCTGGTACGCTCTGAGGATGTCCTCAAGGGGGTTGAGGTGCCAGCAGCGTATGATCTCCAGGTTTCTTCGGGCGTACTCCGACAGCCCTTCAAGGTCTTGGGGGGTGAGTTCCTCAAGACGCTTCCGAAAAAGCAAAAAGGACGGGTTACGATTACTACTTGTAGACTCGGATTGTTTCATTTTAGTCACCTTTTAATCAATTAGGAAACGTCCGAGTCTACTTAATTTTGTTACTACACAAGACCTAGCAGTTACCATAAAATTTTTATAATAGGTTACTCGCCCTAAATTAGGGAGTTTTTCTTCCAAATAAAAAATTGCTTTGGAGGATGGATCAGGTGAAATTGAAACTATTAACCCTATTTACCTGTGTTTTGTTACTAGCAGCTTTCTCAATCCCGCTAATGCAAAACAACATGTCAATCCCTGTGATGCCGAATACAATACTCTCACAAATTGCTACAACCGCACCTAAAGACTCCATAGAATGGCAAGTAAACATCAATAACGCTATGGGAAGTTCTATTGCAGTAACAGCAAATGAAAGCTACATCTTCGTTGGAGGAGCCAATATTACCAACGCCACCACTTTTCAAGCCAAGCCTACACTTTGGAAGTTCAATAATCTAGGAGATCCAATATGGAATACCACCCTAGACCTTACGGGATCTCTTTTTGAAAGAATTTTTAATAGAATTGCCTTATCTCCTGACGAAAGCTCAGTCTACGCCGTAGGAGTGATAAATAGCAATGACGAGCCCACTTTGGTCAAATTTGACGCCTCAGACGGAGATTACATCTGGACTTACACACTCAGCGGAGGAGAGGATTACCAATTTTACTCGGTTAAGGTTTCACCAGACAGTAACACGGTCTACATAGCTGGAAGTAATGCAAATCTATATTATACGTACCCAACCGAGTTCTACGTTGCTGCAATAGATGCCTCTACTGGTGCAATTAAACCCGGTTGGCCTTACACGATATTTTTGAATGGTACCTATGACATTAGCCATGCAAACGATTTAGCTTTATCGCCTAGTGGTGACAAATTGTATGTATCGGGTTACTACTCGGTTGTTAATGGGACAACCGCCATGAAACTCGTGGCACTTGACACTTCTACCGGTTCTCAGTTATGGAATGTGACTTCCGGTGCAGGATGTAAATTTACTGGAATTGACATTTCTGGAGATGGAGAAAAGATTTATGCACTAGAAGACACTTTGCCTTATTCTTGGATGATGCCCTATTATAATCCAGCGATTCCATGTCCTTATGCGAATCTAATTACTGTTAATGCTTCAAATGGTGAAATTATTGACGAATTACCTTTGAGCTCTACTATCTACATGTTCCCTTCATGGATTTCAGCTTACGGTTTAGGGTCTTCTTTGTCTTTGTCCCACAATGAAAGCAAGCTATACGCTGTGGCAAATATACTTCCAGTGTTTATGGGTACTTACTACATATTTATGGTTGAATTAGACTCTAGAGGAACGGTTACTGGAGCACTTCTATCTCCCAACAGCCAAATGACGCCCTCTGATTTAGCACCAGCGAATGATAACGAGAGCGTATATGTTGTTGGTTACCAGTATACTTACACTTGGGTTGATTATTATTATACTATGGACTTTTCAACTTTTCTTTTGAAGGGGAGCGCTGACCCCATTCCCATATCGCCAGGCTTAGTGTTCCTATTCCTCTTCATGACTCTTCTACAATTCCAGAGTTCAGCGGCACAGAGGACAAACACCTACATCTTGGCTGGAGTCGGGGTTGCTGCTGTTGCAGCAGTGGCTGTAACCTTGCTGCTAGTCAAAATATATGGGGGCAAGTGATCGGAGAGATTAGAACACGGTATATTCACGGAGAATATCAAGTACAGCTAGCTATCGTCATTTCTCTGGACACATTTTCCTAGTTCCAAGCTCGTGTAAATAATTCTTTTCACCCCCTCTTTTTTTATTATAGACTTTTTCAAGTTTTGACCGATAAATTTGGAAAAGCCAATAAAACATGTGAAAAGAATCAAGGTCTTCATTTAATTTAATAAGGTTGCCTCTGTAATAAGGCTTTTATCAAAGTTCGCTGGTCTAATATTTTAGGGTGTTTGGTTCTTCCAATTAGAATATGATTCATTATGGAGGATGTATTGGATGAAGTGGAAACTGTTAACCGTATTCACATGCATTTTGTTAATGGCGGCTTTCTCAATTCCAGCAATGCAGAATACTTTATCAATCCCCGTAACATGGAATATTATGCTCTCATGTGATTGCTCTGAACTCCAATGGAGATTAGAATACTGAATGGGTAAGAGGGTTTAAAATGACTAAGGAAACAAGTACAAAGGGTAGAACCGGAGGGGTGCTTGGAATCATAACATCGGTTGCAGGTTTCGCATGGATAGCGACTCTCATAATTTTCATGTCTGATCTGATGAACTATGCAAGCATTGTAAACTTTATAGCTGGTATTCCTATCCCTGTCCTTGGCCAATCCGTCTATAACGGCATCGTCGTCAGCCTAATAGTGCCCTACCCCACTTCATTTAATCTGCCTGTTATCACGTCAATTATATTTGTGGGACTCTTAATAGTCTTCGGCGCTATGGTCGGTCTAGGTTTTCGGAGCTATGGGGGGTCCCAATTTTCGGCTTTCGGTGCTACGGTCATCCAGAAGAGAGGTGCTGAAAGGTCGCTATACTTAGCGTGCAGCCTAGTTGGAACATTAATTGCCGGGATTCTAATCCTTATGGGAGAATTATCCCAGACCACAATTATATATAACTTTTTGAGGGTATATGGTTCGACGATATTTACACCGATACGTATTCCCGAACTCCTGTATACTTGGATGGGACTAGCAGTTCTAGGCGTGGTACTAATCATACTGGGCGTGGCGAGCATACGTATAAGAGGTTTGGTTAAATGGAGAGACTCCGCTACGGCTGCGGGCACTCTGAGCATAGTCGGTGGGGCGGTCTTTAGTCTCCTCGTTCTCGTGGTTATAATTTACTCTACGCAGTTAGCCTCTTTTTGGAATCCGCTACTAATGGCCTTGATTTTTCCTATGCCTGCCGGCATGACTAACGCAGTTCTCAGTGGTTTTGAATTCTCCACCATACTTTCGCTAGCGGGCTTCGGACTTCTGCTCGTGGTATCTGCTCTCTGGACAAGGATTTTCCCAGCCACCAGTACGTCTAAATAATACTCTTTCATTCCCCCCCCTTTTTTGTAACAATATTTTTCTAGATTTGCCAAAACATTCGTAAATGGTATTAAAATAAAGATGGGAGAGATGCTGATAAGAGGTTTCGTCTTAAATAGACTTACTGAGTCAAAGACAAACATGTATTTGCGACTCGGATCTGATTATTGTTATATCGTTGCTTGTTGCAATCCTTGTTTTTCGATTTCGCGTAGTTTCTGACTTTTTCTGTAGTACTTGGACATGTTGGCCAGTGCTTTTGCTGCTCGGTCCACGCTGGGGAAGACAGGTAGGTTTGCTTCCATAAACATGTCCCTTGCCACGCTTCTAGCCTCATGGTAGCCTATAGGGGGGATGGCGATTAAGACCGGTTTCCTGTTTTCCTCAACAACCTTTTTGCAGCAGTCTGTTATTGTCTTGTAGACCATGGCTGCTAGTTCGGGGGTGTCAACAAATCTAGCGAAAAATGAGGGGTAGTGTACCTGCACCTCGAATATAATTGAGTCAATATAGGATTCGCCGCCTAGGGTCTCCACGATTGCTGTCACAACCTTAGGGTTAAGGTAGGAGGCAGCCAGGTCAACTGGATTCTTTACACTGGTTCCGGCGCCCAAATTCATGTGGCTAAACTTATCTCTCGTTTCCTCGGATAGCTGGGGTATCCTTAGACCGGTTTTTACACAGTAGTCGGAATTTGTGACACCTGAACCTCCACTAATGCTTATGAGACCTACACGGTTTTCGTAAACGGGAGGGCAGTAAGCAAAGGCGAGAGAGGTGTCTAGTAGCTCTTCGAAGCTCTCCACCGGAACAACGTTTGTTTGAGTGAAAACGGCTTCCATAATTCTCGGCGACCCAGCGATTGAACCAGTGTGCGAAGCGGCGGCTCTGCCTCCCGCATCAGTCACTCCGCCCTTCCAGATGATTACAGGCTTCCTAAGCGCAGCCTCCCTAATTGCTTTCATGAATCTAGCTCCGTCCCTTACTCCCTCAACGTAAACCGCGATTATGTTGGTTTTCTCGTCCCTATTTAGAAACTCTATTAGCTCAGAGGCGGTGACATCAACAGCGTTGCCAAAGCTGAAAACCTTACTGTAAAATAAGCCTGTGTCGTTCCCAGCTAGGACGAAGCTTATGGCATGGCCTCCGCTCTGGCTTACAAAGCCTACCGGTCCCTTTTTGCGTCTAAAGTCTGTTCGGAATGATAGGCCACGTTCAGGGTAGTAAATTCCCATACAGTTGGGGCCGATAATTCTTAATCCTCCATTCTTTGCTATTTCAACTATTTCTTTCTCGAGTCTTCTTCCCTCTTCTGTTCCGCTGTCGCTGAATCCCGATGAGAATATAACCATTCCTTTTACTTCTCTCTCCACGCTCTCCCTCACAACATCTGGAACAAGGTCAGCCTTAACGGCGCAGATTACTAAATCGATTTTGTCAGGGATTTCGGACAAACTCTTATAGAACTTCAAGCCGTAAGCGCTGCGGACGTTAGGGTTTATGGGGTAAATTGTTCCATTGAAACCTCCAGCAACAAGCGACCTTAAGAAATAGAACTCGTTTCTCCTAGCGCTACCTACAATGGCTATGGTTGACGGTTCTATTATATCTTCTATGGTATACATTTTATCACCCTATCAAAGGGGCGTAAAAACATATTAAGAATTTTGTTTTCGCAGGGTTTGGAATACCGAGCGAATCAAACACTTTTAAGTATTAAAAACTCAATGACCTAGTATTTGAATGTTTTCCAATAATTGAGTACTCTGAGATTAGAATTAATTTAGGTTGGTTCTTGGAAGAATTCTTGTATCATTTTTTCTATGGTTATGAATGGTGAGTGAGCGCTTATGGGTATAGTTCTTTGGGCGAGCCATGATGCTAATCTGCTTTGATTTGTGCGGTATGTGTACCTGCTGTCGAGGAGTATACCGATGGCGTAGTCGTTCTTGTGCCTCCAAACTCTTCCCAATGCTTGGTTAACTGCATTGAATGCTTGATCTAGGTACCATGTGCTTCCCATTCCCTTTTGCCTTTTCTCATAATACTCTCTCTGAGCCCTTACCCGGGGGTCCTTAACATTTGGGTAGGGTATTCCAACCAGTATCGCTGCGCGTCCTGTTTCGTCGGGGAAATTCTGTCCTTCGCTGAGTTTTCCTCTTATGACGGCGAAGAGTGCTGCTTTGTTTTTTGAAGCCTCTTTAGAGTACATGTCTGCCAGAACTGGTTTGCTTCCCCGCGTTTCGAAGAAGGCTGGCATTTGCATACTGTTCAGTATTCCGTGTTTTTCCCACAGGTCGAGCATATCGTTCATGAGTTCGTATGATGGGAAAAATACTATGGTTCCGTTTGGGACATTCTTTATTAGTTCGACTATGGTGCTTCCGTAGTCGAGTAGGGTTTCTTTGTCCTTGCGTAGCTCAAACTTTGTGGTGAGTGGTTTTTTGTTTAATCCTCGGCTTATACCAAGTATCAGAATATTTTCTTCAGGAATTATTGTGGGATAACTCTGGAGAAAGGGGTCTTCTAATCCCAGCCTTTGCGCGGTTCCCTTCAGGGGCGAAAGCGTGCCGCTGGTTAGTATGACGGTTCTGGGGTTTTCATTTAAAATCTGGTCGAAGGCTATTTTCGGCTCCAGGCAGAGCCACTCCAGTTGGGGATTGTTCTTGTATCTCAGGCTCCACACGCCGACGTAGAACGCTTCGCTAGATTGGGAAAAGTTTTCAAAGAAATTGTATACCCAGTAGATCCGCAGCCTATCAAGTAGGATTATTCTGCCACGTGCCGCTATTAATTCACGCTGTATGTTCAGTATAACTGGCCAGTTTTCTAGGAAGTTTTTTATTCTCTCTTTTGTTACTCCGTGTTCGTTCATCTCTGAAAGGATTAGTTCCTTGGTCAATAGTTCCTCGTCCTTGAGATCTGCGTGGTTGAAGAATCTGAGGAGGAAGGCTAGGAACTCCTCTATGTCCGAAGCCCAGGGACGCTTAACTTCTTTTATTTCATCCAAGGCTTGCTCAATGTTGAGACGCGAGAGGGTGAAGGAAACAGTTTCCTTGAGGAAATCCTCCATGTTGTGTGCTTCATCCAAAACCACAATTTGGTTCTGGTAGTTCGAGTCAATAAATAGATAGTTATAGGCTCCTATCACCACCTTGTACATCTGAGAAAGCAGTCTGGCAAGATAATAGGGGCAGATTTTATGTTCCGAACCGTACTGGAGCATGTTCTCCACATTTGCTAGTAAGGGGGCGTCCTTGGGAATGATTGAGGGGATTTCTATTTCGCCCATTTCGGATTTACAGTATAGTTCTATTCCTGTGGGTAAGCGTTCGTTGCTTGTCAGGCTGACCTCTGGTCGGGAGAAGGCGATTTCTACGAGGCTCTTATCGTCATCAAAACTTCTAATACGGGATAGGCAGGTTTCGTTAGCGTAAAGGTAGTCGTTGGAACGCCTCAGATTTTCGTCGAGGCAGAGCTGGACACGGGAGCCTCTAACCACGCCAGTTACGTTATGTCCCAGCTCGTTAATCTTTTCCAGTTCGTAAGCAACCTGCCTCATCTGGGCGTGGGTTCTCGAATAGTAAAAAACACGGTAAGGCGTACCAACGGTAGCCGCGAGTATTGCAATAGTTTTACCAAAGCCTGTGGGTGCTTCCAGAAATCCTACTCCTCCCTTCTCAACCAGTGACGCGACATCCCTCATATACTTCTCCTGTTGGGGATAAGGCTCGTAGGGAAAATACGATTTAATCTGTTCGCTAAGACTTTTGGTGGTGTCTTCCTTCAAGAGAAAACCTCAAAAAACAAATCTAAATAGAACAAGATATAAGACTTCCTATAAACAAAATATACCACCCATATAAGAACTATTCTTAAAATACGCAATCCAAGTTAAAACTTATCTGGTGGAATTCTTTCCTAGTTTGAGGGTGTTTGAGTTGGAGAAAGTTTGTGTAGCTCTGGGAGGTAACGCTATTCTTAAGTACAAGAATAGGGGTACCGCCGAGGAACAGTTTGAGAATGTTAGGAGAACCGCTGAGTACCTGGTTCGGATGATTAAAGGTGGATACAAAATTATAATAACTCATGGAAACGGCCCCCAGGTAGGCGACATCCTGATAAGAAACGAGAGATGCTCAGATATCCTACCGCCCATGCCCTTAGACGTGCTCGGGGCTGAGAGCCAGGGCATGATTGGGTATATGATTCAACAGACAATGTGGAATGAGTTATGTAAAGCGGGGCTAAGTATTCCCGTTATCACCATTGTAACACGGGTTGTGATTGACAAAAATGATCCGGCATTTGAAAACCCTGAAAAATTTGTGGGTTCCTTTTACACTGTTTGGGAAGCCGAAAAAATGAAAAAAGAGAGAGGCTGGATTCTTAGGGACGACGCCGGTCGAGGATATAGAAGAGTAGTCCCCTCTCCAAAACCCGAATCCATCGTGGAGATCGATACCATAAAAAGATTATACGATGAGGGGGTCGTGGTCATAGCATCCGGAGGAGGGGGAATACCCGTTATTCAAAAAGAAGATGGTTCACTTCAGGGAGTTGAGGCAGTGATAGATAAAGATTCAACAGCGGAGAGGTTGGCTACAAGCATAGGAGCGGGTACTCTCCTAATTCTCACTGATATTCAGGGAGTTGCCATAAACTTTAGAAAACCGAATCAGAAGTTTCTCAAAGAGATGAGTATAGTGCAGGCAAGGGAATACTTGGAGCAGGGACAATTCGAACGGGGAAGCATGAAGCCGAAAATCGAAGCCGCTGTGAAATTTATTACCGAGGGAGGAAAAAGGGTAATAATCTCCTCACTAGAATTGGGCGAAAAAGCACTAAAAGGCGAGGCAGGAACTCTGATTCACCTCTAAAAGATCAAGTAACAAAACTTTTCCTACGCCGATTTAGCCTGTTTTTATTTAGCATCTTTTAACTGAGCCAATTGGGCTTAATGTGTTAGCTTCCTTCTTGTTTTTTGTATTATTTTGATAGTTTTTTCTACTGCTTCTTTGGCTGTGGGTGCTAGTATTCGTACCATAGCCTCCTTGCCGATTCCGCCCCGGTCGAATATTACGTCTGGGACCTTGCCGATGGATGCGATAGCTCTCTCGATTCCCCACGGTAAACTTTGTCCTTCCTGTTTTTTAACTTCTTCTGGCTCTTCGCTTCTGTTGAAGGTCGAAACTATTAGGTCAAGCTCCATACAGGCCTTGATTATCTCCTCGGAATATTTTATGTTAATAGCAGCCCTCATAGAGGGGTCATGCCCCATTGTTGCGAGGATGATTCGCGATATGTGGCTTGAGGTTCCGAACCTGATGCTCCCTAAGGGTTTCGCTTTCCCCTGATAATTCATTATTCTACCTTCTACTGCTGCGATGTCCTCTACGCTTTTGGCGGTGGGCAGAGCCATTCCGATGTTTGTACACACTTCTGGGATGAATTCTCCAAAATTCTCCGTGGACTCTATCATCCTTACCGCTTCATCCAAATCCTTGATTACTCTCCACCTCTCGGCATCGATTTCAAGCCAGAAAATGGGGTTGACTGGTTTTCTTCCTCCCCCCACCATTACTGGATTTCCAACTGCCACATCAATAAACTTTTCCGCGTGGGACACCGCCTCTACAGACTCGAAACCCTTAGCTATGTGTGCTGCGATAGCGGCGGAAAAACTGCAGCCACTCCCATGAGTGCCTGGTTCTTCAATCCGGGGCTTCTTGAACTGCGTTATCTCTCCTCCGTGAAACATTACATCCACGACCGTGGCACCAGTAGCTTCCAAGTGTCCTCCCTTAATCACCACGACTTCTGGGCCGAGGGTGGAGATAACACGCGCCGCCTCCTCCATATCCTTAACCGAATTAATCATCGTGTCAGCTATTATAGAGGCTTCAGTGATGTTTGGAGTAACTACCTGAGATAATGGAACCAGGTTTTTTACTATTGTCTTTTCGGCTGCAGGGGTGACTAGTCTGTCACCTGAGCCTGCCCAGATTACCGGATCCACAACAAGGGGGAAACCATGTTCATTCTGTTCGTTGCAGATCAATTCTATGACTTCTGGTTCGTAAAGCATTCCTGTTTTGGCTGCATCCACTCCTATATCCTCGATCACGACGTCGATTTGGGCCATTACAATTTCTGGGGGAATAGAAATAATGTCCCGCACGTAAAGCGTATTCTGGGCAGTAACAGCTGTAACCGCACATGTTCCATGAACGCCCAAAGCTGCGAATGTTTTGAGATCCGCCTGAATGCCTGCGCCCCCACCCGAATCAGAGCCCGCGATTGTCAAAGCTACTGGGACCTTCAAACCACAACCTCCAGGAAATCGAATTATTTGAATTAAAAAACGTAATCAGAATTATTAAATCTATGGCAAAATCCAAAAAGAGAATTTTTAACCAATTTTTTTGTTGTTAGTTCAAATTATACCATGTTTGTTGATGATAGCTTTTGATTCTCTTCTTAAAAAAATGTTTGGAGCTAGGGCAGATTACTTTTATAATCGAATGGAAAATTACCTTATGTTAGGATGGAGCAAATAATTCGAATGGTGATGACAGCGTCTTGCTCATAATCTTTTGCGGTATACCGAGTGTCGGGAAGACCCTAATTGCAAGAAGACTGGCAGTTGAACTCGATAAAAAAAATAATTCCACATTTGTTATAGGTTCCGACGACATCCGCCGCCTCATCCCGGCGCACGAGGAGCGGTTTGACCCAGAGCGTGAATCCTTCATAAGGGAGACAACACTCCACATCATAAACTACTTGCTTGCGAAGAGCAAAAATGTAATCAGTGATGATACAAACTATTATAACGCCATGCGGCGGGACCTCATAGAAATTGCGAAGAAGAACAAAGTAGAATACGCCATAGTATACGTGCACGCTCCTCTGGATTTTGCTCTAAAATGGAATAAGGAACGCGGCGAACCCATTCCGCCCGAAGTTATCCTCAGAATAAATGACCGGTTCGATGTTCCCGGTAAAAAATACAGATGGGACCAGCCGATCGCTTCCATAGACACATCCCAAGAACCATTGGAAGATGCTGTGAAAACCATTCTTCAAAAAATTGAAGGATTGAAGTCTCAAAAGAGGGTTAAAGTCAAGCCCTCGGATTATGAGTCGGGTAAATCGGAGGAGATTGATCGTCTTACACGTAGAATCATTGGAGAAATAATGGTTGAGAGAGGCGATAAGTCGCTGGCGCGGCGTTTGAGCTCTATGAGGAAAAGCTTTGTGAAGGAAGCCGTGGAAAGGAATCTGAGCCCAGCTCAGGCTGAATGTGCGTTTTTAAAAAGAATAAAGAAAGAGTGTGGTTGATGGTGAAAATCTCTGATTGGATACCCAGAGACGGCGATGCTATCCTCACAAAGGAGGGATTTATTTTTTATACCATAGGATACGTTCATCCAGAAGATAGGGTAATCGCCTTCATCAAGTACATTCCCAAAGACCTGCAAGACCGTTTTGATGTTCCTTGGCTGCCCTATGAGTGGGTGTTGGGGGGCGTTCCACTGGCACGGCCGGAGAAACTCTACTCTCCCAAAATTTACAGTTCTTTCATCTCGTCTCTGAGAAAAATTATTCCCGACGCGGTGTACTTTAATCCCTACATTGGAAAAGAGTTGGTCACCGTCCCCAAAGACCATATAAAAACCGTTTATGTACCCAACGAATGCTTACAATTCCTTCTAAGAAAGGAAGACCATGATGAACTCGAAAGAAAGGCAGTAGAAGTCATAGGTATGCTCTCCAAAGAGTCTGGAGCATCAATAGAGGATTTAGGCATACATGGCTCCATTTCTCTTCAGATGCACAACTACCAGAGCGACATCGACATCGCGGTTTATGGATCAGAGAACTTCAGAAAGGTCAAAGAAGCTTTTCACAATTTAGCCACTAGGGGCGAGGTCTCAATCCTTGAAGCAGATGAATTCGACCCGATAAGGCAAAACAGAGGCGTATACCAGGGCAGTCGATTCGTAATTAATGCTATCCGAAAAATAGAAGAGATAACCGAAAAATTTGGCCAATACAGGTACAAAGCTATAAAACCTGTTGAAGCCATTTGCCGGGTGGTAAACAACAATGAGTCGGTGTTCCGCCCCTCGGTCTACGAAGTTGATAACTGCAAGTCAAAACAAATAAGGAAGGGGGAAGAACCCAAAAGAATTGTGAGCATGATTGGGCAGTTCCGAGATTTCGCAAGTGTAGGAGAAGAAATAAAAGTCAAAGGCATGCTTGAAAAAGAAGAGAATTTAACTTCCGGTAAAAAAGAGTATCGAATAGTAGTAGGATCAGGAAAAGGGGAAGAGTACCTCTGGCCGACAAACAAGTTACCTACACCAGACTCTTTCAAAAAAACTAAGTTAACCTATTTAGGAATCTAGCAACAAAACCCATTTTATACTGAATGAATTCTTATTTTAAGAGGGAGATTCACGTATGGTTCTAAAAGTAAGAGATAAGGACGCTCCCATTTCACGAGAGGGTATTATCTTCAGAGTTTACGGTTATGATCATCCACAAAACGCTTGTATATGCGATGTAGAGTACGCCCCCGAAACCATTTATCAGGCGGCGGCGGAGTCCAAAGCTGTTCGAACAGGTCTTCCCGTAAAGTATTACAAGTTCTACGCGGACGGAGGTCTCAGATTCGTTCAGGAAAATTATCCTCAATACCAAGTTTTCTCTGAACCTCTCCAACGCCTACTGGTAGGAATGAAAGAGAATCAAATAGGAGAACTCAGAAAACCGGACAAGAAACTAGAAGAAATTCTGGGAAAAGAGCCTAAGGATAGTTTAATGAAAGCCTTAATGAAGGTTCTCGACCTGATTTTAGACCATTCGAAGCTTAAGCTCTCAGACTTCGGTGTCTTCGGCTCTCTTCTGCACGGTTTTTACAATCTGGAATACAGTGATCTGGATTACGTTATTTACGGCCGTGAGAAAGTCGCTGAGCTTGTGGAGGTTCTAAACGATTTTTACAGCGATAGGGACGGTCTTCTTAAGAACGAGTTTGATTTTTTTGATGAGAGGGTGGAGCAAAAGAATTGGCGATTTGAAAACTACACACTAAAAGAATATGCGTGGTACGAGAAGAGAAAAAGTATCTACGCGTTTCATGACTCAGAGGAGCTGGGGAGAAGAGTTAAGATAGAGTTTGAACCAGTCAGGGCGTGGAATGAAATAAAAAACGAGTATCACCCCGATACCCGAATAACGGGAGTTGGATGGACAAGGGCTAAAGCCTTAATCAAAGATGACAAAGACTCCTATTTCATACCAGCAATCTACCCTATAGAAATCTTAGAATTCCTCAAAGGAGACAGGGCAGACGACATAGAAAGAGTAATCACATACGTAGAAGAGTACAAAATGCAAGTCAGAAAAGACGAAGAAGTAATAGTGGAAGGAATTCTGGAAAAAATTCAAACACCCCAAAAAGCATTCCACCAAATCACTCTAACCCACATTCCGGGAAAAAAATACTACAAACAAGTACTAAAGATAAGTGTATAAAACATAAAAGTAACTTGCAGAAAAATTAAAAATATTAGACGCATTTCCTATGCCAGAACCTGTACATAAAGTATATCATAGCCTCTTTAAATGGTTGTTTAGTTGATAAAAAGCTCGGGTTTCAAATGCACAGAATACCCATAAAGGCACTACCAGCGGATTAAGTCCCAAAGAAGCTAGAACAGGAAATAGGAGGACTTCTCGCTACCAAGAAAGGATAGTATACAATTATTATCTAAAGGCGGGTAAAAAATTTAGCTGAACTGCTTTTGAAAAAAAGAAGGGGGATTGTTGTTTGTCGAATATTGAACTTAGTTTGGCTCAGTTGAGAACCTAGCGGGAATTTATGTGGTTTTGCTTTTTTGCTTCTTTATCTGCTCTTTTTTCGCTTCCTTTTTCATTAGCCCGTCGAACGCTCCTAAGATTCCCAGAGCATAGAATAATGCCCCTATTAATATTAAAGTATTCATCAAATCTCTTGGTACTGTTGATGCAGTCAGAAAGCCCACTAGAATATAAGTTGTAAGGCCGAGTGCGAATCCTAGAGATCTGCCGCTCCTGTTTTTCCAGGCTAGAATGTAGAAGAGAGCAGTCGTCGGAATTGTGATTGCAGCAAGGTAGAGACCTAATACCGAGGGCGTAGATATTGCTAGTGGGTCAAAAAGTAAGTTCAGTATTGTCGAAGTTTGTTGGCCTAGCAAAATGAAATTCGGAAATATTGATTTTAGAGTTATGTACCAGGGTTCCCCTATGATTTGCCCGGTAAGTGCGTATGAGTAGGCCTGGATTGAATTTACTGTCGTAGTGTAGTTTGAATTCAAAGAAATTTGATGGAAGAGTGCGATTGCCGCAACGAATAGTGGGAGGGCGTAGAGCTGCTTAACTCCTAGCATTACTGATCCTATGACCGCTATGATTGTTGCAACGATTAAAAACGTGTATGTTAATGCCGTTCTCACATTAAGATATAGAATGTCTGTACCAATTAGGAAGTTAACGAAGAAACATACTGCCATCACGGCGAATAATGTGATGAAGAGCCAGGTGATTTTTGCCCGCATTTTCAAATAGTGTCTAACAAGCTGATAAGCGCAGACCGAGTTAATAACGGCAATTGTTAGATATACTAACAGTTCAAAAACACCGATACTACTGAGGGATACTGCCAATTCTACCACACTTTCTCTTCTCTTTTTCGCATTTCGTCAAGTTTGGTTTTTTTATCCATTTCCTTGATGAGTTTTTCGAGAGTGTAGAATTCTGATAGGGCGTTGAGCCGGCCTCTGAGGTTTATTGCTGAGAGCCTTGATATGTGGGGATCCTGCATGACGACTATGACTCCGGTTTTCTCAGTGACCTTCATGAGGAAGGAGGCACTGTTGTTTATGCTGTCTCCTACGTGTAATCCTTTTAGGGGGAAGGTTTCGTAGTATTTTAGGTACTCTCCGGGGACGCTTCCCTTTTCTCCCCAAATCTTGTAGTTTATGTCTATTATGACTACCGCTAGGGGCTTCCAGTTGCCGACGTTCAGCTCAACGAGTTCAATCAGCTTTCCTATCTCACTTTCTTCGCTCAAAAGGACATACCCCACATATGTCGTCAATAAAATAAATGATAAATAAAAGTATTATATTTTTTTCTGTCTATAAATTCTGTAAATAGCGAAAAAATTGGAGATTTTAGTTAATTGACGAATAGTATAAAGAAATTTTAAGCTAAAGCCGCGCATAAAAACATCGCCCAAAAAAAGAAAAGAGGGTGCGGTTTTATTTTTTTTCCCTTCACCTGCTCTTTTTGGGTTCCTTTTTCATTAGCCTGTCGTAGATTCCAAAAATGCCCAGAGCTAGGAACATATTTGCTAGAAGTAGCAAACTTAACACCGGAAGGGATCGTGCATCTATTCCTTCAGCCGCCATAAAGCCCCATAAGATAAGCATTGTAATGAATAATGCGAATCCTAGCGACCTGCCGCTCCTGTTTGTCCAGGCTAAATAGTAGAAGATAATAGTCGTCGGAATTGCAATTGCGATCTCGCAGAGGGATAATACGATTATTGGGGGGTTAAAAAGTACTAGTGGTGTTGGATCATAAAATAGGTCCAGTAGCATCACAATTGGGTTCCGTTGACCGAAAGCGTTTGGAAACAGGTTTTTCAGAGTTATGAACCAGGGATCCCCTAGAAAATGGCCCGTAAAGGTAATCCAAAAGATCTGGAATGAAATTATATTATTATTATAGCTTGATAGCAAATTCAGATAAAGGATGAATGCAATCAACACAACTACTGCGGGAAGCAGGTAAATTGCTCTATATCCTAACATTACTAGTCCAATTGTAGCTACGAGTCCTGCGGCAATTAATAACGTGTATAGGTACCCAGAGATACGTTCAATAGTATAATGTCTGTAATAGACAATAACAAAATGGTGAAAACTAATGCAATCCAGCCGAAGAATACTATGAAGAGCCAAGTGATTTTTTCCCGCTTTTCAAAATAGCGCCTAACAAGGTAAACCGCGCAGGCTGCGAGAAGGATGGCACTTATTAGATAGATTAACGGTTCGTAAAGCCCGGTATTCATAGTGGATAGTGTCAATTCTACCACACTTTTTCTTCTCTTTTTCGCATTTCGTCAAGTTTGGTTTTTTTGTCTTTTTCCTTAACGAGTTTTTCGAGAGTGTAGAACGGTGACAGGGCGTTGAGCCTGCCTCTGAGGTTTATTGCGGCGAGCCGGGATATGTGGGGGTCTTGCATAACGACTATGACTCCGGTTTTCTCGGTGACCTTCATGAGGAAGGAGGAGTTGTTGTTGATACTGTCCCCTACGTGTAAGCCTTTTAGGGGGAAGGTTTCGTAGTATTTGAGGTACTCTCCGGGAACGCTCCCCTTTTCGCCCCAAATCTTGTAGTTTAGGTCGATTATGGCTACCGCTAGGGGTTTCCAGTTGCCGACGTTCAGCTCCACGAGTTCAATCAGCTTTCCTATCTCACTCTCTTCGCTCAAAAGGACATACCCCGCATATGTCGTCAATATATAAATGATAAATAAACGTGTTATATTTTTTTCTGTCCATAAATTCTATAAATAGCGAAAAAATTAGATTTTCGTTAATTGACGAATAGTATAAAGAAATTTTAAGCAAAAGCCACGCATAAACGCATCGCCCAAAAAATATTCCAGAGTTTTACTTTTTTAAGACCGCTCCACACTTAAGACACTTCTCGTTTGTCTTGGCATTTTTTTCTCCGCAGTATTCGCAAACTATAATGTCTCTGCTAACCAAGGATTTCATTTTTATACTTTTCTGAATAGTTTCCTCAAAATCGGCCTTTATTTTTTCAATTTTATTTTTCTTACTTTTCACACTCCCAAAATTCAAAAATGTGTGTTCAACTTCTTTTCCCTCGGGACTCGCCGTTATTTTTAGACTTTTAATCACCATGCCAGAAGTGTCCAAGTGGAGAATCTTCTCCAATGAGATTCTCACTTCCAAACTATAGGTTGGTTTAATTAGGCCGGATTTCTGAACAAAGAATATGTTACGGTTTGTGAATGCAAACAAGCCCGGGTCTCCTTCAGTTGCGGCTAAGACCTCGGTTACCGGAGTTACTTTTCTGCGGGCTTTGACGCAGAAGTCATAGAAAAGAACCGTTTCATCCTTAAGTAGGTACTTCCCGACGATCTCAAGACCCTTATCAATAATTTCTTCTCGATTATACATGGTTGGATCCCTTACTTGCACTTAGAGATTACCTATAGACGCTTATAGTATAAAAACTTATTCAATGGGTTTATAATTTTTATATATGGCGAGGAGTATTTAAGTAGTAACCATTAAGAAACGCGTGTAATAGCTTTTTGTGGTGTTAGAGTTGACGAAATTTTACCATGACGAAGATGCGGATTTGTCCGTGCTTAAAAATAAAATAATCGCCGTGATAGGCTACGGCAACCAGGGCCGCGCTCAGGCTCTTAACATGCGAGACAGCGGTCTGAATGTGATAATAGGAAACATTAAGGACTCATACTGGGAGTTGGCTGAGGCGGACGGCTTCGAAGTTTATCCGATAAAGGAAGCCGCCAAGAGGGCTGACATAATATTCTTCCTTATTCCTGACGAGTTGATGCCGCAGGTCTACGAAAAAGAAATTCGGAGCGAATTATCGAAAGGGAAGGTTCTCAACTTCGCGTCCGGTTACAACATAGCCTTTGGCTTAATCAAACCACCTAAAAACATTGATGTAGTTATGCTTGCCCCCCGAATGATTGGAAAATTTGTGCGTGAGCTGTTCGTTAAGGGCGAAGGCTATCCGAGCTTCATCGCGGTGGAGAACGATGCCAGCGGAAAGGCGAAAAAGATAGTTCTGGCTCTGGCAAAGGCCATAGGTTCCACTAGGGCGGGTGTGCTTGAGGTCACCATGGCTCAAGAGGCTTACATGGATCTTTTCTCCGAACAGGGCTCAGGGCCAGCCATTGGTAGAATTTTGATGGCCGCTTTTCAGATTCAAGTCGACGCAGGGCTCCCCCCAGAGGCGGTTCTCGTAGAACTCTATATGTCAGGAGAACTCGGATTAGTATTTCAAATGTTCGCCGAAACCGGAACCTCGGGGCAGATGGGCTTACACTCCCAGACCAGCCAGTACGGTTCACTCAGCAGAACACTAACCCTCAATATAGACCCCATCGTTGAACATCTAAAGAAAGTGTTCGAAGAAATAAAGAATGGGTCTTTTGCAGAAGAGTGGAAGAAAGAACAAGAAGCAGGATACCCTAAGTTTAAGCAGTTAAAAGAGTTACCCAAACTCAACCCTCTCGCCCCATACGAGAAAAATGTTATTGAGGGACTGAGAAGAAAAAGGTCAGAGGAATCCGCATAACTTCCCCTTAAAACCCAAATAGTAGGAAGACTTTATACTGTTAATGGGAGGATTGCTACATGCCTGATGCCATTTCGGTTAATATAGGTCTCCTGGGCCACATTGATCACGGCAAAACACAGGTAGCAAGAGCTTTAAGCGAAGTCGTTTCCACAGCAGGTCTAGACAAACATCCACAAGCCCAGGAGAGAGGAATCTCCATAGACCTAGGCTTCACATCCTTCCACCTAAACGGTTACCTGGTAACACTGGTTGACGCTCCCGGTCACGCAGAGCTTATTCGTAGTGTTGTTGCTGGAGCGAACATAATTGACGCCGCGATACTGGTGGTCGCAGCCGACGAAGGGCCGAAAATTCAAACAGGGGAGCATATTATTATTCTCCAGAGTTTCGGAATCTCGAAGGTAGTAGTAGCGTTGAATAAGATGGACTTGCTTTCCCCGAGCAAACTTGAAACCGTTAAGAATCAGGTTAAAAGCGTTCTAAAGGGCACTATTCTGGAGGAAGCCCCCATAATTCCGGTTTCCGCGGTTACCGGTGCAGGAATGGAGGATCTTAAAAAAGCTCTTTTGAGTATTCTATCGCCCCCAAAAAGGGAAACAGAGGGCCCTTTCAAGATGCCCATAGATCACGCTTTCCGCATCAAGGGTACCGGAACGGTTATGACTGGAACAATTCATCGCGGTAGGGTTCATGTAGGTGACGAGATTGAGGTTATGCCCCTCAAACTAGCCGCCAAGGTGAGATCAATACAAACTTTTAGAGAGTCGAGAGACGAAGCCCAAGCGGGGGACCGAGTAGGTATAAGCACTACGGGACCGGAACCAGAGAAGATATACCGCGGATGCTACGCCGGCACGCCGGGAACCCTAAATGTAACCGACCAATTGATTGGAAGCATAAAAATGAATAAACTGTTTAAATACCCTCTTCATACTGGTGTTCAGGTACACCTAACCGTGGGGATGCCCACAGTCACCGCCACCGTGATTCCCTTCAAAAGATTCGAGGGAAGAAACCTTCTCATAGAGTATGTGGAAAGTGGGGAAACCTTCGATGCACTCTTCAGGCTTGGTGAAAGCGTTGTTGCCGAGGAGGGCACACCGCTACTGGTTTCCCGTCTGGATTTGTCCCCAACAATTCTGAGAATCGTGGGAAGTGGAAAAGTGACCGACATGGCTCCTAGCGAAATAGAATTCTTTACAGAAAAGAGCAAGACGGGAAGGGTTAAAAACCCAGTTCACCCCAAGGGTAGCGTTATTGTTGGTTTGGCGGAAACCGGGTACGGAGCCGAGAAACTATTGAACGAAACTGCAATCACAGAAAAGGGAACCATTGGAAAGGTGGTTTCCACTTTTGGAGGAAAAGGGGCGGTGATAATCAAATTCGAAAAACCGGTTTCGGAGGGCGAAGCGGTTTTCATAAGAAAGTATAAACCACGTAAAGTTTGAGGGAGGAGTTAATCTGAAGGAACTAATCAAAAAGTACATGAAAGGATTAATTCCCGAAAATATGCTAGAACGAGGTATCATGGTTCTGGAATCCCAACTGGATCCATTACGCGTATTATTCGAACAGAGAAGAATACCGGAAGAGGGGTGGAGCGACCCCCAAATAAAATTCCTACTCACCGTACTGTCCATGATGGACACAGACAAAGACCCCCAGGCAGCTAGAGTGGGTGAAAGAGAAGCCAGAGCAGCCTCACCTCTAGTTTCCGAACTTGCAGCTGATTTCTGTCATGGCATAGGACGCAGCGGCGAGATATCCGCAGCCCAGCCCAAAGCCCCTGGGGCTTCAATAATGTACACCATAGTCAATACACTCGCTTCCGACGCCATCCGAAGATTCGGAGCTCCCAACTTAAAACACGCCTTTCTTCTTCCCATGTCCACAGGAATGTCAATCGGTCTCACAATATCAGCAATGAGGCAGAAGAGAAGAGGAAAAGGAAAATATGTTGTTCACCCCAGAATTGACCATAAATCCCCCCTGAAGGCCATAGAACTCATAGGCTTGGAGCCGAAAATCATTGAGGGTGAACTGGAGGGCGACGCCGTGATTGTTTCCCCGGAAAGAGTGGAGGAGGCGATAGACGAGGAAACGGTTGCAATTCTGTCCACAACTACCTTTTTCCCACCTCGTGAACCGGATGACGTGAAAGAAATAGCTAAAATCGCCCAAGAACAAGATGTCCCGCATGTGATTAACAATGCCTATGGGGTGCAGAGCAGGGAGATAATGAAAAGGATAAGGTCCGCGGTGGACGCTGGACGTGTGGATGTTGTTGTTCAGAGCACCGACAAAAACTTTCTTACACCAATAGGAGGAGCAATCATTGCTGCACCGAAACAGGAAACCCTAGACGAGGTCAGCGAGCAGTACGCGGGAAGAGCCACCGCAGCACCAGCAACGCAATTCTTGGCAGCGATACTAGCTTTAGGTATTAAAAACTACGAAAAGCTTAGAGATGAACAGGAAAAAAACAGGAAGTATCTTGAGGAAAATCTCAAAAAAATCGCAGAAGAATGCGGGGAAAGAGTCCTCAAAGTATACAACCCTGTAGCCTGTGCAATGTCAATCACCAACAGAGACCCACAAAAAGTCGGCGGAGCACTGTATAACCTGCGAGTAACCGGGCCAAGAGCACTGGGACCCACAGACTACGGATCATGTTGTGAAAAGTACCCCACAGGCTACATAACAATGAACGCAGCGATAGGAACCAAACATGAGGAAGTAGAAAAAGCAGTTCAAAAGCTAAAAGAAGCTCTAACACAAGTTATGTGATTTCTCACGAAAAATCCGTATATACCTTTTTCATAGGCATTTTTCCATGCGCATGTCTTACACGAGTTCTCGCACTGCTTATACTAACACCTTAACAGTAGCTCATAGTTTACCTCTCCTTCTAAGTTCTTTTTCGAGAACCTTCAGAAATTCTTCAAAAGTCATGTGATTTATTGGCAGGTGTTTTTCGGTTTCTCCGAAGGGATAGATGTGCCACCCTATTTTCATGTTGTTTGCTCCAAAAACTCTTTCCCCACCATCAATGTAGGAATAGGAGGCGTTCTGGGTTTTTCTTCGGTAGAAGATGTCCACAAAGGAGCCGGCGAGCCGGAGCCGGATATGTGCCAAAGCTATTGTGAACTCGACCTTTGTGCGTCTTATCCACGGAAACTTCGCCGTAGTTTTCAGTATGCTTTCTATGAATTCATCGATTTCCATTTTAGTTGTCTTAACCGTTTTTCTAGCTCTTCAAGTTCGTCTAGTAATGCGCCCCATATAACATAGTCCTTTTCATGCTCATAAGACAGATTGATATCCACATCAAGTCTCTCTTCATACTCTTCAAAATGCATCCCGTACTTCTCCTCAAACTTTCTAACCTCTGCTCTACACTCAGAAATCCTTTGATCGAGGTACTTTCCAAGCAGTAGAGTTAAGGCTTCGTCAGTGTCATCCCGCATGGTAATTTCCTTAATAATCTTGATTAAATCTTGGGACAATAAGAACACCCAAAGATTAGTTACAAATAACTATATTTAAATTTCCCCGAGTTAACACGGGCGTTGTATGCTCCCTTAGTGAAAAGGCTGGCGTAGTACTATAGTGTTTCCAGTATTTTTCTCTGAAACTAGTTGCCCAATCCACCGTCTAAAGGCTTATTCTCGGAAAAGAAGACCAAAAAATTCTTTTCCCAAGGACTTCAAAAAGACCAGAAATTCTCAAAAACACTGCATAATTTCACTTACAAGGAGCATAGCGCAAGTTAACATGGGTTTATGCAGATGCACTTAACGTTTGAGTCTCTCTACTTTCATCCAAACCTAACACTCTTTTCACCATCCTTTAGGAACGGAAACCAGAGTTCTTAGAGCAGGTATCGGAGAGCCAAAATTCCTGAATCCTGCGAGCCTCTTCCTCTGATAAATAAATTAAACAATACTGCTCTTTTGACGCCGTAGCGTTTCAATATGTATCAAGAATCAGAGACGCTCTCTACTCCGCAGAGAAACCTCCAAAGCATCCATACCTGCGAAGAACTCAGCAATTTTTCTACGCTCCTCCTCACCTAAGATTCGTGTATAAAGCTTGGTAGCCTTTCCTCTTAGAGTTCGGTTTATAGCAGTCTTCACGTTGCTCTCAGGAAAATACCTCGTGATTAGAAGCTATATGGGAAAAGGAGAAACGCCAAAAAACAACCAGGTTGTTAGGACTCGCTTTCGTCATCTATAACAATGATTCTGGCAGTTACACTTATACCTTTTATCTCCTTTATTTTTTGGTTTATTGGTAGGGTTACCGTGAAGGTTGTGCCTTTTCCCACCACGCTCTCCACAGAGACCGAGCCCCCGTGCGCTTCTACTATGCGTTTACATATAGGTAAGCCTAATCCGATTCCCTTCGCTTTGGTGGTGAAGAGGGGCTTGAAAAGTTTTTCCATATTTTCCTTTGATATGCCTGTTCCAGTATCGGTGAAGGCGATTTCCAGGTTGCCGTTTGCTTCCCAGCTTTTTATTGTGAGTTCGCCGCCTTCAGGCATGGCGTCAATCGCGTTTTGGATGAGGTTCATAAAGACTCTGTACATTTTCTCCTCGTCAACCAATATCCTAGGTTCATCCGTAGTAAAATCTGATAATCGTATATTTTCTGGAACTTTGATGAAAGTTAAAGTGTCTTTCAAGACCTTTCTTAAATTTGTTTCAGTTAGTTCTAGCTGTATTTCTCTTGAGTATTCCAAAAGCTCAGTTAAGATTTTGTTTGTATACTTCACATTTTTTTCTATAGAATCTAGTAGATCCATTATTTTTTCATCCTTTACTGATGCTAACTTCTTTTTCAGAATGTATGCAGAGACGGTGATGCCTGTTAACGGATTGCGCAGGTCGTGTCCCACCATCGCTGCTAATTCCCCGATAGCAGCCAACCGCTCAGCTCTGAGAAGATGTTCCTGTGCCTCCTTCAGTTCCCTGGTTCTCTCCTCAACCATCTCCTCTAGGTGCTCCGCGTATTCCTTCAGTTTCTCTTTGGTCATCTCCAATTCTGCAGCAATATTCATATCTCCCAATGCTGGTAATGCCCTTGAACTTATTTTGTCCATGAGCCGAGAGAGTCTAGACTTCTTAGGTTTGCTTAGGACTTCTTTGGTATCCTTCTTTTCGGTGGTGTCTTTCATAATGTTGAAGCCATCCTGTTTGCTCTTATTTCCTCTTATTATTCTCATAAACTTTTTTTGTGCAGGTATTGTTTCTTATCAAATTTGCCATTCCTTAGCGTCTTTTTATGTAGTCTAAAACGCATAATCTTTTTTCTCAAATTTCAACTCAAGCGGAGTACAAACTTGATCAAATTCTTTATGATTTGGGAAGTGAACCTGAAAATATTCCGTACTGCATCCAAAGCCTCAACACTTATAGGAGCTTCTTTCACTTTAAAGGATCACTTCTTCGCGTGGAGGGTAATAACCCCTCTCTTGAGTCCTCTACAAGGACCTTTCTCAGAACGCTGTTTATTATTTCCCAAAGTAACTTCTCAGAACCCTCTTCGCGTAAAGAATTTATGGGATTTTCTTCAGAGCGCATTTCGGATTCACTTATCGCTTTTCCTATAATAAAAAGAATAATTTACCCTTTTGAAGATTTTGGTGCAACTGTCTTGTTAAGATTTAATTGTTGTTTTCACACTATTCTTTGGTGATGTTGCTATTATTCTCTGGACATGGTGTTCGGGTTACTTTGCCTTGGTGGTGGGGGTTAAAAGATAGGGTTCAACTCTCCTGCCTCGAGTGCTCCAGTAACCGTATTTCTCCAAAAACGTACGACCTCACCCCCCTTTGGAATCTCAGCCTAGACAGCCCCATATATACATCTAACTATTGAGAAAGGAGGATGGATTTTATACATTTTATGAGTTTACACAATTGCTAGAGGAGGTTCAGATATCAAATGCTATATTGAGTCAAAATAACTGGTTGGTAGGAGGAGCGTTTATATAACTCGTGCTCCAAATAAGCGCCAAAACAGTTTATTTTGAATATTAGAGTTGTGATTTCGAAAAGATTATAATTTTGAGTCATTTATAATTATTTAACATTATGTTTGAAGGGAAAGCGTATGTTACCGGCAAATGTTGACGAATTAGTTAAAGGTTTGAAAGAGGCTTCTCGTGTCGTTAAGGCTGAGGGAAAGGCTCTAGATCTTTTCAGGATAGCGTATCACGCGGTTACTTCCCTAAAGTCCTACTGTGTTGATTTCTCTGAGAAGGGCGGTGATGATCCTTCCTATAGCGCAGGGGCTAAGCTTTTCTCGTCCGATGGGGGTGAGAAGACGGTGAAGCAGATAAGAGTAGGAATAGACATCAGAGGAATAGAGTTGAAACTTTGGAGCTCCAGCAAAGAAAAGTCAGAATCAAAACTCGAAGAAACCTCTAAAAAAATTCAGCAGGTCCTATCCAGTGTGGGTAAATTATCTGGTGAGAGCCTTCAGAACTTTTACAACGCGGTTGTAATCGAAAGAAAGTTGGATGTCTCATTAAACAGGCTTTTAACTGGTGCAACGAGTCAGCAGGTCTACTTCGATGTCGCGGACGCTAGGGAAAGAATTATCCTCTTAATGGGACGGTTCGACCCCAGCATCATACAGATGGAAAATGCGTTAGAAGAACTCAAGAAACTGGGCAAAGATGAACCAGTTAAAAAAGAAATAAGTGAAAAAATAGCCTTATCGATTCTGAAATGGAAAAGAGGAATTGATGAATACATATCCCAATTGAAGTAAAAAGGAGAGCTTCTTATCCATTTATTTCTTGAAAAAATTTTATTTTCTCTATAATTCTTGCATCAGCTATAATATTCTATAAGAAGCCTATCAATATTCTATTTTTTGTTTTTCTATTGTTCAGCGTTTTTCTGCTTGATCAAAGAGTTGTCAAAAAGAGATTGCGGTTTAACTTTTTTTTCGATTATTGTTTTTGTTTGGCGGCGGACTGGGGGATTTTCGCACCCTTTACCGTACGGATAGGGGGTGTATCGAACCCCGAACCCTTACCGGGTTCCACGGATTTGAAGTCCGGGGCAAGGGAATGGGCGGAGCCTCAATTGTAGGCACCTCCACCCCTGCTACAGCCCGCCAATCTATGGTTTTCGTACTGTTATAAAAAGTTGGTTTGGGGTTATTTTGTCTTTCGCTAAGCTGGTTCTTTTGTGACCGACATCTTATTATAGTCTGAGTTTTGGTTTTTTCTGTGAGTATTATTTAGGTAACTGGTGGAGTGTGCTTTTTTGAGTCTTGAAAGCTTGGCCGAGTCTATTAAGAACTTTGAGGGTGTTGCCAGAAAAAAGCCCATTATTGAGGTTACTCGCTCTTTGAGTCACACTCTGGGTTTTGCCAGGATTGGTGTTGTGAAGTCGTTTGGTGAGGATTCCGCGGTTCTTGATTTGGGTGGTGAGGATTACCTCTTGGCTGCTACTGATGGAATCTGGCACAAGCTTTTGTTGGCTGCGCCGGAGTTTGCTGGTTACTGTTCCGTTTTGGTTAATGTTAATGATGTGGTGGTTAAGGGTGGAGAGCCCATAGCTCTATTGGACACGCTGAGCATCGAGGATATGGATATCTGCCAGAAAATTATGGGCGGTATTCTCTTGGGCTGCGAAAAGTTCAGAGTTCCCGTGGTGGGAGGACACCTTCACCCCTTCTCGCCCACTTATTCCCTTTCCGTAACCGTTCTGGGGCGTGTACCAAAGGATGCGGTTATCTACAGTGACACCGCGGAGCCCGGTGATTCTATAATCGCCGCTGTGGATTTGAAGGGTAGGGTGCATGAGCAATTTACTTATGCTTGGGACAGCACCTCGTGGAAAAATCCAGAGTACGTAGAAGAAAAGTTCAAAGCTATGAGGGAAATCGCCAAGAAACACTTGGCTACCGCTGCCAAGGATATCAGCAATCCTGGAGTCATCGGAACCTTGGGCATGCTTCTTGAGGCCAGTCAGGTTGGTGGCAGAGTTGATGTTTCAAGCATACCCAAACCTTTGGACATGAATTTAGAGCAATGGGTTAAAATGTATCCCGGATTCGGGGTGATTATGACTTCCAAACCGGATAAGGCATCAAGGTGCCTCGATATATTTCGTAGTGTGGGGGTTTCGGCGGAAATAATCGGGGAGGTTGATGATTCGAAAAAGCTTTTAATTACCGATGAGAGTGAGGTCTGTGAGGTTTTTAACTTCAAGCATGATAGATTATCCGGAAAAATTTGGTAAGCAAAAAGAAAAATAAAAGAATACCGTTAAATACTTCACTGCTCAAATGGTTCAATTTAATGACTAACTATACGGGGAAATATGCTATGTCGAAGAAGAAAGCTAAAGTAACACCGAAGAAGAAAACTGAAGTAACACCGAAAAAGAAGAAAGCTAAAGTAACACCGAAGAAGAAAACTGAAGTAACACTAGAGAAGAAGAAAGTTGAATTAAAATGCAGTGTAGTGTCATGCGGAGAAACGGCGAAACGCTCCTTCTCCTCACAGAGTGTGGAAGCTGCGGTAAAGAAAGCGGGTCTGCAAATAGAGGGGAATCCCAAAAGGATTCAGCTCTGTGACAAGCACTACAAAGCTATTAAAAAGGAGCTAAAAAAAGAGAGAAAGACAGAGAGAATGAGGCACGGTCTCCCCTTCTAAGCTCCACCCATTTTTTCACTCCCACTCCACTGTTGAGGGTGGCTTGTTTGTGATATCATAGACTACACGGTTTATTCCCTTAACCTCGTTTACTAGTCTAGAAGCAATTCTTTCTAGTATGCTCCAGTCGAGTTTGGCAAAGTTTGCGGTCATGGCGTCCTCACTTTCTACAGCCCTTACAGCTATAACATTCTCATAGGTTCTTGCGTCACCCATCACTCCAACGGTCTTTACAGGCAAGAGAACCGCGAACGATTGCCAGAGTTTGTTTCGGAAATCCGATTTTTGAATCTCCTCCTGTATGATAGCGTCAGCCTTGCGAAGAATGCTGAGCTTCTCCTTGGTGACCGCGCCTATTATTCGGACAGCTAAGCTGGGACCCGGGAAAGGCTGCCTCCAAACCACTTCGTCGCTCAGCCCCAGCAATTTGCCTACCTTTCTAACCTCATCCTTATAAAGAGACGCTAGCGGCTCAACCAGTTTTAGAGTCATACCCTCAGGAAGAACCACATTGTGGTGGGACTTTATTCTCGAAGCGGATTTGCTGGTAGCAGCGGACTCAACCCTATCCGGATAAATTGTTCCCTGGCCCAGATACTCGAATTTCCCGTAGATGTTCTCAAGCTCCCTCGCTTTCGTCTCAAAAATTCGTATAAAAGTGTCAGAAATTATTCTTCTTTTTTGTTCGGGATCCATTACTCCTTCGAGTCTGTGGAGAAAGGTTTCACCCGCATCAACGAAGTGAACTGGCTCCAGATTGAGGCGTTTAAATCCGCGGATAACCTCCTCCGCCTCATTTTCTCTCAGTAATCCGTTATCAACAAATACGCATTGGAGATTTTTACCAATCGCCCGGTGGAGCAGAACCGCCGCAACCGTGGAGTCCACCCCTCCGCTAACCGCCATTATAACCTTAGCCCCTCCAACAATTTTCCTTATACTCCGGATTGTTTCTTCTATCCAGTCCTCCATCCTCCAAGTTGCTTGGCATCCACATATTCCCTTCACAAAGTTTTCCAGAATTCTGTTACCCTTTTCCGTGTGGTGCACCTCTATATGGAACTGAACGCCGTATATCCTATCCGTCATATTTCGGTACGCTGCTATGGGGCAATTATCGGTGTGGCCTATTTTCTCAAACCCCGGTGGGAGCTCCAACACCTGATCCCCATGACTCATCCAGACAATCTCGGTATCTTTCAGACCTTGGAAAAGATCCTCCTTTTCTTCAATGTAAAGAACTGTTTTTCCAAACTCTCTCCTATCCAATCTTTTTACACTGCCTCCAAGAATGTGTGCTATAAGCTGATGACCGTAACATATCCCCAGAATCGGAACTCCCCTTTCCTCACACCAAGAGAAAAATTCTTTGGAAACAAGAGGACTTTCCTCATCGTATACGCTGTTAGGTCCCCCAGAAAAAATAATGCCTTTAACGTCGGGAATTTTTTCCAATCCCTCTAGTGAAATGTCATAGGTACAAATCTCTGAATAGACTCCGAGCTCGCGTACTCTTCTCGAAATGAGATGAGTATACTGTCCGCCGAAATCCAGTACAATTATGGTGTCTTGTTTCAATATGAAGCCCCACTTCCAAAAGTGTGAACTCCTCGATTTTGTGTTAGTCTTTAATACGCGGCGAGATTTTTAATTCTAGCGGGTGAAGAAGATATTTTTATATTATTCTGGCAATGGATGAATATAACGGAATTAAAAGAAATAATGGTAGAGGATTGCCTTGGATGTTTTTGAGGCTATTAACAAGAGGAGAAGCACCAGACGTTACAAGTCTGAGAATGTTTCTGAAGAACAGGTCAAAAAACTTCTAGAAGCAGCAATTATGGCTCCCTCAGGAGGAAACATGCAACCCTGGGACTTCATCATCGTTAGGGATAAGGATCAAAAGAAGGCATTAGCTAGGGCTGCTTTGGGACAAATGTTCATTGCCACAGCTCCTGTAGTCATTGTAGTATGTGCGAATAAACCTCGAACCGCTAGAAGATACGGAGATAGAGGCGCAGAGCTCTACAGTCTTCAGGATACCGCTGCAGCCACCGAGAACATACTACTAGCAGCGACGGCTATGGGGCTGGCAGGATGCTGGGTTGGAGCTTTTGATGATGATGCAGTATCTAGTGTTTTTGGGCTTCCCACTTATGTAAGACCGGTTGCGATACTACCTATTGGCGTTCCCGGTGAATTCCCTCGGGCGCCGCCACGTATGCCGCTGAGTGATGTTACACATTACGACAAGTGGTAAATTCTTCGCACTGCTTACTGGATGAGAGGTATTCTATCTTAACATTCCATACTCTTTTAGAAAGTTTTTGTCTGAAACGGACAGATTGTTTCCTAGGAATTTTGTTCCCTCAACTGTGAGTTCGATTCTTACGTATTTTTGTTCTGCTGAAAATATTTTAACAAAGCCTCTCTCCTTCAACTTTTTTAGAGAGGATAAAATCAGCTGTTCAAATTGAGCTTCGTTAAGGGTAGCTTCCCCGTCAGGTTTTTGAAAGTCTGGAATCCGCCTTAAAGCTTTTTGAAGAGAGATTAACATGCGTTTTCCAGAATCCGACGGATTCGAGTAAAGCCACAGAAGTATCAACCAGTCCACAAAAGAAAGAGCGGGGTCAACACTGACCATTTTACGAGCTATAATACTAATTGATGGCATCAATATACCCACAAAAATACCAGTAAAAATCCACAATAAACCTTTTGGTTTCAAAGTAAAGTAATATGCCGATATAATATGCAGATAATAAAAAAATTTAAATCTAGATATGCTATAAGGCTTCCTTGCATAATAGGGGATAATACACTTGAGCGAAAAAGTCCGTTTAAACAAGTTGACTAAGCTAGTGGAACTAAACTTGGGCAGATGGAAGCCTCAGGCAGTGGTTATCACCGACGTAAACCATAAAGTGTGGAGTGAAAAGGGAAGCTTTTCAAGAGATCTTCTCGACTACTACAAGAAATTCCCCCTATCAGAAATGCACGTAGGGGACAGCATTAGCAACAGCGCATCTTTCCTCATGAAGGTCACCGAGAAAACCGGAGTCATAGTCGTTATGAAAGATCCCTACCTAGCTAAGCTTTCCGCAATAAACCTCAACGGACGAATCAACGCCCTATCAGACTTCTACAATCTTGAAAAATTCATAAAGGAAAAAAATGGAAAAAAATCAGCGAAAAGGGCAAAAAATCCAAATTCGACGAAATGCAAAAAACCGAATACCTAGGGAACAATTATTATAGTGAATAGAAGTTTTCTAATACTTGTTTTTGAATGGTCACGTTTAAAAGAGGGCTTAATTTTACTCTGATTATTTTTGGGCTTTGATTATGTGAGTTTTCTATTAAGATGGATAATCTAAAAAGAACTTAAGCTAAAGTTTCTAATTTTTTTATTATCAATAGAATTTATCGATAGAAAAAAATATATATAAAATATAAACAACATAACCAGATTAACGACGTGTGTGAGGGTATCCCTCTGAATGAAGAGAGTCGAGGAAGAGGATAAAAAATCCATACGTAATGAACTTCGTGAAAGAGAAAGGGATGCATGGTAGAATTGTCAGTATCTTATATGAACACTGGTTTATACGAACCGTTAATTTATCTAATAAATTCCATCCTTCTCGCAGCCTGTGCGGTTTACCTTGTTAGGCATTATTTTGAAAAGCGGAAAGTCCTCACCTGGCTCTTCGTCTTACTCTTCGTCTGGCTCGCATCATTTTTCTTCGTTGACTTCTTGGCTGTTACAGACGTTATACCATTGGACATAATTACGATAAGTCTATTCGCCTTTTTAATTGCCACAGGAATCGTAGCTACAATTGGAATAGTAATGTTAGAATTTAAGACAATGTATCTGCTCCCCACATTAATTGTGTTGATCATATTCTTCTATTATCAGATTTTGGACTCGAACTATACTAATTTAGTGGATTCAATCCGGTACTTTTCGTACGTAGCTATGGACAACTTCGTAGTGTACCCTTGGTTCATAATTCTAAAAGCCATGTTCCCAAATTTCTTCGTGCAACGGCTACTACTTACGAACCTACTGAACCTACTTTTTGATCCAATAGCAATAATATTTCCAAACCCCACAATTCTCACATTATCCTTATTAGAGGGTGCACTTGCAGTTCCGACAACTATTCTATTCTACTATTTAGCCTGGAAAAACAGGAGCGGCAGGTCTCTAGGATTCGCACTCGGTCTCACAACTTACCTTATACTTGGCATTATGACTATCCCCATTGGAGTAGTGATACGAGGCTTACCGGGGGTATCGTTAATGTTTATAGCAGCGTTGTTCTTGGCTCTGGGAATCCTAGGACCGCTTGACAAACTGATTTCAAAAGTAAAACCTCAAAAAGAGCTGGCGAATAAGGAGAAAACATAAAACCGCATCATTTTTCTTTTTTCATAGACTCAACTTCGGGCTTCAGTTAACTTTCCGATAGAATAAAACCCTTGGAAAGTCCAGCTCTATGAACTGTCGCTACCCTGCCCAGTAATGATGGTGATTTTGTAACATGCCCTTATGGGGTGCATGGGTGGTGCTTCCCTATTTTTTTGTTCTTGATTCCTTGGGAGTTAATCTGCTGATAATGTTTTCCACCGGTATTCTGTGCATTTGGAATCCGAGTTTTTCAGGTTCCGCACCCATGATTAGAGCCAGCAACTGGGATAGGTGAATAACCAGAATAGGTTTGTCCAGCATCTCAACATCTAGTAAGTTTCCTTGGTACTTGTCAAGAACATTGAGGCAGTAGGGACATATGACAACTACGGCTTCCGCCTCCGCTTCTGATAAGCTGTCAAGCTTCTTTTGAGTCGTAGCGTATGATATTTTTTTATGTACCGTTTGCTGTATGCCACCGAATCCGCAACATAGTATTTTTTCAGTGTACTCTACAGACTTTCCTCCCAGTTTTTCAATCATCTCCTCTATGAAGGAGGGATTTTCTATACTGTCCAACCCCTTCTCACCATCGACATGCGAGTAATGGCAACCATAATGCACCGCTAACTTCATGCCCCCAAGAGTCATTGTGGTCTTTTCTAATATTCCACCCATATTCTTGTAGAAGAAATCCGCGATGTGAATGACTTCCACTTCTTCAAATTTTCTCCCAATTTTCTTGAGAATCCTTTCTGTTTGAGCCTTTATTTTCGCATCCTCCATGAGCGCCTCCGCCATATAAAAAGAGGAATAGCATCCATTACAATCTGTAAGAACAAAAGGTGTTTTTTCCGAAATTATGCTGGTGTTTCTCCCCACCACACTTGTGAGCACAGTATCCGCATTCAAAGAACTAAACTCAGGAGTCCCACAACAAGTCTGATCATCACTCACAACAAAGTTCACACCCAATTTTTCAAGCACAAACCTAGTAGCAAACTCTATTCCAGGATAAACATTATTTATAAAACAGCCCCTAAAATAGAAAAAGGAACCATTATCAGGAATCCTTCCTAGTCTTTCAAGGTTCACCAAAGAGTACACCCTCTAGTAGTTTTCAGAACTCTCCTTAGATTCTTTAACCCTCTCCTCAAGATTGTCCAACATTTCCCTGAAACCGGTCTCCCCCAAAATTATCTTCAACTCTTCGATTGCCTTTTCAGAGACTTCGTATCTCTCTGAGAGCCCCATTTCCAGCCTGCTCTTAGCCAACTCCATTTCGGCCTTTTTAGGATCCATTCGAGCATAATCTCGAGGGCTAATAGAGAGCCCAATTTCTATGAGATTCCTCCCCACACCGCTAAGTATTTCTATCAAATCCCAACCATACCCTTCTTCCATAGCCAACTTTCTAAGCCGATAAATAACATAAGGTATACCTATACTCCACGGGCACTTGGGGATACATTGGAAGCAAGTATAGCAGTACCATATCTCCTTGCTACTTAGTACTTTCTCCTCCTCGCCTAGAGCCACATCGCAAATTATTTTTCTGAAATTGTAACTAGAGTTTTTTGCTGCGGGGCAGTCGCCCACGCATATTCCGCAGGAAAAGCAGTTTTCCATTTTTTTACTGTCGAGCCCTTCTACTTTATCGAAGAAACTCCAGTTCCAGCCTTCTGAAGAGGATACTTCACCCGTATTCGATGTCATTGTTTCACATCCGGCTTTTTATTTACATTATCTATGATTTTGAGTTTTTCAGACATTTTATACTCCTTTTTGGGACCAGGAGGTAGTGCCAGAAAAATTGCGCCCCTTTTACTCTCTTTTCAAGAGACGGTAATATCCCTTATTTATAAATTTTCCACAGAATTTATCCGCTTATCTTAGATTGATAATGAAAACTTTTTGTCAGTTGGAATTGGGTCTTTCCACTTTGTTAATAATTTCCTGAATTTGTCCAACAAGAATGTCTTTTTTTAGTATTTCAGCGATTCTGCTCACCGCTCTTAGATGATGAATAAGGTCATTTAGATATCCAAAGAGGTCTCCCGGATATACATAGAGTTCGTGCTCATCTTTTAGGATTTGAGATATGTTACTTGGTCTCAGTCCTCGAAGTCTTAACTCAACTATTTTTTTGGCTAGCTCCACCTGGCCACACTCGCAGAAGGGGTTATCCTTACAGTTGCAGTTAAAAATGTCCAGAGTCCATTTAGCGAAAAGGTCTAACACCCATTTTTCCAATTTTTTTGTTTTCTTAGTTCTCGAAGCGTCCATTAGATCTAAGACTGCTCCCGAAAAGAACCTTGTAGGAAAATTTGTGTTGTAAGCCCGATTTAGTTCTCCCTGTAACCTCGAAGAGAGATAAACTGATTCAAAGGTTTCCAGTCTAATAGCAAGTTCAAGCGGATCCATATCAATATTCTCTTTAACAAACACCGCCTCCGAGGGGGTTAGAAAAGAAACACTCGCCGCCCTACCTAAGGGAGAAACGGTTACAACGTTTCCACTTCTGGAAACCATTCCACTTTTTTCAAGATAAGCTAGTACCTCGTCTAACCCTACTGTCTTTCCAAGCAATTGTTCGTAGACGCTTTTCCACTCTCCCAGAGTAGCACTTTCTCTAATACATAGGCTCGCTAATAACTGCTCTGCACACTGCTCCAAATTATAATTTGGATACACTTCCTCTATCTTACCCCTGAGTAGATTCATCGCCACTTCGTCTTCTGTTTCTTCCTGCGCCGCGTTATACCTCAACCCGGGTTCTACAAGGATAACCGCTTTACCTCTTTCATGCTTTCCGTATCTTCCCGCTCTACCAGACATCTGTTCAAAATCCGATACCGTTAACCATTCTCTTCCCTGGGTTAGCGATTCAAAAATCACTTGGCTGGCGGGGAAATCAACACCGGCTCCAAGTGCTGCGGTACTGCAAACCGTGGATATGATTCCTAAAGTAAAACCGGTTTCTATTCTCTTTCTTTGAGCGTAGGTTAAACCGGCGTGATAAGCCTCGGCGGTTATGCCTCGGTCTCTGAGAATCTGCGCCAGTCTGTAAGCTCCCCTCCTCGAGTAGGTGAAAACAATTGTCTGACCACGAAAGCCGAATTTGCTTACTTTTTTAAATTCACTTCTGACAAGTTTTTCAATAAATCTGATCTTCTCATTCGAGTTCATAGCTAGGACAAGATGCCTCTCTAAAGGCACTGGACGATTATCTGAAACCACGGGTTTTAAACCCAGACTTTCCGCCATTTCGTCGGCGTTACTGACAGTTGCAGAGAGGCAGATAATTTGGGCTTCGGGATACAGGTCTCTGAGCCTTATAATTATCCCGTCGAGTTCTGGGCCTCTTTCTTCGTCAGCCAACATCTGAACCTCATCTATGATGATGGTTTTTACCTCTCCCAGTTCTTGGTAACGCTGCGAACGAAGTAGGTAATCGAGTGCCTCGTAAGTTGCTGAGACCAAATCAGCGTTTGCAACGTCGTCATCGACGATTACCAGCTCCTCTTCACCGACATCTATCCTGCTCATTCCCACTCGAATGGCGGTTTTGATTCCCAGTTTCTCATATTTCGTTTTGAACTCTAAATATTTTTGATTAGCTAAAGCTACAAGAGGCGCCAAGTAAACCATTTTTTTGCCTTCGAATGCTCTGGGTAAACCTGCAAGCTCACCTATGAGGGTTTTCCCGCTGGTGGTAGAACTCACTACCAGCAAATTCTCTCCCCTGAGCAATCCGGCTTCGATAGCCGCCACCTGAACTGGTAAAAGCTGAACAATTCCACTATTAGATAAAACCTGTGTCAATTTTAGAGGTATGGAAATCTCCTCTAAGCTCATTGTTCTTGGTTTTTCATCGGCTTCGATGGTATCGAATAGTGTGATGCTGGTATCTCGAGAAGGATCGAAATTTGGGGACAAAATAGTTAGAACACTTTCCAGATCTTTTTTGCTATAAAGAATATTCCAGAGTTGCTTTTTCATATCCACAGAAATACGGGTGCTCCTAAATTGCAGCTCCTTATCCAGCTCTTGTTTAACACAATTCCAACACAGCTTATCTCCATGTGCGTGAAATGTGTTATCTTTACTGAGAACTGTTACGAAACCATCAGCCAGACAGTACTTGCAGACTTCTAATACCTCCCCCTTTTTGATATCGAAGTCTCTAAGCATATCCAAAATTTTTGCCTTGAATTCCTCCCGAAAATCTGAAGCAATAACTATTCTCCCAGCATTACGCAATACAGAGGTGAACTCCTTCGGCTGAATATAGGTCTGTCTTCCGTTAGAAGAGATGCTAATACGATTAGGTCTCAAAAGATTTTCTTTCGGATGATAAAACTCGACCCATAAACGGAGATCAGACTTAACCCGCCTCAACTTAGGATTACCACTAAAAAGCAAAACCTCCGCATTAAAATCCTTTTTCTTCTGAATAAACACCAATACGTAACTTTTAGGGATAGCTTCCAACAATTACAACTCCAATACCCTGAAAACAAAATGTAACGTAACAATCCAACTCTTATACTTAGAAACGGAAATCGTCTATCATCTGTCTCATTATCTCCACATTATATCAATAAGCTAAATTTTTTTCTCATACTGGCTGATAGTAAAGAATAAAAAACGTTACCATCCTTCTAATGGTGGAGATGCTTAGAATTGAAGGTTACAGAGGAAATCTTTTACTTTCCAGGAATAAACTTTGACAGCAACGTTTTTTTTATAAAAGATAACCAATCAGACGAGCTTACTGTTATCGATTGTGGATCAGGTTTTTACTTCGATCGTTTAATAAAAAGTATTTCACGGGATGGACTGAACCATAAAAATATTACTCGAATAATCTTAACGCATGTTCATTTTGATCACAGCGGTGGACTTATTAATTTTGTGAGAGAATATGCCCCAAAGGTATTAGTTTTTCACCTTGAGGCTGACAGCATAGAAAAAGGCGGAAACGGCCTCCTTCTAGCAAAACAATTCGGTCTAGAATTCACACCTACCAAAGTTCATCAAAGAATACACGAACAAGAAATCATCAAAGCCGGAAGCCTTAACTTTAAAGTATTAAACACACCTGGCCACACCATCGGCAGCATATGCCTTTACGACGGAGATAAAAAGGTACTCTTCTCTGGAGACACCGTGTTCTCTCAAGGTAGTTTCGGCCGCGTGGACTTTCCAACGGGAGATTCAAGACAAATGGTTCAATCTTTAGTTCAATTAAGTAAATTGGATGTTGAATACCTGCTTTGTGGGCACCTAAACATAGTGACTAAGAATGCAAATGAGCAAATCAAGCTCTCAGTGAAAAACGCGCGTCTATTTCTTTAAAACAATAAAAGGGGTAATCACTTTTCAGTAAAACACTTCAATTCGTAGAGAATTATATTTTTGTTTTCGGATTGATTGTGAGTGTTTAAGATGGTTTAAGGTGCTGTGTCTTCGACAACAATGCGGAAGATAATTATTTTACCAGCGGTTTTAGAATCTCGTGTTATTTTGATTACGTCTCCAGTCTTTCCTCCGATTGCTCTGATCGCTGGGTCGGATATCCTTATCTTGGGGAGGTCTTCTTTTTTGATGTTGTATTTTTCCAGAATTTTGTTGTATTCTTCGGGGTGTGCTATCTCATGTTTGGGAACGAGATAGTGGTCAAATATGTCCAGTATGGGGTAGTCCACAATCAGCTCTATGTTAGACTCTAATGCGATCTCCCGGGCCTTGGGAGTACTTCTTTTTCCTCCCACCAAGAAGCCTTTGGAGGCTCCCTTCTCGTCCATAACCTCTTTTAAACCCCGCACCAGGGCTGTTCCAATTACCTTTTGAGCGTCATAACCTCTAATTATAAAAACAGTTTCTTCCCCATTCTTTGCGGCTTTAATGAGGCGGTAATTTCCTTCTGTTTTCTCCTCGATTTCCCTAACTTCGTAGCCCCTTAGTTTTAGGAAGCCGACAATTTTTTCCTCTGAACTCACAGTATCACCTTTATGAGTGGAGTAACAAAACACTATATAAACACTAGGGATACTCTAAACAGATATTTAATCAAAACAATGAAAATATATTTAACTCCCGATAAGCTGCCTCAAGAAGAAATTAACGAGCAACACAAAAATGTACTTCTAAATAAAAAATATAAAACTTAGTTCTATCCAAGACAAGCTGTAATGCTAGCCGCCTTAAGAATCCTTTTTCACCAGAAAAACCGTAAGCCCTACACTGCAAGAAGATAGAAATTTCTCCGAAGCAAAAGGAAACGAAAAGGATAAAATGTATATTTTTCATTAAAATAATTTGAAAAAAGTGTAGAACTATTTTGACATTGCTAATATCGGAATAGACTAATGGGAACATTAATTAACTTACTAAACGTATTCTCTATTAATGAGGCAAAAAAAGGCAAGTGGGTGTATGTTAAATGACGGAAAGCAGGCTTAGTACGCTTAGAAAAATTCTTGAGAGCTTGAACTCAAAAGGCGGTTTCCATGCAAGTATAATAGCCGGAGAAGATGGATTAGTCTTGGCGGAAGCCTCCAAAGAACTGGACAAAAACCTCATGGCAGCCATGGCTGGGCTTTCCCACAGCACCGCAGATAGGGTCAAGGATCAGATTGGTCTGGGAGATGTGGAAAACGTAATCATTGAGACAAATGGTGGTGTGATGGTTTTCCGAGGAATATATCTCCCCACTAATAAACTTATATTAGCCGTAATAATGTCTTCAAAGAAGACTAGCAGACTAAGAGATGCTGCAAATGTCCTCTTACACAAGGATCGTAGATACGAAGTGATAATTGACGAGGCTGTAGGCGAGATTATCAAAACCTTCTCAACATAATCCCCAAAAAATAAAATAAAAAAATGCAAATGCGATGCACACCAAGGAAGATAAAAATTTACACTCCTTTTTCTCTAATAACTAAAATAAGGTCGGCCTCCCAAAATATATTCGGCTAAGTTTTCTGAAAATATAAATTTTGGTCATAGAAGTGCCATAAATTTTTTATGAATAATTAGTGACTTTCGTTCTTTATTTTATTTCAACTTGTGATTTTAATAAAAATTATTGATAGAAACTAAATATTTTATAAAAGTTCATACTATTATCCAATACTTTTTCACACCCCTCATAAAAGGCTAACCACCTAACCAAAAGATTTTAATATACTGAGCCGTTGTAAAATCCGAACGCAAAATGAGGTAAATTATATGTCTATTGATGATATAGATTCCAAGCTCATAGATATTCTCAAAAAAGATGCAAGAACACCTGCGTCGAAAATAGCTGATGTGCTTGGGATCTCACGGATGACTGTAAAAAATAGGATGAAAAGACTAGAAGACTTGGGTATTATTAGACAATACACCTTAATGCTTGGTGTTAAACCTTTAGTATCTGCTCCCGCTCAAGCAAGAAAAGTGGAGAGAGTTAAAAGCGGCGTACCCGGTTTTGATGAATTATGTGAGGGAGGATTACCTAAATCCACGACCACGCTGCTTAGGGGGCCTCCAGGAGCGGGAAAAACTATTTTTGGATTTCAATTTCTTTATAACGGTTACAAGGAGTATGGTGAGCCAGGAGCTCTCATAGCTTTACAAGACTCCCCAAGCGATTTGTTAACATTCGCGTCCACCTTGGGAATGAATTTGGACACAAGTAAAATAGCTATCATAAGTCCCTTTTCTCCAGAAACTATTGTTCATGAGAGGGCGGACTATGAAACCATGGCTCTGAACTTTGAGAAAACCGTAGAAGAAGCAATAATGCAGGCAGGTGCTGAGAGAGTAGTCATAGATCCAATAACAATATTCCTATCACGCTTTGAGGACATTTACACGAGGAGAAGAGAAATCTACCTAATAAACAATTTTCTGCGTTCAAGAGGGTGCACGAGCATAATGATAGCTGAACACTACGATCAAACTGACTACGTTTTAGAAAGCTATGTGGCACAAAACGTTATAGTTATGAAATACAGTACAGAGGGCAGTCACAGGAAAAAAGAATTAGAGATACTGAAAATGTTTGCCACCGACCACAGCCGAGGCTTACACCCCTACTGGATCACAAAAAACGGACTGAAAATAGAGCCCTCAACCTAAAAGTAGTTTATTGATGGACTCGTTTTTTCTTTTTTTACTTGTATTTTTAGCCGGGATTCTGGTACTTTATAGGATTTGAATAAAATCTTACTGCATAAACAAATTAACATATTAACTATAATATTTTTCTTAAATATAAGAATTAGAATGGTAATATTTATCTATAATTGATGTTTATATAAATACAAGGTGGGATGCGACTTGGTGTGCCCAGAATATGATTCTTTAGCCAAAAAATGCAAGCTAACCGGCATGATATTCCGTGAGGGAATGGAAGCCCCCTGCGAATATGTAAAAGATCCAAGCAAATGTAGGCTAAATATGTGAAAGCATCCTGTCCATACATCTTTCTTTTTCTTTTTCCATCACCAAAAAACCATTTAAAGAATTTTATAATGAATCTCCAGAATTTTTATAGAAAAGCTTTTGATATAGTAGCAAATTTAAGCATAGAAAATATAAAGGGTTAGCGTCTACAAGATTGTTAGTTTACTGGTTTCACGGATGTGAAGTAAGGTGGGCAAAAACTTTGACAAGGCTCTGAGGGAGTATCTGAAACCCCTTGAAGGCTTTAGCAACTATCAAAATTGGTGGGACTGGTACAAAAACACGGAAAAAAGGGTACAGCTCTATATTAAACATCTTCAGGAATATCTGCCAAAAGTTTCCGAGCTTAAAATTCTGGATCTTGGATGCGGGGCTGGAGGAGTGTGCGTTTCTTTCGCTAATAGAAACAACCGGGTAGTAGGATTGGACCTGGATAAAAAGCTCCTTAACCTTACAAAAGTTAATGTTAGCGACTCAGAAGACGATTTTCCCCCTAACGGTGGAGTTAGTGAAATCCGAGCCAGCGGAACAAATCTTCCATTCGAGGATGGAACATTTGACTTGGTGGTTTGCAATGATGTTATTGAACATCTCGATAAACAGAAAGAACTAATAGGCGAAATCCACCGAGTATTAAAAGAAGATGGGTATCTCTACCTTACCACCCCGAACAAAAGATATCCTGTCGAATCCCACACAGGTATTTTCGGTATCACGCTACTGCCCAAACCGTTAGCCGATGTTTTCATACGTATGTCTGGACTCGGCACAAGCTTCCCAGTTAAACTAGTTTCTTACGAGACCCTTATCCGCCTACTTTTATCAGTCAAGTTTCAATCGGTCATTAACTCTCCAAAATGGGACAAGTATTTACCAAATAGGGGTATCATGAAAGTAATAAGAAAAAGTAGAGGTCTAGAATGGGTCTTTAACCTATTTACCCCCTTATACACCGTTCTAACTAGAAAAATTAAATAATTCATTCCATAACCGTATGCCGAAATAGAAAACTTTTTTGAATACGTTAATGATTTAAGCACTAAAGAAGTGAAGTAGGTAAAACGATATAAAAAGGGTGAACTCAATGCCAAAAATTAACGTTGCAGTTTTAGGAGTAGGTGACTGTTGCTCCTCGCTAGTTCAGGGAGTCAGCTCCTATAAGAACGGAGACTTCGTGGGAATAAAGTTTAATGACTTCGGAGGTTATAAACCAAGCGATATAGAGTTTACCGCAGCCTTTGATATAGATTCTCTAAAAGTAGGAAAGGAATTATCTGAGGCAATTTTCGCAAAGACAAATCGCTACGAAAAAGTGAATGCTGTCAAACCTCTGGGAGTAACCGTTCAGAAAGGGGAAGTAATGGACGGTATAGGAGAATTCCTGCAGAACCAAATTAAGGTAGATAAAAAACCAAGTGTAAACGTAAGCGAAGAATTGAAGAAAAGCAAAACAGAAATAGTGATAAATTTCCTCCCCACAGGTGCAGTGCAAGCATCAAAATGGTACGCAGAACAGGCGATCAAGGCGGGATGCGCCTTCATAAATGCAACGCCCACAGAAATTGCAAGTAGCAAAGAATGGGCTGCCCGATTCGAAAAAGCCAAACTCCCCCTCGCTGGAGACGATATCATGAATCAAATCGGCGCCACGATTCTACACAAAACGTTACTAGAATTCCTAGTTAAAAGAGGCGTAAAAATAGACGAAACCTATCAGCTTGATATTGGGGGCGGGGTTGAATCTTTAGTTACTCTCGAAAAGGCGAGAGGTGACATAAAGAGAGAAGTGAAAAGAAGAGCCATTCAGGCATCAGTACCCTACGAAATACCGATCGTAGCCGGAACAACTGACTATGTGGATTTCATGAGAAATACTAGGGACTCCTATTTCTGGATAAGCGGGAGATACTTCAATAATACTCCCGTGAGGATTGACATTACCCTCCGAACGGTTGATGCGCCTAACTCGTCATCGATACTTCTGGATGTGATAAGGGGAGTGAAAATGGCGCTTGACAAGAAGGTTTCTGGAACAATTGATACGCTCTGTGCGTACGGGTTTAAGAAGCCACCGAAATTCTTCTCGCCAACTGAAGCGGAAAAAATGGTAAACGAGTACATAGAGGGAAAAAGGAATAGGTAGCCAGCTATAATTTTCTACCCGTCTCTAATTTTTAATTTATGTCTCTCTATTTTTCCAGACTATTTTTTAAAAAACCAAAACAACCTACCAGAAGAAATAATATTACATAATACACTATTCGAGCATTTAATAAAAGTAAGATTCGTAGAAAGAGAGCATTATGAATTAAGCAAAAAGAATTGTGACTAGCAATATGGCTACTCCCCATAAAATTAGAAAAACTGGCTGAACCTTAAGTTGAAATAAATAGATTTTGTACACCGAAACCCAAGGCATATAAACTAAGATATTTACCGCTTGGATGGATATCAAGAGGATAATTATTATCCAATCGATTGCCAGATACCATCCAAAAATAATTGTTCCAATGGTACCTAAAGTAGCAAACGTTAGAAAGAAGTATCGGCCTCTCTCCCATGAACGAAGGGAGACCGCAGTGGTTTTAATCCCTAGGTCTCTATCAACAAAATAATCTCCTAGCAAGTTTTGCATTTGAAACAAGCAAGACACCACGAAAAACCCCACAGCAAAAAAGTAAGCGGTCTCATTTAATGCTCCTCCATAGGCTGTTGTACCAATCAGAACCAACAGCGACCCTAAAAATAGCCCATGAGATACTACGTCAATACCGGGTCTCTTCTTAAATCTGACTGGGGGAACCGAATAAAGGAAACCCAATACTGCGCAGGCAGTTGAGAACAAAAATCCCAAAATTCCTCCCATATAGGAAAAGAAGGCCACCGCAGCCATAGCTATAATAACACTGAATAAGATCGCCTCATTTCTGGTAATGAGCCCTCGCGCTACAAGATTGCTAGTTTTACCCGCATTGGTGTCTTCCTGTACATCAAACGCATTGTTTATGGAGAAGAAAGAGCCGGTTAATAAAAAGGCAAAAACAGCAATAGGAAAAATCTGTAACAAGGCGTTAAATGTAACTTGAAGTAAACTATTGAATTTTCCCGGATTGAATGTTGTCGCCCAGCCTACGATTACTACACTGGTCCAACCTGCAATGCTGCTCATACGACAGTTTAAAAATAGATATTTTACCTTAGCTAGTTTTGCTTTTTCGACCATACTTATCCACCGAGAATTCATGATGGGATATTTGGACCTTTTTTTTCAAAAATTTTTCATAACAATAGATTCATAACTACTTAATATAACTAATCATCCTTAAATGGAGAAACTGCTTAATATAGATTCTTATGAAATGAGGGTTAAATTAATTATATATCTTAAAAAAAGAATTAATATTATTAAAAATGTTATATAGTATTTCTATATTATACTTAAATAAAAAGATTAATATTAATAATACCATCGTCTATTATTTTTATAGTGTACTTAAAGTTATGTTTCGTAAATGGTTAAGTCTTTGAGTATTTTAAATGAGTTCAAGACAGGCTGTGTGTTTTCTATTTCCGTTTCAAGCGTTTCTGTAATTTTTTTGATCCCATTAGCCAGTAGTATTGCTCTATCGTACCACCCTTTTTCTAAAGCGAATTTTAGGCTTTCCGCCATACTCACTAACGAAGTTGCCTTATTTAACACAAAAACACCCCAAGTGTTTTTAATTCCCTATACACAAGGAGATATATAAGTTTTTCTGTTGCAGTACTACATAATTATCATATAACCGAATGTAAACCAAAAAACCTACTGGTGTAACATCCTCATCTCACACACTTTTTTTAGCAAAATCATTACTAAAAATTAGAGGAAAGGTGGGAACCTTGTTTCTGTCCAAGAAAGGTAAAGCGCTAAAAGGGAATTATTGGGATAAAAACGAAAATATCCAAAATATGACTAAAATCCTTTTTGAGGAAGTCTCCAGTCTCGACCGTCGTTTCAAAATATTGGAACAGCAAGTGAAAACAATGATGCAGGAGTTATACGGCTTTAGAAGAATTACCCCCGACGAGTCTCAGGAAAGAACCAATCCAATCCAAAAATTAACCTCTGAAGTTAAAAGCAAAAAAGAAGATTCCCAACTCTCCCCTATCGCCAAAGAACTCCCCCAACCCCCCCAAATCGCGTCAACCCCTTCCTCAAAAAACTTATTTTCTCCGCATTTGTCCCCTACCTTAGAAAAAGATATGGATGCTCCCCTCTCCAAACGCTTTGCCACCTCACCTTCCGAATCCGCACATCCTCCAAATATTCCCACCTTTCCTAGCCCCTCTCAAATTAAAGAAAAACAAGATGAACTAGCACAAAAAGATACAATGTACCATATGATACCTAGAGTAAAGCTTGCAACCAAAGCTCGTACCGATTAACACATAAAAGCTGAATGTATAATAAAAGCCTCCACTTGAACGTGGTTCATTGGTTCAGTAAGCCTAATACTCATTTTCCCAAAATAAACTATTTTTCCAACTGTACTAAACTTTTGTCAGATACAAAACAGGAGGCCTACTGTTTCAAGAATTGTGTAGGTATATGCTTCCTCTACAAATATGTTTTTAAACTCTTAATCAAAATAACTATCGAGAAGATACTACCCCTCGGAGAGGAGAGTTGCTTAAAGGCATAAGCGTAAAACCCTGTCCGAGAGTCAAGTCTTGCGGATATAACCCGCTTGTTACGACTGTTGGACGCCTAACCACTCAATCTACCGAGCGGCAATTCTACAACCAGATTCACTGAACCTGCGAATTTCCAATTTCAAGATTTAGAAATACAAGTCTAATGGAGACTCATTTATGGAATATTCGGGGGTAACTATATGGCTTTAGATCCTTGGGTAGTTAGTGTGCTGGCTTCTTTAATATTTCTGAGTATTGGCATAATCCTCATGATTCTTGAAGCTAAATTCGGGATAGGGCTTCTAGCGGTGGGTGGAATCGGTTGCGTAGTAATTGCTGTTATTATACTTATACAGCTACAGGTTCCAAATCAATACCCGGACGTTGCCTCCCTTGTAAATATATTGAAGTACACTATTATGATATCAGGTTTAGCGTTAAGTGTCTTTTTCGGGTACGTAGCGTACAAAGGATACCAGGTAAGAAAACTCAAGTCCAAGTTAGACCCCCAATCATTAATAGGGAGAATAGGGGTAGCAAAAACGGACATAGATCCTAACGGCCAGGTGAACGTTGAAGGAGAACTGTGGAGTGCCGTTTGTAAACAAAAACCCTACGCTTATGAGGGAGAAGAAGTCGAGGTTATGGGCTTTGAGGGTTTAACGCTCTATGTCCGACCAGCGATTTATAAGAGAGCAGAGAAAGAGATGACAGAAGAAGAGGCAAAGAAGCCATCAAGAAGGAAGAAAATAATAAGGTTTTAAAACCCTCAAAAAATTTGTTTTCTCTATTTATTTTTTCCAACCAAAGGAAAAGCTATATTTACGATTATTAGAAGTTACTACTCTATAAAACTTGCTCACCCAGAAGAAAGGGTGCGGAAACCATTAACCGGCCGGTGGCACGCCCCAAACTTCTAACCACTAATAGTAGAAGTGTAGAACCCCTAACCCTCCAAGGTTGGGAGTATGTCAGTAACTGATAAGGGCAAGGGCACTCTTACTCAAACAGAGTCTCCTACTGAAACCATACGATTCTTTCTTATTAACCATACATTAAAAGACAATCGGTCTTTAAGAGATAATACTGACCTCCTTTGATGTTCTTTAGGAAAGTTCATATACCATTTGGCTTCAACTTTTTCTGGGATGATTTCCGTTGCTGTTAGTTTCAACGACCAAGCATAGTGTTCAAGAGCTGAAGGAAGTAGAAGATTATGTTGACGGCTTTGAATTGGGTATAGGTTTAGAGGAAGAAAACCGGATAATATGTGGAGAATTCGGTGAAAGGGTCGTTACGATCCATAACCTTCCGGCGATGAGGACAGACTACGATAAGAATTTTATGATGAATCCCACCATCAACCCTCGAGGGACGGCTCTAATGGTTAAAAAAACGATAGAACGTGTAAACCGCTTTCTACCCGATTGGAGACTATACGGGTTTCACGGAGGCCTCCGAGGAAAAATAAAGGGTCCTAACGACTTCGTAATAAAAGGCCGAAAAATATCAACTAAGGAAAGCTTTGAAAACATTTCAAAACTCAGCCAGATCCTAAAAAAGGAGAACCTTCTTTCCCAGGTGGCATTGGAAAACATTTATGGTGCAGACATCGAGTCGCCAGCAATTGGGATGAACGAAACCGAACTGGGTGAAATCGCAAAACACATAGACATACTCCTCGACTTAGGACACATGGCGGTAAACTGCGCATATCAAAACATTAAACTTGAGCAGATGAGTTTCAACAATCTACCTATAAAAGAAATTCACCTAAGCTTTCTAAGACCCGAAATAAAAGAGTTCACAGCAAATTATCTGGATAGAAATCTGATGTATTGGGACCATTACTCCTACTCCGAAACAGAGGTAAACAGGCAGATACTTAAAGCTGCCGAAAAATTGAAAAAAAGAACAGAAATAATCACAATAGAAATAACCGCCTCCCTAGAAGAAATGAAGTCATCACTAGAGCTATTACAATTTTTAAGATAGAAAGATAGAAAAATACCATCTACAATATAATGTTCTTCAAAAACTCAAAAAAGTAAAAGGGAAGAAAATTGGTTAGAAAACTTTTCTGGTCCGGAATTTTGATTTTCATTCCTTCTTGGGCGTTTGCGAACGGATTACTTTTTCTACCAACTACGAGTGATATTGATAACATGATACTTGTGCTTTCATTCGTCGAGCTGGCCGGTATAACTTTACTTATTGGTGGTCTGCTTTTCGAATTTGAATTTCAAACCTATTGGAAAAAAATCATTATGATAGGTGTAGCGATTTTGTTAGTAGGCTATTGGGTTATTCCCCTTATAATTAACTTTCTCTATCCTCAGGTTATTCCCGTGGATTTTGTAAGGCAGATTTTTATGCCCTCGCTTTGGGTACGCCTTTCGCCTGCTGCTACAGAAATAACCGGAACCCTGATAATACTTTTAGGTGTAAATTCTAGTCCACAAAAAAATGAAATGGAAAAGTAATACAAAGCAAAAGGGAGCACTAGATATTGGATACGCAGAATCTGGAGAAGCAAATCTCCTTATTAACGGATTCGGATAGAATGAAGCGGAGCCGTGCGGCTTTCAATATAGGAAGGTGTGCGATGCGGGGGCAGCTTGATAGGAGGGCTCTAGAGCTTCTTGTAAAACTCTTGAGTGAGACGGACAGGGAGGTCCGGATGAATTCGGCTTTTGCTGTCGGAGAATATGCTGCCCATGGAATTTTTGAAAAAGATGTTTTAAAACTGTTAATAAAGCTACTAAGAGATTGGAGTAGTAAAGTCCGCTGTAGAGCCACTACCGCTCTTGGTGAGTATGCTAGACTCGGTTTTTATGATGAAAGAATCATCAAGCCTCTTATCAAATTTCTTACCGACGATGATAAAGAACTCCGAGCAAATTCAGGCTGGACTCTCGGAATGTACGCTATAAAAAACATCCTAGAGAAAAACGATTCAAACCTTATTGAAAAAATACTGAAAACACGAGACTACAATGTTAACATCGGGCTCTCCATTGCTGCTGGAGAACACATCTGGGAGAATGGACTTATAAAAGAGGGAATTCTGAAACCCCTCACAAAACTTTTAAACCACAATGATTCCAAAATTCGAGAAGGAACCGCTTTCATAACAGCACAAAACGCTGAAGAAAAACTAACAGACAAAAGAATCCTGAACCCCCTCCTCAACCTATTAAAAGATGATAACCCTGCTGTTCGCATCAACGCCATTTTTGCACTCGGAACGTACGCCAGAAGAGGAGTAAAACAGAAATATCTGGTTCAAAAACTCATAGATGCTGCTAAAGACTCTGAAAAAGATGTAAAAGAAACTCTTGAAAATGTTCTTCTAAAAATGGAAGAGGTTTACATAGAAAAACCTTGGAAGCCCTAATTTTTAAATCATTAAACACTTCGCTTATCAAAAATGAATGCGGCTTAATTATTCCTTAAGGAGGTTCTTAGTTGGTGAAAGTCTTAGTAATAGGACTTGACGGAGGAACTTGGAATATAATTGAACCAATGGTAAAAGCGGGAAAACTTCCAACCATTGCAAAATTAATGGGTGAGGGTTGCTATGGAGATTTGGAAAGCTCACTACCAAGTGTTACCTACCCTGCCTGGAAATGTTATTCAACTGGAAAAAATCCAGGAAAACTTGGAGTTTATTATTTTATGGGTGTAGATATCAAAATGCGAAAGGTTGTCGTGTTTAAGTCTACCTCTTTTAAGAGTAAAGAGTTATGGGATTATCTAAGCCAGAATAATATCACTTGCGGCGTCATTGGTATGCCATCAACATATCCTCCTAAAAAAATTGAAGGTTTCATGGTTTCAGAGTTTGTAACAGAAGATGTTGGATTTACTTATCCAAGAGAATTAGAAACCGAGTTGAAAAACAAATTTAATTATTCCTTTGAGAAAACTGAGAGCCATAATGCCTCAAAGGACTTTCTTGTAAATGAAAGCGTGAACTTAATAAAACAAAGGTTTAGAGCAGCCCATTATTTAATAGATAAGTATAATCCCTTACTTTTTCATTTAACCATTTTTCATACTGATAACCTTCAACACGTTTTTTGGAAACATATGGAGAAAAATGATAAAAAATATGGAAAAGTAATTGATAAGGTATGGACGTTACTTGATACTGAAATATCCAAACTGTTAGCACATTTTAAAGATGATGACCTTTACACTTTCATTATTTCCGATCACGGATCCACTTCAATAAAAGCTATTTTTGATATTACCCAGTATTTAATAAATAAAAAATACTTATATGTAAACTACAGATACGCGTTTCTAAACCTTATCTACAATTTAGTCGAACTAGCTCGTATCCGTCCCGCCCTAATTTCTATAATGGAAAAAGTTAAAAATCTACCCTTTTTCAAAGACACACCTTCTAACGCTTTAACAATTCATAAAAGTATACTAGAAACCCCCATAGATTGGAACAGAAGTAAGATAATTCCCCTAGACGATGGCCCAGTCTATCTTAATCTAAACATAATTAGAACAAAAGAAGCCTATAACAAAACAAGAGAAGAACTCATAGATCAAATTAGTGAAATAAAAAACCCCAAAACTGGAGAAAAAATGGTAAAAGAGATCTTTAAAAAAGAGGAAATCTATTCCGGAGACTGCCTTGACGAAGCCCCAGACCTTCTAATATTACCAAACGAAGGATACGACATTCACCATCCAGTAGGTAATAGAAAAATTTGGAACTTCAACCCAAAAGGTAAACGGTTTGCAACACATAAGCTTCACGGCATCCTCATCATACATGGCAAAGACATAAGAAAGGATACAAAAATACCCGATGCAAAAATCTACGACATAACCCCAACCATACTGCACATATTCAATTTACCTATCCCATCAGACTTGGATGGAAAAGTGTTGAAAGAGGCGTTCAAGGAAGACAGCGCCTTCTACAAGAGAAATATCTCATATAAAAAAGAAGAACCTAAAACAAATAATGAGGAAAAGAGAATCAAAGAACGCATAAAACAATTAAAAAAATACGGAAAAATATAATGATACCTGAATATTATTTAATTTTTTGGTGCCGTCTTTTTATTGGTTAACTTTTTCTCCTATGTTATCGTTATCTGTATGAGGGGTTTGTTCCCTTGGCTTAAGTATTTTTCTTTGATCTCGCTGAAAAGCTGCTCGTTACAGTATCTTACCAGGAGTATGTTTAGCAGGTTTTCCAGCCCCTGGGTGCTCCAGTGCATCCACTTGTTCTTAACCCTCTTCGCTATCTCCCCCATCAGCCTCTCGATGAGGTTGTTCGTGTACGGTACCT
>JAUQZE010000028.1 GCA_030587365.1 Candidatus Freyarchaeota archaeon | reverse complement strand
GGATGGTTCCCACATCCATAGATGAGGCTCTTCGTTCGCTGGAGAGGGGAGAAATCGTGGTGATGGGTGGGCTGAAGCCTGGGATGACCACGGACGCCGTGGCAGCCATGATCGCCGAGAGGATTGGGGCGGATTTGTTGGTGAAGGCAGCGGACCAAGACGGCATCTACACCAAGGATCCCAGAAGATATTCGGACGCGGAAAAGATCGATGAGGTGAGCTTTGATGAGCTCTTTGGGTTGTTTGAGGAGGACAAGCACAGGGCTGGAATCCATCAGATTTTGGATCCAGAGGCGGTTCGAATCCTGCAGAGGAGGAAGACCAAAACCGTTATCGTGAACGGCTTCGACCCGGAAAACGTGGCCTTGGCGGTGAAGGGGGAGAAGGTCGGAACCGTAATTCTATAGCTTTGCGTTATTCTCTCTCATAGACCCCTATAGGGGAAGGGGTTCAAGGGGCTTTACGTCTTTTGTGGGATGGTTATCAGTTTTTCGATGAGGCTTGTGGAGTTGTTGGTTAAAATTGGTGACTTTTGAATACTTTTAGTTGTTTTTTGTGTTTTGTGGTTGTTATGGAACAGTCTGCCTCTTAGACCCCCTATATAGCCCCTTGGTGAGGCTGGCGAATCAAACGTTGTGAAAGTCGTTGTAAGCTAACCGGTATAAAGGAAACGCTTGATAAGTCCTATTTCCTCCATTAGTTTTGGGAGGAATTTTTTGCAACGGTATCTAAGCATTTCGTGGAATTTTCCTTTTGTTTTTTCGCCTTTAAGCCATTTTTGGATGTGTTGTCGTTCTCGTGGGTTAGGATTCTTTGTCTCATGTTTCTACTGTTACATTAGAGATGGTCGGGTATGCGGGCAGAAGCTAGGCGCAGAGGCGTAATGAATCAGATAATCCAGCCATAATCAAAGCCTTTCTGTGTGGTTTGTTTAGCACGGATGGGTGCTTCAACTTTCAAGAAGGTCGTTCACCCCGAATTGAAATTCAGGTTAAAAGCGTGAAATTGAGAGATGACTTCGTCTGCTTGGCGACTAAGCTCGGTTTTTCATTTATGAGATATGCGTATCTTCGCCTAGGGGTAAGAATAAGGCTCCTCTTCAGGTTGCATACGCAACGAAGACGAGACAAGTAGTTAGATGGATGGAAGAAATAGGCTCAATCAAAGATTCGCACATAGAACATTATCAACACTGGAAAAAGATAATAGAAACCAAGAGAAGTTAAGAAGATAGCTCTGCCAAAGGTGCAGGGGTGGCAGAGCATGGTCAAACCCGCATAAACAAGAGGGGCTAAATGCGCGGGACTCAAGATCCCGTCCCGTAGGGGTTCGTGAGTTCAAATCTCACCCCCTGCACCAAAGATCAACTGGTGTAATTAGTCATGAATGAAATTAAACGTCTGAAAGTTTACATAGCAGGCCCGTATACTGCTAGGAACTTCAGACAAACTCAGAGAAATGTTGACCAAGCCATTGATACTGGAATCGAAATATGGAAAAGAGGTCATTATCCTTTCATTCCTCATTTGACACATTACGTAGATATCAGACCGACATGCGACATGCGTTGGGAAGACTATTTAGAATGGGACAGGGTTTGGTTAGATGCTTGTGACGCTCTCCTTTTTACTGGAGCCTCTAAAGGAGCCAAACAAGAGTTGAAATATGCAAAGTTAAAAGGCAAGAGAATTCTCTTTAACATAAATGAAATTCCAGTTATTCCACGAAAGACGCGTAAACCATGAAGAGGCTTCTTCAATTTTCTGTTGGGAAATAGTAGTTATAACATTTCCAGTAATCGACGAATGTTCGTATGAGTGCTGCTGCAAATAGTATGGCGTGAACTTGAGTTTCTGTCGCTCTGGCAGGGATCCAAAGCAGTATTAATACTAAAATCATTCCACCGTTTAACACAGCCCACCATTTGGGCGCTTGGCCTACTTCCGTTTGGGACTTGAAGTAAGTAAAACCTATCCACCCAATGTCCAGAATCAATAACGCTCCAAACCAAGGAATGAAACTTTGTAGTTGGGTTACGCTTTTCGCCATCGCGTAGAATATGACTGCTTCTAAAGCAAGCGCAAAAAAGTCCACAAGTGCCTCTCCTTTTTTTCTACCCGTCGAATCACCTCGATAAGTTCGTAGCATATAAAGTGATGCACCGTGATAAAAAGGAACCAGCGTAATGAAAAATGTGCCAAAAATAGCCAAACTTTCAACAGAAAGGTCAAACAGGTTGAGCGCTTTTCCTTCAGGTGCGACACTCATACTTACTGCAGTCGTCAGCGAAAGAGCCATCACTACGCTATAAAGATACAGTAAAACTCGCACTACGTCTTGTGGTTGATTTGTTCCTTGGTTCTTTGTCAATTTTTGCATTCTCTCCTTTAATGAGATAAATCATGGACGCAAATAAACTATTACTTCTTCCGAACGCTTTTTACTAAAGTCATCGATAATTTTGCTTCTAGAGTTGCTTGCTTAACAATAATGTAGAGAAAGTTAATTAAGAAAAATGAATACAAAAGCAACTAGTGATGTTTATGGTTAGGTTTGAATTTGAAACAGACTATGTGCAATTGTTATATAGAGACTTAGTTGAGGGACGCGTTTTCAAAGAAAACGATGGAGTTATTCAAGAGACGAAAATTAAAGGTTGCGGTAAGATAGTTGACTTTCTTTTAAAATATGGAGAAAAGGTTATTGGGATAGAAGTTAAAGTTTGGCCAGAATCGTCGCATTTTGAGGAATGTCTAAAATACAGCCCCACACTAGATGCTGTATTTCTCGCCGTCCCTCAAGAGTACGTGGGCCTAGCGAAAGAGTATCAGGAAGAAAAATCTGAGTACAGAACCATTGGAATAATAGGTGTTTCATTAAACGCCAGGTCAAATATTATCGAAAAGGCTTCTCGTTTTAGTCCTGAATCAAATTTGAAAAATGCCATTATCCAAAAATTCTTTTGCGATTTTCATAGGAAGAAGGAAGATGAAATATTAAGATGGATAGAAGTTTCAAAGAGATATTTAAAAAAGATAAAACAGGTTCATGCTGAGATCTTGGAAGAGTTTTTCAAAAAAGGAGCTTTTAAGTACACTTATCCGTTAATTGCCTTATACATAATTGCCAGAGTATATAGTCCTTATAAGTTCTTATCATGGGGAAAAATGGTGGACAAAAATTACGCAGAACAGAAATTCTATTGGAAGGGCAAAATCCCTGTTTGGCCTGAATTAGATTCACTGGAAACGTTAGGCTTTATTGAAAGTTATCGATACGGGACAGAGCTTCCGCATTTATATTACCAATTATCTGACGCTTGCTACATACAGGCACAATTCATGGAGAAAAATGTTGATGATCATGCAAGAAAAATAGGGCTGACTAGTGCAGATACATTAGTCGCAAAAGTGCAAAACAAAATACTCAATACACAACATGAATACGAATTCAATGCGTTCCAATCTTGATTTACTTTCATGTTACACCAAGGACTCAAGATCCTTTCCCACAGGGTTCGTGGGTTCGAATCCCACCCCCTGCACCAAGTTTTTCCTGTAAAAGAGCATATCTAAGAGAAATTTAATAGAGGAAAAGTGGAAGTAGATTAGCAGCGGTGTTATGGTGACAGGGAGTTGGTTAAAGCGGTCTTTACCGAAGAGGACAGGAGGAATCTGAAGACCTTGACGGAGGAGGTGCCAAAACTCCGTTCGCTCGTAGAGGAGCTCATCGAGACCCTGGAAATCCTTGACGATGAAACCCTTATGGAAAGCATCAAAGTCAACGAGAAAGACATCCAAGAAGGTAGACTACTAGGCTTCAAGGAGCTCCTCAAAGACCTGAGTTTGGATAAGCAAGAGATTTGAGTTTGTGTTGTCACGCGCTGTTGAGGTGAGGGAACTGTTAAATTCCTTAACATCACTTACCTTGAATCGTTGCTGATGAAAAGTTGGTTGAGAAATGCAGTACGATCGTCTCTCAATTTTCGGGTTCGAAGCAGACTACCCTAAGGACTGGAGGGTGGAGCTAAAACCAGAATCTGATAGAAACAGAGGAAACCTTGCATTCCACTCCCCCACAAAGGATAACATGTTTATCTCTTGGGAAATCCTCGAACGAGTCCAAAAAAGGTACAGTTCACTCGCTGAGCAGGTGAATGGTGTTCTAGAGAATATCAAGAAA
>JAUQZE010000005.1 GCA_030587365.1 Candidatus Freyarchaeota archaeon | reverse complement strand
ACAGGGATTTGACTGGTTCCAGAATCATGCGGGCCATGAACAGGACGCGGCTCGAGAGGCTGATTGAGGGGAGCTTGAATTCTTGGAGCGTGAGTCCTCTCCATACTGTTTCTTTGATCTCCTTGAATCGGGGGAGGTGGTGGAGGTGTTCAGGGTTGGGTCCCTCAAAAACTTCTTCGACTAACATACCCCTATTTAGACAAAAAGAGGTTAGTTAACCTAACTCCCAAAAACATAATTATTACATTGTGCCGCGATTTGCACCAAAGACTTTTTACGCCCTCTTTTACTTTAGAGTAAATACTCTTCCCTATCGCATAAACGACCAAGACAGGGATGGTGTCAACTTAAGGTTTATTTGGAAGGGTCCTCCTATTTTTGGATTATGATATGTATTACTTTTGAGAGATGGAGGACTCCTCCGGAGATTATTCTCTTCTCCCTGAATTTATACTTTGGGTTCAAGCTGAGTCTGAGAATCATTTCGTGGAACACTACATATTGGTTCGATTACCTAAGAGGTTTTCTTAGTCCAGAAAAATATTGGGATATGAAAAGAGAACCTACAAAAAGGTAAAAACAAACAACCGAAAATATGCTTTTTAACTTCTACATGGTCATTTAGACTCCTCTAAAATCTTGAATTATTGTTTTTTATTAAAGAATTAAGGGTTATAAGTAAATTATTTTCACAAATCGTAAATTTCATTCTAACAACTCGTTAAAGAAAGTGATATAGTTCTCAGCGATTTTTTCGAATGTATATTTCTCTTCTACAGTTTTTCTTGCTCTCATCCCAATCTTTCTTCTTAGGTTCTCATCTTCAAGCAATAATTCTAAGTATCCCTTTAACTTCTGGATATTCTCTCTTTCAAATAAAAAGCCGTCATAACCATGTTTTATTATGTCCTGCGGTCCGGGAATATCACTGGCAATTACTGGTTTGCCTGAAGCCATCGCCTCAATAACAACTAATCCAAAAGTCTCGAATAATGAAGGCAAAACAAGTATCGAACATCTACTCATGCGATCGATTAATTTACTTCTTTCAAGCCACGGAATAAATTCAACAAATTTTTCTAAATTTTCTGACTTCACAAGATCTTTCAGATATCGTCCTCTGTATCCTGTTCCTACAATTTTCAATTTAAAATTCTTCTTGTAACCTACATCTAACATTGAAAACGCTTTTATCAGGATATCTACCCGTTTGTACCAGTCGAATCTCCCCGCATAAAGAATAAAATTATCGTCCCCTTTGTTATAGAAATCACCGGGATTTATCGCACTCGGTATCATCCTCACATTCGAATGACCTTTATTTTTCAAATAGTTCTCCATAAATTTGTTAAGCGTCACTATTCCGTCCGAGTTAGATATTACTTCTGTTTCGACCTTTTTTTTGAGGTAAAATAATGGATAATTTAAAATGTGGCGGCGAACAGCATAGGGTTTAAAATAATCCAGAGCCTCTTGGACGTGGATTGTAAATATTTTAGGTATGTTAAGTTTAGACGGAAAATAGCTACTAAAACGAAAATGAAGAGATAAAATATCCGGATTCTCGCTTTGTATTATTTTTACTGACTTTTTTGAAAATAAAAGTTGAGAGGGAATCCCACGAAAAATATCATGTTTACATCTGCTTGTTAAGTTTAATAAAGATAAATTATTTACAACTTCTTTTTTATCACTACTACCCGCTTTTAATATAGATTCGTCATATCCTTTTTTCTCTAATTCTTTTGCAATTCCCCATATCTGTACTTGCGGTCCTCGGTTTGGATTGGGATATATATCCATCTTATAAAGACCTTCTGATATGTACATTATTTTCATTATTCTCCTTCCATAAAGAAATATACGTTTGTAATAAATATACGATAATTTTTTACAATTTACCTCATTTTTATAAATTTATTTGTTATTTTAATTTAGCTTATTAAAAGCCATTTAAAATTACTTTGATAAGGATTTTTGCAAGTATCTATCTATTTTTTGTATAAATCTTAAGAAGTGAAGGGCTTGGACGAAATTCGTGTGTTCTCCACTTCTACGGCGGTTATCCTCCAGATATTTAATGTGGCAGAGTTCTTCAGGCGGTGGTCAAGCGCCTCTGCGAAGGCTTCAAGCTCTCCATGTAACTTTATTCGCTCCATAGGGAACAGCCTCCTTGAAAGGCGGAGAGAGCAGTCCTTACAAATTGGACACAGGTAGTTTCCTTAAAGCCATTTCTGCAAGTCGTTTACGAATCATCCAGATTCTTTCCACAATTGGTCCAATGTGAGGGCGTACCGGGTAAATTATGCTTCATATGACTCCTGTTTCGCCATATATGTGGCTGGTCATTGTTTTCCATCCAGCCTTTTATGTAATAAAACATTATCATCTAAAAATGCAAACCAATCCGTTGAACTTCATAATATGCTTTTTTCCTTGCAGTACTTAATACTCCACCTTCCATGATAATCAAAAGGTTTATACGAATTTCTTCATAAATTTTGTCCAGGGATTCTTTCTTTAAACTATCCTTTGTTTTAACGGGAATAACTTCATCGACTTTTTCCAGAATCTTGTTATACTTTCCACTTTTATGGTTTTAAACCTGTAATTCTAAGTTCGTCAATTAAGAGGTTGATTAATAAGTGTAATGGTATTCTTAAGGGTTTAGGTACTTTTGAACCGCATACAACATCCATTTTTATTTGAAACCCAACCTTTCTCACCATTTTCAAGATTTTTAAAATATTAAAAATATGTTTATGTGCTGGATCGTGCGTAGCGTCACGACTTAGAAAGTTCGGTGTAGCTAGTTCTAACTTGCCACCTCTCTTTAAAATTCTAAATACTTCTATCACAAATTTTTCTGGTTCATCTAAGTGTTCAATGACATGATAAGCGTAGACCATATCGAAAATTTCAATTCTAAAGGGTAAATACTGAGCATCCCCAACAATCCAATTTCCAACTTTTCTTATAATTTGTGTAGGCGGTTCTATGTCAAGGAATAATGGTTCATAAGATACTGGAATTTTTGTTTTGAACTCGTAGCTTTTATTTGTACCCGCACCAATCTCAAGAGCTATGGGTTTATTGTCCTTCTCATTAGAGGTATTTGATGGTGAATTTAAATTCAAATCTATGATTTTGGTATGATTTGAACCTAATGGTATGTTAGAAGTATAGAAATCATATTCTGGATGTTTGTCTATTTCTCTATGTTTAGACATGACAAAATATAGTGCATTTTAGTCAATTTTTGTCTTTGCTTCATCACTAAATTTATCTGACTTCCCCATTTATGTATCTTTATTTACACGTGTTTCCTTAAAAACTCAGCTTTCCAAAGATTTTATCAATTCCGAATTTTAGAATAAATCTGAGAAGTTTTGCTGAGTTTATCATTATAAAGTTTCTGTTGCCAATGCCTTATTAATGAATTCCAAGTTGAAACGATAGGTATATCGTATTCCTTAGGCTTATTGTTAACTAATAGCGACAACCAAATAACTGCAGTGCCGGGACTGCCGAATATTTCTAAATTGTTATATCTATTCTTCTATATTCTACCTGTTTTAAATTCGTAGATCACCATTTTCAACAATGCTGGCCTCAAGCCCTAGGATAGTAACTTTGCTTATCACTATTAACTGCCTATTAATCACGTTTCATATCCCAGTATTCTTCTGCTCTTAAGAACCCTTTTTAGATACTCTAACCAGTGCACAATGTTCCAAGTTATAATTTTGACATCTCTTTCAAATATTGCTGGTAAAACTGCTTTTAATTATGCTGTTAGTAATTTTCTAATTAGAATTGACGGCGACAATTTTAGGCCGAAAAGTTTTCGGTCACCCGCTCCACCCCATAAAGCTTTCTCCTCACCATAATCAAAGTAATGAACACATTCATCGGTTTTTATAAATTCATACTTCCAGCCATTTGTTTTTGCAAAAAAACAATTGCCAACACCTCAACTTCGCTTAATTGCTCCGTGTTGATAAAGTACCCTTTTTGTCGATTGTCTAAAACTGGTGTGAAAGAGTCTTAATTTTATACTAAGAACTCCAGAATAACTTTTAATTTTTAATATTTATTAATCATTTACGTTCATGCATTTTAAAAATAAGTTCATTCCATATAAATTTGTGGCTTTCAGATTAAGAAACTCTTATCCCTTTCGAAACTTTGTTAATGATGACTAAAATAATATGCCTGAAAATTTTTCTCAACATGTTTAATGTGCCCACTATGAAACGCTTATTTAGGAGAATTATATTTATTTTAGGAAATAGCAAAGTGCATGGTGTTACTAAATTGTCCGACGAACGAATTAGGGTTTTTTCAGGAACTCTATTTAATTTTATTAACTCGCTAGTTATAGTGGTATTAACTGCTGCTAATACTATTATTATTGCAAATACTATTGGTAGTCAGCTTTATGGAAGTTTAAGTCTTGGAGTAACTTTGCTTGATTTATTTACGGGTATTTGTGCTGTTGGTATGGGGGCTTCGATGGTACGTTTTCTTCCCGATTTTCTTATCAGGAAAAAATTTAGTTCTGTTAATACAGCCATAAGTACTGCAAGTATCGTGGTTCTTTCGATTACTGCGGTGCTCACGGTTGTTGGTTTTTTCTTGTCGCCATTCATCGCAATTAAAGTTTTTAACAATTATTGGTTAACTCCCATATTTCAATTGTTGATTGTAACTTCTTTTCCTTTGTTAAGTATTAAAATTATTTTTCAGTGGATCTTGAGCGGTTTTCAGAGATTTGATTTATATACGATTGTGGATGTCTCATTTATTTCCTCTTATCTCCTTTTTGCTTATACTTTACTTGGATTTGGGTTTAGTATTGAAGGTGTGATATATGCATTCGCACTTGCGTATGCGTTTTCTGGATCGCTCGGCTTTGTCTTTTCTTTAAGAGTGAAAAGGAAGAGTGTTAAATCAGATAAGGGATTTAAGATTTTCGATTTCGGTCTTTTAAAGGAGATGTTTAATTTCGGTAAGTGGGATTACGGTATGGGTTTTATGGAGCTTGGGTTTACACATTTCAATAAGATTTTTGTAGGTGTATTTCTTGCAGTTACTGCTGTAGGTGTATATGCAATTAGCCAGACGTTCGCGTCAGTTCTCGGTTATATAGGGATAGCTGTCACGGCTACTTTGAATCCTTATCTTTCTGAGTTAACAGCTATTAATATGAAAAAAAAAGTAGTAAATTTGATGAAGAAATCAATAGGATATTCGTTTATTTTGTCAATATTATTTTCCGCCCCGATAATCGTATTTTCGGAACAAATTTTAGGAGCATTCTTTACTCAACAGTATCTTTCGAGCGCTGACCCAGCGAAAATTCTTATTATTGGTTTTGTGATATCTAGCGTTTCGAGACCAGCAGGATCGTATTTCTTTGCTAGAAAAAAACTTTGGGTAAACTTTTCAATTCTTTTATTGTCATTGCTCGCGGGAGTTGCATTGAGCCTTTTATTCATCCCAGTTTTTAGTATGAACGGATTAAATCAAACTTGGGGGATGATTGGAACTGCGCTCGCTCGTGTTTCAGGTATCCCAGCTTTTAGTATGACCGGATTAAATCAAACTTGGGGGATGATTGGAGCTGCGATTGCTCTTGTTATAGGTTGGATAGTGAAAACAGTATTATACGGATTTTTCACCAAAAGGTACTTTAAGATTAATATTATGGAAAAAAAATCTGCAATCTGGGCAACTATATTTGTAATAGGCATTTCGGTTCTTGCTCTTCTCACTAAGATTAGTTTTGTATTATCTGTTTTAGGTTTAGTTATATTTGAAGTTGCTTTAGCGTTTAAATACAGGAACGAGTTGCTGAATTTCGCCAGAATTGCTGAGTCCTATTTGTTACCTTCACAGAAAAAAGTAATAGCCGGTAAATAGACAGAATTAAGGTGGTACTTCTTTAATAGATTTTTTAAAATTTAATTACTCTTGACTTCTAGTATCACGCGAGTTATAAGTGTTTATTTTGGTTAGTTAAGATTTTCTATGTGTAATTGATTCGAATGAGCGGGTTATCAATTTTTAGAGCTTTAAATCATGAGAAAATATTTGAAACTACTTTCTTAGACCGAGAGACTATATTATTCTCCATAAAATTGTAAATTTGCATAATCCTTAAAAATAGAAAAGTTAGTATAAATAAAACAGAAAAAGCAGAAAACCCTATCCGAGAAAACACGTGCTAAAAGTTCGATTGTGAGGCAACAACAAGATAGGGCCGGGTTAGTCTAGAACTAGTGGCCGCTGCGGCACGTGGTGGATAGCGGCGAGGCGCCGGACAGTTTTTTGCCCGGAATGCAGATTCGGTATTTCTGGCTTGTATTCAAGCCGGGTCCGAAACCAGGGTTCAAAATCTTTGGAGCTTTGTCTCCGATGAGGAATTTCCCTGACCCGGCTCCAAATAAACCCTCAAAAAGTGTAATCCAAAAATCGTAATTATGGTTACGGGATTTAGAAACAGTAGCTAATTGGGATATGGGAACGGGGAAGCGATAGATGATTATGGTTATTAATAGAAATTACTTTAGGTGTTATAGTGTAATTAGTTCTTGATATAATCCGATCCACATAATGATAAGTTGGAGAGTGGGCTAGTGAATTTTGGGTACGATGATATTGTTAGAATTAATAATGCTCTTGACGCTTTAATTGTTATTTTATGTGAAGTTAGAGCCTTCGCTCCGATGTATAATTTTGATTCTACCATTGAGGAAGAAATTAGAAAACATCTCAAAACTGTACAGGATGCCCTTAATCTGACCATGGAGAAGATTGGTTTGGAAAAGCCGCAGGAGAGGAAGAAGATTGGAGTAAAAATAATTGATTTTACAGGTATTCTTTTCATTACTGTTTCCTCTTCTACGAGGAGAAAGCTTTTGGATTTGGGGGTTGATCCTAGGTTTGTGGTGTTAACCGGTGGACCTTTGGATGCGATGGATGTGAAGAGTTTGAATCCTAGCATTTCTGATGAGGCTCTTGAGACAGTTAGAAGAAAGGTGGAAGGCGTTTGGCGGGACATAGAGAGGAAGGTGTCAGAGGCGAAAAGGATTCTGGTGTTGGCTGAGAAGGATAATAAGGGCGATTTAATGGTCACTGAGAAAGCAGACGAGATTCAGAAAAGAACGGGTTTGAAGACTTTTGTTAAGACTTTTTCTAGCCTTCAGGATTTGTCAGGGGAGTTTTTCGAGGAGTTTTTGGGTGATGTCAATGTTTGATGAGAGAGTTTTGGAGAAGTATAAGAATCTCACACGTGGCATTGAGGAGAGGATGATAAATCTTCACCCCATCCAGTCTGGGGGAAGAGCTGGGGATTACCCGGGGGTTGTTCAGGCCGTTTTGAGGTTTGTTGATGGTTATAGCGTCTGTGATTTTTGTATGAAGGGGAGATTGGACCTTATTGAGTCTCCTCCACTCTGCGATTTTCATAAGGATATTGCCACCTTTTTGGATATGGACGAAGCTAGACTTTTTCCAGGTTGCCGCCAAGCTCAGTACGCTGCTTTCCATGCCTTGGTTAAACCTGAGGATACTATTATTATAGATTCCCTGGCACATTACAGCACCTATCTGAGCGCTGAGCGGGTGGGGGCAAATATTGTCGAGGTTCCGCATTCAGGATATCCCGATTTTGACCTTTTTCTTGATGTTTACACGGAGAAGATTGAGGAGGTAAAGAAAGAAACCGGTAAATGGCCGGCTTTGGCCTTTTTAACCCATGTTGATTATAATTATGGTAATGTTTTTGATGCAAAAAGTGTGGGTAAGATTTTGCATGATTATGGAATTCCTTTTGTTTTAAACGGCGCCTATACTATTGGGAGGATGCCAGTCTCGGGAAAAGACTTGGGCGCTGATGTTTTGACCGCCTCATTACACAAGTCTTTTGCTTCTCCAGCACCCTCTGGACTTCTACTAGCTAATGAGGGCTATGCTGACGTAGTTTTCAAAAGCTCTTCGATGAGGGGTCCTTGGAGTGGTAGAAATTTTGGGAATAAAGAGGTTGAAACTCTGGGTTGCACGTTACCCGGTTGTGTAGCCATTGGAGCCATGGCAGCTTTTCCATACGTTGCAGAACGCATTAAGCATTGGGGTGAGGAGGTCAAGAAAGCAAGATACTTCATAGAACAGTTAGAGAGGATAAGGGGTATCAAGCAGTTGGGACAGCGTCCACACAACCATGATCTGATACACTTTGAAAGTGAACCTTTCTTTGAGATATCTAAGAACCATCCTCGAAAAGGCTTCTTTCTTTACGAAGAGTTGAGGGAAAGGGGAGTAACTGGTGTTCAACCAGGTTTATCAACGGCTTTCAAAGTGTCAACCTATGGAAAAAAATGGGATCAGATTAAACTAGCGGCAGAAGCCTTCTTAGATATCGCTCAAAAGCATAATATTCCGCTATATTAAAAAAACGAGAGAATTAAATAATTAATAGGACTGGGATAGAAATCTGCCTATCCATAGGCTTTTGAGGATAAACCTTCTCACATTTTGAAGAGATATACGCTGAAGAAAAATGATTTTATCGGCTCTCAACCTCTCCGTTGAGTCGGGGGGTTTCCCGCCTATGAGTTAAGTTTTTAGTAATTGAGGGATTAGATTTTGTATTTTTCTCGGTATAGGGATAACAGGTTTTGGATTTCGTTGTTTTGTTGAGCGCTGCCTTGAAGGATGTCCAACACCTTATCTATGTTAACTCCTCCGACATTGTGTCTGATTTTTAGATTTGATTTCAAGTCTTGGAAGGATGCTTTTCCTTGCAAGAGGTCGAGATATGATTTGAGAGGTGCTACGTATTCAGCCTGATAATCGGGTATTTTATCAGGTGTTAGGGAAATCTTTCCTTTTCCAAGAATTAGAGTGAATTCCATTTCACCATTTTGTTCTGGAATAGCTGTGATTTTCTCATAAATCTTGATTTTAGGTATGACCTGAAGGAATTCTGAATTTTTCTCTTCATGGGGTATGGTTCTCTCAAATATGTGTTTGAAGATGTTAAATAAGTCCATAGGCACGCCCCGTATTTGACTTACTATTTAGAAGAATGTCGTATTTTTAGTATTTAAATTTGTTCTTTAAGATTTTCCAATTACTTTAAAAAATTTTATATTAATAATAAATTTTACTTTGTTTAAAAATGAGTTATGTTTTTTCGGTTACCTTTCTAACTATTTCTAAGAATTCACTCTTGAAAATACCTGTATGAAGTGTCCTCATTTTTTGTTTTACATCCATAAAACGGGACCGGAGAATCTCCTTACTCTGCGTCTCCTGCCTTTTCTTCAATTCATTAACTATTTCCTTTAGCTGGTCGTCTGAGACGTCCATTCCCTCTGACTGAAGTAAATAGTTTACAACGTGTTTGCCCGATTTTTTTCCGAGGAACATCTCGGTTTGCCTTCCTATGAGTTCTGGTGGGAATGGTTCGTAGGTTTGTTTGTTTCTCAGAAGCGCGTACACGTGAATTCCACTCTCGTGTCTGAAACTGTTATCTCCCACAAGAGGTTTATGGGCGGAGAGTGGTAGTCCAAAGGTTCTTTCGAATGCTTGTGAAACTTCGTAAATTCGATCCAACTTTATTCCCGTGTCAACCTTATACAGTAATTCTAGGGATACAACAACCTCTTCAAAGGGTGCATTTCCACCCCTTTCCCCGTATCCATTTACACAGGTATGAGGATAGATGACGCCTTCTTCGACTCCGGCGAGGGTGTTTGCTGTTGCCAATCCAAAATCATTATGGCAGTGAACAGAAAGAGGGATTTTTCTATTAAATCTGGATTCTAATTCATCCCTAATTCTAGCTACAAGATATTTCATAGATGTCGGACGCATAATACCCAAGGTGTCGGCTAACGCAATCTTGTCGGATCCCGCACTTACAGCAGCTTCACAAATTTTCATCAGTTCATCAAAATAAGCTCTAGTGGCATCCTCTGCGACGAAGTCCACAATCACACCGTGATCCCTTGCATAGGTTACGGCGTCAACCAGCATTTCGGTAGCTTCTTCCACGGTTTTTCTTATTGAGTATTCTAGCAGAATCCTACTGGTGGACATGAAAATGGGGATTTCTTCGACATCACAATCTAGACATGCATCTATATCAGTTCTTACTGGTCTCGCAGTGGCGGCAATCCTTGCGTTTACAAGATTTTCTCTGGAAAGCGCCTTAAGTATACTCTTTTCGGATTCTGATACTGCGGGATAACTCGGAACAATTACCTTAACGCCGATCTCATCCAACAGTTTGGAGAGTTCAACCTTTTCATCCACTGTTAGGAAGGTGCCTGGGGTTTGTTCACCGTCTCGCATGGTTTCGTCCCAAATCGCTACCTTTTTTGGCAGGTGTCTGGGCACCGTTTCTTGAACCTTATTGTAGTCCATTATCAAATTTTCCGCCGATTCTAAAACCATTTTTTTAAACCACCAAAATTTCTGGAGCAGAAAAACGATGGAGTAAAAGTTTAAAAACTTTATATTACGATTTCATCTAAAAGAACAAGTTTGCTTTACTATTTTTGGTTTTTGTTTCTTTTTTCATAAATAATTTGGTGAGAATTATAAATAAGTGAATCTTTGTTAACCGAAAGCTATAAGCGAATCAATATACCAAAAAAATGTAAAAAGTTTTTCATAGAGGATAATCTGTTAATCATGAAATTTAATAATTTGGATAAGGAGTATGGTTATTATGAAGGCGACTATGTTTCAAGGGCCCAATGTTAAACCTATGTTCACGGTTGAAGATGTGGAAGAGCCTAAGCCTAAGGCTAATGAGGTTGTTGTTGAAGTTGAGGCTTCAGCGTTGTGTGGAACGGATCTTCATATTTTGGATGGGTCTCTTCTTAGCAAGGCGTATAAGCAACCGCCATTAATTGTGGGTCATGAATGGGCGGGAACCGTTGTTGAGATTGGTGGTTCTGCGAAGAAATTTGAGATAGGCGATCGTGTTTTCAGCGCTCCAAGTTTTTCTTGTGGTGTTTGTAAATTCTGTTTGGAAGGAAGACCTAACCTTTGTGATAACAGAGGGGTTTTTGGTTTACACGCGCCGGGAAGCAACGCGGAGTACATTGCGGCGCCTCAGGAATCTCTTTATTGTCTTCCAGAAGGGATAAGCTTCAGGGTGGGGTGCCTAATGGGTGACACTCTTGGAACCGCTTACCACGCAGTTAGACGCATACGGGTACAACCAGGAGATACAGTAGCGCTTTGGGGCTTGGGACCTGTAGGTATGACTATTGCTCAAATGGCCAAGGTTGCGGGAGCTGCAAAAGTTATAGCGGTCGATGTGGTTCCTTCGCGGCTAGAACAGATTATTAAGTTAGGCATGGCTGATTTGGCAATAAATAGTAAGGAAAAGGATGCAATTAAGGAAGTAAAAGAGCTGACCGGCGGAGTGGGTGCGGATATCACCATTGAGGCGACCGGCGTAGACCTAGCTCTAGGACAAGCCTTTGACGCCCTGCGTAAAGGAGGCAAGTTGTTGTTGGTGGGAACTCACTCTAAGAATTACAATCTCTGGTCTCTTGCTGTGATGTATAGGGAAATTTCGATCATTGGAACATTCGCCCACATTCCTGCTGAGGCGGAACGGTTCATAAATCTTGTTGAATCAGGAAGAATTAAACTGGAGCCGCTAATCACCCACGAATTTGGCTTGGATAAGGTTAATACAGCGTTTGAGCTTTTCATGGCGAGGAAAACTAACAAGGTGATTCTTTATCCCAAAAAGCAATAACCTAAATTAACCGAAGAGCCCCCGCTTTGTCCCATCTCCTGTTTCCAATATATGTTTGAAAAGAATTTCACTTTAAGCATTTAGTTGAAAGTCATTTTGAAAGTTTTAATCCTATAGAGCCGGATAAGGTGCCTAAAGCTAACAGGATTAGGATACCTACCCAGTCGAAGGTGTATCCTATCCTAATGGCTCCGTTTTGAATGAATAAGCTAAAAATTGAAACAGACAACCCGATTAGTGAACTTTCGGGAAATAGTTTTTTCTCACCACTCCATGAAAAATACAATAATGCCGCTACTAAAGCAGCCGCACAAGTGGTGGCTATTGTATATATAAGATCAAAGACATGATGAGGCTCATAAAGTACAGTAGTAGCTATTGCGTATATGAGATCAAAGACAGGGAAATACCCATAAGGCACGATTTGAGGGTATTCAACCCCCACTATTTTTGGAATGAGGTAAGGCCCCAAACCAGCAAACACCGCCAATAAAAAAAGGCTAAAACCAGCAGACGCAAAAATAAAAGTTAAACCCCGTTTAGGTGAGTAATCTTCATCAAACTCGACCACTTCTTCATCGTTTTCCTTAGATTCACCATTCTCAGAAGCGGGATCTTCCGCGGTTTCAGGCATACTTCCATCTTCTTTCAATTTTAATCTATCTTGTAAGTAGGAGATTGATTAGGATTAATTAATTTTAAACGCGTTAAAAAGCTTGCCCAACCCTTTCTAAGGATGGGAGTGGAAACGAAATTCATCTACCAATTTAAAACGAGGGCTTCTTACGATTAAATAAAAAATAAGGCCAACTCAATGCATGAACGCAGCTTCTTTGTGTATTTAAAAGCTGTCTATACCCATGTTATTGGGCGTGTATTCAGGGTCTATGATTTAGGCTTGGTTTATCGCCTATCTTGTGTTTGAATATTTCTCAAACCCTAGGTTTGAGCTGCTTTCCCCAAAGTTAAGGAATTAGAGCATGCCAGAGTAGGGTTTTTGACCAGTCATTGTTATAGAGAAAGTTCCCGTTGAGTCCATGTTACTTCAGGAACTGTTGAGGATTAGTTTTTATGTTTCGCCTTCTTCTGCGTAGAATTCGAGTGCTTGTCGTTTTAGTTCTTCTCGTTCGTCTTCGTCGATTTCAAGTTTTTTCGAGTCTTCTCCTTCGACTACTGTGGTTTTGTCTTTTGGTGTGTGTGGTATTTTAACCACTAGACGATATGCTTTGGCGTCGGTGGGTTCTGTTTTGTAGCCGCATTTTCTGCATATAAGTTGGCTTTTTCCGTTTTCCTTTTTAGGCATCATAAGTGTTCCATCATTCGGACAGAATGACACTTTTTCCACCTTTTTTGGTTGGTCTTTTTTACCTTTAATTTTTTTATTCGCGTAATTACGATACTTGGCCATATATACGTTTTTCTAATGCATAAAGAAGGAAAAAAACGGCAGTTTAACCAGTTGATTTATACATATTTGTATAAAAAAACACGCGGTAGTAGAGATGATTTTTAAAATTTTAAATGTGTAATTAACAGTTGTTAGAAGGTGAACTTATAGTAATTCTTGCTTCTAGTTTAATAACAGCCGATCTCATATTTATTATCGGTATCGTAGTTGCTATTATTTCTTTTAGAAGGGGATGGGACTCCGATGACAATGACGCCTATAGTCACAGCAATCGCAGATGCGGCCGGAATTCTGGTATTGTTTTTTATGGTTTCTTTAGTAATCCTTTGAACTTTTCGTAATTGGAAATTTACGCTCTAAAGTCTTCATTCAGTTTACAGTTGGGTTTTGGATGTGGTTAACTCCCATTGCCCGAAAAGATTAAAAAAATTAGATAAGACAAGACTGTATAAGGATGGTGACTAGATGTCAGGGGAAGAAAGAACGGATTATTGTTGGATTGATGGTGAATTCATCGAATGGGACGACGCAAAAGTGCATATTAAGACCCATGCTCTTCATTACGGTAGTGGAGTTTTTGAAGGAATAAGAGGGTATGCAACCAAGGACAAAAATATTTACATATTCAGGTTAAAGGAGCACATAGATCGATTATTCTACTCAGCCAAAATTTACAAGATGGAAATCCCGTACTCCAAAGAGGAAATATCCAACGCAATAATTGAATTAGTAAAAAAGAATAACATAAAAGAAACAATTTACATTCGCCCCATCGTTTTTAGAGGATACGGCCCCCTTGGACTCAACCCGTTCAAATGTCCAGTGAGTGCAGCGATATATATTGTGCCGTTTGGGAGGTACTTGGGCCCCGAAGCCCTGGAGAAGGGTGTTAGATGCTGCTTTAGCTCATGGGAGAGAATTTCACCTAGAGCACTACCTCCCGAGGCTAAGGCATGTGGTCAATACATCAACAGTATTCTTGCAAAGATGGAGGCTATTGAGGACGGATACGATGAAGCACTATTCCTAGACCATAGGGGATTCGTAAGCGAAGGGAGTGGAGAAAACATTTTCATGATAAAGGATCAAGCCGCGATAACCCCTCCGGTAACCGCATCAATTCTTATCGGAATTACACGCGACTCAATAATAAAGCTCATGGCCAGTGATATAAAAATCCCTTTAGTTGAACAGGACGTAACAAGAGCCGCGATATACAATATGGATGAAGTTTTCATAACTGGAACCGCAGGCGAAGTAACACCTGTAGTCGAAATAGATAAACGTGTAATCGGTGACGGAAAGCCGGGACCGATAACCAGAAAAGTTCAGAAGGCTTTCTCAGAAGTCACACTAGGAAAGAACCCCCGGTACGAGGGCTGGGTGACTCCCGTCTATTAAACATTTATGGACTATATTTTAGTCCATCTAATCCATTTTTAGAAGGCATCTATTTTTTAGGCTGTAATTGTTTGGCAAAATTAATATGCTAATATTCTTTTTTAAAAAATGTCAACTATAACCATAATGCGTGGAGACCCTCATAAGGCTTCACAGAAATGTGTAAACATCAATCCGATCATATTAGTTGTATCTGCCGAGATTCGTTTGAAAATAACTTTGGAAGTATAAGAATGATTAGAGGAATTGTTTTTGATTTAGACGGGGTTCTAGCAGCTTTAAACTTGGATATGAACGTTTTACAAGAAAGGCTGAAAGAAGTATTTGAGGCCAGAATAGAAGCCGAAAAAATGCTTAGTGCCTGTGAAAAATTAGCTATGGAGGATTTCGAACGCTACAAAAATGCCCTAAATGCTCTGGATAATGTGGAATTAGATGCTATAGACGAAACCATGGAGATTTTTCCAGAAACAAAGAGCGTTCTTGAGAGGCTGAGGGAAGACTATGAACTTGTTTTGGTCACACTTCAGGGAAAGATCCCAGCCTATAAGGTGCTTGACATATTGGGTGTAAGGGATTTCTTTAAAGCCGTTTTTACCCGAGAGGATTCATTTTCTCGCCAAGAGCAGATAAAACTTGCTATTGACTATTTAGATCTTCAGTGTGATGAGATTTTGGTGGTTGGAGATAGAAGGAATGATGTTCACTGCGCCAGAAACCTTGGATGTAAGGCTTTAATAATTAAGAGACCCTACAAGGAGATGCATGGAATGACGGTTATAAGTTCCCTTGAGGAAATTCCTAAAGAAATCGAAAATATTAACAAAGAGAATAAAATACAAGATTAAGTCATAGTTAACTTGTAATTAATAGTACTGTTACTATTTTTTAGCGGTTTTTTCTTTATGTCTGGATTCGAGTTCTGCGAATATTTTATCTATGTTAATGTTTTGGTATGCGAGCAAGACCATTATGTGGAAGAGTAGATCTGTAGACTCGTGAACTATTTCCTCTTCCTTATTGTTTTCGGATGCTAGTATGAGTTCGTTGGACTCTTCGTCTATTTTTTCCAGTATCTTGTTTTGACCCTCTTTCACGAGGTGGGCTACGTAGGAATCAGTGGTTGGTTTTTCTATTCGATTTTTTATCACGCTGAATATTTCTTCGATTATCTTTGCCTTTCCGTATACTACTTCTGGCTTGAAGAGTTTTTCTTCTAGAAATTCTCCGCCCTCGATCTTGTTGTGAAAACAGGTGAAGTAGCCTTCATGGCAGCATGCCTTAATCTGTTTGACTTTAAAGAGAAGCGCATCGGCGTCACAATCGTAGTAGGCTTCCTTGACCATTTGGTAGTGTTTTGATTCTTCTCCTTTAATCCATATTCTATTTCGCGTTCGACTGAAATAGTGCATGTATCCTGTTGATAGAGTTTTTATTAGGGATTCTCTGTTCATAAAGCCTACCATGAGTACAGTATTAGTGGCGATGTCTTGAACCACTGCCGGTATTAAGCCATCCATTTTACTGAAGTCAAGCTTGGAAAGGAGGGCATTCATGTTTTCTTTACTTGCTTGATTCAACTTTTTTTCCTCACAATCTTACTGGAACGTTTCTTTCTGCGAGGTATTTTTTCACCTCTCCTATAGAATAAGTCCCATAGTGGAAAATGGAAGCCGCTAAAGCTGCATCAGCCTTTCCCTTGGTCAGAACATCGTAAATGTGTTCTATGGTTCCGCAGCCCCCGCTTGCTATTATAGGTATGTTAACAGTTTCGGACATTGTTCTCGTGAGAGGTATATCATAACCCAGCTTTGTCCCATCGCGGTCCATGCTTGTGAGAAGAATCTCACCGGCGCCTTTCTCCTCCACTTCGATCGCCCGTTTAATGGCGTCTATTCCGGTGGGTTTTCTACCGCCGTAGGTGTACACTTCCCACCAGCATTTTCCCTCAGGTGTATCCACCACGATCTTATCAGACAGATTTTCGTACACCCTTTTCGCGTCAATCGCGCAGACTATGCACTGACTACCAAACCTTCGAGAAGCCTGAGAAATTAACTCAGGATTCTCCACCGCTGAGGTGTTTATGGATACCTTGTCTGCCCCAGCACAAAGAACCTGCCTGATATCATCAAGGTCTCTTATGCCGCCGCCTACGGTGAAAGGTATGAATACTCGGTCTGCGGTTCTCTTAACGACATCTATTAATATTTCACGTTTATCGCTTGACGCCGTTACATCCAGAAACACGAGTTCGTCCGCACCCTGCTGGCTATATAGTTCACCGAGTTCGGGTGGATCTCCCGCGTCTCTTAAGTTTTTGAATTTTATACCCTTAACAACCCTTCCCCCTGTCATATCTAGACAGGGAATTATTCTTTTTGCAAGCATTTTACACAGCCCCCATTTTAATTGCTTCATTCAAATCTAGGCTTCCTTCAAATAAGGCTTTACCTATAACCACTCCACTTACCCCAATTTTTTTCAGATTCGAAATGTCTTCAAGGCTTCGAACCCCGCCCGATGCCACCACATCAATCTGTACGGATTGAACTAATTTCTTAATTGTTGATAGATCAACTCCTTTAAAGGTTCCATCTCTGGAGATAGAAGTTGATAGAATCCAACCAGCACCCAATCTTTCCATCTTTGCTGCCATTTGGAACAGGTTGTACTGGGTGACTTTTTTCCAACCTTCAACTGCAATCTTTTCTTTTTTGTAATCTAGAGAAACCATTACATGCCTCGAACCTATTTTTTGGACTAATTCACTAACGATTTTGGGACTTTTAACCGCTTCTGAACCTAAGATTATTCTTTCTGCTCCTTGTGAATAAAGATTAAGTGCTTTTTCTATGCTTCTTATTCCGCCTCCTATCTCCACTTTCGTGGTAACGGTTTTTATTAAATCGGTTATTATATTGAGATTGTCTCCGAGGCCTAGAGCAGCGTCCAAGTCTACAACGTGGATTGCTTCTGCTCCTTCATTTTCCCATCGCAGAGCAGCGTCTATGGGATTTTTGTAGTACACTTTTGCTGTTTCTGGGGAACCTTTGGTTAGTCGGACGCATTTTCCCGCTAGAATATCAACAGAAGGCATTACTAACATTTTTACTCCCTACAAATTTTAACAAAGTTTTCCAGTATTTTGATTCCCACTTTTCCTGATTTTTCTGGGTGAAACTGTGTTGCGTAAACATTCTTATCATTTATTATCGAGGAGAATCTAACTCCATAATCAGTCCAGGCTATGGTAACGGTAGGATTTTCGGGAATAGGATAATAGGAGTGAACGAAGTACACGTATGAGTTATTGGGAACCCCTTCAAAGAGAGAGTTGCTCTCGTTATCTAGAAGTAATGTGTTCCAGCCTGTATGAGGAATTTTAACACTGGAAGGAAGTTTTACCACTCTGCCCTTAATGATGTTTAATCCTTCATACAAGCCGTCTTCGGTGCTCTCGCTGAAAAGGAGTTGCATTCCAAGACATACTCCTAGTAAGGGTTTACCCTCCTCAATGTAGTCATAAAGGAAGTCGCATAGTGGTTCTAGGTTATTTATCGAATCACGAAAGGCCCCCACTCCAGGAAGAATTAGGGCGTCTGATCCGGCTAAATCTTTCTCCATGTTTGAGATAACACAGTCAGCCCCGACTTTCTTAAACGCGTTTTCTATGCTCCTTAAATTACCCACTCCATAGTCAACTATACCAATGAGCGTTAGAGGGCCCCCTTTAGGCTTGGTACTTCTCCTTCCCCTCTCCTGGGGTCTATACTAACAGCCTGCCTCAGAGATAAGGCTAAAGCTTTGAATAGAGCTTCAACTTTGTGGTGGTTGTTATCGCCGTATAGTATTTTTGTGTGCAGATTCATTTTAGCTGTCTGGGTGAAAGAAAATAGAAAGTGTTCTATGTCTTCAGTTTCCATGTCTTCTATAGTAGACTCCGTTAAGTTTAGATCCAAGTTCACATAACTTCGACCGCCAATATCTATGGAGACTAGCACCAGAGCGTCGTCCATTGGTGTAATAGCCCAGCCGAATCGGAAAATTCCTTTCTTTTTCCCAAGAGCCTTGGTTAGAGCTTCTCCAAGCGCCAAAGCGACATCCTCAATAATATGGTGACTTAGATCTCCCTCGGCTTTTATATCAAGATCTATCAGGGAATGTTTTGAGAGAGTCAGCAGTTGATGATCCAAAAATTTTATTCCCGTCTGAATATTCCCTTTTCCAGTTCCATCAAGATTTATTTCAATTTCTATTCTGGTTTCTAAAGTTTCTCTTTTTACCTCAGCGGTTCTCATTTTTCATCATCTCCAAGTTATTAAATAGAGGGGATAAATCATTCGGAGTTGGTAATATAACATCTGCATCTAGTGAAAGAAATTTTTTAATCAGCATTTCGGTGTCGGATGCGGAACATAAGACTCCTATACTCAAAACAGAATATTTACTTTGCTCCTGCGCCCTTTTTGCTGCTATTATGTCGGACACCGTGTCTCCCACGTAGCCAAAAATTTGGCCTGGAGGATTTATATTATCAGCCACTGTTAATAGTGAGTAGGGTTCTGGTTTTTCTAGATTCCTGTTTTCACCCTTATTTCGAAGATTATTCTCAGCTAACAGTATATCCTCTAAGAAAATTGAGGAGCTTAAGTTAAAGTATTTTTCTAGGTTCCCGTATCTCTGGAGTATTGGGAGTGTTTGGCTGCGCTGGCGGCTTGAGGCGATACCGAATCTGGAGAACCCCAAATCCAAAATTAATGTATCAAGAATCTCTTTTTTTATTATGAGCCTTTCGTTCTCGATTAGGCCGGATTGCTTGTAGAAGATGGGGTCTACTCCGTAAACATTTTTAAACACTTCACTTCCAGAGTATATTTCTTCAAAGTATCTTTTGATAATGTTGAAATCAAAAATTGTTCCTTGGTAAAGGCATAGTTTTTCCAAAATGCTGGATGCCTGATCTATGGTTAAGCCAAGGCTTTGAACTAGTTTGTTTTTCGCTATCTCCTCAGATGAGGGTAAACCTCTCACGTCTATTGAATTGATGTATTCTTTAAGACTCCAATCGCCAAAGCGACTAGAAGCCAGTCTCGTGGAATCGAAATCAATTGATTTACATAGAGCTCCAAACTCTCTAAGTCTTCTCGTTTTTGATTTTAAGTTACCGTTTCCTTTCATTAGCGCCAAAAGTTCTTTCCTGTGGTTGTTTAGGTGGATTAGGAGAAGGGTTACAAAGTATAAAATAACTGCGTATGTTAAGTGCCAGTCGTTGTTGAAGCCTCCCGAATTTTTGAAAAGACTGATTTCCTCGGGTGTGATAATATCCTCCGAAATTTCTCCTAGTCCAATAATTTCTGTAAGGTACCATTTCGCGGTTTTTGTTATCGCTGTTCTAAAGGAATCGGAAACATCTATTAGAACCCCGTCGCAATCGAATATAAGGGATTTTAATTGTTTGAGGAGTCCCACTGAAGATTTTTTTACATAGGCTTTTTCGCCGGTGGGTAATTTGAGTTCGAAATAATTTTTCATTTTTTGTCCTCGCTAAAGATCTCTTTAATGCATTTTAGTAGCCTTTGGTTTAATGGTCTTGGGCCGAGCGTTATTCTCAGGCAATTGTTGAGTAGGGGGAGTTCGCTGCGGTCTCTAACTAGGATTCTTTTATCTAAAAGTTTGGTTTGCAAAGATTTGGCGGTATAGTTTGGTTTCACCACCCTCACGAGCAGGAAATTGGCTTGTGAGGGGTATGGTTTCAGGTTTTCGTTTTTGTTTAACTGGCTGTAGAGAAATTCTCGTTCTTTTTTTATCTCCGATATTTTTTTGGATAAATAGTCCCAGTTCTCGATTAGCACTGGAACCATTCTCTGAGCAAGCTTGTTAACGTTGTAGGGAACCACCATTTTTCTTATGATGTCTGCAAGGGTAGAGTTAGTGGCAGCGAAGCCTATTCGTAACCCAGCAATTCCAAACGACTTGGAAAAGGATCTAAGAACTATCAAGTTGTCATATTCATTAATCCACTCAACCAAAGTGTAATCAGCAAAATCAACGTACGCCTCATCAACCGCAACAATACAACCACTTTCCTCCACAATACGTTTAACATCTTCCTTAGGATACTGATTTCCGGTGGGATTATTAGGAGAGCAAAGGATTATGATTCGCGTCTTCTTCGTTACGGCTTTTAGCACCGCGTCAACGTTGGGTGTAAAATCCTCATTTAGGAGTACACTTTGAGGTTTTCCATTTAGGATTATGGTGCAGAAGCGGTATACACTAAAGGTTGGCTCCAGAATGATGGTTTCGCATCCAGGGTCGATAAAAGCCTTAGTTAGAATGTCTAAAATTTCGTCTGAACCGTTCCCGATTACAGTTTCAGAGCTTTGTATTCCGAAATGTTCTGCTATAGCCTCTCTAGCTTCAAGGGTTTCTGGATCGGGATATAAACGAAAATCCAGAGTTGAAACAGCTTCTCTAACCCTTTCTATAATCCAGTCCTTTTCTATAAACAGGTTTTCGTTGGCGTGAAGCGGCAAAATGTCTTCTATAGACACACCAAGTCTCTTAGCTAATTCGTCGGGACTAATCTCTCCCTGATATGGTTTAAAACTGGATACTATTTTGCGCACGAGTTTTTCATTTTTCATTTGGAAACCTCATTTTGATTGATTCTGCGTGGGCAGATAACCCCTCAAAGTCAGCCATAGTAATTACAGTTTCAGCCAATCCTTTGAGGCCAGAATGAGAGCATTCAACCACGCTAATAGTTTTTATGAAGCTGTATGAGGATAAGCCCGAGTATGCTTTGGCAAACCCTCCAGTAGGTAGAACGTGGTTGGAACCTGCGGAGTAATCACCCACCGCAACTGGAGAAAATGGGCCTAGAAATATGGCTCCCGCGTTTTTAATTTTTGGTAACAGAGATCTGGAAGAATCTGCATGAATTTCTAAATGTTCAGGCGCATAAGTGTTTGAAAATTCAACAGCTTTATCCAAACTATCTGAAATCAGAATCCATAGGTTTTCCAAAGATTTCGAAAGTATATCCTTACGGGGGAGATTCTCCAAAAACCGGTTGATAGACTCCTCAACTTGGAGGGCGAGGCTCTCTGAAGTAGTGACAAGTATCACCTTAGCTTGAGGGTCGTGCTCAGCCTGTGAGAGTAAATCTGCTGCTATAAACTGGGGGTTCCCCGTATCGTCAGATATTATGAGTAGTTCGCTTGGACCCGCGGGAAGATCTATCTTTACGTCTTTACTAACCAAAATTTTCGCAGCTGTAACGTATATGTTGCCTGGGCCGAATATTGCTTCAACCTTTGGAATCACCTCTGATCCATAAGCCATGGAGGCTATTGCTTGGGCGCCTCCAACTCTGTAGATATCTGTAACTCCCGCCTCATTGCATGCTACAAGAACCGCAGAGTTAACCGCTCCGTTTTCTTGAGGAGGTGTGCAAACTATTATCTGTTCTACACCCATCAGTCTAGCTGGTACGGCGGTCATTAAAACTGTTGAGGGGTAGGCCGCCCTACCGCCGGGTACATAAATTCCGACTCTTTCTAATGGTCTGATTATTTGAGAAACACTAACTCCGGGTTGAGTCTTACAAGAAAATTCGTTTATCTGCTTCTCGTGAAATTTTTGGATGTTACTTATGGATTTCTTAATGGCTTTGAGCAAAATTTCTGAAACCTTTTGATAAGCGGAATTAATCTCCTCCTCGGACACCCTGAGTTTCCCTTTCGAGAGATTTACTCCATCAAATTTCGAGGTGTAATCGATAATCGCTTCGTCTTTTCTTAGCTTCACATCTTCCACTATACTTTGTACAGATGGAAATATTTTCTCCAAATCTAAATCATAACGGCGTATTATTGCTTCCTTTTCGTTGCTGGTAAGCGACTCCAAATCTCTTATTTTTACCATTCAATTCACCTGCCCTTTAATCCTGGTCACCAAAACTTAACATATCTTTACATGGAGACATGGTAGGTTGGTTTTCAAGCTCTCCAAGAAGGAAAGCCCCCGGATACCAGGAATTTCCGAGTAGCCTCCGTTGCATATTAAGGCAACTTCATCATGCACCAAGCCTTGATCCTGGTGCAGGGCGGTAAGCCCGCTTCCCACACTTAGCCTACGCCTCAGACTTCCAACGCCCTCATCTAACGCGGCACCACGTGGGATCTCATCCAGCAAAGAAGATGAGCGTAAAGTTTTGAAACCCTCATAATCCAAGACTTTGAGCGCGAAAGCCGCGGCGGCACACTTGTGCACATCCAGCCCAACGAGTGGCGATAGTTTCTCGCCGAGTTTTGTGGTGTAGGCTTCGCTGCGCTCCACAGCGCCACACTTAGCCTTTAGGATTGAGCCGAACTTGTGGTGTGGGATACGCTTCACCCTCCGGTTCGCACGGTGATGTTTAGAGCGGAACCATTGCGTGTAAAGCTTGCCGTAAACAACCCTTGCACCGTAATGCTCGGCGATGTTTCTCACCTTGCTTGCAGTTTTGTGCAGGAGGTTGTTTGTCTTGTTGGTTGAGGCGTACTGCACCTCGTGACAGTTTATCTTTCCCACTGCTAGAACTCGGTTCTTTTCAGCCACAGCGAAGTCTACGTGACCAGCGTTCACATCCAGCGCCATAACACGCCCCGGTTTAGGTTTGGGGGACGGCTCAGCCTCCTCTGCGGGTAGCTCGACGGTTATCCGCACATCGTATCCCCGGTCGTCGTCCCTCCTCTTGAGCACAACGGTGTACGGGAACCTTCCATCAAGAAGCAGGTGCTGGTACCGTTTAAGATACTTCTCGGGAATGAAGATTTCGGGGTGGATCCAGCGTTCGCTTGAGTCGTTGGTTGTGATAAGGGTGTTGATGCGGAGTGTGATTCTGGCTTCCTCTTTTGTGATTCTAGTGTTTAGGTTTCCTTTCTTTGTTTTGTCGCCCCTTGATATAATTAGTGAGTTTCGGCGTTTCTTGTACTCCTCAGCTGTAATTCTGCCCTGCTCTCTTAGTCTCTGGAGTTTGAGGCCGCCGAAGGTTACGTGTGTGGGAAGGTTTTCTATGGAGTGGTGGGCATCTTTAGTGTAGCGGGAATTTAGCCCCATCTGCTCTTGGAGCAGACGTTCAATCTCCGCCTTAGGGACACCTTGTTGCTTGAGGGTGTATGCTCGGCGTCTGGCGTTGCCGAATTGGCGGAAGAGGTTCTCGAGTTGTGCTTGGTCTCTTTGGTTTATTTTCGTGATGACGGCGGGGATGGTTAGTTTGGACATGGCTTTTCTCCCTCGTTGCCTCAGCTATTCGGTTTTTCGCTCTCTGTTTCCTTTAGTGTAGTATCAGGTATTTGAAGCTTCCTTCAGGTTTCATCGGCTTTAATTTGTGTTAAGCTTTGTTAAGATATATAGAGTTATAGGCGACTATTGCGGACCTCCCCTTGCATTATAGAAACGTGGAGCTCGTCGAACACGTAACTCAAAAAGTTAGTATTCCCATTTTGAGAAAGGAGGAAGGAAAGTTTTCATCAAACTAAAGGCTATGTCACTCCTTGGAAGTAGTTTTTCAGTTCGTTTATCTTTACTTTTTCTTGCGTCTCCTTTTCCATATTTCGGACTACCACTTCTCCCTGTTTGATTTCTGTTTTGCCCACGATGACCACGTAGGGTATTCCTCTCTTATTTGCTTGTTCCAATCCTTTACTTAATTTTCTTTCTAGGATGTCTGTTTCTGTAGGTGTCCCGTACTCTCGTAAATTCATTGATATTTTTATTGCCTCTCCCTTGAGGTCTTGGTCTGTATATAATACAAGTATCTGAGGTCTCTTTTTTAAGGGAAAGTTGAATCCCTGCTTTTCCAATGCGAGGTGACAGCGGTCCACACCTATAGCAAACCCGGTCGCAGGGAAGGATTCCCCGCCAAACTGCCTTACCAACTCATCATAGCGTCCGCCGCCGCCAAGCGCTATTCCCAAATCTTGAACAAAACCCTCAAAAACTGCACCGGTATAATAGTCGATTCCCCGAACTATACCCAAATCCACCATAACCATTGAATCCAAATTGTACTGTTTCAGAATTTTAATGATGTCTATGATATTTTTAATACAGGCTTCTATTTCATCGTTTTTAACCCTATCAAGAAGCTTCTTTGTTACACTAATGTCTCCACGGAGTTTTGGCAGCAACCGAAAAACATCCTTCATACTGGAGCTTACCTCCACCTCTTTTAAAGCGGTTTCCAGGCCTGCCTCGTCATTCTTATCGATACTTCTTCGAATGGCAGCCGCCTCATCCAGAGAAATGCCCGCCTCTTTAACAATAGATTTGAAGAGCCCCACATGACCTAATTCCACACTAACGCCTTTTAGCCCAACGTCATTGAGAGAGGTGATAAACACAGCTAGCACCTCTGCATCAGCATCAGGAAGACCGCTCCCAATAAGCTCGACGCCCGCATGCCAAAATTCTCTCTGACGACCAGACTGAGGTTCTTCGTAGCGAAACATGTTAGCCAAATAATACATCCTCATTGGAAGGGGGTGACTCCTAAGCTCAGTGGCTACCACACGAGCAATGGGACTAGTCATTTCCGCCCTTAAGGCCAATAGACGTCCACCCTTATCCTCAAAACGAAACATACTTTCCTGTAGCTCTGAACCGGTACCCGTGGAGAGGGAATCAAAGTACTCAAAGGTGGGGGTCCGGATCTCTTTAAAGCCCCAAAGCTCAAAATTACTTCTTATCCTATTCTCTACATAGCTTCTTTTTTCCATATACTCGAAGTAATAGTCTTGAGTTCCTTTAGGAATTCTAGTCTTGATGAACTGAGTCCCTTCTCATTTTTTATCCTCCAAAAAACTTTTTGACACCGCTGGCTAGAAGGACTAAAACTAAAATCGAAAAGCCAAAAGTCTTAATGAATGTGGAAACAGTCAGCTCCAGCCACCGTGCTACACCTTAGATATATTTATCGCATTCGTCCAACGACCGAAGCCGTTGAATTCTAGAGTTCCTCTAAAACGTGATATGATATAAACCTTCTGGTGTGTATGTATTTTAAAGATTGCACCGAAATTTTAGCTGTTAGAAAGTTTAAAAAATATAGGTTCGGATAAAGGTAACTTGGACACCAATCAAAATCTATAGTACTATTTATATTTATATGGGTGTGCGTATTAGATATGGAAGAGTACACTCGGCTCGCGGAATTTTATGGAACTAAGTTCAGTGACAGGTTCAAGGAAGTCTATTGCAAGATAGTTGATCAAAAATTGAAAAAGAGGTTAGAGGATTTTCATAGGGATTTTGAGCATGGTATCAGAGTGAAATTTCCTACCCTCATTTACATAATTAACTACCTATTAGACCATAGTAACTGTGATAAATTTGAGATGCGAGACTGGGTCGCGAGCAAAATGATAGAGGAAATTGATTTTGTAACAGACACCTCACTAGGATTGATTAAAAGCTACACAACCACCATAAACGCCCTCAAAAGATATAAAATAATTAAAATGAGAGGAAAGGAAGTAAAACTTCTAGTCGGTCACTAGACTCGAATTTTCAGCAAAACAAACATAACAAGCATTCGTTCATAACAAATTGAGTATCGAGTTACCAAAAAAGGCTCGCGGGTTTTCCGCTCCGCCATAATAAGGCATACTTTTGTAATAAGTTTGATTTCAAATAAGAAAAGGTTTTTAATAGAAAAAGTTTAGCCTAGTTCTATATCCTCCATGCTATCGGAGTACTTTGAGAAGTATTCTTCCGTGACTGAGCATCTGCCCATAACTTCTTCTGTCACAAAGATCGGTGACTTCGTTCGAAGGGCAATTGCAATACAATCACTGGGCCTCGCATCCAAACTCTTATTCGTTCCATTAGATTTAACATGTAGACGCCCTATGTACACGCCCTTCTTTATATCGATTATTGATACCCTCTCAACCTCAGTAGCTATCTCAGAAAGTACACTGACTAGTAGGTCATGCGTTCCCGGTCGCTCAGGCTTAGTATCGTTTAACGCCATCTGTATACTCGCCGCCTCGTAGGCACCTACAAAAATCAATAACAGCCTACCCTTACCATCAGATAGTACCACTACCGGAGACTTTCCGTAATTAGTCTGCGCGAGATAAACTCCGCGAACTCCTACCTTAACATTTCCACTTTCGATCAATTTCTTAACCTTACCAGATTATACCCTGAGAGAGGGAACCAAATCGGAAAAAATTCCATCTATCAGAGCTATAATAAAAAAGGAGTAGACGGATATTTAAAATTATTCAACAACGCAACCCACATTTTTATAAAGCCCCCAATTTTTCCTCGTATCACTCTAGATAATAAAAAAATATCACTCATTTTAAAGAAAACATTAAATAATATAATAACAAAAACATAACATCCACACCACAAATCTAAACCCATCACCAAAACATTCAGTTTTGAGAATAGCTACAACAGGAGCTGCAAAGTTTATATGTACTAACGTTCAAAGAAATTGTTTAATCCCAACCTGCTTGACCAACCAGGGTGATAAAAATGATAGGCGAACTGCTCATAAAGTACGATTTCCTCAAAATAGGAAGAAAACTAGAGTTATGGGGAACACTCGTAACGACCCTAGGAGTTATAAGCATCACCACCGGAATCCTATCCAGAATGATTTTCACACCCATAATCCCCATCTACCCCGACTACATAAGAATATTCGTCATACTCGGCTCCAGCCTAATAATATCAGGAGGCATAATAAACTACCTCACATTAAGATGGATGAAAAAAGAAACCCAAAAAACCCAAAACAATTTAATAAAGACCAAAAAAACCCAAGAATGGGAAGAATTCCAAAAAACCTCCAAGGATTACATTGAACACTTCGGATACCAACTACAAAAAGGCGGAATATCATTCGCCAGCCTAGGAATACTAACATTCGCCTACGCCTGGGTAGCAGTCCACAACATACTCAAAATATACAGCAGCTACAACGTATACAGCAACTACGACGTATTCATATCACTCATAATCGTAACAGCCTGCCTAGCCACAGCGGCAGTCCTATTAATATACGGAGACTACTGGAAAAACAGAGCCAAAAAAACAGAACCAACCTAAAAACAACACAACAAACCAACAAATACCAATATCTCCTATAGACTTACAAAATTAGCTTAGCCCTTCTCCCCTAAAGATTATTCATCGCTGGAGACTAGGACAACTACTCTCACGCGTATCTCGGCGCTGCACTCCTTAAGGAAACATATCACCCACCCTCATCGTCCTCCCCTCAAATGTCTTCCAAGCCTTTAGGCTTCTTTTTCTTACTTCTAAAGTACTCGTATACCTCACGCCTATCCTTCCACCTCACCCTCTCTGCTACAAACATCTCCACAGCCTCGTTCAAAGCCTCACTAAGCGACCGGTAACCCCTCTCCTTAACAATCTCCTCCAACATCCTTTTGAGAACAGGACTAACTCTAAAAGTGATTACCCTCATACGAATACACCAAAAATAATACAACAAATTTACACATAAATCCTATGCTCAACGAAACCGCACCCAAACCATTCTAAACATACTCCCCCAACCATCCATATAAAAAGTAAAAAAAGAGGGAGAGAAGCCAGCAAGAAAAAATTAAGCAATACAACTCGGACTAAATCTTTCTCTTCACACTCACCATTTTACAAAGTATATTATCCCCGACGCATCGCAAACCTTTCCAAAAATCCCTCTAACAGCCCATTCACATACACCAACCACCTTAGAATAAAACTCAGACCCTTCAACAGTCCTTCCAACCTCCTGAAAACCCCAACAGCCCTCCAAAGCTCACCAACCACCTTACTGAATACCTCGGGCCCGATATCGACACTACCGCCTAAGTTCGCCAACCTACTTCGAATAGACTTCCGGACTCCTTTTACATAATCTTTTATACCTCTCCAACCACCTTCGAATACACCTCGGGCTCCCTATCGACACAGACGCATTTTCACATTCAGACAAAAACTTAACGCATCTTCCAACCCAAAAATAAAAGACAAAAACAAGAAAAACACATCAAAAAATTAGAACAATAAAAAAATAACAAATTAGATTCTAAAATCAAGAAAATTAAAAAGAGGAAAGAGAGAGGGGGTTAGCGAGAAAACACCTTAAGCAAGGTAGCTCAAACTAAGCTTCTCACGCTTACCCACAAGCTTCTGCTGAATCTCCTCATACTGCTTAACCATCTCAGGAGTAATACTCGCAGCAACCCGACCCAAAGCCTCATCAAAATGCTTCAAACTAACCTCCTTAACGTCCCTGCCCTTCTCCCGCAGAGCAGCCATACCAGCATCACGACACAAGTTCTCCAAATCAGCACCACTGAAACCCTCAGTACGGTCAGCAAGCCTCTCCAATTTGACATCCCTAGCCAAAGGCATACCAGCATCAACAGTGTACAACTGAAGAATCCTCAAACGACTAGCCCTATCGGGAGCCGGGACTAAGACCAAGCGGTCAAACCGCCCAGGACGCAGAAGCGCCGGGTCAACAAGATCAGGACGGTTCGTCGAAGCCACACAAACAACACCCTTCAACTCCTCCAAACCATCCATCTCAACCAAAATCTGATTCAAAACACTCTCATAAACATGGCTACCCTCCCAGGTACCACGACGAGGAGTCAAAGAATCAAGCTCATCAAAATAAATAATCGCAGGAGCCGCACTACGAGCCTTCCGAAACACTTCACGAATAGCTTTTTCTGATTCTCCTAACCACTTGGAAAACACTTCCGGACCCTTTATTGATATGAAGTTGGCTTCGGATTCTGTTGCTACTGCTTTTGCTAGGAGTGTTTTTCCGCAGCCTGGTGGTCCGTGTAGTAGTATGCCTCTTGGTGGGCGTATGCCTACTTTTTTGAATTGTTCTGGTTGTTTTAGTGGCCATTCTACTGCTTCTATTAGTTCTTGTTTTATGTTTTCTAGTCCTCCTATTTGTTCCCATTTTACTCTTGGGATTTCGAGCATTACTTCTCTTAGTGATGAGGGGTGTACCATTTTTAGTGCTTCTTCGAAGTCGTTTTGGTCTACTACTAGTTTTTCTAGGGTTTGTTGGGGTATGGTTTCTTCTTCTAGGTTTATTTCTGGTAGGACGACTCTTAGTCGGTTCATGGCGGCTTCTCTTGCTACTGCTGCTATGTCTGCTCCTACGAATCCGTGTGTTCTGTCTGCTAGTTCGTCTATGTTTGCGTTTTCTGCGAGGGGCATGGCTCTTGTGTGTACTTGGAGTACTTCTTTTCTTCCGTTTCTGTCGGGGATTCCTATTTCGATTTCTCTGTCGAATCTTCCGGGTCGTCTTAGGGCGGGGTCTAGGGAGTTTGGTCTGTTTGTTGCTCCTATTACGATTACTCTTCCTCTTCCTTTTAGTCCGTCCATTAGTGCTAGTAGTTGTGCTACTACTCTTCTTTCTACTTCTCCGGTTACTTCTTCTCTTTTGGGTGCTATGCTGTCGAGTTCGTCTATGAATATGATTGCGGGGGCGTTTTTTTCGGCTTCTTCGAATATTTCTCTTATTTTTGCTTCTGATTCTCCGTAGAATTTGCTCATGATTTCAGGTCCGTTGAGTGAGATGAAGTATGCGTCGGATTCGTTGGCTACGGCTTTTGCTAGCAGTGTCTTACCGCAGCCCGGCGGTCCGTGTAGTAGTACGCCTTTTGGTGGGTCGATTCCTAGTCTTTGGAAGAGTTCGGGGTGTTTGAGTGGGAGTTCTATCATTTCTCGGACTCTGGTGATGGCGTCTTGTAGTCCTCCTATGTCGTCGTAGGTTACTAGTGGTACTGCTTTGGCTAGTGATACTGCTTCGGGTAGGAGTTCTATTTTTGTGGTGTCTATTATTTGGACTATTCCGGCTGGGTTTGTTTGGGTTACTACTAGTCTTATTTCTCCTAGGGAGAAGGGTCTTGCTGGTCCGAAGAAGGGGAAGGCGTCTTCTCTGGTTTGTCGGGGTATTGTTCCCATTATGCTTATTAGGTCGCCTTTTGTTACGGGTCTGTTGATTAGGGTTCCTTTTAGTGCTTCTTCGTTTGCTCGGAGTCTGCTTCCTTCTTCTGCGGGGGCTAGGACTATTTTGGTTGCGGGTTTGGTTTCTGCTTTTTTGACTTTTACGTATTCTCCTAGGCTGCTTCCGGTGTTTTGTCGTACTAGTCCGTCCATGCGTATTAGTGCGGTTCTTCTGTCTTCGGGGGGTCCGTACATTACGATTGCGCCGGTTGTTTTGTGTCCGTTTATTTCTATTATGTCTCCTGAGGATACATTTATTTTTGACATTGCGTCGGGGTCTATGCGGACTATTCCTCTTCCTGCGCTTCGCCGGTCTATTTCTGCTACTTTTAATTCTACTTCTTGCGGCATTGTTTAAATCCTCCAAATTATTATAATTATTATTGGTCTTTATTAATTTCTTTTATCATGGTTTGCAGGCGTTTTAGTAATCCGAATTCTTCATCCATGAAGGATAGTAGGCTGGATATTGATTCGGTGAAGTGTACTAGCATTTCTTGGAATAGTTTGTCGCCGGAGCTTGTTAGGAAGTAGATGTGTCTTTCTGGTCCTCTTTCTCCTTCGGGGTGGAAGGTTTCGCTTTTTATCCATCCGTCTACTTCTAAGCGTTTGAGAAGGGGGTATATGGTTCCGGGTTTGAGTTCAATTTTTCCGTCGCTTATTGTGTGCATTCTTTTTGAGATTTCTGCTCCGTGCATTGATTCGGTTTTTATTAATGCGAGTACTATTAGCTCCAGTATTCCTCGGTTCAGTTCTCTTGTCCAGTAAATTAATTTTTTTTGAAGTTCATCCATATTTTTTAGCCTGCCGTGATTTTTGTGGATAAATTATTATTATGTGTTGCAATATATAGCATGGCTATGCATTGAGTGGCGACATATAAGTTTTGCGGGTAAACTGTCGGCTATAATTGTCATTCGCAAAAACTATTTAGCGTTGTAGGAGAATAATTATGTTAATATAGAATTGAAAAATCAAATAGTTCAACTATCTAGTTAACTGAAACTTTTTATTATTGTGAAAGTTTGAGCCAGAGTGGTTAGCCTTCCGGTGGTTTAATGAGTAAGGGTAAGAATTTGGAAACGGCTATTAGGGATGCAGAGAGAAATTATTCGGTGGGTAGAATTCTTGATGCGGCTCGGGATTTTCAAACGATTTCTATTATTTTTGGGGGGATGAAGGATTATCCGTCTGCGGCTAGATTTGCTGCCAAGTCTGGTGATTGTTGGGTGGAGTGTGGTGATTCGTTGCGAGCGGCTGGTTTATACGAAAGTACGGCACAGTATTTTGAACTTCTGAGTGATAAGGACAACCATCTAATTTATTATAAGAAGGCTTTAGTTCAGTGTATTCTTGCGGATAGAAGGGGGGAGAGGATAGGGAAGGTGGCTTTGGCTCGTAATTTGAAAAGAGCCGCGGTTTGCCAGTGCAAAATTGATGAGAATGTTCCAGTTTCTCAGTATTACAGTAGGGCTGCAGAGCTTTTCATATTAGCGGCGAAAGATAGTCAGGGGAAAGGCTTGTTTGATGAGGGCTTTGATCTTTACAGGTCAGCAGCAGAGTGTTATTCTCAAATTAAAGAATATTTATTAGAGACTCGCAGCCTGATAGAGGCGTTAATATGTTTGAACAGAGTTTTTGAAAATTATTTGCAGTATTGTGGGGAGGAAGATTACAAGGAAGTCATTAAGAGAGAATTGAATCTATTCAATAGCACTGTTGAGGCTTTGTTAAAGGATCTGGGGTTGGTTGATAGGTTAGATTGGGAGATACTGGAGCGTTTAATGCTTTCACTTTTAATGAGTTTGAATGTCACTATTACACTGGGTAATGAAAATGCGGAGATAATGCGATTGTTAGAAGCAACTGGAAGAATAGTTAGAGAGAAGGGCGAAAGCAAAAGTGGGTTAAAAGTTTTAGAAAAGATTATTCCAAGTTGCAATTTTAGTAGCACCTTGGTGAGAGAAGAAGTTATTAAGGTAATAGAAAAGTTGAAGGACTTATTGGGAGGCAAGAGTTAGGGATAATTATAGACTCGATGCAAATAATGATTAGTTTTGAAAATGTAAAATTGGTGTAGTTATTCTACTTGGTTTTTTGTTTAACGGTGGTCCCTTTATTTTTATGGTTGCAGTGTAATAGAGTTTAAAAATGCGAAAATAAATGTATTAATTATAATTTATTTGAGTTAGAGATTGACTTTAGTGTTATGGGGAATAATCATGCCTCGTGACGTGAAACAAGAAAGCATTTCGATTGCTGAGGCTGCGAGACTGATTGTGAGTGGTAAGCCGTCTATAGTTGATGGATTGCGTCAGGGAGTGATTAATTTTTCAGCTCTAGCGGACATGATTAAGGAGCAAGTAATGGAAATTGTGGATAAGAAATCGGTGAATGTTGATTCTATTAAAATGGCTTTAATGCGCTACGCTGAGGAATTGAAATCGAAGAAGCAGTTATTGGAAAGACAGATTGTGGAAGTTGCTGCGAACAGTATTCTGGAACTTAAAAACGATGTGGCTGTTTTGACCATTAATCAGAAGGGATTCATTATCCGCATCGATCAAATTTTTAAATCTCTCAACTCTTTTCGTTTCCTTCAGTTAACTCAAGGAACCGAAACCTTTACTGTTGTAACGGATCTGCAGAGTAAAGAAAAGATTGTGGAAGTTGTGGGTGAATCGAATATAGTTTTAGGGATTGATGATCAGTCCGCAATTGTGATTATAAGCCCCAAACAAATTATTGAGGTTCCAGGAGTTATTGCGTATATTACAGACTTGTTGTCGACTAGTGGTATAAACATTACACAAATCATTTCCTGTTACACGGATACTTTGTTAATAGTTGATAGAAAGGATGCTTTGAGGGCGTACCAAATACTTGAAAACAAGATACTTTCCCTGCGTAAAATTTTAAAATAGGGATTTAGTAGAGGAAGATTATTTGGTATGGTGAGTCAACAACTTTTCGAGACGGTTTTAAGTTAAATAAGCTTTTTAATAATTCTTAGTATGCTAGAGCTTTATTGTTTTGCTCCACACTTTGGGCAGATTTTCGTCCAGTCTGGAATTTCTGCTCCACAAACACCGCAACGTTTGTAGCCTTCTCTAGTTTTGGCCGAAACATCGGCCTCGGAGGTTGTGAAGAATTGACTGGGCGTCTCAGCACGGGGAGCGGGGCCACCTCGGGTTGAGAGTTTTGTTAATACCTCACCTTGAGTTTGAATGTATTCATCTCCCTGAATATAGCCGGAGATTTTCCCTTGATTTATTAGATTTGAGAGGGCTTCTGTTAACTCGTTATCCATTCTACTTACTCTCCAAGCCATATCGCTTATCTTTATTCTACCATAGATATTTTTCCCTGCAATTTGAGGCAGCGGAGTTGGTTTAGCTGGTGCACTTATTTTTGGTGTCACAGTGGGTGCGGTATATGCTGGTACAGGTTGAGGGAAGATTGCAGCCTTAGGTGTTGATATGCTCACTTCTTTTTGTGGACTTGGTGGGGGGATTGCTGGTGGTATTGGTGGTTTTAGGGAGGGTTGAGGGGGAATAAGGGTTTTTGGGGCTGATTGCATGGCTTTAAGTTTGCCAACTAGTGCTTCTGGTTCTTCTTTCAATATTGGTCTTATTTTGGGCGGCGTCGTTGGTGGTGATTCTAATGGTTGGGAAACCAGTTGCCATTCTTCACCGGGTTCTTGAATCGTTGTTTCTGGCTGCGGGGTCACTTCTTTTCCTATTAGAGGTTGAGGTTCTGACTCAGCCCAATAAGGTGTAACTGTTTCCTGAGGCCTCTCTTCTCTTGTTTGTGTTTCTTGCCCCGCTGTTTCGAGAGCTATTTTTTCAAACACATCTATTGATGCCCTATCTCTTGTACCTTTAGTTGCCTCCAAGAAAGAGTCTAAAACCTCCTCACCTGTCTTTTCTTGAGGGAGTAACTCTTTATGAGCGCTTAGTACTTTTTCCACAAGTTCGATTTCGTCCTCGGTGTATTTGCTTTTTGTACTATTCCAGTATTCGACGGCTTTTTCAAAGTTGGTGGAGCTTAATTCTTTGAGTGATAAGGCGAAAAGATAATGGTGATCTTGTATTTTGCCTTTTCTACATGATTCTAGAGCCTTCTCTGTGAAGCCCGCCACCGAAGCGGAATCTCCTGTTAATAAACTGTAGTAACCCGCTAGAGTGAAAAAATCGGAAGCAATATCATATGCTTCCTCTCCAAGAAGCAGGTTGGCGGTCTCTGCGTAGTATTCAATCTTTCGTTTTACATCGCCTTGCTTATAAGCCAATGTTAGTCACCATATTATTTTTCTTAAATAAATTCATGCATTGCGGTATTTATTAATCTTCGCAGAATGAGAAATATTTATTCAAAGCTTTGAAGACATTTTTTTACAATTTTTACTTCTGATTCACTAAGGTTATCTTTAATTTTGTTGAAGGATTGTGTAGCTGTTTGGAGAACACGATCACAAATGGCTTTACTCAGAGTAGCTAATTCATAATTATCATCTAGGATATTATTATTTTTACATATCTTTAGGGCTCTTTCTGAATTTTTAATTGCATCGTCAATATTAGAAATAGCAAAGTAACACATCGACGCCCATCCCAGATTAGCCGCTGCGTAACCATAGTCTTTCTCTTCCAACAACATTCCACCGTATTCTAGATAATTTTTCGCCGCTAACTCGAAACAGTTCCTAAAAGCATCCGAGTTGGAAAGAACCTTGTATGCTATCGCCGCTTCACTGTAAAGGAGAGCTGCGGATACAAGATTACCAGCCATAGTCATTTTCTCACCTTGATTGGCGTAAATTTCCGCAGCTTCTTCAATGAATTTTTTAAACCCCTCCGTATTTCCAAGACTATGATGACATTGAGCGATACCCTCAGAATCCATAGCTACTGAAACAGTGTAGTTCAGCTTTTTATGACGTTCGCGGGCTTCCGAATAACACTTAATGGCCGATTTATAGTTTTTAAATTTAAAATAGCAGTCACCTGCCTCTCTCAACTTATCCGCAGCCTTCTCGATAAATTCTTGGCCCGCGACAGTGGCGGTGGCTTGAGATTCATAATTTCTTGCTTTGTTAAGCATAGCTTCGCAATCTTTTTCTTTCACAGCTTTCCCACCGAGAACACTCTACACTTTACATACAGCTTAGCTAACTTATATGTTTTAAGGAATCAAGAATTATTATAATTAGGAACACAAAGTTTTTTGTTAATAATTTTCCATTTTATTTCTATAAGTTTATAGTAGCATAATTTAAAGTATTATTGTAGAAGTGTTATAATTGTTTCATTTTCCTTTACTCTTTGCAATGTTGAAGCAGTTTTCAACAACGCGTATGTATTCAAAGTATTGAGTTTCTCCTAGATAATCTTTGGAAAGTTTTTCTTGAAATTTTAGCCATTTAAATTTTGCTTTTTCTAATGTTCCTAGAAGAAGAGCCTCACTGGCCTTTGCTAACTCCCGCCTCCAAAGTCTTATTCTTTTTGTTTGGGCTAAATCTACAGCTTTCATGGTAAGATTCTCAGCAAGTTTTCTGTCTCCTAGGAGGAAGCTGCAAAAAGAAGCCCAGCTATATTCAGAAATGGCTGATTCGATTAATGAGAGAGTTTTCTTTTTCCTACTCTGGTTTTCGGCTAGATTTTCTTCAGCAGCATTCACGTGTATCTTTACAGACTCTGAGAGAGTTTCTACGAATTTTTCGTTGTTACCAACTCCTCGATAGTAAGTGGCGAAGCCACTATACACAAGAGCAATATACTCTTTCTTATTCAAGTGTTCTGTAACTATCTGCATAGCTTTTTTATAACAATCAAAAGAACTCACCAAATCACTTGATTCTCTAAAAAAACATCCCGCCCGGATGTATCTCAGAAAAGCTCCGTCATAATCACTATTCTTTGCATGTTCTCTAGCATCATTCAGATACTCTAACGCGGTTTTCTCTGCGATCATTAAAGACACCCATTCTTAGAATATACTAATAAAGTTCAAATTAAAATTTACCGTATAACACTCTGAGAATGATTACCAGTATTATGCTTGTATCAAGGAGTTTAAGGTTAATTAGATCTAGAGTGAAATAAGTTATTGATATTTGTTTTAGACGGATTAGATTTTATGTGACTTTTAGAACGTTTTATAATGCAATTTGTTTCGAGTATTACGTTAGATTGAAATTACATTCCATCCTACTTTTGCCCACTTACTCTCTTTTCTTTGGAGGTTATAGATTGTTAAAAGACAGAATCGCTACCTTCTCAGCACGCCCCGATGAAGTAGATCTCTGCGTGTTACTCTACTCTGGGGGTTTAGACACTTCCTGTATGCTTAAATGGTTACAGGAAAACTATAACACCGATGTTATCACAGTAACTCTTAACGTGGGACAAGCAAAAGAGTTCAAAGAGATAGAGAATAAAGCAAAAAAACTCGGTGTTAAAAAGCACTACACAATAGACGCTCGGGAAGAATTCGTACAGGAATACGTATTCAAAGCCATTAAGGCAAACGCGCTCTATCAGGACGCTTACCCTATTAGTTCATCCTTATCAAGACCCCTAATCGCAAAGTGGGGCGTAGAAATCGCTAAGAAAGAAGGCGCTGAAGCGATCGCGCATGGTTGTACAGGTAAGGGTAATGATCAAGTGCGTTTTTCTATCACGATTAATACCCTTGCTCCAGATATGAAGATAATTGCGCCAGTGGTCGAGTGGGGCATGACCCGTGAGGATGAGATTGCTTATGCTCAAGAGCATGATATTCCGATTCCGGTTACGGTAAATTCACCATACAGTATTGATGATAATTTGTGGGGTAGAAGTATTGAGTGCGGAGTTTTGGAGCACCCGGAAGTTGAGCCTCCCTACGATGCGTATCTTTGGACTACTCCACCCGAAAAGGCTCCTGATGATCCAGCTTATGTTGAGATAGATTTTGAAGAGGGGATCCCAGTTTCTGTTGACGGTGTCAAAATGAATGGTGTTGATTTGATTCTGAAGATTCATGAGTTAGGATGTGCTCATGGAGTTGGAAGAATTGATCACATGGAGGACAGGATTGTTGGTTTAAAATCGAGAGAAGTTTATGAGTGCCCGGCTGCTACGATTCTTCTGAAGGCGCATAAGGATCTTGAAAAGTTTGTTTGCACAAGACATGAAAATACCTTCAAGAAGTTTGTTGATGAGCAATGGACGAGTTTGGTTTATACTGGTCTTTGGGTTGAGCCTCTTAGGGAAGATTTGGAAGCGTTCATCGATAAGGTAAACAAGAAAGTTACGGGGATGGTGCGTGTTAAGCTTTATAAGGGAAACGCTACTGTTGTTGGTCGTAGTTCCGAGTATGCCCTTTATGATGAAAATCTTGCAACCTATGATAGAAAGTCTACCTTTAACCAGTTGGCTTCGTTCGGCTTCATCGAGTTATGGGGATTACAGTCCAGAATGGCTCAGGCGCTCAAACCAGAAGATAAGAAGGTTCATAGCAAAAATGTAAAAGTAAAGTCCACATAAACATTTTAAGAGAAGGAAAAAACCGATGAGCGACAAGCTTTGGGGAGGAGGTTATAGCAAAAAAACCAAAGAAGAAGTGGAAAGGTTCACAGCAGGGGAAGATATACAACTAGACGAAAGACTAGCCATTTATGACGTAATCGGTACAATCGCACACGATTATATGTTGCACAGAATAGGCGCTCTTAACAACGAAACACTTCAGAGAATTTTTATTTCTCTAAGGAATATAAAAGACCGAATCGAGAAGAAGGAATTCCAGCTCCGCCCCGAGTTAGAGGACATACATATGAACATTGAAAAAACAGTGATTGAAGAAATCGGTGAGGAATACGGGGGAATGATGCACTTAGCACGTTCAAGGAACGAACAGGTATTACTAGATATACGAATGTACCTTAGGGATCAAATAAACGAAGTCCTAAAATTAGTTCTTAATTTAATCTCCACATTCATTGATGTGGGCGGGAAAAATTTAGAGACTCTGATGGTAGGCTACACTCATACGCGTCAGGGGCAACCAACGACGGTTGCACATTGGTGTGTAGCTTACGCTGACTCCCTTCTACGAATTGTCGACAGATTAGAGGAGGTCTATGTTAGAGTTAACCAGTGTCCACTTGGTTCCGGAGCAATCACCGGCGTTAGCTGGCCCATTGATCGAAAATTAACAGCGAGTTTGCTAGGTTTTGATGGTGTTCAGGAAAACACCATGGATGCTATATCTTCCAGAGGTGAGGTTGAATCCGAGATAATATTCGTCCTGTGTCTTTTAATGACTGTTCTTAGTAGGTTATCCGAAGAAATAATTTGGTGGTCTACAAGCGAGTTCGGTGCAATTGAGTTGGATGAGGCTTACACGACGGGAAGTAGTTTAATGCCTCAGAAAAAGAATCCCGACGTAGCAGAACTCATTAGGGGAAGAGTTGGCAGAATTTATGGCTACCTAGTACAGGTTCTTACGATTCTTAAGGGGCTTCCTTCTGGATATAATAGAGATCAACAAGAGATTAAAGGTCCAATTTTTTATAGTTTGGAAACTGTTAAATCTGTGATTCAAGTAATGCCGGGTTTACTTAGCACAATCAAGTTCAATCAGGAACGAATGTTAAACTTGATCTTAGATAGTTATTCAACAGTCACAGAGCTTGTAGATTTGATAATTAAGGAGACGCAGATATCTTTTCGTTCAGCCCACAGAATAGTGGGGATGTATGTTAAACAGACGCTTAATAGTGGTAGAAAGGTAGATCCAGATTTGTTGGCTAGCCTAATCCAGAGCGAAACTGGTAAAGAAATTAAGATTAGCCTAGGGATGATAGAGAAAGCTATTGATCCAGTGTCAACTATAGAGAGAAGAAGCCATATTGGTGGACCTGCCCCTGTTGAAGTAAGAAGAATGCTTGTGAATAGAAGAGAAATACTGAATTTGAAAAAGGATAGTCTTGCTAAAAAAGTTGAAAAAATTAAATCCACATATAAAAAGCTTGATGATCTTGTTCAAAGTTTTACTGGTAAGTGAAAGCTGTTCTGTTCGGAACTAGTTAAGTGGATACAGTTACTTTTAACACGTTATGTTTTTATATTATTTTTCTTTTCTCTGCCCTATCCACAGAATTACATTTTTTATAAATATTGGAGGTTACAGTAATGAAAGGTAAATGCCCAGGGTGTTTCTTTGAATTCGATATAGTAGACGATGTTATGATTGGTGAAATAATTGAGTGCCCTGATTGCGCAATTCAATTAGAAGTGGTTGAGAAGAATAACGGTGGCATTGTTTTCGAAGTTGCGCATCTGGAAGAAGAAGATTGGGGCGAATAAATAGATAGTTATATGTTTATATGTTTCATATTTTATTAAATATTTATGAAAGTGATGACTAGAGGAAGAGACTAGGGGGAGTAGATCGATGAGTATTGGGCTGATTTACAATCAGATATCTTGGGAAGAAAAATCAATCGTCGAAGAAGCAAAAAAACAGGGCTTGAAAATAAAACCCTTTGACATTAGAAAAATGTACCTTAAAATACAAGATGGGCGCGAATTTTCGGATGTTGATCTTTTTCTTGAAAGGTCTTTGAGTTATACTAAGGGACTCTTCTCTACCATGGTTCTTGAATCTCAGGGTTTCCGGGTCATAAACTCTACTGAGTGTCAGGAAATCTGTGGAAATAAATTAAAAACATCGGTCTCATTAAACGGATTTGGGATACAGCAACCGAAAACCTATGTCGCTTTTTCTTGTGAATCAGCCCTCGAGGCTCTTGAAAAGTTGGGATATCCTGCTATTCTTAAACCATTAATTGGAAGCTGGGGAAGATTAGTAGCGATTTTGAAGGATGAGCAGTCGGCAAAGGCTATACTTGAATCACGGGAGGTTTTGGGTTCAGTTTTTCACAAAGTTTACTATTTACAGGAATTCATAGACAGTGGAAGGGATATCAGAGTTTTTGTGATAGGCGAATCGGTCGTCGCAGCGATGTATCGCTATTTGATTCCGGGGGATTGGAGAAGCAATGCAACTATCGGTGGCAAAGCAGAAGCTTGTGAAGTTACCCCTGAAATCGAAGATTTGGCATTAAAAGCGGCGGCCGCAACTAAAGGCGAAATCGTAGGAGTGGACTTATTCGAAAGGAATAATCAGCTTCTCGTGAACGAAGTTAACCACGCACCAGGGTTCAGACATATAGTATCAGCTACAGGAGTTAACATTGCAGAAAAAATCTTGGAGTATTTACAAACATTAGAATAAAAATGATTCCATTCAAACCTGAAGAAGAAAAATTCCTGAAACCTTGAAAAACCAAAACTGAATTTTTAATAAATTATAAAAAAGTTAAGAGGCAGATAGGTGAGGAATCGAGTTGATTATCACAATTAAAATTGGCGGAGCTATGGTGGATAAGGAAACAGGAAACCTAATAGCAGACATAAGCAAACTGAGCAAAGAACATAAGATAGTTATTGTTCATGGGGGAGGCCCCCAGATTAACGAGATTTCGAAGAAACTGGGTAAGGAGCCCATCTTTGTGATGTCACCTAGCGGCTTTAGAAGTAGATTTACGGACAAGGAAACCCTGGATATATCCATTATGGCCATGGCAGGAAAAGTAAACAAAAGTATAGTTGCCCTACTTCGAAAAAACCAGATTCCCGCCATAGGATTAACGGGACTGGATGGAAAGACATTAATCGCCGAGAGAAAGGATAAAATAATTGCTGTTGAGGATGGAAAAAAGAGGGTAATAAGAGGAGATCACAGCGGAAAAGTTACGGAAGTAAACGGGACGCTTCTCAAGTTGATTGTTGAAAACGGATACGTTCCAGTTGTGGCGCCCATAGGAATCAGCTATGAGAATGAGCCAGTAAACCTCGATGGAGATAGGGCGGCGGCGCATATTGCAAAGGCAGTAAATGCGGACATTTTCATATCACTTACCGATGTTCAAGGAGTGATGATTGACGGAGAAATAGTTCAGAGTCTTAATAAGCAAGAAGCTGAAGAAAGTCTAAAAAAGGTTAAGGGAGGAATGCGTAAGAAGATATTCGCCGCTCTTGAAGCATTAGATCTGGGTATAAAACCCATAGTCATTTGCTCTGGACTTGAAAAAGATCCTATATCTTCGGCGCTCACACTTAAAACAGGGACTGTGATAACATGATGAATCCCATAGAGTACTTTTTAGAGATGCTTGAAATTCCTAGTGTCTCAGGAAAGGAACACCGGTTTTCGGTTTTCTTAATGGAGAGCATGAAAAATCTGGGTTATGAGGTTAAGCAAGACGAGGCGGGAAACGTAATAGGGAAAATAGGTGAGGGAGAGCCCACACTTCTTTTTATGTCGCACATTGACACCGTGCCCGGAGAGATTCCGATAAGAGAAGAGAACGGGAGGATTTATGGTCGGGGGGCTGTGGATGCAAAGGCCTCTATTGCTTCCATGATATTGGCGGGCTCTTTCCTTCCAGAGATGGATATTAATGGCACATTAATATTTGCTGGTGTCGTGGAAGAGGAATCTAGCCTGAGGGGAATTCAAACTCTGCTGGAGGGAAAACTCGGAGCCAACTGGGCTATATTTGGGGAGCCAACCAAAAGTGATAGAATATGCTTAGCGTCTAAAGGTAGACTGCTGTTTAAAATAAATTTGAAAACTGAAGGTGGACACGTTGCCTGCTCTTGGGCTTATAAAAACTCCATAGAGCTCGCATACGAGCTTTGGAAAAAAATTAAGAAAAATGTCGAAGTTCAAGAAAAGACACCCTTCTTTTCCACCATCCCTAATCTCACCCAGATAGAGGGAGGATCTGCCCCTAATGTTGTTCCCAGTGATTGCCAATTATTTATCGACGTCCGCTTTCCACACTTGGTTAAGTCCACAAAGCTGCTGGGAATAATTGAGAAAACCTTTAACGAATTTAAGGAAATGAATGGGGTTCAAATAAATTACGAGGTCCTAAGCCAAATAGAGGGATTCAGAGCTGAAAAAGATTCCATATTAGTAAAAGAATTAGCTAAAGCAATCAGGGATGTAAAAAACAAAGACCCACGCTACATCAGAAAAACCGGAACCTGCTTCATGAATCTAATTGGTCGATGGTTCAACATTCATACAGTTAGTTATGGACCAGGAGACCCCGCACTTGAACACACTAACGATGAGCATATTGAGAAACAAGAATTTTTGGAGTCGATAGACATCCTTAAAAAAACAATAAAGAATGTTCTTCGCCAAAAAATTTCTAAACGTGAATAATAAAGACTTTTTGAATTTTTCTACATTAATGCTTCAGCTGGAGTTTTAGATGGAGCGATATTTACTTTGTCATTTCGGGGGTATGCATCGATTCTTCAGAAATTTTGGCCCTTTCAACATGACTTACTCAGTCGCGCATTATTAGTGAGAGGATGGCTTTCTGAACATGTAACCTGTTTTCTGCTTCATCGTAAATCACAGAGTGTGGACTGTCTACCACCCCGTCGGTGGCTTCAATATTCCTTCTTATTGGTAGGCAGTGCATGAAAATCGAGTTTTTATTTGTAAGTTCCATTAACTCTTCGTTGCAAATCCAATCCCGGAAGTTCACTCTAAGCTTTTTTTCCTCTTCGAATTTTCCATAATATTTGAGGGAGCCCCAGGCCTTTACATATATAATGTCGGCATCCTTGTACGCGTCTTCCATACTGTGTGAGGACTCCAGAGTGCAACCGTTCGCCTCACAGTTGCTTCTCGCCCATTCCATTATCTGTTCATCTAACTCAAAGCCTTCAGGATGTAGTAGAGTTACATCCAACCCGAACCGCGTCGCTATAAGAAGTGCAGAGTTGGGAACGCTAACAGGTAGCGGCCGCGGGTGGTAAACCCAGCTCAGAACAAATTTTTTACCATTCAGATTTCCCTTTTTCTCTTTAATAGTTAATATGTCTGCTAGTTCCTGACAGGGGTGGAAGAGATCACACTCCATGTTTATCACTGGTACGTCTGACCACTTGGCGAATTCACGTACCACTTCGTTACTCTTTCCGTACTGCCAGTCGGTAATGTTTGGAAAAATGCGAATGGAAATCCCATTACCGTACCTTGCCATAACCGAAGCGGTGTCCTTTATGGATTCGGAGCCCTTGCCTATCCAAGATTTCTCCGCATCCATGTAAACAGAATGTCCACCAAGTTGAGTCATACCGATCTCAAATGATAGACGACTGCGTGTACTGGGATTAAAGAAAAGCGTGATAAGCGACTTTCCCTGTAACTCGGAAGAGAATTTTCTAGGGTTTCTCTTCATCTCTTCAGCGAGGTCTAATACGGATTCTAGTTCCTCAAAGCTCCATTCTTGAGTTGTTATTAAATCCTTACCTCGTAAATCGCCCTGAGACATGAGACAACCTCAAGAATTAATATTAAACCCCATATTTCTTCTTTTGGTTTAAAAAAATTTGCAACAACGCCTTTAAAAGTTTAATATACACAAAAAATAGAGGTACTACAATCGCATCTAAATAATGATTGGATAACGGTAAATTAATCGCGTTAAACAAGCTTAATTGTCAATTCTCGGGAACGTGAGTATTCTAGCAGATACCTGCATCTTCAAGACGTTTAACTACCTGCTCATATTTTGCTTTGCTGTTTATAATATCGTTAACCATCTCTTCATTCACATGGGTTCCCGGTCGAACCTTAACCTCAGCATCTACTCCTAATGCATCTTTCAATTTCTTCTTAATCAGTACTCCGATCACACTGCCCATTGGGCAGAATTCTGATGTTGGTTTGAATGTTACGTTTACTTTCTTGTCGGATAAAATTGTTATATCGTCTTCATTCACCATATCCAGTTCCAAGATTGATGAGGGCATTTCGGGATCCTGAACATCTTTTAATACATCAAGAATTTGTTGTTTGTTCAACGTGTTAGTCTCCTTTACCTTTTTTCGCGTTTTTATAACGGTTTGTTTCTTATAAGGTTTTTGTCTGGTTGTGGAAAAATCTTCAACAAACGTGCCAAAGTTTTCCACTCATCTAATTAGTGTGAAGAAACAGCTTTTCGTTGGGAATTAGGTTTCATTAAGTTTTTTCAAGACTTTTGCCACGATGTATCTTAAGGGTAGATTTGTTTCTTTCGCTATTCTTTTAAGGTCTTCAAATTCTGGTTTCATTTGAATGATCTTTCCACTAGTATCTCTAGCGATTTTGATCCTTAAATCGTAGGATTTATTTCCAACACTAATGCTGGTGGTATTCATTTCCCGTTTCAAAATCAGTCGGGGGGTGGAAGTTAAACGAACTCCTAGGCTTCCAGTTTCATCTATTAATGTTCTTGCAAGTTTTTGTGCGTCCTCCGGATTTGAAATTACCTTGATAATTTGCCCGGGACGACCCTTCTTTGTGATAACGGGGATTACACTAACGTCTTTGGCACCCTTTTCGAAAAGCACGTCAATGGTTTGTCCTATTATTTCCCCCGAGAGGTCATCTATGTTAGTTTCTAAAACTACAACCGAATCCTCAATGAGATTATATGATTCCCCGTTCTGAGTATGCTTTTCACCTTTAACTATTCTTAAAACATTTGGCAGGTTTGGGAAATCTTTCATTCCTGCACCGTATCCTACCCCGGCAATCTTGATATTTGGGAAAAAATTTGAAAATATGACTCCTAGGCTGGAAATAATTGAAGCTCCAGTCGGTGTAGTTAGCTCGGATTCAACAGGTCCTCCTAATATTGGAAAATTGTTCTTTTTAGCGATTTCTAATACGGCAGGAGGGGGGATGGATAAGGTTCCGTGTGAGAACGTTACTTGGCCTCCTCCGAGAGCAATAGGTGTACAATACCATTGGCAGTTTTTCATCAAGCCAAGGTCTTCGCAAGCTACCGCTGAGCCTATAGCATCTGCCAGGGTGTCGGCTGAACCAGCCTCATGCAAATGTGTGTAATCGAAATTTTCCCCGTGGACTTTGGATTCGGCTTCTACGATAGTTTTCACGATTTTGACTGCAAATTCTTTGGCTTCTTCCGATATTTCGAGTTCCTTTGTACAGGCAGTGACAGCGTCCAGAAAATCCTTTCCCGTTCTTTCTTTCTCTGTTTCATCGGGTAATATTCGAACCTCGGTTGCGGTTAACCCACACCTATTGGTTTTATTAATAATCATTTTTATTCCTTTGCAGCTGTTGAGAAATTTTGGAATAAGTTCTATAGCACTAGTCACCTTATCCTGATTCGCACCCAGATCCAATAATGCTCCAAGAAACATATCGCCTGAAACTCCAGCCGCTTGACAGTCTATGAACGCGATTTTGCTCATCTTCGTCTACTTCCCTTATTATTTTCTGACTTCGTTTTGTATTCTGCCACTCTGTTTGCTATCAAAGCCGCTGTGGCTCCTGCACCGAATCCGTTGTCAATGTTGACTACGCAAAGTCCCGCTGCACATGATTGCAGCATGGTAATGAGTGCGCCGAGGCCTTTTCCTCCAAATCCATAGCCGGTGCTAGTGGGAACTCCAATGACTGGAACGTTAACCAGGCTTGCAACTATTGAGGGAAGCGTCCCTTCCATACCTGCGGCTACAACTATGCAGTCAACTTCCGCTTCTATCATTTTACCTAAGGGAGGAAAAACCCTATGTAATCCCGCAATACCCACATCGTAGGAGGTAAAAATCTCGCAGCCCATGGACTCTGCGATGATTTTGGCCTCGTCAGCCACCGGAATGTCCGAGGTGCCTGCAGTAATAATTCCCACTTTTCCACCAGTTTTTTTGATAAGTTCTTCTTCGTGTCTTACTCTAATAGTTCCAGATTTTTCAAATATTTCGAGTTTAAAATTTTGAGGAAGTTGCTTTTTCAGGAGCGTAATTTGCTCCTCACTTGCTCGAGTAATCAAAACGTATGTTTTCTGTGAAAGTACGCTGTTGACAATCTTAACTAGGTCATCAGGTCTTTTCCCTCTCCCAAAAATCACTTCGGGAACTCCCTTCCGTAGCTCACGGCTAATGTCAAATTTCACAAAGTCGTCAATTTCTAAGACGCAGTTAGTTCTCAGTAAATTCTCTGCTTCTTCAATAGAAATTTTTCCAGAAGAAAATTTCTCTAGAATATTTCTTAGCTGACTCATTTCAGTTCCATCCTTATTTCGCTATTATTAAAATCATTCAGAAGTCTTGAGTGTAATCTTCTCTTTTAAAACCTCGTCCATAGCTCCTGTCCGATACCCTTCTATGTCTATTGCGCAATACTTGAATCCTAATTCCTTAATTTTTTCGGCTATCTTATCCAGAATCTCTGTTGAGAATAGTTTTTCTCGTTCATCCTTTCCGACTTCGATTCTTGCTATATCTCCATGACTTCTAACCCTGATTATTTTTACACCGATTAATTGTTTGATGAATCTCTCAGCCTCTGCAATTCGATGAACCTTTTCCTCCGTGATGATTTCACCGTAAGGTATTCTTGAGGATAAACAAGCCATGGAAGGTTGATTGTAAACACTCAATCCTCTTTCACGGGCAATAAGTCTTATTTCCTCTTTGGTAATTCCAGCAATCAGATAGGGAGACAGAATTCCCTCCTCCTTTAAAGCCAAAACTCCAGGACGGTGGCCAGCCGTATCAGAAGCATTAGTTCCCTCAACAATCAATTCATAGCCTTTCTCCTCAGCAATTTTTTTTAAATCCCTCGATAACTCCTTTTTACAATAATAGCATCTATTAGATGGATTCGCCACAAATCGAGGATTACGCAACCTATCAACCCAAATAACTGTGTGATCCACGCCAAGTTCTCTAGCTACCCGTTTTGCCCTCTCCACCTCTTCCGGAGGAATAATCTGCGAGTTTATAGTTATTGCTAAAACTTTTTTAGCCACATCTTTAGCTAAGCTTACCATCAGACTGCTATCAACTCCGCCAGAAAACGCTACAAGCACACTTTTGCCCCTGAGGATATTATAGATACCATCTATTTTTGATTGTATTTCGTGGTTACCCAATTTCCGCAACCCTTTTGTAATTTAGTTTCAGATAAATCTTCGTCAAATGACTACCAATTCAGTAATATTTAATGATTATGCGATATTGCGAAGCTCAGAATATGAAGTGGTTAAAACCAGCAATAAATCAGCCCTGATCCGCGTCTCTAAATGTATTGGTATGATAGTCTAAAGGCGTGAAAGGACAGTGCCCTGCAAAGAGGTTGATGCAACAATCTTCCCAGCTTGGGCTGAGGAGTTGAATCCCAAAATTTCGATTTTTTATATGGGTAAAATAAGATATGATGATAGTATTTGGCTTTGATTTTTTATTTGCCTTATTTTGAGATTTGCTGGAAGCGTGTATAACAAGTTTTATATTAATTATAATTCACTTAATACCTCTTAATAATGGAGAGTTTTTCATGATTAGAGAGGAAGATATTGTTTGGATGAGTGCTTTGGAGCTTTCCAAGGCTATAAAGGATGGTAAGTTATCGCCGGTTGAGGTTGTCGACGCTTTCTTTAAGAGAATTAAAAAGGTGAATCCTGAGCTTAATGCCTTCGTAACTCTGACAGAGGAGAGTGCTAGGAAGGAGGCTGAGGCTGCAGAGAAGGCTGTGAAGAGTCGTAAGAAGCTTGGCCCTCTGCACGGTGTACCTGTTGCCATAAAGGATAACATGCCGGTTAGGGGTGTTCGGACTACCTGGGGCTCAAAGCTGTACGAGAACTATGTTCCCAAGGAGGACTATGTTCTTGTGGAGAGACTGCGGAGTGCCGGTGCAATTATAATGGGCAAGACTAATGTTCCGGAGTTTGGACTGATTGCTATCACCGACAATCCTGTTTTTGGAGTTACCAGAAATCCCTGGGATAAGACTAGGACTCCCGGAGGTTCAAGTGGGGGTTCTGCCGCTGCGGTAGCTGCGGGCTTGTGCCCCATCGCGACGGGTAACGATTGGGGAGGTTCTTTAAGGACTCCGACTAATTTTTGTGGTGTTTATGGCTTAAAAACACATCTGGGGCGTATTCCACGTTGGCCTCAGTTGCCCGGCTTTGAGACATTAGCTGTTGAAGGCCCCATTACTCGGACAGTTGCGGATGCTGCTGTAATGTTGGATGTTATGGCGGGACCGGACAGCAGGGATTATCTCTCACTGCCTCCGCCGGGTGTGAGCTACCTTGAAAACTTGGAGAAGGGTGTCAAGGGGAAGAAGTTTGCTTTCAGTCCTGATCTGGGGTTTGCAATAGTTGACCCGGAAGTTGCGGAAATTGTGAGGAAAGCGGCTTTCTCCTTTGCGGATATGGGTTGCGTAGTGGAGGAGGTGAAGCTGAACCTCATCGACATGGGGCCGGATTTTGTCAGCGTGGAGGTTTCTAACATAGTTGCGGCGGTGGGAGATCGAATGGAGGAGTGGAAGAAGGTGGCTTACAAACCATACCTAGACTTTCTCTGGCTGGCGGATCACATTAAGGCCACGGACTATGCTAAGATTGAGTACCGGAGTAAAGAATTGTGGGATCAGCTTAGAAGGATATTTGAGAAGTACGATTTTCTCCTGACTCCAACAAACGCAGTTCCACCATTCAAGATAGATATAGGAATTGGTCCCAATGAGATTGCGGGTAAGCCTGTGGGGCCTACCGGCTGGGTAGCGTTCAGCCTTCCCTTTAACTTCACCCGTATACCTGCGGCTTCGGTTCCGTGTAGCTTCACCAAGGAGAAGCTTCCCGTGGGTCTCCAGATAGTGGGCAACCGGTTTGATGAGTTGGGTGTGCTTCAGGCTTCTAGAGCATTCGAGAAGAAGTTCCCTTGGAGGGATAAGAAGCCCCCAATTTGAAGCATCTGAACCTGGAAAGTGTATTTGTATTTCCTCAATTTTTTATTTTTTGTAGAAAAAGTTAATAGTTTAGCTCGAGGTTCAATCGAGTTAGAATCATATATTTTGTTATTATTGGTGATTGATATGGCGAGAAAGAAATCTGGCACCCTTAAGGGTGTGCCATTGACCCTTATCGGTGGGATTATTGCAGTTGTGGCAATAAGTATCGCTGTTATTTGTATTTTGGGCGCGGTGTTCCTTTACACTAGTGCTTCTCTTTCGATGCCCCTAGCCGTCAAGTTTTTCGGTTTTAGGACTTGGATTCCTTTTCCTAACTATGGGTATGACTGGACTCACCAGGCTATTAGTGATCTTGGTGTGGGTCCCACCTCTTTCATGTTTAATGTGGGTTTAATTATCACCGGTGTTCTGTGCTTCCCGTTCTTTCCCACGCTGCTTAAACCATTAGAATACACAAGGACTGCGAAGATAGGCATATTGATAGGTATTTTTGCAGGTGCGTCCTTGATAGGTATCGGGCTCTTTTCGGAGGTCGCAGGGTTCTACCATAACCTGTTCTCTATCCTCTTCTGGATGCCCATCGCCCTGACGGCGGGGGTTCTGAGTTACTCTATGCGTTCATCCTCATTCTTCTCAAAGACCGTACAGTGGGTCGGATACTTCGAGTGGGTAGCTGGCTGGACTCTTGGCGTTCTCACCCTCCTTTATGGTGCGATCCCAGAATGGCTCATGCTTCTCACACTGGTAATCTGGGTTTATACTCTGAGCATTGAAATGGTGATTAAAGGAAGAAGAGTCTAACAGAATCCTAAAAGCAGAGCCCATAAAACAGCGTAAGCTTCTTTCCTTTTTTTGCTTTAGTAATAAAATTACGATTGAATCAGAAGAAAATGAGCTTGTAGCTCTCAGGTGCCAGGGTGCTCTAAGTAAGATTCTTCTTGCTAGTTAGATATCGTAGGAGTTCCAAGTATCATGGTATACCGAGATGCTGAGGATCACGGCGTGGAAGGTGTGCTCTGGCTCCTTATAGTTCTACTAACAGGGTTATCGGCCTGATCATTTACCTAATAGTCCGAGAATAAAAAATAAACATGAATCAAATTCCTTTTTCTTTTCTTTAAAAACAGGCACCGAGATTGGTGAAGGAACACTTGTTCAATTCAGATTTCCGCGTCTAGCTCCTTCTTTTTTTTGGGTTTGCCGCTGTGCCGTAGCCAGTCCCAAACCCAGGTCAGCATCTCAAAGAACTCCTCTAACTTTTTCTGCGACTCGGTGTTATCTCCTGCGATTGCCTTGGCTAGGCGTTCCTTCTCAAGGCTTAAGAGTTCCTGGAAATAGTCAAAGTGGCTTCCTGCGTAGGCGACGATTTCCGTCAAGAGGGTCGCGGGGTCTCTTTCATAATACTCCCT
>JAUQZE010000026.1 GCA_030587365.1 Candidatus Freyarchaeota archaeon | reverse complement strand
CTTCGAGATCTGGTATTCCTCAAGGATGCTTTTCAGGGGGTTGAGGCGCCAGCATCGTATGATCTCCAGGTTCTTTTGGGCGTATTCCGAGAGCCCTTCAAGGTCTGCGGAGGTGATCCCCACCAGACGCTTCCGAAAAAGCAAAAAGGACTGGTCACTATTATTACTACTCGTAGGCTTGGATTGTTTCATTTCAATCACCGTTTAACCAATTAAGAAACATCCAAGTCTACTTAATTTTGCTACTACACACTTCAAGTTTTTCAGAAAAAACTATTTATACTAGTTTCAAATTTTAAGAGAAAAAAGGTGACTGCTTTGAAATCTAAGAAAGGAGCTAACGTTATTATAGAAACCTGTATGGGTGTTAAGCCTGGGGAGAATGTGTTATTTGTAACTCAGGACGGTTTTCGGGAAACAGCGGAAAGTCTCGCGTCCGAAGTGTCTGCTCTGGGTGCGAAGCCCCTCATAAAAATGGTTAAGGGCTCAGAGATGGAGGTTGAGCCCCCTCAAGAAATTGTGGATTTAATGCTTTCAAGTGATGTTATACTTGCGGTATTAGACCTAAAGTATCTACAGCTATTCGCTCACATGAATGCTAGGGAGAGTGCCACTGAGGCAGGCGCGAGAATTGGTCTCGTACCCTTTATTCTTTGGGATATAACGGAAGAGGATGTTTTGAGGATAAAGACTCTCACCGAAAAACTCGCGAAAATCATGGGCAAGGGAAAATCTGCCCACATTTCCACCGCTTTAGGAACGGATGTTACCATGTCCATTAAGGGGAGACCCATCCAACAACTGAAAGCGATGTTCACAGAACCCGGAGAATGGGGAGCGGTGCCGTTCTATGCGGAGGCAGCAGTGGCCCCAATCGAAGGGACCACACGAGGGAAGGCGCTCATTGACGTTTTTATGGAGGAGATAGGTGCTATAAAGCAGCCCATGGAGTGGATCATAAAGGACGGAAAACTGGTTGAAATAAGGGGCGGCAAGGAGGCTGAGATGTTAAAGCAAATCATAAGAAAAGCTGATGAGAACGCCACAAATATAGCGGAACTCGGAGTAGGAACCAGCCATCTTTTCAAGAATTTTACAGGCACCATAGGCGATAAGATGATTATTGGCACAATTCATTTTGCCATTGGAAAGAGCATAAACATTGGGGGAAAAGTTATGAGCAACATCCACCACGATGCAGTTATTGACAAAGTCACCCTCGAAATAGACAGAAGAAAAATACTTGATACCGGCAAATGCTTAATATAAATAACTGGAATCACTTACGCAAATAGGCTTCAACCATATTTTTTACTTTTAGTTGAGTAAAGGTTTAAATAATCTCCTATAAACTGTCAAACTGAAATACCTCCCCCTGGAGGAAGCGGTTTGACGGTTGCCATATTCAAATTCAAAGACAACTACGATGAATCTATTTGGAACATTCTCAAGACTCTTAATCTGGAAGACAAGATCTTCGGTTATGATACCGTTGTCGTGAAACCTAATTTTGGCTGTCTTCACCTCGGCTATCCCCAACAGATTATAGAGAGCATCGCAACCGACCCCCAACTAATAGTAGCTCTCGTCAAGCTCTTAAAGAACAATGGCGTGAGAAGAGTGATTGTCGCTGAAAGCGGAATGTATGGGGTTAAAATTGATAGGGCATACGAAGGATTAGGGCTAACAAAAAGTATTCCCGAAGCCGGCGGAGAACTATATAACATTGACCAGGGAGAATTTGAAAAAGTTAAAATCGATGAAATTGAAGTGAATTTGAGTAAGGTTCTTAGTGACTGCGACTTCCTAATTAACGTCCCCGCTATGAAAACCCACATACTCTGCACGGTGTCCCTCGGAGCGAAAAACATAGCTTTAGGATCCATAGACTTCGGGTCAAAGGCTAAAGTACACAGGGAGGGAATACACCGATTCATAGCACTTATGGCAGAGAAATTGAACCCAGGACTCACAATCACCAGCGGCATAGTAAGCCACGAGTACCTCGGACCCACCTTCGGCCTCCCAAGAAAGACCAACCTACTAATCGCTGGCGACAACGTGATATCCACAGACAGTGTCACTGCAACCATCATGAAAATAGACCCCAGAGAGGTTGAACATCTAAAAATTGCGAGTGAAAACGGCTTCGGTAAGGTTGATATCAAGGAAATCGAAATCAAGGGAGAAAAATTGAAGAATGTTATAATTTCAGATTTTGTACCCTGTTGCAGGATAGAGGAGGCGGGTGAGCACTATTCTCGCGCCTTAGGAATCGATGGCAAAATGGATATATGCGGCACCGATTATTGCTCGGGGTGTTTGAACGCAACCGTGGGAGTTCTATGGGTTATCACCCACTACACTGAGGGAGAAACCAAGCCCTTCACACTCGTCATAGGAACAGACGGCGAAGTCCCGAAAAACGCCCTCGGAAAAGTCTACATAGTGGGAGACTGCCAAGCGAAAAACAAAGAAAAAGGAGAATTCCTTCCCGGCTGCCCACCAAACGGACAGGCGTTCTACAAAATTTTCGTGGACCAGTGCCTAACTGAGGAGGCAAAAAGAAAAGCCATCGAAGGACAGGCAAAAAGAAAAGCTTCAAATGATCGAAGACTACCACCCATGAAACACACACTCAAATACTACTAAAAAGACACTAAAAAACGAATATTGCTAAGAACTTTGAAGACGTTTAGGGTTCTTAGAAATTATTTTAATTATTTTCCTAAGACTCTCACATAAAGATTCTATTTATTCCAATGTTTATAATTATTATCTTGGAAAACATATTAACTTTTACCTACCACCATAGAAAACCCATTAAACTCTAGCATAAAACTAATAATATATAATAAACTATTATGTTATATTATAAAGTATATATATTAAATTTATTATTTTATGACATATCTTTATATGAAAATAACTATTTTTTTATTAAAAAAATATGAGTAAAAAGGTCTCTACTATACTCACATTGAGGAGGTATCTTTGGTTGGGGGCTTTTGCTCTGGTTTTTCCTATCTCCTCCACTCTTCCTCTTTTTGCTTAAAGGAGCCTTTTTAGTGCTTCTTTTGGGTGGAATCGGCTTTTTAAGAGCTCATACTTTCCAGTCAAGGAAGCCTCCAACACAACGCAATCGCCAAAGACCCTTTACTCAAAAAATTTATAATAGTTTAACTATTTTACCCCAAAAAGTATATATACCAAAAACACGATAACACAATAAAGCTTCCTATAAGAGGAGCTTTTTTTAAAAAAAGAAGGTCTGAGAGGAAATGGCAAAGAAAGCAAAAGAAGTTGTAGAAGCCGCACCGAAATTCAAGCAGCCTTGGCAAGGATTCCTTTCATTCGCTACCATATTCATAATAGCATACGTCACACTCCAGTGGTTCCTCCATCCCGTCTGGGGTATCTTCACAAAAATGGTTACAATGAATGCCTTTGTTGCATCACTGGTTTTTGGTTCAGTATCACCGACTCTTGCTTCATTAGGTATCTTGTTGTCTCTTAATAACCCGCTTTTCATGGTAGTTTATCCGCTGGGATACCTCGTTAACTGGGTATCGTACTTCATCTTCTGTATCGTGTGGTTTATTTCCATCGCGTTCCTAGCCCGTCCATTCACACCCTCAACCTCGAGATTGCGAAAGCAACCGTTGGCAGGCATTATAATACTAGCTCTATCAATGATTTTAGCCTTCATAACCTGGTACATACTCGGCGGTGTGATGAAATGGCAAGCTTACGAAATGATTGTTCTGGGTACTGCTGGATTCTTGATATTCCCCATATGGGTTACACTGTTCAATTATTGGCCTTTCGTTCCGAAGAGACCGGGAACACACGCGCTTGTCAGGGGAGCAATCTTAGTTGCATTATCATGGTTCTTAGCATTTCTAATACGTGGATTTATTGCTATGAGGATGTGGGGTAATGCACTACCCGTTACTTGGACAATGTATCAGACAGGTAACGTGTTACAA
>JAUQZE010000014.1 GCA_030587365.1 Candidatus Freyarchaeota archaeon | reverse complement strand
GTGAGCCAGTGGTTCAGAGCCGACTGGTCGTTGTGCCCGGTGAAGCTCTCGTTTATGCCGGTGATCGTCCGGTTATTGCAGACTATGAGTCCGGTTAGGTACTGTGCGAAGTGCTTCAGCTGGGGTTTGTTGAAGACTCCCTCCAGCCGAGGCAGAAAGTTCTCAACAATGCAGGGATGACATGTAATAGGCAACATAATTAACACCTAAAGATGGTAAGGTCAGAGAAAAAATTAAAATTTGCCAAAGTTTAGTATATAAGTTTTGAGCAGTTTTAAGCGACTGCTTCCAAGGGCTTTTCAGTAATACAACTATACTTTTATACTGTATGTGAAGAAAGAAGTGTGAAGGAAATAGAAGATTCGTGGAAGAAGGTAAAGAAGTTCTTAAGGGATTTAGAGTAGAGGTTCTGTTATGAACAGAGAGGAAGCCGAGAAGGTTGTAAGAATATTGCTTGCAGCCGATGGTGGATGCGAGTTTTGTGTGTCAAGTTTGCTGGAGTTATTCTGTGAAAACTTCCCCGAATTTAAGGAACTCGCGCAAGAAGCTTTTAGAAACAGGTTTAACATGGAACTTGAGGATTTTATAAAAGAAAAAGAGCTTAGTGGAAGGAGATAGACACATGGAAGATTTAAAGACTTTATGGAAGGAGACTGAGGAATTTGTTGAGCAACAGGAGAGGAAGATTGCCGAAAAATACATCCATTTCCTCCGCAGAGTAGCGGAAACCTACATCAGGAGCGGCAAAAGAGTATTTTTCAGGGAGAACAGAGTGGTTCATTATGGAGAAGGAGGATTCGGGTGGATGATTATTGAATCTCAGGACGACCCACATCAAGTTTTCGGTGGATATGTTCTCGAAATCCAATTTGAAACCCAAATAAGCGAGAGAGAGAAAAGAGGCTATACAGAGATCACAGAGCAAAATATTGAAGAAATTAAATATGAAATTTAGAATCACAAAAATGCCTTCGCTAATAGTTTAAAAGTTGAGGTGTTTGAGTAGAATTATGTTGAGCGTCCGCTGTGTCTTTGAGGTCTTGTTTTGTTTTTAGAATTTAGAAATTTGTTAGAGATAATATTAGTGAAATTTAAAAATTGTTAAAATTAATAATGTTCTTATAGAAAAATTTTTCCCCAATGATTTGAAGCGAATCTTATGGTTGGGAAGAAGGGAAGCATACGCGATTAAGGGCCCGAGGCAAAGCGGCAAAACGACTCTGTTAAGGGCTCTTGAAGGAAACTTGAAGAGAGAAGGGGTAAATGTTGTTTTTCTAAATTTTGAGGATCCTGACGTACTTGAGGCTTTTGAAACAGTCCCTAAAGGATATGTTAAAAGCTTTCTGTTGAAAGAGGGCAGATACTGCTTTTTGATGGATGAGTACCACTATGTGAAGGATCCCGGCATGCCGGTTTCTCCGATCTATGCACGAATCCCAGGCGATGGTTTATCATGGATTGTTTCCTTTTCTACTGCTCTCTATTCATCCTCCGTTGCGTCTTCTATATTGTCGTATTCTTTTTTCTCGTTTCCATTGTAGATAGTTACTTTATCGTTGCCTATTCCTATCACCTTCACGCTTCCGCCCAGTGATGCCATTGCTTTCGCCATGAGGCAGGCCCTTAAATCGGCATAGATGCAACTTTCAGCATGCCACGCCATCGTTGGCTCATAGTACTCTTCGTTCTCAAAAATTTGGTCACCGAACGTTAGGTTTATCGGCTCCTCACCGAACTTCGTTAGAACCTTGCCCTCGCTCCAAAGCTTGCGGATATAGGGTGCGACCTTCTCCCAGTACTCCTCAGGACTTAGGTTATATTTTATTTTTATACATTCAATCCACAATTCTGGAAGTTCTAATTCGCTTCCATCCTCAAAAGTTATCTTCATTCCTTATCTTCTCCTCTATCCTTTCTAGCGCTCTAAACCTTCTCTTCCGATTCAACGCTATTTTTGTCGAGTCCTATTAAAGTCGAGACCAAAACTACCGCAAATTTCCGCAACTATTGCTGGATGACCCCCTTGCCCGGTTTCCATTGGCAAGAGAATCTTCCAAATCCTTCTTTGCTATTTTTTTATCTCTCATTTTCGCTATATAAACCACCCTTGTTCTCCCTGAAAAACACTCGTTTACCTGAGATAGACTTTCGCCACACTGAGAAGAAAAGAGATATGCTTCGCAATTCCCCCTCTCCCATAATAAATCGTCAAATTCTATTCGTCCTTATCGAGTATTTTTCCTTGTGAATAATGATTATCTATTACACCTCCTAAACAGGAGTATGATGAGCTTTGTGAGTTATACCGCCGAGAGAAGGATGCGAAGCTCAAGCAGAGAATGGCGGCAATCCTAGCCCTCTGGGACGGTGTTACCGTGAAGTCGCCAAAGGTGAGGTGTGACAAATGTCCCTAACTTCCACAGTTGATCACACTTGTTTTAGTAGCCTTTTTGTTTCTTTTAGTTCTTTTTCTAATTCTTCTTTGGTTTGGATTGGTGGCCATATGTTTTTTTCGCGAATGTACTCTATGAATTTCCATAGGGTTGTGTTTGCCATTTTTGCTCCTTCTTCAATGCTTATTAGTCCTTTTTGGTATCCTTCTGCTGCTTTTTCTAGCTTGTGCCCTGTAATTTTTGATAGAATCCATTTTCTGATTAGTGTTGCTTTATCGATATTTTCTTCTCGGGCTATTTCTTCCAAAATTTTTGCGGCCTCTTCTTCTAGCCTTGTCGAGACTAATCTACTCTTCTTCATTTTTTTCACCAATTGCCGAACCCCAAGCTTCACCTTAAGCCAGTAACATTCATACCACAAGAAAAAATTGAGTTATTGCACATAAAAACCACCAACGCATAAGTTAATAGTTATCCCAGACTTTATAACATATGGCTGCAAATGAACAAGTTGTCTTCGGGAAGCCATGTTTCACTAGAGGATTAACCCATTGGTGAGTAAGTATATTTTCGACACCGGAGTCCTCAACCTTCCTCTAATTTTTCCTCTATGACTTTTAGCACCTCTTCCATGTTCGTTTCTCTGGACTCTTCTAGGTCGGGTGTATGCTTGTGATGAGGAAATGTGTTCAAGTGTTTGTGATGAGGAGAGTTGTCCCATCTAATTATAAGCCGTCCTTCATTGTCTTGCCATTGATAGGAGTAGGAATACTCATTCTCAGACACGTACTCTTTTATGCGAAGTTCATTTCCATTCTTTAAAATTGCTTTAATCTTCAAGAAGTAGAAGTCTTCGCCTTGCTTGAAGTCCAGTATCTCAAATTTCTCAATGACTCTGCTGGATTCAAGTAACTGTAATTTTCTTAGCATCCTTAATCTTCTCGAGCTTCGCTTTTAAATCTTTGAAACTCTCATTGTATGCCTTCCACTCAATATAGTCGTCCCACACTTCAAAGTCTTCGGCTTTCTCTCCAATCCTCCTCTCAAAATCTTCAAACGAACACCCGTACTTCCTCTCAAAAAACAGTATCCTCTCTCTTATAGGGGCAAGCTGAGAGATTATCTTCAACCTCTGGTACTCCTTTATCTCCTCACGAGAAACCTTCAAGTTCATACTAAAACCAAACACCTACAGACTTATAAAAACTATCCCGCAGCCAAAAGAGCAGGAAAAAATTCTAACGCTCATTTTATGTATAATTCTCCGATTCGAGCGCATCCCCCATATTTTGACGGCTTTAGGGCTTCCTTTTTGTATACTCAACAAAGAGGTTGCTATCGATTAACATCTTCGTAGAGTTCAGCCTCAAGTTCCTGCCAGAATTTCTCAGTTTTCAAACAGCCCTTCGCTCTTTTTAGGACTTCAAGCTTTTTTATAACCTCTTCCGCCTCTCTGTTAACGAGTTTCTCGATTTTTTCCTTCAATTCTTCAAATTCCTCTGGTATCTTTATTTTGATGACGATTTCATCCATTTCGATACACACGCTTCACTTTTTGGTGATTTTTTGTCTTTGGTTTATCATATCTATTTATTCAAACTCCTTTAAAGGTTCACTTTTCTATTCTATAATCTCTTGAAGTCCATAACACTTGAATTTTCCAAATTTTAATTCTATGTTAATCGAAACTATTTGACTTCAAATGATTTTAAAAATCTCAAGTAAGGAAGAATTAATTAATCACATGCTTCACAGTCGATCATGGATTAACAGCATATTTAATAAGATTATTCATTGAAAAAACCATCACCCAATTTTGATAATCCCACATTTTCGGGCTTAGAGTGAGTCAGATTTGTATGGTTCTACTCTTTATTTTATGGTTCTAAATTGGAAAAATGAGCTCTATTAAACGCTCCTTTCTTAGGCCAAATCGAATAGTTCTGCACCATCTTCAAATTTTTCCAATAAATTTATTAATGTAAGACATTTTATATTTTGTAAGGTGAAATCGAAATGGTTGAACTCGTCACAGTAACTTCGAAGGGCCAAGTAATAATTCCCTCACGGTTAAGGAAAGAGTTGAACATAGTAAAAGGCGAGAAGCTGCTGGTTATCCGCGAAGGAAACGCAATCAAAATGATTCCAGTACCCAAATTATCACAGATGGCTGGCGTAGACAAAGAACTCTTCGAAGGAAGGAAACCCTCACAGGAGATTAAGGAAATGAGGAAGGAGTGGACCAAAGAATTTGAAGAGCGAATCCGCAAAACCTAAGGTTATCCTAGATACCAACCCTCTAATTAAACTGTTTGCCCAAGAGGCGGGCTGGGACGCTGTCCAAAAAATCCTAACCAAGATAGAATCTGGAGAAGTGGAGGCCGCTATAAGCGTGGTTACTCTGGCAGAGATATACTATAAATATTTGCAGGAGAAGAGGCCAGACCTGGCTGAAACGAGAACCACTGACCTCAGGCACGCTATATACCTTAAAAAGCTCGAGATAGGGGAAGAGGTTGCAGTTAATGCCGGAGCGTTTAAAGGCAAATACAAAGTTCCAATAGCCGACGCCCTCATAGCAGCATCCGCATACTTGGAGGGATTAACCATAATCAGCGACGACCCAGACTTCAAAAAAATACCCGAAGTAAAAACCTTAACTGAAAAGGAATTTCTATCAGCGAATAAACGCTAACACGCTTTAGGAGACGAAGAATACGACTGGAATAGACGTACAGAAAATATTGGCTCTCGTTCCCGGATTGTTGGAAGTCCGGCACTCAAGAATGTGGGTGGCGTATGATAAGGATGCGGATGTCCTTTATATTAGCTTTAAGAAGCCCAGCCACGCGGATGATTCTGAACTCACCAAAGAAGATGTCATAGTTCGGTACGAGAGGGGAGAGGTGGTGGGAATCACTGTACTCAACGCGAGTAAGAGGAAAACAGGATGATAGACAGATTATCTCTCAGTCAGGACTTTGAGGTCTTCTTCTAAGTCATGTTCCGAGTATTGGATGTGGATACCTTTCTCGTCCAAAACCTTATAGAAGTTCCACAATGATATCTCAGCCAGCTGAGCGGCCCTCCAGCCGGTTATCTGTCCTTTCCGATACATTTCAACTACATTGTCCAGATTTTTTTCTTTAACCCCACGTTCAAGGAGTTCGCGTATCAACGCCGACCTATTTTTACCTTCTTTATCTGCCAACTCGCTGAGTTTCCTTATGGTTTCTCGGGGCAATCGTATTCTGATAGTCTCTGACATGGAAATCACCCTTAATACAATAAGCATAAAATACAGTATAAACCTCACTGAAACAATGAATCATCACATTTAAGGAGTGAAAAAACATCCCAAATAGCAGAGATGAAAAGAGGGAGATAGTATGAAGCTATGTTTCCTCAACTTCCTCTGCCTTCACCATATCTTCGATGCTCTGCCGTTCGGGAGACCTCAGAATCTTAAATATGTTGAGTTCTTTCGATACCGGGCGTCTTATTATTATTTCGTCGCCGACAACTATGGCTTCGCATGAGCCGTTATCGGGTAACTTTGCCTTCTCAAGAAGCTCCTTTGGAAGGTATATCCTTCGGTTGACTATTTTTACTTTCATTTTTCTCATCAGTTTCCCAAAAAGTTCTCAATATTCAAGAAATATTCCCTCTTAAAAAATCGTAAGCATTCCTTAATTATTCAGTCCAACGCATTCCACTTTTTTTCGAGTGTTTGAATAATCTTCCTAGAGTTGAGGGTGGGAACCTATTGAACTCCAAAGCTAAAGTTAGGGGGTTCTCTGTTTCAACTTCTCATAACCCATTTTCAAGTTTTTCCCGTCTAAAACCACTGTGAGGCTATTCAATACTTCGCGCCCCATTATCGTTTCTTCGGGAAGATCTTCCAATCTAACTGGTATATAGACCCTTACTTTACCGAGGGGCACTGTTTCCTCTCCACTTCTTAGGAGGAAGCACTCAGCACTGTAAACATCGCATTCAATATCATGGTCTCCTGCACTGTAAAACCATTCGGTTCCCTCAGGGGGTATTCCCTCAAAGTTCAGGGAAAGTTCGGGATTTGCGTATATACCCCCATCAAAACCAGTGTCAACAATACAGGGACCCAGTATTTTCCTGTTTTCATTTTTCCTATGAAGTATTATCCAAGCCACAGGAATGTCGGGTATCCTTTTCCCGCTTCTATCTATTCCGTCCTCCACATAATTATAGACCACTTCAATCAATTCTTCTCCACCCTTCTAGAACCCGCTGTAACTTTCTTCTTCGGGGAGAGGGAGCTCTGCGCTGAGTAGCTCTAAGCTCACGCAAAACTCTAGGACCCTTAGAATCCTCTCTTCGGTTAATAAAGAATGAGTGATGCCTAGCTATGTATTCGTTGAGCGAATCCGCAATGATTTTTGATCTAGAGGCTGTGGGTTCTGATTCCAGAATTTTTTCTAAGGCTTCGGCTACATCATCAGGCAAACTAACCGAGAAACGCTTCATTTTTTCACCACTAGTAATAAAGTTCATACATTTATTAACTTTTCTCACAAAGTACTCGGTTCTCACGGTTTTGAACGTACCTGCTTTGCTATTTTTCAACAGTATCTATTGGGGGTTGTAATCTAAGTAGTCAGAGGTAGACGTACGTAGACTTGGGGCTTCAACGCATCATTCAGACCCCTCGCGAGTTCATCGGGGTCACTCCGCTCCGCCCCCATCAAGGGCAACCCACCCGCGGCGATGAGCGTGGCGTCGAACCACTCCCTCCGCGGGGAAACTCCTCTCATCCTTAGGTAAATGTTTATGCTGGCGTTCAGTTGCCTGTCAATTCTCAGCCCGCAGAACGGGCACTCGAAAACCCTCTCGCTTCTCAGGGCTTTGTTTAGCCCCCCGCATCTGCTGCAGGTTTTCGAGGTGTAGAAAGGGCTGACCTCCACAACCGGCGCCAGGTTTCGAACCAGGGAGACGAGCAAACGCCAGTCGGCCTGGTTCAGCTCCCGATTCCACTTGTGCTTGTTTTTTCTGTTCATCTGCCGCTTTTCCAGTTTTTCAAACCCGTGCTGCTGCGTCGCCGGGAAGGGAGAGGCTGTTACTATTATTATCTGTTTGGCGATGTGCCGCAGGTAGTTTTTAACCCGGTTCCTGCACCTTTTTCCGTACTTTCGGTAGAGCTGTTTTCCCTTCCTCCTGTTCTTGGAGTACACCTTGTTTATGTTACGCATCTTGTTATCATAGGTCACGTGGAGGGTGTGCAGCGGTTTCAGGTCGATTTTTATCCAGCCGTGGCTGGGGGAGAAGCCGTCCACCGAAAACTTGTTTGAGTCCCAGCCTATCCTATCCACTGCTGCTGTTGCTGCGGGTTGTTGTTGTGGTGGCGGCTTCTTTTGTTGCTGTTGTGGTTGTGGTTTTTTTGTGCTGCTTGTTTCTTCTATGGGTAGGTGTATTTTGGTGGGGGTTAGTATGGGTTCTCCGATTCTTCTTCCCTTTATGCTGAAGTAGCGTTTCGATAGGTCGATGTTTACGTGTTGGTGTGGTTTTATGGTTATGCGTATTTTCTCATCGCTGATTTTCATGAGTGTTTGTTTGACTCTTACGAAGCAGCGTTTGACGACTGGTTTTTTCCTTTTGCGGTTTCCTCTAACATAGTTTTTCTTCCACGAGCTGATTATGGAGAACGCGGTTTTCAGTGCGGAGTCGACCCAGTGCGCGGCGTACTCCCAGCGGGTTAAGTACTGGTTGCGTAGTGTTTTCTTGAATGAGTAGCTGGGGATGGTGGGCAGCAGCCTTTTCTGCTTCTTTCCCCTGATGGTTTTCTCCCTCCACTGGATTTGGTTCCAGATGTCGCCTATCATCTGGTTTAGAATATTCCTGTAGGAGTAGAAGAACTGGTCTAATGAGAGATTGTGTGGGAAGCTGTAGGTTTTAAACGTTGGAACCGACCTCACCAACATATATAGGATAATAGTATTTAAAGACCCAGAAAGAATTGAAAGTAATTATGAAATAACAGTATTCCCTGCGATAATGTCTATGTATGTCTACTTAAAATAAAACAGTTACAAAGGCGTACTTCTCGTAGAGGTGTTTGGGGTACCATTCTAACTTCCTGGAGTGTATGTATGCTTGTCTTCTTTCAAAGTTAACTTCGTTCCAAAGCTTGGCGCAGTTGGTTTGCAAGGAGGCGTAGGGCGGGGTTGCCTTTGACCTTGAAGGTGTTTGTTCTCTCCGTTTTAGGGCATCCTTTTTTTGGGCTTTTGGTGGTTCTCCCTGAAAATTTTAGATTATTGTATATAAAATCATCGACAATTCATCCCACGGTTAAAACCGTAGGCTTTCTTGCCAACGGTCTATGTAAGCTCCTTTTAGGTGGTCTAATTTGGATTCATAATTGTTGTGGATTTAGGAAAATTTAAAGTAGATGTACATTGTAGCAGTATATAGGTGAATGTAATGATTTTAACCGCAATAATACATAAAGAAGAAGATATTTATGTAGCAGAATGCCCTGAGGTTGGGACTGTGAGTCAGGGGGAGACCATTGAAGACGCTGTTCGAAATTTAAAGGAGGCGACAGAACTGTATCTTGAGGAGTTTCCATTAGAAGAGGCGATGCGTCCAATTCTTACTACCTTTGAGGTGTCCGTAAAAGAGGCAGACAAAATTGCCGAAGCTTAGGAAGGTTTCAGGTGAAAAAGTCGTCTAGATCCTCTGTAACAATTTTGGATTCAAAGTAACTGGTAGAAAAGGAAGTCACGTTAGATTATCAAAAATAACACAAAAGGGAAAAGTGGGCACCGTCGTTCCAATGCACAAAGAATTAAAAATCGGAACCCTGAGAGGAGTACTAAAATTAGCAAAGGTTGACATTGACGAGTTTTCGAAGCATCTATAAGATATAACTGTTGCCTGCAACTCTCTGCTTACGCTCTGCAAACTTCACACACCCGCAAAACGTGTGGAGTGAAATAAACTTTAAGTTGTCAGTATCTTGTTTGTTTGAGACGGAAATAATATAAGGCAAGAGAATTAGAACATAACGTGGTGGTAACGGTCAACTACTCATTCATGAAGGATATGAGCTTGTAACTGTGTTCAGCCTCAGTTCCACTAATAGTGATGATGGCTTCGGCTTCACCGCACGCTACAATAGGCTGGTTGACGATGGCAGCCCTCACAGCTATGTTGATGGCTGCTACGTGGTCGGCGGGACCAGCGAATCCACACCGAACACACCTGAACTCGTTCCTGCTCGGCCTGTTCCCTCTCTCATTATGCCCACACACCGGACAGGTGTGCGAAGTCCCCCTGGGATTCACGAGTATTACGGGAACCCCGGAGAGGGCGGCTTTGTACTCTATGAAGCTTCTCAGCTGTCTGAACGCCCAAGAGTGGTGGCGGCTACGCTGAGCCTTCCTAACCGTTACCTGGCTCTGGCGGATGATGCCGTTGAGGTCTTCAAGGGCAACCGCTCTGCCAGTGTCTTTGGCTTTAGCCACCAGCCTCTTGGAGACGCAGTGGTTAACGTCGCGGTGGAAACGCTTCTCCCTCCCAGAGAGTTTCTGGAGATGACGTTTGGCGCTTTTTGTTCCACGTTTCTGGAGGTTGGTGCGGAGTTCCGCCCTTCTCTCCCTGATTCTATCAACCTTTTCTCCGGAATGGTTTTCGCCATCGCTATCCACGGCTAGGTTAACGATCCCCAAATCCACGCCTAGAACGCCTCCCACCGGGTCGAACCTGGCTGGCTCTGGGGTGTCTACGGTTATGCTCAAATAGAATGTGTTGTTTCGGTATATGAGGTCAGCCTGTCCTTGGACTCGTTCGTCCATTCTCGCTTCTTGGTATTCTCCGATGCTGATGGGGATTACCTGTCTGCCTTTGAGGGTCAGTATGGAGACCGCTTGGAGCCCTCTCCAGGAGAGGATTCGTTGGTCGTAGACTACCGCGCCTCTGGGTTTGAATGTTGGTTTTATGGTTTTGTCTCTTTTGTACGCTTCGGCGACTTTGGCGATTGCGCGGATGGTGAGCTGGGCGGACAGCTTGTACTTTTCGCGGGTGTCGTAGTAGGCGAGTTTCTGGAGGGCTATCTTGTTGGCGCATTTTCTCTCATAGGCTATTTCTGCGATGTAGTTGCAGGCGTCATTGAACCGGTGCATGACTTGGAGGAGTGTATCATACTGTTCTTTAGACGGGGCAAGTTTGATAAGCAGAGCCTGCTTCATGCTATTAAATATAGCAACTTCAGTATTTAAGTACCTCTAGAGTATCCGCAATTCCTCCCACCTCTAAAGAAAGTGGGCTTCCTTGCGGAGGGAAAATGGTGAAGTTTTCTGTTGTGGAAAAGGGGAATGCTGCAAAAGTTCTTGAATGGTTTAAAAATCATAAGGATGAGGGGTATGCTGAGGTACTTGAAGAAGTCGTGAAGAAGAGCAGAAGAGAACTCGCTCTAAGGTGATTTTTTGGTTGGGGTTGATACAACATTTCTTATTGATCTTTTCAGAAATGATGAGAGAGTATTAAAAGTGGGATAAAAAGTTTTTTAGCAAGTTTCCATAACGTCTTCGGCATCACATCGATCCATTATTCCACTACCGCGCTTCCCGGGTTATGCTCCACAACAGACTCCAAACACTGCTTGATGTACTTCCCGTGGTTGTATGTAACAATAATAACGCTTGCATTCGTATCCTGTTACTTCAAAAGCTCAAGAATTTCCTGAGTCTTGTAAACCTTTACCACGTTTTGTTTTTTTAGATCTTCATCATTGCTCCAGACTGGACAATTTAGAGCCATAGCTAATGCCAAAAATGGTGAATCATTGAAATCAACGCTATCCATGACTCCAATTGCTTTTTCCCTGAATGGCTCCAAGATGCCTGGTTCAACAATGTGTATTCTTGCAAAGATCAAATCCAAGAGATATTGAAAAGATTCATCGTCAAGCCCAGATTTATCAAGCAATTCGGCTTTATGCTTCTCTATTTCTAACCTTGCGAATGGAACAGTATACATATCAAAAGGTGATAAAAAAATTATCTTTCTCGTTAAACCTTCTTTAAGCAACGCCGAGATTATTACGTTTGTGTCAACCACTATTTCCATCCAAGTCTCTCCACTATCCCTTCCTTCACCTTATGATCCACCCTGTTGACATCCTCTTCTGTCAGCTTACTCCCTTCGAGAAATTCGTCAAAGAGCATTGAGAAGAATAAGCCCTCCTTTATCTCTTTTGATATTTCGTGTTCTATTTTCCTTCTGATTATATCTCGAAGAGCCTTATCTCTCTTCACCCTCAGTTCTATTTCCTTTGGAAGTTTTACATCCAGCGTCACCTTTAATACACCAAAGTTAATTCCCCTCCTAACTTAATATATCTTCTGATATTCCAGTTTAGTGCATTCCCCCCCCAACGCAAATTTCTCAGCAGTACTGGACTTCATGACAACATACTCCCCTGAAGGGCAATGACATTAAGTTAAGCCCGAATTCTTTTCTTGTACTTATGGGTTGTGTGGATTCGCCTGATTCTCCCCCCTTATTTTTCGGGGTTCTAATCGGGTAAGAAGCTCCATTAAACGCTCCTTTTGGAGTGGAATCAAGCGAAACTGCATCGCCCTCCTGCCTTAACTTAATGACATTGCCTTTCAAGAGGGGAGTGTGCCTGTTCACTATTTCTATTCCTATAGTAAATGAGAAATTCGTATATTACCCTTTCAGCATACTCGTATCATCCTGTTTTCCTCTTACTCGCATTGAGCACAGTGATTCCTACCACCTCCCCCTTCTCGTAACGAATTACGACATCATCTTTGGTAAGCTCAGAATCATCCGCGTGGCTGGGCTTCTTGAAGTTGATATAAAGAACATCCGCGTCCTTATCATACGCCACCCACATCCTTGAACGCGGAACCTTCAACAACCCTGGAACGAGAGCCAATATCTTTTCCAAATCTATCTCGGCCATATCCTTCGCCTCCGCGAAACAAGATTTTTCAGACTCTTCATAATTTCTCTGGCCTTCTCCAAGTAAGTGCCCTCTTCCGATGAATGTAGAGAATTGTTGATTCGAGTGATTCAGCCTTCCTTTAATTTTTCCTCTACGACTTTTAGCACCTCTTCTATGTTCGTTTCTCTGGACTCTTCTATATCGGGTGTATGCTTGTGATGAGGAAATGTACTCAAGTGTTTGTGAGGAGGAGAGTGTCCCATCTAATTATAAGCTCCCTTCATTGTCTTGCCAGTGATAAGAGTAGGAATAATCATTCTCAGATACGTACTCTTTTATGCGACGTTTATTACCATTCTTTAAAATTGCTTTAATCCTTAAAAAGTAGAAACCTTCGCCTTGCTTGAAGTCCAGTATCTCAAATTTCTCAACGACCCTGCTGGATTCAAGTAACCGTAATTTTTTTAGCATCCTTAATCTTCTCAAGCTTCGCTTTTAAATCTCTCAAACTCTCATCGTAAGCCTTCCACTCAATATAGTCGTCCCACACCTCAAAGTCTTCGGAGCCCTCCCCGATCCTCCTCTCAAAATCTTCAAACGAACACCCGTACTTCCTCTCAAAAAACAGTATCCTCTCCCTTATAGGGGCAAGCTGAGAGATTATCTTCAACCTCTGGTACTCCTTTATCTCCGCACGAGAAACCTTCAAGTTCATACTAACACCAAACACCTACAGACTTATAAAAACTATCCCGCAGCAAAACGCACACGGACAAAAACCGAAAAATGCTAAAGTCATGAGACCCGAAGCCCAAACGGGGTCATACCCAATTTCTTTATTAAATTCCCGAATACCAGAAATAAATGTTAAATATTATTATTGTAAAAAACGTATAATTACTCGTCACCAAACACTGTAAGTTTTAATTGTCCGATTTGTGTAGAGAATCTCTCGAATTGAGAGTGTGAAGATATGTCTATTAAAGAAGCAAGGAATTATAATACCGATCCAGAGACAACTTTCGAAAAACTCAAGAAACTAGCTAAAGACGCCGGATTCAAGGTAAAAATTGTGGATGAAACTAATAAACGACTAAAATTTTCTACACCCATGACTCTCTGGTCGGGAGGCCACTTCATTGAAGTGACAGTAAACCGCGAGCAAGATGGAGGAACGCAAGTACATGTAAAAGCACAGCCGAAAGCATGGATTAAAATCCTAGAATACATAAATACAAAAAGGACTGTTCGACGCATCTTTGAAACCTTAGAAAAGAACATTAAATGAAGGCCCCTCTCTCCACTAGTCCAATTCCCACCATCACACAAGTATACCTAACAAACAGGCTTACACACCCTCACCACAATATCTCAAGTATTCGTTTAAATCCACTTTGAAATCTTTCCACTCATAACCGACCTCACCACAGTCTCCTAGACCGTTACTGCGCCACTGATAACATAACTATTATTAGACTAGGAAGAAAAACAATCATCAAACAATCCATGCAAACATGCCGAAGCCCCCAAAGAAGTCCCCTTCCAAAAAGACTACACAGTAAACGAGGAAGCACCCAAAAAAGCAACAACACACAAAACACGAACCATACTCATAAACACACCCAACAACCCACAGGAGGAGCACCCACAAAACAGAAAATCACAACAATCGCAGAAATAGCACAAGACCACAAACCCATCATCTTCACCGACGAAATATACCACGCACTAACATACGATGAAACCAAAAACACAAGCATACCAAGCTACCCCCAACAACAAAACCAAAGTCTACATACACGAATTCTCAAAAACCTACCCCAAGACCAGCTGGAGACTAGGATACAACGCAGCACCCCCCAAAATAGTTGACGCAGTGTCAAAAATACAACAGAACTCAACAACCTGCGCCACCAGCTTTGCACAGAAGGCAGCAGTAGAAGCACTCACAGGACCCCAAGAATGCGTTGAAGAAATGCGAAAAGAGTACGACAAAAGAAGAAAAACTATAGTAAAAGCCCTTAAACCAGATAGACGGAGTCACGTGCAAGATGCCCAAGGGAGCATTCTACGCATTACCAAACGTATCAGAATACACCAAAAACAGCGCACAGCTCGCAGAAAAACTACTCGAAAACAAGGGAGTAAGCCTAACCCCAGGAAGCGTATTCGGAAGCAACGGAGAAGGACACCTCAGAATAAGCTACGCAACAAACATGCAAGACATACAGGAAGGAGTAAAAAGAATAGAAGAATACCTACAATCACTATAACAAACTAGACTTGGAAAAAAAGTTGAGTGAAATTATACAGCTATAACCATTTTTCTAAGTTTAACCTATAGGAGTTCCGCACCTACTACAGAATTTTGTCTCTGGACTTATTGGGTTACCGCAGTTCGAACAGAATTTTGTTGTAGTTGGTGCTTGGGATGTACCCGGTGCCGCGCTAGGCGCTGTTATCGGTGAACAGTTAATACAGCGGTTGGTTTGCATGTTAAAACAATCGTTGCAAACCCATAAATCGCAGCTAGGGCAATGCTTCATAAACTTCTGTGCTTCTTGAAGTTGGCTAGCGATAGCTTTCGATTTTGTGAGTTCGATTTTGAAGGGAACCTGAGCAACCTTCTTATTACAGTTTGCACAGTACCAGTATGGTTGAGGCGGAATACCCTCATATCGCATAACTGGCATACCCTTAACCTTAGAAACACCTTTCTCAATATCTCTAAAAATGCCTGTCATACTTTCACCCTCTAAAGAGTTTTATGAGAGTAGGGCTCCACAGTTACTGCATTTTGTTTGCGTCGGATCCGTTATTTTTGCTCCACAGTGCTGACAAAAGTTTTTTGCTTTGACCACTTGCAACTCTTCCCTTCTCTCCTGCTTCGCCTCCGCTCTCTGGTTTACACAAGTGATACACATTCCCTTGGTTTTATTCCAACAATTAGTTTTACAGACCCACCGCTGGCAACTGGGGCAGAGAAGCATGTCTTTCAAAGCATCCCGCCGAATCTCATCTTCCATACCTATAGAAAGTATGCCTTTGCCTGCACTTTCACTCAATTTGAATGCTCCATGCACAACCTTGTAGGCTCCATAACCCGCTAGTAATCCAGCTGATGTCACTGTCCTTATTGCACCTTTTGATATGTCTTCGACTCCCTTTCCAGCCTTTTCCTTCGCTTCGACCAGAGCACGCACATTCTTCACTTTACACGGATACTCGCTACCACACACTTCGCAGACATAGAAAACCTTATCCTTTTTCTCAACCCTATACGCGGGTAAGGGCTTCTGCGGCCCCTCTGTTGGTTGACCCGGTAAACCGGGCATTCCAGGCATTTTCGGCCAAGACAAATATCCCACCTCTCTTTTTTAATTAAATTTACGATTTTTCCCCTTATTATTTTTCCGATAACAAGGTTATAAAATCAATATTTTTACAACTTTAACCCGCTTTCCTTAAACTTTTTAAAAAATAGAACAATTAAAGCGAGAACTCCTCATTCAGGATTTCATCTGCTACCTTTAATTTATTAATAGCACATTTGCCCCTTACAGTTAGGGAAAAAATACGCCGGGCGGATTCATTAATACATATTAATTTTAAATCTCTGAAAAGTGGAATTGTCCAGTATAGATATTAGAATTCTGGAAACTGTTTGTGTCTCTCCGGACTAATGTCAATTTAGAGATTTTTGATCTTTAACTGTCTCAGAATTCTAAAATGTTCAAATGACTATCTAGGATTAGCAGGCATTTACTAAAGCAGATTAAAGAGAGCATAAATCTAAAGCCATTATTATCTGAAATTCCAAACAATTCATAAAAATCAATTAAAAAACTAGACACAAAATTAATAATATTTATAAAGAACAATAACGAGATAAATTAAAAAACCAACGAGGGAGAAATAATGAATTACTGGTTGTGTTTAACAAACGCGGAAAACTGGGAAGTAGTTAAAAACAAGAAGGTTTGGGGAGTAATAGACCGCTACAAAAACAAAATAAGCCAGGTCAAACCCGGCGACATCCTAATCTTCTAAGTAACAAAGAGCTACGAAGTTGGGGGGGAATAATGAACGCAGATTCTGAACCCTATACAAGCAAAGAAAAAATATTCAGCTCAACAAATTTGCAGTAGAGGAAATATTCTCAAACAGGGTGAAACTTAAACCGCAAGCCGTACCAAACAAGCCAGTCAGCTTAAAAAGAACTAATACCTCATGCCTTGTTGCATAATTATTTCTTTTTCCTTTTGTGTTTTTTCGGCCTCTGCCCCGCCTCGGTTTTTCCGAGGGGCGGTTTAGCAGAGCTGGTTGTATACCGCGACCTTTAAGCCTACTTCCCACTGGGCGGCTTCGAGGGTGCGCGCCGCCACGTACTCTCCGAACATGGCCTTGAAGGAGCCTATGGCGGTCTCCACGGCCCATCTCCTTCCGAAGCCCGCCTCTCTCGCCCAGGCTTTGTAGCCGTTCCGTTTTACCTGCCTTACTACCTCCGCCCTTGAGGGTGAGCCCCGGGACTTGGTGGAGGCGTTCTTTCTGACCCGGAAGAGGGGTTTCACGCTCCGTTCGCTGCAATCGTTGAAGCAGTCTCTGGTGTCGTAGGCTCCGTCTCCCAGGGCGGCTTCCACCTCGGCTTTCGACTGGGCTTGTTGGAGGAGTTCGGGGAACGCCCGGGCGTCTGACACCTCCTCGCTTGTGGCCTTGAATCCCAGGATCTTCCGGGTTTTGATGTCCACTACTAGGTGGAACTTGACGAAGCCTCTCCTCCTCTTCCACTTGTGCCTCATCCACTCGCCGTAGTTGCCCACCTTGAGCCCGGTGGAGTCTACGGCTACGGTGACCGCTTCTCCGGGCTTCAGTCGCAGGTCGGGAATCTTCCTCTCGCCCACGAGGCGCTTTATTCTCCTGTAGGCTGTAGAGGGGTCGACGACGAGTTTGGCTCCCGCGAGGCTGAAGAGTTTTCCGACGAAGCCCACGAGTTGCCGGTAGGGCAGGTGGAGGCAGACCCGGAGCAGAGCCAGGGCCCAGATGAGACTGTCTGTGTAGTTGAAGGGACGCCCCACCTTGCCCTCGTTCATCACCTTCAGCTCTTCTTCGGGGCTCTCCCCGCAGTCGATTAGCAGAATCAACTCCCCCCTCTCAATCAGCTTATCATCGGACATTCACGCAACCTCACGAAACCTAGCTTCTTAAAGGGAAAGAGATATAGAATAGGAGAGAAAATAAGTTTTACGCCCCTCGGAGGGCATAAAAGAAGGAAACACAGCTAATTGTGCAACAAGGCAATACCTCATCTAAAATATATAAAGAATAAGAAGTACTGGGCAGGAAGCATTCAAGGAAAAGCAATGCGACTAATTCCTCAAGAAGACTAAATAATTAATACAGCACTCCAAAAAAGTAGCTTTTAATAGCAAAAATCACATTCGCCTATTTATAGAATAATTGTACTAGAATAAAAACTGTTTTTAATGAACGCCTCTGTATTATAACTCACCTCTAAATGCCTTGTGAAGTATTGTTTCCTTAAGTTTTTCAATTTCCTTTTCAGTTTCTTCCTGAAGTTTCTGAAGTGCTTGAGATTTTTCATAGATAACGTCAAGATATGTAACGACGCGTTTTTGCTCTTCAATGGAGGGAAAAGGGACTTTAAATTGTTTCAATCTAGTAATAGAAAGGTTAGGAATCGCTGTTTTACATTCTTGTCCTTTATAGAGCCCAAAAACTTTAATGGCACTTTGCATCCAATACATATAAAACTCTGGTACTACGTCATCTACACATTTTCGTAAACGATGAATATGATTTTGATAAAGACAAGTTCCTACCTCACCTTTCCAAATTGCTGTTCTTCCAACTTCTCCACCTTCGCATACCAAAAGATCTCCAACATTAAGTTTTAATTTTGAAATCTCATTTTCAGTGAAGTCCATATAGTCAAGAGTTGAAATATCAATATAACCCCATTGCACATTTAAAGTGCGAAGGAACGGATAAGGAGACAGCCCCTTTCTTCGCTCCGGGGACATTGAAACACCTTGCTGAATTTCGAAAATATCCTCTAGCTTAACCCATCCCCATCCCTTCTCATCGGCTTTTGAGAAGACTTCATTTAAAGCAGAGGGCATCAAAGCCTTGATTTGTTTTAATGCATCTTTTCTCAATCCTTTAATTTCTTTAATCCTGCTGAATAATTCTTCAATTCTTGCTACGATTCTTTTTTGCTCCTCGATTGGAGGAAGAGGGATTAATAGTTTTTCTAGAAACTCTTTTGGAACCCTTTGTTGACCAACTGAACCAGTAAAATATTTCGTTGCTTTATCTCTTATTGATTTTTGTCTTAGATAGAGGTGTATCCATTTAGAAGATATGATATTTGAAGGCCTTATAACATGAAATTCCGTGGATCCAAAACCCAATTTGTTAATCAGATTCTTTGCAACTGCGCATTTGCCGTTTTCCATGCATGGAGTTATTTTGGCAAAAATTACATCTTCTTCTCTAAAGTAAGTGTATCCTTTTCTTACTTCTCCGAGTTTTTTAATTTCTGAGGAAACAATTTCACCCATTTCATCGTCTACATTATTCATAGGAACAAAAGAAACATAAGTTTCATCTGATAAACCTTTGATTTCACTTTTACTCGGGTTTATTTTGGCAACAGCACCTAACGTAGCCCATTTCCAGCTTTCAAGTAATTTATATGGTTCCTCTATTTCTTCTATTTCTATTAATTTTTCGAGTTTCTTTTGCTCCATTTATTTCACCAAAGATGTTTAAAGTAACTTTCTAACTGGTTCGTCTCAAATCTCCATTTATCCGCATTCTTTGGAGATAGTTCTGTCTCTCTCTTTTAAACAATTTTTCTGCTCTCACTCCAAGCTTTTCTAATCCGTATTTTGCTGTGGTGTAAAAATTTAACCAGAATTTGGAATAGAGATAAAGTTTTGGAAAATTTAAATGTTCTAGCTTCTCAGGGATTTTCTTTAAAATTACTACAAATTCATCTTCTTCAAATTCGTGTCTTTTCGGATATTTCTCTTGTAGAAGAAGAAAAGGGACCTTTATTGAAAGTTCTTTACACTCTTGAGCCACCGAAACGCTCTCAGGATAGTTATATCCATTTAGATGGTTTTCTGCTTCGTATAGTTTATTTTCTGTCCTGTTTAGGAAGCTCACAGCCATTGCCATCAATTTCTCATCTCTGGCTTCTTTCTGATTCATTTTTCTCACTCGTTTAGAGTTTCGTTGAGTTCGTCTAGAAGTTCTATAATCTGTTTTTCTTTTTCAAGAATGCTGGAGTATAAGGCTTCTGGTGTCTCATATTCGGTGTCCTCTTTTCTGTTAGGATTTCTCGCAGTAAGATCATATCCTTTCTTTATTACTTCATCTAAAGGCACAATCCATGAGTTATCAGAAATCTTTCTCTCCTTCCACTTCTCATAGCAATCTTTTAAATCCTCATCTGTTATCGGATTTGCTTTTGTGTAGTTTTTTCCTTCGGATGGCAAATGCTCGTAGTACCAAATCTCTCTTGCCTTCCCAGTTTTATCGAAAAATAGTAGGTTAGTCTTTGGTCCCTGTCCAGAGGAGGTAACGTTTGCGAAAACGCCTGAAGGAAGGCTTATAATCGTGTGTAAATTGTAGTTTTCTAATAGTTCTTTTTTTACTTGAGCAAATGCATCGCCTCTGAATAATATCCCTTCAGGAACGACTATCCCGCATCTTCCGTCCTTTTTTAATTTCTTCATAACATATTGTAAGGCTAGAAGTTCTGTTGCTTGGCTTTTAATGGGAAAGTTTTGCTGTATTTGTCTGTTTTCTTTCCCTCCAAATGGGGGGTTGGTTAATATTACATAGAAACGCTGTGATTCAGGAATGTTCCTTATATCTTCCTCCAGAGTATTTTTTCTTACGATATTAGGAGTGAGTATATCATGGAGGATGCAGTTCATGACTCCTATGAGATAAGGTAAAGGTTTCTTTTCCTGTGCATAAAATGTTTCTTTTTGCAATTTTTCATAATCTTCGACTGTTAGTTCTTTCGATCCTTTCATTAAATTATAGGATTCAATTAAAAACCCACAAGAACCGCAAAAAGGATCTAATATAGTTTCGCCTATTTTTGGTTCGACTATTTTAGTCATTAGCCTTACGATTGGTCTTGGTGTGTAAAATTCTCCTGCAACTCCTCCTTCTCTTCCTAATCTTAAGAGAAGTTCTTCGTAAACCTGAGATAGAATGTAGGAATCTTCAACATTGTTAAAATCTATCTCATTAAGGAGGATAATGACGTCTTTCAGGTTGTAAGGGGACTTCATCCTATTGCCTCTTATTTCCTGAAATATTGCGGCAATCTTTTCTTTTTCTGTTGTTCCACGCATTGATTTTAGGTATGGGAAGAGTTTCTCGTCTATAAATGCTATAAGAATGTGTTCGTTTCTTCTTTTTACGCTCTTCAATTCGTCTTCCGAAAAATATTTTGCAAGTTCTTTTTCTTCTTGCTCAGCCCAAGCTGACCATCGGTATGAGAGTTCGATGATGGGTTGATAAGGTTTACCTGAAAACTTGGCTTCGTCTTCAAATCTTTTTTCAACAGCTTCGAAGACTTTTAGGAAAATCATCCAGGATATTTGTTCCATGTATTCTAAAACGCCAGTTGTGCCATCGTCTCGTCTCATTATGTCGCAGGCGTTCCAAATTTTATTTGCTAAATCTTTTCTGTTCATCTCAGACCTCTCCTATTTCACCGTAAAGTCCACTTTGAACTTCATCTAACGTTTCTTTTAATTCATCAAATCCTCCAAAGATTTCCGCTACACCTCGTAAAAAGCCCATTTTATCAAAGGGTGGGACTCTGAATATTTCGGGCTTGCTTATTTGCTCTATACCACCAATTCTGTATTTGTCTAATAAGGATAAAATAACTTCTTGGGCGTTATCCCCCATTGCATTCAGGAAAGTGGCTTTTTTATTTAGAAAAGCGTTAGCGCGTTCATCTCTTGTTAGGATAGGTGAGCCGAATACAATGTGCGCGATTACATCAAATTTGTCTGCGTCTGGTATTTTAATAATGCTTGCTAATAACTCTGGGTAAATGGAATTATTTCTCAACTCTTCTAAAAACTTGTCGCGTGTTTCACTATTTATCCATATTTTGCGGAGGTCATTTAGAGTTGTTACGCGGCTTATGACTCCTTCCTTGGAATATTGTATGTATTCGGCATCTGTAAGGGTTTTTCCATTTGCTGTGAGAATGATTTTGGTTTCCTCTGCAATATGAACTTCTAGGTCTTTTAGTATAATCTTTTTTGGTGCAGTCTCTCCCGGCTTAAGCTCTATTACAATTGGTTGTATTCCTTCACTTGGCGTTATAGTCAACTGGCGACTTCGAAATCCGCCCTTGGTTACATGAATCGTTATGGGCGAATGAGGCAATTGCCTCAGAACAAAATTTCCATTTTTGTCAGTTCTAGCAGCTCTCTGCATATTTGGAGCCATCTGGGCTACCACATGAGCATCAGATATTGGGCTTTGGTTTTCGTGATCTATCAATAATCCTCTCAATAATAGGTCAAAAGGTCCTTCTACAATTTTAGAAGGCTCGGCACCGCTTGGGTAGTCCCAGTTGTCTAGTAAGCGTGTTGCATTTACATAGTCTATTATTCTGAAAAAATATTTGTTTGTTATTGGGTCTATTCTACAACCTCTACCTATATGTTGCTTGAAGTAAACTTTGGAACTTAAAGGCTTTATAAATACAACATTACGAACTGAAGGAACATCAACACCAGTAGTAAGCAAATCAACAGTTGTGGCAACAACTGGTGTTGTTTTTTCTGAGTCACGGAAAAGCTCGTACGTCCCTTTAGCATAAGGCTCTTCGGAAACAATTCTCACCGCATAATCTGAATAGCCTAGATAAGCAAATTTATTCTGTAGTTCTTTTGCTACTTGAGCAGCATGTTCCATATTCACGCAGAATATGATTGATTTTTGTAAAGGACCAAAATTTTTTAGCAAATTTGCTAAATGCTCGCAAATTTTTTCGGTCCTATCAGGCAAGATTATTTCTCTTTCAAAATCTTCCAGTGTATAAATGTCTTTTAGGTCGATCTCTTCTGGAACGAAAACTTGGGCGCCTTGATAAAGTGCGTCTCTAATGTGTAATCCCTCTTTATCAACATTTGTAAAACTTCTGTATATTTGAAATGGAGCAAGAAAACCATCTTCGATTCCCTGTCCCATACTATAACTATAAACGGGTTCGCCAAAGTAAGCATAAGTATCTATGTTATCACTGCGTTTAGGGGTCGCGGTCATACCGAGATGAATTGCATTACCAAAATAGTCAAGAATTTCCTTCCACGTTCCATAACCCGAACGATGGCACTCATCTATTATAATAAGGTCAAAGAAATCTGGTGGATACTGTTGGTAGAGTCGCTTTCCTTCTTCGCCACTGTACATTGCTTGATAAATACTAAAATACATGTCCCTGGTTTTTGGTGCCTTTCCCTCCTCAATTATTGCTCTCGCATCTTCAAACGGGGCAAATTCGTTATAAGACTGATCCCTCAAGAAATTTCTATCCGCCAAATATAGTACGCGATGTAAGTAACCAGATTTGAGAAGTTTCCAAGTTATCTGAAAGGCTGCATAGGTTTTGCCTGTACCGGTGGCCATTGTGAGCAGAATGCGTTTCTGTCCCTTTAAGAGGACTTCTATTACACTTTTAATAGCGGCTTCTTGGAAATACCAGGGATACTTACCTCCCGGCAAATGATAATAAGGATATGTTAAAGGATCGGTTTCAACTTCAGTTATTTGGTCTTTAAAACTGTATTTTAGATATCTTTCGAACAGTTCTTCTGGAGTTGGAAAATTTTCAATGGTTTTTTGAGTATTGGTTGTATAATCAAATTCTTCTATTTGATGACCATTGGTTGAGTATGCAAATAAAACGCCTAGAATCTCTGAATATTCTTTTGCCTGTTGCATTCCACTTAAAGCAGACTTTCCCTCTTCTTTTGCCTCAACAACAGCTATAGGAAGGGAAGAATCATATAGTAGTATATAATCTGGTTTTTTTCCCTTTAAACGGTTACCATTTTCATCAATTAATCTTCCAGGTGTAATATTTCTCTCTCTGGTAATTTTATCCTCTTTCCACCCTGCTTCAAGAAGTTTAGGGTCAATCAATTTAGATCTTGTGTCGGCTTCGCTAAGCATTCAACATCACCGTAAGGTGGATATCGATATGGTGAGATTCAAAGCCGAACCGAAGATATTGGTATATCTTTAATCAAGTTCTATTCAATGTATGCAAACTGGATATTGTCTAAAGAGTGTTAGCTATTATTACTAACTTTGTGAGGTACTGCGATCCGGCTTAGGAAGGCCCCCAAATAAATTCCTTACCAATAAAGCCTTCAAATTCACATAAACTAAATTATTATACTTATTTTTATCTGTTTTTTATATATTTAAAATTATAGTATAGCCACAGGTATCTAAAATTTAGCTTTTCAAGAAAACCCCCTAAATATTTAAAAAGAGCTAAATAATTAAATTGAAATCTAATTTCTTGGGTTCGTTATTTTTGGAACTGTTACTGGTGTGAATTTTATAGCATTTGAAGTCCGGTAAGGGCAAGAAGTTTACGAAAGGCTATGTATATGATGAAACAAAATTAGTTAACTAGAAGCTGAAAGAATAAAAACTGGAGAACATACAATAACTTTTAAAATTTCACGTATTATAACTCAATAAACCTTTTCACTTCTCGCCATTCTTTGGCTCCGGTTACTAGTATGCCCAGCTTCTTTGCTTCAGTTAGAATTTTCGTCGGAATTTCAGTGGATGCTACAAGCCAAACTTTTGCATTTAGCTGCTTAGCGTAATGTGCCAGTTTATGCAATTTCGCGTCATCTATTTTAGGACCGGTTTTGACTTCTATTATCCACCGCAAATTTTCCCCTTCGCTAAAAATATCCGCCCTAAATCCTAATTCCGGAAATGAGTATTCTCTCAGGATTCGATTAAATTTTGGTAGAGTGATTTTATCGTCAAAATTCATTACGTGCCCTGGAACTTTCTGTCCATTGAAACGATTTACTAGAGCAAATACCTCCTCTTCTAGTCGCTCATGTTTTTTGGCTAGTTCTTTAGCTGAATCCTCAATTGCATTCCAGACATGAATGACTTCGAATGGCTGACGTTGTTTGATTCCGCCTATCTGTGCTTCAAAAAAGTCTAAAAGGGGATTGCGGAGTTCCGCAAGTAGTTGTGTTATTTCATCCTTATCTACTTCAATTGCATAGTGTTCTAGTTGATTGCGAAAGAGGTTTAATTGGATGAGGTTGGTTAGGAGCTTTTCTTCAAGCTTCTGAGGCTTGATAAAGGCGTCTACACGATTAATTGCTTCCTCATATGCAACAGTTCTTGGTGGCGAAGGCAAGAAGAATATACCAATGCCTGATTTATCAGCTTCTTTTTGTTTTTTTGTAGCTTTTCTAAGATCTTCAAAAATTAGGTATGGGCTATGTCTAACAAGAATCTCTTTCATTAAAAGTTCAACACCGTGATGCAGGAACATTATTGCTTCTTTAAGTAACATGTTATCATTGGTTTTAGTATACTTATCATAAATTTCTATCCCACGCCAGAGTGAATGTAATCCATTCTCAAATAAGCTAATGCTAAATTTATCAGAGTTTTTTTCTTCTTTAGACATTATAATAACTCCCATAGGAAAATTGTTTGGGATTGATAAGCATGGACTTGATTTATTAGAGGAATATTATTTGGTAATTTTGTTTGGGAGAGGATTTAGTTGTGTTAGGGGTTTGACTAAAATCATGGCATGAATGTCTTTATTAGTTACTATCTATTTACCTTTTTAATCAGCTTAATTAATTCTTCCTTTTCTAATATTTTATCGTATTTTTCTTTCCTGATTTCTTTGCTTGAAATATCGATTTTTATCCTTTTCAAAAAGTCTGTGAAATCAGGATTAATTGTCAATTTGTTTATCATATCCCAATCAAGATATTCCTTATACTTTGCGGGAAATAGTATCTCTGTAGAGTCTGGATCCTCAACATCTATTCTGATTACTCCTATTCCAAAGGATGATGATAATCTCTTCAGTTCATCAAGAAAATCTCCATCATTGGAAATTTCAGACGCTACCAAATAGCCTTCGTTCGCCCAAGAAGAATTTGAAACAGTTTGGAAAAAGGACTCTCGAAGGTTCGAAAAATTTAACTCCCTTTTGATTTCAAAAGAATATAACTTTATCGCAATATTTCTAATGGTCGCGCTAAGCTCAAAAACTTCGGATTTCCAATCGTCGAGTGGAAAATAGCACCCAACCATATCAGGATGAACCCACTCAGCAAATTCCTTTTTTTCTGATTTAGAATGGTGAATAGTTTTCAGGTATGCATTTAGATAGTAGTAGCCATAATATGCCAGAAACGGATGTAAATCTTTCTCCATGTATTCAAACTTTCTTGGCTGTAAGGCGGTGACTTGCTCTGCAAAAACTTCGAGATTTTCGCCTTCTTTTATTAAGGAGCTAAGATAAAATCTTCTTGGTCTTGAACCTGCTTTAACAAATGGACTGTCTTTTTTATCACGAATATTTACATAGATTTGTGCTCCAATGCTTCTCCAGGGAGTTTTTCCTTCGGTACCAACGTTTATATCATATCCTTTTGACTTTGCTTTTTCCCATATTTCTTCTGCTGACAGAGGTTTCTTTTCTTCTTCCAGAATTTTCTTAGCCAATTCTAGAAAAGTCCATCTTTCCATATTTTTATTACCTCTTTCACTAGATTTTTTCTTGGTTTTATTCTCTCTCTAATTCCTATGTAAACGGCGAAAATTTTGGGGAGTAACTTGATAAGGTCAACAAGTTTTTTGATTATGTAGTTTTAACAATCATGACTAATATACATTCTTCTTCTTTTGTTGGCACTTTTATAATTTGTACTTCTAGGTTTGAAAGTTCTTGAATATTCTTCAATCCTGCTTCGATGTTGTTCAATCTTTCACTCATAAATCTGCTACTATTTAATGGTTCTAGTTTTTGGTTTTTCTCATCAACACCGATTATATAAATCTTAAATTCGTTTGTTTTAATTTTACTTTTCAGGTCTTTAGTAATCTTTTCTATTATCTCTCTATCGTTGCCTGTAAAGAAGTCTCTTGATTTAAATTCTATTATTTTATTTTCTCTCTGCATAATCATTGCGGTGGGAAAATAGTCTATGGCTAATTTTTCTAAAAATCTATTTAGGAAATGGTGAATCGGTGTTCCTCTATTTTCAGCTTCCAGAAGAGAGAAAGTGGTATAGCATAAAATTTTATCAATGTATTCATCTAAAATTTTTGTTTTCTCACAATTTTCAATGAATATCTTTGTTATGCTGTTTACAGCTAGCGTGTTGAAGAACTCAAATGATCTTATTCTTAATGGGCTTAGGAAGATTTTCATTCCAATGTGGAGTATGCGTGTATGTGTGTTGTTTAAGAATCTTGTGTATAGCTCTTCTAAGAAACTGTTTTTCATCAGTATTTGGTCGTTAGAGAAAAGTATAACAAAATGAGGGTTTATTTTCTTAATTACAATTTTTTCTCGGGAATTTTCTATTTTTATTACTTTATCGTTATCATCAATGAATCTTTTGGTTAAGGGTTCTAAACTGCCCATTATTTTTTCGTATTTATCTTTGAAGACAGCGAGATTGTACATCCTATTTATGAAGTCCTCATGGAATTCCTCAAAAGTGCTATAACGTTTTCTACCTGATCTTATTTGAATTAGAGGTAGCCTTTTAATGGCTTGAGGTAAAACTATTGTTTTTCCCTCCATTAAATGTTCAATTTTTCCCTCTAGTTCATTATCAGAAAGCTCAAGAATGCATTTCATCCCATCAATTTCAGTGTAAAATCTATTCTGCCCACCAAAATAGTAGAACTCTTCACTTTCTGGCAGCCCTAACCATTCAACAAAAGACTCTGAGAAATAACGTTCCCAGTAAACTACATCTATTATGTCTTCCCTCTTTCTAAATAATACGAATCTAATGACATTGCTGCTATCAAGCATTCTTTCGATTACGCTCCAATCGGGTGTTATCGTTCTCTCTCCAACATGGCTATGACAAAGCAAGAGCGTTCCCTCAGAAACTACGGAGATAGCATATTTCTCCTCTTCTCTCATTCGAGTTTGCATAGACTGTGTGAAATCATTTAGTAAATACCTTGTAAGGTTTTCATCGAAAGAGGGAAAACTGTCCAGTATTTCTATTATCCATTCTATGCAGTTTTCTTTCAGTTCTAACTCGTCGAATTGCTTTTGAGTTCCAATCCTAACCAGCGAATTAACCACATCTAGTATTTTTTCTTTATTCTCGCTACTGGTAATCTGATTACTTCTAATCAATTTTTCTTTAACTCTCTTGGAACTCACAAATATATCATGAGTTATTCCAAATCCCTCCGGAGAGTAACTTTATTCAGTTTCCTATGTATATAGATATATTACTTTACTTATAAGCACCTTTGATTTAGAGTATTACCTACTTTCTGCTAGATTTTTAACCTCTCTACTTCTGAGCAGTATACATGCTTGAAAATTTATTTTCAGAAATTTTTATTATTTTTCAAAACTTTGAAAACACTCTTCTTATTTGAAAAAAGGAATCTAAAAAATTTTGTAATAAAACACATTTAATAAAAAGCATTGGCATGAAATAATTTTTCGAGTTGAAAAAATATTACTCTAATAATTTTAGGTCTTTAGCAACATCGAGTGCTATTAGAAAAGAAGCTAGTGCTAATCGGACTGAGTCCCCTGTAGGTTTTGCCAAGGAATGTGAAGTTTTGTCTCTTATCCATTTTGGAATGAATATAGCGGAGCTTAAGAAAACGGCTGCATTTTTCCCCCTTTCTGATAAATCTGGGTCGTCTTTCCATAAATGTTGTCTATTCACTATCTTCATTAATTTTGCGTGTGTTGATCCTAATTTTTCACCGTTTTCGATTATTTTATTGTAAAGCATATCTGTTAATTTTTCGCATGCCGAATTTATGTTATCTAATGCGTCGTTGTATCGATGATTAATGAAGTGTTCAACAGCGTCTAAAATTGGCTTGCACATTTCAGGATATTTTTCTTCCAACTTCCTAACTAGAGAAATGTATGGCTCATAGCTAAAAGCCATCCACAAATCTCTGGATAATGCTCCAAGTACTTTTGCAGATATAATATGATCGGACAGGAAATCCCTAACAACGAAATCGGGTAATGAGTAACCAAGTGGTGTTGTTTTTACATAACCTATTTCAATAAGTTCATTTAATTTATTTTCGATCTCCGCGCGTCTTTCTTCAAACGACTTACCTTGCCAATAAAATGGACTTTTCTTTAGTAGATAATCTCTGGAAAAATCTGAGAAAATTAAATCCTTGGGAACTAAACCTCCCCGCATAAGAATTCGCTGAATAAGATAATATTGTTCATCACCTAGAGTATTCACAACATCTCCTGCCCCCCAACTCTCCTTTGATATGATTGGTGCAATAAGCACTTCTAACTCTTTAAAAACCTTTAAGACAGAATCCCTATCGGGGAGATATTCTTTGTATTTTGCAGTATCTCGCAAAAGTAAACCTTCTCTCTTCAGTTCCTCATATATTTTTGATATAGAAAAAAGTCTGCATGGGTAGTAAGGGGTTATAAAGTCTTTAACTTCACTATCAGATAGTCGATCATTTCTAAGGAAAATATCGATTATGCAAAGTTTGGATTTTTTATTTTTAGTTATGTATTCTAAAATTTTTTTCTTTATTTGATCCTCTTCCATCTTTTTCCCTTCTTATCTTTCTTAGCACGCTCTTCATTAACTAAGATTTTCTGTCTACTATTTTATTCCTTGTATTAGATAATAAAATCATCTGTTGTTTAATATTTAGCTCTTGGAGTTTTTGTAGAAGTAGAAAAAGAATTAGTAATGAACAACGAAGGGAAAGAGGTCATTGGGTAAAATCTCTTCAAGAAACTATAAATAATATTTATGCAAGAAGACGAAAACGCGCTGGAAAGTTCAGAGAACAATTCAGACAGAAAAACTATACCTCGTGGGAATTATCTTAATTAAAAACGTGAAGAACTCATTTTTCTAGAATGTTGATCCTTATTTTTCTTATAATGCTTTCTTAATGTGTGGTCTCTCTAGTCTGGAGCAATCAACCCCCAGAGAAATAGAAAAAATATTTTATATATGATTGCCTCTATCAATCTATTATTGAGGAGCTATGAGCTTAAAAGAACTCTTTCCCGTATATCCTTTAAGGTTAAGGTCTCCACCTAAATCTAGAATTAAATTTGGAACTCGACGTCTCTATGTAGATCTCCCTTGGCAATCTTATTATTTCTTACAACTAGCAATGGATAAAGCTATAGAAACTGGGCTATCTACCGGGGACGTAAGAGAAGAATGGGATAAGTATCTACAAAATAATGAAGATTCCCTCTTTTTTCATGGTAAGCCGCTTGTGACGGTATCTCTTAGATCTTTATCATTTTCAGAGAAAATTTTTCTTAGATTGGATGTTAAATGGGATCTATTCATAGAATACTTGGAAGAAAAAGCTGAAGGATTTTTATCAGAAATAGAAAAAAATGGGGAAAATATTCTGAAAGTTTACAGAGAAATTTGGACTAATTTCTTTGGTGTTACTGGAATAATAATTCCTCCCAAACCAATATATTTTCCTTCTAGTCGGTACAGATTCAGAAAATTGCTCAAGAGAATAGGAGATTATTCTTATATAGTACGACTTTTAGATCTACTCGAAGGAATAATGAAGCAAATAGAAGAAGTAATAAAAAGGAAGATTCCTTCGATTGAACTTTATATTGTAAATTTTATAATGGACATTCAACATCTTCGTGCTTTGATAGATATTATTGATATATCCGCTGCTTATCTTCTTTTGAGAAATCTTCTCGAAAATTTTGTTAAACTTTTCATTTATCTAGATATTGGAATATCTATTAATCCTGATTTTGTTTTATATTCAATGTTTATTTATGAATATGAAACGGAAAATGAAAACTCTGTAAAGTTTGAACCAACAAGGCGACCAGTATACTCTTATAAGAAGTTTAAGGATGAGTCAATAAGAAAATTTTTAAAAATTATCTCAACACTCAATCTTGACGAAGGAATTGACCTACTTGAACTTATTAACAAGCTAGGAGAAAAACACATACCAATATTAAGAGTAAATCCAAAAGTTATGGAAGATTTTTGTGACGATTATAGTTTAAACATAAATTTAAACAAATTGTACTCTGCATGTAGTGCTATTATACATAACCAGCCCCCTTTACCATTTTTCTCTTTACTAGAGGTGAAATTTTTTAAAAACTTCTTGGAAAAATATATTCAATCAATACAGGTGATGGCAGAGAAAATAATAAACATAGAAATAAAATCAGAAAAAATACATATTTCGCCAGTGCTTAATGCGACCCAATCTCTAAAAAAATGTTTGCAAGTGGCTGATTTCCTTGAAAGAAAGTATGATGCAGAAATAAAGGATGCAATTAAGAGCGCTTTAATAACCTTGCAAAAGGAGAAGCCTGATATTTGGATTGAGCCTCTCACTTTAATATCGATTTTCCATCTTTTATCACCTTCTTTTAAAGATTTAAGAAATTTTTCTTTTATAGATAGAGATCTGGAAGATATCGTTGAGCACCTATCACCAATTTTGTTTAAATTTAATATTCGAGACGAAGTGTTTGAAACTTTGAGAGGGTTCCAAGATATGCTGCTTCCAATGTTGGAAAATTATACAGTTTTTTCTTCTATAAAATCCCTAGAGCAGAAAAAGAAAGTAATATTCTATCTTCTATTATATTATCTTCCCAGAATAGCTATAGAAATCATGAAAAATTAAAAGTTAATTCTAATAACAAATATTTTCTGCGTTACAGCAGTAGCTATTCGAATAACGTGAAGAAACTAAAATGATATTTCCGATAAAAATAATCTAAAAATTGCTAAAATTCAGTTATTAGTTAGAGGTGGTGTGATGAAGACATGCGATTTCTGTTCTAGAGATAAGATGAAAAAATACGTTGTTGATGAGGATAAAGATTGGTATGCTTTTGTGCCTCAAGAACCAGAGATTTTTGGACATATAATTTTAACAACAGATAAGGGCAGTTGCACACATGATATGCAGGATGTTGATGAAAAGATATTGCAAGCAGAGATTCTGGGTATAAGACAAATGATGAGAAAACTTCATAAAATTGATAATGTGGGTAGAGTCTACGTTGTGGTGGCGGGTGAATCTTTAGGCGTTCATCATCATTTCCATCTGTTGCCTAGATATGAGTTCAAAAGTTCTGAAGACCGAAAGAAATGGGCTCAATCTAACGAGATAAAGGCGGAGGATCCAAAATGGGTTGAATTTTATAGATGGTCTACATCAGACTTTAGTCATAAGGAAGGTTTTCAATATTTAGGAGAAATAGAAAGAAAATACAATGAATACAAAAATAATGAATACTATCCCAATATACCATCAGATGATTTGAGATTAGCAATGGTAGATAAACTCAAAGCAATATTCAAATAATATCCTCTCTAATAGAAGGTTAATTCATATCTACAGCATATTATGTGTTACTCAAAAGGAAGTCGTATTACCAAATTCAAATATCGTTTTTTGGCATTAAAAGATAAAGAACATTTACGTAAACTTAGTTATCTGAAAAAATTTTGTTATACATTGAAATTCTTGCAATTCATAAACGTAATGATTCTAGTCCTGGGAAAACAGCCTTATCTTCGCTCCAACTAAATTTAAGTAACTCAATTCTCAATTTATTTAACTTGCCTTCGCAATCTATACTCAATTTCTCAGGAATTGTAAGAATTAACCTTGGGCGCTTTGCTAGGTTTATGCTATTTAGCAGTAATTGACCTACACCAGAATACAAACTTGATGTCGATGTATCAGTCTTAATTTCAAATATAGTTGTTATTTCCCCTTTCGTATTAATTATGTAGAGATCAAGGGCTCTGTCATTTCCAACATTGAAACCAAGACTCTCCAAAGTAGAAGCTAAATTGTTCACAATCAAACCATGATCACACTCAGCTTCGATGGCCTTTCCAATTCTATATTGTTTCTTCCCAGTAAACTCTTCACTAAATCCATAGTCCTTAGGCAGAGTCTCAATTTGGGGTGAGCTGAAGGATACAAGTCTTTTAATTCTGTCAACCTCATATACAAATTGGCTCACTTGTCTAGCAAATCGAGAAGAATTTAGTGCACCGAGTAGAGCAAAATCATTTTCTACCATACCTTCATCAACAACTATTCGTTCCCCTCGGTATTTTTCTTCGAACAAAGATTTTCCAATACCCTTTCTACCTCCTTGAATCTTCCCACTGTGGATGACAAAAATATTCCCAGAACTATCTTTTGCAAACGCGCCCCCAATTGTTCTATTGATGCCACTCAAAGGAAAATTAATTTCACAGGTAATTGGAACATTGGAACCTTCCCTCGGCTTCCCGATGCCAAACGCGTTCCCATATCTGTTAGAAAGGAGCTGGAAGAGTACCCAAATACCTAATTTGCTAGCCCAAGAAACCTCTTTTTTAATACTTCCACCTTTAAAACCTATATTTACAGAAATTTTTTCATCAATAAATTGTTTAAATCTTTTTTCAAATGTTTGTTGGGCTTTTTTAATGTCAGATTCATTATCAAGGATTTTTAACATCACCTTACCCTCTTAGTTGGCTAATGGCTTTAAATCTTCTCTCGGTAACTTTTCTTTTTCTTGGGAATTTTAAGATTTTATTATCAATTGTGAGAATATATTTTTAGATTATCTATCACAAAAGGTAAGAACTTATTCGCTGTGACAAAATAAGGATTTTTATTTTAATCAATTTCCAAATAGGCTGAAACATCATAATCAGAATCAGATAAATTAAGTTCGTTTTTGACACGTTTGAGAATTTCAGCTTCTCGCTTTTTTAAAAAGTTTTTATATTGCGGATAATCCAACAGATTCCTGTCGATATAGGCTTCTTGAAGCTCGGAGTCAGTAACATCTTCAAAATATTCCTTAGGGTGCTTATTGCTCTTATTCTGATTCTTATGTTTTGCCAAAATCCAGAAATTCGCAAAGTGATTTATTTCCGCCTCGTCATATTTCATCTGGCGTAATACTGAACGCGGAAATATATGATCGATCTGTGGAGAATTTTTCTCGTAGTGTACCTTAGCACCAGACCTACGCTGGATTAAATGAAGTGCGAGTGAGGGATTGCCTTGAATAAGCTGTGAGCCATATTTTCTAAATTTCTCCCAATAGTAGGACCACTTCAAACTTTCTTCAAGAGGGAATTTTTCATCATGATTCTCGGCAAGAGGTTTCAATGCCTCGCGGATGAATTTTCCCAATCTACTGTCAGCATATCGAGAAAAAGGAGAAGTAAAGCCGAAAAGGTAAACGGCCTTTCGTATCCGATCGATTTCCTTATTAGGTATTTGATGATCCTTGGTGTGGAATAGATAGTAAACAAATGGAACGAGGTTATAATAACCTCCCAGAAGTTTACTACTTGCAATCCAACACTTACTTTGAACAAAATCCACCACAGAACTAATTGCTTTGCAACATTTTTCGAAGTGGGTCTGGATTGTTTTTACATTAGATTTTTTACGAAGAAGATTAATGTCAAATCTTGTACCGAGGTCTGAGACTGCAAATAAACATCGAATTACGAAATCTGAATCTAATTCGAAGGAGTTCCCTTTATTTATATTGTTCACAAATTCAGGCAATGTTTCAGCTGACTCTTTCCAATTTAGCTTGAGCATACTAAAAATGAGGTCAGACCTACTCAAGGGTGTTCCTTCACGGTTGATTCTAACAAAGGCTTCTAAGATATCAGATTCAGATTTTCTATCCTTGTTGTCGCGAGGTAAATTTTCATCAAGAACAATTGTTTTAAGAATGTTATCTTCTTTCATTAGTACGTTAAATAAAAGGGAAAGATTAAGATCTACTCTTAATGCATCTTTGTCTGAAAGATTGAGTTTCTTACTAATTTCCTGCTGGAATCTTTGTTTTTCCTTTGCACCAAAAGATATTAGGTCATTAACCCTACAATAGTAACTAACCTCATTCTCCTCACCATTCTTACCCCCAATTTTCTGAGAGACAGAAATATAATTCTCATTTAGTTCATTAGCTTCTTTTGGGCTAAGGAAATCGAATATGAATTTATTCTCCTTAAAATCTTCTGTTTCGCAACCACTTAAAATATCGAAATAAAGTTGTTTACCTACATAAGTTCCATATAGAGCTATGTATAGTGATTGAAGGCGTTGCTGACCATCTAAAATCAATTTTAGTTTATTTTGTTTGTCATTATCGTAAAATGTATGTGGCATATCTGACCTATAATCTTTTACAAAATTTCTATATTGGATGTCATTGAATGTTTCCCAAAGCAATATGATACCTATAGGGTATCCACGCATTATTGAATCTAATAACTTCTCAATTTTCTCTTCGGACCATACAAAATCTCGTTGAATAGCGGGAAGTACAATTTCATCGCTTTTTATTTGCTCAAGGAGATGTATAATAATAGCCATTCATAAAACCTCTTAATGAGATTTTGTTGTTAAACTGAGGCGAAATTTTTCAACAAGCTTAATTCCTTGCACAATAGCAAATCGAATATTTATAAGAGTTTGAATTAGAATAGAAAGATAAATTGTTTATCAAAGTGTATAATAATTCCTCTTTCCATTCTGCTTTTTGTTAGTCTAATAATTAAATTGTCAATAACTAATATATAAAAATTTAGCCCAAATAAATACTATTGGCATAGTGATGTAGGCTAACCCAAGAGGCATATAATTATAATCATTAAATATATTCCCAAAAATAATAATATAATCATTAAAATAGTAACAAAACAAGGAATGTAAAAAGGATGGTTAACAGATATCAAGAAGCAATGAAAGACATTAATGAAGAAATTTTAGACTGCCCTAATTATCAGAATAATGGAAAATGCTCTGGCGACTTGACACATATAGAGGACTCTGATTATAGGCATGGTCCTCAAATAGCTTATATTGGCTCAAAATATGGGGAGTCAGAACCAAGAATACTATTTACTCGTTTGAACCCTCCATGGTATTCTAATCTCAGTTTTTTTGGAAATAAAGAATCGATTGAGCTGTATAAATCAGAAAATCCAGATTGCACAATAACTGATATTCATTCCGCATACTTAGAAGGATGGAAAAGTAGGGATGGAAAAAACTACCGAGGAATTCAGGACGCTGGAACTGTAACAGGACATCCAAACACAGAAAATTTAACCCCAAAGGAACTTGACGACAGGCGAAAGAAACCGCTTTATGGCATCCAGATTATAATGCAAGAAATGATTGAAGAAAAAATTTTTCGAAATGGAGAACCTTTGGATTTCTGCGCGATAAATAATATAATTAAATGCTCTGGAAGAGGAGAAAATTATAATCCAAAAGAAAGTATGGAACGAAATTGCAGTTTTTATGAAAAAGAGTTTCAGGTACTTGATCCTCAGATCTTGGTTGTTATGGGTAATGAAACTAGTAGAATAATAAAAAAGAGATTTGAGGAAGGAAAAATATCCTATCGGACATCTGAAAATAAACTGATTCTATACTGGGAGTTACCCCATCCAAGGTTCCGCAAACGTAAGGGAGGATGGAAAGGGAAAAGTAGCTTTCCTTCTAAACAGTTTCCACATTATTTACAAGCTAATCCTTTAGATCGGGAATTTACTGTGGAAAAAATGCGGATATATTATGATAAAGATTATTTAAGCATATTATTTAATTATGTTCTTTGGTTAGTTTCGATGGTTAAGCAATACCCCAATATCCCAACCGATTTGGGAAATGCTTTTAAAAAATGTATAAACGTTAGGTAAAATGGAGTTTTTTAAGATATAATGTGATACTCTTTTTTAGATATTTCTACTCGGCTTTAATAATCTCTTTAGCTGTTTCTAAATCCTATGATTTTTGAGCTGGAAAATGTGATAGACACTTCACGATTATACTTCATGAAGAAGATCGAAATATACTTGACCAATGTATTAAGGCATTACAATGTACCCGTTTTAAACTCTTAAAAGAAGAACCAACTGGTGATTATTTTGTATACACCTTTCAAAAACGGAAAAGTTAACGAGGTAATTAAGGTTACTAAGAGAGTATAAATTCCTTATAAGTACTTGGATTTTAGAGTAGCAGGCGCCATATCGTAGAAGAAAGACAATTAAGTCCAAAATTCTTTTTCTTTTCTCAACCATATGACTATTGACTTTCTTGGTTTCTACAGAGTCGCTGAGATTATCTCAGAAAATATTTTAGTAGCTAAAAACCTATACGTATGTGAAAATTATTTGGGAATCATTATTCCTATGTCGTCCAAAAATTCGCATAATTAAATTCTATCTTTCGTAAATATAAGTTAGTGAAGTTATATGAGGAGAATAGAAGAATTACTTGCCATAGTGTCACCAAAAGTTACTTTGGATCACTATTGGGAAGTTTTTGATGTTATAGAATGGCGTTTTTATGTTAGTAACAATTTTCTTTCAGAAAATGACCAAGCGAGAGAGAAAAAGGGTTTTACAATATCGGGGATCAAAAATTATATTTTGAATGAATCCAGCGAAGGTTATGCATCTCCTTATTACAAGCGTTTATGTTCTCGGTCCCTTGTAATTGTTGAGGAATTATTAAACGAGCTAGTGAACTCAGAATTGTTGGTTAAACATAATGATATCTTGTGGAAATCAGAGGAATTCTCCGATTTTTTTCAAATTGTAAAGAAGAAAATCAAGGTTAGCGCAAAAAGAATAGTATCATGGGCAGTCTGGTACCTCTATTGCAAAGGAACAGCATCCTTCTCTATATCTGAAGTTCTTAATGAGTTATCCTATAGTGATGAAGATTATGTGAATGAAATACCATACTTATGGGTATACAAAGATAAAAATTGGAAAAAATTGCTAGAAAAACATAAAGATAATTGGCTGTTGTTGGAAAAGCCGCGTTTTCCCCAAAAAATATTACTTTTAGATATACAAGATAGATTACATGCAGCTATATCGGAATTATCGAAATCTGGAAATGAATTGCGAACGAAGGAAATTGTCTCAAAAGTACGAGAATTAGAAATATCAAGTTTAGAAACATTTCTCAAAAGAATAGGATTAGAATACGATAAAGGAAAATGGAAAATTAATGAAGTAACACTTGAAAAAATAGCAAACATCATAAATGAAATTGTCGCTAAGGAGTGGCCATTCTTTGGAGAAATGGGTATTAGGAGCCCTTACTTCAAACTTCTTGGAAGACAGACCCGCTATCTGTATGTTGACATCCCAAACGGTGCTATAGATACCTTTGTGAACAAACTTGGAGAGATTACAGAGGAGTATAACGGTGACCAAGATAAAATATATGAGAAGTCTATAGATTTAGCGAATGATTTTAATAAGGATTTCAAGAAGGAAATTGGGGATTGGCTCCACTTTGAGATATATAGAGGACCTTTTGCATCAAAGCCTTTTGGTTTGAAGATAATTAAACGATGGAAAAAGTTTACTAAATTTCTTGAAATTTTTTCTAAAAAAGAGACATCTTTAGAGGACAAATATCAGTACCTTTTAGCATGCAGAGCCTCTTCACTTAAATTCATTATTAAAGATAATTTTAATATTCTGGATGATTTGGAAGAAACACAAGAGGATATAAAAGAACTTTGTGAAATCGAAATAAACCAAACTAGAAAAATCATAGAAGACTTTGTCAACAGATTGATTAGTGTTAAGAACCAATTGTACAAAATATCAAAGAGGAAGACAGTATTTAGGGATCCTTCAACTCTACTTTATCTTCCCGAAATGATATCCACTTTACAGGCCATAGTTAATTTAGTTGAGAATGGAACTATCCCAGCTTGTTATAGAGAAATGAGAAAGATTTTAGAAAATCTTTGCTGGATGATGTTCGAAGATTTCTTATATTTTAAGACCTCAACATTAAAGAGTAGAGGAGACAGTGAGACGGTACCGCCTAATCCTTACGGTTATGTTTCGAGGAATTGGTACGATTGGTCGATACAAGAGGGGTTTACCGTCAAAAATGTGAAGGAGATAAAAAATAAAATGGAATTTTTAATTGAACAGATTCATTCATACGGAAAAATTAAGGATTACAGATGGAATAAAAAACAAATCGAGGAAGCCCTATTCAAGGGGCTTTCCTATCCCTTATTTATGTTACTAATGGGTAAAAAAATGGAAGTAGCCAAAAAGTTCAATGAATTCGTGCCAAAGCATGAAGTTAAACCTTTATTAGCATTCGCTACTGAAGACTTGAAAGGCGTAATCAAACAATTAGGTCGTTTAAAATTAAGCCAAACCGATGAAAAACTTATTGAAGTACTAATTCAAATTATAGAATCGAAAATATCCTCAGAGGAAATTGTTCCCCCCTACCCTTCAAATGAATTTGTATTAGGATTTGTAGCTAAGACGTTTTCCAATAAATTATTGAACAAAGAATACAGTGAATATAGCCACTTTGTCCATTCCTATCATACATCCTGGCACATTTTTCCATTTTCTTCAGTACTTGAATTCAAGATTTTCGAATATGAACTCCAAAAGTTCGCCAAGAACATTCAACAACTTATAGATGCTTACCTAAACGAGCTGTTTGCTTGAATTTGACGTATTATATCAGTCCATTATATTAAAAGAGTGTCAAACATCAATTTCTATATGAATCTAATGTTGGTAGTGTCATTGTTTCATTCTCCTTGTCACTCTATAGGTCATTAATTCTTTCATGGTCCAGATGTGGTCGGTTATACCTGCAGCCATAGCTGGCGTTCTGTACTCCCACTTCCTGCCCGGCCTGTTGCTCTTCACCTTCAGGCTACTATGGGTCTTAACCAGGTTGTACCACGCCTTGTAAAGTTTGAGGTGGTTCCGGTGCTGCTTCCTTCTCTTTGAGAAGGAGAGGGTTTTCCTCACAAACCTCGCTATGCTCTGCCTCACGGTCAGGTTGTTTCTCTCAACGTAGGAGGTGTTCGCCTTTCCCAACTCTTCCTCCCCGAAGACGATCCGCTTATGGGTCTTCACCACCCGGTTGCCCTTCCCCCTCTCCTTGATCAGCTGTACGTAGACCAGATCCTTGGGAGGGATCAGTCTGGGCTTGGGTGGACGGCCCCTTCCCTGGTATTCTGGTTTCTCACGCTGCCCGTAGACGCGGAGTAGGGCTCCCTCAAGCTGGTCTATCTTGTCGCTTGTGAAGACCGGTGTCTTTCCGCTGCTCATTTTCCTGACCCTCCGCACCAGTTTTTCGACCTCTTTGGTGGTCCATTTTCCTTCCTGGACCTCCAGGAGGAGCTTGGTTTTCGCCTCCAGGGCGGTCCAAGTCCAGGAGTCCCCACAATCTCCCTTTTCCCTCTCCTCTTCTGTTAGGTTTTTCTCTTTTTTTGGATGAAGCTCCAGAGCTCATCTATCTGGACCTGGGTGAGGTTTAGGTCCTTCATGAGTTCTCGACTTACCTCTTCTGCGTGTTCCGCCGCTCGGTCCCGCCAGCGGGAGACGGTGTCCTTTGAGACCCCCATGGCTCTTCCGGTTCCTCTGACACTTCCCCTCTCCACGAGCATGGCTAGGCTTTTGAGAACCTTGCCCTTTGGGGTGTGTAATCCGAAGAAGGGGGTTCCCCGGTTCTCGCTGAAGGTCTTGTTGCACGTTTTGCACTTCAGGAGGGCGGTTTTCTTCTTCCCGTAGATCCGGTCTAGGGCTATGTTCCCTTTGCCCTTCTTCCCGTAGTCCTTGCAGTCCGGGTTGGTGCAGAAGAAATCCTCAAAGTTCAACTCCCTCTCAGCCATAAGTTTCACCGTAAAACATAGGCACACCACCGAATTAAAACTTTATGAACAAAGTGTGGACACTACCCTAATGTTTAAATGCTCAAAAATTGATATTAGCTAGTATCTAAAGGCTTAAACAAGATGTATATAAGAATTGATATTTTTAAAACTATTACACTGTTTGAATGGTTTGCTCTGGGAAAAGCTAATTGTGGCAAATTTACTGAGTAAAAAGAAGGATTTTTAGTTTTTTTTTAAAAAAATAATGAGTCAATTTTATTTGAACCTATTCCAACTATTTAACTATGCCTTTCCTATTTACTGTTGAAGCAAAATATGAAGGAAATTACATTTTAAACAATCCTAGCGATCTGATGTCTAAATTTCCCTTCTTGGAAGATAAAACTATTATAGGTAAGTTCATATCGATTTATACAGATGGCAGAGTTAAGCGAATTGATAAGGAGATTAAATTTAAACCGCATCGAAGAGGAAATACTTTTTATGCAGAAATTTTAGAACCTAATCCACTAAAAAATACTGGCATCCCTCTGCCATCCTACATACTTGTTAATGTCTTTAAATATGAAGAAAAATATGCGCTGGAAGTAAAAGAATTTCCAATAGCCGAAAATATGCTTTTGAAGGCTAGCTCCTCTTATTTTGAAGATGAGATGAAAAAATTCTGAAAGAGAAAGAAGCCGGCTTAATTTTGGAGGGAACTATTTTTCATTCACAATTGAAAGAACAAGCTTCAACTCTGAAAGAAGCTCTTCTATCATTTGAACAGGAAAGCTTTGCCTCTGCTAAAACCTCTTGCAGAAAAATTATTGAGAAGATAAAGCAAATCATTGGAGAATGGCGGGAAGTAGATAGAAGCGAGAGTCTATATGATAAACTGAAATCTGTTGTTAATTCCCTCTACTCCTTTGCTTCTATTGGAGGACCACATGAAGGAATTACAACACAAGAAGAAACTGATTTTATTTTAAAAAATACAACTTCTTTGCTTTTCTATATCAATTCTCTTCTTAAAAATGAGAGAATAACCCAAACAACCGAAAAATAGATTTGGTTTGATTTCAGTTGCATTCGATCATTTCAGCAGCTTTAAATTTTGATTTGGAGATGTTGAAATGAGTATCAAATTTGGCATCATAGTTATAAAGGGTCGTCCTTGTTCCATGCAGGCAAGTTCTAGAACTAAATCGGCAAAGTTTTTGGAGCAATAACGATAACTATTTGAAATGATATAAAGAAATTAAACAAGTTCGTAAAAATAAATAATCCAAATTAGGGAATCGATTTTTTCTCAAATTTAACAAGTGATGATTATTAAGGGAGCATCGGACTAGGAAAATCCTTGCATATTAGAAACTTGTCTGTTATCTCTCTTGGGAACCTAGAGCTTGATTCTTTAAATTTGAATTTTTTGTGAGGTTTTTGGGAGGGAAAGTCTTCCGATTGTTGTGATTGGAGAACTAGATATGTTTGGTTTTGTTTACAGAAAAAAATATTTAATCGTAAAAAGGAATAATGAGAAGACAAACTTGAGGGAAAAAGGGTGAGTAGTGAAAGAGATAAGTGGATTGAAGAAAATCAGCAAATTATCGATTTGATGTTTTCTGGGAAATTACGGGAGACTTGGACTGAGGAAAACATGGAAAAGTATATGAAAAATATCGAAAACGCTTGGTCCGCCGCACCTAAAAAAAGATACCTATATGCGCATTCAACACTAGTAAACTCTATTGGGAGTTACTTCCATGTGCTAGGTTGGGATGTTGGCGCTGAAATACCGTCAGGTGACTTGTATTCTCGTGTTAGATTTGATTTAATGGCACAGAAGGATTCGCGAACAATTGTGGTGGAGGTGAAGCCTAGAATTACAGTTAGGGAGTTGGGTCAGGTTTTAGGATACCTCTTTGATGCAAAGAAAAGGTTTAAGGAGTGTAGAGTTTTCTTAGGGACGGACATTCTTGATGCTCCTATTGTGTTTAGACCTGGACCTATTAGGGACATAATCTTTGATAACGCACAAAAGAACGAGTTGAGTGTTATTTTTGCCGTTAAGGATATGACATGGATGGTTCCTGCAGAATTTATATTTTAATGAGGTCTCTAAACTAAAACTCGCTAGACTTTCCAGAGAAATAAGTTTTACTGTGATAGGAGAGCTGTGGCTTCTCTTGGCAAAATTACTAGTGTGCTTCCTATTTTTGCTGGTGGGGATTCGGGATTATCCAAATCTCGTCCAAGTTTTTTGTGAAGTTTCTTATCTCCTGTTATTAAATAATCGGGGTTAGAAGATAAAACAGCGGCAACAATAGGTATGTCTTTATGCTTCTCTTCTCCTAGTATTGTTTTCGCTTTTTCTAAATGCTCGGTGATTTTATTCGTTGGAATTTTGATTACACTTTCGGCTTCGTATATGAGTTCAACAAATAGGAACATTATTTCGGGAGCATTTATTCTTTTTAGTATGTCTAGTATTTCTTGATAAATGAATTCTGGGAAGATTAATTTGACTTTTTCTGAGGAGGTAATCATGTTTTGTAAAATATGGATTAGTATTTTATTCGGGTTTCCTTTAAAAAATAGGCCGGAGAAGAGGACATTTGTGTCTATGATAACTCTTTTCATTCAATTCTTAGCCTCTCGAGTGTTCTCTTCCTAGCTTCTAAGGATAGTTTCTCTACATCCTCTTCGGTTATTCCGAGTTTTTCTGGGAGTTTTTCAAATTCTTCAAGATATTTGAGCAGGCTGCGGAATACTTGATTCTTTATTTCTGAACGGATTGTGTAGTCAGGGTATTTTAGGTAGGCTATTGCTACAAGTAGGTCTTCTGGAATATTGTTATACTTCTTTTTAATTTCCTCTATTTTTTGGAGTACTTCAATGTTTATCTTCGGAAGCAGGATTCTTTCAACTTTCTTTATTCCCTCCTCTGGCATACGGTAAACTAATGGGTCCTCTTTTTCAATAGTAAGGAGTCCAACGGACTGAGCAGTTTCGGTTATGCCCTCAAGCTGTAACAAGTAAGCTCCTCTCTTGTATGGAATAAACTCGCCCTCAACTTCTTCCCTCAAATCTTCCAAACTCATTTTGGCTAATAAAAGAAGTTTGTCAAGCCTCACCTTACCGGATATTGGTTCCCCTTTATTTCCACTTTGCCCCTTAGCATATAATAGCAATGCAAATAAATTTAATATCGATAATTCTGGCATTTTCAATCTCAACCTCCCAAAACGTTTAAAGAAGAACTCTTATAAAGGAAGCGGTTAATTAAAAATTATGCCTAGAGAAATTACTCTCTACAAACCAGTTATTAAGCTTTTCAGGGAAAGGGGATTCAATACCTATGGAAAAGATATAAAGATTCCCATGAGCGGAAAAAGAGTTGACCTAGTTTTTTTTAAAGTAGGCAAAGAGGAGAAAGGGGTAGCTGTTGAACTTAAAGTCGACAAGTGGGAGGAAGCACTATTCCAAGCTTACATAAATACGTTTTTTTTCTCAAAAGCATATGTAGCAATTTGGCATAAAAATATAAATGAAGCAAATATAGGAATCTTTAAGCACTATAAAGTGGGGCTAATTGAGGTAAATAGAGATAAAGCCAGGATTATCTATGAAAAATAAAAAAACAACTATAGTGATAAAGTATCTTCCTCAAGATAGATATGCACTTGAAAATGGTGAATACTATGATTTGCTATCTGCTGAAGCGCATATACTTGAAATTTATTCGAGCGCCTTCGCCAAACTTCTTTTAACTACGAACAAGGATTATTTGATTGATCCATCAACTTGGTACTTTCACCCCTCTGTTTTTCTAGATATAAAAGATAAACCTACAATAGAGAGTTTAGCTGAAGACTATGAAGTAGATTTACCGAATTTAAAGGGTAGCAATCTTGAAAAATTTGTTGAAAATGTTGTCAAATTTCAAGAGAGAATCATGGAAAAAGAGCAAGAAAGTTTAGAAATGTGGATAGAAGAAAAGCCACCAGGTAAAAAATCCAAGCTTGCCTATTATATTCCTCCCTATTTCCCAATAATGGAAGAAAATGATTCTTGGTTTGAGCTTAATATAAAGCTATTTGAGATTGCTGAAGGCTTGAAAGAAAACCTCATGCCAATCTTACTAATAGGTGATTATGAATTACTTTTAAATCCAAATATAATTGATTGGATGGTTTCATATGCTTCCCAAATCTCAGGAAGTTTACTAGGAATAGGAGTTCTAGAATTCGACAAATTTACTGTAAGCAATGAGTACCTACTTTCCTTTAAAGAACTTGTAGAAAGAATAACAAAGGAAGCAAAAAAAGAGGTCTTCTCTATCTATTCTTCTCCCCTTGATCCATTATTAAAATTTACTGGGTTATGTTACAGTATAGAAAGCAAGGGGGTGAAAAAGACGGATTTAGAGGGAGGAAAAGTCACACCCAAATCATACTTTTCCCCCTTCAAAAAACTTTTCTCATATCCTATAATGAAAGCCATAGCCTCAAACTACGGAGAGATAGCAAGCAAAGATGATCGCAAATCTTTTTCCCTAATGGAAACCCTATACGATACTAACGAGAAAATTAACAACTTAAAATTAAAAGCTTCCAAACCTTCGCATGGAGAAATCAAATTCTATAAATCGAACCTCCAAGAACAAAAAAGAAGTGAATATGAAAGACTATCGGAAGAAAAAAGAGAGTTAAACAGAAAAATAAAAGCTCACACATTGAAAGAAAGATATCTAGATGCCCAAAAAAATTCAGAAACTCTAATTCAAGAAATAGAAAAAAGTATGGAACTCGTCGAAAAGAAAGAAAAAAGCAATTTAATTAAATCGCGATATATTGGACACCTAAAAAGATGGTTAGATATAGTTTTAACTTAATTTTAAATAGTCTTTTAGTTTGTACAATTGAATTTCAAGGTGAATAATTTTAACTAATTGTCAAAATGCTCAAATTAAAGCGAAAATAAAATAATAAAAGTATTGTGGATTAATTCTTTAAAAGTTCTCTGACTGGTCGTCTAATATGATGCAGTGTGGAGGGATTGGTCAGAAATACTTGTGTATTGGATGAGGGTTGGGGCGGGGTTAGCGTTGCAACATTTTTTGGAGTAGTTGCTGGATGTCGTTTAGGGCTGGTGGTCTTACCAGAAATATCTGGATGTCTGGTGGTAGTTGGGTTTGGATGTGTATTCTGTATTCGTCGCTCAAGATTAGCATTCCGGCTTCGTTCTCTTTCAGTGTTTCGTTTATTTGTTTTGTTACGTGTTCGTCTCGTCTGTCGCTGACTTCTCGGTAATATTCGAGTACCTTGTCCGCTACCTTTTTGCTTCTTCCTACCACCGACAGAGCCATGATCCAGTCTGTGTATTGGTTGAATAGTTCTTTGTCTTCTAGGGCTTCGAGTTTGGCTCCCTGCTCGGTTTTGGTTTTGGCGAGTTGGTAGCTTTTTTCGTTTAACTGTTTGATGGCTTCTAGGCCTTCCTCTCCTGAGGAGGAAACAGCCTCGTGATATATTTTGGTTACTTTGCCGGCTTTTTCCAGTGAGTTTATGTGTTCGGCGACTTGGTCCCAGTAGAGATTGTATTTTTCCTGGTATTCGGTTGGGGCGTCTTTGATGTTGATTAGTAGTGGGACGCAGTATAGTTTTCTGCTTTGCTTGAATTTGTCTGCTGAGGGTTTGGTTATTTTTCCTAGTGGTTCGGTCATTCTTATCCCCTTTTTGACTTATTGTCTTAAATTTTTAAACTTTTCACTTGGATGATGATGGTGATTGTGTTGTTGGAAAAGTGTGTGGTTGTCTGTTATATTGTCAGAATTATCGGAAGAGTTGGGTTCAATAGCAGTGGGTAATAAGGGTGGCTAGTATTTTCAAAATTCTCACTAATAATAGTTGCTTTGGAGAGCTTGGTGGTATTCGTTGTATTTTATTCTCTCTTTTGGGGTTAAAGCACTTGTTGGGCGGTTGGGTTTGTTTGTGTGTGTCGTGTGGGATTTAAGTGGTGTTCTTTCTAATTCTGTGAGTTGGAGCAAAATAGTTTGCTATGTGCTGGAGAGTAGGGTTGCCTGAGTTCGTGTCTGATGAGTGTGTTAATGCGGCTGTGTGTGAGTGTTGGGAACAGGTTCTTCTTCGGGTGCATTGGGGGTAGGAGCTGAGTTGGCATTGTTCCTAACTTCATGTGGCAGTGAGTAGTTTTGTGTCCGTAGAGTGTGATTGGGGGGGGATTCCCACAGGTTTTTATTTGAATAGGGAATGGTTTATATTCCAAATTGTGACCTTAAGAATTGTAGGTTAATGGTGAGAAAATGTCTTCGATAACGCCAGAGCTGTACGACCTTATAGTCAAATTGGTGGACGACAGGGTGAAGGGAATAAACGTAGAAAGAGAAGTACTAGACAAACTAGTAATCAAGGTAGACCAATTAGTAGAAGCACAAAAGAGAACAGAAGAAAGACTAAAGCTTGAATCCCAATGCAGAACAGAGAAACGTCTGGAACAACCCGCGGAGACACAGGAGAAGACTTAGGAACGGTTCTAGGGAAGTAAAGCACGTATGGAGCGAATTTTTGAGACGCTGCAGGAGATTGAGGAGATTTTGGACGCAGTAACTTCTGCGATTAGGGATATGAGCCACCCCGTTGGATATGAACTACTCAGGTTAGGGGATGTTGCTCGGCTTATGGTTCCGGGATGGTTTGAGAGACACACAGACATCACTGTTGAGGGTGAGCTTGAGCCCACATACGTAGGCGGCGGCGAAAACGAAACCAAGATCAGCCTTTTCGGAAAAGGACGCAGAACCAACAGTGAAGAAGTTATAATAGCAGGGGAGTGCAAATCCAAGATTTACAGCGGGGAAGTTAAATCCTTCGCCAAGGTACTTGAAACGGTGAGGAGTGCCTATAAGGGGATAGACGTATTAGCCTTCATGTTCGGTTACCTCGTTCATCCGAGTGCAGATGAAGAAGCAAAGGGATATGACATAGTCGTCCTAGCACCCTACAGAAAATAGGGAAGAAAATCAGCTATGTGTTGTTACCTGTAGCTGTTAGACTTTTTCATTTTGGATGGAGGTTTGGAGTGCATACACAGCTTCAATAGATTTGTCGGCTTTATCCAAAACTTTCACCGTCCACCCATAGTGTTATCCGCCAAAAATTCTTTATAATATCACTCTAATTTGTGAACTTTAAGTAGAGTATAAATCTTTTTTAAAAACCCGCAAGCACCATACAAATGGTTTGAAAGTAAAGTCCTATTTCCGCACTTTCGGTTTATTTTTTCTTATTTTTGTAAAATTCAAGCTTGTGGAGGAAGCAGAAGCTTTTCCCGCATGAAATTTTGGGAAGCTCTTGAATTCGTGCAGGGGAAGCAAACAGGATTAGGAAAAATGAAAAATACAAAAGTATTTGCAAAGGGTGTGAAATGTAGGTTTTCAGATTCTAATTTTGTGTTATTTCAATTTTATGTCTTATAATGATAAAATAGGAGACATGAGAAATTTTGAATGGTGGAGTTAGGTAGAATTATTTTTCTATGGTGGTTAGTCTTATTATTCCTGAGATTCCGTCGAATCCACTGTCGAAACTGTATATTGTTTTAGTGTTTAGGTCTCTCATTGTAGCTACCGTAATGGCGTCGGTGAAGCTCAATCTTTCATAGGTTTTAAATATTTGTATTCCTGCTTCAAAGTGTTTATTCTCGACCTTTGTGAGTGTTAGGTTGGGGGAGGAGAGTATGATGTCTAAGATTTCGATGGAAGCATTTGTGCCCTTCTTTTTTCTAACGAATGTTACAATTTCGTCAAGAATGTAATCGGTGATTACAGGTTTTCCTAGGATGCCTTCTTCAGCGGCGTTAATGATTTCTTTACCTTCTTTGTGGTGTTTTTCTTTTGGGAAGGCTGCTGCGATGAACATCGTAGTATCCAGGAAAGGATTTTTAATGTTCACCGCTGGCTACCTCATCGTGTTCTGAGACGGAGTCAAATTCCTCTTCGGTGTCGTATTTTCCAATTATGTCTGTAAGCTTGGCGTTTTTCTTTAGGGGTCTAATAAAAATTTCTTCACCAGTATCTATCCACACGATTTCGTCTCCAGTCCCCAAACCATGCCTCTCCCTAGTTTCAGAGGGCACAGCAACCTGATACCCCTTCGAAATCCTCAACCTTTTAACCACTACAGTCACAGTAATCACCATGAATTATTATAGAATTCATGAAATATATACTTTCTCATGATTTAACTCTATCGGCGAGAAGTCTCCTTCCGTGAGGAAGGTTATCACGGGGAGGAAGTGTAAGTCTAGAATTCACAGTGGTGAGGTTAGATCCTTTGCTAGGTGCTTGAAACGGTGAGGGGTGTCTTTAAGGGGAGAGATGTATTAGCCTTTATGTTCGGCTACCTGGTCCATCCGAGTGCAGATGTAGAAGCAAAGGGATACGACATAGTCGCCTGGCACCCTACAGAAAGTAGGGGAAGAAAATCAACTATGTGTTGTTACCTGAAGCTATTCGCTTTTTTTATTTTGGTATTATTTCGAATCCTAGGTTCACTTTCTCAAAATCAGTACCGCCGGTGAAAACCGTGGTTATTTCCGACTCTTGCATCAAAACAATAGATGTTAAATCTGTAAATGAGATGCTTGGTTTATCTTTCAATTTTTTCCTTAGTTGCCTGGCGGTTCTAAATCTATCCTCTGTGATTCTCTCTAGCTTTAGCTGGTCGTTTTTTATCATCGAATATATAGCTTCTATAAATCGGACTGCAGTACGAAAACAACGTTTCTGAAGAGAGGCGTTATTGCCTCATCGAGTACGTAATCGGAGGTTACCATTCTGCATTTTTCTTCTTTTATTTCATTATATCCTTCAATAGCACTTTTATGATTTGAATCCCTCCGATTCGCTAAAGCCAACCATGCCCATGTATCTATGAAAACTAGTTTAGTCATAGACATATTTGTCATGCCTTTCCGCCAAGTCAGGGGGGCCTTCACAAATTCCTATCACGTCTGCTAAGAGGTCTTTCTTTTCTTTTTTCTTCCCCCCAGTTTTCCTCTTCTTCTCTTCTAGATGCTCAATGAAATCCATGACTTCTTTAAGACTGTCTTCAGGCAACGATATAACCCTCTGTATGAGACTATCCCTATCCATCATTCTTCACCACACTTTCTTCTCATCGAGAGCTAAATAAACTTTAGGCGATTTTAAAACATGATTAAAGGATTGTGGTTTCTGATTTCTTTGAACCAGTATATTCACATATAATAATAATATATGGTATATGTAACATTTTCCGTGGGTGGTGGTATGAGTTCTGTAATCAGGGTCAGCTCTGAGATTCGCGACAGGTTAAAGGTTCTCAAAAGGAAGCTTCGTGTAGAGAGTATGTCTAAGCTCTTGGAGATTTTAATTAATGCTGCTGAGAAGGAGTTGGACAGGTGGAAAGGAGCCCCCGATGTGTTCTTCGAAAGTCTGAGGTTTTCTGGTGAGGCTGGTGAGAGAGACTCGGAACAGGTTGACGAGTTACTTTACCGTGGGAAGTGAGGATTGAGCATCCTCATAGATACTGGGCTTTTTACGCCGACACTGAGTTACTATTCTCCTGAACCTGAATGACAGGAAGCTCAGTGTAGCTCCGAGGATCAGCGCTTCCTTCTCCGTGGTGAAAGCCAAGTTCTAGTTTTATAATAAACCGATTGAAATAAATTCAGCTTAATTAGACTTCATTTCAGTCTTTAAAATTGGGTATTAAACGAACAACAGGTTCGTAAAATATAATAATAGATGTTGAGTGTAATGCCTTTTGAGAAGAGCGTGGAGGATAATAAATAGATGGAAACGATAAAACGGGTTTTGGGTGAGTTTCTGGGGGAGCATCGGGCCTTGTTGAAGCCTCGTAGATTTAGAGGATATGAGGAAGCGATGAGTCTCTTTGAGGACTAGAATGGTTACGCTTACCAGTATCTGGATGAGAAGGATAGTGGCCTCTTTGATAAACTCTATGATGAGAAAAATGAGGAGTTTTGTGAAGTATTTGGACCCGATAAAATTGGGTCTTCTGAGGTTGGTGAATTCCTTGGTCACTTTATGGTGGGGGAGGTTATGGGCGGTAAAGAGCTTACGAGAACAGTTTGCAGGGTCGTGGGGAAATTTTTGGAATGGTTGAAGGAAAAGGGGTATATGAGTGAGGAAAAATATGAGGATGCTGCCGATATAGTTGATGAGCTAAAGGATGAGCTTCCAAAGGTGGAGGAATTATCCGATTTAATATTTGAGTATATTCAGGATAGTCCACTTGAGGAGGATTTCACCGAAACCGTGGAGGGATATTTCACGGTAACAGAGATCAAGCTTGGCGAATTGTGGCTTGAGGATACTATGGACGGGAAAGAGATAGGACCAGTTTTTGTTTCCACTGCGATAAGTTCGATGTGCAAGGTTGGTTGGGTAATTTGTCTTGAGCTGGGCAAAACTAGTAAAGGTTGGCAGATGCTGGAAAGCGGAAATGTTTATCCAAGGTAAGGTTTTAAAAGTCCCTTAACGATAACTGTAGTGTCAAGTACAAAGCGTTTACTCATGGTATTTTTTTCTTTCTCGCGCTTCCTTAAGCGCTTCTTCTGAATTCTCCTTTACCTCAATGTTCTCCAAGTCTTTCATTAATATGTTAATACTCGGTTTTACAACTATCCTTACCCTAATTCCTTCCGGAAGGTCGATTCTCTCCACAGGTTTAAATACTCCCTCCTCGTACACAGCTTCAATGGATTTGTCAGCTTTATCCATAACTTTTACCATCCTTAATGTTATTCGCCAAAAATTCTCTATAATATCACTCTAATTTATGAACTTTAAGTATAAATCTTTTGTTTAAAAATCTGTAAGCACTATAAACGGTTTAAAAATAAAGTTAGATTCCTTTTAAGTAGTCTAAGTACAAGACAGCAAGGATGATTCCCGGTATCACTGTTACTACGGCTACTATGGTTATTATGGTGAAGGGGGTTAGGTATCCCCGTATTCTTAGTGCCGTTGCTGTTATTGCTCCTATGATTGTGAATAGGCAGATTATTATCCATGCTCCTTGGGTGTCGTATTTTTCTAGTGCCCAGTATATTCTTTCAAGCATTTTTTTCTTTACTCCCTTTTTCTTTTTTCGGTTCGCTTTTTTCTTCTTTGGGTTTCCTTCTTGTTAGGATGGCTGCTATGATGATGTTGCTTGCGAGCCATGCCGCTACTAAGAGCAGGAATACGAAGTTGAGGTCGGTGTACCATGGTGTTAGTGTTTGCCATGATGTTATTAGGGGTGTGAGGAACCCCCAGTTGTTTAAGACGTATCCTTTGATTGTGTCGTATGCGGCTATTGCTAGTGCGATTATTGCTGTCTTCGGCATCGACCAAGTGGGGCAGCTTGTAAAAGACCTAAAATACTTACTGTACGCTGAGAGAGAACCGAAGGAAAAATTTTCCATCAGTGAATTTGATTGGGATTACTTTAAAGAGGTTACAGAAAAAATGCGGGAACGGATAGAGAATGAAACGCCATTCAAATATGGGAAATACGTAGTCACCGATTCTGGATTTAGTTTCGAATTGGTAGATGAGAGTGGAATGGGTTTTGGAATCGGGCTGTATGAGAATGTTAATATGGAGATTGGTCTAATCTATACGGTGGGCTCATATGAAATGAACAAAACCTTCAAGTTCAGCGAAATGGACGGAGATAGAATCGTGGAACACTTGAAAAACTTCACCAACAGATACCGGGCGCTCTCCACTTTTAACTTAAATCGTAGTAAATTGGGGGGGAATCATTCAGGAATGGAAAAATGGATATGCGTGAGTGATAATCGGCTAAAAAGTAGGAGTTAGATGTAAAATGTTATGATAACATCTTTTCGCCCTATTTTAAAGCATTATTCGTGTGGGGGTTCTTTTTTCTTTTACTAGGAAAATCATGATAGGAGTTGATTGTGATGGTGTATATTTGTGGGAAGTGTGGAAAACATTTAACAAGAGAGAATCTTTCACAGGATCGAATTCAATGTCCTGAATGCGGTTACCGTGTCCTTTACAAAAGACGGCCGCCCATAGTTAAGCGTGTGAAAGCCCGGTAGGGGGGATGCGATGAGAAAGTTTTTTAGTAAAACTTTAAAGATATAATATGATAGAGGTACAAATAGCATGTGCTTCGGGTCGAAATCTTGTTTGTGAATTACTGAAATGGGGGTTAAGCGAATGGATGATATTACTCCTTTTCTTGAGGATAAGGAGATCCGTAAGGCTCTGGAAAAAATAGTTAGGTACGAAGAAAAGAAGAGGAAGGAATATAAAACTGACCCGATTTGGAGAGGAATGAGGGACCTGAAGCCGTACTGGAGCTGGCAGGATGTCGGGGTTCACTGGTCGATAATTCACAAGTTGCTGTCGGGTTTCAACTTACATAGGTCTTCGTAGGTATGAGTCGGCATACCTGTTGTAGGCGATGTAAGTCTGGGGCTTCACCGCTTCATGCAGCGACCTCACGAGTTCATCGGTCGCCTTCCGCTCCGCCCCGGTCTGGACGTACCCACCCACAAGAGCCGACAGGACGACGCCGTCCCACCAGGGCGCGTTGTGGGGAACGCCCTCCATCTTCAGGTAAAGGTTAATGGCGGCGTTAAGCTGGCGGTCAATCCGCGCCCCGCAACTTCTACACTCAAAACAACGGCTCCCCTTCAGGTCTTTGGCAAGCCACCCACACCGGGAGCAGCGCTTTGAGGTGTAGTTCGGAGCGAGTTCCACACTATTGTTGCCAACCAGCCACCTTATACTCCGCCAGTCTGTTCGGGCGATTCTCCGGTTCCAGAGCCTTGACCGGGTATACAGTCGCTCCTTCCTTAGAGATTCAAACCCGTTGTTCTCCGCCTGGGAGGCTATCGCTCTGGCGATTTCGATCTGGTGCTTCTTCGCCCGATTCCTCTCTCTCCGAGAATACTTCCCGAGAACACGCCAAGCCTTTTTGGACTTGGCCCTTTTCTGGACACGCCGCCGCTTCTCAAAGGAGGAGATGTGCACCGAGGCCAAGCGTCTGGTGTCAATTTTCACCCAGCCGGTCTCCGGGGAGAAGCCGTCAAGTGAGAGCATGTTGGAGTCCCAAGCCATCCGACGGGCTCTTACAACAGCCTGAGGAAACGCGGGGAGGCTTTTTTCTGTGTGGATTGGTAGATGTATTCTGTCGAAGGTGATTACGGGTTCCCCTATTCCAGATGAGGATACTGTGTCGGGTAGCTTGAAGTAGCGTTTGGAGAGGTCGAAGTACACGTGGTGTTGTGGAGAGATGGTTACCCGAAGCTTCTCGCCCTCCAGTTTGATGAGCGTCTGTTTGGCTCTGAGGAAGAGGCGGTTCACCGTGGGGAGGCGGGCTTTTCTTTTTCCCCTGTTGTAGTTTTTCTTCCAGGAGTCCATGATGGAGTAGGCGGTTTTGAGCGCGGAGTCTATCCAGTGGGCTGCATAGTAGTTCCAGTCGGTGAGGTGCTTGTTTCTCAGCTCCTTTTTGAAGGCTTTGTCCCTGCGGTAGGCTGGGAAGAGTCGAATCTGGTTCTTGCCCTGCAGCTTCACCGGTTTCCAGGTGGTGGTTGACCAGATGTCCTCCAGCATCTGGTTGAGAGACTTACGGTAGGCTAGGAGCAGTGGTAGAATTTCGCTACCCTGCTCGTGGCGTAGTGAATAAGTTTTTAGCGTCCTTCACCACCTCCCTATGGTCTGTGTATCTCGGATTCGGGTATTCTCCTCCTTCCGCCGGGGGTGCGCATAGCTCTGATTTTGCCTACTTTATCCCACTTCTGGATGGTTCTCGTGTGCACGCCTAGCAGCAGCTTGGCTTCAGCTATAGTGTACAGTCTCTCAGGCATGCCAAAATGTGTGGCATTTACCTATTTAAACCCGCATAAAATGAAACTGCTGTTGACGGCGTTAAAGAAACCTGAGAATGAGAGCCCCCTGACTATGACGCATATTTCTTACTTCTTAAATAAAATGAAAATTAGAATGAAAGAAAATGAGGGGGGCTGTTTTGATTTTTTTGTGCCCTCTCCTTTTTTTGTTTGTCTTCGGGAACTTGGTTGTTAATTCTTGGTTCTGTAAGTTTTGGTTCCCAGTTTTTACTATTGTTTCTCTCTTTGGTTGCCAGTTCTCTTGGAAGCTGGCTTTGACTATTTTTCTCTGGTAGCGGTATTGTTACTTCTTGAGTGTTATGGTCATTGCTGATACGTTGCTTTGTCCTCTCTCGCTTTCAATCTGTTCCGTGCCGATTTCTATGCTTTTGACTACTACATCTGAGAGAAATCTTTGTCTAGTAATTTCTGCTACGTCGACGGCTCTGCTGATTGCTCTTCCTCGAGCTTTGATTGCGACTTCGTTTGTTCCCCTATTGAATTGGGTTATTACTGCCAGAACATAGTTCATGGTTGGTTTCGTATTTCCGACAAATACGGTATTTTCGTCACTTGTCATTTTTCTACACCTTTCTAGAATCAATCCAGTTTCGCACTATTTTTCTCCAACGTCTAGCTCTTGTTATGTCTAGATGTTAACATAATTTCATTATACATGTTTATAAAAATTTTTGTTAAGTAAACTTCGATTTAGTTATTTTATGGTGTGACCGCTTTTAGTATTCCCTTCGCTTTTTCAGCCACTTCTCTAAGGTCATTTTCATTCGGTCTGCCATGAATGTCTCCTAATCTTCCGGAGATATTGTATTCGTATAAGTTCTTTCTGACATACTCCCCACCTTGAAAGGTTGGGGGTTCTACACTTCTGCTGTTAGTGTTAGAAGTGTGGGGCGTATCACCGCCCCGTTTACGGCTTCCGCACCTTTTTCTTCTCCTTTTTCTTTTTGGTGAGCATCCATGAAAAACCTCTGCGCTTTGAAGTGGAGGAGTGGCACCGGAGATGCTGCACTGCACTACACGTGGAGCTCTCTCATTTTTGGGGGAAGCTCTTCTAGGGCTATCCCTGTCCTGCTGTTGTTAGCGTTTCTAACTCTGCGTTCCAGCTTCTTAAACTTTCTCTTCACGGACTCTTCCCTTCTGAACCGGTACTGCTCTCCGCGGGTGAGCATGTGGTACATGGCGACCGCCAGCTCTCTCGC
>JAUQZE010000043.1 GCA_030587365.1 Candidatus Freyarchaeota archaeon | reverse complement strand
CCCACACCCTCCTACAGCTCAGCCCGAGGGACGGCGGTTCCATAGGATGGATGAGAGCCGGCCTTAAGACGGTTGGCTCCCGCTGCCGGTACGCCGCACTGGAGGTCTTAAGATCCTTCATCGACCTAGTGGTGAAACTCGCCCAGAGGGTCAGAACAGCTGACCAGATATTGCAGTTCACTCTATCAGACATGAAGGGCCTCAAAACTCTATACCAGATGGAGATAACCTAAAATTTGCCAAAGTTTAGTTAATAATATATATTTTAAAAAAAATAATAAAATATATCCACCAGCCACACTAGAAATTAACAAAAACCGCATAAGACCATAAAAATTTAATACTAAATACGAAAAAATAGTAAACAACCGCAAAAACAAGGCACTCCGAAAGTTTTTTTGCATAGATAGAACTGGTTAAACAAGTATTTTGGAGGCGGAACAATTTGAGCGAATCCAAATATGATAAATATATCGGCATGACCTTTTCGCCTGTAACTTTTGAGGTAAGCGGAGACCGAATCAGAAACTACGCCAAAGCCACCGATGATATGAAACCGGAGTTTCTCGAAAAAGACGACGGCAAACTAGTAGCTCCACTCGCATTCACCTCAGTATACTGGATTTCCTCATTTGCTTCCCTAGGCAAACTTGGAGAAGAGGGAATCATTAAAGACATTTCCAAACTGTTACACGGCGGACAAAGATACGAGCTCTTAGCACCAGTAAAACCAGGGGATAAACTGGAGCTGCAAGTAGAAATCAAAGAGATTTATGTAAAAGACAACATGTTATTTTTAGTGTTCAATATACCTGTTAAAAATCAAAATAACGAAATGGTGTCCAGGGTAACCACCACCTTCATAATAAGACCTGGAGGATTTTGAACGGGAGGAATAAACATGGTAAGTTTTAATGAAATAGAGGAAGGTTTTGAAATACCACCCTACATTAAGGGACCAATAAAAAGAGAACAATTAGTGGAATACGCTAAGGCCTCAGGGGATGGGAATCCCATTCACACAAATGAGCAGATTGCAGTCATGGCTGGTTTAAAGGGTGTTATCGCTCACGGTCTTCTGGATATGGCCTATATGATTCAAGCTCTTGTAAATTGGCTCGGAAAAGACGGGGAACTAAAGGATATTGATGTGCAGTTCAGGGGCATGGTGAGACCCGGAGATATGGTGCACTCCAAGGCAAAAGTCATAAAAAAGTATAAGGAGAAGGGTAAAAAATTCTTGGATCTGGAAATATGGCAGGAGGCAGTAACCCCGGTTGCAACAATAAGCTCTCCATTAACACCGGATAAGACTGAGGCGCCATCGGATAGTAGCCTGAAACTCTATGAGGCGGCTTACAGAGGCTGGTTGAAGGAAGGACATAATATTGTTTTCGAACTTAAAAAGGATAAAAACAGAATAGAGCATACTTTTTACAGCGTGCAAAAATCGATAATAGGCACAGCAAAGGCGGTGCTTTTTAAGTAATGGCTTTCATTACCTACTTTCTATTTTCTTTTTTTAAAATCTAAAAAAGAATCTAGCACTCCTTTTTCCCATATTGCGCTTATAATATTCTTAAGGAAATAAAAATTAAGTTATAATCTGATTTCCTCGTTTTGAGCTTGGGGTTCTTTCTTTGGTATGTATTGGGGGTTTACGTCGGTATTACTGTCTTTTGTTTGATCGTTTGTGTTATTTATTTGGTCTGAGGTTACCTCTCCTGTTGATGATTCGTTTTCTATTTGGGGGGCTTTTTGTGTTTCGCTTATTTTTTGTTTTTCTAGTTCTGGGAGTCTGCTTACTTTGAACACTTCTTCTATTATTGGTACAATTTTTTCTCGTATTTCTGTAACGTTTCCTTTCCAGCTTTTTAAAATGGGTGTGCAGTCTTCTTCTATTCTTTTTACTAATAATTTTAATTTTTTCTTTACGCTTCGGGATTCATAATTCATCATTGCAACTACAGTTACATATTCACCTACTTCTGCTAGCATTCTTGAAGTGGTGCCCTTTTCTTCTTGGAAAATTAAGCCCCGCACGCCTTTTTTGCCGAGTTCGACTGAAAAGTTGGAAATTGCCATTGTGAAGCCGGCTAGTAAGTCGGCATTGAACTCGGTAGACATGAGAAGACTCTGTTCGTAGAGAGCTAATCCCGCGTTATTTCGGACAAAAATATACTTGACATTGTTTAGGTCTTCCAACTCTTCTACTGCTTCAGGTAGGGTTTGCTCAAATCCGCATCTTAAACAAAATTTTGTATTAGGTGCTAGTTTCTTCCCGCATATGATACAAAATTTTGGTGGTGGTGGAGCGTCTGCACCACATTTTGGGCAGTAGCTGTCGCCTATTTCCATCTGAGTTCCGCAGTGGTAACAGTATTTGTAGCTATTCTTTTCAGGCATTTATATGTCTCCGCTTGACCGCTGACCCTAGTATTAAATTATTTGAAGTATACTATAAGTGTTTCCAATCAGACAAAGGGGCTATTCATTCAGAGTTTTGGTTTTTTGATTCAGAAGATTGGAGGGGACCTTTTTCGTTAAGGGGTTTTTATTTTAGCTTCATTTGGCATATGAAAAATCCTTGGGTGTCGTGTTTGTGGGGTAAGAATCTTTTTATTTTTGGGGAAAAGGTGTATCCCTTGTAGCCTTCGGAGCCGGGAATTTTTGGTTTTATAATGGTAACTTTTTCTTTTATTGCGTCTATGACTTGTTCTCCCTCTTCTAGAAAAATTGAACATGTTGAGAATACCAGTGTTCCGTTTTTCTTCAATAGGTTTAGTGTGTTTTTGAGTATATCCTTCTGAATGGAGGAGTACATGTTGACCTGGTTTTGGTTCAGTCTCCATTTCATCTCGGGTGAGGACTGTATGACACCGCTAGAAGTGCAGGGGGCATCCACTAGAATCTTGTCGTACTTGCCTTCGGATAGCTTCCTTGAATCTGCCAACTTGAATTCCACGTTCTCCACTCCTGAAATTTCAAGCAGTTCTTTCATCTTATTTAGACGCGCCTGATTATTATCCACCGCGGTTATTAAACCGGTGTTTCTCATTTTCTGTGAAATGAAAGAGGTCTTCATTCCCGGGGCGGCGCAGGCGTCAAGGATATGTTCTCCCGGTTTAGGGTCTAATGCGTAAACTACAGCTGCGCTTGCTTTGTCTTGAATTATTATACTTCTATCTTTAAAAACCGGTGTTAGAGGAACCGGGTTTTCTGTTTCCTGTAACCTAAAAACCTCTGGGAAGTCTTCATCCTGTTTAACCCCCGTGCCTTCCTTCTTAAGTGTTTGAACCGCTTCCTCCATGCTCGTTTTCAGGGTGTTGATTCTAAGCCAGACCGCCTTCTTCTGATTATTAGCTTGCATCAACTCTACCGCTTCATCGTAACCAAAAATTTCTACAAACTTATTGACCAGATACGTGGGATGAAAATATTTGAGACTCATCTGCGTATTTTGATCCAGTTCCCTTAGAGCTTCCTCGAAATTGAACTCATTAACTTTCCTAAGAATAGTCATAGCATATTTCGCATCATCCTCACCCCGCCTCTTTGATATCAACTTGTAGACTATGTCCTCAACATGAACCGTGGAATCATAATTGAATTTCAACTCTAGCGTGGCAATTCTAAGCATATTACGCAAGAAGGGGTCCATCTCTCTAAAACTTTTTTTATTAATAAATCTTATAAGTAAATAATCAAGCGTGTTAAAACGCTTTATCGTTTCTAGCATTAGACCGTAACTACTTGTTTTAACAGGGATATCCTCAACATTCACCGCATCAACCGTATTATAAAAAATAGTACGAAGTGATGCACTCCTCCAATTACTCTCATACTGTGAGAGCATATCCGCCGCCAATTCCCTACTAGTAGTCAAAGAAACTCACCCACAATACAAAGAATTCACACAACCCTCAATACGACAGATTGCATTAGAATTATTAAACACACTACCTAAAACAATTCCAGTAATCCCTCAAGGTTAACTTAATTTCTTCAATAACCTTAGATTTTGTGTATTCTACGAGTTTCGGGTCATCAAGCCATAGAGGAGGTTTAACAGGTTCGGGTAAAATCCTGTCGATACCCGCCAGTCCCAAAATAATGGAAACCCAAGCGTTAGGTAAAACAATGGGATTATAGCCGCTTCCAATGAAATCCAGCTCCTTGCCCCCACATAGTTCCCCAGACATCTCACCAACATACCGTCCAAACATACTAAAACCCTTCATGGAAAGACCAAGATTAGTAAGCGTATCGGCAAAGTGAGGATCACTGCCTCCATTTCTAAAGATTATCTGGGGCTTAAATTCACGCGCCAAAGGCACGAAGATCTCATCCATAACCAGAGTATAAACATCATATCCTGAGCCCGGAGGCAAAGGCACACAAACAGTGTAGCCCTTACCCTCACCAGAGCCTATCTCCCAAATAAAACCTTTCCCCGGATACAACGTCCTAGGATCCTGGTGAAGCGAAATGAAGAGCACCCGAGGCTCCTCGTAGAAGATGTCCTCCGTTCCATTACCAGCATGAGCGTCGGTATCTATGATAAGTATCCTCTCAAGCTTATATTTTTCAAGAAGCATCTTAGCAGCTATCGCAACATCATTATAAATGCAGAAGCCGCCGCCATAATCCACACCCGCGTGATGCATTCCCCCACCGATAACCACGGCTTTTAAAGCATCACCACTCATAATCCTCTCCACGCCTCCCAGAGCGGCTCCAACCACCAGTTTCGCCTGTTCATGCATCCCAGGGGACAGAGGAGTATCCAGCGTTAGAAAACCGTTCCTCGCCGCCGTCTTTTTAACATAGTCTACGTAAAGAGGATCATGAACCAGTAATATTTCCTCTTCGGTAGCGTATCTCGGCTCCACAATTTCAAATCTCGATCTCACACTCAAAAGCTCCTCTCGAAAACGTTCAATAAAATTGGTGAACCGATCTCCTCTAAAAGGATGCCCTGGCCCAAAATCGTATTTTCCCATATCCTCACTGAACATGATATCAATTTCGGTCAAAGTAACATCCCCTGAGTTCAGGACATGAAACTTTCCCAACAGAAGCACTGATATTTAAACGTAACCACCTTTGCTTAAAATATTACCCTACGCGTGGCTACAGGAACTAAATTTATGGTTTCTAAGCGGGCTTCGAGTTGCCTCACCTCACCGAGTTCAAATATACTTCACTATTCATCAATGAGATAAAAGCGATAAACTTCTCATTAATTTCGTAAGTGGCGGTCTTTTTTATATTACGCATTTAACACTAATTTAACACTAATTTGTGTAATTCTTATTCTCTACAGTAATTTTTATTCTCCAAAATTTTGTAACATTCAAAAACTTTATCACTATCAAAAACAATATTTTCTACTACAAAGGGAAAGCTTACAATTATGCGTAGGTGAAAAAATGGTTTCCCGGAAAGCCGTCATCGCTATAACACTTATTCTTCTAATACTCCTAGGTCTAGGAGCGGCGTACTTCTTCCTAAGCAGTAACCAAAACACCTACGTACAACAGGTACTCAACTACGCCACAGTCACAAACATACGACAAATATACTATCCTTGGATTACACCAATCAACACAAACTTCAGCATTCCACAATTTCCCCAAGACTGGTTCAACAACATATTCAACCTACCAAACATGACCCTACCGAACATGACCCTACCGAATATGACTTTACCAAACATGACCCTACCAGACATGACCTTCATTCCGCCCATATACATGTTCGATTATGGTCTAATCGACCCAAACATGATAGTGCTTATAGTTCATCCGAATGATTCAACATCTCCTACTAGGTATTGGAGGCTGGAGGCATACGACCGTTATTACATGGACTGGAATAAGACTCTAACGGGATCCTACCCCCACAATCCAATAAATTATGTGCCTTCCTCTCCCTGGGAACTGTATACGGTATATATGAATTTCACTCATTCCACTTCATCATCTACCATAATACCAGCACTATTTGCAAATTACACTATAGTAGAGGCTGGTGGATATACAATCCAAACCATACAGGGAGATCTCATCTCATTCAACATTAGTATGGACCAGTATAACAGCACTTTCCTTAACGGAGGTTACACTGGGTCAGGGCTCTCGACCATAAACTATACGGCTGCGGGATATCCCTTCAATCTGGCTGTGATTAATAGTACTGCAGGCTATCCTGGGCAGACGCCATCTTATATTAGTAGTGTTTACACTCAAGTTCCATCCTACTTGGAAGCGAATACTACTTTTATGAACTTTGTAAACAGCATAGATGATAGTGGTACAGTTTATCAAACCGCTATGAGTGCTTTATCTCTTCTAACTGGAGGCGCGTACACCTACAATATGAGTATTCTATTAAATGGTGGGGGCCCGCCGCAGGGAGAAGACCCTGTGTTGTGGTTTTTAGAGGGCGGGCAAGGAATCTGTGTTCACTTCGCGAGTGCATTCGTAATGGCGCTTAGAGAACTAGGCATCTCAGCTAGGCTTGTGGTTGGATTCGTAGGGGGACAAATAACCGTAGACCCTCAACTGGGGCTCGTTCACATTATAAGAGCTATAAATGCTCATGCTTGGGCAGAGGTTTGGGTACCGACATCTAGTGGGGGTGGGGAGTGGGTACAATTTGACCCCACACCTGGGCCCGCACAAAACGGAACTAACCCCGACCCTAATGTCCAAGGTGCATATCACCTAGAATTAAATGCATCACCACTAATTGTACCGAGAGGAACATCAATCACGATTAATGCAACTCTCACAAACGCTACCTCTGGTAGTCCAGTTAGTGGTGCTAATGTGTCATTCTATATTTTTGATCCAGTAACAATGAATAGAATCTTTATTGGAAATGATACAACAGATGGAAACGGTTTGGCTCAAAACAGCACAACCCTGAATAATAGTTTTCGCGTCGGACCAGTATTGTTTCTAGCTGAGGCGTATAATCAAACAATATCCTCCAGTATTCCGATAGCTACAAACTATACTGGTGTACTCCTAAATGGGACTTCTCAGATAGACGGTATGTCCGCTACCTCAACTGCTACTTATCAGGGAAATAATTACTATCTTATCCGGAACGAGGGAGGAGTAATAGTAGAAGGAAGACTTATTGACCCAGACTGTGCCAACAGTTCAATTATGGGAATACCTAACGTGAACATTGAAGTATATCGTAATGGAACAACGTTTGTTACAAGCGGCTTAACTAATAATACTGGCTACTTCCAGATATATTGCCCGGGTTCCTCACTAGATCTCACAGATTACATATTCTCGGCAAACTTTTCCGGCGATTATTTGGGTTTACCAATAACTCCAGCCACCTCAGCCTCGGATTCAAACGGTATACATGTCTATGTTAGACCATCACTATCAGTGTCGGTTAATCCTTCAACGCTCAGAAATAGTAATACAACTAATATTACGGCTCGCTTAGTATATGATAACGGAACTGGAATTAACAATATTTATGTATCAATATGGTGGGATAATAGCACAGCGGGTGGTGCAGTAACCAGACTTACTAATTCTAGCACCAATTCTTCTGGCTATGTTTTATATACAAACACCGCTTGGGAAACTGAAGCTGTTGTTCAGGTTTTTGCTAATTGTTCGCAAAGTGGTAGAATTCTCGGTGTAAACTCCTCCCAAGTAAACGTCTACATCTACGATACGGGATTAATTGTAATAAATTATGCTCCTAATGATGCTGCTATAGGTGATACCATTACTGTTAGTGGTTGGGTTCTAGACGGATCTGGTGCTTTTCGACCTAATACAAGTATTACAATTTGGTTCTATGGACCCACCCAAAGTTCTTATCCGGCAACTACGAACAGTACAGGCTACTTCAGTAGAAATATAGTTATTTCAAATAGTAATTTTTACACCGGATACTATACTATCAACGCTACCGATAATGAACAACTATTTAATGCTTCGAGTACATCAAGAATAATCAGGATATATGTTAGAACAACAATTGGTTCTTCTGGTTTCGGCTACCAGAGCCTATCACTTAATGGGATTTACGCAAAACAGAGTGTTGAACCACGATCAGTACTACCTACCGAAAATGCTTACATAACAGGCGTGTTGAGGGATAGTTTTGGAGTCGGAATTCCGGGCGAGACTATTTCTGTTTACTATGGACCCACACTTTTAGGCAGTGATGATACAGGGATAAACGGTGAGTTTAATATCACACTTGATAGCTCCGATCTTTCTATTTTACCTGTTAATGCGTTGTCTGCGCTTAATATAAGCTATGCTGGTGATGAGTTTCACAGTGGTTCTTGGAGAGTCACAGAGTTACATGTCTTTAATAGTGCTCAATTGGTTTTTCAGTCTCCGAGTGTTGGTGTACTTGGAAGTTATTATGATATACGTTGTACCTCTGTTGATTCTAATGGGAATCCTATAATGGGGCGAACAATAAATATTACTTGGAATTCGACTAATCTTTCTCCCAGCGTTACTAGTGGCGCAGGGACAATTTTGTATACTTACTTTATTAATCCTAACAATAATACTGTGGGTAATGTAACAATTGTTTTGACTCTAGATACAGGTTCTTCTAATTCGGCAACAGTTTATATTACGCAAGGTAGTGATTTTGGAGGTTTGGCTGTTATGTTATTATTGTATTATGCTTTGCAGATGGGTTCTGAAGCTTCTTGGCTTCTGGTTATTATTGTTTTGGCTGTTGTTGCTGTTATTTGTGTAATTTGTTTGGCTAGGAGAGTTAGCCCTAAGGAAGAGAAGAAGGCTGTTACGCCTATGAATTTGCAAGCTAGGATTGCTGAGCTTAAGGACTTGGTTGGCGGGGGTAAATTCAATGACGCTGTCAAGTACCTTTATGGCATGTTTGCGGACACTGTGAACCAGTACTCCGGTATTGTGAGGGCTCCTAATGAGACCACGCGTGAATTTGCAGTGATGGTTATAAAGAAGGAAGGACTTAATCCTCAACTGGTTAACGGTCTAACGCAATTGTTTGAGAAGGCTCGTTACAGCAGCCAAACTCTGGAAAAGGAGGATTACAATAAGGCGGCTAAGTACTTTGCAGAACTCTATAGTCTTATTTCCGGAGGTAGTTTAAAGCTTGCCTAGAAGCAAAATCAAAACCGCTGTTTACATCGTGGTCTTTGTGATTGCTTGGCTCCCCCTATTACTCCCTCTTCTTCCAGGTAACACCGCAATGAATATCTCCTATGGGATTGACTTCTCAATCTATAATCCATTCTATAATGGTTGTCAACAGTTTAGAGCGGATTTGAATATTAAGGGATACGAAGTTAGACCCCTTCTTTCCTCCCTAAGTGTTCTTAGTAGGTACCCCGACTCAACCTATTTAATCATTGGGCCTTCCATGCCTTACTTTAATCCGGTTGAAGTATCACAGTTGGCTAATTTTGTGAGGGAGGGTGGTGGTTTGCTGATAGCTGATGACTTCGGTACGGCTAATACACTTCTTATTCAGCTTTTTCCCATGCTTGGGATACCTATTGATATTCTTAATCCGCCATTCACGAGACACATTTTGTATGAGCCAACGGATGCTAATTTAACATCTTGGACAAGCGCACCAGTGATAACGATTTTTAATGCTAACTACACCTTTACGCAGGGCGTAAGTCAAGTGGTGTTAAACTTTGCCTGTACTCTAGCTAATGTTCAATATGGAAATGTGGTGGCTACAAGCTCCCTTCTTAGCTGGTTGGATGTGGATAATAATTTTGTTATAGATACACCCCCCGACGTTCAAGGTCCTCAGTATGTTGTGGCTGCTTATGACTTGAAGCAGATGAAGCTCGGTAGTGGTAGAATTGTTCTGGTGAGTGATCCAAGTATTTTTAATGATGATATGATAAACCGGGCTGATAATCGCATTTTTGCCACTAATATTGTTGATTGGTTAGCTCAGGGTAGAGTGGGCCCCTATTATCCGATTATTGTGGATGAGGCTCATTTGGCTCTTCCCGCCACATCTTATGCGAGAATATTCGGCTCTATGATGGGCTATATTAACTGGGCATCAAGTACCTGGTGGACTGCTCCCATTTACCCCGTGCTTTTGGTTATTTCCATTTGGTTTTGGTTGCCTCGTGGGAAGAAGCCTGAACCTCTTAGTCCTACGGAAGTGTTTATGCGTAGAGGTAAAACTTTCTTTAGTGAAAAGATGATGTGGTATACACAATACCAACTTTACGGTAATGCGGTTAAGTTGTTGTATCGACGTTTGAAACGTGAGCTCGTGAGGCAGCTCGGGCTTAAGGAAGGTTTCAGCGTGGATGAAGCTGTTAAAGCTGCCGTCGCCAAGAATCCGAGCATAAAAGAAAAAGAGGTAAGAAAGCTTTTTGATTTATGTGAGGAAATTTCGGCGGGAAGAAAACAGATGTTTATGAGCAAAATCGAGTTTTTGGATTTATTTTTCCAGATGCAGAGATTGTTGGAGAGTGTTAGATGAAATGTCTGAGGAAACCGAAACCGGAGAAAAGGAAAAGGAAAAAACCCGCAAAGTTAGCGGTATAAATGCTGTTAGGAAAATAGCTTCCGAGATTATGAACGAGGTTAACAAAGCCATTGTAGGAAAGAGCCAGATTTTGGAGGATGTCTTTATCGCACTGATGTGTGATGGCAACGTCCTACTTGAAGGTGTTCCGGGAGTGGCTAAAACCTATATGGCGAAAACCTTTGCACAATCTCTGGGTTGCACGTTTAAGAGAATACAGTTCACACCAGACCTGCTTCCTTCAGATATACTGGGAACCTATGTCTTCGACCAGAAAACAAGCGAGTTTTCGTTCCGCGAAGGCCCGGTTTTCGCGAACATTGTGCTTGCTGACGAAATAAACAGGGCGCCGCCAAAAACACAGTCGGCTCTATTAGAGGCTATGCAGGAAAAACAAGTCACTATAGAAGGGGTGAGGCATGTTCTTCCCAAACCCTTCATGGTACTTGCAACACAGAACCCCATAGAACATGAGGGAACCTATCCCCTACCAGAGGCGCAGATCGACAGATTTCTGTTCAAACTCAATGTGGATTATCCTACAGATAGTGAAGAGGTGGAAATGCTCAAAAGAAGAACCGGAGCAGACGATGAGAACATCAAATCAGTAGCTTCACCGAACATTCTAGCAAAAATGCAGAGTGTTGTACAGAGTGTATATGTCGCGCCTGAAATAATGGAGTACATACGTGATATTGTGATTAGATCAAGGCGAAACCCTCAAGTTCTTCTGGGAGGAAGCCCCAGAGCGTCTATAGTCTTGATGGAAGGTTCCAAGGCGAGAGCCGCTCTGAATGGCAGAGACTATGTTATCCCTGATGATATAAAGGCGATAGCACAGCAGAGTTTAAACCATCGTTTGATTCTAAGACCGGAAGCAGAGCTTGAGGGAGTGTCGGTAAACCGGATAATTGCGAGCATTGTGGGAGAAATCGCTATACCGATCTAAAAAATTCCGAGGGATAATATTTTTGCTTACTGCTAGAGGCGGAGTGGTAATTGTCAGCGGAGTTTTCTGTTTAGCTTTCGGATTTTCCAGTGTAAACTACTACTTGGTGCTCCTCGGAATTTTCCTAATTCTGGCATCCGTTATAAGTATGCCCTATTTTGGGTTGGCTGTGAATCTGGATAATATTGAAATAACAAGAACCATCGATAAGGAAAAGGTGTTTGCAGAAGATTTTGTATTCGTAACGGTAACTGTTGAAAATAAGGGAAGGTTGAGAATAGACTACTTAGAAGTATTCGACACCTATCCTGAGATATTCACTCTGGTTCTTGGAAAAAGCGTAATGACCACCAGGTTAGATCCCGGAGAGAAGAAAGTCTTTTCTTACGTTTTACAGTGTCGAAGAAGAGGAACACACAAAATAGGCCCTACAAAACTGGTGGTGCATGACCGACTCGGCTTACACCTCGAACAGAAACAATTCGAAATCTACACCGAACTCTTAATCTATCCCTCCTACCAAGATGTAAGAAAAATGGAGGCTATGGTTGGGCAAAGAACTTTAGGACGCATGTTCGGAAGTCACAAAACAAGACAAAAGGGCATAGGAACCGAGTTTTTCGGATTAAGAAACTACTTCCCCATGGACGAATACCGAAGAATCGACTGGAAAGCTACAGCCAAAACCGGAGGAATAATGATCAAGGAATACGAAACCGAAAAGAACATCACAATTTTGATACTACTGGACACAAGCGCTAGTATGGGCGGAGGCCTCCCAGACAACACAAAACTTGACTACTCAATAAGAGCGGCGGTAGTTCTGGCAATGCTTGCACTCGAGCGTAGAGATGAGGTAGGTGTGGTCGCCTTTTCAAACGAGGTTCACAGTTACGTTAAGCCAAGACTGGGGAAGGATTACTTTTACCATATCTTAGAGGCATTAGCCACCGTGGAACCTCGAGGCGGAACACGCATGATGAAAGTAATGGAATGGATTCTAAAACGCACCCCGAAAAGAAGCTTCTTCATCATTTTCACAGATCTTGAAGAAAGCAGCAGAGACATGATAGATGCGTGTAAACTTGCTCGAGCTCATAAAAACTCATTATTAGTCATCTCGCCTTTTGGACCGTGGTTTGAAGCGTACTCTGGTGAGTTGACCCCTGTTCAGAGAGCATTAGCAGAGGCCATTTCTGAGGAATTGCTGGAACAGAGGAAGAAAATTGTGGATGAACTTGTGAAAATGGATGTGGAAGTTATAGATGTTGGTCCCGACGATTTCCTACCGGCGGTTGTAAGCCAGTATCTTAAGGCCAAAAAGAAAGGTGTAGCATTGAGGTAATCCTATGAAAAGTTCACAGTTTAAATTATCGTTAAAAATTGTTGCCGCGGTCTCCTTTTTGGGTTCTCTACTAGTGGTTCTCACCAACATTTGGTCGCGTGTCTTCCATGAGATTCGATACTATGACTGGAGTTCTTACACGTGGTATACATTTTATAGACCAATTGAGACCTGGAGTCCTAGCAACTTGGGCATTTTTCTAGGTGATTTCTGGAGACTGGTGCAGTTTGTTTTTACCATTATGGTTAGAGAGTTAGATAAACTATCAGCCCAGCTTTTCGCGCCCCCGCTGGCTCAACTTTCCTTCACATTCTATGATAACATTTTAGTTTTAGAATATTATATGGATCTTTTCACATCGAGAATGTGGTTTAATCCTTTTCCTTTGATCCTGTTTTTGAACACTTTCCCGATGGAGTATTTGATCTGGCCCAACCTGTGGATGACTGTACTGAGTGACTTAGCCCTCACTACCTTGTGGTCGTTTTATTATTTTCTATTCCCGTTCCTACTTCTTGTTGCCATTATTACCGGTGCTGTCTTTTTTTTGAAGATAAGGATGAGATATCTGGTTTCTTCATTTATTTGCATGCAGACAATGTTAGCGCTCGCCGCTTTAACTAAGATGATTAACATTGGTTTACCTAGCAATACCTTGTTCTTTAGCTCTACTTCCTTCTATATTAGTGTATTATACGGGGGTGTAACTGGAGCAGCGAGCGCATTTTTAACTTCGCCTCTGTTCTTTGCGGCCCTTATATGCTACCTTTATGTGGAAATCGGTTTCCAAGTTATATATATGGATGAGGTTACTTCCCCAGCGCTTGAAAGAAGGAAGATGATTGAGCAGCAGTTGAAAGTTGTGGAAGAGATTGCCTTGGCGCCAGAGGAAGCGGTTACCGAGGAGACAAAAGAAACCTCGAAAAAATCAACGCTCAGCCAAGAGGCTATAAAATTTCTTAGAAATATTGTTGAAATGAAGATTTTTAAAAAGAAAAAAGTGAAAAAAGAAGCGCTCCACGACATCAGGCGGCTTCAAGCATACGTGGACAAAGTTTACACAGAAATCCCGCAAGCGAGAGAAACACTGACCGCGGTAGCAGCGGCTCCGAGTTTCGGCAAGGTAACCCGCTCCGCCCTCATCGGTACTCTTCTCCGTGTTGGAGGCGTTATTATTTTCTCCTTCATATGTTTCGCAGCACTCATAGCCTTAAATCAAGTTGGAGCTCCTTTACCCGTTATTGAAAGCGTTGAGGTTTCACAACCCGAAATAGTTCTAGTGCTATTACTGCCTATAGCCTTCTCTTTTCCGATGGCTGCTTACATCATAGGTTTTGTTAAAGAATACGGAAAAAAGAAGGAATCTAAGAAAGAGAAGAAACCAAAAGAAAAAGAGGAAAAATGAAGGAATAAATTAAATATAATTGGATTTTCCTAGGCGAATTTTTTCGTATTTATCTCTGAGCAGCGAAGTTAAGCTTTCGCTTTCCCTCTTTGTTTCTAACACGTTTTTCCTAAACACTTCTGAGCTTTTCTGAAGATCTCTTGCAGCAGTTTCTGAAAGGTCAGAGTTGTCGCTAACCTTCAAGTAGTTTTTAATGTTCTTTTGAAGTTCGCTTAGCGATTCCCTCTGAGACCTAACCCTCGAAATAAAATTCGAAGTCATAGCCTGGACACGGTTTTTTGTCATCTCCAAACTTATTAAATCCGTCATAACTCTTTCAAAATTAAACAAATGCTCGTCTGTGTCGAATATGCAATCAAGAGCCTTTTCTCCGTTCCTCAGTCTATCTCCATCCGAATTAGATGACACGAGATGGGATAAAGCCTCTGAGAGTCGTTTAACTTCCAAATCGTACTTTTCCCTTATATCGTTAAACTCTAGCAGAATTCTGCTCATATCCTTAATGAGGGACTCGTTTCTCAACAAAGCTCACCTCACTCAAGAAATGAAAACTAATCCACGCTCTAAGCGACACTTCCGCCTTGACTCTCTTATTTCACTGAGTAATATACCCATTTACCCAATAAAAAACTTAGCGGTAAAATTTCTAACGAATAAACATTTCCTACTTCTCTTTTAAAAACAAGAAATAAATATATACAGTTTTAAAACTGTTAAAACATCTCAAGATATTTCAAAAAATGAGGGGAAAAAACCCCTCAAAATATACGGTCAGACAGATTCTATCACCCAAAAAACTAATTGAGATAACACTTAGAGGAGTTAAAATGATGTTGGAAATACAGAAGGCTGCTGAGGAAATAGCACAGAAAATAGGCGAGGAAAAAGTTTCAATGCAAAAATTCCACAGAATGGCTTACAGCAGAGATTGGTCTCCCCGAAACGCGAAAGAGGCGCAACTCCCCGACCTAGTCGTAGTACCCTCAACCACGGAAGAAGTAGCGGAAATAGTAAAAATCGCATACAATCAAAAGATTCCAGTTATCCCGTTTGCAGGAGGAACCGGAATGGGCGGAGGTGTATCCCCAATCAAAGGAGGCATATCCATAGACACCAAGGGACTCAACAAGGTTCTGGAAATAGATAAAGAAAACCTAACCGTAACCACACAAGTCGGCATACCCGTCCTAACACTAAACAAGGAACTAGAAAAACACGGCTTATGGTGGCCACACGACCCCGAAAGCAAACCCGCGTCCACAGTCGGCGCCGCTATATCCTGCGACAACGACAGCACCTTTGGCATAAAGTACGGAAAACTGGTAGACTACCTCCTCAACGCCGTAATTGTAACTGGCACCGGAGAAATTCTAAGAGTAGGACACAGAAAGGCACTATGCACCTCCTCAGGATACAAACTACACTGGCTCCTGATAGGAGCGGAGGGCACCCTCGGAGTGGTTACAGAAGCCACGCTGAAGGTATTCCCCAAGCCTCAAACGAGAGCAGTGGAAGCGGCAGTCTTCAAATCCATCTCAGAAGCAATAAACGCCCTACAAAAACTCCTCCAAGCTGGCCTAAGCGTCGAAAGCGCACACGTCAACTGCAGAAGACGCCTAGGATTCTACACCCACGCCTACAGAGAAAAGTACGGAAAAGAACCAGACATCCCAGACTGGGCTGAAGCACTACTATTCGTATCCTTCAACGGCGACGAAGAAGTGGTAAACTTCGTACACAAATACGCTCTAAAAATACTAGAAGAAAGCGGAGGAGTAAAAGTAAAAGAGAGGGAAATCATCGACGGATGGTGGACCAGCAAACACACCCTCCAGTTCCAACCCTTCAAACAGAAATGGCCCGACTCCCAAAGACAGAAAAAATTCGGAGCCGCAGACCTAGGAATCCCCATAGGCAGAATAGAAGAAGCCTACAAAAAATTCCTAGAAATAGCAGAAAAAAACCAAATCGAAATCCTAGGAATGTGCGTATACAACGAAAGACCCAACCGCATAAGCCCCAGCATAAGCTTCGCAGTATTCGTAGACGACAGCAACCCCGAAGAAGTAAAACGCTTCTACAAATACGTCGAAGAAATGAGCAAAATGGCCATAGACTTAGAAGGGACCATGAGCACCTACATCGGCGACGGAGACCGACTAGGAGGCTTCAACAAGTACGAACACGGAGAAGCGCTAAAATACATGAAAAAAATCAAAGAGGTATTCGACCCCGCAAACATAATGAACCCCGGCAAAAAGTTTGAATCATGCTGGATAAAACCAGAAAAATAACTGTAAGGATATCAAAAATCTAAGAAGGGTGAAAAAATGGAACACATAGATGAGTACAAGGAAGATATATACACTTGCAACCGCACTCGGTGCGGCTACTGCAGGGAGCTCTGTCCGGTTTATAGAGAAATGGGTTTTGAGTCTTATTCTTGTCGCGGTAGGATGCTTATAGCCAGAGGACTGTTGGAGGGAGTTCTGGAACCAAGCAAGGAACTCCTAGACTGTATAAATCTCTGTGCGACGTGTGCCTACTGCAGTTCAAAATGTGCCCTTCATAACGTGGAAATTACCGAGGCTCTCAGGGCAGACTTGGTGGAGGCGGGATTAAAGGATGAGTATCACGAGAGGGGCGTAGAGGAAATCAAAAGAAACAGTAATCCCTACCTGAAATCCCGAAACGAGAGAGCCACTTGGGCGAAAGATGTTAAATTCTCAAAATCCGCTGACACTCTCCTATATGCCGGCTGTACCTATCCCTACATTTTTCCAGACTGGTTAAAATCCTCAGCCAAACTGCTCATCGATAACGGGTTAAAACTGAATTATCTGGGAAATGAGGAGGGTTGCTGCGGAAGCCTTATGCTCACCACCGGCTTTTTAGAAGACTTCATTGAGAACGGGAAAAGGAATGTAGATGCGTTCCGAAAAGCGGGTATTAAAAGAATCATTACCGGTTGTCCGGGTTGCTACAAAATTTTCGCCGAGGAGTATCCAAAATACTTCAACTTCGATATAGAAGTGGAACATATTGCACAGTCGGTCGCGAAGATGCTGGATGAGGGAAAAATAAAACCCACCAAACCCGTAAAATCCATCGTCACCTACCACGACCCTTGTCACCTCGGCAGACATATGAAAGTAGTGGAGGAACCACGCAGAATTCTGAAAAGTATTCCCGGATTGGAACTGAGAGAAATGGAGCACAACAAATTCGATGCGAAGTGCTGCGGGGCGGGCGGAGGGATGATGGCCGCTTATCCCGAGGTTGCAGTAAAAATAGCAGAAAAACGAGTAAAGGAAGCAGAAGCCACTGGAGCAGAAATGCTTGTGACCACCTGCCCAATCTGCGAATTCAACTTTGAAAGAGCCATCAGATACTCTGATTCCAAAATAAAACTAGTGGACCTGATGGAACTCCTAAAAAGATCCATTTAGGCTGACGGAAGAAAAATATAACAAACTAAGCCCGGTCATTCAGAAAGGAAGGCTTATCGTAAACAGTTGGAATAATTACTCATCCTCGGCTCTGTAGTAAGGCTCACGTAACTCTACTGCTTTTAAGAACAGCTCTCTGAGAGTCTTCGGATCTGACCCTTTTCTTAGTGGTTCAGCGACATCCACCAGATTATCGTTTCGCATCAAGCAGGGTTTGAGCTTACCGTCGCTTGTAAGCCGAATGCGTGTACAGTTGGAGCAGAAATCACTGTTATGCACTGGCTTAACAATCTCCACTTCCGCCCCGCCGGGTAGAAAATACTTTTTTCTTTTATGCATACTTCTAGTGACAATTCTTTCCGCTTGACGCTGCAGTTCACTCTCTAAAGGTTCGACGCCCGCATGATAACGCTGGAAGATGGAGTTATCCCCAAGATCCACAAGTTCAATCACCTGTAGAATCACGCCCTTCTCCCTGGAAAACCTTGCTAAATCCCAGAATTCGTCATCATTCAAATCCTTTAACAATACCATGTTAATCTTCACGGGACTAAGTCCAACTCTCACCGCCTCATCAATCCCCCTCAGCACGGAGTCCAACTTATCAAAACCCGTAATCTCCTTATATCTCTCAGGAACAAGAGAATCCAAGCTAACATTCACTCTTTTCAACCCCGCCTCCTTAAGCTCACCCGCCATGTCCGCAAGCAAAGTGGCGTTAGTAGTCATAGAAACCTCCTCGATTCCAGGAATAGAGGAAAGCCTCCCCACCACTTCGAAAACATCCCTACGCAGCAGCGGCTCTCCACCAGTCAACTTCACCCGCCGCACACCCTCACCCGCCGCCACCGCCACAACCCTCTCAATCTCTGAAACCCCCAACTCACCAACAGGATGACGCTCACCCTCCCCATGACAATAAATACACTTAAGATTACAACGATGCGTAAGGGAAACCCGAATATCCCGAATAGGCCTCCCAACCTTATCACAAACCATAATCGCACGCCGCCAAAACAAAATTCTAAAAAATACAGTCGTAACAAAACTTAAAACATTAACCCACAAAAAACAAGCCAAAACACCACACACAAAACAAAACCAGAAAGAGAAAAAATCAATCAAAACTCTACATCCCGAAAACGAGACCTCTTCTTAAAATCAATCCTAATAGCATCATGTGGGCATCTCGTCATGCACAATTTACAGCCAAGACAGCTGCTTTCATCCATAACAACAGCCAAACGCTTTCCATCTAACTCCACAATTTTGTAAATCCGCCCACCCTTAGGACAAACAGCCCTACATATCCCTTCACCAAGACACTTATTCGAATCTATAACTATCTGAACCATGCTAAAACCATACCCTACCTTACCTTAACTTAACTTAAAACTCCATAGAAACCAAATTGAAAGATGTTTAAGAATTTTACCAACGCCAAAAAAGCGAACAATTACGCGAAACAAATGAGAAATCAAACAACAAATAAGTCTGAAAAAAAACTACAAATCTAAATCCTGGGAAGTTTTCCCCAAGAGATTGCGGAGAAGACCACTGGGCGGTTTCACGTTATCGTTCTTAACTCCTTCCGAAATCTTAGTCTCAGTCTTATTATCACGGGGCTTCAACTCGGAAAGGACGCCCGCTACAGAGCGTAAAAATTCAGGATTGATACGCCACTCAGTAGCGTCTCTACCCATCCTAGACTCCAAAAAATCACTACCCAAAGACTGCTGAAACTGGTTTAAGATAGTGCTCACCCTTACAATTCCTACAGCATGATCCCAGTTACGCGCCACACGACATAAATCGAGAACAGTGTACCATCCCCCACCACTCAAAGCATCAAAAATAGCCCGTTTACAAAAATCACCCCCCATCAATCTCCTCAAAACATCGCTCTTCCCCGAACTAGAACCGGAACCATAACCGGTACCTGCACCGGAACCGCCACTAATACTGCCAAAAATCGAGAAATGTGAATTATCCTCTACCATGGAAGGGTCCTCCGAACCATAATAAGCCGCAGTTAACTTGAAAAAATTCACAACAAAAAATAATAAAAAGGCGAGTAACACACAAAAAATACTCACATAACCCTACAAAAAACATGTACAAAAAACATAAAACACCAGCATATTTAAACAAAAAGCCTATAAAAATCCAAAAAAACAAAACAAAAGGAAAAAAACACCGAAAACAAGCAAAAGATTTTTATTTATAAAATACACAATATCTAATCGGGGAAGTTGAACCTCACGCTGCACATTCCACACTAAGCTCACTAATCGCTTTCCCCCCTCACTTGCATTGTCGTTGTTGGTCTTCTTTTTTTGTGTATTGGTGTGGGCGATATAGCGCGAGGGCTTCCCTAATGCACTTTTTCTTTAGTTTTTCTAGTGTTCCTCTAGCCTGCTTTTTGTTTGAATAGTTCTTGCCTTTTTTGAATATTTGTTAATTTATTTTTTAGGGTTTTTGGCTCTCTATAAGCATTCTTTTTTCCGCTACAGATGAATTTTTTCAGAAAGGGCCCAAATAAATGGGGTGCTAAATACAGTTGTAGCAATGTAGGGGGTGATGACCGCTTAGGGATAAGTATGGATATGTTTTGTAGAGTCTTGGTTCTGAATATAGAATGTTACTCAAGATTATATCTTGTAGGGTACTGGGGTCCAGTCCCTATATCCTTCAGCGTCAGTTTTAGGATCGATGCTCCCATTGCTTGCGGAAGCAAATACATTACTACCATTAACTGTGGCTCCTAGTGTTTTTTCTCTATTGTTGTGGGGAGCTAAAGTTGTGGGGAGCTAAACCTTTAATATTAAGGTTCGACTCTGGATTGTGGGTAACCTGGAAAAATTTTTGTTACTGTTAAGAGAAGGATAATGTAATGGGAGTTGAAATTTGGTGTTTAGTTTGATTGGTTAAAATAGAATAGGTTTTTAGGATTTGAATTTAAATGGAAAAAATTGGAGATGTGGAATGGCGAAGAAAACAGTTTTTTTAACCGGTGCATCTGGTTCTATGGGCGGTGCTGCGTTTAAAGAGTTACGTAGGAGACGAGATAGATATGATACTGTGATTCTGGTTAGGCCCTCTAAAGAAAATAAGAAACTATTCAGAGAGTATGAGGGGCGTAAAAGAATACCAGTCGGGCAAAGAGGGGTTGTTGAACTTGACGATTTAAAGATTGTATGGGGGGATTTGACTAATTATGAAGATGTGTTAACGGCGGTTACTGGTGCGGATTTTGTACTCCATCCCGCAGCTTTCATTGCCCCGGCAGCAGATCATAATCCGCCTTTGGCTGAAAAGATTAATGTGGGAGCTGCTAAGAATATTGTTGCCGCCATCAAAGCGCAGCCGAATAATGGTGATGATATCCGCCTCGTGAATATTGGATCAGTGGCGGAGTATGGTGATAGGCTTCCACCAATTCATATGGTCAGGACGGGGGATCCTCTTAAACCAAGTGTTTTTGACTTTTATGCGACGACAAAGATTCGCGCTGAAAGGATAGTTATCGAGTCGGGCTTGAAATATTGGGCTTCGATTCGGCAAACTTATTATATTGCGCTCCCTGATGCGATGTCGCTTATGGATCCAATTTTGTATCACCAGCCAATCAACACTCATATAGAATTCGTGACTGCCGATGATGCGGGGTATGGATTAGTTCAATGTTTGGAAGTCCCCGATGATTTTTGGGGTAGAATATATAATATGGGCGGGGGTCCGGTGTGCAGGTTTGTTTTCGTTGATTACATTAGGGATATGATGAAGATACTGGGGATGGGAGATTATCGTAAAATAATGAAAAGAAATTGGTTTGCTTTGAGAAACTTCCATTGTAACTGGTTTGCGGATAGCCATATGCTTAATGAACATTTAGGACATTGGCGGCAGTCGCTTGAAGACCATTATCATCAAGTAAAAGATGCAGCACCTTGGTATATTAAACTCGGAAAAATAGTTCCAAAATATTTTATTAAAAAATTCTTCACTGAAAAGATGACCTTGGGAAAAGATGGAACAATGTATTGGATAAAAAACAACAATGAAAAAAGAATCGCTGCATTTTACGGATCTAGGGAAAAATTTGAGACCATACCTGATTGGGATGTTGATATGCCAGAAGCGGATGGGGATTATATTCTCTTAGACCATGGTTATGATGATAAAAAACCGAATGAAAAAATAGATTTGGAAGATGCTCAAGGCGCAGCTAAATTTAGGGGCGGAGAATGTCTCTCAGATAATTTCATTGACATGAGAACAAAGCTCAAGTGGAAATGCGCATTCGGTCACGAGTTTGAAGCTACTCCTACACTGATTGTAAGAGCTGGACATTGGTGCCCCGAGTGTTTACCACCACCATGGAATTATGACAAAATCGCCAAGAAAAATCATTTCTTCGCTCAAATCTATTACCCCAATCATGACAAGAAAGAAAACAATTTTTATGATGAAAAGTGCTACGAAGACATTCTGTAAACCATCATATCATTGATGAAAAAATGGAATAAAAAATACCCGCCCCATTCACAAAATTGCGGCTCCCCCCTTTATGTAAGGGCGGGCTATAGGCGCGAGGGCTTCCCTAATGCACTTTTTCTCCTATTTTTTACAACGAATTCTTCTAGTTTATCCTGAATTATTTTAGTTTGATTTTACTTGAATAATTGTTTCCTTTTTATAATATTTTTTCATTTAATTTTTTTGAGTTCACAGTTCGTAATCTTTTTCATAATCGATTTCCTGCATGGCGTCTTCTATAGTTCTCAGTACTTTGTGGTTGTCTTTATAGACGCTCTGGCGAGTGCTTCTTTTGCCCTTTCTTCTCCTTCCTTCTATTTGTCCAAGGGCCCATTCTGCTCCCCTTCGAACATCCTCATCTTCGTCTTTTAGTGCTTGTATTAGTGGTTCCACCGCCCTTGCGTCTCCTATTAATCCAAGCGAACCTGCGGCTTTACATCGGACAATACAGTCCTCGTCTTTTAGTGCTTGTATTAGTGGTTCCACCGCTCTAATGTCCTCTATGTTTCCAAGCGCTTCTATAACCATTTCTCGAACTTCTGAGTTTTCGTCTTTTAGTGCTTGTATTAGTGGTTCCACCGCCCTTGCGTCTCCCATATTTTTCAGCGCAAATGCTGCTCTATGTCTAGCAACCACATTCTCATCATTTAGTGTTTGTATTAGTGGTTCTACTGCTCTCTTGTCTTCTATACTTGCCAATGCTAGCGCTACGCTAGCTCGAACATCTTCATCCTCGTCTTTTAGTGCTTGTATTAGTGGTTCCACCGCTCTACCATCTCTTATTTCCCCTAGGGCTTCTGCTGCTGCGGATTTAACGTGACGATTTTCATCTTTTAGTACCTGTATTAGTGGTTCCGTTGCTTTTTCATACCCTATTTTTCCGAGAGAGATTGCGGCGCTCCATCGAACATCGTTATTTATGTCCTTTAGTGCTTCTATGAGTGATTCTACGGCGCTTATACTTTTTATCGCTATTAGTGCACATGCGGCGCTCCATCGTACGTCCTTATCTCCGTCTTTTATTGCTTGTATTAGCGGTTCTATTGTTCTCACATCATTTATGAACATTAAAGCTTCGGCGGCTTCCTTTCGTACGTCTTTATTTTCGTCTTTTAGTGCCTGTATTAACGGTTCTACCGCCCTTTTCTTACTTATAAATCTCAGGACTTTTACAGCTTCCTTTCTTATGTCTTTATCTTGGTCTTTTGTTGCTTGTATTACTGGATGGATTGCTCTTTCATCTTCCATCAATCTAAGAGCTTGGATGGCTGTCTTTCGCACATCTTTGTTTACATCTTTTAGTACTTTTATTAGTAGTTCTACTGCTGGTTCTCTCATCTTTTTAAGAACCCATACTACACCATTCGTGATGTTACACTCTTCGTCTTTTATTGCTTGTATTAGTGCTTGTATTAGCGGTTCTACTGTTTTTGGGTCTTCTATTTCTCTGAGTGCTATTGCTGCGTTTTCTCTTACTTCTTTTTTCTCTTGCTTCAGTGCCTTTATTAGCCCTTCAATGTCTTTTTCTGCTTTCATTTTTTTGATGTCTGGCTCGGATTTTTCTTTTTCTCCCATTTTTCATGCTTCCTCGCATGCATAATTATCGTCTATTTTGTTTAATTTGTTTTTTCTTGGTTTATAGTTGGTTTATGTGTTTCTCGTTTATTTCTTTTTTTCAGTATTTAAGAGCATTATTTGTGGCTTTTGTTCAAAAATCTGTCTGTTTTGGGTTTTTTGTAGGGGATTGTTGCTACTATCCTTTTGTTTTCGAGTTTTACATCTGAATAGTTTTGGGAATGTTTAGATCTAGTACAAAAATATATAATTTTTAAAATTTAGGACAATGAGGTTATACTCTGGTATTGTTTGCTTGGTTTTTTGGCTCCTCCCCTGTTGGATTCAAAAATAATAAGAGGAAGCGGGGTTCCTTTTTGGCGGTTTGGACTATAATATTTATTTTTGGTTGCTTTCCGTTGTGGTGTTTTTTGTTTTTTTGACCTGTTTTGTTTATTCTTCGATTAGTAGTTCTTCGATTCCTTCTTTTGTTATTTTGTGTATTTGGATTCTGCCTCCTGAGTTGATGTCTCTGGCTTTGGCTGCTTTTACTGCTCTTACGGCTAGTTCTTTTCCTTCTTCTATGCCCATTCCTTCTTTGTACTCGTCTTCCAGTACTCCGTAGGCTAGTACTGATCCTGATCCTGTGGCGCCGAATTTGGGTTCTTCGAGTAGGCTTCCTAGCGGGTCCAGCGTGTAGATGTGTGGTCCAGTTTCGTCGACTCCGCCTAGGACTAGCATACTGATGTAGGATCGGTTCTGGTATAGGAGTACGGATGTGAGTTGTGCGGCTGCCTTTACGCTTACATCTCTTCCGATTTCGTATTTTCTAATGTTCAGGTTCGCGGACATTATTTTTGCTACTTGCTGACAGTCAGCTACTCCGCCGGCGATGGTGATGGAGATTCTGGGGGCTATTTTGTATATTTTGGGTGCGGTTATGTTTGCTTTCAGGTTTCCCATGGTTGCCTGTGATTCTGTTGCCAGTATTACTCCGCCGTCGCAGATGAGTCCGAGGGTTGTTGTGCCAGATATGTAAATATTATCCTTAATTTTTTCATCTATGCTCATATAACCCTACTCCTAATTTCTTATCTTAAGATATTTGGTAAATATGAGTGTTTGTGTCTTTTATTGACTTAGTAAGGGATAGTATTAATACTTTTTGTGTTGGAAATACTAAGGCTAAGCGGTGGGGGCTTTAATTTTATATTGGATATCTAGGGCGTGCTGAGACTCTTTATTTTGTCAGGTTCTTTCTATGGTAGTTTTTTAATTTTTTAAATTGGTTTCGGCTTTCCAGGTGCTTGAGATTCTTGATGCTAATTCCGGTTTTTCGAAGTGTTTGGCGAGTTCTTTGTCCTTTTTTTCTCCGGGATATACTCCTATGAAGGGGCTTAGGGTATGGCTTTGAATGTTCGCGACCCATATGATTGTTTGGTTGTCCAGTAGTTTGTTTGATTCTTTGTAAAGCTCTTTGAATGGGCTAATGGAGGATCCGGTTGGTATAATTATTACTGTTTCTTTGTATTCGTCTGGTGATTTCTGGATCTCGGATTTTATTGTTTCTGGATTCGTGGAAATGGTGCATTTTAGCGTGTAGCCTGGTTTTTTGGCGAATATCTTTTTGTTCTCCGTTTTTAGTTGGTATCCTGCTTTTTCGAGTTTGTTTTTGAGGATGTTTGTTGTGGCTTTGAGTTTAATTTCTTCCAGTCTTTCGTATGCTTTTTGAATGTTTTCTTTCTTCGCTGGATAGGTGTGGGAGTGATAAAAGGTCTCTCCTTGGAAGGAGTCTTTTTCGCTCAGGTGCGGGGAGTATATTGAGTGGGGTGTTTCTCCGACTATACTCTCGAAGAAAAATAGTGTTGGTTTCATGGAGAAATCGCTTTCCATTTGTTCCCTTTCTTTGTCGGTGAAAAGGGAAAATAGTAATTCGTTTATTTTGGCTATTAGCTCGGTTTTGGATACTACGTTAAATTTGTTCACGTAGTTTCGTAGTTCCTCCCAAACCTGTTTCACTTTGTCTTTCAACTTACCTTTCCACCAAACTTCGGAAACTTTTGAAGGAGCATACCCTCAACTATTATGGGCATGGTTCTTGTTGCCAGTGCTGTTGCTTCGTGAAGTTTATTCTCTTTTTCGGCATGGATAATTAGCAGTTTGTCTCCTCTAGACACCTTGTAACCCCTTTTGTAGTTTAGAACTACTCCTGCTCCTTTGTCCCGCGGCGCACCTGCAGCTTGGGCGATCTTGGTTATACTCTTATTGTCTACATTGGTAACGTACCCGTCGGCTTTCGCTTCCAAGCTGGCTACATGCTCACCAATGGGAATATCTTCAGGTTTCACGTTCGGATCACCACCCTGCGCTTCAATTATTTCCCGCATCTTCTTCAAAGCCTTCCCACTTCTCAATATCTCCTTAGCGTAATCTTGACCCTTGTTCTCGGGTGCGACACCCCCCAACTCTAAGAGAAATCCGGCTAAACCAGTAGACTTCTCGATCAAGCTAGTGGGGCCGCCTCCCATCAGAGCCTCTAGCGCCTCCTTCGCCTCAAGCGCAGGGCCTACAGCGTGACCTACCGGTTGCCCAGCGTAGGTGATAGCGCAATAAGTCGCCATCTTTAATCTTTTGCTTATCTCCACAATCATATTTGCAAATCTTTCGGCATCCTCCATGCTTTCCATTTTGGTTCCCGCTCCTACTGGAATGTCTAAAACCATATTATCAACTCCAACTGAAATCTTCTTTGCGATAATACTTGCAATCATCTGAGAAACGGGGTCTACTCGAAGAGGATGCTCAACCTGTATAGTTAGATCATCCGCAGGTGCCAGATTTAACGCGCCCCCCCAAATAAGTGCCCCTCTCGTCTTTTTAACCAACTCCTTAAGCTCCTCCGCATTAAAACTAACCGGAGCCAGAACCTCCATTGTATCCGCTGTTCCACTCGGACTGGTTATCGCCTTACTACTAGTCTTAGGAATTAACAACCCCGCCGCCGCAACTATGGGGACAATTAGAAGACTAACCTTGTTACCCGGCACGCCGCCAGTTGAGTGTTTATCGAATGCGGGTTCGTCGAAGTCGATTTTTTCTCCGGTTTCGACCATGGAGCGAGTTAGATGTTCGATTTCGTCCAGGTTCATGCCTACGAATTGTTGTGAGAGAACGAAGGCGGCTATTTCTAGTTCACTTAGGTTTCCCTCTACTATGTCCTCTATGATGGCGTATATCTCGTTGTAGTTTAGGCTGTTTCCTTTCATTTTTTTGTGGATGTATTCCATGGATGATGGTATGCTTGTGGTGGTTACTTCCATTGTTTCTCCGATATCACACTCGAACAATTTCTTTAAAGGTGGGGTGATGCCGATTTCTCCTTGGTTTACGTAGGAGTCTGTAACGTTGACCATTGCGGTTAACTCTCTTTTGTGTGTTTTCACTTTTATCCTATCGTGGGGTCTAACTCCCAGATTCAAGGCATCGCTGTTGTTCAGAAGAACAACCTTGAGACCTGTTAAAATATCTACCATTTTAACATTCAAATTCAATTTGAATCCCTTCGCTTGAGCTGATGACTAAAAAACATGTACCTGATTTCTTAAGTATTACGATTATAACAATCACACCACACAATATATACTTCTTTAACAGATTCGAAGTCCTCTTTCCGAGAATGGAGGGAATGAAAGGTAATAAGTATTTATAATTATGATAAAATAAATGTAATTGTTAACCTGCAGGCAAGTGGTCGTTGCACGAAAGTGTTCAGCAGTCCCGTGCAGCGTGAAGCCGAGTAGGGAACGCTGAACGCACACAGTAGGCCTGAACCAGCCGAATTCAAGCCTGTGCAAAACCGGTGACCATTGTAGAGATGGTATGGCTGGAGAAGCCGCAGGTTGTCCATGAAGCAGGAAACCCCCGCATTAATAGTAGTGGGTAGTTTACGTGTTATTTACCATTAATAAGTATTACTCTTCTAAAGATGAAATTTATTATTAGATGTAAATTATTATTCGCAGCTAAAGAAAATTATTTTAAATCCAAAGGCTCAGAAGTTAATGAGGTTCATGAACTGTTTCTGTAGTGGAGAAGGAGAGGAAATGAAGTTCTCAATAATAGCGGATTTTTACGAGAAAATTGAAGAAACGTCCAAACGTTTGGAAATGACGGATCTTCTGGTTCAGCTTTTTAAGCAGACTCCTAATGAGCTTATAGATAAAGTGGTCTATCTCACCACTGGTAGATTATATCCTTTGTTTGTTCCTATTGAATTAGGGTTAGCGGAAAAATTGGCAATTCGTAGTGTGGCAATGGCTTCTGGCAACAAGGTTGACGAAGTCGAGGAGAACCTAAAGAAAACTGGGGATTTGGGTGAAGTTACTGAGCAGATTTTGAAAAGCAAGAAACAAAAGTCTCTTCAACAAAAGCCTTTAGGGGTCTTGGATGTTTATGAAACCCTAGATAAAATAGCAAAGTCGACAGGATCGGGATCAGTTGAGGCTAAACTTAAACTGCTATCAAGACTTCTGCTTGACGGAACTCCTAAAGAGGCGAAGTACATAATACGTATGGTTATTGGAGCCTTACGTCTTGGTATTGCGGAGTACACCGTACTTGATGCCTTGGCAGTCACGTATACGGGTGAAAAAGGAAATCGGCCTATATTGGAAAGAGCCTTCAACATTAGTTCCGACCTCGGATTTGTGGCGAAAACAATTGCCACAGAGGGATTGGAAGCAGTAAAGAACTTCGAGGTTACACTCGGTAGCCCTGTCAGAATGATGCTTGCACAGAGGCTCTCCACTCCTGAAGAAATTTTGGAGAAGATGCAAGGTGAATGTGCTGTGGAATACAAACTTGACGGAGAGAGGGTGCAGGCGCACAAAAACGATGGGAAAGTTAACTTGTTCTCACGTCGATTAGAAAACATCACCGAACAATACCCCGATATAGCAGAGTTAGTAAAGGAAAATATGATACCAGAAAGGGTGATTGTAGAGGGAGAAATAGTTGCTATTGATCCGCAGACTGGGGAACTGCTGCCATTCCAAACACTAATGCGGCGCAGGCGAAAATACGGAATAAAAGAGGCTAAAGAAGAATTTCCTGCAAGCCTCAACCTCTTCGACATACTCCTAGTCGATAAAACCGATTACACAACAAAAACTTACCCCGAAAGGAGGAAAAAACTCGAAGAAATCACCAAGAAAAATGATAGGATAAAACCTGTGGAAGCAGAAATCGTAAACAACAGCAAAGATATCGAAACCTTCTTTGAGAAAGCTATAGAATCTGGATGTGAAGGTCTAGTGGCAAAATCAATACAACCTGACTCCATTTACGAGGCTGGAAGCAGGGGATTCAAATGGATAAAATTCAAACGAGAATACAAAACCGAAATGATAGACACAATAGACACGGTAATAGTGGGAGCATTAATGGGAAGAGGAAGAAGAGCGGGAACTTACGGAGCACTGCTAGTCGCAGTCTACGACACGGAACAAGACATATTCAGAACCATATCCAAGGTCGGAACAGGTTTTAGTGACGCAGACCTTGAGGCTTTGCCAGAAAAACTCAAAGAATACAAAATAGACCACAAGCATCCTAGAGTAGACTCCAAACTAAAAGCAGACGTATGGTTCACCCCCGGAAAAGTCATTGAAATTATAGGCTCAGAATACACCCTAAGCCAAGTACACACCGCCGCAATGGGAGCCATAAAGAAGGACAGTGGCATCGCGGTAAGATTTCCAAGGTTCACCGGGAATTGGAGGGAAGACAAAAGCCCCGAAGAGGCGACAACGGTAGAGGAAATAATAGAAATGTATCAAGAACAAATAAAAACCAAACCAAAACAACAAAAGGGTAAAAGAAAATAACCACCTCTGCCAAGGCGTACACCACTAATAATCATTTGTAATAATAAGCACGCAAAGTTTTTATTAAATTTTAACTATAATTTAAATCAGAGATGAGTTCTACAAATATAAAACATTGCAGGTGTTGAAAGCCTTGTCAAACGTTGATTCCATAATAGTTCAGCTTCAGGGAAAAAACCCCAACGTAACCGCAATAGCTATACTAAGCCTAGACGGCCAAGTAATGTGGCAAACTAATAACTGGAACGTGGTTGCAGATGCACCGAATTTAATAGCGGCATGGAGAGAAAAAGCGCCATCAATTTATGTGCAAGGTATAAAATACTCCACCCTATCAGCAACGGACGAACGCCTCGTTGCCACAAACGTCTCAGGAATGGGACACATCATCATGGCTACGGCCAGATACCGTGCCCTCTTAATGGCATATGTAACACCACAAGGAGACACGCAGGGCTCTTATGTAGACGTGTCTCGGGCGGCAGCACAGCTAGGCGCCATGCTCTAAGCCCCCCTTCTTTTTTGTAAAACTTCCACTCTACCCGCAAAAACACGCATAACAAGGAGCACCCATCAAATTGTAAATAAACATACGCCAACAGTTAGACAAAAGATGGAAAAAGAAGAAATTGGCACTCTAACTACTTATTCTGTTATTCGTGATTAAAAGTCGAATTAAAATAAAAAATCGAAAAAAGAAAATTTTGAGCTTTAGAAAGCACTCTGTATTAACTAAAAGCCCAGCTCCTCGGGATCAAACCAGTCAGGGAACCAGCGGTAGTGTTCTGCCGGATACGCCGTCCTAAGGCCCTCATAGTTCGCCTTCGCCATTATCACGTTCCCGCGCCGGTCTTTGAAGGTGGCTACGAGATTCTTTTTCTCCAACGAAGCTACGAGTTCAAGGACTTTACCCTTCTCCAGACCAGTCTCCTTTTCCAAATCCTCTACGGTCATGTACAGTCCTGGGTTAGTTCTGTAATCCTCCGCAAGTATTTTGAGCATCACGTCCTCAGTAATTTTTTTACCCTTCCAAGGACCATCATCCAAGCTCAGAACAGGAACATCCAAGTCGGGATCCATACGCAACCGGTAAGGCATGTCAAGATAGCTAAGCGCACCCATCCTGTAAATAATCAACTTCTGAACCTCATTAGTACCAGCCACAATCTGACCAATCTTTCCTTCCCTGACCAAGCGCTCCATAGGATAGAATTTGGTCAAGCCGTCTCCAGCGACTATTTGGACGGCGTCTAATCCTGTTTGAACGGCGTAGTCCGTGTTCAGCAGCTTTGCTATGGAAGCTTCTACAGCGGGGTTTTGTCCATTATCAAGCAGCATCGCGGTATAATAGGTTACAATCCGCGCCAGCTTATTCATAGTTATCATATCTGCAATCTTGAACTGATTGTTCACGAATCTATTTGTTTGCTGATTGAACTGAACACGCCTATTAGTGTAATAAATCACCATTCTAATAATATCCTCTAATCCTCCGCCAACCACAGCAGAAGCCACAAGCCTTTCAAAATTCAGTCCCGAGGTCATTATCGCCCAGCCAGCACCCACATCGCCAATCCTGTTAAAGTCCGGAACCCTCACATCATCAAAATTCAAATATCCATTTGGAACGTTATCAAATCCAATAAGTTCGTTGATTTTTTCCAGTGAGAATCCGGGTGTCCCTTTCTCTACTATGAATGCTGTTAGGTGCCCGTATTTTCCTATGACTTCGGGATCGTTGCTTGTTTTGGTGTATACGAAGTATCTGTCCGCTGGGCCCGCTCCGGTGATATATCTTTTCTTGCCCATAATTACCCATTCGTCGCCTTCTTTTCTTGCGGTGGTCCAAACCGATGCGGCATCGCTGCCCGCGAAGGGCTCTGTAATACAAACAGCTCCCAGCTGACCTTTAGCGATTTTAGTTAGCCACTCTTCTTTCTGTTCCTCGGTGCCGAAGTGTAACAGCTGATGCGTACCTCCTAGTTGAGAGACCACGAATACATGCCCTACCGCATACAGTCGTCCTAATTGTTCAGCCGCAATACAGGCTCCCGTGGCTCCCAGTTCCAATCCTCCATACTTTTTCGGTACGGCTGCCCCGAAGTATCCTCTTTTTTGTACTTCTCTCACTATTTCCATGGGGAATGCTCTTGCCCAGAATGCTTTTTCGGCTTTAGGAATGTTTTGAGTGACGAAACTTTGTAATTCTACTGTGAATTTTTTTTGTTCGTCTGTCCACCAGGGGAAAATTTCCAATTTTCATACCTCGACCAGTTAATTTGCTAATTACTTTTGCGGTACGGTATTTTATCTAGGCATTTAAATTAAACGGAATGATTGGAGTATTTATTCCCCTATTTGCTATTTTCGGGTTTTAAAAAATTAAAAAATAGTTAAAATAATAGTGTTTTTTGGATGTCGACGATTCTCTGAATGTCTAATGAATTAAGCTTTCAAAATGTCCGCTTTTCTGTGATTATTTGAAAGGATAGTTTTGGGTTAGTAAAGTTTTCGTAACAGTTTTACGTTTTGTGTGTTCATGTCATATTGAACTAGTTTTGAGTTATTTAGGTCGTGTATGCTTTTGAGAACGACTGCGGGTTGAAATCCTGATGTTTTTGTTAGTTCGTCGCGGGTGAGGATACTTTTAGCACCGTGAAGGAGCCATAAAACCTTGGCATGTGGCATTCCCGCGAATACTTGTTCTAGCAGGGTAACGTATATTGTTAGAAGTTCTCTGACATCTATGGCTTCATCTTTCTTTTTTGACAGATCACTGTACATGGTACTTATTTTTGATAGTTGGTCTTTAATTCCTTGTAACTCCCTTTTCATTTCAATGTTTTCCTTTTCCATCTTTTTAACTTCTTCTTCGCTTCTTGCCTTATCCTGTTTTTGTTCAGCGAGCCTTTTGTTCAGATTTTCTATTTCGGTTCTGAGCCTTCCTAGCTCCGCGTCTTTTTCTCCTAGTATAATCTTTACTTGGTTTAGCGTCTTATCTATTAGCTTATTGGCGTCAATTGCCGAGTTTATACTTGCTTCCCCTTCAATTACCATATTAGTTTCCCCATAATTTACCGCTGTTAGATTTTATGGTAGTATAAATATGTATAAGCTTCTCATCATTAAAAAGATTGTGCGAGAAATTAGTGTAGAGGTTGTAATAAAGACATTTTACAAGTTAACTTGCTTTAACAATGGCTTCAAGTGGGCAGCTGTCAACGCATTGAAGGCAGCCGATACAGTCTTCTTGTTTTAGAGTTATGGAGTAATCTTCGTCGTATTTGATTGCGTCGACTGGGCAGATGGAAAAGCATTGGCCGCAGTTTATGCACTTGTGTGGGAGTATTTCCACGAATTTTCGTGTTTCAACCCGGACCCCTTTTTCCTTGAACGCCTCTATTAGCTCGAATGCTTTATCGTCTGGGGCTTCTATGAGCATCTCTCCGCCTTTTTTGTCAATTTTCGCGGTTAGGATGTTGAAGGGTACTTTCTTTTCTAGTATTACGTTTGAGGTAATTGCTTCTCCCACTTTCCCGGGATCAAACATTATCATTATTTTCAATTCTTCCACCTCATTTGGCTAATAGTTGGGATATCTCCTCACTGGTGATGATTCCTAAAACTTTCCTTTTTTCATCTATCACTGGCAGTGCAGAAATCTTGTGGGTTTCCAGTTCCTTCGCAGCTGCGTCAACCGGATCGTCTGGTTTTGCGGTGTAAACTCTTCTGACTATTATATCCTCCAATTTGTCCCTGTTATTAGCTACTGCACGCGTTACATCGAAGGAGGTAACTATTCCTTTCAAGGTGTCGTCGTTATTTACTATAACTATGTGGTTAACGTTCTTTTCCACGATCAGTTTTGCTACGTCGTGAATGCTGGTATCAGTTGTGGTCGTTATTGCGGGTATCATTATACTGCGAACATACTGAATCTCCTTTGTGATTTTCATAGGTTTAAATCCTATGGTTGTTGATAGTGTCTCAGCTGGTTTGTTTACAAAGAATCTTCCCTCCTCTATCCATTTTTTCAGTGTTTGAGCTACTTTTCTAGCAGTTTTGAGACTGGAGAGAGAGGAAACCTTAACCGTTCTCCCATTCAATTGGATTCTTTCGGTTTTGAGTTCCTGATACGTGACTTTTCTCAGCGACGGTCTATTCAATCTGGGAACTCCGTAATCTATAACTTCTGTTGAAATGTCGGCGTCACTTATGGCGGTTTTTCTAGCTAATCCCTCATTTAGTATAGGTATGGGTATTCCTACCCCTACATACAGGGTTGTGCCGTATTTTGTGAAAGCGGCTCCTTTGAGATACTCGGGGCTCATCTGTTTCAAATCTCCTTTAACCATTATGGTTCCGCGATGGTTTTTGGGATTGTGTTGTGTTCCCTCCCCGATTACGTATCCAACCCCGCCGCCTAGAAATATTCTGGTTCCAATACCTATTGTTTCGTAATCGGGGTCGTTGTATAGAGGACTCAAACAACCGGAACCGGAATAAGTGACATTTCCATAATTGGCTAGAAGCTTTCCCATATAGGTGTAAATTGTTTCGTTGCGTCCATTGGTGGCCGCGTTGTACCCTTGGTAAGCGTTTCTGGGATTACATAGAATCGCTTGATTAAGATCATCTATGTTAAAGGTGGTTTCAAGGCTTGTTCTAGGGTAACAATCGGTTCCGTATGCTCTGGCTCTTAGCGTTATTTCTTTTCCGCTTACCAAGTCCTCTATAACGTGGCCCCCTCCGTATACGAAAGGTTTTGTAACGCTCATTTTTGTAGCCCCTATGTAGCAGTCAACCGCTGCATTTCCATGGTAGGCTTCGACATCGTTTAACCATAATTGCTCCATTTTTATAGGCGGGTCTGAATGTCCAAAGTTTAGGAAGGCTCCGCTGGAGCACATGGCTCCGAATGTTCCTGTTGTTACTACATCAATTTCGTTTGAGGCTTTTTTTTCGCCCTGTTCTTCTACTATTCTTACCATTTCTTCTGCGGTTACTACTACCGCGTCTCCTTTCTTGATTTTTTCATTTATTTCTTCGTAGGTTTTCACGTTACTTTCTGTCAGGGGGATCACCTCTTGAACTGAAACCTATCCTTCGTCTTATGTTAATGCGTAGTAAGCGTTGGAGATGATGCAAGAAGATATAATTACTCATATATATATTTTTCTCACGTTTTTATGATTAGAAGTAATTTTATTCGATTTCGTTAACACCGGCCCTAAAAAATAGTAGCACAAATGGTAAAATCGAATAAACTAAAAGTATAAACATTTACAATTTAATCTCGGTAAAAAGTGTTAAATGCAAATCAACATAGTATTTACCTAAAATTATTTAAAGCTCATGTCCGTATGCCAAGATTTTAAGTTTTGGAATATTTGGATTGAGAAAAGAAAATTTAAGATTCACTAATTCGGAAGGCCCTTTCCGAGAGAGAAGGGATGAGAGGCAATAAGTATTTATGGTTATGGTAAAATAAATCTAATTGTCCACCTGCAGGCAAGTGGTCGTTGCACGAAAGTGTTCAGTAGTCCCGTGCAGCGTAAAGCCGGATGGGGATTTGCTGAACAGACAGAGTAAGCCTGGGACGGACCGAATTCAAGCCTGTGCAAAACTAGTGACCATTGTAGAGATGGTATGGCTGGAGAAGCTGCAGGTCGCCTATGAAGCTGGAATCCCCCAGTGATATATAGCGTGGGGGTAGTTCACATGATGACCACATAATTTAATTGAAACACCCTTCTAGATTAGAAAAGGGCTAAAATAATAGTGGTGACCACCGTGGCAGAGAAGATCAAATTTAAGCTAAAAAGAAGATTGCTAATAGCATCCTTCATCACAAGTTTGATATCAGCGTACCTCATCTGGCAAATAATTACATACTTCACAAGTGGGCAGTGGGAACAAATATTATATTCCATCTCTTCAATATGGTCCCTCCTTTCTTTCGGTTTGTATATCCCATTTTCTTCGAGCTACTCATACGTTATTTTTAATTTTGTGTTCCTCTTCTGTATATTGGGGAGCATGATATACAGTATTTTCAGAACACGCCAAGTGTTTAAAGTAGTTGACCAGTTTGAAAAGGAGGGAGGGCCTAATAGCAACCCCATAATTCAATTTCTGAGAACCGGCATGTTCAAAGACGCGGTGAATAAGTATTTTGAAGACGGGTGTTCATACGAGTCTGCTAATATTCTTTATAGTCCATTGTTTGAGAATCTTCCTATCCTGCGGGAGGTCTGGAAGATAGTAGCCTCCAAGGCTAGAGGGACTATGCTAAAGGAAGAAGCGGAGAAATTGTTGGAAATTTCAACTCAGGCTTCCAAAGAGGTTCAAATTCAAATCAGAAATATGATAATTGAGCAAGGTATTTACGAGATGGGAGCCCCTTCACTACCCAATTCACAGAAGCCAGATTTCAGTTTTGAAAAGCTAGAAGGAGAGGAAATCGCTAGGTGCATGATATGCGGAAAAGTATTGACGGAAAATGATGATCAGGTTATGTGTCCTTATTGCTTCGAAAATGCTTGCAGAGAGCACTTAATGGAGTATCTGGAGAAAGATGAAAGATGCCCAAATTGTAAGCGACCGATAAAAGAGTTTTTTAAAGAATAGAAAAACAAAGATTTACGGCATGATTTTTGGGGCGTAAGATAAACTGTCTCAAAATTCTCTAGGCTTGCAAAGTATTGCTCTCACCTTGGTGTCTAAGAGATTTGAGGAATCAGCGGGCTTAAGCAGCACCGCTGTGTCGCTGCCTTTTCCGGTTCCCGCAATTGCAATAATGTCCTTATCCACGGGGATGAGCCCGGCATCAGCAGCCATAGCAGATATTTCTATGCATACTTTAAAGCCGTCACATATAGTTGATCTTAGAAATCGGGCAAGTAGTTCAAGGGGTAGCCACATGTTTAAACTCTTTCTGAATGTTCTTTCTGCTCCTGATAAAGCATGACCAGTTGTGAGCACCTTTATTCCCATATCTGTTAACTTTTTTCTATTCTCGTCAGGCATCTCTTGGTATCCTGGTTTAACGAAACCATAAGCGTGTGTAACTACTACAAGATTAATTTTGCTTAAATCGAAAATTTCTGAAGCTTTAATTCCCGTTTCTCCTGTACTGCTAGCTATGACTATATCCGTTATATTGTTCTTCTCGGCAAATTTTTGTGCAATTTTTAGCGTTTCTTCCGTGTTTTGCATTCCTGCCTTTTCAAACAGTGTTACCTCCAACCTCATTATTAAACCTCCATTTTTGAATTATAACTTGTATGATGCTTTCATGTTTTTAATACCTTTTCTTTTACGGAATTCGGTCAAATATCAATTATCTCAGAGTACCATCATAAAGCTCTTGGACCCGCTTTAGCGCCTCTAAAGGATTTTCTCTCAACTCAATAATCACCAGCAGAGAACGCGGGAGCAGAGAAAGTAGTTTTCTCCAATCAATACTTCCCTTATCAAGCGCTAAAGGATTATGGCTTGATCCATTACCATCAGCTAAGTGTACCTCCTGAATGCTTTCCCTGAATCTAGTTATAATCTCGTCTAAACTAGCATTGTTAAACCTTTTAAATCGATAATACGTGTGAGGAAAATCTAAACAAAATCCCGCGTAGCCTCCCTCAACTATTTCCGCTATGTGTTTAACATGGTTCAAAAAAATTCCATCGTCGTAGGGGTGATTCTCAGTTAATAACTTGATTCCATTATCCGCAGCGAATTCGGAGATCTCAACCAAAAACTCTTTTTCCCTATTCCAATGAAGTCTTCTATGATTTTCATAACGCCAAAGACGACCAGCACAATTACATCTACCATAGTGAAAAATAGCATACTTTACCCTTTTCTCCGCAGCCTCCATTATGTGCCTCTTAAAAAGTTCAAGTTCGTATCTCCAGAAATCTTCGTTTAGCGACGCTAAGTTCACCTCTCTCGACTTCTTGTAAACGGTTACCCCCTCAACTTTTAATACCTTATAAAGTGTGAAAGGAAGGTGGATTGAAACTACCTTGTCAAAGTCGGAATAGTCATAGCCCCTTCCCACCTGAAGCTCAACCGGATAAGACTTCAACTCCTCAGGAACCTTGTGGGGGATAACAAATTCTTTCCGTCTTTCCAAAAAACACCCCGACGCGAAACCCAACATCATCAAACCACCTCAAGGAGACCCATGACTAAAGCTCCTAGGAAGAATTGAGGTGACTTTAAATATTGAAAACGCGAATCTGCTTTTTTATCAATCTCTCCGAGCTGGGGACGGCTTCCCTTGAACCCGCCTCGGTCAACCAGCCTAATGCGGGGATAAATGCAACAAGCTTTAAGCATAATGATTCACCTGCAAGCCCACAGGTTTCAGCCGTGATAGTTGACTTTACACGTAGCATATTTACCTTATTATAAAACCTTTTTAATGGGTTCTTTGAAATTACATGCCTTTATGGATATTTCATACGGCTTAGATTTAAATTGGAGAAGATATAGATATATAAGTTAAAAACCATTTTTGGGGTGTTAATTATGATACCAGGTTCGTATGCAACTGAGTCTGTAGGTTTAGGATTATGGTTTGCTACTATTGGCTTTTATCTTTTGATCTCTGTTTATCTATACTTCTTCAAATGGAGACAGACAAAAAACATATTCTTACTTTGTCTAGGTGTGTTCTTCCTTTGCCTAGCTGTAGGTAGAGTCTTCTTCATTGTTAATGACTTCTTCTTAGTTCCAGAAGTATTCCCGATTAACATGAATTCCCTACTCGTCTATGCTCTGATTAATCCCTGGTACTGGCGTTTAGGCTCATTTTGGGAGTGGATAGCTTTGGGCTGGCTTACGGTGGGTATGAGCATAACTCTTATAGAAAATAAGATTCTACAAAGGACAGTGCCAGTAATACCCTTTTTAGCTGCATTTATCATAATTTTAGTCCCGGAAAATCTGTTATTCTCTTTTGGAATAGGACAACTCAACTATTTTGTGCCGGAATTCATTTTTCTACAGCAACCACTTATAGCATATTTGTATTATGAGATTCCGATACTTACGGGATTTATCTTTCAACCCAGTGGAATGGTATACTTTATAATGAATTACGTTTTAGCGGCACTATATGCGATTATGGTCCCGTTAATATTCTTCTGGGTGGCGTGGCAGGGAATCGGTACCATAAGAAAAAGAGCGCTTCTCTTGGGATTCGGCTTCACAATTTACTATGTTGGCAGAGTAATTCAAGCAACACTAATCAGAACATACTTACCTACAGCCTTGTCAATAATATTGGCACCCGCACTCGCAATGATCGCATTAATACTGATATACTATGGAATACGCTACGAAGAAGTGGAGTAGACTTTAATTTCATACTTCGAAAATGGAGAGAAGTTTCGGTGTTACATCTCAATTAAACCCATTTTTTCAAGTTTTTCCAACATTTCCCCTACTTTTTCTATAGTAAACCCGGTTTCCTCAGCTATTTCCTCTTTGGATTTTGTTCCATCACAATGGTTAGCTACTTTTAAACAGTCCTCATCTAGAAACATTCCCATCTTAACGATGGTCTTTGAGATTTTCTTTTTTAGAAGTGGTTTTGGTACCGCAAGCTCAGCAATCTTGCCATCCAACGTCAATTTGTCAATTTCAGGTAAAAATTCCTTGAAGGGCTTGAGATCACCATGCCAATCCTTAAGATAAGAACCAAATCTCTGATGAAAAATATTAATCATTTTGCTAAGCGTATCACGGAGAACCTTCTCATTGTCGCTTCTATCAACACTCGCAACAACCATTGTGTTTTCTTGTCTTTCATAAACTATTGTATAACCTTTCATCTCCACTTCACGAAGGATTGCGGGTTGCCCCTTTTGAGAAGAGAATTCTGAAGAGAATTGCTGTAACGCCGTTAAAAAACCACCAACCAGCCCCTCATCTAATTCTACATTTCCATAATTTCGGGAGATGAGACACATACCACTAGAAGCCTCAATGATATATATACTCTGTATCAAATTAAATTACACCACCAACGCGTGTAACTTTCCAAACGAAAATTATAGCGCTTCAAGTTTTAATTAGGTGTTTTGAGTTTTATAAGTTTTTATAATGAGGAAAGCTCTATACTTATTATTTGATGGAAGTTTATTTCCTCGTTAGGGGTAGTTTTCTGCATCTCATTAGATATCAAGGCATCTAACGACTTAGTAGCTACTTACCCACCATATTTGAGGACGACGCTAGCTACCCGTTTTCAGAGTGAAAGCGCGGGTTGCCCTCTAACTCTGGCTTCCGAACCCGCAAGTCAGAAGTTCACCTACTAGTATCCTCTGAATGAGGAGAGCCCCTACGTAAACATAGTTAAGTGGGGGGTATCGTTCTAACCCCGTTTTTGGGAGGCAAGTCCTTTATAGAAAAGGAGTTAAACTAATTTTGCCCCAAAGCTGCCTAGTTATTAAATAGTTTTAAATCTCTTGCAGTGTTCCTGAGAACTGATCTTTAATGTAGTATTTTTACGGCTTTTGAGTTATAGTAATAGTTACTTCAACATTGTCCCCCTCAAACTTTGTTTCAAAATCTGTATTAACCGCGTTATCACTAAAGAAAGGAACTTGCTTTATAACATCCGACCAGAGTTCCTTAACTTTAATTGAATCGTTCAATCCTAATCTTACTAACTTTTTTGCCTGTGCAGTGGCGTGAATTACTATAATTTGTTCTCCCCCTTTACCCATACTTGTGGTGTAGTAGTAATCCCAAATATCCTTAAATTCTTCGGACATCAAGTTTCCACCGAACCGTAATATGGCCCTTATTAACGCTTTAACTCGAATCCCTATTATAAATTTAAGTCTAGAAAATAATTTAACTATACTATAAACTGGAAACCATCATTATAATGTATTTAGTTAATTTAACTGAGAGGATTTAGTATTTCATTCTATCCATAATATGGTCAATTCGTTTGGATATATTCTCTAGGTTTTGTCTAAGTTCTTGGGTTTTGGTTCTGTATTCTTCCTCTGTTATGAGACCGCGCATGCGATCGAATGCGATATCTCCGAGTTTTCTTTCAAAATCAGATCTCTGAATCTCAAGCTCACTTAGTTCCACAGTCAAATCATCAAGGGCAGTTCTTGATTCAGAGCTAGGAATTTCAACAGGCGACTGTTCCCCGCTTCCAGCTAATGGAATTTCAGGAGCCTCTTCCTCAGATCCGAATTCGGTCCCTTGAAACTCTGCGAATAAATCTGGTGAAGCCTTTTCTCCCCCCTCTTTGGAAGTTAACAAACTATTTGCACTTTCCATATTTTCCTCATAAGTGGGTTCACCAATTTTGTCCATCCGGGGAAGAGAAATTTCTTTATCCGCTATCTTAGATACATTTTCTGCAGTGAGTCCGACTTCTATTTCCTTCTCGGGTGAAGGCGAAGGTAGAACCTTTTCTAATTTACTAAATAATGCTTTAATCTTCTCCTCTGTCATCTTTCTTTTTGTAGCTTTTTCTTTTGACTCCATTGTAGAAATTGGTTCTGCACTTAACTTACTACTGTTAACAATTTCTGCAGGCGGGTTTTCAACAGAATTCAATTTGGTAACTGGCTTCTCTTCTAATCTAGCATTTGTTTTAGGTGCGTTCGGAATTTCTTGTAACATTTCAAGTTTTTGGGCAGTTTCAGAGAGAATGTTCATCTCTTCTCTGAGTTTGTCGATTTTTCCACCTTGGTCTGTAATCACGCTTTCAACCGATGCTTCAAGCTCATTAAGTCGGTCACGGATCATTTGTATACTCTTTATCATAGTACGGATGGGAGGCTCTACACTCTCTTGTATCGTATCCTTAATAATCTTGGTAAGGAGGTCCCTGATTGCTGCCTGTTGTTTATCGCTCATTAGTTGATTTCCTCCAGATAAATAGTTACGAATGAAAACTTAAAAATGAATCTGTATCTACATTAGTTATACTTTTAGTAATATATGGATTGTTTCGTATTGTACTAAAATATATAAATATTTTTTCAATTAAAAACTATTTACGGGATTTTACAGTTGCAAACTGTTTTTTTAGTATTCAGCAGATATTACAAAGATATTACAAAGAGAATTAAATGTGAAAAATAAGAATCCAAACAGCATTTAAAGGAAAACATATTCGTCGCTCTAAAATATCACGCACAATTAATTAACTTCTCCTCATAAGAGGAGTAAAAGTTCCGGGGACGATATTATGGATGTGTCCAAAAAAATTCCAGTTAAGAATGTTAGTCTCTTTTCAAACGGAGTTTCGATAGTAGAGAGACAGGGGTCTGTTCCAGTAAAAGAAGGAATTCTTTATTCACTTGATTTTGATTTGAATGATTTAAACAACGTGTTAAGAACAATAATGGTTATTGATGCTGATGGTGGAGCAGTAAAAAAAATACAGTATGAAATTTCAGGAAACGGTTTCGAAGTTTCCGGAGATGAATTACGTATAGAATCAGGTAGAGCTTTCTCAAGCATTGTAGAGGGTTCAATAAACGAGGAAACCGCAATCATAACCAAGAGCGGAGAGGAAGTTACCGGGCTTATTTTGGGCTCCGAAATCAACGGCCATTTAATAATTACTAACAATTCCGTGGAGAGAAGTGATGAACTGATTTTATTAAGCGAGGAGAATAAGATTATCCGACTACCTATCAATGATATTGACAAACTTATTCCGCATAAAAACGTCATTAAGAAAATTCGCCAAAGTCAAACACGGGGAGAAGCGAAGGCAACTATAGGATGGGAGTTAGACCCCGGTAAAGACGGAAAAGAAACCCATGAGATGATTATCCGATATTTACAGAAACTGGAAAAATGGGACATGATATACCATATCCATGAACTAAATGGAAAATTCATACTTTATGGCTGGGGTCTCGTTAGAAATCCAACCGCGGAAGATTGGAAAGATGTTTCAGTAGATTTGGAAGTAGGAACTGCTCCCGAATCAAAGATTCAGATTTATACCCCTAAGACGAACAATAAGGAAGTGAATAACCCTGAAACTACACCGATAAAACAATTAGTTTCATATAAATACCATATTTCCGAAACGTTAACTATCCCCAAAATGTCCTCTGTTTTAATTCCTATAATACAAGGAACAATAGAGGGAAATCGGGAATATCTTTGGAACACATCAGAATCAAAGCCAATTCTTTTTCTGAAAATCACGAACAACCAAGAATTAGCCTGGGCTCCTGGCTCTGTGGTTTACTGGGAAAAAGCGCAATTCACGAGCGAAGGAAAAATTGAATATACCCCAACAAATGAGGAAGCAAGAATCAAGATTGGGTACACCTCTGAGGTGAATGTAGGAAAAGAACAAGAAAAACTTCTCAAAAACGAAGAGCAAAATGAAGATTTCTCCAGAAAATACCTTACCAAATTCAAAGTAGAAAACCGAAGAAACGAACCAATAATCCTATGGATAAATGACAAAGCCCCAGAAAATGCACCTCCAGAAATAATAAACGCTACACACAACCCCAAAAAAGACATTGAAGACAACTTCGTATGGCTAATAACTATCGGTCCAAAAGAAAAGAAGGAAATCAGTTTAATATACGCGTACAAATAAACCTTCCCAACAATTTTATCAATTTTGATAACCTTTTTCTACATCTTCAAAACTTTCAATTACCTGATGATAAATTGCTGAGCCTAGTTTTTAGATTAAAGAAGCCTCGTTAGACTGTCTCTCATTGGAGACCTTAAATAATCATGTGGTGCTATAATATGAGCGGTGCTCCAGAAGTGGAGGACGCAAAAATAAGGCTCCGAACGGAGCAGCAAGAGAAGATAAAAGGATGAGTGTACAGAGAGCTAAAGATGGAGGGACTTTCCCCATACAGGTGACCACAGACTCGAAAGGGTCTGAGAGATGATGCATGAGGTGGGTTCGACCTGCCCCGGCCCGGAATTCTACGACGACCCTTCAATGATCTCGCGAGAAGGACGAGAATGGTAAAACCCAATAGTTACATATATCCACCAAAGACTACTTAACTCAGAACCCTTAAACAATTTTCTCAAACTGCAAGTTGAAAACAATATTTTTGAAGACCTATACAAAGAACCATTATTGACAGATGAAGATGCCTCCAAAAATGTACAAAAAGGTAATCGTACAAAAAATTTTAATGGTTATTCCCCTTTTTAATACTTGATTATTGTTTAAAAACACTCAAAAATACTTTATAGATGTGAATTTATTTGTGCCAATGGCGAATGCCTAAAAAAACCTAAATAAAAACTTTTGTCATTTAAAAGACTATTTATCACCTCATTTGAAATGTTTTACATTTTAACTATGTTAAATTCAATGAGACTATATTATTAAGGAGAGTTAGAACCACCTTGCAAGGCAAATTCAAGAAGTATAAAGATAAACTTGTTAAATCTTTAACTGAGGATCAGACTGAGGGAAATGCTGATTTATTAACGAACGTCTTTTTGGAATCTATGGAAGAAGTTTGTGAACGTTGTATGAGTAATAGGATGATGTGTGCGCTTCGCCCCGCGTGTCCAAACCGCATATTTTTAAACCTCCTAATTAAATTTGGAGTTGATGTTAAGGATCTGCCAAGTTTTTGCTACGAACAACAAATTAATAATGTTAATACATTTTTAGAAGGTAGCGCTAAAACAAAAATCTTTGACACCATCTTACCTATAAGGGAATTTCTGAACATTCTCTCTGGAGGTGGGGGGGAGAAGTTAATGGGTTCACTGCGTACTAGAAACATTGAAAAACTCTCAAAAGAGCTGTTCAATGAGCTTAAGAGAGCCACCCCCGAGGTTTTAACATCTGTGGGCAAGGATTATATTTTGGCCTTAGTGGGTGATGGACTCTACTACTTTGATCTTTCTAATGAAATCGTTATTATCAATCCTCAGGATACGATTATAAAATCAAAGGAGATCCTACGTGGTTTGATAGATATTTATAGAGAAAGGTATAAACTAGATTTAGAACTGAGAGAAGAGTTTGAGGGACTTTTATACCTGAACATATTTATTCCAATAGAAAATTCTCAAAAACAAGATGCAGAAGAGATTAATAAGATATTGGAAGACTATGAAAAAAAGTTGAGCTCCACGGATTATGTCTCAAGTTACTTTTCAGATAATAAAGTCAACTTGACTATTGAAATTAAACCTCCAATAGTTCAACAAAAAAATATTTTAACATTTAAAAAAATAATGAGTACATTCAATCAAATTAATAATCTCATAAAAGAAATAAACCAGTTATCGCAAGCATGAAACAATCCTCTTTATGAATTCACCCTTTTTTATCATGCATCATGTACTGAAATGCTCATTCAATTTAATGAAACATTTTTAGTGTAGAGGTGTTGGAGTTGGCGGCATCGGTTAACAAAACAATTATGGAAAATATAGGTTTGAGTAGTGAGGAAGCCAAATTATACGAAGCTATTTTACTGAATGGGACTCTTACCCCCGGAGAAATAAGTGTATATATTGAATTTCCTATTGGCAAAGTAGAATCTTTGCTTGAAAAACTGGAAAAGCAGCAAATTGTAAGAAAAATGCCTGGAATAGTAGCAAGATATTCTATAGCACCACCATTTAAGAAACTCGGGGAAACACTAGAAAAATTTAGAAAAGAAGCTGAAAGCCTTAGAAAAAATATAGATCAAAAGTTTAAGGAAACTTTGACAGAATTAGAGAACTCGGTAACTGCTTGGAAAAGTGATGTGGAAAATATAATCGAAGAAGAATTTGCTAAAATTAGCAATGAAAACACAGCGGCAGCTAAAAATCTTGAAAAATTTTCTCTGCAAACTTCTGAAACCTTAGAAAAAGAAGCGGAAAAAAGAGTAAAAGAAATCTCTGATGCTATTGAAAGCCAATCTGAACTCTACAATACTAGAATTCATGAATATGAGAATGGTTTACACAATATCTTAGATATGCAAGTTGAGAAAAGCGAAAAGGAGAAAGGGGTAAGAGAAAAAGATCTTACGGAGAGAATTGATGGCAACTTTAAGTATTATGCTGATAGTATTCAGGGCCTAAACGAAAATATTCAGAAAACGTTATCAGAAAACTCCCAAACACTTTTGGAAAGCCTGAATCAACTAGAGGCTAAAAATATTGATTTACTCGAAAAGAGTTTATTAAAATTTGATGAGCTAGCAAATGAAGCAAAAAACAAAGCAATTTCTATTTTATATAATCGTCAAAATGATTTTGCTACCAACATGAAGGAACTTTTGTCCTCTGTAGATAGGACTTTTCAGGACCAAGTCAAGAGTAGAGAAGAAAATCTAGGCCTAATCCATTATAGTATTGAACAAACTATTTTGATAAACTCAATAGAGAATGCAAAAACACTCTCACATTTTTATTACTTGACCAGCAAAGCCCTGAACAGATTATATAAAAACCATGAAAAAGAAATCGGAACGATTTCTGAAAAATTAACCGAACTAATTAACACGGAATATAATAGTTTATCTTCAATAATTGAAGAAGTTAAGGCATCCATTGATGGCTACTTAGACTCACATATGAAATCGCTTAGCGGGGAATACATGGCATTTCAAAAGGAATTTGTGAAGACAGTAGACGCTGGAAATAAAAATTTGGTTGATACTAGCAACAAACTACAAAAATATTACACAGATACTATTAATCAACAACTCAGTATAAATACCAAAACTACTGAAAACCTAAAAGGTAAAATAAGAGAATCATTCCAAGAAAACGTTCAGGAAATAAATTCAACGTTAGCAAATATCCAAAATAATGCTAAAGAGAATCTTCGGTCAGAATTCGGAATATATAATGACAACCTAAAAAATATGCAAAATATCCTTTTCGCATCATTAGACAATTCCAAATCGAGTCTACTAAACTCTGCGCAAACAGTTTCAAGAGACATGCTTCAAAATATTGATTCGAAAATAAAGGTTTTTGAAAACACTGCTAAGAATGTAAGAGAAAAATTTTCTGAAACCGTAAATTTAAACTTGGAAGAAATTAAAAGAGAGGCAGAACGGTTAAAAAAAGACTTAGACACCCTAAATAAGAGAGCTGTTAGTATAGGGGATTATGCTAAGGAGATAAAGAGGCAGACCTCAGAGGTTATAAGTAGTAAACTTGAAGGTGAGTCCATCAGTTTTGAACTCTCGCAGAAAAAAATCACGAGTATCATCGATTACATAATCGCAAAATTCGGCAACTTAATTGGTGAAACCGAAGTGCAAAAAATAAAGGGCTTCTCGGAAGTAATCAATAGCCATGTAGAATCATTCAAAAAAGATGCTGGTGACCTCAGTTTAAGTATTAAGAGTACGTTAGATCAACGGTTCTCTGAATTTTTAACCGAAGTGCAAAAAATAAAGGAAAGCTTTCATAGCACTATCGATGAGAAAATAATTTCGATAGGCCAGAGCTTGGCAAGACTAGTGGAAGACGCAGAAAAAATGCTAAACGAACAGTCGAAAGAGAACAATCAACTAGCACATGAGCTGGATGCTAGGATAACGGAAAGCTTAAAACAGCATATCGATGAGTTCGACACAAAAATCACAGACTTAAAACAGGTAACAGAAACCATAATTAATAGTGGTATAAACGAATTTCAAGAAAGTATTACCAATCTACAAAATGCTATTGATAGTTCCTTAAATGAGAAGTTTGAATTAATCAAAAAAACCGAGGACAAAACCGAGAGTGAATTGGCAAGCCAGATAAATTCCATACTTGATGAGAACCAGAAATCTATAAACGATTTAAAAAATGTTGCTGAACATAATATTAAGAGTAACTTGGAATATTTAGAAGAGGAAATTAACCAACTGAAAAATAACTTTTCTTCTATAATAAATAAGAAATTAGAAGAAAGGAAAGTAGAAAATGAAAAGCTAGCTGGAGATATACATGAAAAAATTGATGGAGAGAAACAAGCACTAGAAAGCGTAGGTTCAACTCTCTTCGGAGAAGCGAATAGCACATTGAACGATCATATTACCAATACTAAAGAAACGGTATATAAGAGTCGTGAATCATTGCTTGAAAATGTTTCAGAATTAATAAAAACAATTAGAGAAGCAAAAGAGCGCGATGCCCAAAACATATTAGAAAATATGCAATCAGAGCTTGAGAGTTACAGAGGCAAAATGGGAATTCTAAATGAAGAAATTGCAGTTCTAATGAAAAAACAACAGGAAAAACTAGTGAGTGGCACCGAAACTGCTAAACTAGAAGCAGAAGAAACAATTCAAAAGGTAATAGCAGAAAACAACTCTATAATAAATTTAACGAAGGAAGAAACAGAAAACGCGATTAACAATAATTCTCAGAGCATAGAAGAAACATTAAAGGTCGCTAGGGCTTCATTAACGGACACCATCAAAAACTATATCAGAGAAAATGAAGAACAAGCAGAATCTCTTAAATCTTCTTTGGTTGAGTCCCTAAACAATTACACGGATGAACTACAAAATACAATTTTAAACTCTAAAGAAGAATCGTCCCAACTAATTAAAAGCCATTTAGAAGATTACAACAAAACAATTAGCGAAGCCAAAGAAAAAATAGTAGAAGCAATAACTACCTATTCTCAAACACTTAAAGAAACAATGGGCAAGATTCAAAACAATCTTGGTGAAAATCTAATCGAACATGAAAAAGACGTTAAAGAAACAACGGAAAAAATACAGGAAAATCTTAACTCAAATCTCGAAAATACAGAAAACAATATTGCAACATATGTCAACGAAACATCTTCGATTGTTACAAAGCTATTTGAAGAAACCGAAAAGGATTCAAGCAAAACAGCTGAACTCCTAACCGCGGCTGGGGAGGAACTGGAAAAACCAAAGTTAAAAGAAGTCCAAAAAACATGGCACCTAGTAACCAAGGAATCAATAATAACACACATAATAGATATGATTAGAAGAGCCTCCAGAACAATAACCATAATAGTCCCAAACATTCAAGACATTCCCATCAAAGAGATAACCGCGAAAGAAGAATCAGTAAGGATACATCTGATAACAGATTTTTCCGATAAACAAAAAAAGAATATAACAGAACTCTCAAAAAAGAAAATCAGAATATGGAAAAGGACTGAGGGAGACCTATACGGCTGTATAAGAGACCAGAAAGAGATACTACTAGCACCTTCAATAACAGCCGAAATCCCAGTTGCTGTGGTTAGCGAAGAAGAAGGATACGCCAAAGTTTACCAAAACATAATATTGCCTAATCTAATAGCTAAGGCTGAAGAAATCAGATTTTAAAGACAACTCGAATAAACACTCCATAAACTTCTACCTAAAAAGCACATTTTAATAAAAAAAGAAATGGGAATATCTTGGAAGTCTAGTTTGGATATCTGCCGATATCGCCGAAGCGTATCCATGGGAATTCATAAATACCTTTTAGTTAATTACTAAACTTTGGCAAATTTTAGGTTATCTCCATCTGGTATAGAGTTTTGAGGCCCTTCATGTCTGATAGAGTGAACTGCAATATCTGGTCAGCTGTTCTGACCCTCTGGGCGAGTTTCACCACTAGGTCGATGAAGGATCTTAAGACCTCCAGTGCGGCGTACCGGCAGCGGGAGCCAACCGTCTTAAGGCCGGCTCTCATCCATCCTATGGAACCGCCGTCCCTCGGGCTGAGCTGTAGGAGGGTGTGGGC
>JAUQZE010000003.1 GCA_030587365.1 Candidatus Freyarchaeota archaeon | reverse complement strand
CTCTTCGAGATCTGGTATTCCTCAAGGATGCTTTTCAGGGGGTTGAGGCGCCAGCATCGTATGATCTCCAGGTTCTTTTGGGCGTATTCCGAGAGCCCTTCAAGGTCTGCGGAGGTGATCCCCACCAGACGCTTCCGAAAAAGCAAAAAGGACTGGTCACTATTATTACTACTCGTAGGCTTGGATTGTTTCATTTCAATCACCGTTTAACCAATTAAGAAACATCCAAGTCTACTTAATTTTGCTACTACACACGCGAAAAACATGTATGAAAACATTTATATACTAAAACATCTCGAAAATAAAACAATAATAATTTAATATACAATCAGATAGGATGGAAAAAAACTAAAAATTATGCTTGGTAAAAATGTGGATGCTTTTTGTAGCAGAGGCGTTAATAGTATCATGAAAAAATCCTCGGTGGAGAAACACCAACGCGGTAAAAACAACAAACACCCAACAAAATCACTAGGACCAGTCTCGAATCTCGAGGAATATGTTCCGCCCGATTGGTGGCGACGTATTTTTAACTCCCTATATCTGAAAACCGATGCAGATGTAGTGGACGACCAAAAAATAACAAGCCAAGAAGTGAATCTATTCTCATCAATTCTGAAAATCTCACAGGACGATAGAATTCTGGATCTCTGCTGTGGACAGGGGCGTCACTCTCTAGAGCTGGCGAGAAGAGGATTCAAGTATGTTGAAGGAATTGACCGCTCTCAGTATTTAATTCAGAAGGCTAAAGCACAGGCTAAAAAAGAGGGATTAACTATTCGATTTAGAGAAGGAGACGCTCGAAAGCTCCCCTACTCCCCCGATACCTTTGATGCGGTCATGATTCTAGGGAACAGTTTTGGCTATTTTGAAACCACCCACGACGACCTGAGAGTGCTGAAAGAAGTACACAGAGTCCTCAAACCATGGGGCAAAGTGCTCATAGATGTTGCTGATGGAGAATTCTTGAGGAATAATTTCCAGCCCCGGTCATGGGAATGGATAGACAAAAAACACTTTGTAGTTAGGGAACGATCACTTTCTGCTGACGGTCAGCGTCTTATCTCAAGGGAAATAATTACAAACGTAGAAAAGGGGACACTTGCTGACCAATTCTATGCGGAGAGACTTTACACAAAGGAGAGCATAAGTAACCTCTTGAAAACCGCAGGCTTAAACAGTACCACTTTCCACGGTGAAATTTTCACAGATTCTCAGCGTAATCAGGATCTGGGTATGATGGAAAGACGGCTCATCGTCACATCCGTGGTCAGAAAAGATTGGACTCCTACCAAGAGAAAATCTAAAGAAGAAGTTAGAAATGTAGTAGTGGTTCTAGGTGACCCCCACAAACCTGACCGCCTTAAACCCGGCTCAGTGTTTGATGACGACGACCTGTACACAATTGACCAAATGAAGGACGCTCTAAGGGAACTAAAGGGCTATAACTTCACATACCTGAATAACCACGATACCCTGCTTCAGGATTTAACTAAAATAAAGGGTAAAGTAGACTACGTCTTTAACCTATGTGATGAGGGCTTATACAACGACCCAAGAAAGGAGCTACACATTCCAGCTTTTCTAGAGCAGCTTAACATACCCTACACAGGTTCAGGCCCCCAGTGTCTAGCTCACTGTTACGACAAATCTCTGGTGCGTGGTGTTGCAAAAGAGATGGGGGTTCCTGTTGCTAAAGCCATCTTCATTACATCTGGAGATGCAACCGTTGATTTAACTTTCCGTTTCCCAGCGATGGTGAAGCCAAACTTCGGTGACTCAAGCTTCGGAATTACGCAAAAGAGTGTAGTAAATAACTCCGAAGAACTTCTAAACGCAGTGTCCGATATACGCGATAAATTTGGATACAATAAACCAATCCTTGTTGAAGAATTCCTACCCGGAAAAGAAATCACCGTGGGGATAATTGGAAATCCCCCCGAGTCCTACAGAGTGCTACCCATAGTAGAGGAAGATTACTCATCGCTGCCAGAAGGACTTCCCCGCATCTGTGGATACGAAGCCAAGTGGCTCCCTGACTCCCCATACTGGAACCTAACATCCAAAATAGCTGAACTACCAGACGAAACAAAAAACATCATCGTAAAAGGATCTTTGATGCTATTTGAACGACTCGAAGTCCGAGATTACTGCCGTTTTGACTGGAGGCTGGACGCCAAGGGCAATCCAAAGTTGCTTGAGGTAAACCCGAACCCTGGATGGTGCTGGGATGGACACATGGCAAAGATGGCAAAAATAGCAGGAATGTCATACGCAGAAATGATAGAAGCCATTCTACAAGCCGCTGAACAAAGAATAGGACTACGACCGATAAACGGTAAAAGCCTGCTAAACGGCAATGGCAAGGGTCTAAACGGCAACGGTAAAAGTAAGGAGCAACACACGGTCCTAGTCTCACCACTACCTAAATAGAAGGGAAGTAAATATATTCCCTTTTATTTTTTCCTTTTCATTTTTTACAGATTCATAATTGAAAGCACTTAACCCTAATTTTGAGATATTTTTAGCTATTTTTCAGCAAGCCTCCTATCCAAAGTTTTTGCTAATTTTGGCAGTAAAATTTATAAGTTTTCTTTTTTCGTATATTCCAAACATTTTTGATGAGGGTAATACTGGTATGAGTCCAAATCCTGAGTCTGGTAAGGGAAAACCAAGCAAAACTATGGAGGATAGATTGAAACAGATCGATTTGTTCTGTATCTGTAGTGACTGCCCTACTTATGCAGGCCTCGGTAAAAATGATGCTTATATTTCATACTGTTTCAGAGGAAGAAGCAAAAAAATAACTGGAGAGGTTGGCTGCCAGTGTCCAGATTATTGCCCCGTATGGAAGGAAAATAAATTCACTAAGCAATACTTCTGCACACGCGGCACAGAACAACAACAAAAAAAGGGAAAAACTTAATAAAATAAACCCTAAAGCAAACCACTTACTAAGAAGACCAAGCTCGATTTCAGCGGCTACTCTGATTGGAGAAGCTCTATAGTTTTGCTGCAGAATTGAGGGAGATCTGCTGGCATCCGGGATGTGACCAGTTTTCCATCTACAACAACTGGGCTGTCCTCGTAGATGCCGCCGGCATTCTTAAGATCGGTGGCCACAGAGTACCAGCAAGTAGCTCTTTTGCCTCTTATAACATCCGCCTCGATTAGCATTTGAGCTCCGTGACAGACAGCGGCAACCACTTTTCCCTTTTTAAAAGCGGATTTAACTATTTCAACCATTGCCTTATTAATTCTCATACTGTCAGGCGCACGTCCTCCAGGTATTACAACCGCTACATAGTCATCAATTTTCACTTGGTCAGGGGAAAAATCCGCCCTATAAGGGACTCCGTACTTGCCGTGATAGCTTTCTTTAGCCTTAGCACCTACGATTTTCACTTCGTAGCCGGCTTCCTGAAATCGATAGTAGGGGTAAATGAACTCTGAATCTTCAAATCCGTCATCAATCAGGATAATTATTTTTTCCATTCTTATCGTCCCTAAAATCGTTATCCCTTCATGCTAATTGTTATTTTTATTTCAGCAAACATTTCCCTCTTTGCTTTGCATATAGGGCAGATGTACGGCGGGTCGTCACGGTACACAACATAGCCACACTGTCTACAATACCACAACTTCTTCTTAATCTCAATAGGTTCCTCGGCTTCAACAGCAGCCTCCTCTTCAACCTTCTTTTCAGCAACGCCTTCGGTGGGCTTAAAGGCTCTAGACTGCTTCTCCATAGGTCTGCGCTCAGGAATCGACATTGTGGGAGCCTTACCCTCATATACATCCTTATCAACGTAAAGCGAACAGTAGCACTGTCCGTACTCAGCTACATCTGGATCTCGATAGTCGCAGGGACAAATTATATCTCGGTCGATATCAAGTTTCCCTGCAGCTAGTCTGCATGGACATGAGGGATATCCATAGCGGTCCCAATTCTTTTTAAGTCCCTCAATAAGCCCCTTAAGAAAATCTGGATCCGGATTCAGGTAGTAGCCATAAGTCTTTGCGTCGCTCTCAGCCCTTTTGCGAACTTCGTCCAAGGTTGGTGTCAAATCTCTAAAGCCTCCTTTATATCGTCTACACGATAACCATTGATTAATTTGTTATCGTCTATGATTAGTACGGGGAATGAAAGAAGTCCTCCCCTATCCACAATTTCTTTCCTTATTTTGTCGTAATCGTCCTTGTCAGCCAAGTCCACATCCACGTACTCGTACTCGACGCTGTTCTCCTTCAAAAACTGCTTCGTTCGTCTACACCAAACACAGGTACTTATTGCGTACATCCGTATTTTATGCTTTTTTTTCGAACCCGATACTTTTACAACATTCATTTTTCCAAATCCTCCTGTTCAACATGTCTCAAGTTACCAAAAGCCCACTTTACAACCTCTGTTGCAGCGGGGTGTATGTGCATAGCCAGAACAATCGGAGCATAACTCCCATTTCCATAACTCATAGCGTTAACTATCTCCTGTATAAGTTCAGGTGCAAAGGGACCTATTATATGTCCACCCAGAATTTTCCCGGTGTCATGGTGTACAATTACTTTTACAAATCCTTCCGGATCGCCCATTGCGGAGCCTTTAGCCGTTTCCTTGTATTGGTAGTACCCCACCAGAATCTTCTTGAACTCTTTCTTTGCATCCGCCTCCGTTAAGCCCACTGACGCAATCTGGGGATGAGTAAAAACCGCGTGAGGCGTAGCAAAAAGATCCACCGGCACCTTATTTTTCCCTTTCCCAAAAGCGTTGTGCACCACGACTTGAGCCTCATAGTTAGCTGCATGCCTAAACATCTGCTTATCAATAGCGTCTCCAAAGGCCCAAATATTCTTCTTGGTGGTCTCAAGATATTCATTTACCTTTATGAATCCTTTGTTGTCCACCTCTACACCGGTTTTCTCCGGCTTAAGCAGATCAGAGTTGGGCTTGCGTCCCACAGCCATCAACAAAGCCTCGGCTGAGAACTCCTTAATCTGCTGACTGGTCGTATCCTTAGCCACCACAGTTTTGATCCCGTTTTTCTCCTTGACTTCGGCAACCTGATGATTCGTATGTATCGCCATTCTTTTTTCCATTTCCTTTTTCAGCAGTTCAGATATCTCAGGCTCCTCCGCCGGCACAAGCTTCGAACCCAGTTCAACTATTGTAACCTCACTACCCATACCGGCAAAGAAATGACTGTACTCGCAGCCAATGTATCCCCCACCAATGATGATAACACTTTTAGGCAATTTTTCCAGCTCCAGCACGGTCTCGTTTGTCAAATATTCGATACCATCAATGCCTTTAATCGGAGGAATAAATGGTCTCGCACCAGAGGCGATAAATATCTTGTCCCCCTTTATCTTCTCATCTCCAACCTGCATCGTATAATCCGAAACAAACTCGCCCACATCTTTGAACCATTTAATACCTGGAGTGCCTTCCACTCCCTTAGCCATCCCCTGATTCTCCTCCGTGACTAGATGGCGCATCCGTTGCATAATATTTTGAAAGTCAATCGGCTCAATCTTCGCCTTTATGCCAATCCTCTCCGCTTCCTGAATCATAGCCACAACATCCGCCGGATAGATAAGCATCTTTGAAGGAATACAACCCCAGTTAAGACAAGTCCCACCCAGCGGAGGCCCCTTATCAACCAAAGCCACCTTAAGACCATTATCAACCGCGTCCGAAGCCACTATCATACCAGAACCCGAACCAATCACAATCACATCAAACTTATCCACAACATCACCTCAAAAACACTATGAGAGCCAATAACCCTGGGACTAAACAAAATGTTCAAGCCCTCCACAGACACAAACTTGCAATACAAGACTGCCTCCAAAAAGAAACTAGAAATTCAAACACGCTATAATATTCTATATCAATAAACGAATGTATATAAGAATTTTGATAAACTTCCCCGTGGAATTATTACCCACCTAACTACCTAAATTACAGAAATAACGAAGTTTATTGTATAGAAATTTTTAAAAATAAGATTCCTTAACTGAATTAAAGATAGGTCTTTTAAGGAATGTTCATTATCGAAATCTACGACTGTTTATTCTTTTCTAAACAGTTGCTTAACGGTTGGAGCTTTTCATTGCTGACTTGAGGAGTTGGTATGAATTCCAGAAAGCACAGGACGGAAATTAGTGGGTTCGATAGTTGGACAGGGAATGGGATTCCCTCTGGCAACTATCTTGTTCTCGGTCCTCCAAAGGTTGGGAAGAAGGTTTTTGTGGATCAAGTCGCTTACTTGTCTGCCTCTACGAACAAGCCTGTTGTCTACATTACTCTAGACGGCTCACCTGACGGTATTAAGGTTCGTATGATGGAATTCGGCTGGGATGTAGAAGCTTTAGAGAAAAGGAACCTATTTCAGTTTGTGGACGGCTTCACTTTGTGGTACACTCACCCCCCAACTAGCAGTAACGAGTTCGCGGTAGAAAGCTTAACGAATGTCTCCAAACTTTTATCAGTTATTGTCGCTGCACTAGATAAGGTTGGCGTGGGAGGAATCATTGTTTTCTCCTCTCTCTCTACATTAATGGAGCACGCGGGGTTCCAGAGGTCGTACAGCTTCATGACCGGGTTGAAGGCAATAATCGAGGAGAGAAACAGCCTTGGATTCACAGTACTGACCAGCGGTATGCACTCGGAAGGAGAGATAAACGCTTTCAAGCACATCGTTGACGGAATAATCGAGATGCAGTACAAACATACAGGCGGAGAGATGAAACGAAGAGTGAGAGTTATAGGAATAGGAGCGAGACTGGACTACCTCGACTGGAAAGAGTTCACCATCACAACCAGCGGAATCAGGTTAAGCATATAGCAACAGAGACCAAAACTTTTTCAGACCAAAAGCATAAATACTCTTAATGCGAAAAGAGGAAAATATCTCAACTAAATAATAACAATGTTTATAAATTTTCTAATAAAAAACATAACAGCTGAATGAATTTTGGAGAGAGATGTTTTTTTGTGGTAATTAGTATGCATGGTCATATAATCCATAAGGATATGTGGTCTGATACCTTCTGGGATTGGGTTGCCAAAAACTATGCTATGGCTTTCGGTATCCCTAAGGAAGTATGCGCACAACAGCTACTGCCTCAAGTATGGGGATTCAACGCAGACGCGTACATTAAGGTAATGGAAACTGCGGGCATCGATAAGGCGTTGATTATGGGAGTCGACTGGGGAATGTCCGTGGCCGGCGAAGCCAAATGGTCCGTGGAGGAGATGAACAAATGGGTCGCAAAACAGGCAGACCAATACCCCGACAAGCTCGCAGCCCTCTGCGCCGTGGATCCAAGAAGAGGAGAGAAAGCGATTAAACTGGTCGTGAAAGCGGTAGAAGAGTGGGGAATGAAGGGAGTCAAATTCCACCCCACCGCAGGTTACTATCCGGATGACCGCAAGTACTTCCCTCTCTATGAGAAATGCGTAGAACTCGATGTACCCCTCCACTCACATACTGCGGCATTAATAAACGCCCCAATGGAATCCAAATATGCGGACCCCATACATCTCGACAGCGTTGCGGCGAACTTTCCCGAACTAAAGATAATCCAAATTCACTTCGGGGGACTTAACTGGAATCTTAAATGCATTGAGATAATGACCGCCAGAGCCAATGTTTACGCAGAAATCTCAGGACACCAAGTGGCTGCGGCTGGTATGCCACAATACTGGCTGACCACTCTAAGAAACGCTCTCAACATACCAGCACTACTGGGACCTTCTCTCAAAGAGAGGATAATGTTTGGCACCGATTCGCCCTTAATCACGACCGTAATGGGTGACGACGCCTGGGTCAATTGGATCAAAAACATCCCAGAAAAAGCCAAGGAATACAGCTTAAACTTCACCCAAGAAGAAGTCAACAAAATCCTCAGCGAAAACGCAAAGAGAATACTAAAACTATAAAACACACCAATTCACCCTTCTCTTTTTCTATTCCATAGTTTTTATCTTCTTCAACTTCTTAGACGCACAATCCATCCTCCAAAAAAATACTAGAATGAATATGCAATTAACCTCTTTAGGGACGCATCTTTACAATTTCAAAGTGATAAACATATATATATGTTAAACAAAAATTAGAGGAATGTAGAGGATGGAATGAGAGGTAACAGTTCAAGATGTATCCCTGAAATCGGGAATAAAAATAAAATAAGGCGCGCTTACCTAATCCACTCCAAAAATGGGAAAATATGTGAATTTCATACATATATGTGTTTGGTTCAGCGAATTTTTCTTTAATAGCGAATTATGGGTGGCGAAAATGCCTAAAAAGGAAACAATTAGCAAGAAAAATGAACCCAAAGATGCAGAGGCGTGGAATAACAAGGGCAACACATTGAATAATCGCGGAAAGCCTGAGGAAGCGGTAAAATGCTACGAGAAGGCTATAGAGATAAACCCCAACTATGCAGAGCCGTGGTATAACAAGGGCAACATATTGGGTGGTCTCGGAAAGCCTGAGGAAGCGGTAAAATGCTACGAGAAGGCTATAGAGATAAACCCCAACCTTGCAGAGGCTTGGGTTAACAAGGGCAATGCATTAATTGGTCTCGGAAAGCTTGAGGAGGCAATAAAATGCTTTGAGAAGGCTATAGAGATAAACCCAAAACTTGCAGAGGCTTGGAATAACAAGGGCGGCGCATTGGGTGTTCTCGGAAAGTTTGAGGAGGCAATAAAATGCTTTGAGAAGGCTATAGAGATAAACCCCAACGATGCAAGGACGTGGTATAACAAGAGCTTAGCATTGGATTATCTAGGAAAGCATGAGGAGGCGATGAAATGCTACGAGAAGGCTGTAAAGATAAATCCGGATCTCGCAAAGTAATTGCGCAGCTCATCAAGGGGATAGATGATCTGTAACCGGGAGGGTGGGGAAATGTCCCCGAAAGGATGGAGTGAAAAACCACAAGGAAGGGAATGGGGAGTAGACGAAACCAAGACGCAAGGATAGGGGTGGCTCTCTTTGAAGCCCCGCTGAGGAGGAGGGGTAGCAAAGTTTAGGAAAGGGAGGAAGGGTGGGGGAGTCGAAGCAACTTGAACAATGTTCAAATAGTTTCACAAGAGGCAATGATTTCTATCTTTGGTTGCCTAGCGCTGCTCATATTTCCGAAAATTATATGTGAATTCAGCGAGAAGGAACTACTTTCCATCAAGTTTTGTGGAAGATAACTAGTTCTGGTTAATTCGAGTATATGGTGCTAAATTTTTAGGGAAAAGGTATTAGGAGGGCGTGGAAGAAATTTAAAGCGAATAGCTTGTAGATGAAAAGTTTTCAAGATGGGTGCAGGTCAAATGAAAATTGTTATCGATGTTCCTGATGGTGTTACCGAAGAAGAGATTAAGGAACTAATTAGGAATTACCTAAAGAAAAAGAAGTTTGAAGAATTCTATGAGCTAGGTATGTCAAAACAATCTATAGACGTATCAGCGCACATGGAAGGAGCTCCTCAATCAGAACAGTTATCTCCTGTTGAAAGGGAATATACCCGTTGCGTTACCGCCTTAAACCGCACCAGCATTCTCACGCTTCTTCCGAAATCAGAAAGCATTGGGGTGATTTGGTAATGGAAAGAAAAAAGAAACAAGTTAATACAATTAACGAATATATTGCAACATTTCCAAAACAAATCCAGGATATTTTGCAAAAATTAAGACAGACTATTAAAGAATCAGCGCCACAAGCACAAGAAGCTATAAGTTATCAAATGCCTACTTTTAAACTAAATGGCAATTTAGTTCATTTTGCTGCATTTAAAAATCATATTGGATTTTTTCCAACTCCATCCGCAGTAGTTGCTTTTAAAAAAGAATTATCTGAATATGAAACTTCAAAAGGAACAATTAGATTTCCTTTAGATAAGCCAATACCCTTTGATTTAGTAAGAAAGATTGTAAAGTATAGGGTTAATGAAAATTTGCAAAAAAAGAGATAAAAAATTTATGACAAAGAAAACCAAAATTATTTCAGCATTTCCTGTTGAGAATGAATACGGAAGGTGTGTACGATCTTTATATCTTACTGGGATTTTAACGCCTCTTCCTCAATCGGAAAGTTTAGGAATTGTGGGAATAGATGGAAAAGAGTATCCAATACCAACCCAAGAACAGGTTGTAGAACTATTCTCTCATAATAGAGAGCTTGTAGGTAGAAAAGTTCCACAAGGGTTTGATCGTTTAGAATTAACACCCATGGCAATGCCAACACCCCTTCTTATTGACCGAATGAAAGCAGCTATTCTTAAACACGCAGCAGAAGGAAAAATTTATCAAACCAGACGTTCTCCTTCTGATCCTTTAATACCTGTTCGTGTCAATACCGAAAAACAGGTCTGGATATGGGATACCTTAAGACAGGCACTAGATACAGACGAGCTTGTATATTTTCCTCAAGAATATTCAAGCAATCATCGGGGACAGACCAAATTAGAGGTAGTCAATAATGGACGTATTTGTGTCGTTCCAGGCTGGTCTGTGGGATTAGTTGAAAGTTTACCCATTATGTCTCAACAAGGCCGAGGAAAGACATTAGGAGGCAGAAGACAATTAGAAATAGGCTCTTCGCCTCGTGATTACTTACGAACATTACAGACGCAAGCTTATCAAGGAGAAACAGGAAAAACACTTGAAGATTTTATTACAAAATTTCTCACCCACCTCGAAACAACCAACGAAGTAAGTAATGACAGGTATGATAACAATGCCTTATGGCTTCTTGGTCAATATGTAAAATATGTGAAACATGTAAAAAGTGACCTTGTGCCGACTGGGTGGTGGCATCGAGACTTTGGGCGGGCTCGCTTGGATGCGCACCGTCCAAGCAATAGGCTTTGCACTAGGAGTTGGGGTGGATCCTCTACGGTAAGACTGCTTAGGCCTTAACCTTTATCTTTCTTTATGCTTTTTCTTCTACCTTTCTAGAACCAGTTATTTTTTTTCTATTATAACTAGTTCTGGTTAATTCGAGTAGATGGTGTTAAGAAATTTTTTGGGGAAAAGTATTAGAGGTACTTGGAATAAATTTACAGTGGATACCTTGAAGATGAATGTAAAGTTTCTATGATGAGTGTGAATCGGATGAAAATTGTTATTGATGTTCCTGATGGTGTTACCGAAGAAGAGATTAAGGAACTAATTAGGAATTACCTAAAGAAAAAGAAGAAATATGAAGAATTCTATAAGCTGGTGGAGGATGTCGATTGGGATGAACTCAAAAAGGAAGCCGAAAGCTTCAGGAAGTCCTTCAAGTTCAGAGAGAGTACTTGTTGACACCTCCGTTCTTGTGGAATACTCAAGAAACAAAAAGCTCGAGTTATTAGGAAATAGCTACCTCTCCGCAATATCTCTAGTCGAGTTCCTGAGGTATTATAGAGTTGAGGAGAGGAGACGAAGGCTAAAAAACTTACTGGAAGACATTTTTCAAATTGTCAGTATAGATAACGATGTCATATTGACTTATTGCAAGCTTTACAACACGTTAAAAGAAAAGGGTGAACCTATCGAAGACGCAGATTTACTGATCGCATCAATTGCAATCGCAAAAGACCTAATACTATATACTTTAAATTTAAAACATTTCGAAAGGCTTTCAGAATTTGGTTTAAGGATACTGACATAGGACTCTTAACTTATCAAGGATTGGCATCTATGAGGCGTGTAGTTTTCCAGTAACGGAGATTTTCTTTACAATGTGGGTTTCTTTATGGTTGCCTTTTTTAGTTGGTTGGCGTACTCTTCGAGTGTTTCAAGCATCTCTTCTTCATCGTCGTTGTATTTTTTCTCTATGATTTTTATAAATTCGCTTCCCACTATGGCGGCCTCTGCTCCGTTTTGTATAATGGTTTTCACATGGTCCGGCTTTGAAATTCCGAAGCCTACGGCTAGGGGGATTTTTTCCTTCGTGATTTTAAGCGTTTTTCTAATCAGTTTTATGGTGTAGTCTTGAATATTCTCTCGGGCTCCTGTTACTCCATAAACTGAGACGAGGTAGAGGAAGCCTGATGTGTTTTCCACTATTTTTCTTAAACGCTCCGTTGAGGTTGAGGGGGCTGCTAAGAATATTGTGTCCACTTCGTGGGTTTCCGCGATCTTCTTGTACTCGCTGGCTTCTTCTATGGGGAGGTCTGGGACGATTACTCCGTCGACTCCTGCAGCCTTGGCGGATTCGAAGAAGTTTTTGGTTCCCATTCTGAAAATTGGATTATAATAGGTTAGTATTACGAGTGGTATTTTGTTTTTTTCACTGATTTCTTCGGTTATTTTGAGTACCCCTTTTGGTGTTGTTCCTACTTTCAATGCTTTAGTAGTTGCTGTTTGAATAGTTGGTCCATCAGCTATGGGATCTGAGAATGGAATCCCCAGTTCGATGATGTCTGCTCCCCCTTCGACTAAAGCGTCGACTATTTGGGGTGTCAGTGCTGGTTCGGGATAGCCGGCAGTAACATAAGCGATTAAGCCACCTTCGTCTTGATTTCTAAGTTTTGCAAATGTTTTTTCTATTTCTCTCATAGTTTCTCACCCAGGTATTTGGCTACAACTTCAGTGTCCTTGTCTCCCCTTCCAGAGATAGTTACCACAATTATCTTATCTCTTGTTAGAGTCGGGGCTAGCTTCATGGCGAATGCTAGTGCATGGGACGGTTCCAACGCTGGGATGATTCCCTCTTTTTTTGATAGTTCAAGGAAAGCGTTTACAGCTTCTTCGTCCGTTGCGGAGGCGTATTGAGCTCTTCCTATGCTTTTTAGGAAAGAGTGTTCGGGTCCGACTCCCGGATAGTCCAAGCCAGCTGAGATGCTGTGGGTGCCCAGTATCTGGCCATTTTCGTCTTGGAGAATATATGTAAGCATACCGTGAAAGACGCCTTCAATTCCTCCGATTAGTGAGGCGGCGTGTTTTCCAGTGTCGATTCCTTGCCCTGCGGCTTCGACTCCATATAGCTCCACTTCTTCGTTTTCGAGGAAGGGGTAGAATGTTCCTATGGCGTTGCTTCCTCCGCCTACGCATGCTATGAGGGCGTCGGGAAGTCTTTCTTCCTTTTCTAGTATTTGTTGCTTTAATTCGTGTCCTATGACGCTCTGGAAGTCTCTGACCATCATGGGGTAGGGGTGTGGTCCTACTACGGAGCCTATGAGGTAGTATGTGTCTTGGACGTTTGCGACCCAGTCTCTTAGGGCTTCGTTTATGGAGTCTTTCAGGGTTTTTGTTCCGGAGTCTACTTGGTGGACTTCGGCTCCGAGTAGTTTCATTCTGAAGACGTTGAGCTTTTGCCTTTCTATGTCTTCGGCTCCCATGTAGACCTCGGCTTTTAGACCTAATACTGCGCAGGCTATGGCGGTGGCGACTCCGTGTTGCCCTGCACCGGTTTCTGCGATGATTCTTGTCTTTCCCATTCTTTTTGCGAGCAGAGCTTGTCCCAGCGTGTTATTTATCTTGTGGGCTCCTCCGTGGGCTAGGTCTTCTCGTTTGAGGTAGATTTTTGCTCCGCCGAGTTTCTTGGTCAAGTTTTCCGCGTAGTATAGGGGGGTTGGTCTCCCGGCATACTCTGAGAGGTAATAGTTCAATTGTTCTTGGAATTCGGGATCCTTTTTTGCTTCTTCGTATGCTTTCTCAAGTTCTTTAACTGCTGACATTAGGGTTTCAGGGATGAACTGCCCGCCGTAATTTCCGTATTTACCATCTGTAGGGTATTTCTTCAATTCCATTGTATCTCACTCCCTTGGCATTTTTTATGAATTCGAATACTTTTTCTGGATTTTTTACTCCTGGTTGCGACTCAACACCACTAGAAACATCGACAGCGTATGGTTTAACCCGTTGTATGGCTTCCTCAACGTTTTCCGGTTTTAGTCCTCCAGCTAGAATCAGCGGTTTTGGGTATATTGCTTCCCTAACGCGTTTGCTGATTTCCCAGTCGTGAGTTTTGCCTGTGCCTCCATACTTGCCTGGAACATGGGAGTCTAGGAGTACTGCGTCTAGTACGTCTGCGGCTTCTGCGGCGGTGTAGATTGCTTGGTGGGATTCGGCTTGGATTGCGCCTATCAGGTGGGTGTTGGGTAAGCTCTTCCGTATCTCCTTGTATTTTTGGTTTAAGCCGTGAAGTTGTATGCTGCTGGGATTCAATTCTTTCTGAATCTTCTCCAGGTGATTGAGGTCTTTGGGGACTGTGACGACGACTGTTTCCACGAATATCGGGGTGGATTTTATTATTTCCTTGGCTTCGTTTATGGTTAGGTTTCTTGGTGATTGGAATACGTCTACGACGAATCCTACGGCATCTGCTCCGGCGTCCACGGCTATGAGGAGGTCTTTGGTGGAAGTTATTCCGCATATCTTAACGCGAACCCGACTCATGGCGACTCCACCAACTCTTTCACTTTTTCCTCTATGTTGTTGGCTTTCATAATAGCGGTTCCCACGAGGAATGCTTGGGCTCCACAATTTCGGAGGAAGCGAATGTCTTGCGGAGTGTTTATGCCGCTTTCACTCACAATCACTTTTCCTTCGGCACCGTGCTTGTTTAATATACGTTTTGTGACTTCTAGATTTACTTTGAGCGTTTTCAAGTCACGGTTGTTTATTCCAATCATGTCGGTATTGGTTTTGAGTGCGGTGAGAAACTCGTTTTCGTTGTGTACCTCTAAGAGCGTCTCAAGGCATTTCCAGTGGGCTTGTTCAATCATGCTTTGAACATCCTCTTCGCAGTAACCTCTATCAAAGAGTGTCTGTATTAGTAGGATCACGTTTGCACCATTTCTGGAGGCGAATTCAATCTGTTCTGGACTTAGGATTATGTCTTTCATGAGTATTGGAATATTCACTTGGTTTCGGACTTCTGTTAGGAACTTGACATGGCCTTTGAAGTGTTTTGGTTCTGTTAGGATTGATATGCCGACACTGCCTCCCTTCTCCATATCCTTAGCAATCGTTTTCAAGGCGCTATTCTCCCTTATGGTGCCTTTGGAAGGTGAAGCGAACTTGATCTCTGATATTATCGGATTTCTCTTACCTCTCAGAATAGCTTCTCTCAAGCTTTTGGGTGAAGCAGCTACCCTTGTGGTGGTTTTGTAATATCCTTCTTTTATCGATTTCATTGCGTCTTTGGCTAGTACGTCAATGTAATCAGGCATACTTCCTTTCATACTCCTCAAGCTTAGATAGCTGCCCGCCGGAAGCTTTGATCATTATCTTCAATTTTTTGTATGCGGCTCCGCTTTCGATGGACTCGTTCGCCTGTTCAATTCCTTCCGCTAAATCTCCCGCTCTTCCGCCGACAAGTATTCCGGCCGCCGAGTTGAGCAACACTATATCCCTTTTCGGGTCTTGCTTAGAAGCGTTGTTTAATAGTTTGTAAGTAAGTTCGGCGCTCTCTTCGGGTGTAGTTCCACATATCTCCTCCGGCTTAGCTATTCTGAAACCATAGTCTTTAGGCGTTATTTCCGTTAGGGATACTTCTCCGTCTCTAAGTTGCGCTACTTTTGTTTTGCCGATTATGGAGATTTCATCCAATCCATCCACGCCGTGAACTACCATAGCTTCTTCGCAGCCTAGTTCCCTTAAAACGTGAGCTAGTGGTTCCACTAATTCTTCACCGTAGACTCCGAGTACTTGGGCGTTGGCACCTGCGGGGTTCGTTAAGGGTCCGAGAATGTTGAAGACTGTTCGGATGCCTATTTCCCTCCGAGGACCAATAGCATGCTTCATTGCGGGGTGGAAGTTCGGGGCGAACATGAAGCCTATACCCACATTCTCGATAATTTTTTCAATGGCCTTCGGTTCCAAATTGAGGTTGAAGCCGAGTTTCTCTAACACATCGCTGCTGCCGCTCTTACTGGTAACTGATCGGTTGCCATGCTTAGCTACGGCGACCCCTGCGCCTGCAACCACGAATGCTGCTGCGGTGCTTACGTTAAAGGTTTTCATCTTATCTCCTCCGGTTCCGCAGGTATCAACTAGGCGACCGTTAACCTTTGGATGAATCCTACAGCAGAACTCTCTCATCACAGATGCGAAAGCCGATATTTCCTTAACGGTTTCTCCTTTCATTCTCAGAGCTGTTAGGAATGCTCCTATCTGAGCTTCCGTGGCACCACCTGACATTATCTCCTTCATTACGTTCCTAGCTTCTTGTTGTTCCAAGTCCTTTCCTTCAACTATTTTTTGTATACCTTCTTTTATCATGCTATCACTCGCCTACAAGAAAGTTTTTTATCAATTTTTTTCCGTTTATAGTGAGTATCGATTCGGGGTGAAATTGAACTCCTTCAATTGGGTATTCTACGTGTCTGACACCCATGATTTCTCCTCCATCTATTGACTCGGCTGTAATTTCCAAGCATGATGGAGTAGTTTCTCTATCTCCGACCAAGGAGTGGTAACGAGTAGCCTCAAAGGGGTTCTTCATTCCCTTAAAGACCCCTTTACCATCATGTTTTATCAGGCTCGTTTTTCCATGCTTCAAATTACTCGCACGGATAATCTTCCCACCAAAAGTAGAGAAGATTCCCTGGTGCCCCAGACACACGCCTAACGTGGAAATTTTACGGCTCATTTTTCTCAAAATTTCCGAGCACACACCGAAGTATCTCACATCTTCCGGTGTACCGGGACCCGGAGAAATTATTATTCTATCCAGGCGGAGTTTGGTTGCTTTCTTCAGGGTTATTTCGTCATTTCTATAGACGATGGGCTCTGCTCCAAGTTCTCCTACGTACTGCACAAGATTGTAGACGAAGGAGTCATAATTATCGATTATAAGAACTTTCATAGTTTAACCTCCGATAATTCTAATGCCTTTTGCAAGGCTCTTAATTTGTGTTCGGTTTCAAACCATTCTGTTTCAGGTACAGAGTCAGCTACTATTCCCCCTCCAGCTTGGATGAAGCATCTATCCCTATCCGCTACTAGTGTTCGTATGGTGATGGCGAAGTCCATGTTACCGTTATAGGAGAAGTAGCCGACGGCTCCCGCGTAGGGGCCTCTCCTAGTGGGTTCAAGTTCATCAATTATTTCCATGGCTCTAACTTTGGGGGCTCCAGAAACTGTGCCCGCTGGAAAAACCGCTCTCAGGGCATCGTAGCAGTTACAGTCTTCTCTTAGCTTGCCCACTACCCTAGAAACTATGTGCTGAACGTGGCTGTACTCATGAACCTCCATGAATTCTGGAACATGGACACTTCCAAAACTCGAAACCTTACCTATATCGTTCCTAGCTAGGTCCACTAACATCACATGTTCGGCGCATTCCTTCTCGTCGGATAAGAGATCTTTTGCTAAAGCTCTATTTTTATCTGGGTCTTCCACTCTGGGTCTGGTGCCGGCTATTGGGAAGGTTTCCACTGCGCCTCCGTCCACTCTTACAAGCATCTCGGGACTGGATCCTATGATTTTCCGTTCTCCCATTTTTAAGAAATACATGTATGGGGAGGGATTGACCTCTCGTAGGGCCAAATAGAATCTAGTCAGGTCTCCTTTGAACTTGAACTCGTACCTTTTGGAAGGAACGACCTGGAAAATATCGCCTGACTCTATGTATTTTTTGGCTTTCTTAACTGATTCTTCGTACTGCTCTTTTGTGATGTTAACCTTGGGACTAGTTAAGGATAAGCTTCCGGGGGAGTGGGGCTCCTTTGCTAATTCTACTAATTCGTCTGAGCGGTCTTTGTCCCTGTAAAAGTAGAGAGTCTCTCCACGGACGTGGTCGAATACTACGCCGTCATCATATATCCCCATCTGAATATCTGGAAATTCTAGGTCGTCTACAGCCCTGTTGGGGAGCTTCTCCCAGTATCGTATGGCGTCATAGGAGATGTATCCCACGGCGCCGCCCTCAAACCTGAATCTTTTATGATTGGGTTTTCTTCCAAGGATCTCTTCCAATATCTTGAGGGGATCGCTGGCTTTGATTCTATTCTTCTCGCCGGATTCCATGTCTTGTAGTGTTACCTCGCTATCCTTTGCCGTTACAACCATTTTCGGCATGAATCCGATGAACGAGAACTGAGCCAGTTTTTTCGGGCCCGTCATGGACTCGAGGAGATACGCGTACTCGTATTTTTCATGTATTTCTAAAAAGAGTTCGGTTGGTGAGCAAGCAATTGGAAACTTTTTAACACTCAACCGAGAAATAGGCTTGCTTTCGTTCCTGATGTTCTGCAATCTGTACCCAAAGATGATACCTCACTGTACAAAGCCTCCTAAAAGCCTAGTTATAAGAATTTATACCCATGTGTTATATTTAAAACTTATGCGTACAAAAATGTACATTAAATATTTTCTGAGATACATAATCTAGAAAAGACCAAGCCAATAAACCAAATAGCAGAAAAGAGCTATCCAAATTGAATCCCTCACACCCCCACCCGGCATCGCGGTTTTCGTCCTTTTAGTGTCTTTGACTGGCTCTACTGCTTACTAGTCTCCTACCCATCTAAGAGCCCTTTTAGCATTCTCTCGGACATCACTATCTTCGTCCTTTAATGCTTGCGTGAGTGGGTCTACCGCTCTCTCGTCTCTTATTTCTCCAAGAGCCCATACTGAGTTCTTACGTACACTTCTGTCTTGATCCTTTAGTGCATTTATGAGTGGTTCTACCGCCTTGTCGTCTCTTATGAATCCAAGCACTTCTGCTGCTCCTGCTCGTACGTTGCTATCTTGGTCTTTTAGTGCATGTATGAGCGGTTCTAACACTTTCTCGCATTCCATCCATTCAAGAGCCTTTACAGCGTTTTTATGGACATTGCTGTCTTGGTTCCTTAGTGCCAGTATCAAGGGTTCTACCGCTCTCTCGTCTCCTATCCATCCTAGAGCCCATATTGCTTCCGCTTGAACCTCAGCATCTTCATCATTTATAGTTGCGATGAGTGGTTCTAACGCTTTCTTATCTCCTATTTCTCCGAGAGCCCACACCGCGTTCTTACGTACATTGCTGTCTTTGTCCTTTAATTCTTGTATGAGTGGTCCTACTGCTGTTTCATCTTTTATTATTCCAAGTGCCTGTGTTGCTCTATATCGGATGTTGCTGTCTCGATCCTTCAATGCTTGTGTGAGTGGTTCCACTGCTCTATTGCTTCCTATTCGTCCAAGCGTTTCTACTGCTGTTCCTCTAGTTTCGCTGTCTCCGTCCTTTAGAGCCTTGATTAGTGGTTCTACTGCTGGTTCTCCTATAGCTCTGAGTGCCTCTATTGTTGCTTCTCGAACTTTCCCTTCTCCGTCTTTATCCTTTAGTGCTTGTATGAGCGGTTCTACTGCTCTTGCGTCCCTCATCTCTCCAAGCTTTTCTACTGCCTCCGCTCGGGCTTTCCAGTCTCTCTCATCCCTCAGGGCCTTTATCAAGCCCTCCAAATCTTTTTCTTCTTCCATTCTTTTCACATCCCGTTAAGAGTTCAGGTTTCCGATTTACAACTTATTATTTGGCGAACCGTGCAATTTTGATTTATGCAGAATTCGCCTTAGTCCTTTTTCGAATTGGTACACTGGCTCATATTATCTTTAATTCTGGATGCATAAAATTTTACCTTTTCCCTTGTACACTACTCAATGTTGAATCTAACGGATTTTTAATTTTTCTTAAATCTATAATGTAATAGGATGCTACAAGGCTTCATTCTTTAGGTTATAACTCTCTACGTAACCCTCGTTTCTTATAGGGCTGTTATAAAAGCTTAGTAGCCTACCTTTTCTCTTACTCCTTTTCCCTTCACTCGGCCGAGTTAAAATAAAATCCTTAAGAAGGTTTTATAAGGAAAAGTAGTTCCCCAATCATGGAGATTAAAAGCTAAAAAGGAAGTTCTACATAATAGCTTCTGGTGAAGTCTATGATCCAAAAAACAAATGATTCAGAGTCAAGAAACCCGGGTGTGGATGCAGGGACGACCGCCGTAATTGATGTGGAGCAGTTACAGACATTGACGAAAAAGTATCTGGGGGAAATGGTGAACAAGGTTTCAGCCATGTTTCCAATGCGGGGTCTCAAAGAAGTCCTCAGATTTCAATGTAACGAGTTTGCCTCAAATCTTTTCCGGGCCATTCTAACCGTGTTGGAGAAAAAAGAAGAGGAAGCAGGTGAAGAAAAGGAAAAAAACAAGATATATCAAGAACTCAAAAAACAGTTGAGGAATACTTTGAAGAAAATGGTAGAGAATATTGAAAAATGGGGAAAGCCCCTCGGAGAGAAAGAACATGAAGAAGAAACAAGCATAGAGACCGTAGCGCCAATAAGTCAAAAAGTAGCGGAGAAATTAATTGTTGGTGGAGTAAAAGCAGAACAGAAACAATCGTTTCCCGAGTTGAAGGAAAAGGGGGAAGACGCAGTGATGAAGGAGGAAAGTCAGAAATTGATCAAGTCTCTGGGAGAGCAGAGGGAAAAGTATAGTCCCTTTATCTATTCTTCCGGAGAGGAGGAAATTATTCATCTACGCGGACAGGTGGAGGGCTTGACACGAATCATAGACCGTATTAAACCCCTCGTAGAAACAGATCCAAGATACAAGGTTATTGTTTTAATTGGTAGTAGAGAAAAAATCACTACCGAGGAGCTGGGTGACTCCCTAGGTTTAACTGCTGGGAAGCTGAGTCGTCTCCTAAAGGAACTCAGGAAACTGGAGATGATAGATGTTAATGAAAACGGGGAGATTGTTTTAAAACCCAGAAAGAGTGAGGAAGAGACACAGTAGAAATACGAGCCATAAGAAAAGGGTTAAAATTTTACAAATATTTGAGCAAGAAAGTCCCAATCCTTTATTTTAGGATGAAAGAGAATTTTGAGTAGCCTCACAATCGCTACGATTATACCTCCTTGATTTGAAAAGCCTTAAAAATGTTAAATGTTGAGATAAAATCATGATTTCAATAAGACGTGAAGTTTGTGATGAAATTGCAAGGAGATTTCGCAGCGAGCTTGAGTACTATGAAGCTATCGTAAGTAGGTTTGAGGAAAAGTACGGATGCTCTTTAGATGAGTTGGAGAAAAAGATTGAGAGGGAGGGAGTTCCCTTGGACAATCATGAGGTGTGGGAAGACAGCATAGAATGGAGGAACGCTTTAGAAGAAATAGAAAAGCTAAGTAGACTCTTAGAGGAGCTAAGATGAGTTCAGAAGTGCTTAAACAGATCGTCCTAAGGTTAGTAGACTATAACATCGTGGCGCACGTGGAATTTATAAGAACTAAAGTCAGAGCGCATTTAATTGGTGACTATATTCTTGACATATACTTCAACAAAACGCTTGGAAAGTACAGTTATACATTGATTAAAGAAAATAAACGAATAATGGGATGGGATAATGCACCACACCACATATCCTTAAAATCATATCCTCATCATTTTCACGATGCCGACGGAACTATTAAGAAATCCAGCTTATCTGGAGACCCGTTAAACGACCTAAGCAGAATTATGAGGGTAGTAAAGAAATTCTTAAAACTATGGAAACTAAATTAATCCTCTCAAACTCTTGCTTTAAGAGGGCACATACTGTTCTGTGGAGAGGAAATTAGTGATGGTGGGTAGCTATCTTGAATCAAAGAGGCCGATTTCATTAAATAGTAGACGCAAGCTTCTTCTTCGACCAAAGAATTCATAACTCATTCCTTGAGGAGACCACCAATTTCAATAGTGAGTATTAAACCCTTTTTTGAAGTTGCTTTATCGCGTTTATGAGGTCTTGCAGCGTCTGTTCCAGTGTTTTGTTTTTTAGGGTTTGGAAGCCTCCTACTGTTTTGTGTCCGCCTGAGGTGTAGCCCTGTTTTCTTAGGTGTTGGTAGATTTTTGTAAGGTCTATGTTTTTGTTGGTAGCTATGGTTCCGCTTTTCACTCTTTCTTCACTTATTCCTACGGCAATCACGATGGGTATCTTCTCTTCTAGTATGAGCATGGCGTCCTTGGAGGCGCCTCTCTCAAAGCGGTCGTTGAACTGAAACGTGAAGTAGACTGATTCTGGGGTTAATTTTTCACTCTTCTTTAGAAGTTCTTTTGTTTTTTCCTCCACTTTTTGGTATTCTGCTTGTCGTTTTTCTGCCCATTCTTGGAGCCGTTTCCAATTTCCTTTTTTGACCATTTCTGCGACCTTTTGGCGTGGGAAGCCTTTGGCGTCTATGCGGTACGATTTCCAGAGCATTTGGCTCAGTTTCGATTTAAGGGATGCGGTGTCCACTTCCTCTACGGCGGTTCTCCATTCTTTTGGGAATTCCAGCTGCCAGTGGTCTGCTATGAGTGAGGAGACGGCTTTGTATTCTGGTTCCAGTATCCAGTGGTTGCCCTGTTCATCCATGCCTTGTCGTGGCTGGGTTCCGTGGTGATCGATTATCAGGGAGTTTCGCAGACTCGTCACGCGGTCGGGTGTGATCTCTATGCAGGCCGCGTTTTCTATGGTCAAATCTGGTAATTCTAGGGGGAATTCTAGGGGTAAATCGTGGATGCGTGAGAATAGTCCCGCTCCTACTACTCCGTCCCAGTCACCGTGGGCTACGATTCTTAATATGTTAGGCTTCATCAGTCTACGCTCCAGTTTTGTTCGAATTATACATTTTTAATGTTTTATAACAAGAATGATTGTTATCAAATCAAAAACCTTTGCACTCTTTTACTAAAAAATAAATCTATGGTATGCGTTAAGCTTAAAGATGAGCAAAAAAAGGGTAGAATATAAAAATGGAGGATAGAAGGGGATTATGTGATGTAGGGTACGATTTCTTTTCTTCTTAGTATGAACTCGATGTATTTTATGACTGAATCGTTCCATCCGTAGATCTGGTATATGTCCAGTTTATCTGCGATTTCGGGGCTGAACGGGTTTGTGTTATAGGGGTCTATTCTTATTAGGAACGCTTTTGCTTTTGGGTTGATTTTTTCTTTGTAGGTTCGCCAGGCTTTGAGCCAGCCTTCGCCCCATTCTTCTGAGTCCGTTATTAGAATTACTACGTCAACTATTTCTTTTAAGCTAATTAGGTATTGTATTGGGGCTTCCATGAATGTGCCGCCACCTTTAGCGTTAGAGATTGACAATATGTGTGAAAGAACGGGGGCGTTCTTGGGGTGGACGAGATTGAGCTGCACTTCAGTGTCCCAGGGTATTAGAACTGCGTTTCTGAGGGCTTTGTATAGTATTCCTGCGAACATTCCTGCGATGGTTGCGGGAGTGTATGCCGCTTTTCGAATTTTCAGAATCATTGAACCTGAAACGTCTGGACAGATCACGACTCTGCCAAAATAGCTGAAGTCATATTTCATAACGTACTGGTCTAAGAGGTCTGCCAAGTGTTGTTTAGTAAAGGGGTTGTTAATATTAAGATATGCTTCGTATAACCTGAAGGGAAGGATTTTCGCTTTTTCCAGGTTTTCCACTGTTAGCCGTTTAACAATTAAATTGGTTAGTGATTTGAGAACATCGTTTCTCTCAAATGTGGCAAGATGTCTAAGTAGGGCAAATGTTCCCATCTGTTCTGCGAGTTTCATCCATATTTTTGGCGTGGGCTTAATAGTACCAACAACTACGCTGTAGTCCAAGCGGCCTTCCTCTATCAAACGCAAAATCTCTTCTTCTTCAGTTGTTCTTTTTAGTCGTTTGAAAGCACTAATCTGGGTTGGTAATTGCTCATCACTGACTTTGGGATTCTTCATAAGATAATTAAGAATAATTTGCTTTGCTTCGTCAAACTCTTTTTCGGCGGGACGCGACAACCGTACCGCGTCAACCAATTCGTTACCGTATTTTATTGCGTAAAACTCTGATGTTTTCTCTTTCAGCCAATTTTGTACTGTGGACTTGACGCCTCTTCCTAAGCCTCTGATTTTTCTACAAAAGTCAAGGAACTGCGCCATATCTTGTCCAGTCTGAACCACATCACCGAATATTTTTTTGAAAAGCGATAGATCCCTTTTTGATAGATACACTAACGCCATTAAGGGAGCAGTTCTCATGAATCCCTCGTTTCGCGCTTTAACAATAGTCTCAGCAAGATACTTTGGATCATCGAACCGTCCCAGTAGGTCGATTCCTGCCTGTACCAATTCCATTTGTGTGGCATAAAAAGTTGGCTCCAAGGTATTAGCATATAAGAACTGATATATGAGCTCTTTATCCGGCTTCTTCCAAGCGGGGAACCCTTCCCTGTTTCTAGTGTCTGCACTCTTATACTCCTCTGATGGTTTCCCCTTCAGAATTCGCTTTGTTTTTCTAGGCATAAAAGCACCTCCCCTAATGGAAGGAATAGTGGAAATGGTGGAGAGCATTGAGGACTTACTGGAAATAGTAACAAAAGCGCTCTACCAGGCTGAGCTACACACCCTTCCCAAAAGAGGGAATGGCGGATGTGAAAGGATTCGAACCTTTGACCTCTCGCTTAGCAGGCGAAGTAACTATTTCCGCACCTCACTGCCCACAGTATAATGAGGGACTAATGTGGGTAGTATAGAAACGGTTTCAGGCCGAAGTAACTACCCACACACCCCCACAAGCCTGTTATATACCCAATGCAATATTTAAACATTTCTTTTTTCTGACTTTCTGTGGATGTTTACTCCCTCTTTCTCAATATTAATTAGTCTAGTATGTGCCTCCTCTCTCTGTATATTCATGGATTATCAATATGCAAAATCAATGAAACCATCGAAATTAACATAATGGTGAATAGCCACAAATTGGAAGATGCGTTGGGGTTAAGTTTTGTGTGTTTATGCATTGAATTTTTGGTTGTGCAGTGTTTGGTGGAGTTCTTCCACGATTTTTTCAGGATTTTCGATTTTTATTGCTTCAATCAGTGATAAATCGAATTTGTATCTATATCCTTCATTTAATTGATTCCTTAAAGGAGGTAAGGATTTATTTAGTATAACATTTAGGTTTTTAAATACTTCCGAAATGTTTTCCCTATCGATTGCATTTATGTTGATTAAGGGTAGTTCGAGGTAATCGTTTTCCAAGAATCTTGTCCATGTTTCCGAGATTTTTCTGCCCAGTAATGCTAGGATTGAAATGAAAAGAGTGGAGTTGAACCAACTGACGAGGAGTTTAGTTGTTGTTTCGTTTTGGTCTTTAGCTATGTAAAAGTTTTTAGACGCGGCTACTTTCTCTCTGGTGTAGTTTACGAAAACACCTCTTCTCCTGAATGTGAGGTCTACCTTGTCCGGTATGAATACTTGTCCGAATGGCTTTTTTATTGTCATCTGTTTGTGTACGTGGCTGTACCAGTATTTTCCGTAAGAGTTTATAGCAGGCTTAGCAGTATTGGAATCGATTCCCCATTTGATGTAATCTTGTAAATCTACGGGTAAATCGTCGAGTTCCTTTGGTGGAATTGAGAGCATGTAGCTATCTACCTTCGCTTCGATTGTGTGACTGTAAAGGCTCGGTTTGCGTAGAGTTCTTATGAGGAATTCTTTACTAAAAGTTAGTATAGTCTTATCTTCAGCATTTTCTATTTCCACACGTCCTTCATTTTCTTTGAGGTTGTGCCAGTACTTGTTTGGAACGAAAAAGAATTCCGGTCCGTACATTTCAACTCCCCTAATGATGCTTTCTCTACCCATCATGAGATCCCAGTATCCTAGTGTGCCGATTTTTAATCCCTGCTTAAACACTTTAATAACAATATCCCTGAGGCTGCTCTTATCGAAGAGAGCTAACCAGTTGATGTCTAGAAATCGAGGTAAATCATGAATGTTAAAGGAGTTTGCATTATTCGGTTTTTGATTATGTATGACCAAATTGGCTATTTGTTCAGCGTTGTTATTTAGTTCATCAAACACTGTTAGCCGGCCGTTACCTTTTCTCTTAACCGCTGCAATGATTACCTCTTTGAATCCGCTGTCCTCGGAGAAGGAAGGTCTGGATTCGAGTTCCATTATTGCAAGGACATCATAGTTTTTTCTTAGGAGAGATTTGTAACCCTTCCCGTATATTGTGTAGAATGTGGATGCGGGGAGGACGGAAACTATCAGCCCGTTGTCTTTTAGCAAGTAGTCTAAAAGGAACATGGAAAGTGTTTGAAGACTATCCTCCCTTCTAGTGATATACTCTTTATAACCCAATTCGCTTATAAGTTTGAGTAAATATTCTCGGTAACTTTTTTCCAGATATTTCCATCTGGTGAATGGAGGATTTGTTAAAATGGCATCCGCTTTGGGTAGTTCAGACTGAGCATCTGAGGGTAGGGCTCGTGGTATTTCTTCAAATGCATCTCCCTTAATTACAGTGATGATTTCTTTCCTTCCATTTACTGCGTGCAGTAGTGAAGCGTATGCTACAAGAGCAGGTAGAGGTAATGGTTCGATGCCCCAAACTTTTTGCAATTTTTCGGTTCCTATTTTTCTGATTGCAGCTGTGAGGGTGCGTGCTGAGCCGAGAAATGGGTCTGCGAGTACAATTTTTTGTTTTTTGCATGTTTTCAAATATTCATAAACTACGGACTCCATGAAGTGGGTGCCCTGATCTATGGTGTAATATGCTGCTAACCTTTTTCTTTTATCCTGTGGAATTAACTTTTGCACTTGAACTTGGTATTCGTTGATAGAAGTTTCCTCTTTTGATAATTCTGACTCAATAAATCTAGTTTCATTTGGGCTCAGTTTGTTTAGGTTGGGTAATATTGGAGCACTGCAAGTTTTTAGCGGCTCTAAATCTTCATAATTGGTATATTTTAGTATGGTTTTTAGGCTCGCTGTGAAGATTTGAAAATTCTCAGGAATAGTGGGTTCTATTCCTAACTTTTCCAGTATTCTATTCTGCTCGACACTCCTATTCACGAGATTCCCCCTTGTTCTCCCAAAACCCTTCCCATAAGCAAAGGCATTATCCTGCCGAATTCCATCAGCTAACGTTGGGCGTTCTAGAAGCTCTAGCTCTTAAACACTGGTTTGCGCTTCTCTGCGAATGCTTGCATTCCTTCCTTACCGTCGGGATGCGCTCCGCAGCTGCTAATTTCTTCCCGTTCTCGTTCTATTTGTGTTTCGAATGGTGTGTTAAACGAGTCTGTGAGGAGCTGCTTTGTTATTCCGAAGGCGTTGATTGAGCCTTTTGCCAGTTCATGGGCCATGTTTATGGCTTCCTCTAGTGCATGTCCATCGTCTACGACTTTTGTTGCCAGTCCCCAGACGAGGGCTTGTTCGGATGAGATTGGCTTGTCAAACGCAACGATTTCTAGGGAGCGGGCTAAACCCACGAGTCTTGGGAGGGTGAACGATCCTCCGCCATTAACGCATAGACCCGAAGAGGTGTACGCTTGTCTCAGGGCGGCGGATCGGGCCATTACTCGAAAGTCGCAGGCCAACACTAGTGAGAATCCACCGCCGGCCGCTATTCCATTAATCGCCGCTATGACTGGCTTCTTCATCCGGCGAATCTCCAGTACGGCTTGGTGGAATCGGGCAGCCAGTTCGTGAAAGCCTGAGGGGGCTCCCTGTGGATAGTCTAATATCCACTTCAAATCGCCGCCAGCACAGAAGGCTTTACCTTCACTGGATATCACCACTGCCCGTACCTTGTTATCTGTTGCGAGGGAGATTAAGTGGTTTGCAAGTTGTTCAATCATGTCCAGGTCAAATGCGTTGAATTTTTCTGGACGGTTTAACAATACTATGGCTACTTCTTTTTCTCTCCTGACTTTTACTGTTTCGACCATGGTTATTTACCTCCAAGTTTTAGACATAAATTAAAATAACGTTTAGGTTAACATCGTTTTATTATTTTGCATTTAGGTCTGAAATCAGTTCGGTGAAACTAATAAATATGGCTATTTCTCTTTTATCCGCTGTGAAGCAAGGCGTATCAAAAGTTTTATCTCATCTATCAGTAGCTTAATTTTAAAATCTATTTCTTATTCAGTGGGCATGCTTTCAGGCACTCGAAGCATGAGTAGCTGCTGTGGTCGTCAACGCCAACGGTATTCATTATTGTTTCAAAAGAGATTTTTTCTCTCAAAGATTGGTCTGCGAGTAGATGTACTAGGAGGGGATTAGAATTTGCGTAACGCATACATAAGTTATGATCGACTTTGCCCGTTTTTCCTATGGCATTGGCGGGGCAGACATTGATGCAGTTGAAACAATCGGGAGGGCATATTTCGCCACTTATCTTTTCCGTCGGCTCCAAATCCACTGCGGTAATCACACCCCCTAATAGAACTCTCGTGCCGTAATTGGGATTGGCTAGTAAGCCACATTTAGTGAGTTTACCTAAGCCCGCCTGTTCCGCCCAGTAAACCAGAGGTAGAAGCCCCCAAAACTCACGCCCCACAATTTTCCAAGGATAACAGCCGTATATAGGCGCTGTAGTATAGCCTTTCTCCTCCAGAATTAAACAAAGCTTGTTGGACGCTGTGTCAAGGGACCTGTACAGCATGTTGCAGTAGCGCCAGTATAAAGACGATGCATTTTTACTTGCGTAGATGATTCCCTTTGGTATGGGCATTCCGTAACAAATAATCGATTTCGTATCCTCTAGTAGGGTTTGGGGAGAGAAATCTTCAGGCACTGAGGACAGTCGACACACTGCCGCTATCCCCTTGATTGGGATACCTTCACTATTGAGGAAATCTCTAATCTCTACTTCAATACTCTTTTCCAACATTATATCTTCCTCTCTTTTTGATAGGTTAAGAGAAATTGAGATTAACCAATATGTTTATGCTAAAAATGCTATGGGTAGTTAATTAAATATTATTTGGAATTCTCCAAACTTAGGTTTGCTCTCTTTCTACGCCTTCGAAGAAGACTGGCCAGAATGGGTCTTGCTCGGGTATTTCTAAGGGAACTACGCTTCCGTCAAGTCGTTTAATTATTCTTGTTTTTGGTTTGTCTGTAACTTTTCCTATGATAGACGAGTTTATGTTTGCCTTTTTTAGTCTGCGGATTATTTCTTTGGAATGGGTTGGTTTCGCGGTGATGAGGAGTGAGCCTTCTGCGATTGCTGCTATGGGGTCGATTTTGAATGCTTCGCACACCATCTTTACCTCTTCAGGATATACGAAGGAGGCTTCATCAATCTCCATGCCTGCTCGGCTCGCGTTTGCTATTTCGAATAGTCCTCCTATTACGCCTCCCTCTGTTGCGTCGTGCATTGCGGTGACGCCTCCTGCTTCCATTGCGGTCAGGGAGTCTTTTACCACGGTCATTTGTTTGCAGAGAGCTTTTGCTTTTTCAACGAGTGATTTGGGGTATTTTTCAAGCAGTTCTTCCTCTCGTAGAACAGATAGTATTCCTGCGGTCTCTATTGCGGGTCCCTTTGTCAGAATGATGTCGTCATCTGGTTTCGCGCCGGCGGGTGTGACGTAGCCATTTTTATCGGTAATCGCGAACACTGTTATTCCTCCGATGGTGGGAGAGGCGAATCCGGGATAATATCCGGTGTGTCCGCCGACTATGGCTATTTCGAGCTCGACTGCGGTATTGTGGATAGAGTCTACGATGGTCTTAAATTCTTCCTGGCTGGTCGTGGGAGGCATGAGAAGCGTGTACAGCATGTATCTGGGTTTCACGCCCATTACAGCGACATCACTCGCTCCTATGTGAACCGTGTACCAGCCGAACATTTCAAGCGGCTGTTTGGGAATGGAGAAAATAGGGTCTTCCGCAATGACGAGCACCCTTTCTTTGTCTATTTCAATAACGGCTGAATCAACGCCCGTTAAGGGAGGCACAATAACTGTTTCGTCTTCTTTGCCGAGCCGTTTCAGAAGGAAGTTTGTAAAAATCTCAAGGTCTATCTTGCCCACTTTGGGTCTGGGTTGAACACTCTTGGCATACTGCCTAGCAATCTCACATGCCCTTTTTGCAACCTCAATCGGGTCTTTTCCTAGGAGCACTGTAAGATCTTCTTTACCTACAGCGCCTGCCTCGTAGAAAACATCTGGCACTCTGCCACCTGCCGCCCTTATAGCCTCTTTTACCTTCCAAGGCATCGACGCCCCCTCTACCTCCTTAACCTTCTCGGGTTCCTTGGTGCGGTCAATCACACCGAACACCAATCCTTTTTTTCCGCAGTAATCCTTCAACCATTTTGTAAGAGTAGGATTGCACACGAAGTTGATTCCGGCTCGTATCAAGGGTTCGACCTTGTTTATTTCTATTATGAGTCTAGCCATGTGGCTTGATGCGCCGAACTTGGGTTTTCCTGCGGCGTGGGGCATACCGTTTATGACCGTTATGCGTCCCTCAATTGCTAAAACATCTTCTGGTCGTTTGGGATTTGGTTTTGCATAAACCAGGTTTGTCCGCACTTCAGGAATCAGGGCCGCAAATTCTTTGCATCCTTCAATGTGGTCCAGTGCCACAAGCATTTTCCCATAAATTTCTACTTCTATTTCTGTTTGTTCGTCCCGCTTCATTTTTGCCACTCCTCTTTCTATGGAAGGTATCACCCAATTTATTTATATGAAATTCGCATTTTATCATATTATTGGAAGATACGCGAACTCTCATCACCTCGATGCTGGTGAGTGGAGTCGCTGAGTTTGAGATTAAACGGTCGCCTAACATTTAACTCTATCGCTGGTAAGGAGAGAACCCTTATGCCGAATGGTGGAAGCGATTGTTGTGGCACATGTCCCTTCAATAAAGTGAGTCCAAGCGGGGAACAGTACCATTTCTGTGAGATCCGAGATTTCAAAATCGAAATCCCTTACTGGACTTACTGCAACAACCATCCGAGAAGAAACCCCCTCTTACTACGGACCCCTCGCGGCCCAATTTGGGCTCCGGCATATGTTGATTTAGATTCAAAACCCTTCAGTGAAGATTTAAAAATTCCCCCAGAGATTCTTCCCCCAGCTGGCGATGCCATGTACGTTCGCATACCCTATTACCAAAACACTAGACCAGACACAGACGAAGCAGGAGTGTGCGTCATTTGTGGTGAGCAGTGTGAGCGAACGATCTCGCTGGAACCATTGGGGGAAGATAAAAAGTTCTTCTGCAGCACAGCGCATTATTTTGAGTGGTGGCTTGCGTCCCCAGAGGCAATTCCTTACCGGAACAAATCATCCCTAGGCGCAGGTTCTATAAATGAAAAGCTCGGAGAAATCAGCAAAAAACTATCTGATGCTGGAATTGCACTGCGTACTACCGGGGATAGGGAGCAAGTAATGGGGCGGCTTGCAGAACTTGATAATCTGCTTTTGGAACTCGGCTATGGCAGTGTTGATTTAATGCATGCGATGATTTATCTAGAAAATCCCGAATTAAGCGGAGAACTTTCCCCGCATCTGCTGCGTCTGCAGGTATACCTTTCGCGTGCTGGTGGATTATTGCAGCAAGAACCACTCGACGCCGAAGCAATCCTAGCCAGCCTATCTGATATTCAGAACACAATTCAAAGATTTCTCTCAGGAAATCCATGAGTTGGGAAGAAGCCAGTAGAAAAGAAAAGGAAAGTGTTTGAAAGCGGAAGGCGGTTATTGGGTGTGCATTAATGTTAAGCATCCAATTTTCGTTTCTGTAACCTTTCTTGGATTGCTTCGCTGGTTAGTTCTCGGAGTGCGTCTGAAGCGATCCACTTGGCACTTTTTGAATCCAGTTTTTCTATTTCTTTGGCTGTTTTGATTGCTTTCTTATTCAATTCGGGGTTTCGTTTTCCGATCTGTCTTAGTGCCCAATTAACCGCTTTTTTGATGTAAGTTCTACGGTCGGCAGCCTCTCTCTTTATTATGGGTAGAAACCGCTCAAACTGTTCATCACCAGCTTTCTTATCACTAACCGCTAAGCAAGCAATTAGTACAAATCCTGCTCTTTTGACAAATTCTTCATCCTTTGAACTCCATTCAACCGCTTTTCGATAGGCGAAATTGGTCCACCTAAAGAGGTTCATAATGCACTGGTCGCAAATCTCCCAGTAGTCAAACTCCCTTACCCAAGAGTCCGTCTGCTCCTCTGTTACCATTTCGGGGTCCTCCATCATGCTGGCGAGTATCCGGGTTTCACGGGTATTTGATGCCCAGAGCTGTTGAGCGAGATCATGGTTCTTTCCTGTTTTTTTGGCAATCTTTCTCAGTTCTGGTATTGACACACCATAGGTTTTCTCCGGAATTATCCCATACTTCGCCATGCCCTCAACTGCCTCAGGGTTTGACAAGGTTTCTAGTCTTTTAAGAATATCATTGTATTGCATTTTCATAACCTTCATAAATGGTTATATTTGCAAGTCGCCTTCCTCTTGGGAAAATATTTTTCGATTTTTGAAAGAGCATTATATTCTGTCTAGCGTTTCATAAAATTTATGGAGGATGGTTGGTGAGAGCCAGAAGCCTTCTTCAAGAATCCGTTTTAGGGATTCTTTCGCTTTTTCCTTGCTCAAGTATCCATCCTTTACGCCCCTCAAGAGCACATAGAGAACGCCCTTCGGCTCCAAGCCCAGTATCTTTCCTACCAGATAAGCGTCTTCATCGTTTGTAAGGAAGATGGAAATTCTCTTCTCTAGGGCTAGTGCTATAGTTTCACGTTCTCCTTCACCTAACTTAATGCCGAGCCGTGTTTCCTCCCTTCTAACCTCATCTTTGAATTGCTTATCCGCCTTATAAACTCTTATCCACCCTTCTTTAAAGGCTTTTTTGATTATTTGAGCGTTCTCAAAGCCCTCTTCAAGTCCGCGTGTTACCGCCTCCTCGTAAACTGCTTCAGGAACTGCTATCTCATTGTATAACTTTCTTAACAAGTGCAAAAGGTCACATTTTCCCAGCCATATGAGCGGACCAGCATCTGAGGGCGCTATCAACTAGCCTACCAGCTGTTTGACTTCTTCACTGAATCTTTCTTCTCCGTATCTAAGGGGGACATTTCTCCGTTTAAGTTCGAGGAAAAGTTCTCTGTATCCTAAACTCGTCAGCTCAACCATTCTGCCAAACGAAATCTTACCCTCTGAATATAGATCTAGAGCCAAGCGTATTTTCATCTCTCGAACACCTATCTGCAAAGCCTCCCTCATGACATCGGATTTCTCCCTCTGAAGCATCTTTGCAAGATCTTCAAGCACTTTGACAGTTTCATTAGGCAACCTGAGGGTGGTAACTTTAAACGCCAAATTGTTCACCGTATTCTAAAAGAATACATCAGTTTATAAACTTAACTAGAATTGACACTCCCATGGCTGAAGCCTGCGGGTTTTCTGGATTTTGGTTAAGCTATTTATCTTGGTTAAATTATTTGGGTGAGAATTGCGCTGTGTTTGGGCGAATTATTAATGAGTATCTATCAGGACGCGATATGTAACTGCAGGGAAATGATTTTTGAGTGTAGAAAATGAAAAAATAGTGGTACAAAATGTACACATAGTCGATAATAATTTCAGCTATGAATAAATTATTCCTTGCATATTAATGCTTTAGGAGGAAGGTAACTTGAGCAGTAAGGATTACTTTGACGAGGTTGCCAATCAATGGGACAGAATCCGGGCTCAAAAAGTGGTGGTTGACTGCGTGGGTGAGAACTGTTGTGCCCAATCAAGTTGTGGATGTAAGAAAGCCAGCATTAGCATATTCACAGCTTCTTGTGAAAATGAAATTAATTAGTTTAGGTATTGTAATATCGTATTAGTCGGTAGGGTAATTTCAAATCACTATTTTTAAGACACGAAAAGCTTATGGGAGAGATGAGGATAAGGGGGATACAAGCATAACTGCCCTCTTGAAATTGAGTTATCAACTGGGGTGATGTGCAAAGCGAATATGCAAACTTTATAAGCGTTATCAGTGTGGGGTGAAGCTTAATGCCCAGTCTCAGATTACCTAGGAAATCATCAAAAATGGTTGGTCTTTCTCCGGGAACACTTGTCCATATTGGTAAAAAGCCGCCCGGCAAGGTGAGAATTACAGTTATTGATTATGATGAGGCGCATGTTATAGAGAAGGAAGTAAAAACGGTTGACGAGTGTTTTCCCTTCAAGAATACACCTACTGTGACCTGGATAAACATAGACGGTGTTCACCAAGCGGATATTGTAGAAAAAATTGGGAAATGCTTTGACATACATCCTCTCCTATTAGAAGACATCATGAATACCGAGCAACGCCCAAAAATAGAAGATTTCGGAAATTATCTCTTTATCGTTTTAAAAATGATTTACCCCGATGCGAAGGGAAAGGAAATAGAATCGGAACAGGTCAGTTTGATTATTCATTCAAATTACGTTATCACGTTCCAAGAGCGTACAGGAGATGTTTTTGACCCCATCAGAGAAAGAATTAGAAACGGGAAAGGGCGTATCCGAAAAATGGGACCCGACTATCTCGCTTACGCTTTGATCGATGCCATTGTTGACAGCTATTTCGTAATCTCGGAAAAATTTGGGGAACAAATAGGAGATATAGACGAAGAACTTGTAACAGATCCCACCACAGCAACCCTAAGGGGCATCCACAAATTAAAAAGAGAATTGCTATTTTTACGCAGGTCGGTTTGGCCCATAAGGGAAATTATCAATGTTCTGGAAAAAGCAGAAAACCCGTTAATTAAGAAAACAACGGGTATATACCTCAGAGATGTTTACGACCACACGATTCAGATTATGGATACAATAGAGATATTCCGAGAAACGCTTTCCGAAATGGTTGACGCTTACCTTTCAAGCATCAACAACAGAATGAACGAAATAATGAAAGTCTTAACGGTTATCGCCACAATATTTATTCCCTTGACTTTCATAGCAAGTATTTACGGCATGAACTTTAGTTGGATGCCCGAAATCGAGTGGCCTGAGGGTTACCATATAGTTTTGCTCTTTATGCTTGCCCTCGCAGTATTAATGCTGATTTATTTCAAGAGAAAAAAATGGATATAACCGAACTCATTCCAGCCTCCTTCGTAGGGAAGACAACCACAGCATACAAGCCCCGAATTTTGCTCTTACCCTTTCAGAAAGTCTCTCCCAAGTGATTTTTATGCGAATTTGGGACATCCCACCTGAAAATTTGTGTCGTAATCATCTGCTGGGTGAGCATAGGGAGCTTCACGCCATATGGATGATATTGACACAGGATAGCAAAGGTTATTCTAATCATCCTGAAACCTCTCGGTGGAAGGGTAAGCTCAAAGCCCTTTATTTGATTTGAAGCATGAAAAACTTGTTGAAGAGATGCAAAGAAGGGGATACAAGCACAACAGCCCCCTAGAAATTGAGTTGTCAACTGGGTATGATGCGCAAAGCGAATATGTTGATTCTATTGAGGAGCAAAATGAGATTCTTAGGAACAAGAAATGCGGATGCGACGTATAGTCACCGCTCTAATGCATAGTTACTTATCCTGCTTTTTTTGAAGTCGGTTACCTATCAGTATGAAGGCAAGCGGTATTACCTGCCACACTAAAGCAAGAACAACGGATAGTGTAAAGTCAATCAAAGTTAATGCTCCGGCTTCAAAGTATAAGTAATAAGCGTAAAAAGATATTGGAATATAAAGAAACACTGCTGAAACAACCCCCGGTGCATACCTCCTAAATCTAATCATTCCAGAGACATGTAGCAAAGCATTTATGATTAGAAAAAATGCGACTGAGAGGCTGAAAAAAGGAATTGCTTGGTTCACAATAGCTGCGAGAACACAAAGAACGATGAAGAGAAAATTAACTATAATGAAAAATAATGCAGCACCCCTTGGGCTAAAATTTTTCAAATCCATAAAACCTTTAGGGCTATACTTTTTCATCCAATCCATAAAGCCTGTAAAATATTCTTCCAAAATATGGAAAACGGCAGCCAACAAAACCAACCACAAAACTGTTGAAACAGTAATATTCGACATACTCCTCATTATACAAATATAAATATTAAAAATATATGCCCAAAAAACGCAAAGTACTCTATTCTCTTCATCCAAATTTTTGCAAGAGCTTGCGAAATGTGGACTTCTTTCGCCCATAGATTTATTTTTTTGTTTACATGAGGAGGCGTGTATTATAGTTGATCCTGATTAAGTATTTGTCGAGAAGCGACAAGTGGTATGTTGGTGGCGAGGTGCCGTTTTGTAGTTTCCCTGTTTTCCAAGGCATACTGACACAAATTGCGAGCAAAAAAACAGATATTTTATATACTTTCAATACAGATTGCTGATTTAAAAAATTGTTGAAAAAAATCCAGTATAGGATATATAAAAAAAAGAAGGGTGTATTTAGGTAAAGCCCTCTGTTCTATTTTGACTTAGTTTTATGGCTTTAATCTTCTCCTTCCTCTGGTTCTTCCTTTGTTGGTTTTGCTTTCTTGATTTTAATTTTGGGTCTACGAAGAAGGCTTATTAGTTTTTTCCGAGACGTGTCTGCTGCTACAAGCATCGATAGTTTCGAGAAGTCCTCTAGGAACTTTCTTATTCTTTCCTTGCCGTATCCGGTGATTTTCTCTAAAACACTTGGTGCTTCTTCTATTGCCTTTTGAATAGAATATCCTTGTTTTGCCAGAGTATCAATGACTTCGTCGTCGAGTTTCAATTTTAATAAGCTCAAAGCCTTATTCTTGTATTCCTGAACTTTGTGAACAGGAATTTCGGTGGTTTCGCTAACCCCTTGCGGGTCACAATTCGCTAAATCCTCTACCGTGTTAATATCAGCAGTCCTGAACTTAGAAGCAGTTTTGTCACCTACACCTTCAACTGTGTCTACATCTAACTTCGGCAAAGCAGATTCCAATTCGACTTCTATTTCTTCTGGTTCTTCTTCAGCTTCTTCCATTGCTGCTTCTTCTATAGGTTCTCTTCCTCTTGGTTTGCGGATTGGTACTTGCGCTTGTTTTTCTTCGTATTCTTCGATTGTTTGGATTATTCTTGCGCTTGATTCTCCAGGGATTCCCACGGATTCTAGAAGTTTTTCTCTTTGTGCGGGGGCTGCGGTTTTGAGTTCTAGGGCCATTGCGTAGGCTTCTTTCTGCTTCATTCCTGATTCTACTAGGAGTGGTACTATGAGGTCTGCTAGTTCCACGGGTATGTATTTCTCCACTCTGGGCTCGACGCCCACTATGGCTAGCTCTTCGCGTAGTATGTCTGCGATGACCTTTTCTCTGGGTATGAGTTTAACGGTCACCTTCTCTCCACGACTTATCGCTCTGATTAATTCGTCGATTCTCTTTATGATGGCGGGTATCCTAGCCCTCTTGACGATTGTGTAGGTTAAGAACAAACCGGTGGGTATGGCTACGGCTGTTACCGTGATGAGGAATACCGATACTGGAACTCTGACGCCTGGGGCTAATGCAATCGTCCTCTCCTTAATCGATAAGATTATTGGTGTCTGCTGAGTTTGGTAGTTTGTAGCCTGAGCCACAATGCTGAGCGGCAGCGTTGAGGGTGGAAACCCAGAAATGGGAACCAGAACCAAGTACACGCCCGCACCCACTTGTAAAGCATTAACCTGTGACTCACTTACGCTGGTTATCGTGCCACTGCCAATGTCAAAAACTGGCAACCCACCCATTACTGTTATAGTCGCATTGGGCACTGGATTTCCATTACTATCCAAGTACGTAAATATAACGGGGACCAAAGTCCACGAATTTTCAACCTGAACTAAGGGACCCATGAAAAGATAATCAGAAGATCCTCCAAATAGTTGTGGAATCCAAATTATGGATCCAATCATGGTTGACGCTCCCAGTATTTCAAGGCTTACGGTTTCAAATAGGGTGGTGTAGTTACCCTTTCCCGCTACTACAGTCAGAGTGTAGACACCAGACGATAGAGTATTATTGGGTATTTGCCCAACGTAACCAGTTCCATCAAAGTACATTGTCCCAGTTATATCTGTATCCTTTATATGCCAGCTCACGTTAGCATCCGTGACAGGTAATCCTGTGGATACACGTGTAAAATTAGCGTATATTGTGATGTTCTGATTCCAAGATCCTCGAATTGGTGATGGTGGGCCTACATTAAGAGCGGTTCTTACGGTTGTGATATTAAGGGTGACGGGGTTGAAGCTTGGAATGCTGTAATTTCCCTTGAAAGCAACTATAAAAATCCTGTATTGACCGGACCCTAGGCTATTGAAAACACTCAGAGGAATATAGTAATACCCCGCTTCGACAAAAGGAGGCATATTCTGGTTTACGTAGCTTGTTCCTGTGATTGTATAATTCACAGTTGCTCCAGTAACGGGTTGGTTATTATGCGTGTCGTACAGATTGACCAAGACGGGGAGAACAATGAAACTACTCCACTCTTGTTCAACATACTCTGGATATGTAGGTACAACAGGAAGATTTTCCAAGTCCAGAAAGACACTGACGGGTGTCGGATACAAATGATTCGTATCATTAGACTTTGCAGTTACGGTAATTGTGTAGCCTGATCCACCACTAAGTCCCACTAGACTGGTATTGAAGTTTGCATAATAATTGCCCAGGGGGTTCCCAGAAACATTGGTCATACTTCCATTGTATACTGGAATATTATTAGAATCGAAAATAGTATAATTTACCCAATCAGCATCGTCTATGCTACTTCCACCGGTAACATTGAACCACACGTAGAAGCTTACATTGTCCGACCAAAATATAGTTATTATACCGCCTAAGTAAGTCAATATGGTTGAGACCTTTAATATATCACGGTTTAATTCAACCCTGAACGCCTTGGATTCAGTAATGTTTATGGGTTGAGAGACCACCTCTGTAGTTCCATTTTTATAGACCGTGATTCCCGACTCCTTTGTTGTGTTAATCCATATTTCTATAGTTAAATTAACGTTTGCCCAAGCGTAGAAAGAGCAGTTGGCGTAGTATAGGTCAACATTCTGAGAGATGTCTGTTAGTGATGCATCTGTGTAGTTCAGTGTTACGTTTGCATTCTGAACCCGGTGGCTGTTATTGTCCCAGACTTCGACATATACTGTCGTTATGTTCATCCTTATGTTTAAGGTGCTGGACTGTGGTGGTGGCCAAGTGACATTCATTAGTGGGTTCCATTTTACTGCTTCACTTGTGTAGTTCCGGTAGTTGGTATTTACATACGCTTGTATCCAATACTGGTCTGTTGTGTAATTTTTGTTTATAAGGAAAGTGTATAGTCCTTGGGAGTTTGTTATTCCTGATGTGTTATAGCCTGTGGGGCCTGGACTATTATAAACAGTTACATTTGCTTCGGGTATAGCGTTGTAGAAGTTGTCGGTAACGTTAACTTCGAGTGGGTAGAAAACAGGCGTCTCATCACTCTTGGTTGAATTTACAGGTTGGTTTAAATGATACCATGCGTTTATAACTTCGTTGAAACCTTGGGTTATACCTAATAGGGTATAATTGAATGGTATATGTGTTCTGTATTCGTAACCGTGCGTCGGTCTCCCATCATTTCTGAAGATGAAGCTGGATACACCAGAGTCTACTCCTCCTTGGCCGTACTCCACGCTGGTCCTATTTTCACTGAAGAGGTCATGTGGCCACCGCGGAGAACCAATGACACCAAATCCGATATTATCACTACGTACAAGAGCCGCATAGTAATAGGGTTGGGGCGACGTTAAGGTATCCGTCCATAAATAACTGCTAGCAACTCCGAGATCGTAATTGTCTATGTATAGTCTCCACGAGGGGTTTGTTGTTACGTTTATTACGGCGAAATCGTATATGGGTACATTGTCGGTAGTGCAGTTAACATTAACATTTATGAAGCCTTGGTAAGCATAAAATGTGTAGGTCTTGTTCATTGGCCCGTAACTTCCACCGCCTACACCACTAGTATTAGTGAATCTATCGGTGCTCAACTTACTAATCCTGACAATTGCCCTTAAAGGCCCGAATTCATCGAGTGTAGCCGTCCAGTTAAGGGTATTGTAGGGGGGGACGTAGGGAGAATCATATGGAACAAACCGCTGGAGGTCATCGGCGTCTATACGGTCTATTCCACTATGTAGCCCTCTTGTTGGAATGATATTAAATCCCATAACCTTGAAAATGCGGAAACATGCGTCGTCATCGAAATACTTTCCCGTGGCAGGGTCGGTGGTATTGCTGTATCGAATGGTATAGTTGCCGCTTATTACACCGGTGTCAAAGGTGAAATAACTAGTACCACCTGGTTTGATGTATATGTTTAGGGGGGTTGTGTAATTCGGGGGAGATATGTTGTAGGTATCGTTGTAGTACACGTAGTATGTTGAGGTTCCACTCTTTGTTACATTACAGAGGAAAATCAATTGGCAACTCAGAATATATTGACCACTGTAGCTTGGTGGTGGAATGGTCGCCACTTGGCTGGGTACCTCTACCCAACTGGTTCCACTATGGTAAAGTACTCGAATACTGTTGTTCCAGCAGTGCCCACTTGGAAAAGTTAGGTTTACTATGACTGGTGCGTTCATTCTATCTGTGTATCCTTGCTCAGTTAGGTTTACTTCTATTCGATAATTCCAGCTGTAGTTCCACCAGAGGTTTACTGGTTGTGGATTTGCCTTTGAGGTGACCTGGTTTAATGTCTGTGTATTTGCAAGAGTGTTGGGTTGTAGTGGGAATGATGTTGGAGTGTTCTGTAAGAGGACTGGCATTGCTATTACTATGAGTAACCCTAGGATAATCGCCAGGCTCAGAACATATTTCTTTTTGTTAGTTTTGACCATTTCCTATTCCTCTTGCAAAGAAAGGCGGATAACCACGATTTTTGGAAATCGCTTTCCTTTCCTTTCTTTTCCTGTGCCCTTTTTTTGGAGTTTTGGTCTTTTTCTCAAATTTGACGTTTTTAGAAATATTTTTAATTGAATTAGGGGTTAAGGTAATATTTATCCTTTTCTTTTAAAAGAAGATTGATGGAGCCGCTTTTTTAAATTAATTAGTGTCTTTAGAGCTTTTACTTGTTCAATTAGGCAGTGAAATGGGGTGTTCCGCCTTTTTTGTGTTTTCGGTGTTCTATTTTTCTTGGTTCGTGTGGGGCGTTTCCCTTCTTTAGGTTTTTAGGTTGGGAAGGCTTTTTTTATTTCTTCGTATAGTTCTGGGAAGCTGTTTAGCCATTCTTTTCTTTCTTTTTTGAGTTGTTGAACCATTTCTTCGACTTGTTCGATGCTGTAGTATTTTTCTAGTTTGAACTTGTCCATGTCGACGCCTTCCACTTCTTTGGGGACGAGGGTGCCGAAGTGGGGTTCGGGTACCCATTCTATGTTGTTTCGAGCTATGCCTCTTATTATGGAGGCCATTTCTTTTATTTGGACTCTGTCCACTTTTCTTTTTACTACGCTTACGCCTTCCTCATTTGTTTCTCTTAGTTCGCCCACTCCACCAGTGTTTATCAGGTAGCATCGCACCTTGTCGCCGAGTCCTTTTATTATGTCGTAGAACTTGTTTCCTTCCAGGCCTTTGTTGCCTACTATGAAGGGGTTGGTTCCCACTTCGCGTACTGACTGTCCGGCTCTTTTGGGGTCGCTTCCCGAGGTTTCTATTGATTCTCCCAACATGAACGCCGCTGCGGCTTGTTCAAGGGCGAGTTTGGAGGCTATGGGTACCACGGTGTTTCTTCTGGTAATCATGAGGACTATCAGTCCGTCTACGTCTTTTAGTGGGGGTAGGTTGACTGTGGGGCTTTTGTATTTTCCGAAGTCGTCTCTCTGCATTATTCCGCGACCGTTGCCAGTTAGTATGTCGCTTTCAAATAGCACGTTTCCTTTGTAGTCCACCATCACGTTTTCAAGTATAGCGTCAGGTTTTGTTACGGCGTCGTAAATTAGGGGCTGTATTTCCGGGTTTACACCCTCTGTCTTGAGATAGAATCCTCTCTCTGTGCCCAGGGCTGAGCCGTCGGGTCGGAGTGCTACAAAATCGTCCTGTACTATTTCTATACCTTCCTCGTCTGCTTCGTTTAGGTCGTGGGTGTGGCAGCTGTGGGTGGTTTTTCCAGTTGCGGTGAGTCCGAAGATTAGTGTGTTGTAGGTTTTTATTTTGCCCGTTTGGGTGTCTCTTGCTCTGATTTTTTTCGCGCCGGCGTGCAGTCCGAGCATTCCCTGCTGCTTGGCAAACCACATGGCCATTCTAAGCATGCCTTTCTTGGCTTCACCATAATAGTCGGTTCCTAGGACGAAGGTTACCCCTATTTCGGGGAATACTATTATTTGTCGGTCTTTTTCCTGCCACTCTGGAATGAACACTATGAATATGTGGGGGCCGTTATAATTGTCTAGGGGGTCGAAGAGTGTCTGGTTAACCATGTGGGCTAGCCTGATCATTTCTCCCCTGTGGACGGAGAGGAAGAGGGTGCATTTTGGTGTGAAGTCGGGGTTGCCTCCCATGGTGCGTTCGGTGCATATGAGGGGTGCGCTTTTAATGTACTGGAGGACGTCCTTCATTGTTTTGGGGAGGTCTTTCATGAGTTCTTTCTGTTTGGGGCTCATTTCGTACTGAACCACTTCCGGACTGCCTACAGTTATGGTTAAGCCTGCGCTCCTGTTTTTAACCGTGGAGACGAAATTGTAGTTGTTGAAGATTGTTTTCGTCCCGTATTTTTCCGCCATCTTTCGTATTCTTTCGGGAGGGAGCTGTTTGACATTGGTTCTCTCGTAGAGATTCTCTACTTCCTGTCTTATTTCTTCCAAGTTTAGCTGGGAGACTATCTCGTCGATTTCGGCTTTCGCTCTCTCCTTTTCTTCCAGCAGTGGTTCGAGGTATTCTTTAGAGGTAATTATCCGTCTGACTTCTTTTTGCATATCTAAAAGAGGGTGAGCTACGTTTAGGTAGTAAACGGCTGCGAATTTGAAAATGTTTTTGTAAAAATCAATCTGCAGTTTTCGACGCTTTTCGCTGCGTATAAGCAGGTAGGGGTTGAAGAAGGGTTGCGGAGAACGGGTGAGTATGTCTATCGCCTCTTGCGTATTCAGGCGCTTAGCTACCCTTGCATCCTTGCGATTATTCACAAGCAGGAAAATGAGTTTAATACGTGTCGTGTCAAGATACTTTTCGTTTCCCCCTATCCACCAAGGGTCAAGCATAAAGTGACTGTTTTCCCTTTTGCTCTTCTCGTAGAGTGCCTGGAGTCTGGGATAAATTTTTATGAGGTCTTTTTTGAGAAAGAACTTTCTCTCGGAGACCGATGTGGATATACGTCCTTTCTCTCCCCCGAGCTGTTCAACATATATTATATCGTCGGAGTGTATTCTTGCGCGTTCCAGCTCTAGAAGTAGAAACGCGTTAGTGCTGACCCCTCTGCCTGTTTCTCCCATTATGGCTACTCCTTCCCCGTTGATGTCCACGAGGCTTCCCCTGAGAAAGTTCAGCCGCTCCTGCTCCTCGCAGACATCAGCCACGATGCCCAGAGCCAAAGCCCGTACAAATTCGTAGTCGTTAACATTGAAAATTATACCGGTTTTGGTTTCAGAGTTATAGTATATTCCTGGGTTTTCATCGTAAACTCCCGTGGCTGCGTATATCACCCCGTGGGGGCGCAGGTTGCGTTCTATAGAAGCGGGAAACCAGTTCTCTCTCCAAAAATCATCCAGGTGGCTTTCGTTAGTTCTCAGCTGGATGATGTAGCCGTTTATGTTGGCGTTCCAGACGTAGATGGAATCGTATCCCAGATGTCTCTCCGCCTTTTGAACCAATTCTTCTCTCGTTTCACGGGAGATTCCTACGTCTATAACGCCTTCCTGTTTTGGGACTTTATCTAATTCACCCATTCTCTTTTCTCCTAATTATAAAGGTCTAGCTGGTTCGAAATCTGTGTATGGTTTTTCCAAAAATCAAGTATACTACACCCTTTTATACGTTTTCATTAACTCTGCTTACTCATGTGGCGTCCTTTGACGGTTTTATAATAAAAAATGTTTTTTATCGCCAATTTTATTCAATTATAAAAGTTTTTCATTCAGGAGAGGAAATTTATATTGTTTAATGCATATTTAATTCCAGTCCTTGCAAAAATTCATCCAGTGACCTTCTAGGGATGATGCTGGAAGAGCCGTATGACCATTTTCGGGATGATTTGCAAAAAGGGCTCCTCACATAGAGGATTTCTTTAATCAAAAATTCTTACATGTATACATTGCTTAAGAAAATTAAATATCCGATACTTTTCAAACAAAGAAATATGTTCTTTAGGAAATCTTTGAAAGAAGCAAATTTGATGAGCGGGTAAATGGCACAAAAAGTTAAACTGCGCAAATCTCGGCGAGAAAAATTAGAGGAAAAACATCACTCTAAAAAAACCTCAAGTGAAAAATTTTGAAAAATAAATTCAAATATGAGGTGTGGATTACGAAGCTTAAAGATGAAGATATTAAACGCTCATACGACAAGGCCGCTAGTTTCCCAATCTTATTTGAGATAGACGCTTTTTTTGGCAGAGCTAGGGAGAATTCTATTTATCGAAAAAGGGCTATTGCTTCTTTAAACTTGAATAATGACTCTACGGTTCTTGATGTTGCTTGTGGCGTAGGATATAATTTCAAGATTATAGAAAATTATTTGCAGAATAAAGGAAAGCTTGTGGGGGTTGATATTTCACCTGAATCTTTGAAACTGGCGAAGAGGCGAATTGTGAAGAATAAATGGACGAACATAGAACTTGTGAACATGAGCATTACCGATTATGAACCTAGAATCCTTTTTGACTCTATCCTTTGCACACTTTCTTTGGAAATAATACCGGATTATAAGACGGCAATCGATAAGATATTTAATGCACTTAGACCACAAGGAAAATTTGCTATGATAGGAATAAAACTTAGTTCTCGAATGCCTTACAAGCTCTTGAATCCTATTTTTGGATGGACGTTCAGATTAGGGAGAATTGACTTAAATCGAGATATTGTCGCACACATCAAATCAAAATTTAACAAGGTAGATTATTTTGAAGAATGCTATTTTGGTTATTATTACATCTTAAGTGCTTCTAAAACATAAACTGTTGTAATTAAAATTAATCATGGTGATTTTCTGATTTAACCCCATTTTAATTAGACCTATTCCGAATCCTTTTTCAGCTCATAAATAGTGTCACAGCAAGAATCTCCTTCCGCAACAGTCTTGATTATACTCAATTTAATCTTATCACTTACAGCTGTTCGGAAATACTCATGATCAATTTCCATTACTGCTTCGCATAATTCCCTCGATGTGTTTTCTAGACCAAAGGGGCATTTCGTACCCTGAATTTGAAATTTATCATCTGAGATTGTAATTACTTTAACGTGATTTGGATCAAAGGTTTCAGAAAGGTTTTTGGCAACCGTTGATAGTTTGTTGTTTGGCAGTTTTTTTCTAATTTTTAAACCGAGAGCCCGACCTTGTTTTGCACATATATCTTTAATTATAGGCAGAGCTTCTTTTCCCGCCATTTCATAAAAAGCTTTAATTAGCATTCCCTGAGCTTCTGTCGGATTCTTTGGTAAATTTTCAGTATTTTTATCTTCCATATTACCCCTTCAGAATCAAATGTCTTTGTTTTGTAATTAAAGAACATTTTTTCCTATTTTTTAAATTTTTTTCGGGATGATTTGCAAAAAGGGATCCTCACATGGAGGTTTTCTCTTATTAGAAATTTCTGCAAGAAAACCACTTATTTTCAATGGGTCGACGAATTGCGGGTTCTGTTGAAATATCGGGTTGTTGCAGATAAGGTGCTGCAATTAAAGTGTTGACATTCTCCTCGACTAGAGTCTCCAATCGCTCTCTGAAGTTATTAATAGTTCATTGTTCGTTGTAGGAGATAAAGACGGAAGTTACTGTCCCTTCACTGAGATGCAGCTTTGCAATCCCTCTGCTTGAGAGCGAAAGTTGACCTTAGGTACATTCAGGAGCTGTTAGGGCACGAAGGTTTAAAAACTACGGAAATTTGTACTCATGCTGCCATGAAAGATTTAAGAGCCCATCTGATTTAATGTTGGGAGGTTATAAAAAGAATGAGTAAAAAATCGTATATACTACCAAAATGTGGGGCAAAATGTGAATTTCGTGTACTAATACGCAATCGGCTTCAGAAGGGTAGTAAAGAATGAAAAATAATGAAGCAAAGAGTCTTATAGGGTGCTGCGGGCTATATTGTGGGTTATGTAGCAAGTACCAGTCAAAAGCACCGAGCAGGTGTGTCGGTTGCAAATTGGGCGAACAACACTCATGGTGCAGTATTTGGAATTGCTGTGTAAAAAAGCATGGATTTGAGACCTGTACCGAATGCGGAGAAGTGTTTCGTTGTGAAATCTTCTTAAGAAGAAAAGTTGCGGAATGGATTCCGGCTGCCGATAATTTACGTCGAATCAAAGAAGTTGGTTTGGAAAAGTGGTTAGAAGAACAAATAGAAAGACAAGCATTGTTGGAAGGATTACTCCAGAATTATAATGAAGGGAGATCAATGAGCTTTTACTGTAAGACCTGTGCAAGAATGTCCGTTGAGTTGATCAATAAGGCAGTAAAAGAAGCAAACCAAAAACTTGTAAGTGAAAAAGTAGATAAATCGGATACCAAATCAAAAGCAAAGATTTTGAAAGCATTTATCAAAGATTTAGCCTTGAAAGCTAATGTTAATTTGGATTAAAAGAAAAGAACGAGGTTGAAAGAGATGAACGAAGAAAAGCAAGAATTAATAAAAAAATTACAAACTCTGCTAAATATTGGTCCAATCACCGCAGAGAGACTTTACTCAATTGGGATTAAAACACCAGAACAAATGAAACAATCTGACCCACAAGAAATATATGAAAAATTAAAGATAAATGAGGGAGGCATTTTAGATAAATGTGTTTTGTATCAACTCCAAGGTGCAGTTTTGGATATTCCTTGGTGGGAATGTAAAAACCTTAACAAAAGATGATTAAACTAAATTAAGAACTATGATAAGACAGTGAAACTATTAGGCTGGATACTTCGATTGAAATGCTTAAACAAATTATAACAAGTCTTGGTTCACTAAAGTAAGCTTTCTGAGATGTGTTTCGAGAGTTTTTCAATGTTTTCTCCTGTTTTGGCGGATATAGGGATTATTCTGTTTTCGTTCCCAGAGTTGAATATGGTTCTAGTCATGTCTAATATTTGGTCTAGGTTCTCTCTGTCTGCTTCGTCTATCTTGTTTAGTAACACGGTGGTTTTCTGTTTTTGAACTGGGATGGTCTCTAGTACCTTTAATCCTTCGCTTAGCTTCAGTACTACTATATCTGGAGGTTCGTTTGCTGGAAGTAGGAATACCAGAAGGTCGGCGTATTGGAAGTCTATTAGGTTTATTTCAAACGCGGTCAGTAGCCGGGGGTCTAGGTCGATTACGAAACCTATGGTGTCCACAAACAGGACTTTCTCGTTTTCCAGCCACTTTTTGTACTTTGCGGAGAGCGTTGTGAAGGGCTTTCCGCTCACCGGTTTGTCTGCTCCGGTGAGCCTGTTGAAGAGGGTTGTTTTTCCAGAGTTGTAGTAGCCTCCTATGGTGACTATTTTTGCTCCCTCATCCTTTCTTTTCGTTACCTGCACCTTTTTCTCTCGGAGCATTCGGTCTATCTCCTTCTTTATAGAGGCTTCTCTCTTGGTAAAGGATTTTAGAGTGCTGTGCATCGCATATTCTCCACTACCCATCAGAGAGGCGTGCTCCTCCTTGTACCTTTTCGAAACTATCACCTTACGCAGGGGGGCCTCCTTGCTCATCCTGGCCAATCTAATCTGAAGGAGTGATAAACTGTCTGAGGCGTTAGCCTCAAAGATTTCAAGGGTTAGGTCGTACCGGTCCATTACATTTACTTCTAATCGTCTGGAGAGATTCAGGAACTGAATAGAGGAGAGCCTATTATAAACAATGAAATTGTCAATCTCCTGGGATTCCATAAGCTCCCTTATTTCCTGCACCTTCCCCGCTCCGAAGAGAAGGTTGCTTGTAGGTTTTTTTACCTGAATCACCTCTTCAACCACCTCGTACCCCGCATTTGTGGCGAGTTTGTTTAACTCATCCAGTTTCACACGGTACAGAAAGTGGTCGTGAAAATCAGTCTTCAAAATTCCGGTACAGGCACGCTTGTTGAACGTTCTCCTTTCCAATTATTCGCCTTCTATAGAGCTTTCTATGCACGATTAAGAGAGAAAAGCAAAAATGTGTGTTTGCCTTCTAATAACAAGGAGCAAGTTCTTAATCAACCTTCCTCAGTCTCTAACCCTGAGGAACATCCCTAAAAAAATAAAAAGACCCTCATCTATTTTATATTAGTTTTGGGCCGCAATGGGAGAAGTAGAGTGGAATTAGCCATGAATTTTGTTAGATCCAATGATGACATGTTAAAGCTCTTCGAAAGATTTCAGGGTGGAATCAAGTTTTATGACGCGGAGATGCTCATCGCAATATTTCTCACAACACCCGAGTTTTTAAGAAAGGTCCTACCTCCACCGCTAGAGCCTCCCCCGATTCCCTTGGGCCTAGCATACGTAGCTAACTTTCCCAAAACCACTATGATGCAGTCTTACAGTGAGGCTGCAATATTTCTGGACGCCCAATTTGAGGGGAAGCCCGGAAATTACTGCCTGGCTATGCCTGTAGACAATGACATGGCGATGGCTCAGGGAAGAGAGCTGGCGGGGTTTCCCAAAAAGATGGCTGAAATCTCCCTTGAAAAAAGGGGGAAAAAAATAGTTGGAAAAGTCACCCGTAGGGGAGCGGAAATCCTAAAAATTAGAGCCTCACTCACTGAACAGGAATTAAAACCCGAACAGGTTTACCAGTTGTTCGCAGCGGACAAAGACGAGCGGGGAATGCCCATTTACACCTATCTCATTAAGGGATTCCCTTCCCTAAAACCGGAGGGCGAATTCAAGCCTCAACTAATCTATTACGAAACCCGCCTACTACCCAAAAAAGTGGAAATGATAACCCAGATCGAACTAACCTTCGGAAAATCAGAAGTGGACCCCTACCACGAAATAGAAATAATGGAGGTAGAAGGCGGAATATACGGAACCTTTGAAAACACCATGGTAGGCGGAACAAAAGTAGGAGAATTCGAGAACCCCCAAAGCCTAACACCCTACCTACTCTACAGATACGACCTCTGAAAAATGAAAAACTAACACGAGAACCATGGCGCTTTCTGCAAAGCGAGAAAAAAGACACCCACCAAACTGAAACATACGTTACACGCGGTCTTTGTAATAATCAATGAAGGCTTTTAACGATCTGTCGTACGTTTTTTCTATTTCGGATGGAAATAAGCAGCCGGGGAGTTCGCCACTTCTCCAATGACTGCGAAGACATTCACAGCACCGGCCTCTTTTGCCGCAAGAGGTATAGGTGCATTTACAATTTTTTAGATTTTCTTCGATGTTGCACTCCTTCATCTTAATAAACCTCAAAAAAATGATTGACAGCTCCAGAATTCCACTAAACCCTTAAAAACATTCCTTCAAGGCACTTCTAAAGATTAAATTACCGCCCAAGATATGAGGATGACAATAAAAAAAGGGGAGATTACATTTTTAATATTTAAACCCGCTAAGATATTATTTGTACGCTTAGTTTTTATTATTTAAAAAATTAACCAAAATGGTAGGAGACTAGGCAGCATGTTTTTGATGGTTTCTGGGCCTGGTTTAGATTGGGATTCCGAGATTATTGAAGCAATAAAGTCTTACGGCTATGAGATAAGACACTACAAGATGGAAAGCGATAAAACCTCCTTCTACTTTGAGATGCCCCCACACCTAATAGATGTCGTTATCATGGGGAGTCAGGATGCCGTACCCTACGAGAGTTTTGTCGAGGGGCTCTCCAAGCGTTTAAAGAAAATTAACGGTATCAAAATTAACACGATTCAGGACGAGGAAGCGGCGAAGGAAACAGCCATAGTGGATTATTGGAATCATGAAATTCTTCTCAGACTTGAACTCCCCGAAGGCACCCTTTACGATGGATCGACGGAAATTCCCGTGAAAATGCTCATGAAAAACAAAACATCCAAGTCCATCGAAGCAAAAATAAATAGAGACACTATCTTCCAAGTCCGAGTAACCGACCTTAACCATAATGAGATGCTCCTACTCGAAGGTAATGAAACAGCTACTGAACAAATCTATAAAATCAAACCTCGAGACACTCTTACAGATGAATTCACTATAAACATAGAGAACTTCAAAGAGAATATAATGCTAGTAGGGCTAACCCACTCCCTCCAGTACAAGGGAAATCCCACCCTTTTCCAGACCGCACCCATAAGAGTAACCATAAAATAACAAATCTATAAAACCAAAGCATTCCCATTCAAAAGAAAACAGAAAAGGAAAAATTCTTTGATTACTTCTTTAAATATTAGAGAAGGTTCAATTGCTCCAAGATATGAGAAATTTCATACCACGAACAGGGATTAGATTATTGCTGTGATGTCAAATTTCCAGAGATATTCGGATATGGGTGAGATTAGTCCTGAGGGGTCAAATCCCCAGCCGAAAATACGGGAAAATCCCAGCAGTAGAAATATTCCGGCAAAGAGGGTCACAAGGGTGATGGGCACTCCGATTTTCATAAATTCTCTCCAGGAGACGTGGTGTCCCTCCTTCTCTAAGGCGCTGACTCCGATCAGATTTGGGAGGCCTCCTAACGGGGTTAGGCTGGCTCCTATGTTTGCTCCGTATATTAGTGACCATATCACAAGGTTTTGGCTTATTAGAGCGGTTGACGATAGGCTGGGTGTTACATAGAGTAGGGCTGTTGTCACAGAAATGTTATCGAGCACTCCGGATAGTCCTCCACAGAATGAACTTACCAGAATGGTTGTTGCCGGAGTGTTGGCGAATATGAGACTTCCGAGGCTGTTACCCATATTTTCTAGGATTTTGGTTCTGTCCACGCCACCTACTATGATGAATATCCCTATAAAGAAGAATATGAGGCTCCAGTCCACTTCCCGTAGGGTTTTCTCAGTGTCTTCACCGCTTACAAAGAGAAAAGCGAAAGCAAACCCAAGTGATACCACGTAGAAGGGCAAGCTTATTAAACCTGCCACAACGAATCCTGCTATGGTTGCTGCGAGCAGTATTCCCAGTCGTCGGAATATCTTCGGGTTTCTCATTACTGAGCGTTCATCGAAAGAGAGCAGTCCCTCCCTCATTTTCAGGTATTCCTCTTTTTCTTTCGGAATCTGAAATGCATCCTTGTAGTGGCGGAATACGAAGAACAGAGCGATTACCGTGCCGATTCCTGCGAACGGCAATCCTAACACGATGAAAGTAGGATAGGAGAGATAACGTGCTGGATCCAGATTATAGTGGCCGGAAACCAGAATGTTCACGAAGCTACCTATAATTGTGGATGAACTCGCCGCGTTAACCACGAACACTGTGCCGAGTATATAGGGCTTCGGGTTGAGGCCCAATATTTTAGATATCTGAAAGACTAGGACGCTTACTATAATGAAGCAGGGATCACAGTTTAAAAACATGGTTAGAAGAAATGTTAGTATCCACAAGTAAATGAAGAGTCTTTTAATGTCTCCGCCGCTGAATTTGACCACTTTAATAATAATGTATTCAAACAGTCCGGAACGGCTGGCTACAGTAGTTATAATAACAACGGAAATAATGATGAGCAAGGTTGACCAGTCAATAAATTCCTTGTACACGTCGGTATAAGAGAACAACAGCGGTTGCCACACTGCTATGGGGAACGGTAATCCTATTTCCATCTCGTAGTACAAAGAGGCAAAATACTTGAAAAAGGGAACCCAGGAATAAGCATAAGAGAAATACCCGCCCGCAACCAGCGTCGCCACAGCCCCTCCCAGAGCGGCCACCGTTTTGTGAAGACGCTCAGTTGCAATCAACCCAAAAGTAATAATAATAATAGCACTAAAAACTATCTGGGCTGAAAGCGGCGGCTGCACGAAATATGTAGCCCAATCAGGGATAAGCAGACTCGTCACACTTTCTTCTAAGGCGAACATATTCTTCAATCAGCCTCCCTAAGAAGGTTGATCCTTACTTGCAAATCCGAAAAATGGGGCCTAATTACTCTTATCACGCTGATATAAAAAGATTCTTATGAACTATCTTTTAAAGATATTGAGACCGCTGCAAACCGGGAGCTATTCAAAATTGCTACCTAATGGAAATTTTTGTGAAACTAATTTTGGATACTTTCTATTTTTTTCTTAAACTAAAATATTTTAAACCCATTTTTCGTGGATTAGAGAATCTATTTAATGGACATGTGAAAGGTTCAACCACCCCGTTGCCTGCTATATGTGAACCTATCATACGTGAATAATTGAAGTTGGGGAAGAAAAACACAACCGTATTGCTCATCGCATTGAGAAGAATCTCGCATTCAAAAGAACCCTGCAGAATTTGTGGAAATGGGTTAAAAATAATACTTCAATTGTATTACGGTGTTATAGCCAACATTGACTTTATTGATGATATCAACGATAGAACTTTGGTAAAAGATACATTTAAATAATTAAAAATATACATGATTATTAAATAAAAATTTAATTTTAATGGTCGGGTTTCCTATGGTGATAAAAACAAGTGAGAATCTCGAAATCCTCCTCCGCATCGATGAGAACGACAAAAGAGGAAAAAACGTTCTGAGCCAAATATCCACCATAGATGTGGATAAAATACAGAGCCTGATTCAGCAAATTGCGGATTTGGCTAAGCCACCCCTAATATTCATCCGAATGAATCAGGAGTTCGATGAAGGAGAGACAGTTTCTGGCCGTATAATCTGTATGGACGAAAAGTTTAACCCCCTTCAATGTGAGGTTACTTTCACTACAGATGGCCACTTGGTTTTCGAGGGGCAGACGAACAGTCTTGGCTCATTAGAGTTTGTTCTTCCCTCAGAAAAAAAATCCTACGAAGTAAAGGCGATTACCAAAGGAAAAGAGAAAACGTGCATTCTCGATTTAGCTGGAAAAAGGGCTGAATATGTATGCTACGTGCTCACCGATCGCGACTGGTACATGCCCGGACAGAAAATACTGGTTCGGTTCTTACTGTGGAAAATGGTCGGAAGCTCTTTCCAGCCGAGCGGAGAAAACATTACTGTATCGCTGATTGATCCCCAAAGCAACAAGGTGCTTCTAAGAGAGATTTCCTGTAATCCCCAGTTCGGTGTCGGAGAACTCCAAATCCCCATCGCTGAGGAAGCTCTGGAAGGTCAGTATAAGCTCCATGTTTCCATCAACGGCTACGACGCGGAGAAAACGCTCACCATTATGAGGTACAAACCCCCGGACATAGAGTTAAAAGTGGAGTGTGAACCCGAATACCTGAAAATCGGAGAAGACTTCAAGCTCAAACTAAAGTCAACCTACTTTTACGGTTCACCAGTGAAAGGCGGCCAAGTTTTACTAGAAATACTTTCTCCCGAAGGTAACTCCATTCTACAAACTTACGGAGAAACCAGCAGCGAAGGTGAATACGAGTACCGATTCAAAGTTCCCCCCGTAAAGGAAGGAGAATCCAAAATTAAGGTTACAGTAAAAGATGAGTTAAAACGCGAAGCAGCTAAAACTCTGGAAATTTCGACTCTGAAAAAGGTACTAAGAGTAAAGGTGGAAATGGCGGAAAGCATTGAGCCCGGGCAGCAGGCAGAAATAACCCTGAAAACCGAGATTCCTGCTTTGGAGGGCAAAACCAAACCCCTACCCGACTGTACTGTGTTAGCTTCGATTAACGACACCGAACTTAAGCATCATGCAAAATTCAAGATGGGAAAAACAGATGATGAAGGTAGGCTTCCCCTAAACTTCGAAATTGACTATCCCACGGAGAAAAAGAAAAACTTTGACATAAACTTGGAAATAGAGTCCGAAAAGCTCGGAGAGTCCCAAACAATGCGCTGGGGACTAACCGTACAAAAAGCGGAGCTCAAGGAAAAAGAGCAGGAGAAGACTGCTAAGGTTTGGCTAAGCACACGTGTGGACTCCTCAAGCTATAAAATGGGCGATATTATACGCTTAAACGCAACCGCCGAAAGAAGGGACATGCCAATCTACTTGGATGTGGAAAAGGAGAACGTAATTCAAAGAATCGCAACTCTTATGGAGAAGAGAGAAGCAGAGTTTCAGATCCCCGTTACGAGCAAAATGTGGGGCAGAGTAAACCTCGTCGCATATGCCTTCAGGTCAAATGGGGTTCTGGAGAAAAACGAGAGAACGGTTTACGTTAACCCTGAGGGAAAAGAGCTCAAGGTTCATTTAGAGAGTGATAAGAGCAACTACCGTCCAGGAGAAAAGGCTACCCTTAAGGTGAGAGTACTGCAACAGGGCGAGATCGCCGCCTGCTGTCTGGGTGCTATGCTGGTGGACGCCGCGATTCTGCAACTAGGAAGAAAAATCGAAACACCCTTGGAGGCACTCTTCAAAAAAGAGTTCACCAAAAAACGGATTATAGAGGTAAACACCTGGTCTCAAACCGGGTACGCCCCATATTTTGAAGCCCTCTTGGAAGCTCTAATTCACTATGCGTACCTCAATCCCAAGATGATAGGGGCGGTACTTGAACTCTCCAGAATTACAAGTAATGCCGGACTATATCCTCCCAAGGAACGCAGCTCCACGGAAGAAAAAATGATTGAGCTTATCAGAGAAACCGCTGAGAAAAATAGAGAAAAAAACAAGAAAACCCTCATCTACAATATCCTGCAACATCTGGCAAAGAGCACCATAATCCTAGAAGGCGCAGAAATCATAATCCGAGCAGCCGAGCCGGAAATCAGTAAAATCTCCGATAAAGAGCTGGAGCTCTACCGAAGCATAATAGCAGATATTCAAAAAGCCCAAAAAGAGGGACTAATAACAGACCTCCAAAAGGAACAGCTCCTACTCAAAGTTCACGAAGCCGCCCTAAACGTGGCTTTCACTAGGTCCTCCCCCCTCACACTCGAGCTGAGAAAACAGTTGGATCAAATGTTGGAAACCGGAGTGAAAGAGAAGAAAGCGGTAGAGGAATTGATAGAAAAAGTAGATCTAAAATTCAAACCCCTCAAAAAATTATCACCCGAAGAGTTAAAGGAACCCAAAGGAAAATCCCTAGTCCTAGAACTAGGAACAGAACTATCCAAAATAGGCTACGCCGGAGAAGACACACCACACTCAGTACTACCCACACTCATCGGATACCCGAAATACACCAGCATAATGACCGACGCAGAACACTATACCCGAGAATACTACATAGGCGAAGAAGCCTTGAATCTAGGAGCAGGAGGGATGCCCACTCGAACAACGTCATCAGGAGCAGCCGCACATCGCGGCCTTGGTGAGACACCGCCCGCTCCGGGAGCCGCACCAGAACGCAAACTATATTCGATAGGCATAGATTCAACAAAAGTAAAAGAAATGTACGGGAAGATATATTACAAAGGTGGAGGATCGACGGAAGTTGCGGGTATTCCTTCACCCATGGTTAGTGTGCGTTTCCGTTTCCCAGAAACCTCACTGTGGATTCCTTATCTGGAGTCCGAGGGAGAGTCCGAAATAGAAACTGTACTCCCTGACCAGATAACTAGTCACGAATTAACGGTTTTCGCGAGCACTAGAGACTGTGAGGCGGGAATGGGCACACACCGGGTTACCGTTAAACAGGAGTTTTTCGCGCAACTGGACATTCCTCCAGTCCTGACACATGGAGACAGAATCCAGCTGGGAGTTATACTAACCAACCTAACAGACGAGGATTTGGTGTGCGAAGTCAACCTAAACTCCGAAAGAAGCCTTCTAAAAATTGAGGCCACCCAGAACGAGATTCTCGTGCCTGCGAACGGAATGGTTCGCCTAGATTTCATGTTACACGCAGAAAAACCGGGAGAAGATCTTCTCATCATCGAATCAGTGACACCAAAATACGTGGATATTGTGAGAAAAGAAGTGAAAATAAATCCGAAGGGAGAACCCCACATCTTCAGGCAAACAGGAATCATCCTTGAAGACCAAGTATTAACGGTTTCTCCCGCCGTACCACAAGAGGCAATATACTACCGGGCTTATCTAACCCTTGTTCCTGGTTACCAGATGGGCTGCATCGACGGGCTGGAGTCCATTATAGACTACCCCCATGGATGCGTCGAGCAGACAATGTCCCGATTCTTACCCAACATAGCGGTTTTCCAGCTCCTAAGGGAAAGAAGCAGGATCACCCAAAAGTTCCAACAAAAGGTATACGACATGGTGACTGTGGGGGTGCAGCAACTAATCCGCCTCAAACACACTGACGGAGGCTGGGGATGGTGGGAGAATGATACATCCGATCCCTTCCTCACCGCCCATGTTTTGTTTGGACTAGCCTACACGATAAACGCGGGCTTCTTCGTAGATCAAAAACTGTTAACCGACGCCATAAGCTTCTTGGAAAATACTATGACTCCTCAAGGCTTCTGGCAGTCAAGAAGCCGAAACCCAGAATTCACCACCGCATATGTGACGCGGGCGATGCTTGAGGCTAAAAAAGCAGGAATCCCCATTAAGCCGGAAATTCTCAACAATACTCTCGGCTTCCTTCTGTCAAAAGCCACTCCCTCCTCAGACATAATAAACGACCCTTACCTCATCGCTCACATCCTGATAGCTATGATTGAGGGTGGATTCAGTCCTGAGCGAAACGAGTTACAGTTCCTAGTAGAAAGGTTACAAATGCTGGCTCAGAGCAAGGAGGGGCAAATCTACTGGAAGAAGGGTTCGGCACTGGCGGGGGATGTGGAGTCCACGGCTTACGCCACGATGGCTCTCCACATGGCTGGTGTGGATCCGGTAACAGTACAGAGTGCCCTAAACTATATCGTGGCTAACCGTGCAAGTAGCGGAGGATGGAGTACCACATCCGACACCTTGGCTTCGGTTCTCTGTCTTCAGAGATGTGCGAAGGGTGAGAAGGCAAACTATGCCGTGAAGGCTACCCTCAACGGCAATCTTCTGGGAGAATACGATGTAAACGATGACACCCTAGAATCGGTTGTCTATGATATGCGGAACATCTCCCTAAAACTGGAGGCGGATAATGAGGTGACTCTGGAAAAGAAGGGTGAAGGTTTACTGGTCTACGATTTAACGGTGAAAGCGTGGTACCCCAAAGAGTATCTTCTCAAACCAGAAACCCTCACTGTGACCAGAAACTTCGACTCCAAAAAGGTCACCCAGAGTGGAAGCGTTAAAGTCAAAATAAACATCTCCTCAACTCAGAAACAGGGGATGCTCGTAATAGAGGAGACGATACCCGCAGGTTTTCTGGTCTTCGAAGCCTCACTAGAGAAGCTTCTCAAAGAAAACAAAATAGCAGCTTACAAACTAACCTCAGAGAAACTGTTCTTATACCTCCAAGAGTTGGAGGGTTCAATTAACCTAACCTACCAGATGATAGCCACAAAAGCTGGAGCAGTGATAGCCAAGGAAACAGTGGTTTACCCCATGTACGACGTGGAACAGAGAGCCAACTCCACGGTGATAAAACTGGAGATACAATGAAAAGGAGGAATGATTAATGCTAAAAGAAATAGAATATAAGGTCGAAAAACTTTCGGAAGCGATTCGTGGAAAAATGGGAAAGAAAGAATGGAAAGCCGCTATAAACGGCTACCAGGAGCTACGCGAAACATTCCTCAAAGCCGGGCTGAACCTCCAAGCATCTCTGACACTCGTAAGCATCGCAGCGCTCCAAGAAAAACAGGGAGAAATCGAGGAATCGGGAAAAACAATGATTAGAGCAGCGGAAGAATTCGAATCCCTAAAGAAGATGGGCTACGTACTGCGAGCCTACCAGCGCGCCTTAACCCTCATGGAGTCATCCAATAAAACCGACTTGGCTAAACAGATACAGGAAAAGATAGGTTCTCTGAGCATGTTAGAACTGGTCATTGTAACCGACTCAACGGGTTCCATGGGAGGAGCCCTAGAATCCATCAAGAGTAAGATCGCTGAAATGCTCTATCAGCTATCCGAAAAAATTCCCGGTGTACGCGTCGGGGCACTCACATACCGAGATCACTGTGATGAGGGAAGCTCCTACCTACTCAAGGCTCATCCCTTCACATCCGAACACAAAGAGCTGATATCCTTCATAAAGGAGTGGACTCCTAATGGTGGAGGCGATGCCCCAGAAGCTGTGGAGGACGCCCTCAACTATCTCGAGAAAGGTTATGAATGGGAGTTAGCCAAGAGAGTGGCAATTATAATAGGAGACGCCCCCCCACACACACCCAAAGAGTGTGCCAAGAACCTTGACTGGGAAGAGGAAACAAAAAAACTGGCGTATAATGAGGTAAAAGTTTATACAGTGCTCTGCGGAAGCGACCCTGCTACTAAGGACATCTGGAGTCAAATCTCTAATCTTACTCAAGCAGACCTTTTTGAGCTGCGAAACTATGACGACCTCCCAGACCTCATTGTAGCCATAGCACTAAGCCAAGTGGGACTTGCTGAAGACTACATTCTGGATTTAGAGGCAAAAGAGAAACTCACGGGAAGCAAAAAAGAGCTACTCCAAAAAATTAGGAGGTGAATAATGAATGGTTCTTAAAGGTTCCTACCCCATAGTCGACGATGTAATTGAGGACTATGTTGCACTAGAAAAAATAATCCATTATCTCTTTTACAATGAAATGCGTATGGATCCATCAGATCATCCGTTAATAATTTTGGAACCACCCCTCACCGCGCGTACGCAGCGTGAAAAACTATGCGAAATCCTATTTGAAATATTCAATATCCCGGCTCTACTTATCGTGGACACTGCCGTGGCGGATTTAGTCTGCGCTGGGGAGAAGAGCGGACTGGATGTTAGGCTGGATACCTCAGCCAACATAGTACCGGTATACGACTCCATGCCCATAAGCCATGGTATAAAAAGGCTATCACTAGGCGGAGTAGCGCAACACCTGTTAAAACTCCTCAGAGGTGCGGGATACAGATTCACCACCAGCGCTGAGAAGTTAATAGTAAAGGATATCAAAGAAAAGCTCTGCTACGTGGTACTCGAACCCGAAAAGGAAACCTGCGAAAAAACATATGTGTTACCAGACGGAGAAACCCTCATCCTGAGAAAAGAATTGTTTATGGCACCAGAACTATACTTCAAACCCGGATTGATAGACTCGGAATCCAAACCGCTAGATGTGGAGATATACGACACTCTCATGAAACTAGATGAAAGCATCAGAGAACTAATAGCGGGGAAAATAATTCTATCGGGATCAGAAATACTCCCCGGGATGAAGGACCGATTGAAACGGGAAATAGAAAAACTAGCAACCTTCCCGGTCAAGATAAGACAGCAGGAGTCCCCGTACTCCGCGTGGATCGGAGCCTCAACCATCGGCGTCCTCAAACACGTACAGTATCCCTCAAAATACTGGATAACCCGAAAGGAATACTACGAAAATCCAGCAATCGTTCACGCCAAACCCAGTCCCACCTAACACCAGTGTGAGCTGCCACCTATCACTATAGATTAGCGGTTTCTCTTGGCTCAAAACTGATAAAAACCAATTAAATCCTCAATCATATTTATTTCTACTGCAAGGTAAACTGCATCTTGAAGAACAAGCGCTAGCACTCAAAAGGAAAAAGTAGAGGAGTTTAAATTTCTTTTTTCGTTTTTGAACTTTTTCTCATATTTTGAATTTGTTTATTTTTTTACTCACTCTCTTATAAGAGAAGTGCTCATATTCCGAGTATCAGCCTCCTTAGAATTTTTGAGGGATTAGTCTTCTCTTACTATTTTTCTTTGAGTAGCTTGGATTTTATCCGGTTCAGTCTCTCCAAGCCTATAGATTTAGCTTGAAAGGCTTGAACGGCGACCACTAACTCTTCTAGGATTTCACGATTTCTTAATAGAACATCTGGCGGAATGTTGGTATCCCTCTCCTTCGTAAAGAATTCCTCCCAACAGTCGCTAAAGTGTCCATCAATATCTTTGAAAGATTTAGCCTCTGTATCGGATATGAGCCTCTTCAGACTATCAAGAACGATCTCTATCATTCCTTTAACCCCCTTACCAGAGACTCACCCATAAAATCCTCAGAGATCGAAACTAGAAATCCCCAAGTAAATGCGGTCTAGATGATTCAGCAAGATCTCTCATCCAGCATATATGAACATAAAATGCGGGCTTCCACAATTTTGTTAAACGAATACTCTGTTATTCTGGCTCGGTAACGCTTCATTTTCAAGCACTACTCTAATATAATTTAAAAAATTAAATAAATTTTTTTATCGAAAACTAAAAAATAACACTATTCTAAAATATTGAAACAAAATTTTTTATTTTTTCATTATATAAAACACACTTTATATCTAAATTTAATATTTTTAAACCCTTTACACCAGTCGTGTGATAAAGAAAAAGGGCTGTTGCGACTAGGATATTCTTTTTTAAAACTCTATATTCGGCTCCCTTTTTTCCTCTTCTTCCTCGCCCGCTATCCTTTTTAACGCCCAGCCAGCCTTCTTCTGCACTCTCCAATCCGGGTCCTTTAACGCTTTAGTTAGGGGTTCCGCCGCTGTGGGATCTTTTATTTCTCCTAGAGCCCAGACCGCCTTGTAGCGTATTTCGCCTCTCTCATTGAGGGTCTCCATTAGGGCTTGCGTGGCTCGGGGGTCTCCTATGGCTCTCAGAGCGTCTATGGTCTTGATGACAACCTCTCTATCCTTGTCCTTTAATCTCTTTGTCAGGGGCATTACGGCTTCGGGGTTCTTTATTTCTCCCAGAGCCCAAGCCGCAGTACTGCGTACCTGCCAGTCCTTGTCTCCGAGCGCTTTTATCAGGGCATCTGTAGCCTCTCTGCTTTTTATTTCTCCAAGGGCCCGTGCAGCGTTCCTCCTTACGGCGAAGTTTTTGTCCCTGAGTGCCCGGGTTAAGACTTTTACCGCTTTTGGATGCTTAATCTTCCCTAAAGCTAGGGCTGCTCCACCACGCACCCGTAAATCCTTATCTTTTAGTTTGTTTGCCAGCATGTAAATGGCTCGGGGGTCTCCAATCTCCCCTAGGGCTTCTATCAGCGGTAAACTGGCCTGATTTCGGCAAACCACCAATGCTTCTATCAGAGGTTTAACGACCGGCTCACCAATTCTTACTAAGAACTCAAAGAAACTTAAACTCCGTTTATCATTTTCAATTGAAAGTAACTCTATTATCTTATCCAATGCTTCCCTTTTACCTTTCCCGTAGTCCTCCAGAAAATTATAGACCCATCGCTCCAGAACAATTACAAAATTATCTTTTGTATTTTCCATATTACACTACAACTCCCCAATATAAGCCCTTCAAATAATAGAACCATGTGCAATTTAATAAATCTACTTGAATCTGCAATTTTTAGAATACTTTCCAAAAACGTTTTAGAAAAAATTAAATCACCAAAAGCCTCAAAGGAACTCCCTCTTTTAAGGCGGAGAGGAATTTAGAATAATTTAAGAAACTGGGCTCAGAAATCCATAAATTAATCCCTCTATCACTGCCTAGGTATGTATGCGGTTAAAGCATTAGGGCGGAATTCTGAAAAATTCTACGCTAAGGCGGCTGATGGAATAATTTTTAAAACCAGTCTCCAGTTGAGAGTTTTTGAGGCAGGTAGGTTTCGGTTAGGTATTCGAATCCGTGGCTGCTTAGAGCCTGAATCTCCGCCTTCCTTTTCAGCTCTATCATGAGTTTGAGGTCCTCGGTCCACTGCTCATTCTTTTGAACGAAGGGCTCTTTGAGCATCTCCTTGGCACGTTTAATGTCCTTATCCGTCATCTTGAGCCAGCACTCCTTGGGAATATTATATTTGTCAAGATCCTTACTTAAGACACCGAGTAGCTTCAACTCTGGGGTTGCGAGGAAGGGTGATTCGTAGCTGAGGCGTTTACTGCCTCTAAGATAAACACTGTATATGTACATACCGTAGGGGTCGCTATCCATCAATGCGAAGGCTGGGATTTTGAGTGTTTTTACCATTTTTCTGAGGAAGCTTCTCGTGGCTATGTCTGCGGATCCCTTTCCGGTTATTATGATGCAGGGGACTTTATTCCACCACCTTGCTTCACTCAGCCGAATAAGTGCGGCGTCCTTTTCGACGACGAGTATGAAATCTGCATCACTTTCTACTATTTTGATTTTGTCCAGGAAGGGTGTAATCGACCAACCGCCGCTTCCTAGCTTTGTAAGGTCTATGGTGTCTCCGCTGTCTCTTATGACGAGTCTACCTATAGCCATTCCCTTAGCACTTGCCACCACATGTGTGGAGTCACGGGTGGTACTAAGAAGAGGCGGAATATCATCTATGATTTTGTCGCTGTAGAGCTGGTCTTTGAAGAGATTAACATCATTGTAGAAGATTTCACGCTTCGTGGCGTGAATGTCCCTCTCCACAAGGGTGTGTATTATTTCAAGCACTCTCATGGTTCTCGCAACATCTGATGAAGTGGCTAGGCTTAGAAGTGAGCGAGAACTCTTACCCTCTCCGAGAAGCAGCAGGTCACTCTCCTCATCATATATTATATTGTCTCCCCCTCTCTGCGGTATTTCCATTACTGGGGGCATTTTTTTCTCGACCTGTAATAAGAGTTCGCGTGATGTCTCATGAATCTTTTTGTGAATCTCTTCTGTGGGTAATTCCTCAACAATAACCGCACCTTTTGGTGGCTTGAACCTTGATTTCTTTTTTTCACTCATTTTTTCCTTAAGTTTCCTCACTTTTTCCAGATCGAGTTCAAACTTCTCTACTTTTTCAGTCTTAGTCTTAGCCTTTGGCAATTGATATTCTCTCCCCTATTGACTCATATTTTGGCTGCTTCAGTTAATCCCTCGCTATGGACTTTTTCGGGAGTAGGTATGTTTTCGGGTGATGGTTCGAGTTTGGGTGTAGTCTTGGTCTTTGCTTTGGCTTTAGATTTTGTTTGTGTTTGTGTCTGCTGGGACTTTTTTTCTTGTCGTGATATTTTTCTTTCGGTTGAGGTTACCATTGCTTCAATATTTTTGTACACTTCTTCGTACGTGGGTTTGACTTCTAATTCGGGATCGGTTTGCTCTATGGCAACTAGAGACTTGGCGAAGACTATCGAGTGCTCCAGTAGTAGCTTTGCTCTCTGCATCTTTCGGCTTTCGATTTCTCCCTTTGTTATATGCGTCTTGAGCTTTCTACCCAGCTCCTCAAGAGCGAGCTTAATCTCTCTAACTAGTATATCGTCCGCGGCTAGAGCCTGTTTGCTCTGGGCCTTGAACATAACGTGTACAAACGGACCGCTAACGTTGACAAAGAGCTTCACGGGGCCGCGGGGTAGTCCGTTTTCCGCCCTGTCAAGCTTATAGTTTTTCCAGTTTACGCTCGCCGCCGCCTTCCATATTGCGCAGTCTGAGTTGTCCCTGAGTTTTGGGGTGCGGTTCGTGAATCGGCTTAGAACTCCGTTCCCAAAATCGTTCATGGAAGTGTTATTCGGATCGTAGGCGATAGCTACCTCCACCACGAAGGCTAAGCCCTTACTGCTCGTGGGGGTGCGGGTAACCGCCTCCACAAACTCCGCATTGAGGTTCTTTTTTATAACCTCTTGAAGCACCTCTTTTCCAACGGGTACAACGGTGTCTACGGGAGGCGAAGGATATTTCATACTTATGAAGGACCTATAGAGTGCGTTTATCTGGTCGTCACTCAGCTTCTTGACATGTGAGTTGGGGCTTATTTTAGACCGGAGTCCAACGTTAGCGTTTTCAATTATATCCTTGGCCCTTTTGCCCCCTATTCTGCAGAAAGATGTGGTGAGAAAATCAACCACTCTGGAAGCCTTTGTGTTCCTAATTAACTCCTGAAAATCACCTATACTTGTGGACTCAGGATGGGGTTCCGTGTAAACGGGTTCCTTGGGGAAAATCGAAACCCGTCTTGGATAGATTGCCACCTCCCCATTGGGATCTACAAAGATAAGTGTCACGTGGCTGTTTAGGAGCGCGGTTTGGCGGATGTAATCATCAGCATAACCTCTAATGTATTTAACGTTTAGATACCAGAGTTGCACGTAGGTTCCATGCTTTAAGGAAAACTCGCTGGTTTCGTTCTTGAAAGAAACACGAACTCCTGTGGGCTCTATGGTGTACTTTTTCTTATTCTCACCGGTTGTGTAAAAAACCGAGAGTTCTCCATTCTTTTCCTTTACGTGTTTACTAATCACAGTGATGGGTTTTCCTGTGGTGTTTTGAGCGTCGCTGAAAGCGCTGGGCGCTCCGAAACCTTGGCTTCCCCTTGTTTGTCTTAACTTTTCAGCTTTGCTTGAGGCTAAGTATATTCCATACTTTTCAAGATCTACGGGGCGTATCCCGGACCCGTTGTCGAAAGCCTCAAAGGAGTACATCTCTATATCGGAGCCCTGAATATCGTCGGGTAGTATCTCGGGCTTCTCAACTTTCTGAATTATGATGATGGCGACGGGGTCATCATTTATTATACCTTTCAGAGGGTCGAGTATCTCCTTTAACCTAGCGGTAATTGTGGCAGCTTTAATTTTCCCCCCGTTTTCTTTCCAAGGCACAGGTGGGTATTCTATTTTGGGGCTTTCTGGGCTCAGATCCTTGAAGAGTTTAAACTTCCAATAAGCCGATTCAATAGCGTCAAGGGAATTATCTAGGAACTCTGCGGCGTACTGTGTGTGTTTGTGGCGCTCTATTGAGAACCCTACTAGCTGGGTTCTCTTTCTCATAAATTGGGCTATGTTTCCTTCTTTGATTTCACCTTTGGAACCGGATTCCGACATTCTGTACCATCTCTCCTGTTTTGCTCTGAATTCACAGCAAAGACGTCAACACTTACGGTAATAATCATAACAATTCGATATAAAAAGTGTTTGTATTATGCGAAATTTACAATAATTACACAATAATATGGTAGATTTCCCAAATCTTAAAGCTTTTTACAACAAACAATTTAATATAAAAATATTTTTTTCTAATTATGCTAAACAATTCATAAATATGTATCTCACATCAACTACACATCTCACTCAGCATTACAAATATTATTTTCCTTTAACTATAAGCTTAAAGCTATTCAATCCAACTCATCCAATAATATGATAAAAATGGTATTTAAAGTCACTAATAGTTCCACGATTAAAAACATTTCTCACCTACTATTAGAGGTGAAATTAAGTTTGTCTATTTTTTAGGTAAAGAGGAGAACCTCTTTATTTTCATCCCCAAATTTTTAGGGTACTCCACAATGTAAAGATTCATCACAGATCATAATACTAACTATTTCTCGGCAATCCCAATCTCTACTTAACAAATCACTTTACTTCATCCAGCCAGTCAAATATAACTTGGTACATGAGGCTTCTGTTGTTGACCTGGCAATGACCGTCGGCTCCTTCCTCTGCAGTGAAGATGCGTAGTGTTTTTGGACACGAGAGTCTCTCATTAAATTGACGTGCCTGGAGCACTGCCTCCTCTCCTTCTCCCACACTGACCAAGCTAAGTGTTGGACACGTGATATTGCTCTCTAATCCTTCTACCGTGTAATCGGATATACGTTCAAAGTACTCCCAAGGAGTATTCGCTCCCATAGGTCGGAGAAAATTCTCTACAGTCGCCCGTAACATTGGATTTTGGCTGGCTGCAGTCTCAATAAGCTTATTCATCTCGGGTGGGGAAAGCTTCTCGATGGGGAGTGGTAGCGCCCCTAATACAAGGCGGCGAAAGTTAAGAATGGGGGCATTAGCTATTAATGCTCGGATGCGTTTCTCAAATGCTGCAGCTCGTGGAGCGAGATAACCTCCGAAGCTGAAACCTATTAGTCCCAAACGTTTGCCATCTATTTCCCGTCGGGTCAGGGCGTAATCCACCACAGCTTTGACCGGCATTTCGTAATCCGGTCTAAATACCATGGTAGGGTCTGAGTGTATAACTCCACGCTGTCCTGGTCCCTCAACGATTAAAGCATTGTAACCCCTATAGGTGGCCGCGGCTCCGATAAAGAAGTAAAGTTCCTCTCCGGTGCTATCGTATCCCCCGAGCACTATGAGCGTCGGATGTTTAGCACCGCTGCCCTTAGCGCGTAGGAAGTAACCTGGCAATATCTTACTCTCAAAGGGAATTTTGAGAATTTCAATAGGTGGATCGAAGAGAGCGGCGGCGCTCCGGAAACAGGAGCGGCTTTTTTTCCATGCCTCGTGATGCTGCGGGTTATCCCAAGGCGCGTAGAACTCGGCGGCGCGATAATAGTTGGATGCTCGTAGGAAATTATCACGAGCGCTAAGACGACGCCGCTTTGCCAGAGCCTCATCCGCTTGTGCCTCGACGCGAGCGGCGACTTCAGTCCATGCCTTTACCCAGCTCTCTGGGTCACCGTCCTTCGTATGCTCCGCGGCGTAAAAGCACTCGCCGAACTCAGCCCCACCATAAGGATGGGTCAAGGTGCGGATGAATTGATAGTTCATTTCTGAACTTCGAAATGGTAGTTTTTCAGAGGTCATTGAGATGACCTTGACACCTTCCGCCATAATCATTTCCTCCTGTACTCGGATGTTAAAGGGTATTAACTCCTATAATAAGGTTTTTAGTTTTTTATGTGCTATTTTGGTCGGAAGGAGATTAACGAATAAACTGGGTTATTATCATAACTGCTCCTAATATTACAAATACCAGCCCTACGATTTTTGCAAGAGTTTCTTCCGAGGCTCGGTTGGCGTAGAGGGCACCAAGCCTACTGCCCAAAATCGTGCCCGCACCAACAACTAGTGCGATAACCAGACTTATGTTCCCGTTCAGGGAGTATCCTATGGCTCCAGATGCTGCCGTTATTGCCATAATTAGGGTCGATGTTCCCACAGCTTTGTGGACAGGGTATTTGAGAACAAAGATTAAAACCAAGAGGAACATGACTCCTCCCCCCGCTCCGAGGATACCACTCACTATACCGATGGAGAAACCTATGAGAACAGTAATTGCGATTTTCTTTTTCTCTAGATTTGTCTTTTTTGCCGAGACCTCCTGTTCGTTATTTACTTTTTTTGATGCTCCTGTGAACAGGTGTAGCCTCTGGCGCACCTTCTTGCTCCAAAAACTAATTCCGCTAAGAATGAGGAATATTCCGAATAAGCCACCAAGTTCAAGCTCAGGAATATAAACCGAAAGTATACTGCCCAACTGTGCACCAGCCACCGCCCCCAAAGCTAACCAAATACCGGATTTTAAATCCAAGTTCTTATTCCGATAATAAGTGTAGGTAACAACTATTGAAGCCATTACGTCGACCGCTAGGCTGGTACCGATTGCAACGTGAACAGGAAGATTTAGAGCCAAAGTTAGAGCAGGAACCACAACAAGTACTCCACTTGCGCCTATCAAGCCAGTTGCCGCACCGGAGCAAATCCCTATCAGAACTGAGATGAGAATCGAAATCCAGTCCATAAACATCATCGAAAACAATTCAAATGTCTGAGTTGAAAAGGAACCTATCTGTAAATGCATAAATCGTATCTATTTTTCTATAAAATGGTTTCTTAAAAAACTATTTTTTTAATCGATCAAAACAGAAGTCAAAAGCGTCTTTTCTGGTTTTTTGATTAGAATAATATGTCGAGTGGAATGAATACGCTGCTAGACTGTAAGCAATTGAGTATTAGATTAGGGATGATGTAGAAATATGAGAAAAGGCCACCACTGGCAATTAAAGTTAGGACACTGCCTATAATAAGTAGAATGCTTGTTATCCGAGTTCTTTGGGGGTCGAGATTTAGCTGTATAGGGAGCGATCAATTTCTTCCTCTCTTGTTTCCACGCCCCAGTCCTCTGGAATTTCCATTAGCCTTTCAATCTCTTCGGGTGACAGGGGAAACCTAACAATGCCTAGTAGCTTGATTAACTCCTCATCCCTTCCCTCAAAGCTCTTAACAATCATGTCTAAGAGCTCCTGTTGAGAAAACTTTCTGCCAGTTTTAAGAATTATCCTTGCCTGAATAGCCTCTAGTATGTGTTTACTCTCCTCGCTAATTTTGACTGAAGTACTCAATTACTCCACCAAAAGAAATTGTCGAAAAATTTACTTAAATCTTGAACAAATCCACCACATCTAAAACGGATATTCCCTCCTTTTCTGCAGTTGTGCATAGATTGTTCTCGCAGAATGGACAAACAGTAACGATGTAATCTGCTCCAACTTCTTTTGCATCCTCCACTCTTACCCCTGCTATTTTTGCTGCGAGTTCTGGAAATCCTGATTTTACTCCCCCACCCGCTCCGCAACACCAGGCGGCGGCTCGGTTGCGTCTCATTTCCACGAAGTCCACTCCGGGAACCATTTTTATTATTTCACGAGGGGGGTCAAAGAAGTCACAGTGGCGTCCCAGATGGCATGGATCATGATAGGTCAGTTTTTTACCTCTGAAATCATCCTTGAGGCTCAGCTTACCTTCTTTTAATAACCGCTCTAGAATTTCGGTTACGTGAACCACCTTGAAGGGTAATTCTTTTCCGTAAATCTCGGGGTAGTCTTTTTTGAAGGTTCTGTAACATCCCGCACAGTGTACCATCACTTCTTTGGCTCCAGACTCTTGCAACGATTGTATATTGTGCAAAGCCAGTTCTTCCGCTAAATCACGAGCACCGGTTCTCAGAGCCACCGAGCCACAGCAGTACTCTTCAGGATGTATTACCGCTGGAGTGACTCCCGCTGAGAGCAGCAGTTTTATGGTCTTTTGGATGAGCTCGGGTTGCCTGTAGGGTTCGGTGCAACCCATGAAGAGTACCAGGTCACCTTTGGAGGATAATTCCACTCCTTCGGGTATCCAGGCGGTTCGTTTCTCATGGGGTTCCATGTAAGGATTGTGCTCCTTTTCACACCATTCCAACACTTCACTCTGTCGAGGCATCGGCCCGAAGCCTGCATCAACCAGATCCGCTCGGAGTGCCTCGTAAATCTTGGTGTGGTCAAGGTATCTGCTTATGTTGAGGTTGATGTTGGGATCCATGGATTGGTGACATGTCGCGTGGCAGTCACCGCACGTGGTGCACTGATATACGGCGTTGGCAAGCTCCTGGCTGGGCTGCAGTTTACCTTCCAAGAGTCCGCGTATTATCTGCATTTTTCCCCGCGCAAAGAAAGGCTCAAATCCCGGAGTTTGCTCCAGTACTGGGCAGACCTTATACCTACCTACAGTATATCTGACCGCTGTGCGGCAGTCTCCGCAGGCGATGCAACCGTACGCTATGTCTCCAAGTTTTTTGAGGTGTCTCAATTTCTCTACTTCTTGGGCTTTAGTCATTTTTCCCCTCCTCCGGACTGTAGAAGTGAAACTTGCCTGGGCTCAGCAGAAAGTTGGGGTCCACTGTTCTCTTCGTGTCTCTGAAGAATTTGGTGAACTGTGGTGGGAAGGCGTTGGCTTCCATTATGGCTTGGCTGATGACCTCTCCCAGCCAGTAGTGCACTCCACCATACTCTACCTGGAAGTGTAGTCTATCCTTCCAGAACTTCAGGTTGGTTTCTCTCATCTCAGGCTTGTTCCATGCACTCATTCCCCCAACGATTACGCACTCCCCTCTGGGCATTACGTAAACCACTGCTGCTGTAGCCGCAGCCACCATGGCGCTTGAGTATTCTTGAGCTTTTTGCATCGTGTACATCTCGGATTCTTTAAAGACCTGCGGCATCTGGTCGAGGGGAACCTTGTGACAGGTGGTGCAGCTGAAGTGACCCGGCATCACACCGAATACTCCGTGGAAGTACTGCCACTGACCCTGCTTTTTCCCCACCCACTCCGCGATATTACCCTCCTTGAGTGAAGGCCCGAGTTCAACCACATCGGGTTTCGCGAATTCCTCGTGAACAGTATCCCTTGCTATCTCCAACATTTTTTCGTTATCCGCTTCTATCCCAACCATCATCACGGGTTTTGAGAGCATAAGGTCTCTCCAAGGCTTAATAACCTCGGTAAGCGAATAAATCATAACCACCGACGAGGGAGTAATAGTTATGTCCGAAATTCCCCAGCTGCACCTACGCTGAAGCGCGTGGCTGACCTTGACCATGAATTCATAGTCATCCGGCACAACGAAAGTGTATCCCTCCCTATACTCGGGCAATGGGTAAATCTTCATAACCGCCCTGGTTTTGATGCCCATAGTTCCCACATCACCCAGAAAGAGACCCGTAAAATCAGGACACATTCCCCATCGGCTGAAAGGCTTCTTAACATACCTACTCGCACCAGAACCAGTATTGATAATATCACCATCAGGATTGGGAAGAACCACCTCCACCCCTATACAGTTATCAGAAACCGGACCATACTTAGTGGAGCCAAAACCAATAGTATTGTTTGACAAACCGCCGCCAATAGTAGCACTCATCCCGGAGCCAGGCCCCTCAATCCCAGTGGTGTACCCTTTCTTGTGGAGAAACTCTATTAGTTCACCCCAAGTGATACCGCACTCCACCACAACATTTCCCACATCCTCGTTGAACTCAACAACTTTATTCATTCGAGTAAGATCAATGAGAATTCCTCCCTCCACTATGGGTTTTGAGCCTCCTACGAGGTCTGCTCCTCCGCCTCTGGGAACCATGGGAATCTTGTACTTGTTCGCCACCCTAACAATATGTGAAACCTCTTCCGTGGTACCGGGGCGAACCACGATATCTGGCCATCGGTCGGGTAGGGCGGGATCTACGTTTCGGGAGTAGGCCTGTCTCACAAAATCCTGATCGGAAACGTAATCCGCTCCCAGAGCATTTTCTAATTCCTTATACGCTTTTTCCGTAACCAACAAAAAATTCACCCCAAAAAAATTGAGTCTACCAGCTTCGAGAGTAGATGAAGGGCAGATATTTCTCCGTATCCTCACCCAACGCTCTGAGGAGAACTGTTCCTTTGGACATTTTAGGTGTGCCTATAGAGAAAATCATACCCATATTCATAACTTGTTCTATCTCGTAGAGGGGGTCTTTTTCCGATTTTTCAAACTTGAGGGTTCCTGTTGCAGCGTGTATCTCCTTGGGCTCGGTGGTGATGTCGATGGCAAGAATCTCCGCTAAGCTTAGACTCTCCACGTCTGGGCTTGGAAACACTCTAAGAGAGAAGGTCGGTCCATAATTCCAAGAGCTCTCCATTTTTTCTGTTAAAGTAGCCTTCATATCCATTATTTTGACTCCCTCCCTCTCCAACGTTCCCTTGACCTTGTCTCCCTCTCTTTTTAGTTCTATTTTGGCTATCTTCTTTGGAAGTCCGTAAACCTCTCTTCCCCCGATCATTGCCACATCATTATCAACGTACATGCAGGGGCAGTATACACCGTCAATGTTTCCCTTATCGCTTGGAAAACTGGCCTGCACGAACATTGCAGACTCATTATACTTTACACCAAAGTTCGATTCGGGATACTTCGCAATGAAGACCAACACTACTCCGGTCTTTCCAGCCTCCAAGGGCGGTGGAAGAATCTTCTGAATGATTTCGGGTTTCGTAATGTAAATGGACGCTAGAATCTGTGCATTAGGCCACATGTAAGGTGGTCTGGGAATAATTTCCCCATAATCTTCTCGATAAAAACTCAAACTTGCCTCACCTCTTCCAAAAACACTAAACAGCATATAATAACTCTTTGACTCGTGATGATTATTAATTAAAGGTGTCGAAATAAAAGGTTTCTGGTAACCTTCCAGTTTCACAATTAGTTCTTCTTCTTTCACTTGAGAAACCCCGCTTCCAAAGAAACTCACAAAATCATGCGGCAACTCATAATAAGAAGGTTTAAGTAACTAACATTCCATAAATAATTTACACTCATAATTTTTCTCCATAAATTGAAATTCGTAAACGGAAGGTGAATTGCGGAATTTTGCAGAGAATCAACCAATGACAAAACTACGCCGAGGAGATTCTTTCAAAAGTTCCGCAGGAGCGCCGATAAGGGGCACCATGAAAGTACTCGAATAATGGAGAAAAAGATAAATGACAAAAGGAAAAAGAACTTTTATACTGGCTATCACGTTTCTACTGGTCTTTGCATCAGTGACTCCCCTGGCGGTGGCAATAAGCCAGGTGGGCACCCAGCAGCAATCACTTCTCTTCGCATTAAGTCTTCAGTCCCAGACATCTCCGCAACTACCCTCAAAACAGTATACGAGTGTCACTTGGACAAACCCAACAATAAACAATCAGAATGTTTCACAGAACCTTAACATCACCCTCAACGGAAACCTAACTATCACGGATACTGGTGAGCTATACCTCATCCACTGCATACTAAACGTAAACAACGGCACCAACTCTCTCAATTATGGCATAAATGTTACCGGGGGAGAACTGTATATTAATGATTCCTCAACTATAACCGCAATCACCCCATACAGGTACTATTTCTTCGTAATCCAATCTGGGTCAACATTCCAAATGAACGACAGCAGGGTAGAGTACTGTGGTGATTATGTAGGTGGTCATTCTGAACTGTGGGGGCTCTGGATAGCCACGAACAACGCATGGATAGAGAACAATACCATATCAAAATGCTACTGTGGTCTAATCCTGAACAATTCACAGGGCAGCACAATCCTAAATAACAATTTAACAAACAACTTTGGGAACGGAATATTACTGGAAAAGTCTACCAGTAACAACCTTACGGGTAACAATGCAACAAACAACCAGTACGGCTTCTACTTGTGGAATCTGTGTAATAACAACAACCTCACAGGTAACACAGCAACAAAGAACAGCCAGTCCGGCTTCTACGTGTATTATTCCAGCTACTGTAACCTTACGGGTAACAATGCAACAAACAACCAGTACGGCTTCTACATATGGTCTGGCTACTGTAACCTTACGGGTAACAATGCAACAAACAACCAGTACGGCTTCTACATAAGAGAATATGATAATAACGCCATAAAGGATAACACTGCTCTAAACTGTACCACGGGATACTCTTGGACTCCTGATAGTATCAATAATAATTTTACGGGAAGTGAAGTTTTGAACTACCTGCGTGTAAATGTCACTGATGTTTCGGGCTCCCCTATTTCTGGTGCGGATGTTAGGGTTGAGACCGATGGAACGGTAGTGTACGCTACGCCCCATTTTTTGGGGTCCGACCCCCCAACCGGTCTGAACGGTTTAACCTCGTGGATTATCGTCCACTACGGGACATTCACAACAAATTACACAATGACTATGAACACCACCACCGTCACCGTGTGGAATTCCACGGCCTACTTTTCGAGGAATCCAAGAACAGTCAACATGTCCACGACGCATGTGGAAACGTTTCAGACAGAGTTGCCTTCGCTGCCCCTGTCAATGCTTTACGGGTTGCTGTTGTATGGTTTACAAGGCGGTATTAGTCCCATGGTCTACGCTGCTGTAGGTATTGCTTGTGTGGGTGCTGTGGTTGCTGTCGTTTTGTTCTACTACTTCCGTAGAGCGAAAGCTTGATACGAACTAATGGACTTCTAACCGTTCATTCGGGGAGTTTCCTCCACTCCCCTCTTTTTATTTGTTTAAATCCACAAGGTGTTTCTCTTCCATAACAATTTTGCTTTAATTTGGAGAAAGCGGACAATCGAGTAGACTACTGCTCTCCGAGACCCGCCAATAGAACACGTCACAAAAATATTTTATCGGATTACTTTGGTCTATTCCGTCAATCTGCGATTGAACCGCAGGCATAAGACTGGCATCTAGGACATCCTTTGACTAATTCGTCTTTCCTCTATTTTGTTTAGAGCTTGGTCTTGACTCGATTAATGATTTCCTCTGCTTCCTTAATTATTCGCTCAAGCAGTTCCTTACAGGAAACCACATCCTTGATTAGTCCAATAGACTGTCCCACGGGGATTAATCCGACGTTCATGTTTCCCTTTTCCCATATATCGGGTCCCCAGGTGCCAGCGATGTGAGGCAGTATCTCTTGAAGTCCACCTTTGCGATCCTCTATCTCAATAACCTTCTTTATGGAATCGTTGAGCAGGGCTCTTCCTTGTAAACCAATGGTGTTTCCGTAGAGTACGGTTTCGTTTTCTTGGCGGCGAATGATTTCCTGCTTAACGTTGGGGTGCACATCACACTCTGTGGTGCAGATGAAGCGGCTAGCCATCATTATACCATCCGCGCCCAAGCAGAGTGCTGCTGCTAGGCTACGACCGGTTGCCATACCGCCCGTAGTTATGACTGGTATTTTTACTGATTCGGCTATGCGGGGGGTGAGTACTGTGGTGGCTACGTTTTCGTTTAGGGGATGCCCGCCTTCTTCTACTCCTGCTGCGATAACGGCGCTGTAGCCGACCTTTTCTGCATGCTGGGCGTGCCGAACCGCTCCCACCTTGTGTACGAGCTTAACGTCTGCTTCCAAGAGCCTGTCTATGTATTCCCCGTTTGCCAGACGGTCTACAGGCATGCCAGAAATCTCCACCACGGGTACGTTTTCTTCGATTATAGCATCAAAATAGTTCTTGTAGTTTTCCTCGCCGAGGTGTACGGCTGGTAGCATGGTTACGTTGCACCAGAATGGTTTTTTGGTGAGTTTCCGCACCTCGCGTATAGCCTTTACAAAATCGTCCTTGGCGGGGTAGGTGGAGGCGGTGAGACTGCCCAAGCCTCCCGCGTTAGAGACGGCTGCGCAAAGTTTGGGTACGCAGAGGCGGTGCATTCCACCACACAGTATGGGGTGCTTTATTCCAAACAATTCGGTTATTCGCGTTTTCAACAAAATCTTCCTCCTATAACGTCTGGAGAGTATATTTAACTTAATTCAGATACCTTGAAAACTTTTTTAGATGTTATTTAAACAGTATACTATTACTCTCTAGATACTTAAAAACAAATATAAAAATAGTTACCTTGAAAAAATCGAGTTTTGACCTTTTTTTATATAGGAATAGGCTGGCTTAATTTTTATTTTTGTTTTTTATATATTTTATCGTAGCGGGCGTTAACTTGGTAGCATCCTCTATTCTGTTCATTTGCGAATACGCATCGCCCCTCCACATTGTCCTTGGTGGCTTTGATGCCGCCCCAGCACATCATTTTTCCGCTTCCAAATTTTTTGCGGGCGTTCTCCTTTTGAATCTCTTCGCATAATTGGAGAGCAATATCTTTAGGTATTACGTCGTTCACTGTTCATTTTCTCCTTTCACTTGTACATATTCTTCTACTTTTTTATTTTAATATTTCTTCTTACCTTCTTAAGGGGTTTCTAATATCTGGATGCTCACTAGAGTTCTAATCCTATACTAATTTTTTCTCAATAAGGAGAATACTTGTTCTTTTTGAGATTGGAAATTAAGCCGAAGTGAGAGAAATTTATAACTAGATAAAAGAAATATGGGATTTACTGGTGATACTCAAAGTCGATGAAACTAGAAAAGGCCATTATGAGGGCGGTCAATCCTAAGCTCCTCATTTATGATTATTAGTTATTCTCATACCAGGCGATTATTTATGGAAATCAAAATTCATGAAACGAAAAATTAATATGAGATAATAACTAAAACAATATTGGTAACCAAAGTTATTTTGAATATAGTAATAGCGAAATATAGAGGTGGGATAACATGAGTGATGAGATTCTAAATTATTATATAACACCCGATGATAAAAAATTGATATTTTTCACCCAAAAAATAGTGATCGTGGCGAAAACTGGGAGCTTAAAGCGTGAATGGGCTGGTGCATTAGGTGGTGCGGTGGTCTCTGCTTTTCTGGGTAAATCGATTGGTAGGTCTGTAGAAAAAAGTGTGGCAACAGGAAAGAAGGGAAAGCTTCTCAAAGCATCGCCGCAAGAGATCCTGGCGGCTGATGGATATAATTTCTATATTCCCTACTCTGAGATTAAAAGAGTTGAACTTAGGAAGAACAAAATTAAAATAATCGCTAATCAGAAATTCGGGAAGGAGATGAAGAAGCAGAAAGACAAAACAACACAAAAAGAATTTTATGTATTTGAACAAAGCATAAAAAAGATAAGAAAGGAAGAAGAAGAGGAAGTTTTGCGCCCGATTTTATCTGACAAACTTGAATTGAAGTGAGCGCATTAAAAGCAAAGCAACCTTCAAGTGCTACCTTATAGATGATGTATTTAGCATCATTTATGCTATTTCTTTTATTGCTTGGAGTAACTTTGTCCGAATCTATTCTTGTTCCCTTTATCTTTTTTTAAAATTGTTGTACGTTTTATCGGTGTTTAAACTTCTGTTACGCTGCGTTTCAGAAGCATTTCTATTCCCACCACTAGTATCCAAGCCACTAGTACAAAGAAGACAGACCATTCCAAGATTGAGTTCGATACAATCAAGAAAGCCACATCAACTACTACAAAGAAAAATCCGAATGCTGCAACCGCTTTTGAGAAGGGCGTATCCAATAGCATCGCAATACTCAGCAGTGTAACTGTAATCCCTACGGATACAAAGAAAATCATACCAAAAAGGCCGTGCAATGGTGACATAACCATAGGGGCGAGGCCCACACCAATAATGCCGATACAAGTAATCAAGCCTGATACGATTCCAAGAATTGCAACAATAGAACCTCTAAGCAGTCTAAACAAAGCAGGGAACATAACAAGCGCCAGAACGCCTGTAATCATCAAACCCACATTAAACATGAAAGCGGAAGGACCGATCCCGAGCTCACTTATGGCCTGATACCAAATAGAGAACCCAGTGTTGAACACTGGTATGGGATACAGAAGCCAGGAAACAGGAAGACCTCTAAAAGGAAATATGGTGTACAGAAATAATGCGCCAAGAGTACAAACAGTTCCGACAGCAAACGAGACAATCGCGAATATTCCGCCTATAATAGTAATCCTTGGGTTTGCACCCTTTTTTCTAGACTTCCCTATAATTACCACCTCTCTTCCTAATGAACTTTTTTAATTATTAATTCTTTAGTTTAGAAAACTACTTATATTTAATGATTTTGGCTATTCCTTTTGGTTGAGTTGGGTGCTATTTTTTCATGTGTTTGTCGTAGACTGCCTGAATTCTTTGCATCAGCTCTGCGTAATCATCGGGGCTCATTTCATTCATTATTGCCTCAGTGAGTTCCCTAATATCTTTCAACTTTTCTTGGGACTCCTCTGACAGGTTCACGAACGTTTGGATTTTTTCAGGGTCACCCATTTGTTCCATCATCTTGTTCATGAGTTCTAAGCCTTCGCTGCTCATCATCTTCTCCATTATCTTTCCAATCAAATCCATTCCCGCACCCATAAACTGACCAATATCCTCTGGTCCTCCTCCCTCCTTAGACTGTTCCGCTAGGTTTTGCAGTTTCTCGACATCCTCCGCTGGTAGTGAGGAGAACACCTGCTCCATCATTTTTCCCATACGCTCTATGCCTTCTTCGCTGTATAAACTATCCATCATCTGGGGGGCGGCTGACATCATGGCCTGCTTATCTTCCTCAGGAAGTTCTGAAAGTATCTCATCAATTCTACTCTCCAGATATTCCATCTTTTTTTCTTTAGACATTTTCTTGATTTTCTTAATTTCTTCGTCAGTAACCAAAACTTTTCACCTCAGACAATGTTTTAATAGTCTACCGAAGGTAATAACTCTTTTTAGTTCAATGTTATCCTCTTCTGTCCCAAAAAATAGTGAAAGGCGTACCTTGCTCCCGGGAGCAGATTAGATTGGTAAGGTATTTGTCGAAAGCTCTTTTAGTGCGATACACTCCTACTTTGGAGAGATAAGTTTCGATGCTTTTGTGTTCGGTAAGTTTTTAATTTCATCAATAGTTTCTCAGCATTCAATTAACCAATTGGGCTAGTTTAATAATCGAAAGACGTTAATCTGAGGATGAGAAAATAATACAGCCATATTCAATTTGTAGAGGTTTTTGAAATGAGTTCAGGAGTTAAATTCGGAATAGATTTAAGTTTAGAGGCTTACGAGGCTGACACATGGGAGAGATACATTAACTTTGTAAAAACAGTAGATGAAAAAGTCTGGGACTCCATGTGGCTGGGAGACCATCTAGGAGGTTTACCCCCAATAAGTCCCTTCAAGAATTATAACGTCTGGCTTCTTTTCAGCATCTTCGCCGAGCTGAAGAGGAAACCTCTACTGGGAACCGCAGTCACAGATCCTCACCGCTACCATCCCGCGATACTCGCACAGATGTCTATGACCGTGGACCACATCTCCAACGGAAGATTCATCCTGGGAATAGGGGCAGGTGAAGCTTTCAACCTTGAAAGCTACGGCTTCAATTACAAGAAGAAGCCCGTATCGAAAATGGTGGAGTTCATAGAGGTTCTAAGAAAACTATGGGGCTCGGGAGGACAAAAGGTAAACCATAAGGGCGAGTTTTTCGAGCTCAGAGACGCGATTCTGGAACCCTCCTCGATCCAGAAACCAATCCCCATCTGGATGGCGGCAAACGGGCCTAGAACCCGAAAGATGGCGGGAGCCATAGCGGATGGTTGGATTCCCATCCCCTTCAGTGCAGAAACTTACAAAATGGAATTGAAAGAGGTTAAAGACAGCCTGAAAAAGAGTAACAGGAGCGTAGAGGATTTCACGTTCGGATGCTGGAATTGGGTTTTCATACACGAGGATGAAGCGGAACTGCAACTGTACCTAGAACTTAAGAAACTGTCCATGCCTATCCAATTCGCAAAGGAAATGAAACCATTGGGCTACTGGAAAGAGGAGAAAAGAGAGCTCTACAAAAAGCTGGGATTCAAACCCGAAACCCTAAGCCTACTCAGCTTCTCCAGAGTAGACCAGCTGAACCTAGGAATAGTAGGAGAGATTGTGAAGGATGTTCCCAAAGAGTTCGTCAGAGAAGCCACACTCATGGGCTCCATAGAAGAGGTCACCAAAAAACTGGAAAAACTAATAAAGAATGGAGCACAACACATTGTGCTTATGGTAGACAACGACATAGCAAAAGACCCCAAAAAACCAGCGCCATACACATACGAACATGTGTACAATATTCTAACAAAAGAAGTAATACCCTACCTCAAAGAACAATACTAAGAACAACACCAAACTCAACAAATTAAACAAAATTCAGACACCACAATCCTCAAATATAAGAGAATAAAAGGGCTCACCTGTTTTGTCCACACTTGTCCTAATGGAATCTTATTTTAACGCTCAAAATCTATAACCAAAAATAAGATAAATAAAAAGTGAATATTTACAATCACCTATAAATTTTTTTAAGAAAAAAAGCATAGTTCTTGGAGGTTGGCATGTTGAGCGAAGGATTCTTCCAACGAAACCGGCTTCTGATTTATCTTTTTATACTCGTTGTTAGCTGGAGTGTGATAACTCTTCTTCTAGAAACCCTCTGGGGCGAGGTATACACCTTTCTTCCAGTTCCCATACCCGAGTACTATCCTCTCTCTTGGTTCACTGCTTACCTCTCCGTGGGAAGATTTTGGAGTTTCCTACTTTTGGGTGGCATAGGTACCATAATACTTTACTTAATTTTTAGGGAAATACTCGCTCAGCCTCCGGAGACTGAGGAGGCCAGAAAGACCCAAACCTTGGCTGAGATTGTTTTCATGCTGTTCATATTCCTCTTTCTCGGTGGGCTAGGTGTGCGCTACGTAGCAAACGAACTCCACGTTTACACCTCCCTCATCAACCTAGTATTGCCTTATACACCATTCACAATTGTGCCTTTAACATTTACGAATAACCTCTATTATCTAGTGTACTTTTTCGATGAAGTTCTAGGACACAAACTCACATACTTGGGAATTATCGGCTTCATAGTTGCAGGAACCATTCTCCAAACCCAGCACAGATACAAGAGAATTTTCACCCGCAGGGACTACGCTCTATACGCATTCCTGGGCCTACTTTTCGGCTTGGGAATAGGGGTGAGCGTGGTTGAGGGACAAGCAGCATTCGAAACAATCATCTTCTCCTCATCCGCTCTAGTTGTAATGCTAATACTATTAGCAACAAAAAGAATACGACTAACCGAAACAAACAAAAAAACTGTAAAATCCAACCCCTTCTACGCATTCTCCCTCCTATTCTTCGTTGGTACCATAATCGCCATAACAGGTTGCGCCTTTTATTTCGGGACTATGTCAACATATCCATTCTTCATTCAACCCTCCCAGAAGGCAACAATAAGCAAAGAAATACTACAATACATCTTCTCATACATTCTCTCAATCCTATAAGTAGAAAAGACAATCAACAGAAGAATATCCTCTCCCCCTCTTTTTTTATAAAAAACGCTTAAGACATCTCCCAAGACTTCAATGCATCACACCATACGAGATAATTTTCTGATCATCTCTCGGCTGATTGTCAGCTTTTCGTTCAAGATACCTCTGCAAGCTTGTTATTAATTTGGTACACCGGTTTCTACTTTTCAAATTTGAAGTATATCCTCTCATTTTATTATTAAAATATTTAATAAATAGGGAAAAATATATATATTAAAAATAACTATGAGCATATTAGGTGTTATAAAGGGAAAGCGTAACCATTATTGAAAACTTGAACCCTCTTTCCTATTTGAAGTCTTCAAGCCTAAAAAATGAAGAGAGGTGTATTAAGTGTAATGCCCGAAATAAATTCTTTCTACAATGCTATAGTTTTCGGCACATTACTTAGTGCTGCTGATAAAATAGGATTAAAACCCATGCTACTTGGACGCCAAGCATCCAGAATATTAAAACCCCTAATAAGAGATCTCGCCAAACTGACTATTGGCAAAGATCTTCCATCAAACATAGAGGAGCTTATAGAAGATTTGAAAATTATTGTAAAAAACGGCGGTATATCGGACCTAGAAAAATTAGAAATGAAATTCTCTGAAAACTGTCTCATCGTGAAATCAACTGACTGCATGTACATCGACATGGCTGAATATGGAAAGTCCATAGGATATGGTGCTTGCCCCCTGTGCGTTTTGGGTATTGTTGTAATGAGCCTTATCGAAGCCCTAGGTTTCGGTTATGTTGCAGATTTCAAAGCAGAAACCAATGGAAAAAATTGTGTCTACAAAATGATAATCGATTAAATCATATAATAAGCTCAAGTGAACTACTCCCTTCTTTCGCAGGGGATTCTTTTCTCCCTCTGCCTCATTCTTCTGGAACAAAATTATCATTTCTTACCCAATATTGGGATTACGCATAGAAAGGTGAATGTTTCTTTACCCTGATTCTCGTATCCATGTTTCTCGTTTGGGGGAACAAACAAAACATCTCCAGGACCCGCTATGGTCTCAAATCCTTTATCATTAAAAATTCGAGCTTTACCCGACAAAACGTAAATCTCATGCTCTTCAGGATGACTGTGCAAACCTATACTCCCACCAGGCTTAATCTCAAAATGTCGCATCGCATACCTAAGAGCTCCATCCTTCTCGGTTATGAGCCAGCGTATGGTAGTTCTTGTAGAACCCGCAGTGGTAACTTTTTCTTCCGCAACATCACGATAATTCTTCTTAAGCATCTCAACCACAAACCTCATTTGATGCTAAAAGCATATATCATTTATGTCCCTTTATTAAAAGTTGAAAGTTTTTAACTCAAGATATGCTAAAAAGAACGTATTCAAAATAAATTTCTAACATTTAGAACGTAAAATTACAATCTATACTATTACACTCTTTTAAGATTCTTGCCTTAAATTGGCGATAATAAATTTCTGGTTTTTCCATAACTTCAACAAATTCATCAACAATCTTTGGTTCAAATTTCTCTAACGCTGCTATAATAGGTTTCCAATTCCCACACTTTATATTCAGTGTATCAAAAAACAAGTATCCAGCATTACCTCTCTCAGCACCTTCCAAAATACCCTCCATATTTCTCTCTGTTATCAAGGGAATTACTGGTGCAACAAAAACATATGTTTTGACCCCGTTTTTTGCCAGGTTTTCTAATGCGTCAAATCTTCTTTCAACATTGGGAGCCTCTGGCTCAAAAAATCTTCTAAACTCCTCATCAAAATGAGAAACGGAAAACCCTACTTCAATGTTTTTCACTTTTTTAATAATATCCAAGTCTCTAACTATCAAGTCTGACTTCGTTAGAACATCAACTTTAAAATCATTATGCTTGGAAAGTATCTCCAAAATTTTTCTTGTGAGTTCATATTTTTTTTCCTGCTCCTGATAGGGATCACAAACACTGCTTAGAAGGACTGTGCCTGGTTTTTTGCTTTTAATTTCTTTCACCAGTACAGTTGGAGCATTAATTTTTGCATGAAGAAAATTCCCCCACGGCTGCTTAGTCTTCGCATATCTCATCATGAAACGAGCGTAACAATATGCACACCCATGGGAGCAACCAACATAGGGATTTATTGAATAATCTACACCGCCTATCCCACTTTGGCTCAAAATGCTTTTACAAAAAATTTCTCTTACTTCTTCAATCACGGTTAAGACCCTAAAAATTTAGTCAATAAACGTTGCTTTCTAATCTCAGATAATACATCACTCACCTGTAGCCAATACTTCATACCTATACGCATACGTGTTTTTATATGCTCTAAAGCGTTCTCCAGTGTTTGGAACTTCAAGGGCTCATTTCTTAAAGCGTCTCTAACGCATTCCCTAACTAACCATACTCCCAGAGGCATTAGGTTACCAGGCAGTGTTTCTCTGAATATGACTACCGCTGCTTGCCTCCTCTCCCCAAGAAGGTGTTCCGTAACTGCAAGCCTAGCCGCATAGTAACAACCACCTATGCTCGCGTAAGTGGTTCTACCCTTATACGGTTCCCAATCTGACGCTATACCAATGTTGTTACGATCAGGGTTCCATAATGTTCCCGGAAACCACGCCTCTATCAGCTCATAGCTCCAGGGTCTGGGAATCATAAGGACAACGAATCTATTCTCGAGATAATTACTCTCGTAAACCAAATAATCATTTATTAAGGGAAAATCTTTCACGTCCTCTCTCAAAGTTTGGGAAATATTGCTGTCAACAGCAGTGATGCTCCACCTCGTAGGTACCAGTTTTCTATTGTTCTTAATCCCCATAGCCCCGACGCTGAGAATTCTCTGTATTCTCGTTACCGGCAGTTTATTCTCGAAGAGCATAAGGATTCCATCCTTCGCCTTAAGATCCGTGTCAAAATACACCTTATCCACTAACTTCGGTATTTTAAAAGTGCCAATACTAATTTTTTCGAGAGGCGCTGAAGGACCCATTGGCTGAACCTCACTGGATAACAAGAGACGATGCTTCGGCTTTTTCTTCAGTATTATCTCCGAGTCAACCGGATTGCCCGCAAGAGCGAGTTCACGGGTATCCGTCAGTAACTTATTTTCAGTGTTAACCTTCCTAACATCTGTGAGAAACATGCCCCTCACAAGTTTGTACCTAAACCCTATTATTTCCTCCACATCTTTTCCAAACCAGAGTTCAGGAATATCGAAAATACTTGTATCCCCTCTCTCCGGCGGAACCATCGGCCCAGCATAAACATAAGGATACCCCTTCCTACCAATAAAAGCACTCGGCGGAGAATCCCCCACTAGTTGAGTTCCATCAAAACACTTCGACATCTTAACATAGTTGTAGAAACGCTCCAGTAAGGGGCACCTATTTTTTCCACATAACATCTTCGTGCCCCTACATAGAAGACAGGTTGACTGTTTGGGCACTGTGTAATCTATGAGTTCTGGATTAAACTCTAATGCTGTGGAATAGTCTTCTATCAAGTGGTCTATCCAGGGGATTCTTTTTTTGACCTGTTTTACAAACTTACCAGAAACTTGGGCACCCAAATAGATTACTCCTATTAATACAGCATTTAACTTGCTTTAAAAATCAACCCCCCTTATGGCAAAAGAGTAACAGTTTCCAAAAATTGAAACATCCAAAAATAAGAGGAAGCTGTACGGACTGAGTTTCTTGCCCAAATCAAAAGTATAATTAATAAGCTGTGGACATTTTTAAGTTAAAGAAAGAGGATTAGAACACTCCTATTGGGAGATTTTACGTATGAGTTCGCGTAAAAGGGACGAGGGTTTGGGCTGGTTTGACAGAATCGGCAGGGAAGAGTTTAAGAAAGAAGGGAAGAAACACGAGAAAACTAAGGGGATACTCCCTTTGGGGATTGAAAAGGCACCTTCGGAGGGCGGAAAACCGTTTGGCGTGATTGTGGTAGCATTAATCTTCGCATTTATAGCGGTAGTGAGCCTAATTTTAAGTAACATAATTGTAACTGAAATGCTTCCACAACAGCATGCTTATTTTATGTTACAGATTTGGGGCGTTTTGTTCCCGTATATAATTATGGTTAGCGAGTTCGGGGGTTGGCTTGTCCCTCCCTCATTCGGGGGAACCTTATTGGGCTTTGAAGTTCTGAACATTATGTCTTCGAGTCTCCTAGTTACTGCAGGAGCAGCGGTCCTTACAAGTACGGGCTTGCTTGTGATGAAACGGGAGAGGTATTATCTCGGGTTGTTTTTCGGAGCAGTTTTGGTGATAATCGCCTTTTACTCTGTTTGGTTCAAAGCGATTGCAGAAATTAGGACAGATACAGGGCTCCTGTATGTTTGTATGCTTTTGTTCTTCATAGTGGGAGTAGCCACTATTCCGTATCTGGCTCACAAGTTTGAGGAAGAAACAGCCAAACCGGGAAGCACGGGTGTGCTGACGCTTGCCACATTCCTAGTAATTGCTACAGTGATAATCCTAGTGGGCAGCCTCATAGCTCTTATCCGAACAATCCCCGACCTGAAAACCGCCGATTCACTCCAACTTAACATGGGCCTTTTGATGGTATATCAGTATCCTCAGATTTTGTATGGGGAGTGTAGCCCCTTCATAGGATACGATTTTTCCCACAGTAACATCACTTACTTTGAGCTGGTGTCATGGAGCGAGCTTTTAGTTTCGGGGCTTGGTATCCCCTCCAGCATGGAGTTGATGCGTATGAGGAGCAGGGGGCGCATCCTCGCGTTGACACTCGGAACAGCACTAATAATATTCGGAATATTCACATTCTTCTGTGAGTTCGTTTTTATACTAGGCATATTTCCTTTAATGTTAGGTGCAGGGACTATTGCGCATCTGACGGGCGAGGTGAAATACAAGTTTGAAGTGACGCCCGAAAAAGTGGAGCACTTCATCAAAACACTTCAAGACAAGGATTGGTGGGTTCGTGTGGAATCGGCGAGGGCTCTCAAAGTAATAGGAGGCGAGAATGAAGTGGGGCCACTCATACAGGCACTCAGGGACGAGGAATGGAGGGTTCGGAAGGAGGCGACCGCAGCCCTCGGAAGAATAGGAGGCGAGAGGGTTGTGAAACCGCTCATTCTAGCCTCAAAAGACCAAAACAAAAACGTCCGTAGAGCCGCAGAACTTGCCCTAATCCAAATCAAAAGAAATAAGTTGTGGTAGGTAGGGCTGGTATGGTTTCGAATAGTAGGAAAGAATCGAAAAAAATAATACTTGCCTTTTTCTACTTTATCAAGTCACACCATTTTGAAGCTATTTAATGTTTGTTGAATTAACCTCTCAAACCACACGCCTCTTGAAAAATACCGTTATTCTCAACTATTATTTAAATAAAAAATTTAACTCGGTTTCTGAATGCATCATTAGCTTACGCGGTGGCAAATTTTACAAAAAACATAAGACATATTAGAAATTCGGGTGAAAGAATATTGGAAGGCTGTCTGCTGGAGAGATTAAATAATGACGGAGAAGGTCTCAAGTAAGAAGAGTGTTGCAGTGGTCCTGATTCTCCTCTTAATCGGCTTATCGGCGGTCTTCCTCGGTTCCTACCTCACACTCACATACACTCCAGGAAAAGAAGTGAAGCTATTCCCCTACCCACCCTACTCCACAGGGAGGACGGTTACGGGTACGCTCACATCTGGCACCCCTAATTTTACTAAAAACGTAAGTTACTTCAGCCTTTATGATCCGATAGGCTCCCTCTATGGCGTTACCCCCTACCTTGTAGGCTACTTTGAGGCAAACGATAGCCTAAGCTTTTACATAAACCTTATCGGCATCCCTCCTGAAGAGAATCCTATTTTCAGTGTTAGCAACGTGAGCAAGGCTAACTTCTCGGTGGCAGGGAAAACGGATTACAGCGGCTTCGGTATATGGGAACTACAAATCCACAACGACTCCGCGAGTGATGTAAACTTCACCATCCACTACTACCAACAAATTCACAGTTTCGCCAATTTCCTGGTCGGTCAAAAAGATATAGTTATCTCTTCGGCACAACTCCATATGTACAATGACAGTTACTTGGCGTTTGTTTATTACGAGTCCGCTTTGCTTTTCGTTAACGTTGGAGGCGGCTTTCTCCTCGCAATCTACAGTCTTGGGGGAGCGCAGAACCTCCCAATCCTTAGTATCTCCTATATCCTCATGATCTTCGGAGGAGCTACAGCCTTAGGAGCGGCACTTGAACTTATAAGTCGTCGCAGGGTTAAAAAAGAGCAGGTAAAAGAATCGCGTTAACAAACACACGGTAAAAAGGAGGTATTAGTATGCAATGGAAAGATTACGCAGAGCAAATAAGAGAGATTCTTGGGCTCAAAGGGAACCCAGTAGCTATTACTTATTCCATGAAGCCACCTTCAAAATCGGAGGGTAGAAAATGTCGAGTGTGTGACGCATTCCTGCGTGCCAGGGATGGCGAGGTAGTTGACCTCACCGCTTCAACATTAACCTGTCCTGGAGGAACCTGGCATCTGGGTCTCGGTGAACGCCCGAAGGGAGAGGCTGCCAAAGCTTTCAAAGAATTTCTTGTCAACGGAGAGAAGCTCTACTGCTCCATAGCGGCACTCCACCGGTCGCAAGTCCTGACCACTGAACCACCCTTCGGTCTGGCGGACCACGTTATTCTGTCACCCATGGGTGAGGCGGATTTCCGCCCAGATATAGTGCTATTCATATGCAACGCTGAGCAAGCCTGCCGACTTGTTACGCTCGATAATTATGATACCGGCATCCCTCCAAAGACCGAGATGGCAGGTTCAACTTGCCACCAAGCGGTAGCTTATCCCCTAGTCAGCGGCGAGCTAAACGTCAGCCTGATGGATTACACCAGCCGACACATTCATGGCTATAAACCAGAAGACCTGCTGGTCTCAATTCCGTATCACCGGTTCCACGGAGTAATGCGAAGCATCGAACACTGCACAGCTGGGAGGGCTAAAATGGAGATGCCAGAATCTTTCCGCCGTCTCATAAATGTGGACGCATCATTAGATTTCGAAGATTAGCCCAGAAGTTAAAAGCCTAAAACACCATAAGATTCAATAGAACCAGCTTCTATTTTGGATACACGTTGAGTGAATTACGAATAAAAGCCATTGATTGTGAAACAATTTCAAACATTTTTGAGAGGGGATTTTGTTGTCTACTGTTACTGTACTAAAAGTTACTGTATTCTTGATAATCGCTTTAGCAAGAATATATGTTGGGTTATACGCTTTGGGTACTCTGATTAATTCCCCTTATTAATTTTCCAAATGAACTGGCTAACAGCGGCCGCGACAATAGTCTTCGTACTTATGTGGATTAGCTTTTTCTTTACGGCTATATAAATTATTAGAAAGGAAAATAAGAATAAAACTTCTAACTGAAGGTTGAGTTTAAATTGGTATTTAACTGATTTTGCCACACAGTAGTTAAGCAAAAAGTTAAATTTAAATATAATAGTATTAGACGGGTTTAGACATGGGTAAAAATAATGGAAAAACATCTTTCTCAACAAGAATGGACGTTAATTACATAAAAAAAATCATACTGTTTATAGTCTTGATTTCCGCCATAGCCTTCAGCTCTATATTTTTGATCAATCTAAACCAGAAGGTTATTTTAACTTTTTATTTGTCGAATATAGAATATTTATGGGTTAATATGGCTCTATCCCTTTTAGTTCATATTTTTATGTTGTTAATATTCACGATTATGAAAAGAAATACATTGTCTACTAGTATACCGCAAAATGAAGAAGAAATAGAAAAATCAAATAGGTGGCTTCATTTAAGATTGATATCTTTGAACATAGTAAAATTTGTTTTGACGAATGCTTACAGGTTTCAAAGAAAATTTTTATCTTATGGAACTGATAAAACTGGTGAGGGAGAAAAATTAAATGCCGCATACTTAATTCTATCCTTATTGTGCGGATTCTCAATTGGGCTTTTTCTAGTACTCGTATCTGGGACGACCTATACACTTTATGCCTCGTATTTAACCGTCCTTATCTTCATTATTTGGTTTATTATTGGATTAGGTACCGTAAGATATCACATAAAGAAAAACGGTAAAGATGAAATCGAAGTCGATTATTCATATTCGATTTTAAAAGTTGAATATAAAGGTATAGGTGAGAAGACTCACCAAGCGCGTGTAGGGGAAAGAACGGTGCTTCTAGGCCTTTCTGTGAATACAGGTTTCGCAGGTATTATTACCACAATAGTAGCAACAGTTTTTAATTTCCCTCTCATTTTTGCATTAATTCCGGTAACTTTTGATATGCTTTCTGTAATAAGCGCACTGCTTGAATATCCCGGATTAAAAGTTATTCCTATTCTCGCTGAAAAATTTAAAAAATTACCGTTAAACCTAACACTTATTTCTTCTGGGAGTTTGTATATTAGTGGTTTATTTTTGGCTTTTCGTCCCCCATTTTTATCGGAAACCTTTGTTTCAATTATAGTGTCAATGATTTGGATTTTTATGGCAGCACTCTTAAGTATAATCATGAATTATATCGAGGTTAAGCAATTAACTTCAGGTATGATGTTAACTTTGGGTTTACTACCTTTAATAATCATAATTATCAATTTTTACTTTTTATAAATAAACTATTAGTTTATCTCATGCCCTATAGCATTTGTTTTCCAGCCCCATTGGCGTACTTCTATTCTTAGGTTTTCTAAGTTACCAAGACTTCAAGCCCCGATAGAACAACTCAAAATGGAAGTTATCACAATAAAACTAAACAAAACCGAATACGAATATGATAACACGATTCCAAAACCGATCCTAGCTCTTTTCCCACCTGAACAAGTAAAACCATTATCCATACGAAAACCGTTGAAGAATTGAAGAGACTGCATGAGGCTGGTCTCACCAGGCTCCACTTGGGCTTTGAAACCGGGGATGACTGGCTTTTGAAATTCATAAACAAGGGTGCAACTGCGGAGGAAATGATTAAAGCTGGAAGAATGGTGGTTGAGTCCGGAATTCATCTCAGCGAATATGTGATTCTGGGTTTGGGAGGAGTGGAGAGAAGCGAAGTACACAGCAAAAATAAGACAAAAGTTAAATTTAACATTGTCGAGTTGTATTCAATCTTAAATGTTTTTGAGAGGTGTATTTTCTTGTCGTCTAAGAAAGAGTTGAAACCGGCTATTGCCTTATACCCGACCCCTGTGGTTTTGGCTACTTCGGTTGATGAGAAAGGGAAGCCTAATGTTTGTACTCTGGCGTGGGCAGGAGTGCTGTGTTCAGAGCCTCCCCAGATAGGGATTTCCATAAGACCCTCACGTTATTCCCACGAGTTGATAATCAAGACCAAGGAGTACGTTGTCAATATACCCACCGCCGACATAGTGAAAGAAACAGATTACTGCGGCATGGTAACCGGAAAAAAGGTGGACAAGTTCAAAGAAACCAAACTCACACCAGTGAAAGCAAAAAAGGTGAAACCACCGCTAATCAAGGAATGCCCAGTGAACCTAGAGTGCAAGGTCAAAGACATAATCAAGCTGGGGGCTCATGACCTATTCATCGGGGAAATCGTAAACATTAATGCAGACGCGGATGTAATGGACTCCCCCACGAATATCAATTTCGGAAAACTCAAAGCTATAACTTGGAATCCTATCTCAAGAGAATACTATGGTCTCGGAGAATCCTTAGGAGAGTACGGTTTCTCACAAAAAAAGCAGTAAATGGTAACAATTTGAAAAGCGGCGGATTAAAAATACAATAGCACATAATATTTTTGTTCTTCGATAAACAAAATAAAAGAAAGGATACTCGGGGCGTGTTTTAACCCCGCCCCAAATCAGAATTTTTACTTTATTTTATTCCCAATATTCTCTGTGCGTTGACTCCGAGCATGAGGTCAACTTCTTCTTGGGTGAATTTGATTCCCTCTTCTGTGGCTTTAGTGGGTAGGTCCTTTACTAGTTGAATGAAGTCTTTGCCGGCCATTGCGGCTTCCAAATAAGGTCCGTCTGTTCCCCACAGGACTCTTTCTTCCGAGAACTCGTCGAGGCATTCGCGAAGCGAAGCGCAGAACTCATGATAATTATTTTTGGCTATTAGCTGCCATCCCGAGAAGTCTACTGTCAGATTGACTTTACACGAGCCCATATGATATAATTCGTAGCGCCAGCCGAATCCCATGTGTGCGGCTTGTATCCAGAGGTCGGGGTAGTCTAGGCAAACATCGTCGAGAAACATGGGGTCGCAGTACTTGGACCTCAGGGGTTGGACTATTTGTCCAGTGTGGAATAGAACCGGTTTCTTAAACTCTTTTGCAATGTCCAAAAGTTTGTAGACTTCCTTGCTGTTGGGGTAGAATCCGGTGGATGGGTGGAGCTTCAAGCCGCTCATTTTCCATTCCTCGAAACATCTCCTGATGAGCTTGTCTGCGTAGGGTCTTCTTGGGTCCACGCTCGCAAAAGCTAGGATTTTTTTGGGGTACTTCTTCTGGATACTGGCAAAAATCTGGTTCTGCTCTTCGATGGAGACTTTGGGATCACCCAAAGCAAGTCCATAGTCCTGTACACAGGCCACGGTTACGTCGATTCCGGCGTTTTTCATCTGAGCAATCAGTTTCTCACCGGTGGGGTCGAAAAAGTTGGGGAGAAGCTGATCAATTATTTGCTGAGGCGTCATGTCCATACCGAGTAGCTTTTTTACGGGTTTAACATAGACTTTGGCTAACTCGTTCCACCAAGTCATAGGATACCACTCTTTATCTACAATGTGAGAGTGTGCATCAATAATCAAATCATAATACCTCCAAAAATAAATGTTAAGTATTTTTTTTCAAATTAATATTTAAAGCTTTTTTTGTTCCATTAGGGTTTCGAATTAAAAAAAGAATATAAGAGAACATGATTTTTAAAAATCTATAACTCTTCCCTCATATGCGTATTGGAAGATTTTTTTAATATGTTCTTCGCTTGCCATCCTTGGATTTATCATTGTAATTATGTCGCCCTTGGTCCAATTCACTAGTTTTTCAAAATTCTGTTTCCAATCATTTTCGGATACGCTGAGTTCTTTTATGCTTAATGGAGTCTTCAGTTTTTTTAGTATGTCTTTGACCATAGAGGATAATTTTGCCGTAGGATCTTTTACGCCAGTAATGTTTAGGCACTCGAGAATTTCAACGTATTTATCCTTACACTCGGGTTTATTGAATTCAATGACATATGGTAACATTACACCAACGGTAATCCCGTGTGGAATGTGGAAAGCTCCACCGAGCGCATGTCCGCAGGAATGGGCGAGGCCCAGACCTGAATTCCCGAAAGCTATCCCAGCCATTGACGCGGCATTATGAACTTTTGCGCGAACTTTAATATCACCGGCATCCTCTCCAGCGGCTTTCGGTAAATATTCGAAGAGAGTTTTAATTGCATACAGATTTAAGGCTTGAGTGAAATCACTAACCATTTTACTAGTAGCACTCTCAATCGCCTGCGTCAAAGCATCAAGCCCGGTCGCAACAGTAAGCTTTTGCGGCATTCTTAATGCCAATGTGGGATCCAGAATCACAGCCGAAGGAATCAGCTCAAATGAAGCTAGCGAGACCTTCTGTCCCGTTTGCGTATTCGTAACCACTAATCCCGGAGTATGTTCAGACCCAGTTCCACTGGTAGTTGGTATCAAAACCAATTTGGATTTTTCCTTCAAATTATACTCAATCATTACATTCATGTCGTATAATTTCAGAGATTGTTGCCCGTAAAGGAAATAAGCCGCTTTTGCGGCATCCATCGCCGACCCGCCGCCGATTCCGATGATCAATTCGGGCTTAAATTTGCGAGCAACATCTCCGCCTTTAATCACCGCGGTATCTTTTGGATCAGGTTCAACTTCATCAAAAATTTTAACTTCCTTTTTCTCAAAATAACTCAAAAGTTGAGCACCGTACAATTTACTAATTGTCTTGTCGGTTACTATCAAAATTCTATTTTCTTTGAAATTTTTTAACTGATCTAATGCTCCTACACCGTGATAAATAACTGGTATTTTAATAGGTAATGACATAGTTTTTCCTCCACATAAGCTATGGATAAAAAGATTTTATTTTCGAAAATGTATGTTATAAATAACTCTTTATTGTTGATAATTATATACATTTTTATCATAAAGAGAGTAGTATACATTGGTTAGGTTCGATCCGTGTGCCTTAGAGTTTCGAATTCAGAATCTCACCCTTATCCGCCGATGTTACCTGTTGGGAACACAAGGCTAAGAATCCTTCGTATATTTTGATTCACGTGGTTTATTCCGTTAGTCTCTTCTGCATCCCCTCATGGCGTCCAGAGATGCTAACAATGACATTCGCAACAAAGAGGACCTGCTATACCAGCCTATATCTATTTAATACCCGCTTTTGAATAATTTTCGCTGTTAGAGGGTTTTAGATTCAATTGCGGAAAAAAGAAGTAATAAAGGAGATTTTACTTCAAGTGCTTCACCGTTAAACTTCCTAAACGCTATGAGGCTCTTGGTAGTTAAAAATTAGTCCAAGGGGTGTACCAATCGGCTGGTTCAGCGTATTTGCCGGTTCCCATTACTGCAACCATTGAAATTCCTATCAAGACTATTACTCCGAAGATTTGAACTATTCTAGTTCCTAGGCTAGTTCCAGCAGCACTCTGTGCTAGCATTGCCAAAGTGAACGGTAGCAAAGAGGGCAGTTGAGACGGCTGCAGCACACCGTAAAACTGCATTTCGAGCTTCGGGTCTCCAACCAACATGACCTCAAGAATAGTCATCTGCTCATACTTGTCAAAACCCCCGTAATCGTAAACCGCGCTCCAGTAGAAATCCTCTAAAGCCGATCCGGTTATTAATCCGACCCCGAGAGACTCATTAGTGCCAAAGTATCCAAAGAAGTGCTGGTCAAATCTGTCGAAATCTCCAACATAGGCAAGCATTGTGGATCCGAGATATCCCAAAATGCCATAATTCATGAACTGTGTCGCTATACACGTACTCTCCTCCCTTTCACCGGCGAACCTAGCAGTTAAGCAAGCATCCACATAGATGAAAGGCGGTTGACTGCTAAAGTCGCGTCCTTGGAGATCATTATCTGTAAGATACCCTCCATCACCCATAGAAATACTTTCGTAGGAACCGTGTGTATTGAAGTATGCTATCTGAATACCGTAGTCCAATTCCCAAAGAACTCTGCTGTCTGTGAAAGTGCCGCTGTCCCTTGTATATACTGGATGGTAGGTTGCACCTATGGCAACTACAATATTATATATGTTCCATGTAGCATCTCCAAGTCCAAAACCATATGAGAAGAGCGCACACCTTTTCGTATAGTTATAACTTGTTAGGCTGCCATTCTCGTAGGCTGCCACTAAATCAACATATAATTGTGAGTAGTAGTCGTTTGTGGCTATGGGCCTGCCTACGTACGAGTCCACGGAAAACCAGCTCAAAGTTTCATTTGGCTGACACTGGTTTCGCTCGCCGTAGTAGAAATCAGTTGCTACAAGTGCTGGATCACCAGAGCTGCCAATGGGGTCAGAAACGAAGTAACATCCCGCTTCACCATCATCACCATCCCCATAGAAAGCAACATACAATGGATCATAATAGTTCAGCAGATCTCGTATCTCGGCGGATGTTTTAGAACTTACGTTTACAATCGTAGCATTCCGATATGATGCCAACATCTGGGCGGCGGTTTTAAACTCTCCACCAGCTGAATTGTCGCAACACACGAGGTAGGGAACTCCTTGTCTGGTTTGGGGTTCTTTACCGGCGAGTATCGTGTAGTCGTGTCCATTTAGCACTGTTTTGAGGAACTGGTCGCGGTAAGCGTCAAACTCTTTTTCTATAAACCCACTCTGGTACTGAAACGCACAGAAGAATTGATTCACTTCTTCCTCATTTGCTAACTCTATGAGGGTTAGGTTTCCTAAATGGGAGTTAGTTGCGTTGCCGCAGGATATGATTCCGCTCGCTCCTAGTTGATTTATTAGTTTACCAATTTCTTCATTAGTAACCGCGGATTGGACTATCAATGGGTAATTCAGGAATGCCGCAAGTGGTGCGGCGCTTGCGCTAAGTTTTTCATCCGCTATGACCAAGTAGGGTGCGTGTTTCCAGCTAGATTCTATAAGCGCTATTAGGTCTGCGGGGGAATCGATTATTTGTGGCTTATCGAACCCTAATGCTTGGAGCCTCATGCTGGACTCCGGGATTAGATTCGTTTCGTCAGGTTTCAAACATACTAGCCCATAATGCTTTGATCCTTCAGGTGTCCAATAGAAACTGTAAGCCACAGCCATGGAGTGCATCGCCTGGTCTCCAATTACTATGAAGCTTGGCTTTCCCTTAACGTCAACCCTTGTGCCCTGCTTCAATTGAGGTTCAGAAACACTGCCGGAGAATTTGCTTAAAGAGTTTTTAATGAACTCCGAGTAAGCGGACTCTGGATATCGAGACTGCGCAATTGAGTTATCCGGCTTGAAGTAGATTCTGATGGTCATTTCCTTGTGGAGTAATACGGTTTCGTTTTGGAATACTTGGAATGGATAAATCGCAATGTGCCAGAGGCTGACGCCAGCTCGCGTTATTAAGGGGCTGTCCGACACTATTACTGGTTTGTCTGGAAATATTAATGGAACTTGTCGAACATCGGGCTCCTCACCTTCTCCACCACAAATCTGAGTACCTGTTCGGTTAAATCTTTCCAAGTATTTGGGTTTCAGATATTCCTGTTCCTCGCAGTCCACCTGCAAATTCTCTATCACCGAGTTAAGAGGCAGTATGACTCTCTCCAAGGTATATGGTAAAACTGGTAAACCCTCACAGCGTAAAAACTTACAGCTGTCAAAATAGTATAATCCTTCTCCATAATCAAAAGAAGAAATCTCGAATCTCAATGTTAAGTACCCACTCGCACAATAGTTAATATCCTTGGCATCCAGTTGGGTACTAATTTCCAGTTCATAATCCCCGGAAGGCGGCGAATCATAGTTGTTTGCTAAGCTGGCATAGATGAGATAACTTGTAAGTGTATTGCTTTGCCCCAATTGGTTTAAAGTCGTTAGCAAATTTATGCTGAATAGGAATAATGATATCATTAGTATTGCTAGAACCACTTTTCCTCTCTTTCTTTTAAGATTAAACCACCTGACCATTATTTTACTCCCCTTTGTTATTGTTTCTTCCTTAAGCGTAATGAGTATATTCTTTGGGTGTTATTTTATAAGTTTATTTCCTAGTTTTGCAAAAAATGTCCTTTTTTTTACTGAAAATTGAATAACTTTTTAACACTTTCCTTAACTAAGGCGCGCCTGGTACGTTGCGAGATCATTGCTTGGTTTCAGGTTCCTGCTTCCTTTTCAGAAGGTTTTGGAAATATGTTTGGAAAACTTATGTCAACCCGAGCAGGTCAGAGGCAAATCTGCTCTGCTGTGATTAGAGGGATAAATGTTTAAATATTAATAAGATAAAAAAATTTTATATACGGTACAAGACAAAACCTCTTTTAGAGTGAATTCAACAGCTTCCCGATATAACAGAAAGAAGTAATTTCAAACAGATAAATGGGGAGGTATGAGTTGAGTAGTAGCGAAGCAGTTTTGGGCGATTATAACGTCTGGATTAACATTTCCTGGGGCGGTATGATTCCTCTGCAGATAGCGGACAAAACCGTTGGGTTGCAAAAAATAAAGTACAAGAAGGGGATTCCTGCCTGGATGCTCATTTCCGAGTCTAGGTTAATCCTTATATCCGAATTTAAAGGACAAACTAAATTTATGTACGTTCTTCCCTTAAATAGAAAGAAAAATCACTCGCTTTATATGGAACTCGCTTTGGGAAAGTTACACAGATACTCTTTCGGAACCTCCAAAAACTACATTGAATTCGAGCCACATGGCCAGGTGGGAAAAACACGCATAGAATTTAAATCACTTTCAAGCATACAAAAACTTCGAATCCAACAGACTCTCGAAAAAGCCAAAGCCCTCAATAAACAAGCTCCTGAGGCGGGTATAATCATCTCAGGGAAACCAGTAGAAGAAGTGTTTACGGAAAGAACCGGCCTGACCTCCATGAGAGAAACCATACAAGCACTCAGAAGCCCAATGAGATTCGAACAGCAGACTCCGCTCAGTCAACAAAAAACCCAAGAAGTATTGGAACCTGCGAAGACTGATATTTCCCCCAAAGAGACAGTATGCCCAAACTGTGGCACCAGGTTCACAGAAAAATATGCTTTCTGTCCCCTTTGCGGAACCCGGATACAACGTCGAAGAAAGGTCAAGAAAACCTAACATTCATCTTTCACCTATTCTTCCCTAGCGCAAGATATCAAGTCTCAGACCGACCACCCTTCCATTTATTTAAAGGAAGGATAATTTACCAGTTTGTTTTTCTTAAATTTTCAATAAATTCTTTATGAGACGCATATATGTTGGGAGGAACGATTTTAGAGAGGAGGCTAGGACTTTTTGGTACCGATCAAGTGTCCATTTTTTCAATAGGTTTGTCTTCTCCTAACTGTGTGTGCACTTTTGGCATCAATTCGCTTATTGGTATTTTCTGTGGGCATTTCTCCTCGCATGTTTTGCACGCAATGCATGTATTCGCGCGTTCTTTTTCGGGTAATAACATCCTATACCAGTAGCGATACTGTTTCGGGTCATCGTATATAAAGCAGTCGTTGTATAATTCGAAGTTTCGTGGTATGTTCACTCCGTTAGGGCATGGCATACAGTAACTGCATTTCGTACAGGGGATTGTGGTTCTTTTTCTGTATTCTTTCTGGACGCGTTTAATGAATTGTAAGTCTCTTCTTCCGAGGGAATGTACACCTGATATGTTTGCTGAGTGAATATTTTCTTGGACTTGTTTCATAGTGCTCATTCCGCTCAGCACAACAGATACTTCTGGATGGTTCCACACCCACTGTAGAGCCCAATCAGCTGGAGTACGCTTTTTACCATAACTACTATCAAATATTTCTTTAATTGGCTTTGGGGGGTTCGCTAATACTCCGCCTCTTATGGGTTCCATTACGACAACAGCCAATCCTTTTGACGCTGCGTATTTTAACCCTTTGGTTCCGGCTTGATTATCTGCATCCATGTAGTTGTACTGTACTTGACAGAAAGTCCATCCTTTATAGCTATCAATTATTTCTTTGAAGAGATCATATTTATCATGGAAAGAGAATCCTAATTTTAGGATTCTTCCGTCCTCAATAGCGGATTCGGCTTTTTCCAATAAGTTGAGGTCAAGGACAGTCTTCCATCTCTGTTCGTTCAAACCGTGAAAGAGATAAAAATCAATGTGATCGGTTTGCAACTTTTTAAGTTGTTCATTTAGATATTTATCAAAATCCTCTTCCTTCTTTATCAGAATAATGGGGGATTTTGTTGCTATTTTGACTTTCTCCCTGTATCCGTCTTCCAACGCTTTTCCCACAACAGTTTCACCATTCAGGCCGTGATACAGATACGCTGTATCAATGTAATTGACACCCTGATCAATCGCATAGCGAATCATTGCTATCGCTTCTTTTTCATTTACGTTTCCACTGTGAAGGACTCCATCATTGGTCGGCAACCGCATGCACCCGAAACCTAATGCTGAAACCTTCCAGTCATGTTTTCCAAACTTTCGAAACTGCATTTTGCTACTCCTCTTGTTGTTATTTACCACATCAATTCCAAAAGGTTTTACTTATACTTTAACCGTGTCAGAATAAGAAACCACGGCCTATTCCAAATGTTATTTACGATAAACGATGTCCCCACTACTTTTAAAATTATCAGCGTCTCAAAGGGTTGGTGCAAATCTAATGAATTGATTTGCTTGATTACAAATTCATCAAGGAAAACTCTGTTCCAAAGCTTTCTTATTTGCCTTCTAGGGGTATTCCATGTCCTTATTCATGTTTTTCTCCTTCTTCAACTTGTTTTTTGGACCCCAATACTAGCAACATTACCTTCCCTTTTTTTTAATCCAGAATCACAGATTATTTTTTAAAGGCTTGTAGCGGAAGTATTTCTCATGAATGAAAAGTCACTGGAAAAAATAGTAGGGGAAGCGATTAAGGAGTACAACAGGTATAGATCCCCTGAAGCTACGGCCGAGTTAGTTTCAATGGATGGAAAGTTCCTGAAAATAGTATTCACTGGACCGTATTGTCGTACTTGTGGTTTCTACGATTATTTTGAGGATTTTGTGTACGTCCTTGAAGATTTTGGAACTAAAAGCCAGATTGATGAGGTGGAGGAAACGGATGATGGAGCAATCGTCACTTTTTTGATTACCGAAGAGGGGGTCTAGTTTAACATGGTAGAGCATTAGAAGAATGTGGAACATTATTGGTTAAGGCTTTCACTCAACTGGCTGAAGATATTTTTTGCTCTGACAATTGCTCTGACCACGTACCATTCATATTCACCCGAGCTTTGCTTTTTTTCAAGGAAATTCTTAACTTCTTTATAGATTTCTTTCAATTGGCGGCTCCTTGATTCATCGTCTGGTTTCTCGCCCTGAAGCTTTTGTCCCCCCTCCCAGAACCCCTCAGCGAAGTACCAATCCTTAAACCATGTAAACCCTAACTCAAATAGCTTGTAGCCGAGACGGCTTACTGGTGGCGGAAGACCCGCTCCGAGTTGTCTTCTGGTTTCTTCATCCTCGTAATATTCAATAAAGATACTTTCCCCTTCGTTAAGGGCTTGAGAAAAAATTGACAATAATTTATCCTCAAAAACCGTGCCGAAATACTCAATGGTCTTATCACCCAATCTTAGAGCGTTACTAATATTGAAGAATTCCACCCAAGGCGAGTGGTAGGGCGGCCTGCCATAGAAGACCTTAATATCTAAGATACGGCCTTCCAGTTCGCCTTGCTTCAAGTATAATCCCAAGTTTATTTCTTCTCGAAACCTGCCCTTAGAAATTCCTTTTGCATAAATTACGTAATCGTCTACTACAACACCCTTGCTTATTTGATCAGCAACCTTTTCCAACATTTTAATAGCCATTCAACAGTTGATTACCATACATAACTGCGACTATACGCCGGATTCCATATTAATTGGTACGCCTAAAGGAGTGTAATCAAGTGTCAGGAAACATTGAAAGGTGGCGTAGTGAAAAATGGACCGACAAAAAAAGTGTACGTTACTTTATGAGTTTTAGCTCTCTTTTTTGCAGAAATGTTTTCTGAAAACTTCATAAATGTCCTCAGGTTTTTCCAGAACATGCACATCATCCATTTTATTTAGCTTTCTAACATGCTCCACATCTTCCGGTCTAATCCTCAATTTTAGGTCTCGTCCGTCGGGAAGCTTTGTAGTCACGGTTCCCACCTCGTAGTCTGAGGGCATTATGTAGAGTGGAACATAGGCTTTCAAACCCATAACCGCCGCATTGGAGAGTAAACTATCCGCTAATCCCATAGCAATCTTCGCCACGGTGTTCGATGTTGCCGGAGCTATTAACAGAAACTCAAACTTTCCCATTTGCAACTGACCTGCAAGAAAAGGCGCATTCGCATTAGTCTCAATCCAAACCTTGTCAAAAATTTCCACCAAATCATGACTCAACTTGTAATACTTCAAAACCTGGTCTCCCGCCTTAGAGACGTAAACCCTAATATCCAACAAGTCTTCGAAATCTTCATTTACTTTCTTCATAACCTCAAATGTTTCACGCAACCGATCTCCACTGCCCGTAATTCCCCAAGCAACTTTTTTCAGCTTCTTTTTCTCCTTTTCCTCAACCATCATTTTTCCCTCCATAAAGAATCTTAAACCAAGTATTATTCCTTAACCGCGAATTTCTCCAAGAACTTGGCAAACTTTTTAACAGTCTTACTCAAACTCCTGAACCCCTCCTCATCCTCCTTCACGCCTTCCAGAGTGTCCTTTGACCAAAAGGTCGCCCCTAGGTTTGCCCCAAAGGAGCCGCCACTTACCGGTATAATTCCATTAAGGACGTAAAACGTTATGATTTGCTGTATCGCCAGTTCCTGTCCACCCATTCTGTCACCCCCGACCGCAATTGCCATACCCGCTTTATATTGGAAAACGTTGCGGTCTGCTGCGAGCAAAGCTCGGCATCGATCCATGATAACCTTGGTTTGTGCGCTGAGGGCACCATTGTATACCGGGGTAGCGAAAATTATTCCTTGAGCATCCCTGAGCAGAGGGTAGAGCTCGTACATGTCGTCTTTAAATTTGCACTCTTTGTTTTTTAAGCAGTAATCGCAGTGCTGGCAGGGGCCTATGTTTTTGTCTCTAACGCTGAAAAACTGTGTTTCAAATCCCTTTTCTTCCAGCATTTTCAAAGCTTCTCTCAACACATGTTCCGTTGCTTTTTTCCTCGGACTCCCACAAATGCCAAGTATCAAATTAACTCCTCATATTTTATAATTTTTCAAGATTTATTAATATTCTCACACAAATAGCAGCTCTCAAATAGTCCAAGACAGTACTTCAAGACTGCCAACTGAGCAGTTTGATAATAAAAAAAAGAGGGGAGTAAGATTAAGCATTTCTTTCTAGGTGGTTAAATCTCCCTAGAGGAAAAGAAAACTACGGCCCAAAGCATAAAAGCAACGGTTATCAGCGCGAAGGCAATAAGAGTGAAAACACCCGCGAGCCAAGGGACTGCTACGATCATCACTAAACCGAATGGGAATAAAAAGCAAGCACCAATGATGGCCAAGATTCCCGCAGCTACAGACGCTGAGGAATTTGCGGTCGTTCCCCGTACAGCAATACTAGACGCACCAAGCACGATGAAGGTAACTGCAAGTACTATAAAACCAATCCAGATAACCAAATAATTCGGAACAGGTACAGGCCACCAGATATAGGGTATATACCACATAGGTGGAAATATGAGATAAATTGGAATTTGTACAAACCTTTGCGTAGGTGTTAAAACTCCCATAATTATGATCAAGACTCCGATAACGGTTCCTGCAATAGCAGAGACAAGCCCCACAACACCCATGGCACCGCCGCCTGCTGAGTACACACCGTAGAAACCCACACCAAGGAGAATACTGCTCACAACGAGAAGCATAGACACTATAAGCAAAAAGTTATTGAACAAAGCACCAGAAGACGGATAAGGAAAGATCAAAATGTTTAAAAAAGCATAGGGGCTAAAACTAATAGCGCTCTGCTGAAGGTATCCTATGTAATTAAAAAGGTCCACTGAAAATATCATAAATACTATGCTCCATATTATCCCCACGCCAGCCGTTACGGATCCAACTATCCCTCCTGCTGTACCAGTTAATAGTGCACCTCTAGACATTTTCCAACCTCCTCTTCTCTTGATATATAATACTTTATTTTACTTTTATTATATATTAGGTTTACTATTCCTGCACTTTTGCAGTATTCTGCGGAGTGAATCCTCCTTACTGGATGACGCTTGGGGAGTCCGGTTTTAAGCGTACTGGATTTCTCTCACCGCAACCATGTTTTTATCGTCCGAAAATAATATGCCGAGTGCTGAGCAGGAGGTTCAACCCTGGGCATGGTTCTGAGCACTTGAAAAAACCAGAGTCGGACAAAGGGGGGGCGATTTGGCAATAAGTAAAAAAGAGTGTGAATGGTTTGCCAAGTACCACATTAACTCCCCATATCCTAACCCCAATCCTATAACTTAAGATTTATTAATATTCTCACGCAACACGCAGCCTTCAAATAATCTAGGCGAGTACTTCACGACTCCAAATTGGGTAGATTGACCGTGAACAAAAAAAGAATGGGAATAGTTTTAATATTTCCATCCGATGAGACTACATTTCTCTGGAGGAAAAGAAAACTACGGCCCAAAGTATGAAAGCTACCATTATCAGTGCGAATCCGACAAGAGTAAAGACGCCCGCGAGCCAAGGGACTGCTGGTACGACCATTATAAGACCAAATGGAACTAGAAAGCAAGCACCAATAATGCCTACGATTCCCGCAGATGTAGACGCTGAGGAATTTCCAGTTTCTCCGCGTACTGCAATACTAGCTGCACCGAGCATAATGAAGGTAACTGTGAGTATTATAAAACCTATCCAGATAAAACCATAATTCGGCGTAGACACCGGCATGTAGAAAAATGGGTAGTAAAATGGTGGAAAGGGGACTAAGATATAAGTTTTTAGAATCCACGTATACGATTGTGTCAAAACTCCCATAATTATAAACAAGACTCCACGCTTCCTGCAATAGCAAAGATGAGGCCCACCATGCCCATAGCCCCTCCGCCAATTTTGTAAACACCGTAGAAACCCACACCACTGAGAACACCTGCTACAATGAGAAGCAAAGAAACCATAAGTAATAGGCTACTGAACAAAACGCTAGAAGGCGGATAAGGAATGAAAAAAATTATCAACGGAGTATAAGACGTTGCCAAATATTGCATGTAATTCCAAAGTTCCACTGCAAAAGTCATAAATATTATGCTCCATATTACCCCTAGGCCTGCCGCTATGGAACCAATAGTTCCTCCAGCTGTACCCGTTAAGAGTGCTGCTCTTGCCAACCTCCAACCTCCTACTCTTTTGAATTTTTTACTGCATTTGTGCTATTTATATTTTTTATATATATCAGTTTTGTGGTTAAGGCTGCGCTGTTTAAGGGATACGAAATCCAAAATATAACCCCGAAAAATTCACGGACACAATAATGAGGGCAATGGAAACAGCGAAAGGCACCATCAAATAACCCCTTTTTCTCTTTTTTTTTGGCTCACTAAATATAGTTGGGTAATAGTGAGAGAGGGGCCTAAAATTAGTGTAGTGAAATCATAGCATTACTTATCTGGCTATCCCCCCTATAGTCTTGGTCCATGTTTTATTTAATATTGATTAATTTTTGTGATTACCTACACTATGTTAACAATAGGTTTCCGTGGCCTTATTGAAATCAACTTTAAATACTTTGTTTAACGTAAAGTATCTTTACACAAGACTTACAATACATCAACACTTGTGCTTCTCTAAATTTTTAGATATGGAGGGAATGTGGTTGCCCGAAAAAAAACTTGTCGATGCCAGCAATTCCCGTATTCTTAAGTCTCTTGAGAAAATAGTAGGGAAAAATTTTGTCACTGATAGGATAGAGGAACGCTACTATTATTCCAGCGACCCCAGCGCGGAGGAGTCATGTACCCCCAAGTTTGTGGTCATGCCCGGGACTGTGGAAGAGATTCAGGAAATCCTACGGCTAGCCAACCGTGAAAAGATCCCGGTCACCCCACGAGCAGGCGGTCTTACGCTTTCCGGACTGGCGATACCCTATGGGGGAGGTATCCTGCTGGATCTGAAGAGAATGGACAAAATAATCGAAGTGAACGAGGATTCGATGTACGCGGTTGTCGAGTGCGGCGTAACCACGGGTCAGCTCAAAACCTTCTTGGAGGATAATTATCCTAATCTCTGGTTTTGCCAGCCTCATGCTCCGCAGTCGGTGGGTGTGATCTCTAACGCAATAATATACGGGGCAGGGCAGATTTCCCTAGGACAGGGTGTAAGCTCGGACATGGTGAACGGTTTGGAGGTAGTTCTGCCCACGGGTGAGGTTATAAGAACTGGGTCCTGTGCTTTGGGCAAGTCTTGGTTTACTAAGTACTGTCTCCCCGACTTCATGGGTCTCTTTCTGGGCTGGTTCGGAGCAACGGGCATCATAACTAAGGCTTCCATTCAGCTCTGGCCGAAGCCGAGTATTCGAGATGCCATGTTCTACAAAATCGATAGGGTTGAGGATACTGTTGAAATCCTCTTAAAACTAACCAAGAGCGAAGCCTGCGAGGACATATACATTAACAGTTGGACTGGCACCAGTACGAAGCGATTCTACACGCCAGAGAAACCCGAAGGCATGCCGGAAATTACTATGGATGTCATTCTGAGCGGGAAATCACAGGAGGAATTAGACCTAAAGAAACGGAAGGTGGGAGAAATAATCGAAAAAGCTCTAGAAGAGGGTGTTAAGGTTGAGGAATTCGAAGCTCCCCTCTTGCTAAAAATAGGGATGCTGATGGTTCCTCAGCCCTTAGCGTTTATGGACTTGATGTTAGGTGGAGGGGCGGAGTATCTGGGATGCTACATTCCCACGGAAGCGATGGGAACAGCCTACAAGAAGGGGGTAGAAATTGCGAAAAGGTACGGATTCCAGTATCTGCATGTGGCTAGACCCTTCAGAACAGGGCATGTAACAGGTATCATGTATGCCTTCCCTTTCGATAAGAAAAACCCCGAGATGGTCGAAAAACTGCTAAATGTCTTAAAAGAAATATGTGATATGGCTATAAACCTTGGTGGCGTGCCTTGGAAACCCTCCCCCACTGTCCAGAAGGTTGTTTTAGAACACGCAGACCCCGAATTCGTCAACCTCATGAAAAAGATAAAAACACTACTAGATCCCAATGGAATAATGGCACCCGGACAATGGGGTCTATAGGTGATGATAAAAATGGTTTTAGAAAAACATAAGGATATACTACACCGATGCTACAAATGCCAGTACTGTAGAACTACCGGCCCCAACCTGTTTTATCAGAATTGTCCCTCATACGTCAAATATAAATTCGAAACTTTTACGGGTGGCGGTAGGATGTGGATGGCTAGAGGGGTGTCTGAGGAGGAGTTCGGTCTTGAGGATGAGATAGTAGACATACTTTTTGCCTGTCAAACCTGTGGAAACTGCTCCACCCAATGCATCTACCCGATAAAGGACAGTATACTAAAAATAATTGAGGCGACCAGAGCTGAAGCCGTTAACGCGGGGGTTACACTTCCCGGCCGTCAGAGGGACTTCGGTGTACACCTCGGCAAGGAACACAACCCCTACCTTGAACCTCACAGCACAAGGTGGGACTGGTTACCTAAAGAAATCAGTCTTCCAGAGAAGTCGGAAACTGTTTACTTTGTGGGCTGCACCTCAGCTTACCGACAGAAGGTTCTGGCACAAGACACCGTCGCGGTTTTCAAGAAAGCCGGCGTGAATTTCACCATAATGAAAGACGAGTGGTGCTGCTCCTCTCCCCTGCTCAGAACCGGACAGTGGAAAACGGATTATGTCTCAGCGTCTCAGATAGCTCAACACAACATCCAAGAAGCCAATAAAACAGGTGCCAAAAAAATAGTGACCACCTGTTCGGGATGCTTCAGAGCCTGGAAAAAGGACTACTTGGAAGAATACGACTGGCTTCTCAGTTCCAAGCACGAGTTTGAGGTCATACACACCACACAGCTTCTGGAAAACATGATAAAAAACGGGGAAATAGAACTCCCCAATGAGGTCAAAATGAAAGTAACCTACCACGACCCCTGCCACTTGGGAAGACACATGCTTGTGTATGAATCACCGAGGAATGTGCTCAAAAAGATACCGGGAATTGAAGTGGTTGAAATGCCCCGAAATAGACAAAACTCTTGGTGCTGCGGATCTGGAGGTGGAGTAAAATCGGGTTACGGCGATTGGTCGGTTGAGGTTGCTAACCAGAGGGTAATGGAAGCCGAAAAGCTAGGGGTGGAAGTTATAGTGTCTGCCTGTCCTTTCTGCTGGCGTAATCTTGAGGATGCTATAAACAAGTACAACTCCAAACTGATGATGTACGATGTTATACAACTGGTTAGAAAGTCGATGGGTGCCTAAGAAACGCTCATATTAAAAGGGCTGCAATCCAAACCCTTCTTTTTATTATAAAGTTGCCGAGTGGGCAGTCGCTGCGTAAACACTTAGAGGTATTTAGCAACCACAGAAACTTGCGTAGGTTTTCAAAATTTCTATGGAGAAAGCTGAATTTGTATTTTTTAGGAAATATAAAAAAGAGGGGAGTTCCTTTGGAGGGTTTTTACGAATCTGATTCGTTTCTCTCCATTTCCATTATTTCGATTATTGAGGTTTTCCCCCATTGAAATGTAATTGAGCCGGAAATTATTGTTTTATAGTTCGTCAGGATAGTGTCTGTTAAAATTTCTTTCCTGCTCCTCCCTGTGTGAGTTCTTCGCCTAGCGCTAATCGTACTAGGTTGCTCAGTATATAGGGCTCCAGTTCTTGGGCTTTGGCTCTGCTCCTTAGACTAAGAACACATAGTGGACAAAGGAAAACCATCGCTTCTGCTCCATGTTTCTTAGCGTCCATAAGGTTCTTCATGCGCCATTCTTCTATCTTCTCTTTTGGTACGTTAACCATTGCCGCCATGGTTCCGCCGCAGCAGAGGGCACCCATTTTGTCGTATTCTCTTTTCACCCTCTCAACGCCTATGAGTTTGAAGAGTTCGTCAAGCATTTTGTCCTTTTGGAAAGTGTACCTTGAGGCGCAGGGCTGCTGGTAGGCTATCTTCATGTTGAGTTTCTTTACCTTGTTCTTATTAGCCTTAACGTAGTCTCGTAGATACTCTATTATGTGAATGGGTTTGAATGGCAGTTTTACTCCAAATTCTTTAGCTTTGGTGGTTAACATGGCGTAGCAGTCGTCGTGGAAGCATATTATCTCCTTGGCACCGGTTTTGGCTAGGTCATCCACAAAGGCTTTGATTCCCTTCTTAACTTCGCTGGGCTTTCCCACATGTATCCAGCCGATTTTGCAGAAGTAGTCTCCTCCCTTAATAACGGTCAATCCATCGAAAAGCTGTCCCTCAATAACTCCGGGTAGAAAATCTCCCACAGTACAGAGAGTAATGGCTGGTTTTCCAGGCTTCCCCTTTTTAACTTCGCTGGGTAACTGCGAAGCCATACTCATCATTCCCAGTGATTGATCGGTGACTTTAAATGTTCCAGTCTCCTCCTGTCGCTCGTTGATTAAGTCAAAGGGGTTGGCTCCCTCTGGACAGAACATATTGCAAGCGGCGCATGTTATACACTCCGCGGTCACTGGCGTGGGCTTACCTTCGATTAATTTTTTAAACTCTGCCTTGGCTTTTTCCTCGGGGTAGGCTAAATAGGGGCACTTCATCAGGCATTCTCCGCAAAGAGTACATTTTTCTTCGTAAAACATAATATTACCTCCACCTTCAGATTTAGTATACGATTATCATTTTATTATATATCTTTAACCACTTTTTTAAATTTTACAAAAAAGGGTGAAGGAAATCAAAGCAGCAGAACGCATCACGAATTGTTACGCATCCCGGGTGAACCAAAAATAGAAATTAGTGGGGTTAAAAATTTTAAGAGGTCTAAAGTTCTTTTGAAGCGCCTTTTAAAGCAAAAACTAGGGTTCACTATAGTTTATTCTTCTAATAGCCCCCTGTAGTGGTGGGTCAAAAAATCCTGATCAAAAAATAGCAAAGACAATAAGTTATCAATGGGGGAAGAAACATCTTATTAAACTAGTTGAATGAGATGGTTAGGAAACCTTCATATGAGTTGATAGACAGCTTTTTATATATTCGTACTACTATATGTAGTACGGAGGTATCTTGTTGAAGGTTAAAGTTACTAGAAAATTTCAGATCACTATCCCTCTAGAGATTCGTAAAAAAATTGATGTGAAGGTTGGTGACGAATTGATAGTGAGGGAAGAGGAGGGTAAAATTGTTTTTATCAAATCTCCTTCCCTCAGGGAGCTTGCTGGCGCTTGGGACCATATCGAAAGCACAGAGGACTTTATGGAGGATGTTAGAAGGATGTGGAAAACATGGAAACTAAAATAATGCTTGACACTGATGTTCTTATAGACTATCTTAAGCGTAAACCTCAACCTGTAGCTGTTGAAATATTCAACGGAATAGAAAAGAGATACTACGAGGCTTATGTAAGCGCGATAACTGTTTTTGAGGTTTATCATGGGGCTAGGTTGAGTCCCAATCCCGAAAAAGCGATGAGTGTAGCAAACAATCTTTTCAACGACTTAATAATACTTTCATTTAATGAACAAACCGCAATCGATGCCTCAGAGATTTACGTGCAGTTAGAAAAGAAAGGTTTAGCTCTCGAAATACGAGATGTTTTCATAGGTGCTCAAGCAAGAGTAAAAAGGCTCCTTCTAATCACCAAGAACATAAAACATTTTGAAAGAATAGCCGAACTCAAGGTTTTCACACCTCAAGAGCTTTTGAAAGAAACAACTCAAACCTAGCTAGTCTAAAAGATGTGGGTAGTTTGTGCAATCGCTCACTCATTTAAATACTGTAAAATTGAGTAATTTATTATTGTAAATTAATAGTTTAAAAAAAATCATAGTATATAGGCGGGATTATAATGATTGTTGTTAGAAAACCTGAGAGCATTTACCAGGCTAGGGGAAACATTGAGAATGGAACTTTCAGTGGTCGCTGGCATTTTTCCTTTGACCAATACTATGATCCAAAATTTGTGCATTTTGGCACCCTGCGGGTCTTTAATGACGATACTCTCTCGCCAGGCGCCGTCTGGCCTCTTCACCCACACCGTGACAATGAGGTAGTGACCTATTGTGCTGAAGGGGAGTTCCGCCACGCGGATGAACACGGAAAAGGGGGTATCCTCAAAAGGGGCTGGGTTCAGCACACAACTATTGGAAAAGGTATGTGGCACTCCGAGATTAACAATTTACCAGATTCGCCCATGCGATTCATTCAGATGTGGTTCACCCCCTCAGCCCGAGGCCTGGAGCCTTCTGTGGAACAGAAGAAAGTGTTGAAAGAGGAGAGAACAAATAAGTTTCTGCCCCTAGTTTCTAACACTCACCCCGATGCCCTTAAAATAAAATCCGATGCCGAGGTATACTCCTGCTTCCTAGAGACTGGGAAAATAGTGAACCATACTTTTAAAGCTGGCAGGGGTTGCTACCTTTATGTCCTTGAGGGGGGACCGGTAAAGGTTAATGATCATAAGGTTCCCACTCTAGGTGCGGCAATGATTACCGATGAGCGAGCCTTCAATGTTACCGCTGATAGAGATTCTGAACTCCTCCTTATAGATGTTCTGCTTATCTGAATAAACGAATGCTAAATCTTCAAGTTGAAGGAAAAAGGGTTGAGTATGGTACTAATTTATATATTTATAATCGGAATAACATTTTTTAAAGATTTTAGGAGAGAGGTTTTATGGGTCATAAATCCGCTGTTGGAAAAATTCTTGAAAACACGTATCTAATCGATGGAAATATGGCTGGGATTCCCCAGATTCTTTCACTTTATGTGGTGAAAGGAAAAAAATCCGCTCTTATTGATAGTGGAACTAGCCAGTTTGCAGGAAATGTCGTTGACCAACTTAAAAAGCTAGGCCTATTCCCGGTTGATTACATCATCATAACGCATGAGCACTGGGACCACACGCAGGGCGCCGCTCCTCTCCTTAAGGCCTTGGGGAAGAAGGTTAAGGTCTACGCATCGAAGACCGCTCAACCCATGATTGAGGATCCGAGCAAAATCGGGTACGACTTCGGAATGGGGCCTATTGAGGCGGTGAAAAACGTGACGCCCCTAAAGGAGGGAGACGTGGTTGATCTCGATGGTGTGACACTGGATGTTATGACTGTTCCTGGACACACTCCGGGGCATATAGCTTTGTACGACAAGTCGAATGGAAACATCTTTGTGGGGGACAGCATAGGAAACAAGGTTGATGCTACTACGTTTATACCTTCTCATAATCCCCCGTGGTTTAACAAGGAGCAACTTTACGCAACTCTGGACAAACTGAAGAAGGTCAAATTTAACAGCATATGTTTGGGTCACTACGGCTGCTGGGATGGCCCCGACGCGAAGAAAATACTGGATGATGCAAAAGTGGTCTTCGAAAACTTCTGGGCCTTCTTTGATAAGAATAGAGACAAGCTGGGTGACATCAACTATCTGACAAAATCGCTTACCCAAAAATATCTATCCAAATCGAAAACAGTTGAGAGAGTGGGAGAGGTTTTCGCCCAAGTGGTGATAACCTGGCTTCGAGACGGCTTCAAACACTACAACAAAATACAATAATCGAAAGCATCACACCAATTTCTCAACTTTCCTTTTTTTATATTAAAAAAGTCTTCAGCGAAAAATTTCCAAAAAAACCAAGTTTAGTTTTTAGTTTTTTAATATTGGCAAATAGCTGAGGAAAGGAAGATTATACTGATATATTTTAATTTCTTTTCACTCGTGGCATAGTTTTCGTCTCCACCCAAATCTGGTTCTTGGGGCGTTTTACCCCTTAATGAACATCTCCTTAATGATCTCACGGTATGTGAGAAAAGAAATTATAAGAAGGTAAAGAAAATAAGTTTCATGCCACCTTAAGGGCATGAGCAAGAGAATGACAGAAACAATTATGAGAAAAAGCTGTTCTAATTGAACTAACATTTTTCAAAAATTTATAACGGGTGAGGTTTTTATGGGTCATAAAATCGAGGTTGGAAAAATTCTTGAAAACATTTATCAAATTGATGGATACTATTTTGACATTCCCCAGCTTATTTCACTGTATGTGGTGAAAGGAAATAAAACTGCTCTCATTGATAGTGGAACCAGCCAGTCTGCAGGAAAGGTCGTCGACTCACTTAAAAAGCTAGGCCTATTTCCGACAGATTATATTATAATAACGCATGAACATGCTGATCACATTCAGGGATGCGCCCCCATTGTTAAGGCTATGGGGAAGAAGGTTAAGGTCTTTGCAGGGAAGAATGCTAAGATCATGATTGAGGATCCGAGCAAAATCGGGTACGACTTCGGAATGGGGCCAATAGAGCCGGTGACAAATGTTACAGCGTTAGATGATGGTGATGCAGTGGATCTCGGTGGAGTTGAGCTTGAAGTCATTACCGTTCCGGGACACACGCCGGGCCACATAGCTCTGTACGATAAAGCTAACAGAAACATTTTCGTAGGGGATTCCATAGGGTACAAGGTTGACGAAACCACGTTTTTAGCCCCCATTATTCCGCCCTGGTTCAATAAGGAGAATTTTTACTCTACTCTGAACAAGCTAAAAAGGGTTAAATTTAACAGCATATGCGTGGGCCACTTCGGCCTCTGGGACGGTTCCGATGCAAAGAACATACTAAATGAGGCAAAAAAGGTATTCGACAATTACTGGAACTTTTTCCAAGAGAATAAAGACAAGCTGGATGACATCGACTATCTTAGGAAGACAATAACTCAAAAATATCTACCCAAGTCGAAAGCTGTAGAAAGAGTGGGAGAAGCCTTCCCTATGCTACTGGCAACACATATGAGAGACGGCTTCAAATACGCCAACAAACTAAAATAATTGAAAGACATTACACGAACTTTACAACCATTTTTTCCCTACCAATTTCACCATAAACTGAAACTCCTCAGCAAAAATGTTACTTGTTCCTTTATGTTTTCGGGACTTTTTCGTGCCAATTTTTATATATAACCTTAGCAAGATATTAGATTAAATTATTTGTAATAAAAAGTAAAATAAGAGGAGTTTCGGAATGGCTAAAAAAGATAAACCTGAACCTTCCAGTGGTTCCAGTCGTTCCAGAAGAATTGTTTTCACTCGGGACGCTACGGGTCTTATTCGAGAGGTTTCAGTTAAGGACGCTTTTATAATGGTTTTTTCTCTCGTCATAGGCGGCGGAATACTATTCCTTTCTGTCCAGTCTCTACAGCCAGGCTATTTTCCGGGGGCAAACTTGTCTGTGTCTTATCTTCTTGGACTTGTTTTTGTAATTCCCCTTTACATAGTTTACGCAATATTTTCTAGAGCTATGCCCCGCAGTGGAGGCGACTATATCTTCGTCAGCAGGATTCTCGGACCCGGTGTGGGCTTTGTTGCATCTTGGGGTGTTTGGGTTAGTACTCTCCTCACTATGGGTGTGCTGGTCTATCAGGCTATCCCCTTCATAAGTTATTTCGTTATGCTCTATGGCTTGTTCTCATGGAATTTCAGTCTCTTAGGTTTGTCTATATGGTTAACAGATCCGATATGGGGAGTGATTCTTGGCGTGGTCTTGGTTCTAATATTCGGCGGGATCCTTATGGTAAGCATGAGATCCTCCATTTGGCTTATACGCATCTTGTTCTTTGTTCCTTTGATAGGTGCCTTAGCGATGGTTTGGGTACTCTCCAGCCACTCGTCCCTTGACATGATCTGGGCCTGGAATAGCATTTTCGGCTGGGGCACAACGAATATTTTGGGAGCCTTCGGAGACCTATTCAGGGTTGCATATACGCTTCCTGTCCTAGCTTGGTGGATACCATACTCCATCAACTCCATGAGCGGCGGCATGAGCGCAACTTTAGGTGCTGTAGTCGTTGCCATGTTCGCCCTCGGCGGTGGTTACAGTCTAAGTATAATCGGCGGAGAGGTCAGGGACACAAGGAGAACATTCTACGTAGCGATGGTGATAAGCGTGATATTTATAGCACTCCTATACATCGGATTGCTTTATCCCCTGCAGTCTAATTGGGGATCATTTGTTCAACTGTACGACTTCCTCACTTACACTAAGAATCCTATCTTCGGCGTGATGTGGTGGTCTTTGCCTCAGTTTAGCAGCCCATTCTCTTGGTTCAGCGGTTGGGGTAGCCTGCTGCCTTGGAATACTCTGCAGTACTGGATACAGTACATGGGTTGGTTTTTCGCTGGAAAGCTTCCTACACCCTTTCCTGCCAGCATCCCCTTATTCGCTGCCCCGCTTGCTGGTTTGAACTGGTTGGGATTGTTCATAGTTTTTGCGGGTTTACTCTGGCTGATCAACGGTATTATCCCGATCCTGCTCACCACTTCGAGATACGTTTTCGCGTGGAGTTTCGATAGAGTAATGCCTACAAAACTGAGCACACTGAATGAGAGAACAACCACACCGATATACGCCATTGGCATCTCCATGGCTGTGGCTATTGTTGGAATAATACTGAGCTATTTTAGTACCATTCAGGCAGCACTCAACGCAGTTTTCCTAGGAGTTATTTCGATACTCTTAACCGTTATTGCGGGACTGCTTTACAACAGACGGAGGAAAGACCTAGCCGCACAAACATACAATCCGAAAATCGGAAAAGTCCCTGTATTACTTATATGTGGCGGTATCGCATTAGTATTTGCAGTACCTTTAATACTAGGTGCACTAGTGACCTTTAACCTCGGCTCATTCCTCGTTATAGCGATTGTCTACATTATTGGAGCAGTAATCTATTTCACTATGCGGAGACGAAACAGAAAAAAGGGCATAAACCTGAAGGAAATTTTCAGAAGCATACCCCCCGAGTAACACACAATAATAATTGAAGCATTAGCGAAGCAAAACAGCTTCGCCTCTTTTTATTTTATTTTTGAAAGAATATCCCAAGCGCGGTAAGAATGTTTCTTTCAAACAACCCGTATTCGCTTTCAATCTACACGCTAGTTCTTGCCAGTCATCATAAACTCCACCAGAAAAGTACCAAAAAATTTCTATAAACCTTATAACAATTTTATACTAAAGTCCATTCAAATAAAATACTAAAACTATGGATTAAACCCTGATTCAAACTTCTTTAGCTTCCCGCAGCTAATCAACCCTAACCTAGGAACGATACTTGTAGGTGTATGTAACCTTGACGGTTAATCATAAGTTAGTATATGAGTTACTTGAGGAAACCGTGGGGCCGGACCATATTTCGGATGACCCGGCTGTGCTGGAGGCATACTCTAGAACAGGTTGGGTTTTGGGGAGGAAGTTAAAGAAAAGGCCCGGCTTTGTGGTTTTACCAGGTTCTTTAGACGATGTTCAGGCTATAGTTAGAACGGCGAATAAGTATAGTGTTCCTTTCATCCCTGTTGGTAGTTTTCTACACTGGAGTTGTCAAGCCTCATATCCCGAGACAATAATTCTGGATTTCAAAAGAATGAACAAGATATTGAAAATGGATGAGAAAAACATGTACGCAGTAATAGAGCCGTTCGTCACCTACTCTCAGCTTCAAGCCGAGGCAATGAAGAAGAAACTTTGGCTGCCGGTTCCGTCAAGCGGCGGAAACACCTCAGTGCTTGCTAACCATCTCTTCTGCGGCTCCCACTTCGCTATGCACAGGATTCCATATTACGCTCGCGCCGTCCTTGGAGTGGAGTGGGTTTTACCCACGGGAGAGCTCCTCAGGTTGGGCTCAGCGGGTTACGGTGATGGTGATAACTATTTCTGGGGAGAGGGCCCGGGGCCGGATTTAAGGGGGTTGATGAGAGGCTACGGTGGGGTGCTCGGAGGCTTGGGAGTGGTCACAAAGATAGCTGTTAGGCTTTACCCCTGGACAGGTCCGGAGATTTTCCCATGCAGGGGAGTTTATCCCGAGAAAATTTTTGACTTTCCGCAGGACTTGGCAAAGCTTTACTTGGGTCTCTTTCCCACCACGGAGGATGCTGTTAACGCCGTATATGAGATTTGTAAGGCTGAGATAGGTATGTCACTCCACCTCGTGAGTACGGCGATGGCTATGGCTCCGATGTCTAAGAGCAGGGAAGAGTTCATGAATCTCTGCCAAGCCTTCAAGAATGTGAAGGAGTTTCTTCTGTTCATGAGTTTCAAAACCTCCCCCAGAGTCATAGACTACGAGAAGAAGGCTTTACAGAAAATTGCTGAGGAGAACAAGGGAATGCTTTTACCCGATGAGATGGTTTCACAGCTCCGCGAAGGCATCCCTGAGACCATAAGGAGCAGCGTTTCAATGCGCATACTTAACCCCACAGGAGGATACGATGTTTTCAGGTCATGGGCGGAGTCCCTTGATAAACTCTTGGATCAGCTTAAGGAAGCAAAAAATTTCCTCCAAGAAAAATATGGAGACCTCATCTACTTCTATTACATGATTCCTCTGGAGCTTGGACACTTCGGCCACGTCGAACTCAGCATACTCTACGACCCCGTAACCCAGCTTGAGGAAGCCTATGAATGCCAAAGCATCGGCCTGAAACAGGACGCTGAGCAGAAAATGTACGTCACCGGCTCCGCTGGAGTTGCCCACGATATCCTAGGGCCGTCTTATGGTAACTATCAATTATTGTTAAGAAAAATAAAGAAGAGCATCGATCCGAATAACGTTTCTAATCCCCCATACCCCATAGATGGAGAAAAATAGAGGGTGAATACATGCCAATGGAAATACAGGAGCTTGAGAAGATTCTCGGCAAGAACCGCGTCATTAGCACCCCTAGCGTATTGAAGCTCTACTCTTCGGATAAGAGCAGTTTTGACCCAGATAGGACACCTGCCTGCGTCTTAAAACCTAGGAACGTGAGTGAAATTCAAAACATTATAAAGTTCTCCACTAAACATAGGAAGCCATTAACCCCCAGCAGCTCAGGAGTGCACTTCTACGGGAGAACGATTCCAGCGGATGGGGGTATTGTGGTTGATCTCAGCGAAATGAACCGCATAGTTAAAATCGATGCTCGGAACAAAAACGTGACCGTTGAGCCGGGTGTAACTTTTTCTCAGCTTGAAAGTATTAAAGAACAAGGGCTAATACCTTTATTCCCACTATGTCCTCCACAGGAAAAATCAGCCCTAACTAGCTACCTTGAGAGGGAGCCACTACTGATACCAAAACTCGAGTATTACGATCCCATACTTACTATGGAGGTGGTTTTGCCGACTGGTGAAATTCTCCGAACAGGCTCCGCGGCGGTTACGCCCAGTAAATTTGCTGAGTACGTGGTACCCTTTGGACCCGGGCTGAACTGGAATCAGTTTTTCCAAGGTGCACAGGGAACACTCGGAATAGTAACCAGCGCAACCATAAAAATCGAGCATCTCCCTCAGCTGGATAAACTCTATTTCCTAACCTCAAACAGCTTGGAGGACTTAATAGACCCCCTGTACACGGTTCAGAGATGGCTGCTGGGTCGTGAATGCCTAATAATCAACGGTTTGAACCTGGCGATGATTCTAGCCAGCCACAACTCAGAAATTGAAAAGCTGAGACAGAAATTGCCTCAGTGGACGCTGATCCTCTGCCTCTCGGGAGGTGTAAAACTTCCCGAGGATAAGATAAAGCAAGAGGAGGAGGATTTCCTCGACGGCTTAAAGGAATTCAAAGCAAAACCATCAACCACACTAGCGGGACTGGAAAAAAGTATTCTCCCAATGCTCAGACAATCCTACAAGGGCCAGCACTGGAAGCTTGGGTGGAAGGGCGATTTTCAAGACATACTTTTCATCACCACTCTGGACAAAACTTCAGATTTCATCAGAGCCGTAGGCGATACGTCCTCTGATATCGGTTACCCCCTTGGGGAGATTGGTTGCTACATTCAGCCCCTGGTGAGGGGAGGTGCGTGTCACTTGGAATTCACCCTCTTCTATGACTCTTTAAACAAAAAACAGAGGCAAATGGTGAAGAAGACCTATGAGAAGCTTGTAGAAGTCCTGTTTGATATGGGGGCCTTTTACTCCCGACCGTACGGTTCTTTCCTATCCGGTATCACTTATGAGAGAAACCAAGCATATAGTAGGGTTTTGAAGGAGATTAAGGAGATTTTTGACCCTAATAATATAATGAACCCTGGAAGGCTCTGCTTCTAGGGAAGGGATGAATGAATATGCCTCTTGAAGATTGTGAATCAAGTCTGGAACTATGCTTTAGATGCTCACGGTGCAAGTGGATTTGCGACTGGGATATCAAGAGCGCAGAGTTTACCTATATTTGCCCCAGCCTCAAAAAATTTCTTTTCGATGCTTATTCTGCCCAAGGGAGAATGGATATCGCCAGGGCATTTTTAAGGGGAGAGCTAGACTATAGCGATAAACTCTTGGAAATAATATACGCTTGCACTCTTTGTGGGGGCTGTGAAATAACCTGTAAGCGTAACCAGGCAAAGATGGAGCCTCTAAAAGTGCTTCACGAGTTAAGGTTCAAGTGTGTCAACGATGGAAAAGGACCGATGGAGCAACACAAAAAATTCGCTGAGAATATTGAGAAATACCACAATCCCTACGGCGAACCCCACGAAGCCAGATTTGAATGGATGCCCGAAGGCGAAACAGACAACGAGAAAGCAGAAGTTGGCCTCTTCATTGGCTGCACCATCCCCTACAGGCTACCGAACGTGGCAAGAGCAGCAGTCGGTATCTTGAAAAAGCTTAACATAAAATTTAGGGTTTTTCAAGCTGAAGAGTTTTGTTGTGGAGGTGTGCTTTACAGGGTTGGTTTAGTCTCAAAGGCCCGCGAACTCATGGAACACAACTTAAGGGTGATAGCGGGGTTAGGGATAAAGAAATTGTTATTTGTTTGTCCCGGCTGCTACGAAACATTCAAGTCGATATATCCTAAGCTTGGAGGCACCCTAAAATTCGAGGTTCAGCACATGGTGGAGTTCCTCTCGCAACTCGTGGACAGTAAGAAAATAAAGTTTAATGAATCATGCCAACAGGTCACATACCACGATCCATGTCATCTGGGAAGGCTAACGGGGCTCTATGAGCAACCAAGGAAAATACTTAACGCGATCCCAGGGTTAACACTGATGGAGATGGAAAGAACAATGGACAACGCGTGGTGCTGTGGTGCTGGCGGGGGTGTTAAGGCTGCCTTTAACGACTTCGCCCTCTGGTCTGCCAGAGAGAGGCTGGAGGAGGCGAAGACAACAGGCTCAAGATTGCTTTTAACCGCTTGCCCATTCTGTGAGTTAAACCTTAAAGACGCTGAAGTCCACGATGAATATCCAGAGGTTAAGGACATTCTCGAACTCGTGTACGAAACACTAAAAACTTGATTATTTTTTCCCTCCCCGTCCACCTCGCAATCGGCGATGATTTCTAAAATTTACAATCAAGACTACGAAAGTTAGTAAATAATCGAAGAGAAAAATTATCCTTAATCTTTTGATTTTCTTGTACAATTCTTGTTTCAGGTTGCGAAATTGAGTGTTCGGTTAACTCTCTGGTTGGTTATTCTATGTGTTATCGTTTCGATTTTAATAGTTTTAAAAAAATATAAAAGATAGTTAATCTTAATTTTAAAAGAGGCATGGAAATTGAGCGAAGAGAGAATAAGCTATGGGATTTACTCACCGGGTGTTCTCGGTGTTTTTATTTTCGCGATTGTAGCATGCTTTTTCCTTTACCTAATATTTAACAATTTAGTTATAAGATACATTATAACGATAATTATTCTTGCATTAGCCATTATTATTGGGCTAATATTTTATGAAAGTAGCAGTCCCCTAAGGGTTAAGCGGAGCATTATACTCGTAGAGTTTGCCGAACCGAAGGAAAACTCTGTTATGCTCGATGTGGGGACAGGCCGAGGATTAGTGGCAATAACACTCGCGAAGGCTTGTAAAAACTGCAAGGTGACTGGAATCGACACCTGGTCTCCCCTCTCTTTGTCAGGTGTCTCCGGAAACACCATGGAAAACGCGCAGAAAAACGCGGAAATCGAAAAAGTGGAACATAAAGTCAAATTCCAGCAAGCCGACGCTCGAAAACTACCCTTTCCGGACAACACCTTTGACCTAGTCGCCTCCCACGAGGTTCTAGACAGCATAGTCGTTGGAAGAGACAAGGTATTAAAGGAAATATACCGGGTTACAAAACGGGGAGGAAAATTTGTTTTCTCAACAGCGTTATCAAAATATATCCTCATCCGAAAATGTTCCAAAATGGGATTCAAGAAATTCCAATCCGTGAGACTCGGCTTAAGGGAAGGAGCCATCACCTACTACGTCCTATGCAGAAAATAGAACAAACAAGATTTTTTATTAAGAGTTAGAATGGATTATTACAAGTTCTAACAAAGTTTTCTAATACCTTTTATTAGAAACCGTAACCTTTATCACTCATTTACAATATTATATTAATTACAGCGAAAATGGAAGTGAGCTTGTTTGGGAAAAACCTGTGGAGAATGTCTTTACCATCGAAACAAAAGACCTGACGGAGTGAACATATCTTCGAGTTACGTTTGGTGCGATTACCACAGTGATAATAAACAGAGAAATGGTACCTGTAGCTACTTTAAACAGTGATAAGCGACAAACCTTATTCCCTATTTTTTTCAAGCTTTTTCCCAAGATAGACAATACTCCTCTTGCGTGGAAAAAATGAAAACCATAAATAAAAGAGAAGTCTATTGAGTGAAGATAGTTTAAAAGTCTGTTGAGGGGAAATTTATTCTTTCTAAATACTCACTAGCGAGTTCATGGTTGTGTTCAAGAAGTTCTTTGCTTCTTAGAACTTGTCTCTCAATCCGATCCAAACCCATGTGGAAAGTTTCGTTTACACTCCAGCCTTCGGCGGAGCTGAAAAAGGATCCCTTTACGGTTCTTAGATGTAGGCGGCAGTGGACAATTTGATCCCCCTTGTGGGTTGTGCCATGAGTTTTCATGTAGACGAAAAGTGTGCCGAGTTCTAGTATTTTTTCGAATCTGCTTCTGAATGAATCGAAATCCTTCATTATGAAATCTCGTTGTGTTTCGTCTATTTCCAATTCTTTGACGGAAAACTGTATGGCAAGCGTCGGTTTTTTCATTTCCATTTGGGCTATTGGCTCAAGAAAATCTCTTTTGGTCACTATGCCTGCGAGTTTTTCTCCTCTGACAATAACTAATGAGGAAACGTCGGAATCATGCATTTTTTTATCAGCTTCCTTCAGGCTAGTCTCAGGTGAGATCGTAATTAGGGGGCTTGACATTATGTTCTTCACCGTAGCGTTTAGAACCTCAAATTTCTCTCTCCCAACTATCTCGCCAAACCTTTCGGGGTCTATCGGTTGGAAGAAATGATCAATAACATCTCGTATGCTCACCATCCCCACAGGCTTTCCATGGCTAACTACAGGTGCGTGAGAGATGTTATGCTCCTTAAAGAGGTTCAGCAGTCCTCCTATCGACTCCTCTTCATCAACAACAATGAGCTGTTTAGTCATTATTCCTTCAATTTTGTTGTTACCCCATCCTGTCAATACGACTCCATGAATAATATGCTCATCTGTGACAACCCCCACAACCTTCCCTTCGCTGAAAACTGGAAGCTCTCTAAGACTATTCTCTATCATCAAACTAGCCGCCTTACTAAGAGAATCCCGTTCTCCAACTTCGGGGGCTTTACGCATCAACCTCTCTACTTTAGCTTTAGATGGGTCAAGCCTCCTCGACCTAACTATCCATCGCTGCGCCAATATACCCTCATATCTGCCTCTGCTATCCAAGACAATCAATACAGGTACCATTCCTTTTTTAAAGAGCGAGAGACATTGGGTGAGTGTAGCTTCTTTGCTAACGCTGGTAAATTTCTTTGAAAAAACTTCTCCAACAGTAGTGCTTGAACTCATATCTTACTTCTCCTTTGTCTTTTCCAAAAAATCCAATAAACACTAAAATTTAATGACACGCCGTTAGATAACCTTTATTGTTTGAAACTAAGCAAAAAAACTGCCTTTAATTTGTGAAAATAGTTTATTAAGAAATTATCACTAACGGTAATTAGCCCGAAAAACGTGTATGATTGGACATTTTGGTGGTATGATTTTCTTGCCCGAAGCGGACATTTATGAAAAACTAAGGCAAACTATGAATAAGGGAACAGCCATTAAACTGCCAAAACACAAAGCAGTTATGGAGATGCTTAAAAGTATTTTCAGTAAAGAGGAAGCATCTCTCCTAAGTGTTTTTGAGAAAACTGGTCAGCCCCTACCCGCAGAGAATATATCACAACTATCGGGAGTCCCGAAGGAGAGAGTGGTTCAGGTTTTCGATGACATGGCTTATAAGGGCAAGGTGGTTAAGGCGGGAAATTTTTACGTCATGATGCCCTTCGTTCCCGGACTGTTCGAGGTTTACTTCACCCACAATAGGGACGACCCCAAGAAAATGAAGAAAGCAGCAAGCGTACAGAGAATTATTCTACTCCGGTCACCCCTTCGAGCTAATCGCAGGCAGCTACACCCTTTACCGTGTTATACCCGCTGTGGAGCCCACAGAGAAAACAATCGAAATAAACAAATCATTAGAGGTACAGCACCAAGTTTTACCCTACGAGGTTCTAAAGGAGTATCTCTCAAAGGCTAATCTGTTCGCCGTAGTTCCCTGCAGCTGTCGAAACGCAGCCAAATACGCCGGTCATCCCTGCGAACGCACAGACGAAAACTTCTGCGTTACAACAGGATTCCTCGCAAAGAGCGTACTCGACCAAGGAGTAGGGCGCCAGGTCACCCTAGACGAACTCATGGAGGTTATGAAGAAAGCTGAGAAAGCGGGACTGGTACACGAAACCATAAACATACAGGACACCTCAGTATTCATCTGCAACTGCTGTCCCTGCTGCTGCGGCTTTCTAAAATCAGTTAAGGAATTCCAAAACTACAACGCCATAACAAAGGCAAACTTCATCCCCCGAACCGATAACAATCTCTGCAGTAAATGCGAAAAATGCGTAGAAATCTGCCCCATGGAAGCCCGGTACCACCACTGGCCCATTCAGAAGACCTGTCCGACAACCTGATTATAACGAGAGAAGACCTCTGCATAGGTTGCGGCGTCTGCGCCTCCAACTGTCCAAAAGAAGCCATCACCCTCGAAAAAGTCAGAGACATTGTACCAGTTAAAAACCAAGCCGAAATGGAACAAAAATTCAAGGAAGTAAGAGTTCACTAATTTAAACCTTCTCATTTTTTTAAAAATCCAAAGAAGAATAGTGAAAAAATAATGTTAAAAGGAAAGACGTATGGATGGTGCCTCCAAGAGAAATGGTTAAGTTTCATTTTGTAGGCTCAATTTCTTATTGCAATTTGGGCAGGTTCCCCTCATCTTAATCCACTCAAATAGGTGGTCTTTGTGGCTTAGGACGCCACAGTATGGGCATTTGACATACTGTTCTTCTGTAACGATTTCGGTCTGGCATACGGAGCATTTCAGTCGGGCTCCTCCACAGTTGGGGCAGAACTTGGTGTTCCCTTGGATTTCGAAGCCGCAGAAGAGGCAGCACCACTTTCCGAGAACGGGTGTGATTATTTTTAGTCGGCCTAGCTTCTTATCTATAGAGGCTAGCTTGGTGCTGTATTTAGTGTAGATTTCCCGGTACTCGTCAGGGGTAAGTTTTCCGGCGTCGAATCGGGCGTTTATCTCTTGCATCAGATCCTTGAGAGCCACCCTTTTCGCTTCAAGGTTTTCCGCCGTACGCCGGGTTTTGGTAGGCTTCGCACGCTTCGGAGCAGCTGTCGGTAGCGCTTCACCTTCGGGTGTTATCTTCCTAACCTTGAGCACCATCTTCGGCTCTGGAGCACTCTCCCTGCTCCCCCTTGGAGTGGAAGCCGGCGTATACTTGGCTGGACTCCGAGAAGTAGGAACCCGTTCATACCTGGTTGGAGCTTCCACCTCAGCAGCCTGTTCTTCCCTCCTGCTTCGCAATCCCAAGCCTAAAACTGATAGAACCGCGACCACAACCAGACCTAGAGCTAAGTAAACTAGGGGATTTAAGCCGCTCGGCATAAGCAGGAAAAAGAGTGCCAACAGTATGTAGGGCGAAAGGGCTCCTTGAGGTATAAAGGTTCCCAGTATGGCGAAATTAGTTAAGTGGGTAGTATACGCGGTTACCGTGTTGCTTATCGTGTCTACAGTACTTGGGAGCTGAATCCAATTTCCTAAGGTTTCATTCCAGTACCATATCGCAAGAGTTCTTTCATTGAGACCGAGTTCTGCAACTTTTGAGTCAGTGTAGTGTATGATTATGTTGATTCCCTGAAGCGCACTGCTGTCATTTACCGATATGCTTACAAAACATTCGAGGAAGGCTAAACCGGAGGGCGGACCTCCCCCTACACCACCTACCCTTCTCGACATGTTCAGTGAGACTGGATTATTAAGGTTTAAGGAGAGCTCCACACCCAACTCGCTGGAAGCATCCCACAGTTGGTTTCCACTCGCAAATTCACGGGTGAAAATCAAGGCGGCTTGATTTTCTTCGATTCCCCAGGCTCCTTGGGTTGGTTCTGGATTGGCGAGGTTTCGTATTCTCGCCCAGTCTATGCTCTGCTCTCCCCAACCGTCTGCGTTATAGTAGCCTGGTAAGGTCACAAGATAGAGTTTGACGTACACCGATACCCTCGCAACGGGCTAGGTGGTTTTTAGAGCCTGGTTCTCGTACAGCTGGATTTCGTTACCGTTACGTCTGAGACCTAGAACATGGTAGCCTGTTGCCGCGCCACTCCACGGTGTTTCGCTCCAAAGAACCGCGGGCGGTGTTCCAGTGTCGGCGTATCTCAGCCAGTGGTTCGTGCCCTCGTGTCTGCTGTAAAGCCGCTTTTGTGCATCACCAGAAGTCATGAAACCAAAACCAATACCACTCTGCATTGTATAGCCGGGGGATCCGCCGTAGAGCGTTCCACCCATGGACATGTTTGTATTTATTTCAAATATCCTGTTATCCAAATCATAGTAATTATTCGTAAACGTGAATTCGCCCACTATCCATACTTTGCTCTTACCCCTGGTACCTACGTATAGAACGAGGTTCCCATTCTCAATCGCCCATCCTCTACAGGCGTCATCTACTAAATCTGAACTATTCCAGGTACTCGTGTTTAATGTGTTGAAATCGTCAAAGAGCACGAAGGTGTTTCCCCCATTACTAGTGGTGGAGACGTTAGCATTACCGTAGTAAACGTAAATGTTAACAATGTTCGGATCGGCTGGGATGCTGTCCACCTCAACCCAGAAGGTGGCCTTATCACCATCGGTCTTACTCTCCAACCAGTAGTCTAGCAGTGTTGTTCCATCCGACTTTGTGAATCTTACGTCTCCGAAATCGTATCTGCAGTGAGCGTTACAGTAGACATTCTCGCCGCTATCAGTGCCGCTACCATAGTGCACCGTTATTCTCATCTGATAATTAGTCTGCACACCCGCAGAGCTCCCAACTATAGTATGAGGTTTACAGTAAGCCCACCCTGACAGCCAGGGGTGTGGATATTCTTGGTTTCCCAATGAGCCGTGGGTTGGTTCGGGGTCGACATAACTTCTTATGGCCACCCAGTCTACGTGGATTTCCGAGGCGGTGGTTGGTGATGATCCGCAGTCGACTGAGTAGGAGAGCCACAGGTTATCGTCGTTGGGAACCGAATTATTGTCTACTGTCCTGTAGAGGTTGTGGTTCCAGTAGAGGAGGGCTTTGCTGGGGGTTCTCGCTATTTCAATAACATCGTTGTCTTGGTATCTCGGAGAAGACCAACTATAGCCGCCGCCATACGTATTATCTCTCCTAGTCTCGAAGCATTCTCCTGAATTGTCCCACATACCACCAGTAAAGATTCCCTCAGTATAGTCCCAGTACTTTCCACCATTACTAGTATTAGAGTTCCAGTTTATGCTGACGGTTTTCCCACCGCCACCAGGGTACTGCCTTATCTCGGTGACCTTGGACAAGATGCTCATGTTTTTGCCAATCGCGGTACCGTACTGTATCACTATGTGCCTCCAACCCCCGCCTGTGGTGTCGGACCATATTTTCAGTTCGGAACCAGATACCGTCCATCCTCCGCCTGGCATCTCGTTTAGTCTTACGCTCCACCCACTGGGCAGAGAGCTGCCCCCGAAGTCTTGGAAGTAGGTAAAGGTATTTTGAGCATTCGATGTGGTGCTCGCATCACTTTTACCGTAATAAACGTAGATATTTATTGTGGATGGACTGGCGGGTATGCTGTCCACTTCAACCCAGAAGGTGGCCTTATCACTATCGGTCTTACTCTCCATCCAGTAATCCAGAGGGGTGGTTCCATCCGAATTTGTGAATCTTACGTCGCCGAAATCGTATCTGCATTGAGCGTTACAATAGACATTCTCTCCACTATCAGTGCCGCTGCCGTAGTGCACCGTTATTCTCATCTGGTAATTGGTCTGCGCACCCGCAATGCTGCCGTTTATTGTGTGGATTTTGCGGCAATTCCATCCCGACAGCCAAGAATCTTTAGCATTAACATTATTGTTAATTGGGAGGTTGTTTAAAAGGAGGGTTTGTAAGTAATTAATATTTGTGGAGGGCTGGGAGGATAAGAATATGGGTGTGTACATTGACACAATGAAGAGTGAAACCGCGATAAACGTAATTATTTTGCGTTTATGCTTAAATAAACGGTTTTTGAGACTTGTCATTTTCACCCAGCCGCCTCTCTTTTATTGAAAATAAATATTATGTAATACATATATAAACTTGCTTATTGCGGAAAGAACGTAATGTTGAAATTGTCCAGAGAAATACCGAGAATTCTGGGCGGTAGATTTGATCGAGTTATAGGGAGTTCGATGAGGTTTTTTGTTAAAAATTTTTATCATTAATAAAAATAGCCGATTATTTGGCGTTTATATTTTAAGGGCATAACCTTTTTAAGTGATTGTTCGTGTCTACTAATATCAAATACCTAACATGAGGTTGAAGATACTTCTATGTTTGGTTTAGCAGTTAGGCAAAATCGTTTCAAATTTGCTTTGTACGCGCTTAAAAAAGCGAGAAAGGCAACAAACTCTTTTTATATTGATTATGGAGAAAATAAAAGAAATCAATCAAAAATGATATGATTTCGCAAATATTTTTATGAAAGTTGAACGATTTTTAGAAAATTCAAACACTACTGAGTGAGGTTTAGGGTGAAAAAAATGAAAAAAACTTGTTCTGAAACAACGCTAACCAACAATTCGGCGCAAGCGCATACAGACAAAACCGAAAGCACAACTTCGTCCGATTCTAGCGAAACGGGGAATAATAACCGTGCATACCAAGTGTTGGATGAATTTTTAAAAGAGGAAGAAATTACTCTTTACAATTTGCCCAAGTATTACGACATCGCCTTCTCTCGAGATGTATCAGGAGAAATAAAATTCTATACCAATTGCTTTAGGAAGTACTGCAGCTTCGATGTGAAAACAATTTTAGAGCCAGCCTGCGGCAGCGGTATCTTTCTGATTAATTTCCCCAAGTACGGATACCATATCACGGGGTACGACATTAGTCCAAAGATGGTCGAATACGCAATAGAGAATATAGAAAAGGCAGGATGCTCTGACAAAGCAAAGGTCTTATTAGGCGACATGGTAACGATGAAATTTAATCCAAAATTTGACGCCGCAATAATTCCTCTCAGCAGCCTCGGTTATCTGCAATCAGATAAAGAAATATTAAGCCATCTGAGAGCTATGTCTGAATCTCTCAGGAAAGGCGGAATCTACATCGTGGAAATCGCATGCGCCTGTGACGACATAAACAATGAGAAGACACCAGACGAAACCTGGTTTGCGGAAAGAGATGGAACCAAAATAGAAGCCAGGTGGCGTCCTTATCATTACGACAAAGAAAACAGAATAAGACATGTTGATTTTAGAATGAAAGGCCAAGACAACGGCAGAGTATTCGAATTTCATGAAGAGCATAAACTAAGACTCTGGTTCTACGAAGATTTCAAAAAACTAACTAGAGAAGCGGGATTTAGAATCGAGACAATTTACAATCAGGAATTCCAATTAGTTCCAAAAGATAGTCGCATTACGGGTGAAACGGGTGCCCTTTACTATGTTCTGGTGAACGAGTGAGTGCAGAGAAAAGTTATTCCAGTTATGGAGTGCTCGTAGACTAGTTAAGAATAAATAAACTTGATTTTTCCCCTCCAATCTTCTCCTTTTTATAGGTAGATTCCAAATATCTTAATGAACTTTCAATGAATGTTCAATGCACACTTCTTTCTTTTATTTCTAGGACTCCGTACATTTGTTTATAATGGAAAATAGCTATTTGCCCAAAAGGTATTTATGGGAATATGGTCATATGTCCTAATTGATAAGTTCTTTTGGGTGATCTTTTGAAGTATATTAAAGTGGCTATTCCAGACGAACTTGAAGAGAAGGTGAGGTCCAAAGCGGGCGTTTTGTACGGGGCTAGAAAGGGAAGCCTTAGTCGTTCAGTAACCGATGCCCTCTTCAACTGGCTTACCCCTGATCCTGAAATATACATAGGCACAATATCAAATGGCATGAGTTTTGAAGTGCCAGAGAAACTTATTCCTGGATTGATAGAGATTCTCATAGATATCCTGAAACCGGGTAATGTTATATACAGTTACCTGCACGGTGAGAATGAAGAGGAGTTGAAACTCTCCGCCGAAGAAGCAAAGTCGAAAAGTAGAGGGATGACTGAAATACTATCGAATCCCACTTTCATGGCGGAACTCGAAACTGCTTCTTTATACACGGGCGGCGACGGATGCTTCTTGTTAGAGGCGGATCTGAACAAAAACCAGAGGATTTCCATTGCTGAAAGACTACTGAAGCAGGTAGGTATCGAGATCCAGTTGGCTAATGACCGGTTTAGTATTATTGTAAAAGCGGGACATATAGAGGTGTTGTATTGAATAAGATTGTAAAAAGAGCACTCGGGCACTTCAAAGTTCTCATCGAACATTCCCTCAGACCATACGAACCCTCGCCTGAACACATCCTTAAACGAATGATAAAGCCCATCTGCCAAGATGTGAGAACGATGCAGATGAAGGGAACGAGAAACGACTCTTGGGAGTTTCTTCAAGGTTTGGCTGAAGAGTGCAAGGCTATCTCTAACCGGTCGGCGCAAAAGGAGAACTAATTCTATTGAAGAATATCAATCAATTAAACTAGTATCCTAGGTCTACTCTTATTTCATTTTTGATGGTTTCTCCTCTATACAATCTCCAAACGTTTTCTAGGGCGAATCTTATGCATCTCTCTCTACTCTCTTTAGTCCACCCCGCCATGTGTGGGGTAAGCACCACATTATCCAGTTTTAAGAGAGGATTATCGGAATGAGGAATATAATCATAAAACACATCGAGCCCGGCTCCCGCGATTCTACCGTTTTTCAAGGCTTTGATGAGAGCTTTTTCATCTACGGCTTTGCCTCTGGATACATTGATAAGATACGCTGTTTTCTTCATCAGTTGGATTTCCTTTTCCCCGATCATTTCCTTTGTCTCCTCGGTCAATGGAACACAGAGTGCCACAAAATCGGAATTCTTCAAAACATAGTCCAAGCCATCTAAACCCCCAATAAAATCCAAGCCCAGTCCCTCTTTCTCCTCTTCGGAGGATTCGGGGTGCTTCTTTATGGCGAGTATCCTCATTCCAAAGGCCTTCGCTCTTTTAGCCAACTCTATCCCTATTTTGCCCAAACCGATGATTCCCAGGGTTTTATTCAGGAGTTCGATTCCCTCATATTTATCCTCCCAGGTCTTCCACTCGCCCTTAACCAGTCTGTGGTATTCCTGAGGCAGTCTTCGAATCAGCGCCAACATGAGGAGCATGATGTGTTCCGCTGCGGTTGAAGCGTTACATCCGGAGGAGGTAGCTGCCTTAATTCCCTTTTTGGCTGCGGCTCTAAAATCGATAGCGTCCCCACCAGCGGCTGCTGTTTGGATCAGCTTCAGCTTTTTTGCCTTTTCAATCATCTTTGCTGGCACCCAGTGAGCCAGCAGTACGTCTGCGTCCCTAAGCTCTTCCAGTGTTTCTTCCTCCGTGTCTGGAAAAACCAAATCCACGTCCGGAGGCAAACCGTTCATAACAATTTCTACTATATTTCCACCAAAATATTTCCAAAGACAAACGACCTTCATAAAACCACCTTTAAGGAGACCCTGTCTTTTTGAAGCGGGGAGGAATTGAGGTTTAGCGGACTTTCTGCAAAAGGAATAGAGGGGCTTCTAATAGGTGAATAAGTTTTTATTGTATGGTACAATGGATGCTAGCTTTTCTCTAATTGGTGGTGGGGTTCCGAGCAGGTTTTCGGCGGTGTTTGTGATTATTATTTCTAGGGTGTTTTCTCCTTTTTGTACCAGTTCTGTTATGTCTATTCTGTATGGTGGCCACAGTCTTAGTCCGGCTTCTTTTCCGTTAATTTTAGCTTTGAAGGCGTTTTTAAAACCGGAACACTCTAGCATCAGCTTCTTTTCCAAGTATTTTTCTTCCAGGTTAAATTTTTGCTTTAGGGTGATGTCACCGCTGTAATTGGGAATTCCCATCTCTGTTTCAGTTTTTTCTTGGATGATAAATTTCGGTTCATCGATTTTTTTCTCTTTAATTGCGAAGTTTCCTACGAGCACTACTGGTTCTATGCCGTGGGTGCTTGGGATTTTGTCTTTGAATGCGGGGTATCTGGTTTTAATGGTAATTTGATTTCCTCCTTTTTTCAAATACTTCTTAATCTCAAGGGAACGGTTGCTTCTGTCCCAGAGAAAACATTTTTGTGGTTCCTCCTCCACCTTGGATTTGTTGATGTAGACCTCGAACGATTTTCCCAAATCCTCATAAACCAATTGAATCTGTTCGGGAACATGTTTCATTTCAAACTCAGTAGTCATTTCGTAATCGCTCCCAAGGGGAATAAGGTCGGCAGAAAGCCCCGCTCCACTCTCCTTTGCCTTCGCCTCTAAAAGATCTAAAACTTCGTAAAAACCGTATTCTTTCATATCAATGCCGAGGAGTTTGGCGACATTGGGAATCTGCGAAAACATTTCCTCTACAGGTGGATATCGTCTGACCGTTAGCAGTTTTTGCTCGCTCTTCTTTTCATCTTTCTCGGGAGACTCAGAGCCTTCCCCGACTCTTATTCTCCACGGCTCTAAAACCATGTAGTTAATGGGAATTTCCACACTCCACTTTGAGATAGTTATTGGTTCAAGAAGGGGCGGCGATTCCGCAGTTAGTTTACGTCCTTCAAACATTACTCTCGGTTCAGAAATTCTTGAATACCCCGTAATTCTTTGGGCGGTTTCATAAATGCCAGTTATATTAACATTAGATGAAGTCAAATGCCTGTTTTCTTTCCCCCTCTTCACAACAAAATAAACACCCTCATAAGGCTCAAAGAGGTACGGAATTATAATTTTCCCCTCTTCTCTACGGTAATTATACACTGGCGCTATTTCTCCCGTCTCTGGATCCCATTTCTCAAGTTTACCTGCTACGCTTAGAGTGATTTCCCCCTCAATTGTTTCCTCCGATAAATTAGCCACAAAATAAAACTCATCTCCCCTTACACTACGGTGCAGATAGATTAGATTTCGACTATGAGAGGAATCAATCCTTAGATCGCTATCGATTAGGTTGTTAAGTACATCCTGAAGAAATTTTTCCAGTCCTTCACTATTCAAATCATCAGGCAAAGGAAAGAAAACAGCATGCCCCCCACCACTACTCTTATTTACGCTTTTCTTTTTGTTTAAAGCCGCCTCCGAGAAAACATCCTTGATATCGGCTTCGATTCTGGGATCATTTATTTTCACATCAGAGTTGGTTGGAAGAAATCCGAGACTGACCACGATTCCACCCTTATCATAGAAGTCTTTTACCAGTTTAACAACCCTGGCGGGGATCGTGGTCATCGGCGGAAGGATGAGAACGCGGAACTTCTCATCCGCCACTCTTAAATAGTTACCATCTATGCTTAACAGGTTGTCAAGAACCTCATCCTCAAAAAGAATATCGTAATCTCTCTGAATTCTCAGAAGCGCACTACTAATCATCCCAAAATACTTCACAACTTCTTCAAACACCTTGGTTTTTCCTCTTAGAGTGTACTCCGCCCACAACGATCTAACAGGATAAAGGAGCAACACATCAGCAACATGTGTTCCAGCACTGTTAAGGTAGCTCAGACGTGAAATGTAATTTGAAAATGCACCATAGTACTTCCACCAAGGTTCCTGAACAAAGTGAGATGGTGGAAAATCCCTCTTACGAAGACCCCTAAGCGAGAGGTGTGCTGCATGATGATTCATAAAATTAACACCAGTAGCCTGAAGATAATTCACCAGATTCTTGAGGGACATAAGAGTGATATCCCAGCCACTACCACCACCATATTCACAAAGTACCAACCTCTTCCCAGTAGCGTGTGCGATACTACTCACTATTTTCGAAGCCAAAACCGGAGCCTTGAGCAGAGGGATTTCCTCGTAACCAGTTTTTTCGCCCAGCCAGTCCAGTCCTGGCATATCCATCTCTTTGAGTGCAGTGTAAACGTTACCATGATAGCAAGGAACCGTTTCCAATTCTTCCTCCATAAACAAGTGTCCCGTAAACTTCAAACGGTTCTCTCTGCACCACTTCCCAATTTGTACATAAAACGCCTCAGAGAATAATTCGGACACCAAACCAAAATAATCGCAGCGGGTCTTAACATAGTCACCCACATTAAAAGCCAACTCGTGCATTTTTTCCTCTAAACTGTAACCCTTCCTCTTACTAAACTCCTCTAAGAAATTTCTAGTCCACGGCAGTCCCCTATAATTAGCCGGTTCATCGGTGAATATACCCGGTATTAAATCGCCAAAATCTTTTCCGAAACGTTTCTTGTACTCCTCATGAGTGTAATTAATAAAACATCTCACAGCATCTCTGCTCAAAAGATCAAGGTAGCCCCCCTCATTCTTCGCCCAGGGGGCACAGGTACTGCAAAAGAAAGTGTCTGTATTAGTTCTCTCAGTGAAAACCACCACATTCCAATTACCCAATTCGGGCTGAAACTCCAAAATGGAGCCAGAAATCTTATCCTTTAAAGGAATAATCTTATTCCCGGATTCGCTTACCGCTACGGCTGTTATAGGTTTCCCCTGCACCGGGATTTTGACCGTTTTCCCCATTTCCGCCTTTTCATGCTTGTAATCGAGATAAAGCTCAGCGTACTCTGGGTGTTCGCGCAGAATCCTTCCACCCGCAACACCACTCGGCCAGTTGTACTCATCATACAGCCAAGCCTTTAAACCGAACTTTCTACAGGCCTCTATACAATACGCAATTCTATCCCAGAAAGCCTGAGATAGGTACTCAACATCCATGCCGGTTCGGGGATGCAAAAAAACTCCAGAGTGACGCTTATCAATTAATTCTTGTAGAAACCAATCTATCTCCTCCACCGGAAGGTCGTTATTTAGAAACCAGAAAGGGGTGGGACCATAATCCCTCAGAGGCTTCTGAAAATTCTCCTCAAGGAATTTTTCATTCTCCATGGTTTCTACCGTTAAATAAAACGTCTTTTAGCTCTAATAAACATTTCACAGCAAACTCTCTTAAACCAAAATCCCTTATACTCTAAGAAATTATAACAAATTTACCTATTATTTGTAAGATAAATTTAAAAAATAGGGTTAATTTTAGAGAAAATCTTTCCCGAAAAACTAATTTTCCAAATAAAAAATTTTATGGGTTAAGCATTCTAATAGTTATTGCTGCCAGTATACGAGTACAGAAAACCGCGTAGAGATTATTGAACCTATTTTTATTCCTTTTATATTTTCCAAGTATCGAAGACCAATCCGGGAAGCAACCCTCAAGTTAAGCCATTATTAAATGATGGATTCCATCACTTTCCCATCCTTAATTTCCTTATCTTTTCTCCTCATTTTCCACCCCTTTTAGAATTCTACCAACCATAATTCACAGTTCAATAATCATCTGACATCCTCAAGGGCAAGGATAATTCAAAAAAACCCCACCCCCCACATAATGAAAACGCGGCGAAAACTATAACAAACTTGTAAAAAGTACATAAAAAAATATTCAATATATCAACATAAAGTTTTTATATAACAACAAAAACATAATAAAAATATTGGCTCTTTTCCAAAGTCAATTCCACAAAACCAAAAAATTGGGATATTTGAAGGAGAAGCATGACAATGCAGAAATCTAGGAAACTGCTATTCTTCGCAATCCTGATACCGCTAGTCCTACTAATCGCAGCGCCGCTCGCGTCCACACCCACACTAACAGTTCCCATAAACGCCCTAGCCGACCAACCAGGACCCCTAACATTAGGAGACACCTGGATCTACAACCTGCCTTACAATGCGACTCACAACGAGACCCAAAGGCAAAGGGTGGCCAGCACCATAGCCTTAGTCGAAGACTGGAACGGAACCATGACACTATGCTACAGAATAACAAAAGAGAGACTGAGCCCCCCGTACCCAGTGCCGTATAACGAAACCTGGAGTTATAACTATTACAGAGTCTCCGACCAAAAACAGATAGCATCAGAGTTATATACGCTTTTAAACTATAGTGGATTTTACATGGAGACGTATCAGTATATTTACAGCGATGTCCCTGTTGAGAATGGCTATCCGTTAAGCCTGGGGGAGATGTGGAACCAAACAATAACCTGGAATATGACTGGATATATGTATCAGTGGGCGGGATCCTGGAGTAACATCACATGGACTCGTTCAAACGCCACGGGAACTAGATATTGGCAGTCTGGTTGGGTTCTTAACATCTCTACGGTGACTGTTCCCGCTGGAACCTTTGAGACCTGGTGCATTAACTCCACTATGCAGTTTAATGTAACAGACAGTTATAGTCGCTTTGTGTACTTTTCCTCTGATGTTAAAAACCCGTACGGGGTTTTAGAGACTAATTCTACTGGTGGTTGGTTGCGTGAGCTGATTGGTTATAGTTTTGGTCTAGACCTTACGGCGATAATATGGTGGTTAATTTGGGGCCAACTGCTGCAGCAAATAATGTCCCCGTTTGCTGGTAGAAACTTGTTTATCTTGGGGGGAGCTGGTGCTGCTCTGATACTGATCGCGGTAGGAATCTTCATCTGGTGGAAGAGAAGATAATTCTCCACATTCCACCCCTCTTTTTTTCTTTTCGAAGTTTCTCTTATCTTTAGGGTGAGATTATCTTACTGTTTATACTTGGTGCTCATCCTTGTTCTGCTGATGGGCTTCCTTCCTGCTGCTTTCTCCAGAATAATTCTACATCCATGTATATTAGAGTAGTCCGCATGAACCCGCCTTCACTCCTCAACAGAAAATTCGATTACCAAAGGGCTTTTAGTGAGTTGAATATAAATGATAGATGGGGATATAGTTAACCTCTGAGACTTAGGTCGGGGGCCTTCTGGAAATGGCAACACTTATGGGCTACCTCAACATGATAGATACAGTAGTTGTCGCATTTGGATTAGCTTCCAAAGATTATTAAAAAATAAGGAGTGTGAATGCATGAAAAAAGTGGTACTGTGGGAGAAGGAAGACGGAATCGCAACCATTACTCTGAATAGACCTGAATCCCTGAATGCGATAAATAGGGAGTTAGTCGACCAGTTCTACGATACCTTAATCGAAATCGATCGGGACTGGGATGTGCACGTAGTTATTCTTAAGGGAGCGGGGAAGGCTTTCTGTGCTGGAGCGGACGTCAAAATGGTTTCAAAGGGTTTGGAGCTGGGCTCGGATTTTATTTACGAAACAATGTATAAGGTTCAACGGGTTAATCTTCTTCTCAAAACTCTGAGGCCTCCAGTAATCGCAGCCATGCACAAGTACGCCCTCGGGGGAGGATACGAGTTCGCCGCCTCCTGCGACTTCAGATTCTGCACCGAGGACACAATAATGGGTCCTATAGAAATAGAAGTGGGATTGCTTCCCATCGCCACAGGTATGACTATTATGCCCCGAATTTTAGGACCCCAAATAGCGAAGAAAACAATTCTAACTGGTGATAGATTCGACGCTCGGTACGCTAAGGAGATTGGATTTGTCCTAGATGTGGTTCCGGAAGAAAAACTCATGGATGCGGTTACCGCTTTCGCGAAGAAACTGAATAGCAGGAACCCTCTTCTACTCTATTTGGGCAAAATGACCATTAACAGAGCATTAGCATCAAATATCTCCTCAAACCTCAAAGTTGAAGCAGAGATAATAAAAATGTTTTCCAGCCAAAATTTTACAGAGGAAAACGTTAAGATACTTCTGGAAAAGACTAGAAAGGAGTTATGAAAATCCCGCCCTATGCTTACCTATATCGAGACCTCATCAAAGGCAACAAGATTACTGCAAAGGGTTTCCAAAAATACCTATAAGCGCGCTTAAAACAAGTGAACGTCGACGATTTAAAAAATATAAAAAAGAAGAGATTTAACTTTTTTGTGTAGGATTATTTCTTAATCTTATTGTTTGATAATTTTTAGAATTACTTTACGTCTACTTTTTTCTTCGATTCCCAGAGACCGTGTAGATTACAGAATTCCACAACCCTTAATTCGGCGGATCCTTCCAGAATGACGCGGAACGTCACTTCGGGTGTAGCAACTGCTGGTGCAAACTCCGCCCTTCCTAAAAATCTTTCTCCTGCGTAAAGTTCAACACAGTTTATCCAGTGACCTAGAATGTTGGGATGCTCTACGCCGTCGATTCCGCCGACTTTGACTGAGACATTGAAAGGTTCCTTGGCTTTAGCGCTGGCAGGTGATGTAATTACAGGCGTGTGTTTCTTTTCCATATCGGTCAATTTTTTGGGATCCTTAACCCTGTTAACTTTTACTAGTGAAAATTCCTCCGACAAATTCATACCTCCTCATAAAAATGTAATATCCCTGTGTCCTAAATTCACGGCAAATTCAGGATGTATATGTACTAAAAAATTGTTGGCTTATAAATCTAATTGGGTACTTTTAAAAACCAAGTTTACAAGCCGAATTTTCTTACCAAAAAAACTTTAACAGGATCATTTACTAGGAAGCAGAGTGCAAGCGTTAAGACAAGAACCACCAGAGTTTTAATGATGCCTATTGGTGCGAGTTGGTATAATCCAAAGATTGATATTAGTGATACAATAATTACGTCAAGCACAATAGATAACGTAAGGATTTTACTCGGCTTAGAGTTCCAGAAGTGTTTTTGCTCCCTTAATATTATCACACTGAACAAACCAAAGAAAACCAGAAAATCTAAGACATACGTGTATAACTCATTATTGTTATTATATAATCCGAAGTAGTTTCCTATAAAAAGTAATATCATCGATTCAAATATCATTAAAATGCCGAGAACAACCGATAATTCAACCATTGCTTTTACGTTCCATTTATTAGGCTTAACCGAATATTTAGCATTATCGGTTGCAAGTGATATTGTGACAAAGTCAACCAAAAATAGAAAGAGCGTTATGCTAAATAGGGATACCACATTCTGTCCTGTAACAAGAAAAGCCAAAATTATGAAGACCGCTACTTGAAATGTTTTAACTATTTTATTTAGTGTATAGGTGAGCATTCTCCGGTATATTCTCCTCCCCGTTTTAACCGAATCCACTATACCTTCTAGCCCCTCGGTGGTTAAAACCAAGCTGGCTGACTCTTTAGCTGCGTCGGTTGCGTTACTTACGGCTATTCCCACTTCCGCTTGTTTTAAGGCGGGGGCGTCGTTAACACCGTCACCGGTCATGCCAACAGTATGGTTACTTTTCTGGAGACTTTCAACAATATGGTACTTATCTTCAGGATAAATTTCGGCGAAACCGTCACTCTGTTCTATAATCCGAGAACGCTTATCTTCTCTTTTGGTATCCTTAAGGTCCGACATTTTGGTTATATTATCACCCAGACCCAGTTGCTCAGCAACTTCTTTAGCTATTGGCTGAGCGTCACCGGTCAACATTTTTACGGAAATACCGAGTTCTCTAAGCTCTTTCACAAGAGTGGGAGAATCCGGTCTAGGTTTATCATAAAGAGCTACAATCCCCACCAAGCTGATACTGTTTTTCGTGGTTCCTTCGGCTACGGCCAGGACCCTGTAACCTCTAGCGGATAAGTCTTCCACATCTTTTCCCAATTTTGAACATTCTTCTTGACAGTTATTGGATAAAGAGGCTATGGCGTTAATTGCGCCCTTTGTCACAAGAAATTTCTGTCCGTCTCTCTCTATTGTAGCTTCCGTTCTTCTGGTCGACGGATCGAAGGGAACAAAATTTTTCTGCGAGTAACTATCCAGTGGAATTTTCATATTTCTTGCTGCTGACATGAAGGCCAAGTCTATGGGGTCTTGATTCGCCTCTTGAGAAGCTAGAGCACCATATAGTATTACATCTTCTTTCTTGTAGTCTTCGACGGCTTTAATATCTGTTACCGAAAGCTTGTTCATAGTCATTGTGCCAGTTTTGTCCGCACAGAGTACATCCATCGAAGCCGAGTCCTCATTAGCACTCAGCCTAGTAACCAGCACTCCCTCCTTTGCGAGTTCCAAAGAGCCCAGTGCCATACTTATAGCAAACATCGTCGGCAGCGCAACAGGTACAGCCGACATTAGAAGAACCACCGCTAATGGAAGTATTGCAAGGAGATTGATACTCTTCAATATTGCAAAAGCAAACTCGATTAAAAGTAGGATGCCTATCATTACGATAAGCCATTTTGTAACTCTACTAATCACTTCTTCCATGTGTGACTTGGGCTTCGCTATCTGAACCAGCTCCACAGTTTTTCCAAAATAGGTTTTCGTACCCGTTGAGGTAACAACACCAGTAATCTCTCCTCTCCTAATCGTCGAACCTGAAAAAAGAACATCTTTAATATTTTTATCAACGAAAAGAGATTCCCCAGTCAGAGCGGACTGATCCACCTCCACTGTTCCTTCAGCCACCTCAACATCGGCAGGAACAAAATCACCCGCCCTCAATCTAACAACATCTCCAGGAACAAGCTCTCTTGCTGGAATCATAATCCACATTCCGTCCCTCTTCACCTTTGCGCTAATTCTTAGCTTTTGCTTAAGAAAATCGAGAGCAGAATTTGCTTTTTCCTCTTGAGCAAAACCAATAACAGAATTAAAAATTAGGAGGAAGGACACAACAATCGCTTCAAAATATTTCCCCAATAACAAGCACAACAATATTGTTATCTCGAGCATCCAAGCTATGGGGCCCCAAAACTTTCTAGCGAATCTAGTAATTCGCCTTTCTTTAATTTCGGGAACCTCGTTGTACCCATACTCACTTGTCCTTTTTTGAACCTCTTTTAAACTCAATCCATTTTCCAAATTCGTTGTGAATTGTTTAGATAATCCATCGTCAGATCTTTTCATCAAGACCCTCATATATCGGATTTTAACTTTTGTTATATCTAATAGTATTCTAAGATTAGCTACTTTTCAACGAGAACTGGTGGGAGCTAGTATTGTAAAATTACTTTCTATTGGTACAAGTTTTGTGTATCCATTTTTTATTTTCCACACTAAGAATATACAAGGTCAGACCCCGTTTTTAGTATTTCTCTTCTATGTCTTGTTTCATAATCCTTTCTTTTACCCTCGCTTTCATCCTTCCCTAGGGCGTAAAACTTTCATGATTCGTTGAATGGCAATATTCCAGAAATGTGGTTTCGTCATTCAGCGAAGACCCCGATACCTTCACCCAAAAAAAATTTAAATTTTAATCTTAGGAATCAAAGGAATAAGAGAGGTACAGGAAACATGACGCGAACCTCTATCATAGGCGCCGGCATAATCGCAATTGCCGGAGCGATATTAGGACTAATTTACGGATGGACTTTACTCGCAGAAGTGAACTTGACTACTTACATTAATCCGAGAACAGTATTCGCAACCATCATTATATTGACATCGTTGTTAACAGTTGTCTGTAGTATACTAATAATACTAGAAAAGTGGATCATGATAAACGCGTTAATCATTCTCATCTCTGGTGTCATTCTGCTCATATTCTATTCTGGATACATGCTACCAATAATTGGGGCAGCCCTTGAAATTATCGGTGGAGCAACCAGCCTAATCACCGCAGTTCGTAGCTATTAAAGTCTTTTATTCTCCTAAACCTTCTCTTCCCTTTTTTTAGATTTAAAGCAACTCGAGCATCATCATAAACTCGTTTAAAGAATATTTCGCATCCATCTCTAAAAATAGTAACCACATATCCCAAAATTCATAATATAGATCAGTCTCACTTCTAGCGATAAGCTAATAGCTTATAACAGACATAATTCTAAGAAAGAAAAACGAGGCTTTGATATGCAAGGCAATGATAAGTATAAAGAAATAAAGTTTCCCAAAGGTTTCCTCTGGGGTGCCGCAACCTCAGCTCATCAGGTTGAAGGTAACAACACTAACAATCAGTGGTGGGCGTGGGAGCAGGAAGGAGGACACATAAGCGACGGCTCCATCTCCGGTCGGGCCTGTGACCACTACAATCTCTACGAAAAGGACTTCGAACTAGTCAAAGAGTTAGGTCACAACGTTCACCGCTCCTCTATAGAGTGGAGCCGCATAGAACCCAAAGAGGGAACGTGGAACGAGAAGGAGATAGAACACTACCGCAAGGTAATCCAAGCCCTGAAAGATAGAAATATCATCCCCATGGTTACTCTGCATCACTTCACCAACCCCCTCTGGTTGGAGGAGAAGGGGGGATGGCTGAACCCCGAGGCCGTTGATTTCTTTGAACGCTACACGAGGAAAATTGTGGAATCACTGGGAGACCTCATACCGTTTTATAACACAATTAACGAGGCGGTTTTGACAGCCTACGTGAGTTATGGTCTTGGTGTCCACCCACCGTGCCACAAGGATATAAACGAGTTCTACACCGCGGGAAAACACTTCCTCATGGCTCACGGGAAATGCTACCAAGCGATACACGAAACCGTAAAAGACATGGGGTTCAAAATAAAGCCCCAGGTAGGCACGGTGAACCAGATGATTTACTATGATCCCGTAGATCCCAATGTTAAGGAGGATGTGGAAGAGGCGGGAAGAATAGATGAATTGACCAACAGATGGTTCCTCGACGGAATCCAAACCGGAATCATAAGGAAACCCTTCGGTGAAGACGAAGAACTAGATTACCTCAAAGGCTCACAGGAATTTATAGGAGTAAACTACTACACCAGAACACAAATAACACCCAGACTCAACGACCCCAAGGTTCTGGAGCTGATGATGTCACGCGTGGGAGAAACCACAGACATGTACGAAGTATACCCGGAGGGGTTCTACAAACAACTCATGTCCGTAAAAAAGTACGGGAAACCGGTGTACGTGACCGAGAACGGAATAGCCACAAAGGACGATAACCAACGATGCCGCTACATACTGACTCACCTAAAAATTGTTCACAACGCGATTCGTGACGGATTAAACTTGAAAGGATTCATTTACTGGTCGCTGATGGATAATTTCGAGTGGGGTTTCGGTTTTTCTATGAGGTTCGGACTAATAGAAGTAAACTATGAAACACTGCAAAGAAAACCACGCCCTAGCTCATACCTGTTCCGGGACATAATAAAAAGTAACAAAATCTCCGCCCAACAATTAAAAAAATATCTATAACAAAACATTGACTAAAATTTTACAATTGTTCGTCTCGGATTTTACATTCCTTTTTCAATGTTGAACATGGGAAAAATGTAGAAGCTAACGGGACGCTTATTATCCAGAAATCTTACTGCATGTTCTGTTCTGGAATTTTTGCATCTTCGTCCTCTAAGTACAGGTTTATGGCTTCTTCCAGATTTTTAATGGCTTCCTCTATGCTCTCCCCTTGGCTGGCTATGTCGAGTTCGGGGCAAAGAGCAACCCAGAACTTTTCTTCCTTATTGATTACTGCTGAGAATTGCAACTCAATCACCTTTGGCAAAATTTGCATCATTTATTATTTAGTGTTTGTAGAAACCCATCTTGGTTTTGTATCCCAGCTCTCCTTTTTTTACCTTTTTTCTGAGGAGAGGATTCGGCTCCAGTATATAGTTTAGGTTGTCGATTTTTCCAAATCTCTTTTTTAACTGCTCAAGTTCCTCCACCACTTTGTCTATGCCCATTTGGTCAGCGAGCTCCAGCAAGCCTACGGGCATTAGGTAGCCGATTTTCACCGCCTTGTCAACTTCTTCCACTGTTGCTACTCCGTCGTTTACGATTTGAGCCATTCTGTTTATTCCCACGAGCAATGACCAGTTGGGGTCGTACCTGTCCGCTATCTTCTCGTTCCACGATTCGGGCTTTTTCCAAACCTTATCGGTATACTCGTAGAATCCTTTACCGGTATCCACGCCGTTGTGCCCGGTCTTCACCAGCTCGTCCCATATTGGTGCAACTTTAAACCCGGGTTCTCTCTGCTCTATGAACTTCTGCACTTGGTAAGTTGTCTTTAATCCCAAGAAGTCATTTAGGCCGAATGTACCCATTGGTTGCCCGAGCTTGTAATGGAAGGCGGAGTCTATTTCAGCAGGTGTGAACTCACCTGCACTTACGAGCCACGACACAAAATTCAACATCATTGTTACCGTTCTATTGGCAAGGAATCCCGGAACATCCTTTCTACAAACTACGGGGTTTCTATCTATTCTCTTCAAGAGTTCGAGTGTGAGGTTCACGGTTTCGTCGCTGGTCTTGGCTCCGTATACTATCTCCACCAGTTTAATCCTTTGGGGTGGATTGAAAAAGTGTGTGCCCACAATTTTGTTTGGTTTCTTTGTTCCCTTCTGAATTTCTGTTATGGGAAGGGCGCTGGTGTTGGTTGAGATTATCACATCTTCTGGGACGAGTTTCTCCACTTCTCTGAAGAGTTTCTGTTTGAGTTCAAGCTGTTCTGGAATTGTTTCAATAATGTACTGGGCGTCTTTAACTGACTCTTTCAAATCCGTGAAGGGTTTTATTCGCTCCATGGTGGGCTCAATGTCATTCTTTGGAAACTCTCCCTTCTCCGTGTACCTTGTGAGAATATACCTTATCCTACCCATATTTTTGTCAAGTATCTCCCGGTTCAAGTCCCTTAGATTAACCTGATACCCGGACATCGCAATTACCTGAGCGATTCCCAGCCCCATGTGACCCGCACCGAGAACTGTGATTGTTTTAACATCTTCAACATTCATTTACATCAACTCCGCATCACAGCAAATAACTTCCGTATCCAAGATATATATCTTAACCCCCAAAAAGCAGTGCCCTACTAGGAATGCTCCAAACCCGAAAAGGCATCCAACAAGAGCAAAAGGCCACCAATCCTCTGCTGAGTTCCAAGAATTAGAGTATCAAGGATGGCGAGAGAAGAAATCTAGGCTGCACTGCTAGTTAAATTTATATACAAGTATACGTGAGTAAGTAGCTTACGTATTGTATCTTTAAAGGAGTTTGGAAAATTATGAAAATAGGGCTTCCCTATAAAGATTGGGGGTTAGAATTTGATTCTAAAGGATTTGAAGTAGTTGAGCAAGAATTATCTGAATCTTTTGACTCGATATACTTACGTTTGAGTAATGATAAAACGGGAATTATTATATCCATTACTTTAGAACCTGCTTGTATTGAGGGAGGGACAAACATTGATTGTAGAGATTTTTATTGGAGTCGGATGAAAGAACTTCCTATTCAAAGAGAAAATATTGTTATGAAAGAGTTTAAAAAAATGGCAGTTCTTGAATACTTTATTCCCAAAATCGAGGGGTTAGAAGTTGGGCAAAAAAATCTGAATGCATTTATGGTTAAAGACGACATTTGGATAGATATCCATATTTCTAAAACCCAATTTAATGAAAAAGACTTGAACCATTTTACTCAATCCTAGAAAGTGTAAAATTTGTCGATAGCAAAACCCCTAAAATTATGCAATTATTTTTTATGCTGACAAGCAATTCAGAAATAAAAACTGGAAAGAAGCTATCGAAAATTACAATAAAGTTTTAGAGTTGCAATCAAAAGAACACACTCTCCCTAAAGAATTATTATTAGTGGTAATTGACAATTTGGGAATGGCGTATGGACTTTCAGGTCAATTGGAAATAGCCAAAAAGGTATTTGAGCAAGGTTTACAATTATTTCCAGAATATCCAATGTTTTATTACAATCTTGCCTGTGCTTTTGCTGAAATGGATGAGCTTGAAAATACGCTATCAAACTTAGAGTTATGCCTTAAATACAAGGATAACGTGATAAAGGGTGAACAAATCCCCAATCCAACGAATGATTCCTCGTTTGAACGCTATCTAAATAATGAGCGGTTCCTAGATATAGCAAAGAAACTAAGTTAAAGACTGCAACACACACAGATGCTGTGTGTTGCATAATTTTTGTTTTTTTCCGTGTTTATACACTTTGATGAATTTTTAATAGTTAATCCATATTTTTTGGAAATTTTTCAATCAATTAATAAGGCACATTAAAAATTGATAAATAATGCAACAGAGCACACCACAGAGATAGATCACTAATACACTCAGGTTTTTGGGGTACATGGCAGGTATATTGGTAAGATTATATAAAAAAAGAAAGGTAGATGGATCTTAAGTTTTAGATTGTTTACATCGTGAACCAAGTATTACATTTTAGTATTTGTAGAACCCCTCTTTGGATTTTTGTCCGAGCTTTCCTTCCTTCACCATCTTTTTGAGTATGGGGTGTGGTTCAAGAATCGCTTTTAGGCCGTCTATTTTGCCGTATTTTTTGTTTAGTTCTTCGAGTTTTTGTACACAAACATCTATTCCTTGCATGTCGGCTAGTTGGAGCATTCCGAAGGGCATGTTGAATCCCAGTTGTACGGCTTTGTCCACGTCTTGGGCGGTGGCGACGCCGTCGGCTACTATTTGGGCGGCTCTGTTAATGGCGACGAAGGCTGACATCAACGGGTCGAATTTTTCCGCTTTGTCTTTGCTCCATTCTACTGGAACTTTCCACGTCTTATCGGGATACGTATAGAATCCCTTGCCTGTTTTTACGCCGAGTTCTTTTTTCTTAAATAACTCCTCTAGTATGGGGGCGACCTTGTATGGGGGTTCTTTTTCCTCGAAGAATTTCTGAACATGGTAGCCTACATCGATTCCCACGTAGTCCATGAGGCCGAATGATCCCATTGGGTTGCCTAGTTTGAAGTGTGCGGTTGAGTCTATCTCTGCTGGGGTAAAGATTTTCTCGCTCACGAGCCAAGCTAAGAAGTTACCTGGAGGGTTCATGACCCGGTTTGCTAGGAATCCTGGAATGTCTTTCATACAGTAAACGGGTTCTTTTCCCAGTTTTTTCGCAAGCTGGTATGTGATTTCGGCTGTTTCCTTGCTGGTCTTGGGTTGGTATATGACCTCAACGAGTCTCATCATTTGCGGTGGGTTGAAGAAGTGCATTCCCACAACCTGGGCTGGTCTCTTGGTAACCTTAGCCATTTCTGTTATAGAAAGGGCGCTGGTGTTTGTTGCCAGTATGGCTTGCTTGGGAGCTGCTGCATCCACTTCTTTGAATGTATCCTGCTTGAGTTTGAGAACCTCTGGGATAGCTTCTACCATGAAGTCGCATTTTTTCACTGACTCTTTCAAGTCCGTGGTTGTATTTATCCTTCCCAGGGCAGCTTTCATTGCGTCCGCGGATATTTTGCCTTTCTCTGAAAGCTTGCCAAGGCTCCATTTAATCTTGCCTAAACCGTCGTCGAGGAATTTCTGTTCAATGTCTCTTATAACCACATTATAACCCGCAACGGCGCAGAGCTGGGCGATTCCGTGGCCCATCGCGCCTGCACCAAGAACTGTAATGTTCTTGATATCTTCCAACTTCATTCTCCATCACCAATTTTCACTCTATAGTTGGTATGCACGAATTGACTGAATCTCACATATATAGATTTCGGAAACAAAGGCTCCGAAAAATGTAATTTCTCAACTTAAAGCGATTCAAAGTTATTGTTTAAATAAAATTTTTTTGAGATTTAACTTAACCAATGTATGCGGATACTAAAAAATTCACGAACCTTTAAAAGAATATACAAAACTCACGCTTTCCTACGCTGCATGTAACAGACAAACATCGAGCCTGCCAACTCAACACCATGCAACTCGCCAACAATCAGCACCGTTGAAATAGTTTGCGAATACCGAGAAGTGACAAAACCACCAAGCAAAAGACTTCGCTTAATAAACATCTTCGAGATAAATTAGACACATCAACCCTCATATAAACCAAAAATAGACCCAAAAAATACAAACCAATTAAAAATTAAATTTAAAAAAAAGGGGGGAAGATTGATTGTACTTTCAAAATATTAGTGGTTCCAACAGTTAATTGGATAATACTAACCCTTTGACTTGATTCTCTTGAAGCAAATATCTCATTAAGGACCACCGACTATAAGAGTAATGACATACCATGACATATAACTGTTCAGCCACCAGTTAGGATTGATCGCGTTAAGTATCGCTGCTCCCCAGCTCAAAGGTGGGCCTGCCATATTAACGATCATTGTCGCTACCATATAATTAAAGATGCCCACAGGAGGCGGTTCGTAAAATGACATGCCTAAATAACTATTAAAGAGTGTTTGAATGCCAGCAGCTATAGAGAATAAACCCGCGAATATTACTATTAAAATACCTGCTACTATTAAAACCACTAATACTATCGCAGATTTGTTCAACGTTTTAGACATAAACACATCTCCTCGGCAAACACATATCGATTACGGTTCTCATGTTAATGCAAATACTAACCACCACGCAACGTAATTGTTTAGCCACCAGTTAGGATTGATCAGGTCAAGTAAAGCTACTGCCTCCCTCAAAGGTGGACCTAACATCGATGTTAAGAGCCTAGTCATGATAAAATAATTGAATATGCCCAAGGGAGGATCACCTGCGAAACCAACCAAATCTATCCCTGCAGCGGCCATGTGCAATTGAATTGTCCCTGCGGCTACTAATAACGCTGTGAATGGCACTACTAGCAGAAATATTATCACCATTGAAATCACTAATACCATCCAAATTTTTTCCATTGTTTACCTCACCTTCTCTCTAAGTGGAATTTGGAGTTTGCCCTTTTTTACTCCAAAATTTTTTTATGGGTTATATTTTTGGTTAAACAAGTATATAAATTAATATGTTATTTTACAATCTTCACAGCCTTAAGCCGTGAATGAGGGTAAGTAGATTTGCTGTCTAATAGGATTGATGAGTCTGAAGGCGATGGCCGTACACAGTTATATGATACCCCATGCGTTCACTGCGATAACTGCAAAAGATACTTCGAACTGAAAGAGACAACAACTTTATACACTCCTCCGCATCTTAATTCGAAAAATTATTTTATCATTTGGTTATACCTTCCAAGATTTTCAAAGTCGCCTGAAAATGTAATTTCTGCATTCAGAGCGTTCACAGACCGGTTAACCCTAGAAGGCTCACGGGACTCATCTTAACCTGCGCTGGAAGCTATTTTCCAAATTACCGTGTAGATGAAGGCTATGCTCTCAGCCAAGGGCTTTATAGTGTTATATAGCGCTATTACAGACACGATTTCACCCCTATATATACGCGGAAAAACCAGCATAACCTCCCTCTCGTCCACAACAGTGATTCTGAAAGGTGGAAACTGGAACTGTTTCGAAGTCTCACCCGAAAACCTCAAAGCACCAATTTCCCCCGATCCGAATAAACTCTTCAACTCGTCCAGCGAAACCTCACCCAGACCCAACCCCTCTCCCGTAATCATTTTTATTTTTGCACCCTTCTCCCGAATCCTGGGAAGAGTTTTTTGGAGCATCAGGTACTCACGCCGTCTGTAACAGTTTCGGGTTACATAGACTTATGTGGTTTTAAGTGTACATTCGTCATCTTGTGGACCGCTACACTCGCCACCGCTTACAGCGACCCAACCCCGGCATTGGGGCTGAAAAGATAAGCATAAATAGTTAACATCTCCAAGTAATATACTTGTGCTCCGGATGTGGAGGGCTCATAAAGCTCCGAATGGAGCAACAAGTGAAGAAGATGAGCATAAAACTAAAGATGGAGGGACTTTCCCCACGCAGATGACCTCTGACTCGAAAGGGTCCGAGAGAAGGATGCGTGAGGCGGGTTCGACCAGACCGGGACGGAGTTCGATGAAGAGCCTTCGATGAACTCGCGAGAAGGACGAGGATGGTGAAGTCCAAGAGTTACGTACGCCTACCAAAGACTACTTAACTCAGAACCCGTAACATAGCCCCACATATCATTAAGATGTCTTGTTCAGCATCCCGAAGCATTTTAGAAAGTTTGTCAACATAAGCATCCACACTTTTCAATATGGTAATCTGTGCCTCTTCCTCAACACTGGATTCCTTATGCTCCTCATAAATAGACTTTAAAAAACGCTCCAACTTTTCAGCCTTTGCGCTGAGCCTCTCCTGCTCCCGAAGAATCCTATTCTCCAGAGCTTTAGCTGGGTCAAGCGCACTATAAACTTTGGGGCGACCGTACAGCTGAACCTGCAACCAGCCGTCCTGAGTTAGCTTCTCCAAAATTTCGTAGACCTTAGGTCGGGAATAACCCGTAATTTTTGCCAACTTGCCTCCCGTGCTGCTACCCTCTCTAAGCAAAACTAGCAAAACCTCAGACTCAGCCTTGGTATAACCGAATTCCTCAAGATGCTCAATAATTTTCGCTTCAGACATAAAAACCCACTAAAAAATTGTTGTCAAATAAATTGTTTACATTCCTGAGACTAAAAAGGCTTATGAAGTTAAAAGTTTGAGCAAGAAAGCCTTGTCGAATCACTCTGCTGCTTCGCAACCTTATCCGAAGTAAGTGGGGTTGAAAGCTTAAACCGCCTCATCCTGCAGCCCTCATAGTGTAGAGGCTGAGACGCTTCGAAAAGTAGTCAATTATCTCATTCTCCCTCTCAGGGCTATCCGAGGTTGCATCTATTTTAACGGTTGTGAACGCGATTTTACCAAAACCTTTGGAGATAATAGGAACATGCTTCTTCTCATAGACTACTTCAGCCCTTATAGTAGCTTCAGATAGCTTGGCCTCATAGATTTTAACCAGCTTATCGTCCTCAGAACCCGATTCCCTAACCTCTTCAAGGCTAGCGCCAAGCTCGCCTAGAATCATTTCGACATACTGCCACACGCCGTAAATATAACGGTACTCCTTCTCCAGCCTCATAAAAACACCAGAAAGAAGTCAAACTCAAAAATAAAAAAAGGGGAAGGGGGATTAGATTCCCAGTTCCTTTAGCTTCTTCTTCGTTGGCTCACCGTTCGCGCCCCATCCCCTTACCTTGTAATATTTCGGTAGCATTTCTGCAAGCTTCACAACATAGCCCTTCGACGCGCCTTCGGGCATGGGTTCCTTAAGAAGCCTTGGGGGTAGGGTATCATCCTCGGATGAGAAGCCGGCCTTAATGTTGAAGAGTCTCTCGACATTCCAGATGCGATCGCCTATCGTCATTATTTCGTCTGGAGTGTAATCAAAACCGGTTGCCGATGTGAGTAAGGCGGTGTATTCTGGGGCTCCGAGTGCAAAGGATGTAAACAGGCACATGCCACTTGAGTCAATAACTGCTGTTAGGTTCTGGAAGTTTTTAACCCAAGTTTCTTTTCCTTCTGTAGCGAAGCGGTCCAATTTTTCGGGTACTCCAAGGATTTCTGGTGAAACCATGTAGCCGCGAACGTGGTTGCCGCCGGTATTGTTAGTAGCGTAGTGTAGTCCGTGCCCTTGAATTCCACGGGCATCATACGCGGGGAGTTCCTGGCCCTTCACGCTCATGGAGAGTTCAGGTGCACCGTATTTTTCGGCGAGTCTGAGTGAGCCCTCTGCGAGATCATTTCCTAATCCTTCCCTTTTCGCTGTTTTTTCCGTTAGTTCAACAATAGCGTCTCCGTCGCCCCATTTCAGTTCTTTACCAGCTTTATCCTTCTTGAGTTTGCCTCTCTGATATAGTTCCATAGCGCATCCAATGGTGCTTCCCATCGATATGGTGTCAAGTCCTAGCTCATTGCATAGATAGTTCGCCTTAGAGATAGGAGCAAGGTCACCTACTCCACATTCTGCACCATAAGCCCAGATAGTTTCGTACTCTGGTCCCTCTCCTACGGATTTGTATTTTCCTGCTTTTATCTCTGTTACTCTCCCGCAACCAATAGGACATGCAAAGCAAGCGGCTCTTTTAGTGAGAATGGTTTTCTCCATGGTTTCCCCGCTTATTTTATCGGCCTCGGGGAAGACTCCAGTTTGGAAGTTCCTCGTTGGGAAAACTCCGTTCTCATTGATTATGTTAACCAGCACAGCTGTGCCATAAGTGGGTAATCCCTGTCCCGTTACTGCGTGTTCTTTGATTTTTTTGGCAGCATCATCTTGAGCCTTCTTAAACGCCTCCTTGTCAGCGACTTCAACCGTTTTGGTCCCTTTCACCGCTATGGCTTTCAGATTCTTGCTACCCATAACCGCGCCCGTTCCGCCTCTTCCAGGGGCTCTATGCTTATCGTTTATGGGACACGCAATTTTGACCAGCTTTTCCCCAGCGGGTCCAATACAGGCAACTCTGTAGTCTTTGCCGAGATCCTTTTGTAACATATCGGTGGTCTTGTGTGTATCGAGCCCCCACAATTTTTCTGCCGATTTTAATTCGTAGGCACCATCGGTTATCTGAAGATACATTGGTTTTTTGGCTTTGCCCTCAAAAACTATGACCTCTATTCCTGCTCTTCTGAGATAGGCTCCCCACTCTCCACCAGAGTTAGCCCCAACAATTGTTCCGGTTAATGGTGACTTGCAGGAAACTTCGTACCGACCACCGGTTGGCGCTGCTGTTCCAGTCAATGGACCTGCGGCGAATATTAGTTTGTTATCTGGACTGAGGGGGTCGATGGTGGGGTCGACTTCGTCGTAGAGTATTTTTGCTGAGATGCCTCTGCCTCCAATATAGTTTCTGCTCAGCTCATCGGGTATTGTTGATTTTTTCGTATCCCCCGTTGTGAGGTTTACTCTTATCATAGTTCCCTTATATTTTGCCATAAATATCCTCCCTTAATTTTTAGAAATTCTTTGTTAAATTTAGGTGTATTTTAATTTATAAATAATCGTTATGTATAAATATTCATATCGTGAACAAGGGATTATCCTCCCAAAAAATCAAGAAAAACATCTGGATCACCTCACTTGAACGTATTACCGCAACATCTCTGCCTTTCACTTTTTCTTCTTTGCTAGAATATATTCTTCTCTCGTTTGGTTTTTGTTTGCAGAGACGCCGCTTTTCCCCGTTAAAATCGACGATTGTCAGATTTTCAAAACTTTACAATCGTTAATTTTATATAATGGTAATCGCATATATCCTTCAAGTGATTATCATGGAAAACAAGTTAGAATGCTTAATCTGCGGGGATACTCTATCCCCCAAAGAGAAGAGTGAATACTGCTCAAAATGCCTCCTAGGATTAAGTTTCGAACTGAAAGAAGAAGACCTAGAAAAAATCAGGGAGCAGTTAAAGACCATACTGGACTCCTTCGGCTCAGACATCCGAGCAGCATTCACAAAGGACCCCGCAGCCCGAAGCCTAGTCGAGGTTCTAACCGCTTATCCCGGAATACAAGCGGTTCTACTGCACCGTGTAGCACACTTCTTCTATGAGATAGGACTCCCCTTCGTTCCCCGATACATCTCCCACATAGCAAGGCAAATAACCGGCATCGAAATCCACCCCGGAGCCAAAATAGGGAAAGACTTCTTCATTGATCACGGCTCCGGTACCGTGATAGGGGAAACCGCCGAAATCGGAGATAATGTGACAATTTACCAGGACGTAACTCTGGGGGGAACCAGCCTTTCACCGGGAAAAAGACACCCCACACTAGGAAACAATGTCGTGGTCGGAGCCGGAGCTAAAATTCTTGGGCCCATAAAAATTGGCGATAACGTGAGAATAGGAGCAAACTCCGTAGTCACAAATAATGTCCCCCCAAACTCGGTGGTGGTGGGAGTTCCCGGAAGAATTGTGTCACGAGAAGGAAAGAAAATACCCACAATCGATTTGCAGCATGGTGACTTACCGGATCCAATTATTGATATGATAAAATCCATGCAAAGAAAAATCGAAGACCTGGAGAAGGAAGTACAGAACCTAAAACAAAAAAAGAAAGGAGGAGAATAAAAATGGGAAGAATTTTTAACGACATCACAGAAACAATTGGAGGAACCCCTCTCGTAAAACTGAGAAGATTAACCCATAATGTCAAACCGAACATTCTGGCAAAACTGGAGAGTTTCAACCCTGGTGCTAGTGTAAAAGACCGAATAGCGCTATCCATGATCAAAGCAGCTGAGGAGCAAGGATTATTCAATTCCGAGACCATCATAGTGGAACCCACGTCGGGAAACACTGGAATAGGTCTCGCACTGGTTTGCGCCGCGCGCGGATATAAACTAGTTCTAACTATGCCCGAATCAATGTCGATAGAGCGGAGGAAAATTCTCCAAGCCTACGGTGCCCAACTTGTTCTAACCCCCGCAGCTCAGGGAATGCCAGGAGCGATTCAAAAAGCACAAGAAATAGCGGAAAACGATAAAAAGGTATTTATTCCTCAACAGTTCCAAAATCCCGCAAATCCTCAAATACACAGAATCACCACTGCTCAAGAAATTCTTGAGGACACTGGAGGTAAGGTTGATGCCTTTGTATCAGGAGTAGGCACTGGTGGAACAATAACGGGTGTAGGAGAAGTCTTAAAACAAAAAATAGGTCCACAGGTTAAAGTGTTTGCTGTCGAACCGGAAGATTCTCCTGTTCTATCTGGAGGAAAACGCGGACCACACAAAATTCAAGGCATAGGGGCAGGATTCGTTCCGCAAGTTTTGAACATGAAGGTAGTGGACGAAGTGGTGAAAGTGAGTTTTAAGGACTCGGTTGAAACCTCAAGGAAACTAGCAAGACTGGAGGGGATATTTGTCGGCATCTCATCTGGAGCCGCAATGTGGGCCGCATTAAAAATAGCTGAACGATTCAAAAAGGGGCAGAATATAGTTGTAGTCCTACCAGACACTGGTGAAAGATATCTCTCCACCGAATTATGGCAGTTCGAGCAACCGAATGAGTCAGGGGCGATATGAGCTGAGAATATTAATGTTTCACGTGGATTACTTCAGTTCTACGGTAGCTAAGAGGGGTAGATCGAAAGTCGTCGAAAGCCCTTCTTCTAAGAATATGAAGGTAGAAGAATCTCTCCTAGTTCTCATCAATGTTGAGAGACAGGACGAAGCCAATCCCGAGGATATATCGAGAAAAACTGTTGAGGAAGTAGAAAAGCTCGGTCATCAGCTCAAGGTGAACACGATAGTTCTCCACCCTTTTGCTCATCTTTTTGGGGAACCAAGCAAGCCGGAGGTGGCCATAGAGATAATAAAGCTTATGGAGGAAGGCCTTATACAAAAAGGCTTCAAGGTGGCAAGGACTCCCTTTGGCTGGTTCAACACTTGGGAACTGAGGACAAAAGGTCATCCATTATCAAGGGTTGCAAGAAAAATTTCTATAGACTAACGCAGATATTACGATTGGGTAATCAAAAATATCACAATTAATAATGCCAGCTATTATAGGCTGTTCACTGTTAGTATTTGTGTGAAAAATAGGGTCTAAATATTTCTAATATTGATTTATTTTCGATGGGACAACTTTTTATTGTGACTCTTTTGTTTCCGTTTCTGTACGCCCGGTTTTGATTCTTCTTTTTTAGTTAGTGTCTCCGGTTTCTCAATTTTCTTCCTTGTTACTAGGTATATGAGTGCTATTATTGCTGGTGTGAGTGCTGCTCCTACAATGAATACTGCGTCTAGCCCTATCCAAAGGTACACTGGTGTGAAGGCTACTGGTGCCATTGAGTAACCTAGGAATCTCATACCACTGAAAATCGATGTGGATGCTCCTCTTCTCTGTGGAGGTACAACCTCTACTGAGAGGGCCAAAAGCGCGGGCCACACGAAGGAAATTCCAACTCCCCTAATAGTCATGAGAATCAGGAAATCCCTGAAAATCCATCCGAACATAGATCTGAACAGGGTCTGGACAGTAAGCAGGCTTACAAAGGTTTGACCAGTTAAATATACATTTTGATTCGAGTTTTCAAGCAAGTTTGGTATGTATGCGAGGGGGAAGGCTGGCTCTGAGTAAGTTGTGACCCAGGCCATGATGATTAAGGCAACCCCTGCTATTATCATGCCTACGGTAGGAATATTTCGTTTGCCAAATTTATCTGTTAGAAAACCTGCTAGGGACGATGTGAAAATGCCTATGATACCGCTGGTTGAGAGGATTATCCCTACGGAGTTTGGATCCATGTAGTATGGAAAGACGGAAAGTGCATCTGAGCTTAAAGAAATCACGGCGAGATAAGAGAAGAAAACCATGAATCCTGTGAGACCCAGAATAAGAACCTGCCTGTATCTTAAGGTATCTCTGAGATTCTCAGCAATATCCCCAAGGCTTCCGCCCTCCTTGACCGTGATTCTCCTAAGACACAACCAGCTGCACACGGTTAAAGCTACGGAAAAAACCGCCATAATCATAAAGAGGAGACGCCACTGATTAGCCATCACCCCACCCACAAAGGGCCCAATAGCTATACCCGCCTGAACAGCAGCGCTATAGAAACCCATATACCGACCCCTTTTTGGAGGCTCTGTTATATCACCTATGAGCGCGACTAGAACCGGAGACATAAGTGCTAATCCCAGTCCCTGAACAATCCTTGTGATTATGAAAAACCAAATATTCGTGGAGAAGGGCGTAAAGGCGAAGCCCAAGGCTAGGAGTAAAAAACCCGCCAATATGAGTTTCATTCTCCCGTAAACATCAGACAAGCCCCCTGAAAAAAATTGTCCCAGAGCGAATGGGATCTGGAACAGAGTCAACGAAAGCATAATAAGAGACACATCAGTAACCAAATCATTCTTTAAAATTGGAATCATAGGCAAAATTATGTTTCCACTGAAGGGACCAATTGCGGCGGCAAGATAAATAGGAATAAACCTGTAATCTAAGTGCGGCCTCCTCAAAACTTCACCTTCATCACAAAATAAAAGTTAATAAATAGTCAAGAATCAAAATAAAATATAAACCTTACCGAAACCATGAAAATCTCAGAATATGAAAAATTATGCAAAAATATTGTTTTACTGGTAGCGTCATAAAGTAGATTTCAGTAATATTGTGTGTTAAAGAATGATGGTTAAAATGAGAAAAGTGGAGATTAAGGAGAAGCTTCTTGCAAAAAGGGCTTACAAATTGTATAAGCAGTTCAAATCAGTCAAAATCGTTGCAGATATGATGAGCATGCCTGAAAAGGAAATAATAAATTTGTTAGAAAAGTACTATCTACCCCTCAGAAAACAATTAGAAAAAACTAAACGCGAAATCAGCGAAAAAGAAAAAGAGAGAGGCGTCAAAAGAGAATTCGAGCAAGAAAAGAAAAAGTGGCTGACATAATCTCCAAAAAGTTATAATCTAGAGCAAAGGCGTAGAATATATCGGCGGAGGAAAAAATAATGACAGAAGTAGATTATGGCGTCTATAAAAACGTGGTATGTGAGAAAGACGGTAACATTCTTACAATTACCATTAACAGGCCTGAAGTGTTGAATTGCATCGACCCCGAAACGAATCTGGAACTGGCGGATGCTTGGAAAAAATTTGACATGGACAACGACGCTTACGTGGCGATAATAACCGGAGCCGGGAATAAGGCATTCTGCACCGGGGCGGATCTCAAAAACTGGCACCCCTTCGTAAAAGAACAGAAGGTTAACTATTTTAGAAAAAACGCTTATCAGGGACCAGGCTTCGGGGGCTATACGAGAGGGGTGCAAATCTTTAAACCAATCATAGCAGCGATAAACGGTATGTGCTACGCCGGGGGACTCGAAATAGCCCTCGCGGCAGATATGAGAATATGCTCAGAAGACGCAAAATTCGGAGTTCTAAACAGAAGATGGAACGTTGGACTGGGAGACGGTGGAACTCAAAGACTGTGGAGAATCGTGGGTCTGGGAAGGGCTTTTGAATTAATTCTGACGGGAAAGGAAATCGATGCCAATGAAGCCTATAGAATTGGTCTGGTTAACGAGATTGTTCCCAAAGAGAAGGTCTTAGAACGAGCAAAAGAAATAGCCCAAAGAATTTGTTCCTACCCCCAAGGCTCAATTAGAACAGACAAAGAAGCAGTAATAAGAGGTATCGGAACTCCCCTAGAAGAAGGTCTAAGGATTGAGAGCATGCTCTTCTGGAACCTTTTACTTAACCATGACTTCTATGAGGGCCCCAAAGCTTTCAGTGAAAAAAGAAAACCCAAGTTCACCAACGAGAGTGAGAAAATAAAAGATGTTCTGAAACATGAGTGGAAAGAAAATCGAGAGGCAGGATAAGTAAACCATGATAGGAAAAATAGGTTTAAAATCAAGTTTTTTTGAGTTTATCCAGTTTCTCCATGAGGGTCATTAGTTGTTTCTGGAGACTTTCCTTACGCTCTAGGTCTTGGGAGGTTATGCTGCCTTCCAGCTCTTTCTTTCGCAGCTCCTCTATTTCTTTTCTGATTTCAAGGAACTGGTTCTGGATGTTTTCCATCTTCTCTACTTCTTTCGGTTTTACTGGCTTAGCTTCCAGCAAGGCGGGTGCCCTTGAAAGAAATAGGCCAGCGTAGAGGTACTCCTTCTGAACCCTATCGTACTTGGCTTCTGTCTTATAGCGCTCAATGATGTATTTCTTGAAATCAAGTTCACCCGAATCGTACCTGGACTTGAGTTCCTCAAGCTTCGCCCCATATTTGTTGACATTTTCCTGAAGCTTATTCTTATTCCGCGTTAACTTTTCTATCTTCTGTCTCTGAAGACTCTGCACCTTCTCAAGGTTTACTAATGAGGCTAGAACGGCGGGGAATGATTCCCTAAACTGGGCTACGTCGCCCTTCCAGTCCTCCAGCTGCTTATAGTGACTCTGCTCGATTTTTACCAAAAACTCGTGTATTTTGCCCCTAATCCAGAGCTCCTCGTCAAGACCTATATCACCCGTGACACAGGTCGCAGTGAGCAGTTTACTCTCCTCTCTTATGAATGTTCCGAATTCTGTTCCCAGCCTTTTCAGGCCTCCAACCTTCATCTCTTCAAGGAAGGACTTGATTGCTGACATAAACCCTGAAACCAGAGCTACGTCCTGCTGCATAGAAACAAAGTCGAAAGACCAGATCAGAGTGCCACCAGTATTATGGTCAACAAGGATATTCTCCAGGCTCCTCATTGCATTTAATGGAATCATTCGCCTCTTATAAGCCGTCCAGCCCCCATACCCACCGGCAACAACTGCTCCCACGGCAATTAAACCTAGCAACATGAAGAACTTGTCCTGATTATCCTTCATAAAATTATAAGAGAAAAACATAGAGAAAAACACAGTTAAGCTACTCGCGTAAAGCATTCCTAAAACATCAACGCCGGAAACCTCTACTGTGACATCGAAAACAAGGGGACGAAGCCAACTACTACCAATATACAAACTCGCCATATTCTCAGACATATTAAGGGGCTGAGACAGATTACACAAGCCTGAACCCCTCAAGAGATTTTGTACAGCAGTCCCATTTACCTTCATGTTCACACCAGTCGGGAAGGGGACTTCCCAAGAACCCGGCTCATTATTCACACTCACACGAACTCTGAGACAATAATCAATACCAGTAGTATTAGTAGTAGTATCCGCGTATTCAAAGCTCCAATCTGAACCGTTATAGTAAAACGCGTAGCCTTTATCCTCATAAGGCGGATTATCAGGAGTTGCACTTCCATTATCAGGGGCGAAGAACCAGAAAACCCGATAAAGTGGTGCTAAAGTAGTCGCATTGATGCCCACAAAGAAGGTATAATTATAAGTATTGATCTCTGGATCGAGTTCAAAAGAATTGTCTGTGAAAAAGTCTTTCCACCCTATAGGACCGGTGATCGAAGGAAATTCGAATGTTTGATTAGCGAGAAGAAAGTCAGGTTTTGGAACTGTGGTATCATTGATTGTAGTATTGGTGGCATTATAAAGAGATATACTTAAATAAATAGGTAACGTGGGGGTTTCAAATGGAAAATGTAACAGGTAGAAGCTTGTGGAGTACAGGTAAGCGGTTTGGTTTTCTGGAAGTTGGAAGGACATTGCCCGAGTAATATCAGTTATCTCTTTTGCCCTGAAGGCTTCTTCCTCCATCGAAATTGTGGAGTTAGGAGCCCTGAGGTTGGAAAAACTCATATTAATAGAAGTAACATCCCACCCGCTAGGAATTGGAATTTGAATAGGATTAGAGGAACTTAGGTTATAAAAGGGACCATAAACAAGTTTTGAACCCGTTTGCAAGCCTTGAACTGCTCCAAAAGCGGTTGGCGGAGAGGGCTGAAGCATAATAACAGAAGAAGCAATCACAAGACAAATCAGTAGTGAAATGAAGAAAAGTCCTTTTTTCATAGAAATTTCCGACCTAACCGCTTTCCTTGTAATATAATTATCTTACTACCAATTTAATCTTTTTGATAATGCAAAGCCATAATAATATAGCAGGCAATAGTGCTGAGCTTTCCCTCATGGAATTATATACGAAGATTTTTCCATACATGGATAAAATCGGAATGGCGAATATTTTCTAAAATCTTGCTGGAGATAGGAAGCGCCCTTATGTTTCATTTTGCTTCTAGCTTTTTAATACTTAAATAGAATATGATTTTTCTGCAGTATGAATCAGGAAGGAGAAGTAACATTGTATAATAACGTGCATTAAGCTTTTTTTAAAAAGTGTACAAATTCCTGTTACTTGTGGCATGATTGATATTGTTGTTAATTAACTTATTAACAAACAATATTTTTAAATATTTAAATAACCCATTATATAATAGGTGAATACGATGAAAGAGAAGGGAGAAAAAGCCAGAAATAGAAAACGTATAGCCGCTTTAATTGGTGGCGGAATATTGTTCGTTGTCATTTTACCAATCATCTGCATCTACGTTTCACAGTTGATAGATTCTTGGTTCGGCTTCCCAAAGTTAATTCCAATGCCCTTCAACTTCGTCATCGCAGCAATATTTTTCGCGGTTGGATTTTTCTGGGCCATATGGTCAAATGTTAACCTGTTCCGGAAGGGTGAGGGAACCCCAGTACCAACGAGTGAAACGCAGACAAGGAAGCTCGTACTGAACGGAGCCTACAAATATACCCGAAACCCCATGATGTTTGGCTACTTACTTATCCTGATAGGCTTAGGATTTCTCTTCAACTCTCTCTTCCTCACACTCGGAATCACCTCAATTTACACCGTAGGACTCGTGGCATTTATAAAACTCTGGGAAGAAAAGAACTTGGAGAAACGTTTCGGTAAATCCTATATTGAGTACAAAAAGAAAGTCTCCTTCATGATCCCGATGCCGCCGAAAAGAAAAAAATAATTTCCACTCAATATTATTATACCTTCTTGATTAAGCGGATTTATTACTCCCAAGAAAAAAGAACTTGTTGATTGAATATGCTTGATTGGTGGTTAGTGCTTCAATGGATTTTGATTGGGTTTTTGATTCTCCTTGCACTTTCTTTTCTTGTGAGAATCATCAGACACTACTACCATTTCCCGATTCCCGCCTTTTTCACACAGCTTATCGATAATCCGGTTCGCAGAAGGTTAGTTCAACGGCCAGACTTGCTGGTTGAGCGTATGCAGCTTAAGCCGGGAATGATTGTTGTGGAAATCGGACCCGGTAAAGGTAACTACACAAAAGCCGTAGCGGAGAAAATTCTCCCTAGAGGAAAAGTGTACGCTATAGACATTCAAGAATCTGTCATAGAACGCTTGAAGAAGCGAATCAAAAAGGAAGGAATAACCAATATTGTTCCAAAAATCGACAATGCCTATAAGTTATCTTTCGCCGACGAAAGCGTGGACAGAGTCTTCGCCATGGCGTGTCTCCCCGAGATTCCAGAACCTGTGAAGGTTCTACGTGAATGTCACAGGATTCTGAAGCCCGACGGCCTGGTATGTCTTTGTGAAATGTTTCCCGACCCGGATTATCCGCGACGGAAGACTGAGAAACGCTGGGCTGCTGAAGCGGGATTTGAACTGAGGCAGGAGTTCGGGAACTGGTTCATATATCAGCTAAATTTTGGTAAAAGGTCTGGATGAAATGTGATGGTTATGTTCATTGGGGGATTAAAAATTCATTTAGACGTTTGGGAAAATTACTCCTGTTCCTCCCTTGGGATCGTTGAAATCAATTGCTTCGGCTTCGCACACATCCCAGCATGCTCCGCACTCGGAGCAGTCCCTATAATTGACCGGCTTATAAATATCTCCCACCCTTCGCCAAACATTTTGGGGGCATATCTCAGCACAGTTACCACAGGCTATACACTTTTCTTCTATTACTCTAATAAACTGTGTAGGTTCCTCCTCGTGGTGTATTAAAGGGAATTTGTTTTTTATCTCCATTCTTAATCTCTCCTTATTTTCATACTGATTGCATCCTTTATGTGCCTGGTATTCCCAGATTTTCTAGGCGTATAAGCAGCTTGGCAGCTTTCTCCAGTTTTTTCGTGTCATTTTCTTTTACGCCGTCCTTCAACATAAATGGAACTGGGCTTGCATACCAGTGACTTGCGGCAATCATGGTGTTTATGATTTCCTCCTGTGGTCTCTTTAAGAGGTAGTCCTTTAGAGTCTGTCCGTATATTCGCATAGTTTTAAACAGGGGATCGTTTTTCCATCTCGCCTCGTAGTTTGCTAGGGTTTCTTCGGACGCGTCTCCTGATGATATGGCTTCTGCAGCGGTTTCCGCAGCGTACCTTCCAGACATTAACCCGAAGGACATTCCTTCACCTATGAAGGGTTGAACGAATCCTGCAGCGTGTCCAGTGACTATGAGGCCGGGGGCGTATGTTTTTTCGATGAGTTTTTCTGGGTCTGTTCGGATTCCCCAGGACTTTATTTTTCCTCCTTTGAGTTTCTCCTTAATTATGGGTTCGTTTAGAAATTCTTGGGCTTGCTGTCTGATATTGAGCTTGGGGGTCATGTATCCTCCGGCTACTCCCACACTTACTCCGTCTCTCATTGGGAAAATCCAATTGAAACTGTAGTTGGATCCACCGATTGTGAGGTACCATTCACACAATTGCTTGAATCTTTCCTCGACTATCTTTTCTGGGAGCTCGACGAAGGCGGTGGCGTATAATATGTTATCTGTTCCCGTTCTCCTTCCGAGTAAGCCCGCTTTACGCGCTACTATGGAGTGGGCTCCTCCCGCGTCGATAACTACTTCTGCAAAAATTTTTTCTCCCTCATCTGTGGTGACACCAACGACTTTGTCATCCTCCTTTATGATGTCGGTGATTGTTGTAGCGGTTCTTAACTCGGATCCTGCGTTACATGCCTGCTGGGCGTGCCAGGGGTCAAACTTTGTTCTGTGAATCGTATACATTCCATAACCGCCCATGACGGTTTCAAACATACAGTACTTATTGTTTCTTAGAATGTAATAGACTCGTGAGCCGGTGACTTTTACTTCGATTGGTCCTTCTAGAAGGTAAGGAGCGTAAACCATACCTGTAGCTGTAATGGCACTACCGCAGGCGTTCTTGGTTCCTGGAGTCGATGCTTTCTCAAATTGAACCACTTTTAACCCAAGTTCGGCGCATTTTTTAGCAGCGGCAGAACCAGCAATTCCACCTCCAACAACAATTACATCATATTTCTCAATTAAAAGTCCCTCTTCCCCGTTATCTTTGTTTAAATATAAATAGTTAATGTCATCAAGACCAGACCAATTTCTGGTTTTTAGAATTTATATCATAAAAGTTATGTGCTGAATCAGCAAAAAATTTGAATGAAGAGTCGTCTATAGACCTTATCTTTTAATTGCCAGCAACCAAAAAATTAAATAAAGAACTTTATATCATTAGTAATACAATTTTTAATTTAGGGGATTTAAAAATGGGCTTATTCGATTACAAAACCTATCTCATTGATCAAAAATTATTAAAAATACGTTATACTCTGATAATTAAAGATGAAAAAGGAGAAGAATTAGGTAAGGCTGTTAGTAAAATCCTCTCATGGATGGGAAAAATCGAATTTTTTGATAATCAGGGAAATGTAGTGGGCTCCGTTGAAGGGAAATTCTCCCTTAGACCTACCTTTAAAGTTACAGACCAAAACAAGAGACATTTAGCAACTATTAAGGAGAAGATGTTAACCATACATGATGACTGGTGGGTGGAAGACCTCAAAGGCGAAAAGATGCTTAAAGTTTTAGGAGACATTTTGGGCTTAGAGTACAAAATTCTGGACAAGTCGGGTTTAGCGGTTGCCGAGGTATCAAAAAAATTCTGGGCCATTCGTGACCACTACGGAGTTAAAATAAATTATGATTTTGACCCATTTCTAATACTCTCTACTGTGGTAGCAATAAGTATGCAAAAGCAGAGACAGAGGAGTAGAGCGGCAGCATCAGCAAGTTAGGGCCTGCGAATTCTTTATAGGAATATTAAATATAGTAATAGAAATATTATATGTGAATTTGTATCATTCGGGAGAGTTGTGACCAGACAGACTAAGGTGGTATTAAAGTGGCGGAAAATTGGCTTATGGAGGCAGATAAACTTTATAAAAGGGGTAGATTTGAGGAAGCCGTAAAATGCTACGATGTGGCTTTAAAAATAGACCCAGAGGATGCGAAAGTTTGGAGCAGTAAGGCTCTTGCCCTTGTTGGTCTAGGTAGATTTGAGGAAGCCGTAAAATGCTACGATGTAGCTTTAAAAATAGACCCAGAGGATGTTAGGCTTTTGAATCTTAAAGGTAAAGCGCTTCTTAAGCTTGGTAAATTTAAGGATGCCATAAAATGTTTTGATAAGGCGATAAAAATTTTTCCAAAGGGTCCTGAGGCATGGTATAATAAAGGTAATGCTCTTCAGGCGCGAGACAAAGTTAAAGACGCCAAGAAATGCTTTGATAATGCAGTCAAATTAGATCCCAGTATTAGACACCCACTCAGATAGATATGTTGCTTCAAAAACTCACTCAAACCATCAATAACATAATTTTTTGGGCTTCATGAGTTATCTAAATAAGTGTAGTATTGTTCCCGTTTGGGTGCAGCAACCCGCTTAGATATTTTTTGGTTTTTTAAGTATCACATCTAGAATACAAGGAAATAAAAAGCTCAGAAGTAATTCTTGTTGACAGACTCGCATTAGTGAGGGTGTTTTAGTCAAAAAATTTTGGCGGGTTTAAATAAATGAAGCGAAAAATTAACAACTTAATGGACGAGGTTAAATTCTCGATAAATTTGGAAGCCTGTCTGGCTTTGTTGGATGAGGATGGAAAAATTCTTTATAACAACTTGAACGGTGGCTTAAATGGAGTTCTTGAAAACTTGGTTCCCGCTCTGAAAACTTTGAATGTGGGTGACTATCAGGTGAATAACTTTGCAGAGACCCATTTGATCACCATTAAGGTTAGTGATAGATTAGCCTTAGTTGCGGAAAGCTACATTAGAGAGAGCTTACTCATTTTCGCCCTGAATAGCATAGTGGAGAAGCTCAAAGAAGAGTTCGCTGAACTAGACATTCTACTAAAGCTATCAGACATAACGGAAAAAGGGAGTGAAAACAAGATAATGGAACAATTCATAGGGAACAAATTTTTTTAGCTACTTGCGATTCTCTATTTTCAGGGTATTTGAAAAACTTGCTCTTGCCATAATAAGTTATATTTAGATTCATTTTCAAAAAGCTAGAAATATCTGCGGAACCCTTTTACTAAATTTGCAGGGGTTAAACTCGGAGATAATAAACTTAAGAAAGTTTGACAGAATTTTATTAGAAATGCGTAAAAAATATGAGATTGATTCTTTATATTAATCTTTAGAGGTTTTGAAAATGGGCTTATTCGATTATAAAACTTACATTATTGATGAAAAATTATTAGCGATACAACACACTCTGATGATTAAAGATGAAAAAGGAAAAGAGTTGGGTAAAGCCGTTAAGAAAATTCTCTCGGTAACTGAAGAAATCGAATTCACTGACAATACTGGGCAACATGTAGGCTTGATTAAAAGGAAACTACTGGCTCCGATAACCGAATACGAAGTCGAAAACCAATACCACCAACGCGTAGCAAGCATTGAAAAGAAGGTTTTAGCCATTGGTGACGATTGGTGGGTGGAAGATCCTCAGGGTAAAAAGGTACTCAATGTTGATGGAAACATACTGAAATTGGAATACAGTATAAAGGATATGCTTGGCTCGAAAGTCGCCCAAGTGTCCAAGAAATTCTTTTCCATCCGCGACAGCTACGGAGTTAAAATAACTAATAAGGATGTTGACCCCTTCATAATACTCGCGGTAGTAGCAGCAATAGACATGGAAAAAATCAAAAAAGAGAAAGGTCTAGTCTGAAAACATAACATAAAGGCCGCCAGAGACTCAAAACAAGAATTTACACGAGTAAGAAAAGCAACTCTTCAAATTCCAGAAGTGCCCAATTCTTACTTAAGTCAAGAATAGGTTTCATTTAATATTTTTATGAAATGGTTTAATCCGTTACCTAATTTTAGGAACTCGTGGTTCATGTAGCTGGATTCTTCCAAAACGCTCACTATGTCTTTTTCCACATTTTCCGCGATTTTACCATAACCGTAGTCCTGAACTATGAGTGCGTTTTTTCTCTTTTCCATGTGTCCTCTTGCTTGAAATATTATCAAGGGTACGCCGTAAATTATGGCTTCAGAAATAGTTCCGAACCCTGCTCTGGCAACAATTAGATCTGAAGCATTGAGGTAGTTATAAATGTCCGGGATGTAGCTCATGAATGTCATGTTTTCGGGAGCTTCGTCTTCAAATCCTCTAAAATCTAGACCTAGGAGAGCCACCAGAAAGTTAATGTCAGGATGTTCCCATGCAACCTTCCTGTAAATATGGAACTCGTTATTGTTTCCTTTATCGCTGTGACGGTATGGTCTGCCTGTAACCATTACCAGCCTGTTCCTCTTGCGTAACCCTAGTTCCTCCCTAATCTCTGACTTGGCTCTCGTCACATCCCTAGCTATCGGAGGGAAGACCTTCTCAAGGTCCACAAGCTCCGGTCTGAAATCCATTATAAAACTCTCCGAAAGACGTAGACATGAGCGTGCGCGCTCCGCAAGCATTATGGGGCGTTCTATCACTGTTGAATAAAAGTTCATTCTCAAATCACTCCACCGGTATTTATAGGGCAAATAGTGTGAGATGTTGATTGTTCTCATACCGGGTACCATTGTGAGGTGGGGATTATAATCGTTCACAAACACATCGTATCCTCTACCCATCCTTAGGGCGCGGAAAAAATCGAGGGGAAAAAATGTGCTGTCGAACATTAATCTAAAAATGGTTGCTAGGGTGTTAAGGTCACCATTCTTTCTGTAAACGTATTTTATTCCGTGAAGACTGCTATTATACTTCAAATTCAGGGTGGAAAGATAATTCACCCTCGATTGATCGGTGAAAACAAGGCACTCAGTGTCCTTCATTCCGATCAATCTTGACGCTATCGCCTCTGCCCTCTGGGCATGACCAAATCCTTCATTGGTAGGAGACAAAACAACCTTCAAATTAGAATCCACGCTCTCACAGACGGCTTTCAAAACATGACGCGAAAAGTTCAGGAGCAACTATAAAGTATCTCCCCAACCCATAAATAAGATTTTCTGGAGGGTTCCTACCTTTCAATAACTTTTCGCTTATCTATTCAAAGAGGTTCATACCAATTTTCCAGAGCCATCTGAATAGAGAAAAAATCCCCATACAATATATCTGATAATTTTTCGAGATACTTCACCTGTTCTAGGTGCAGTTCGAGGAGGCTAATAGTCTCTGTTCATCTTTCTTTGTTGTCCTCCCTGTTTTGCCTGATTCATAAGCTTATTAAATAGCATTCATATATAAGTTCACAATGATTGGGGAAATGCTTATGAGATTGAAAAAGAAGCAAATTGCAATCATACTATCTCTACTGCTGCTTCCCCTAGTGTGGTTAACAGCTAGTGCAATGCTTTCCTCTCATAGTTTCCCTAATTATCCTCTAATGCTTGGTTCGACTAGTGGGTGGGCTGACGGATCTAGTGTTCTGGTGAAAGACGTTAGCGAGTATAACTACAGTTCTAATACAATCTTTGATTTGCAATGGTACCGCCCTGAGGGCTGGGCGGTTTCATCTGTGAACATAACCCTCTCGAACATTAATACGTCAACCTACACTATGGTGCGTGAGGACTATGCAGAACAACCTTTCCCCTTATTTATGCCAAGTAATTCGATAGATGACTCGGTATTTTTTGCACTTTTTATGTCCTTTTACTTAACACCCGGGCAGACGGTTTACTTTAACAGGTTGAGCGCGCTTCTTCTTAATATAAAATCCAACGAGAGCGCCTACGTGAACATTTACATTCTCAATGCTACAAACAACGCTACTTGGGGGACGATGCCCGACGCTACGCTCTACAATATAACCGGTGTGTCTCTTAATAATACTGGCGGTCTTCTGGATTTTAAAACTTTAAACCTTACTACTAATCCAAGTGAGTACCTCCATCTCGATACTACCAATAACCAAACATACAATAACACTTACTTTATCGGCATAACCCAGAACGTAACCAGTGTTACAGATCCAACTGTCTACTGGTTATACACTAGAGACTCATACAATGGGGACGCCGGCCCCGCCTACTGGATGGCCTTCTTCTATAACACTACAACTAACACTACGATGCCCTTTGCTTTCGGCAATACGGATTTCGCCTATATAGGTACCTTCGACCTGTGTCTAAAGCTCTACTTGAACCCTAATGATCCCTCAGGATTACCTTGGCCGAGTGACGTAGGTCTGAAAATCAACGGTACGAATGTTACCGGCACTGGTCCGGGGATTGGGTGGTGGAGCACTTCTGTAAACCTTTCGCAGAATCTTCTGTACTTTGATGTTTCTTCAAACTGGATTGAAACTGTGAGCTTCACTGCAACCATCATCGTCACTTACCAAAATGTGTTTGTAGCTATGTTAACCCAAACTTTCTTTACAACGACTTACCTTAGTACTTATTTTGAGAATCAGGGGCGGTTCAACCAGTACCTATTTCTGATTGCCCTAGGTTCTGTTGTGGTTGCTGGAGCTGGTGGTTACACTGCTAATAAGAGAAGACTAATTCCAAGAAACGCGCTGAGAAGTCTTGAGCACATTATCGTGGATCATAATTCTAGTGGTGTTCTTATTTGGGCCTTTGACTTTGTTTCCATGGGGCAGGATGTGGCTCTTATTTCAGGATTTATGTCGGCGATCAAGTCCTTCCTAGAAGAGATGAAGGTCGGAGGACTGAAGAGGCTGGGAACAGAGTTCGGAACATTCATACGAGAGGAGAGTGAACTGCTCACCGCGACCTGCATAACAAGCGACATAGGGATTGATGAGGAACTCTGGATTAGGGGCAAGCTGCACAAATTCCTAACCCAAGTTGAACAGACACATCGGAAGCAGCTGAAGGACTGGAAGGGTGACGTAAGCCAGTTCCGTGAATCATTCCCAGCGGCTCTGGGTTCAGTAATAGACATGGAGAGAGTGCAAGAACTTCATAAACAGAAGGTTGCCAACCTAAACCGAAAAAAGAAAGGACTGCAAGGAGAACTGAACAAGTACGGAACGAAGCTTGAAGAACTAAAAGCAAGACACGACTCCGGCGAACTAAGCTACGATGAATACACCGAAAAGAGGCTTAAAACCGAGGTTAAGTACGATAAGGTTCAAAAGGACTACATATACGCAAGCCTCTTTCTCTCGAAAGTCCCCCCCGAAACCGCAGTAACGCCCACAGAGGCAGAAAAGCTGGAAGAAATCCAGAAACGCTTCCTAGAAATAAGGCTAGAGATTGAAGGACTGCGAAGAAAAGAGAGTGAAGGCACAATCACCCAGGGAGACCGGAAACACAAGGAAAAACTCCAGAAAGAACTAATGAAACTCGTGGAGCAAATTGATAAATTCCAAAAAAGGTAAAATCCAACAGGGTACCAAATACCCATTCAAGACAAAAATTATCCGTTTCACTCATACACAAACCATGTACACCAGAACTACATTAAATCTAAGAAACCTCCTTACACCATTTTCCCTTTTTTTTAGATTACGACTCAAATTACCACAACACTTTATTTGAGCATGGTGCAAGCACTACATGCATGAGGGCAGCCTTAGTTTCTACTTCCTTTAGGATTTGCCCGATATCAGGTAGAATGGGGCCTCGGAGGTTCTCAAAGATATTCGCGGTATGATTCTTATTTTACTGATACTGCTAAATATACTGAGTAATCTTTATAGCAATTGAAGCAACCGCTCGGAGAACTAGCCAAAATGTTTTTAATGGGGGTGTTTATAACTTAAGAACAAAACTTCACATTTACTGGAGGGAAAAACGCTGTTTATATATCCTTTAAGGGACTATGCTAGGCTTGTTTTCTCCTGGATACCTGAGGGCTCGTATCTGCTGCTTGATTTAGGCTCCTCAGCCGGTTACTATACCATCCATTTTGCTAAAAAGTGTAAAAGGACCTGCGGAGTTGATCCGAACAAGGATCAAATTCGATTAGGGAAAAAAATCTACCCTTGGCTAGAGTTCCTAGTTTGCGCGGGTGAGAATTTACCATTTAAAACCGAAGCTTTCGACACACTAACGGTATGCGAAGTAATTGAACACGTAAAGCATGAAAAGACTCTCCTAAACGAAGCTCACAGAATTTTAAAGAAAGGAGGAACCATAATTCTAACAACACCACATAAGGGACTTTTCAGCTTTCTCGACTACGATAACATAGTTTACATGCTAAGTAAAATGATACCTTCAATTCGCAGACTAACATTCAGGGGGGATAAAGCTGGGGCGAAGCCAGGCTACACAGGACCGCACAAAAGATACACGGTGAAAGAGCTAAGGAGCATTATAGAAGGATTCTTCAAGGTAGTAGAAGTTTTCACTTCAGGTCTATTCCTCTACCCCCTCGCCTACCTTCTAGCCGCCCTCGGAATGATCGCCCTCGGTAAAAATTACATAAAGTACCTCGACCCCTTTATTAGAGCAATTATGGACAGAGAATATTTCAAAAACTACGGTAGATTCTCCTACAATCTAGCAATCAAAGCTATCAAAAAATAAGACCAGAATTCGTTAAGTAGCACCAGCCAACACAATAAAAAATAGTTTAGTAACCTAATGTTTCATCGTACTCAAAACCCCTATGAGTCATCTCTAATTGATAGCCAATTTATTTCACTTCGTGCCCACAGTACTTGCAGAAGAAAGAATCCCAATCAATTTCTCTACCGCAGTGTGGGCAGTAAACACTTTTTATCTCCGGTGCCGGAATAAACCCACTTGAAAATAAAGAATCAATCATTCTGGAAAGGTTTTTCCAAGTTTCTTCCAGCTTGTTTACCTCACTTTCAATGGTCTTTTCGTCTAATGAAATCTTTTTAACATCAGGCTTGATGATTTCATAGCTTATACTGATGGAAACATGTTTTTTATTCTTCTTGAATGTGACTGAACCGATAGAGTCAACGTAACCTGACTTAAGTCTGGTAACAATTTTCCCCTCATCCTCTTCCTTCTCAACTATCATAAATCCCAGATTGCAGAGCCCCTCCTCGATAAGGTCAGAAACCTCATTCTCGGGTAAATCAACATCATCAAATTCTCCAGCCCAGTATGATTCAGACAATTTTCACTTCACACTCGCCAAAAAATCTTTGAACCGTTCTATCATTCTCCACCCATATTCATGTTCTTTAATTTTTCCGATATACCAACTAGCTGGAGCTGCATTTTCTCGGAAGGTGAAACAAGGATCTTATCCAAGTTGAACTTGGCTGTTAAGGGTAATTATACTTAAAAATAGAAAATTATGAAAAGAGGTAAAAACTGGGCTTTCAATTTATTTCTGGAACTACTCTATTTTTGTTCAATTAATATTTTGAGTACGCATGTGTTTTTATTGTTTTCTATTTTTGCATCTAAAATTTCAGCGAAACCGAGTGCAGAGATGCTGCCCATCATTATAAGCATTATACCGCACAGAGGGCAGGCTTTATATCCCCAAGATTTTCCAAATTTAGCCATTTCAAGATATGGGCAGTCAATTATTTTCTCCGTGTAACAATTGTCAGAGAAACTCGCTTCGATTCCTACGTTAAGAATCGATGAGAAACTTTTTGTAATGTTTTCTGTGTCTTTTATTAACTCTTCCAGATTTGATGCGGGTTCTTTATCCTGAATCTGTCTGGAGAGTTCGCCAAATATGGAAGCGATTATTTTTGATGCCTGGCGTCCGAGTAGCATGGGCTTTATTCCCATCTTATCCGCGGCACTAAGTATCGTACCAAAAATTAAGGAAGTGCTGTAAGCTAGGGCATCATAACGATCACTTTTAATGGGCATATACTCACCACCCACTTTGCAAGTTTGCAGGCGTAAAAAGGGCCTGGACTTATGTCAAGGGTTTTTATTAATGGTTCGCTTTCTAATTTCAACCCTCAATATAATTAGTATATATATACATATTTTAAGTTTATGCAATTTATCTATAATGCAATTAGATACGTAATAATCTAGCAGAAAAGATGAATGTATCAGATAGTTTTTGATTAATCTATTCTTTTTGGGTTGTGAAATAATTTAGAATAGGAAATGATTCTGAATACATAAAGTTCATACACAACTATTAAAAAATGAATTTCATTTATATGATACTAGAATGAGGGATTTTAATGGCTGCGCATGTTGATGTTTATCGTGAATTGCAGAAACACCTCGACCAAATGCCCATCGGATTCCCGCCCACAAAGTCCGGTGTAGAACTGCGCATATTGAAGAACATTTTTACTCCTGAGGAAGCAAAAATCGCTACAAAATTAAGCTGGGAGTTTGAACCCTTAGAGAGCATTTACCGCCGCCTTGATAGAACTGAAATGTCTATACAGGAGTTAAAGGAAAAATTAGACAACATGGCAAAAAAGGGAGGCATCTATTACAAAAAAGAGGGCGACGAGAAATACTATGCAAACGCAATGCTAGTGGTCGGCATGCATGAGCTCCAAGTAAAAAGACTAACGAAAGAATTCGTGGAAGATATGTCACAATATGGCAAAGAGGGATTTGGTAAAGAATTATTCCACACGGGAATTTCCCAGCTCCGAGTCATACCAGTAGAAGAAAGCATAACCAGCAAGAACCAAGTAGCAACTTATGACGACTTAATAGAAATAATTAAAAAAACAGATGAACCAATCGGAGTAACTGAATGCATATGCCGAAAGACCCAAGAAATAAGAGGACAGCCATGCAGAGTAACGTCCTCAGATGAGACTTGTATGGTTCTTGGGTTTGTGGCCCAAATAAATATTGATCAGGGATGGGCCCGCCCCATAAGCAAGGAAGAAGCCCTAGAAATCCTGAGAAAAAACGAGGAAGCGGGATTAGTCCTTCAACCGGGAAATGCTCAGCGACCGAATTTTATCTGCAGTTGTTGCGGGTGTTGCTGCGGGTTTTTATCAAGCTTAAAACTACTCCCCCGTCCCGTAGATTTATTCTCTACAAACCATTACGTCCAGATAGACCACGAATCATGCACCGGATGTGAAAATTGCATAGAGCGTTGTCAAATGGATGCATTAAAAATGGTGGACGGAATCTCAACAGTAGACTTAAACAGGTGCATCGGCTGCGGAAACTGCGCCACAACATGCCAATCGAATGCCATCACACTCCAGAAAAAAGAGAAGGAAATCATCCCCCCACAGAACAGGCACGATCTGCTCCTTAAAATTAAAAGTGTAAAAGGGCAACTTATCTCGACAAAATGAGTAATGAATAAAGAAATATTCTAGCCAAAGCCCTCTATAGAATTAGTTTATATTAATTTCATTATGGAGCTTACTTCATTAGGAAAGTTTTTGGTTAACCTGCTCTTTTTCAAATTCTCTTTAACTCGACAATGTTAAATTTAACTTTTGTCTTATTTTTGCTAGGATATGGTATGATTATCCTCGTGGAAGCACATAAATCTGGATAGGAGGTTCCACGCAGGACATGACGGTAGACTACACGGAGAAGGAAAGATATGGTGTCCTCGACCCTAAAAGCTGGGGGTTGCCCGTGGAAGAGACCGCCGACCTGGCTGAAAGGCTGCGGCGCATCTGGATTCGCTTCCGAGCCTGCTTCAGGACAAAAACCAGAGACACCAGCAAGCAAGCCCTGGTCTACATGCGGGGGTCGCTGACCATGGAGGAGAAGAGAAACTACGCCAACATCGCCCGCCGCGTAAACCAACCCCAGGACGACGGGCAGAAACTGCAACACTTCATGTCCGACTCCCCCTGGCAAGCCCGCGCAGTCTTCAACCAGATCCAAGCCGAAGTACGCCAGAGACCAGAACTACAGGGAGGCATGCTAACCCTGGACGAAAGCGGAGACAAGCGGGCGGGAACAGATAGCGCCGGAGCCGCCCGACAGTACCTAGGCCGACAGGGAAAGGTAGACCTAGGACAGGTCGGCGTGGCACTAGGATACTACCAGGCAAACATCTGGCTGATGCTGGACGCAGAACTCTACCTGTCAGAGGAGTAGTTTGACGAACAACACGCCGACCTCCGCCGCCGCTTGCACATCCCCCAGGAGAGAACCTTCACAACCAAGATCGAAATAGGACTGGAGATGATCCGGAGGGCTAAAACAAACAAAATACCCTTCCAAATAGTGGGCTGCGACACCCTTTACGGGCGAAGCGCCCCCTTCAGAGCCGCCCTAGACGCAGAAAAAATCCTTTACCTGGCAGAAATCCCCGCCAACACCCTCGTCTATCTGGAGAAGCCTGAGACCGGAGTTCCGGAGAAGCCTCAGAAGCGAGGGAGGGGAAGACCCCCAACCCGCCCGCAGGTCCTTAACGGAGTACAACCAGTAAAGGTGCAGAAGCTGATTCACCACCCCGACCTAGACTGGCGGGAAGTCGAACTCCGTCCCGCGGAGCGGGGAACGCTGAGCTACTGGTGCGCCGCCCGACGGGTGTGGACCATGGACGACGAGGGGCGGGTAAGGGAGGAGTGGCTCTTCATAAGACGCGAAGAGGACGGCGACCACAGCTATTCCCTGAGCAACGCTCCCAGAGACACCTCCCTTAAGACCCTAGCCCAGTGGCGCAGCATGCGCTACTTTGCGGAGCGCATATTCCAAGACGCCAAGTCGGAGCTGGGGTGGGATGAGCTCATAGCCCGCAAGTACCGGGCCTGGATGCACCACTCCGCCCTAGACGCCATCGCCCTGTGGTTCATAGGCGAGACAAAGCTGGACTGGGCCCAGAAGTACCCCCGGGACCCTGAGCTTACGCGGCGGCTGGAAGTGGAGGCTCTTCCCAACCTCTCAGTAGCCAATGTTCGGGAGATGATGCGCGCCGCCCTACCCCTAAACCAGCTCTCGCACGAGGACGCAGTTCGTCTGGTGGTCAGGCACCTTTATAATCGATCTCGCTCCACCCGCAGCCGCCTAAAAGCCCAACGCCGAAAAAGGAGGAAACAACCTTAAATTTAACATTGTCGAGTTAATTATCCACAGAATATCCGAATCCTGTGAATCTATGAGTTGATAGACATATCCGAAACCTTCCTTTGGAATTGCATAAATGACGACACTGATAGAATAGCCTAATGCGTGTTTCAATTTTTTGAACCCCTCGGATTTACGGTCTTTAGTAGCTAGAACCTGAGCAAAGATTTTTTTATGCAGCTCTAAGGCCCACCGTGCATTCTGCTCATTTCTTAGCAAGGCGGGTTCAGCCACTCCTGCTACTACTGCCCTCATTGTAAGCCAATTATCTTTTGCTATCCAGCCATCTAATTCTTTCAAAGTCTTTTGGCTTTGCCTTTCTATTAGCTTCTGAAGACCCATCGCCACACCTTCTCTTACTCTCCATCTCGGATCATTTGATAATTCTCGTAAACGGAATAATGCATCTTCAAAGAAATCTGAGGAGACTGAGCCAATAGCACCTATGGCAAAAGCTCCACAGAACGCGAGAAATTCTTTTGGATTGTTGACTGGCGCCTCATCCGAAGAAAACCGCATTAACTTTAAACACAGGTTCCACAGCCTTTCAGAATCCTTGACGAAATACTCCTCAACCAATTCTGCAAACTCCGCAGCTAATTCCAAATTTCCTCTAGGTCCAGGAAGATTACTATTCAAAATTATAAACTCGAAAATCTTGCCCTCATCTTCTGTTTTAAGAAATTCATCAAACAAGTTAACCAAATCTCGTTTGTAACTTCCTTTCTTACTCATTTTAACATTCACTTTTTTCAACAAGTACAGTTATTTTAACAATTCAAAAAAAGAAAAAGAAGGGAGTAAAATTGTTTTAAAAAATTTTGATTGGCTTTATGCGCCCTTGAATTTGGGTTGTCTCTTTTCTAGGAACGCCATTACGCCTTCCCTGGCATCCTCACTAACTGTGGCGATGGTTGCTAGAGCGCCTTCGAATATTAGTCCCGCATCCAGAGGACCTTGGGATCCGAAGTTCAGCGCGTATTTTGCTGCTCTCTGGGCGACGGGGGGCCCGTTGGCTAGTTTTAGAGCGTACTCTTTTACATCTTTCTCAAAGTTTTGGAATGATAACACCTTGTTTACCAATCCGATTCTATAAGCTTCTTGCGCGTCTATGGGTTGGCCTGAGAGTATGAGCTCCTTGGCCTTGGCGAGTCCGATAAGTCTGGGCAGTCTCATGGTGCCTCCCCACCCCGGTATTATTCCACGATCTATTTCCGGTTGTCCGAGTTGGGAGCCTTCAGCAGCTACTCTGAAGTCACAAGCGCTAGCGAGTTCGCATCCTCCACCGAGAGCAAACCCCCTGATTGCCGCTATCACAATCTTGGGGAACTTTTCAATTTTGGTGGTTAATTTAGCCATGAGCAGCGCGGTTTCCATTTGAGAAACAGCCATAGGAACCCCTAGCGTCAATGGTGGTGGCTCTTTAAGATCAGCTCCCGCAGAGAATGCTTTTTCACCAGTACCCATCAAGACTACTACGTGAACTTCCTTGTCGAACCAAAGGTCGTCAAAAGTCTTATCAAGCTTGTTAATCAGAGCAACGTTCAGAGCGTTGACTTTGGGTCTGTTCATAATGATCCATGCCAAGGGCGGTTCTCGTTTAACTATAACAATATCTTCCGACAATTCTCTCAACATCCCTTTTTCGTGAAAAACAAATAGTTTGATTCAAATTGTTAATGAACGCTTTTCCACCTTTTATAAAAATCTTCCGCAAAAAAAACCAATTATGAACGGAGCAATCAAATTAATACGAAGAACCTTTAGGTTCTCAGAATCCCATAAAAAATCCAAGCGGAAAGAGACAAAACTAGAATCAGTTAATTAACCTTTGAATCTTTTACCACTTCTGAAAAACCAATTTCCTTTTAGATTGCATGTACTAAAAAATCCTAATCCATTATTCAAAAATAGAAAAAATGAGGGCTTATTTTATTTCTTCAAATCGGACTTATTTTTCTTCTGTTCCTAGTTTGATTTGACATTTGCCATCCTTGTTTTCAACATCCATGCCTACTACTTGACTAAGATTCATAGCCTCGAGGATTCCCATCGCCATAACTGCTACACCACACAGGGGGCAAGCATTGTATCCTAGGGTTTTCCCATATTTAGCCATTTCTAGCCAGAGGCATTCCTTTATTTTCAAGCTGAATTTGTTTTGTAAGTAACTCAATTCAAACTCTTTGCCTAATACCCCGGTATCTTTTCCAATTGTTTCCAATACCTTCAAAAATTCCTGCATGTTTTTAGGTGGTTCCTTGCCTATAAATTGTTGCGCTAGACTTCCTATCATAGGGCCTAATATTTTGGATGATTGGCGCCCCAGTAACATTGGCCTTATTCCGATCTTATCCGCGGAACTAAGTATTGTACCATAAACCAAACCGGTAAAAAAATCTTTCATATCTGCCATCAGGTCTTCACCTTTCCTAAAATTTTAAATGATTAAACCCGAAGGGGACTCATATAGTAGGGTTTTCTCGTCTTGTTTCAACAAGTTACGCTTTGCTTTCGAATCTCACTTGCTATAACACACTTATATTGAATCTTCCAAGTTTATATATCTTTCTGGCATACATGTATGTATAATGCAAGTAGAGAGGGACCATTCGGGTCTAAGCTTTAAGGTCAATGTTCTCAGTAGATATAAAGTGTCGAAAGGATTTGAGTACGCCGAGTACCGCAAACGCGGTTCTGGACAAAGTGGCTCACAAAGGCTTTCAAGACCTAATCATTATTAGAATCATCTTGAATTTTTTTACTGCTTTCAGGGCGTGTGGCTGATTGGCTGGCATTATAACCATTTCGCCCTCCTTCACGCGAAGAGATTTGCCCGAGATAACAATCTCCGCTTCACCGTCAAGAATTTGGACTAAAGCATCAAACGGAGCCGTATGCTCACTCAATCCCTGACCCTCGTCAAAAGCGAACAGGGTTACCGTTCCCGTCTTTCTATCAACTATTGTCCTGCTCACCACAGCCCCTTCCTGGTAATCTATCAAATCCACTAACCGCAGCGCACGCCCCACAAGTTTTTCGCCACCGGTTTGTTTTTCAACACGCTTCATTCAATTACCTCCATTCTTTAAGAAATCTCAACTAAATATTTACACATGATTCGATTCGCTCCAATTTGGAATGATTCTGACTTATTTTTTTCTCTAATTTTTTTTAAAAAAAAAAGAAGGTTAAAGGTGATATAAAACTTTGCACCTTTGTGTATATTAGACCTTTAGATACCTAGTTTTTTTCTGTTCGCTTCTATGTGGGCTAAGATAGCATCCGCTGCTTTAACTGGGTCTTTTTCAAGATTAAGTTGGGCACCTGTTACCTGTTTGAGGTCCTGAGTCAAGAGTTTGACCAGACTGGGTGCTCCGGTAACCGTTGGCACTGGATTAACGTAGGTGAATAGTCCTAGAGCTAAAGCGAATATTGCATCGATGGTGGCTTTCTGTTCCATATATTCGGGTGCGACTGCTGCAACAGGGAGATCCGGTATTGGCACACCTCCTAAAGCGTTTGAAACTGCCGCAAGTAGGTCGGCGAGGCGTCCGGTGTCTGTACAAGTTCCATAGCTGAGGACCGGAGGTATATTCAGTTTTTCACAAATACTTTTAAGACCCGGACCTGCAAATTTCTTGGCTTCTGCGCTACAGAGACCTGCGACTTGCATAGCTCCGTTGCCACATCCCATAGAAAGCACTAGAACATCACGCTTAATCAGTTCCTTGGCTACACTTACACTGTGAGCATCCTGACCGTGATCCCGTAGTGTGGTGCATGAGACAAGACCTGCTACTCCTCGCAAGGTTCCGTCTTTTATGGCTTCTAGGAGTGGGTCAAGGGAACCGCCGAGGGCTTCAAGGATGCTTTCGGTGGAGAAGCCGACCAGTGCTTCCTTCATGGGTAATTGAGTAACTGGCTCTATGGAGGCTCTGCGTTCTTTAAAGTTGTCTATTGCCATTTGCAGGAGTTGAGCGGCCTGTTTCTCAGCCTTTTCGGGTTCATAATTGACCCGATCGGTGATGCCATCAAAGGCCACTAGCTCACTTACTGGTACCAGTTTGAACTTGTACTTTTGAGCATAAAATGGATCGATTTGCATGGAACAGTTCATGTCGCACGCGAAAAGGTCTACGCAGCCGCTGGCCAGCACCGCTTCCTGCATAATCCAGTTCCCAGTGAAACCGTAAAAAGCGTCATCCATATTCCATCTCTGAATCATTTCTTGGCCGGTTTCAATGTTTGCGATGACTCGCAGTCCTTTGGCACCGACTGCTTTTGCTTTCTTCTGCCATTCCGGCTTTCGAGCCAGTTGGACCATGGCGAACCCCAGAAAGGGTTCATGGCCGTTGGGTAGTACATTAACATAGTCGGGGTTTAATACACCGAGGTCTACACGCATCGTATGGGGTCTTGGTATTCCAAAAAGTATGTCTTGGCAGTACTCGTTTACAATCTGGCTCTGATAAGCCATTGCCAAACCGAGACGCATGGCCTTGAAAGCCAAGCTTTGATAGTAGCCGTCAACATTGGTTAGGCAGGAACTTGTGGCCAGCATCATCTCGCCGTAAACTCCGCCGGGAAAGATGTCCAGTTTTTTCCAAACCTCTTTGCGTTCTTGGGGAGCGAGTGCTTCAACGATTTGGCTCGGCTCATAGTATTTTCTGTTAAAGTCTTCTTCTACAAAATCAGAAAGGCGGATGGCTATTTCTTTATCTGTTCCTGAGGTGTCTATTCCAAGTCTTTCAGAAAAGGTTCTCAATTTTTCAGGCTCTTTGATTTCGAATGGTGTCTTGCCCTTTGCTGTCGCCCGGAGAGTCTTAACAGTCTGATCGGTGTGGTAATGGTAGGTTGATGCGCCCATGACGTTTCTGAGCAGCATCATGCGCATAGCCATTCCATTGGCGGTTATGCCGCAAACTCCTCTCTTGTCTTTTGTTATATCCGCACGGCAGGGACCGTTTGAACACAGGTCACAACGAGCCCCTGCTTGACAGAAGGGGCATCTCCTGTCGGGTTCTGGCATGCCTTGGGCTTCGTATCGATCCCAGATATTTGTCATTTTGTCCTTTTTGATTCTTTGGTATACTTTTTTTACAGAATCGTGGTATGAGATTCTATTTTCTTCCAATATATATCCTCCATTCAAAATTTTCAAAAATTATTATACTCAATTCAAGAGAACTGTTCGTAAATATTTTATAAAACTGTTTATTATAATTTATTATGTTTTACTGATTTTTAATAATAGCTTATAGATATTAATTGCTTAAAAAAAGGAATAAGGTTCTCGGGGTGGCTTGATGTTACTGCTTTATCTTACCTTTAGTGTCGATGACTATTTTATTTGTAGGAATGTTTTTCCCCGAGCGTTTAAGCGCTTCCTGTACAATATGGTACAGTCCCTGGCAGCAGGGAACTTCCATTGTGATCACCGTTATGCTTTTCACACTTGACTGTTTAAATATCTGAGACAACTTTTCTACATAGAATTGAGTATCGTCAAATTTTGGACAACCGATAACAACCTTTTTGCCCCTCAAAAAGTCTCGGTGAAAATTAGCATAAGCAAGGGGTACACAGTCGGCAACCACTACCAAATCGGCGTTAGCGAAGAATGGAGCACTTGGGGAAACTAACCTTAACATAACGGGCCATTGCCTCAATTCAGATTCCTGTCTAGTCTCCGAAATGAGCAAAGGATTCTTAGCATCGCTGTAATCCACTACCCTCAAATCAGAACCACCAGAAATTGTTTGAGTAGGCTGACTCAGAGACTCTCTTTCAAAATCGATTTCTATTCCTCTTTCTTTCAGATATGTTAGTGCTTCATTTAGATAATCTTCCTGACCGTGATCTTTTAAGTGTTGTAAATGGGCTTTCGTTACATCTGGTCCCTGTTTAACTATGCCTTCTATTACTTTCCTTTCATTATAGGGCTCTGCTTCTCTTTCTATTATTTTTAGTGCACCTTCGGGACATCCCCTAACACATGCGCCCAGTCCATCGCATAATGGATCCCCTATAACTCTGGCCTTTCCGTTAATGACCTGCAATGCGCCTTCGGGGCAGTCAGGAACGCAAGCCCCACACCCGGTGCATTTATCCTCGTCTATTGTAACAATTTTCCGCATGACCTTCATGTGTTTATCGCTTCCTTTCTGCAATTATTTTTTTGCACTCTTCCGCGTATTCACAATAATCTAGACATGATTGTACCTTTCTGGAGACTTTTGCTCCACAGTTTGGGCAGTCTGTTTCGTCTTCATCGGTCCATATTTCAACGCTGCTTCCACAGTTTGCGCAGGGGATGTACTCAGGTTTTGGTCTTATGAAGTTACTTATTCCAGGGCATGTTTCCCTCAATTTTTCATCATTTCTATCCATTTTTCAACACGCCTCCAGTTATCATTATTACTATAGTAATAAAATATATATACTTTGCCGTAACAACATACCTTGGAGAGTCCAAAGATGTCAATTCCATGTGAAATCGCAGTAAAATGCATCTTACCCGTAGTACGGGCCATGACCGCAAAAGAACTCGTAACAAAACACCATTTGAAACAGGTTGAAGCAGCCAAACTTTTGGGAATCAGTCAACCAGCTATAAGCCTATACGGTAGTAAAATACGTGGAACAGCAATTGACTTGGAGAATGAAAGTGATGTTAAAAATTTAATAGAAAAATTGGCGGTATCATTGGCTAATGGTGGGTTTTCCCATAAAGACTTCGTCCTCATGTTTTGCGAAATTTGCCGAACAATTAGAGCTAAAGGATTAATGTGCAAATTACATAAGGAGTTCGACCCAAGCATTGAAATTGAAAAATGCGGACTCTGCGCAATTATCTCAGATGATAGATGCGTGAAACAAAAATCATAATTACACACTTTTTCGTAGGAACCCAGACCACAAAAGGTTAAAAAAATGGTTTAGAAAAAAGAGATTGCATAATATGGTTCTATTTGAATAGTTTTTGAACAAACTTGACGATTTTGTCTACTGCTTCTTTTGCTTCGGGCAAATCGTGCAATCCAAAAGATTGGAACACATGCACCATGCCATCCCAAATTTGCAAAGTCGCTTTCACACCAGCTGCCCGAGCCCGGTCGGCAAAACTCTTAGAATCACCAAAGAGCATTTCACAGGTACTCGCTTGAATCAGCAAAGGCGGTAGACCCTTTAAATCTGCGTGGAGCGGAGAAACCAAGGGATCACTGGGATCTGCTCCTCCCAAATATGCCGGTATCCACCAAAAAAGTCCGATATCTGCTAAAACGGGATCAGTCTCAGCGTTTTCCCAAAACGCGTCGTTAGAACCGGTATAATCTGTTGATGGCGAAAGACAGACTGCTCCGGCGGGTAAGGGTATTCCGTCATTTCGTAATTTCACGAGAGTTGTGAGCGTCAAATTGCCCCCTGCTGAGTCTCCGGCGATAACAATATTTTTGGGCTTGATACCCGTTGATAGAAGCCATTTGTATGCAGCGGTGCAATCCTCTAGCGGGGCGGGATATGGATGCTCAGGCGCGAGTCGGTAATTCACACTCAGTACACACATCTTTGTTAATTGTCCTAAGGTAGTAGTGAAAACTCGGTGACTATTCGTAGAGCCCAAGACCATACCTCCTCCGTGAATATAAAATAGAACTCGGTCTTTCATTGCGCCGGGGACGGTTTGCCACTCTGCGGAAATGCCGCCAGCATTGATTGGTTCCACCTTTACATTTTTGGGGATGGGGTACTTTTTTTGTTCTATATTCGCAGCATACTCAAAGGCATGGCGGAATACCTTAGCCAAGAAAAGCATTTCTTCTTCTTTAAAATAACCGTATAATTCGTCTATCGTTCCCTCTCTTTTTTTCTTGAAAAATTGCTCATTTCCACTTATCAGTCTTTGGTATAGAGTTCCGAAGTCGAACCCTTGATTCTCTTTGGCACTAAGAAACTCCATGACACCGTTCATTTGCTCCTTTAGAAGATCATCCATGAGTTTAAGCACATCGGGACGAATTTTTGACCTATTACAAATCGGCATGTGCTGTTACCTCCCTTAGTTTTTTCATAATTTTAATAGTAGATTACGAATGTTTCATAAAAATGTTTCTTTTATTAGTCTTTTTAAATTTATAATGCTAATGTTAGAAATGGGTTAAATTGCTATAATTTGTTTTATTTTTGTCCTTTTTTTTGCTTCCCATCTTTTTAGTGCTCTTCCTCCTGTATCTTGTATATAAACACTCAGAAGGAATTTTTTGAATTTTTGTAGAATAGTCTATATAAAAAGGCAAGAGGGGAGTTTGCGGCATAATCCCCTATGTCATGGTTTTGATTTAGAGTTCAAGTGGATTATTCCCGCAGGAGCGGATACCTGCCGCTTCAGAATCTGGATGAGAAAAGAAGAAGGAAGCGAGTGGGAAAAATACTCCATAATAAGTGCCGTAAAAAAGGGTTGCTTTTAGAAATATTTAAATAATAAAAAGGCGCCAAAAGTGAGACAAAGGGTGAGAAAAGCCCTTTTTTTTTAAAAAAAAATGGAGATAGAGAGCGTGAACGGAAACAACAAAAATAAACTATCGCTACACAAAGGAAGAACGAGTCTCTTTAGCGGCAAAACCAAATACATCCTGATACTTATCCCAGCAATTCTACTCTTAACCGGCATTCTAGCCATATCCCTGGCAGCAGGTCAAGCCACTGCTCTACCAGCCTCAAACAACTGCATCCCCATCAACGCAAACACGGTGTCAACTCTGGGCAGTTCCAGCAGCGGTGGCCTATCATTAAACGGAAATTTAACGACGATCGGCAGCTCCACACTGAACGGAAACCTAACTCTCACCGACGCTTCACAAGTAATTCTCGGTTCTCCACTAATTCAGTCGGGAGCACTGAACATAACCGCTGATAAAATAGAGATAGGCAAGCCCAGCAACCAAGACGGCACAATAACCATGGACGGAAACGAAGCAAACCCCTCAACAGTAGACCTTTATGGAAACATACTAATCGGAGACCCAACAACAGCCAATGGAATGTTCATGAACGTAACTGAATACTACCAAAAAATCGAATCTCAGGGGCCGGGATATGTCGGATCCATAGGTAGTAACCAAACTTTTCCCACAAATTCTAGTACAGCCTTAAGAGTATTCGAAGGAACGATTTACCTTAATTTCACTGCTACATTTATAATGGTAGCACTCAATAGCACACATTTAACCTTTAATCTTTTTGGTACTACTGTTTTCGATTTATCCGGTTATGATGGCGTGGCTAACTTGACCGAACTATTGGGCCTCGGGTCCCCACTTTTGTTGCCTATGCACAGCCTGTGGTGGAATCAAAGCACTACTTTTGAAGCGTGGGGTGGTCCAGGTGGCTGGTTTGGGATAAACAGTGGTTATATCAATATGACAGATGCACATATCCACATGGTATCCAATGGCTCCATTAGCTACCAGTTTCTCAACGACTCCTCAGAGGCAGGCATCACGATAACACCCGGTGCAACAAACTTCACAAGAGCGGAGATGGACTTGGTGACTCCTTCACAGAACATCATCGGGCTGGGTCCCACAATCATCACAAACGGTTCCATGTCAATGATAGGAAACACCACAGTACCCCAACAACAGATAATCAACGGTACGTTAGACTATGTAGGCGATATGCTACTACAGAACGGCAACATGACCATTCAGGGCACTTTTGGTATCGGTGGAGGTAGTTTTATTAAGGGTCCTGTCAGCATTTCCGGGTCTCTTAACATCGACAACGGCATGATGACGGGAACCGGTAACATCATGGTGTCAGAAGGCTACATGCAAATAATCGGCGACACGAGAATAAGCAACGGAGAGATAAGTGTTCAAAACGGCGATGTGGTCATGAACTCCTCGGGAACCTACATAGGTAGCGCGACCAGTATCACGGGCGACATCGCTGTATCCAGTATTGTGACAAACTCGGGTTTCTTAAAGATGAGCGGCATATTCACGTTCCTGATTCCTATGAGTATGTCTGGTTTGATGGTGACGGCGGGCGTTAATGGTATGGGAGGTCTCGGTACTATTAACGGCATTATGACTGTTACGGGGAACATTATAATGTCTGGTTTGACGACGATCATAGGGGACAACAACATTATAGGTTCTATGACGGTTACACCCGCTGGGGTGTGGGTCAACGGACTGGTGGGGCTGATGGGCGTGGTCCAAACAAGCAACACGCCGGCAATCTCGTACGAAACTATTCTCGAGATTAACAGCGGCTCACTGATGGGATTACCCATCCCGCACATATCCGTGCTGGTGGATCCTGCAACTCTATTGGTCTTGGGCGTTCTGGGTATAGGCACGGTCTACGTGGTAATCAGAACTGTTTACAGTGGAATAAAGGAGCGGCGGACTCTGGGAGCCAGAATCAGAGCAGTCGGAGAAAAGCTGAGGAACTCGGGCAAACGTTTAATAGAACTGTTGAGAAGTAAGTGAGATTAAGAGGAGGAGAATGAAGTGACTGCTGTCGGTTCGTATGAGAATTACAGGCACTTGGGTAGAATAATTACAGGCGTATCCGTTATCACTTTCTTGGTGGTTCTGGGCTTCTCTCTTGTGTATGGTCCGGGAATCGGCGGGCGATACGCTCTGTCCGCAATCTCCTGGGCACTCATAGGGGTAGCGATAGTCTTCATCGGCGGATTTGCTTTCGAGATTTACGGTAGCGTTAGAATTTGGCTCAGCAGACGGAGAGCCGCCCCCCAAGCCACCGCAAGGCGTCGTACGGAAAGAACCTGAGTAGAGAGACGGGGTGCTGGAAACCCCTTTCAGAAGGTTAACTAATAAATTCGAAGGGTGAAGGCTGCTAATCTGGTCGAATGGGTCAAACACTGCTACCTTTTATTTTTTTAAAAATAATGATTTGAGTTATAATTTATCTAATTTTCCTTTTTGGTTCTATTTTTCTCCCTTCTTTGACCGCCATCTTTTAAGGGCTCTCTGCGCCAATATTTCAGAGTATTTTTCCCACTGATTTTCTTCTTCACCTTCCTTTTTCTTCCAGATTCTGAAGCGGCAGGTATCCGCTCCTGCGGGAATAATCCACCTGAATTCTAAATCAAAACCAACATCCATTTTTTCTCGGAGATACTTTAATACGCCCTCCACTAGGAAGCGTTGCACTCGGCAGTCGAAAGGCTTGTACACATCTTGGTGGGGGCACCATAAGATATCGAATATGGCTTCCTCATGGCTTAGGATTTCGGGTTTTTCGATGGAGGTCCAGAGAATGGTGTTAACCGCTGTAGTAACAAAGCTTGCTTTCTCTATGTCAGTTGTATCATCCGGGAACTCGGCATCTTCAAACATTTGCTTAGCAGCGTCGTATCCCACTTTTCTCAAGGCTTCGTTAACCACTTTCTGACCTTCGGGTCCGAAGTTCTCCTCCACATCCTCCATGATTTGCAATAAACCCTTGGACATGTAGACTCCCCAGATGAACAGGGTGGCGGGGTCGAGGTCTGGTCTTCCCATTACCTCTTTTCTGAATCTTTCAACAGCCTCCTTGTATGGTTCTTTGAACTTGGTTCCCTTCCAGTTTTTCTCTTTACGTTCACCTTTTGCGAGAATTCCATCCTTAATCATATATAACACCATCTTACTGCACACGAAACAATTTTACAATATTAACTTTTTCCGTACTATGAAGCTTTCTACCTTAAGTTTACTCTCCACTATTTTTTAATTGATACAAGGCTCATTCTTTACCCGAAGGCTGAATCGTTGTGTAGCATTGGAATCTAGTAAATTTTTTAAAATGTTTTGGTGATTTCTAATAGAAGGAGTGATGTTGGTGTCGAATAAGTCTCCTAGGGGTTCTTGGACTCCGGAGATGGTTGAGAAGGGCGGTTACCCCCATTTTATGCTCAAAGAGATTCATGAACAGCCGAAAGCGTTAAAGAACGCTCTCAGTTTGAGGCCGGATATTTGTGAGCAGGCGACTGGAATTCTTAATGATTCCGAAGAAATATATATAACCGGGGCGGGAACCTCGAACCATTCTGGTTTGGCTGGGCGGTACATGTTCACCAAGCTTTCCACCATGAAAACCCAGAACATAATCTCTTCGGAGTTTCAGGAACTCACCGGGAAAATACTCGATGATAGCTATGTGGTACTAGCTATAAGTCAGTCAGGGGAAACCTTAGATACCATAAACGCGGTTAAACACGCTAAGAGGCAAGGAGCCAGAGTGGTCTCCATGACAAATGTTGTAGACAGCACCCTTAGCAAAATTTCCGATTACACCATTTATACTTACGCGGGTCCCGAATACGGTCTTGCAGCTACAAAAACTTTCCTGGTGCAGGTTGCATGCCTAGCATTATTATCATTACACCTATCATTGATGAGGGGTTCACTTAGCAACGATGAGGTGAACAAGCTTAGGAATGAACTTTTTCAAACCCCTCTCATAGTTGATAAAACAATCAAAAGGCAGGATAAAGTCATAAGAGACATTGCTTACAGTTACGCAAATAAACCAAGCTTTCTTTTCTTGGGAAGAGGCATCAGCACCGCCACCGCTATGGAGGGAGCTCTAAAACTTAAGGAAACGGCTTATGTTCACGCCGAAGCCTATCCCGCAGGGGAATCGAAACACGGCCCAATAGCCATAATTGAGCCGGGGTTCCCGGTGATCTTCGTTGCTCCCCCGGATGAGAATTATGAAAAACTGGTTAGAAACCTGAGCGAGGTTAAGACTTATCAGGCGAAAATAATTAGCGTGGTGCAGGAGAACGACTCTCAGGTTCGAGGCTTATCCGACGATTCAATTAGTATCCCAGAAACCGAAGCAATTTTTACACCCATAACCTACGTGATACCCTTGCAGCTATTCGCTTACTTTGTTGCTTTCAAGAGAGGATACGACCCGGACAGACCAAGACACCTGGTAAAGGCAATCACAGAACCCTAAAATAGGAGTGGTGAATTTATGTTCGCGGAAGATTGGACCAGAAAGTATTTCCAAGCCCTAAAGGAGGTTAGTGAGTCCATCGGGCTCTGCCGCATGTTTATCACGGGCTTAAACACCAACATAGATGGACTGAGACACGTTAAAGGCGAAGAAGTAGAACGCATCATAGCCGAAAGAAATCTGGAAAGGGAAATTCAACACAAACTCAAGCATCCTCCGAGGGAAATTAGAACATTTTCAGACGTATTAGCAGGAATCCTGTTCTGCGTCAAAAGTGGTGAAGGAGAGGAATGGTTCATTCGGGACCCCAAAATCACAGAGATGAACAAGTCGATTTTCGGTTACGACAGGCTTCGCATGGGGGGACAGTGTGGAATAATGACCAACGTTTTAGCTCTGCTGAATTTCAGAGTTATTCCCAATGTGGTGGCTCTCCCCCGGATACAGGCAGAACTGTTCACCACGAGTGGGGGAGAAATTATCATACCGCGAACAGAGGGAAACAGGATAGTTTTCAAAAAACCTTTGGAGGCGGTAAGGGGAAACGATAAAACCTTCATACACTGGATTTTTGAGTTCGACGACCAATTCGCAGCCCGAATAAACGGGGAAACCGTAAGGGCGCCGGTTGAGAACCGGTTCATCGCCACCTTCGACGATGAGAACATCAAACTAAAAATTGATCCCGCCTTCCGGGAAGGAACGCTGGAAGTAATATCCAGAGTAGGAACTGTTATGCTTTCAGGATACCATATGCTCCAGAGCAATTATCCAGACGGTTCAAAGCCTGAAGACCACATAAAGAACACCATAGACCTAATCAAATCCTGGAGAGAAAAGAACACAGAACTCCGAATACATAGCGAGATAGGATTCGTCGCGGATAACAAAATAAGAAAATCCATTCTAAACCTTATGACCCCGAATGTGAATTCCATTGGACTAAACGAGGGCGAATTAGCGGACAATCTTTACACTCTAGGGCAGAGAGACGGTCTTGAGGAAATAAGAGCCCTTAGCGCAACTAAAACCTACCAGGGGGCGAGGAAGATAATGGAGAAATATCGCTTGTCCCGTGTAATAATACACAACCGAGATTACTCCCTCTGTCTCATAAGCTCCAGTCACGGAATCAAGCCCCAAAGTGAACTACACTCCATACTATTCGGCGCACTGCTCGCTGCCGCCCTAGCTTATACTGGAAACTTTCCCACAATCAAAGACGCGGAAAAAGCCCTCAGAAGCGGGGAATTAAAAATAAGCGAAAAAGCTCTAAAAGAACACCAGAAACTCGCCACATTCCTAGAAAACCAGGAAGACTATCCCAAAGAAAAATTTCTAAAAGACGGATTCACAGTAACAGAACCCTTTACAATCTTCATCCCCTCAAACCTGACGGAACCAAGAGCAACAGTAGGACTGGGGGATACCATCTGTTCAGCCAGCTTAGCAGCGGAGGAAGCGTTGACACGCAGAGAACAAAAACCAAACCAAAACTAATTATTGCACACGGATTTTCACCCGTCAACATTCTTTAAGCTTAATTCTAAGGCAGCGTTTCTTCATCTCATAATATGCCATAATTTTTCTAAAAACCAGCCACCCGCTTAAGTTGCGATGTGGGTTGCCAAACAACATATAAATATGTTTTTATTTAAAATATCATTATAAAGTTTATAATAAGTGGTGGTTATGTTCCGGTCTTTCCTTTTCTCTAAATTTTTTGGAAGGAGGAACTGTTGTGTGTGATTATTGTGTTGCCCATGGGGTTGGTACGAAGTGGTACCTGAATCCGAAGAATCTGAATCTGAAGAAGGCTTGGGAAGACACCAACATCCGCTCTATTGCTGAGACCGTTGCCATAAGCGGTCCCAAAGGCCTGGTTGAAAGTATAGCTACTGTGAACGCCATCGTGGACGAGATGCCCTACTCCAAGGAGGCTCTCGATGGATTAAACAAAATGGTTGAGAACCTAGCCGGAGGCCAGATCATCCCACTGGAAGACGCTCTAAAACTTCTCAAGATCCCTCAGAAATTCGATGTGAAAATTGGACTAACCTACTGCGCGTGTAGAAAACAGTGGGGCGGACAGGACAAGCTGAGCTGTATGCACCTCGAGCCCTACTGCGACATTCTAAAGAAGGTTCAGGGCACCCTCTCAAAGTACGACAGGTACATTACACCCGACGAGGCCATTGAGGTATGTAGTGATTCCTCCAAGGAGGGGCTAATCCAGTGGGTTCAGTGGTGCCCGATGCCCAACGTTATAGGTATCTGCAACTGTGAATTACCTTACTGCATTGCAATCAGATCGAGGATGCTCTCCGGTATCAGGAACTCGGCTATGAAGAGTCATTATGTAGCGCGGATCGACCCGAGCAAGTGTGACGCTTGCGGGGGAAGCCCCCAGTGCCTTCTCGCTTGCAACTTTGGGGCTATAAGATTCTCCAGGCTTGAACAGTTTTCCGTCGTCGACCCCACGGTCTGCTTCGGCTGCGGTCTCTGCAGAGACAAGTGTGAGAATAAAGCGATAAAACTAATGGACAGGGAAAGCGTTGCTGTGGCAAAAGACCTCTGGTAAAGTGAGGAAAGGGAGGTAAAATTTTGAAAAAATACAAGATAACCGCTGATATGGAGAAGTGTATGGCTCCAAAAAAATGCGACCTGAAATGCATAAAGACATGCCCTCTTAAAGTTCTGGCATATTACCCCATAGAAACCTTGAGGGAGGACAGCCCTGTTGTCATAATGGCCACCTTCCCCTTCTCGTGCAACGGCTGCATGCTCTGTGTCGAGGTCTGCGAGCCGAAAGCTATCTCCGTTCAAGCCCCCAAATAGTCCCAGAAAAAATTCACCCATAAAGAGTGATGACGGACCAAGCCTAAACCCGCAGAGAATATGTGTTTAACATTAAGCGGGCTTTAAAATGAATAATCGGCAACATAAAATCTATGTCCCTTAAGAACTGCTCACCGTAAAAACGGAAAACTTAAGTAAACCAGTCCTTTGAAATGAGATAGGTAAAAATATGTTGAAAACTTTAATTTTAATTCAACTTTTATTCGGTAAATGGAAGGGAGAAAATGTCGGAAAAGTATGACGTGATAGTGATTGGAGCAGGTTTAGGAGGACTTTCTTCCGCTGCTACACTTGCCAAGAATGGGCAGAGAGTACTACTCCTTGAAAAGCATTATAGGCCCGGTGGCTACGCCGGCAGTTTCGTAAGGGGAAGATTCGAATTCGAAATCGCACTGCATGAACTTTCAGGTTTAGATCTGGAAGGCAAACGCGGCTTCTTCTACAAGTATTTAGAAAGTCTCGGAATCACAAAAAGGGTCGACTTCACCAAGCTTGATACGGTCTACCGCTCCATTTTTCCCGATATGGAAATCACAGTTCCCGCAGGGAGAGAGGAAGCGGAAGGGGTTTTGGTGGACACCTTTCCCCACGAGGCTGAGGGGATAAAGCGTTTTCTGGGAAGAATGAGCGCTACTAACCGGGCTTTGACACTGATACAGCGGGGAGCGGACTTTAATCAGAAAGAAATCAAGGAAAACTTTCTACCGTACTTGGACAAAACTCTAACAGATGTTCTCAACATGGAGGTTAAAGACCCTAAAGCCCGAGCGGTATTATCCCAAATCATGGGCTACTGCGGCCTCCCTCCCTCAGAACTATCGTACATAATGTACGCAATTGTTTATGACACCTATATTCGTTATGGAGGAGCTCAAGTCAAAGGCACAACCCAAAGCCTCGCCAACGCCTTCGTAGATGTCATCCAAGAAATGGATAGCGAAGTGAGGGTCAACTGCGGAGTCAAAAAAATCCTCACAGAGGGAGGAACAGTCACGGGAGTCATAACAGACAACGATGAAACGATAAGCTCAAAATATATCATCTCAAACGTTAACCCTCTGACAACCTGCGCAAAAATGATCGGGGTAGACAAGGTTCCTAGCTCCTTTTTCCAAAACCTGCAAACCAAAGAAATCGCCATGGGAACCATGAATGTTTTCATGGGCTTAGACATTTCTCACCAAGAGCTTGGAATAGATGATTTTGAAGTATTCATCAACGGGGGCTACGATTTTGACGCCGCTTGGTCAAAGGGCAGAGTTAGTATAGAACCATCAGATTTTGCGGCGGCTACCTACAACCTTGCATATTCAGACGCCTCCCCACCAGGCACCACAATTATGGTGCTTACCACCCTAAGCTACGCCCAACCCTGGTACAAAGTACCCCCCTCAGAATACGTGGCCACCAAAAACAAGATGGCAGAAAAAATTCTAACCAAAATCGAAAAAATCTACCCAGGAACAAGGGAACACATAGAAGTCATTGAAGTGTCCACACCATTAACCAACATGCGATACACCGGCAACCCCGGTGGTTCCATCCTAGGAACTCCATACAGTCCAAACAACATCTTTATGAGCCGATTACCACAGGAAGGGCCCCTCAAAGGGCTTTACTTCGCAGGAGCCTGGACCCAGATAGGAGGAGGTTTTCAAACCTGTATCATGTCCGGCATGATGGCTGCACAAAAGGTAATGGTTGAGATGACCAAAAAATAAGGGGAAGGAAAGGAAACCGATTGAAACTAACTTTCTTAGGTGAGCAAGCCAAATTACTATCTTTCCCAATTTTTTGGTACTTAAAACCGACGCGAGCCGTCCTCGGTCTTTAAGGAATGGCGTTTTCTGCTCAAATCTTTTGTAAGGAGACATAGATGACCTCGCATCAGAAAAGAGAGTCAACAGTCTTCCTTCTTCTTAAAGCATTAAAAAAGAGATTATATTCGCAATTCTAAACCACAATCTTATAAAACTGCAATTTCTAATTAATTAATTAATAGCTCTAGAAGAATAAGAAAAAGATTGGAAGGATTTTCTCGTAATTTCAGGCTTATTAAATCCATCAAACTTATTCAAAGATGTGTGAAAGAGAATGTCAGAAAAATATGATGCGATAGTTATTGGAGGAGGTCTTGGAGGACTCTCCGCCGCCGCCACACTCGCCAAAAATGGACAGAAAGTGCTGCTACTTGAAAAGCATTATAGGCCCGGTGGCTACGCTGGCAGTTTCGTGAGAGGAAGGTTCGAGTTCGAAATCGCTCTGCATCAAATCTCGGGTTTAAATCTAGAAGCCAAACGCGGTTCCCTCTACCGGTCTTTAGAAAATCTCGGAATCACAAAAAGGGTCGACTTCATCAGGCTTCCCACCGTCTACCGCTCAGTTTTCCCCGACATAGACATCACCCTTCCCGCGGGAAGAGAAAACGCAGAGGGCGTATTGGTGGACATCTTTCCTCACGACTCGGAAGGGATAAAACGCTTCCTGGATAGAGTGGACGCTACCAACCAGGCTCTAAGCACGCTACAACGCGGAGCAGCTTCTGAAAAGGAAAAAAAGGAAATTAAAGAGAACTTCTTCGCTTACAAGGATGCAACCCTAGCAGAGGTTCTTAATAAGGACGTTAAAGACCCCAAAGCACGCGCGGTGATCGCTCAGATCTTTGCCTACTTCGGTCTCCCTCCCTCAAAAGTTTCATACCTAATATACGCACTAGGCTGGGGCGACTATCTCCGCTACGGGGGAGCCCAGATTAGAGGCACATCCCAGGTACTCTGCAACGCATTCGTAGACATAGTCCGGGAGATGGATAGCGATGTTCGGTTCAACTGCGGAGTCAAAAAAATCCTCACAGAGGGAGGAAGAGTCACGGGAGTCGTAACAGATGCCGATGAGAAAATAAACTCAGACTATATTATTTCAAACGTTAACCCCATAACAACCTGCGCGGAACTAATCGGAGTAGACAAGTGCCCAAGCTCTATATTCCAAACCATGAACACAAAAGAACTGGCCGTCGGATCTATATGCGTCTACATGGGCCTAGACATTCCCCAAGAAGAGCTAGGGATAGACGATTTCGAAATATTCATCAACTCCGGCTACGATTTCGAATCCCTCTGGGAAAAAATCAGGACAGGTATTGAACCAGAAGATTTTGGCTTAGCTATCTATAACGCCGCCTACCCAGACGCCTCCCCACCGGGCACCACGATAGCGGTGCTTACCACTACAAGCTACGCCGAACCCTGGTACAAGGTACCTCCCTCAAAATATGTGGAAACTAAGAACAGAGTGGCAGACATAATGCTAACCAAAGCGGAAAAATTCGCACCCGGAATAAGAGAACACATAGAAGTCGTCGAGGTATCCACACCGTTAACCAACATGAGATACACCGGCAACCCCGGCGGCTCCATCTATGGATGGCCCTACGCTCCCAAGGAAAGCATAATGTACCGGCTGCCCCAGGAAGGACCCTTCAAAGGGCTTTACTTCGCAGGAGCCTGGACCCAGATAGGGGGCGGATTCCAGCCCTGTATTATGTCTGGTATGATGGCTGCGCAAAAGGTAATAGCTGGGATAATGAAAAAATAGGAAGAAAAGTGAATTAAAGAAACCAACTTGAGACTACACGCCGGAACCAGACCCGGTTAAGAAAATGTTGGAGTCTGAATCTCAAAAATCCACTTTAAATCCCAGAACAGTTAAGGGAACACTAAAAACTAAATATCCTTTTTTTATTCTACCAAACTTTTCCTTTGTAGTAGGGCATTGTAGGGCAACCGAGGCACTTTTGTTCTATATATTTCTTACATTCGACGCAAACGCGTTCGGATCCGCAGAGGGGTCTATCGATAATTTTTATTTTCATCTGGTAGGGTAGGTTTAGCTCCTTTGCGGCTGAGATTATAATGTTGAATTCGACATCTTTGACTTCTGCTACCGGCCCTAGGTGGCATTCCACTATTGACTGTAGGGTTGATATATCCTCGCCTATGAGAAGCATGAATACGCTATTCTTTCCCGATACGGTGAATCCGTTTAAGAAATGTGGACAATTTTGGAACATTCCCAATATTTTCGAGCTATTTGTGGTGGAAACCTCGACCTTGGCGATGTAGAGTCCCATCTTTAGGGGATTTACTCCGCAAATCCTCTGGAATACGCCCATCTCCCTCAGTTTTTTTATCCTCATCGCCACTGAGGGTTGGGATAGGTTAATAATCTCTGCGATTTGCTCCTGAGGAATATCGGGGTCTTCGCTCAGAAGTGCTAATATCTCACGATCCTTATCATCTAGTTTAAAAGTATGCTCTGCCATTTTCACCAAATATGCACATTCTTTGCAAAATTATAAGAATATTGCGCAATTTCAATTAAATCTTATAATTTATAGCAAAATTTACCAGAAAAATAATAGAATATAACAGCTAATTTTATTAAATAGTTATAAAGAAATTAAAATAGAGAAAAACTTAGACAACGAGTCTTAACCAATAATACAAAACAAACAACTCAGAAAAACCCACCTGGAAGGATAGAATAACTGCGAAGAAAACTATTCCCCAAGAAAAGTACTGTGGCTCCCGCTAGGCTTGCTTAAGAGGCGGCCCCCTTGCTGCTGGGGAGGAGGGGGTCCCCTAAGTAAGCACGCATCCTCTGGATGGAAGTTTTCACACAAGTTAGTAATTCCTGATTTAATGAGTTTAAATGCGTGAATGAAAAAGCTTCACAGACTCAATAATATTATGGTTATTACTGACCACCCACCCCCTCTCTCCCTCGTACGATCTGTGAAGCTCCATTAAACACGCGCCCTAAACAGGGTGATTAGAAGACTCGGATATAATAAGCTGCATAGAGTTTAGCAGAGATTGCTAAGAATATGAATACAAAATTGAACCAAAATATGAATTGGAGTATGAGCCTTTTTAAGAAAGAGACTATTAAAGCGTTTGAAAGGTTGATTAAAAAATGAAGGAGGAAAGCGGATGTCTAAAACTGTCACTATAAGAGAAAAAGCTACATTGGTAGTAGATTTTGATACTTGGAGGATTTTGAACAAACTCAAAAACGAACTCGGTTTAAAAACCATTGACGAAACTATAAAACACTTAATGAAAGGAAACGGTTGGAGCTGCAGCACATAATAAAAGGAAATAGTTGGAGATACGAGAAGGATTTGGTGAGAATAAATGCCAGAAGTCTATTGTCAGCTTTTAAAAAGGAAGGTTGATGGAGGATACTGCGCCTTCGTGTGTGAGCTTTCAGAAACCGAAAAAAAGATTGTTTACAACCCATTTAGAGGAATACAAACAGATTGCAGCTTCAGCACGAAACTCTTAGAAACAGAACCAATCAGTGAAAAGCGGTTTCGCAAATCAAGCGCAGGCAGTAGTCTATGAGACATTTCTGCGTTTCGTCTATTAAGTTGAGGAGACACCTGCCCACTCTGGCTTTTTCGCCGCTTGTATTTTTACATCTTGTTGCTTTTACAAGTGTTCTCTGATAGTTTTTAGAAGGTTTTCAATTTTTATGGGTTTAAGTATGTAACCGTCGGCACCCTTATTTACGGCTTCGATGGCACTTCGCATTGAGGGATAGCCGGTGACCATAATTTTGACCATTTTTGGATTAGTTTTCTGCATCGCAGTCAAGAGTTTTGTTCCATCCATATCTGGAAGTCGAACGTCTATTAGTGCAAGGTTGTAGGAATTGGTTTCATTCTTTTTGATTGCTTCTTTTCCAGTTTCCGCCGTGTCAACAACGTATCCTTCTTCTTTGAGTATAGTTGTTAAGATTTTCCTCACGCTTTCATCATCGTCGATAACAAGAATCCTGACAGGCTCACTCATACTTTTTCTCACCCTTAATTTTGGGTTTTGATTAGAAGCATTATCGTGAAAGATTGAATAATAGTCTTTTATGAGCTTTCCGAGAATCTGCGCTAGAACATCATCTATTGTTTCTGAATCATCAAACCGCCCTATATGTGTATAATCCAAAGTTTTTTCTTCAGAAACATTTATGGCTCCCTAATCTATATAATTTACAATCTTCCTAATCAACTTTTAGTAAGTGCGGAAAGCTTTTCACTAAAATTTTCTTGCGATTCTCCTATGAAAAATTATTTAGAACAGCATAAAAAAAGTAATTACAATGTAAAATAAGCGGTAAAAGTTAGGAAATAGATCATTAGATTATACCATAAAAATACTACAAGCTCCCCTCGGGATATACTTTGAATCTTAAACAGGTTCACAAACATATCCAAATGTCAAAGGAAAAATTTGTAGGATGATACAGTGGAGAGTTAACTATGGGAAAATTGATAGATGCGATGGAAACAGCTGCACTGCGTAAATCTGGGATTGAGGCGCTTGGTGACATCCCTTGGGGAACACATCTCTGCCAATTCTACGAAACTAAGGAAGACCTGATCGATATTCTGGTTCCCTACTTTGCTGCGGGCTTAAGAAACAATGAGTTTTGTATATGGGTGACCTCACAACCCTTAAACGTGGAGGAAGCTTGGGCATCACTCAAGGAAGCAGTTCCTGACTTGGAACAGTACGTGGAGAAGGGACAGATTGAGATTCTCCCTTACACCGATTGGTATCTTCTCGACGGAAAATTTGATGCGGATAGAGTTCTAAACGGATGGGTGGAGAAAGAACAAAGAGCTCTCGCCCAGCGTTTTGAGGGATTACGCGCTTCGGGAAACACTATTTGGCTTGAAAGGAACCTCTGGAAAAGTTTCGTTGACTATGAAGCCAAAATAAATGAATTAATCGGGGAGCACCGAATGATCGCTCTTTGCACTTATTCGCTTGCGAAATGCACGAGCAACGATGTCATCGAAGTCATAAGAAACCACCAGAGCACACTGGTCAGAAAGGGAAAATCCTGGTTCTTGGTTGAAGACGTCTGGAAGCGTAAATTGGCAGATGAGAAGGTTGCAGAGAGCCAGACAAAGTTAAAGAGAAGCGAAGAGAAATACCGCCAACTAGTAGAAAATTTGAATGAAGGCATTTGGGTCATAGACGAAGAGGATAAAACCGCCTTCGTAAACAAGCGTATGGCGGAGATCTTGGGATACAGCTTAGATGAGATGCTTGGTAAGCATTTATTTTCATTCATGGATGAAAAAGGTGAGAAGGTTGCTAAATACAATTTAGAACGCCGCAGACAGGGAATCAGGGAGGATCACGACTTCGAATTTATTCGTAAAGACGGAACAAGGATTTACACACGCTTAGCTACATCGCCAATCATCGATGAAAACGGAAATTATGCCGGAGCGCTTGCTGCAGTCATAGACATCACAGAACGCAGGCGGATGGAAGAGGAACTGGCGAATTCGGAAAAGCGTTATAAGGAATTGTTCAACAACACTGGTGACGCCATCGTCATCCATGACTTGGAAGGTAAAATACTAGAGGTAAACAGTGTAGCCTGTGAACGCTTCGGCTACAGCCGAGAAGAATTAATGCAGATGAGTCCAATGGACATAGACGCTCCAGAATATGCAGCCAAGGTACCTGAGCGGATTGAGGCGTTACGCCAGAAGGGTCAAATCATTTTCGAGACGGCTCATGTGCGGCGAGATGGCTGCGACGGTATCCGCATACCCACCGAGGTGAGCAGTCGTCTCATTGAGTACGAAGGAAAACCAGCCATCCTCAGCATCGCCCGAGACATCACCGAGCGTAAGAGAATGGAGGAGGCACTGCAAGAGAGTGAGGAACGGTATCGCGGTCTTTTTGAGGACTCTCCAATTTCTCTCTGGGAGGAAGACTTCTCCAACGTTAAGACCTACATTGATGGTTTAAGAGATTCAGGGGTCAAAGACTTTAGAACGTATTTTGAGAATCACCCAAGCGCTATTGCCCAATGCGCATCAATGGCAAAGATCGTTGACGTGAATAAGGCTACCTTAGAGTTGTACCAGGCTAGAAATAAGGAAGAACTTCTGAGTGGTCTAAGCCAACTTTTCGACAAAGAATCATATGATACGTTCAAAGAAGAACTCATCACCCTCGCTGAAGGCAAAACCATGTTTGAAAGTGAAGCCACTAATAAATCGTTAACTGGTAAAAAAATCTATGTTAGTTTAAGATTGTCAGTGGCCCCGGGCCACGAGGAAAAATGGTCTAAAGTATTCGTTTCTATCCTCGACATCACAGAGCGTAAGCGGATAGAAGAGGAGCTTAGACGTTATTCAGAGCAATTGGAGGAGTTAGTTGAAGAAAGGACTAGGAAGCTCAGGGAGGCTGAGAGGTTGGCCACTATCGGTGAGACAGCGGCTATGGTGGGGCACGACCTCCGCAACCCGCTACAGGCTATAATCGGCTCACTCTATTTAGCAAATGGAAAGTTGAAACCTTTATCCTCCCCCGCGCATAGAAAACAGAAAAATGACTTGGAAGAGCTGTTGCAAACAATCGAGAAGCAAGTGGATTACATGAACAAAATTGTTTCCGATCTCGAAGATTACGCGAGACCCCTAACTGCTCAACTCGTTGAAACCAGCTTACGACAGCTAATCATCGACACACTCTCAACAATAACAATTCCCGAAAAAGTCAAAGTTTCCATCGAGATCGGGGAGCGCTTCCCACGACTGATGGTTGACCAGGCGATGATGCGGCGTGTATTAGTCAACTTAATAACGAACGCCCTGCAAGCTATGCCAAGCGGAGGCCAATTGACGATAAGAGGGTCAAAAAGGGCAGACGCTGCGCTTATAAACGTAGAGGATACAGGGGTAGGCATACCGGAAGAGAATCTCTCCAAGCTTTTCGAGCCACTATTCACCACCAAGTCCAAGGGACAGGGGCTCGGATTAGCCGTCTGCAAGCGGCTGGTGGAAGCCCACGGCGGCAGCATCACGGTTGAGAGTAAGGTGGGCAGAGGCTCAACCTTCACAGTCAAAATACCAATTAAAAATATGGTGAATTAGGGTTAATAAGAAAAGTGTACTGATCTTGGACGACGACCAGATCATATTAAGTCTAAAAAAGTAAGAATCAACAAACGTTTAAAGAAGAGTACCACAAGGGGAAGACGATAATTTTTTGTGCTTCATTCACTAATGACATCAACCTTTTATAGTAAACCAGCAAAGTTAACTAAGTATATACTAGTGAACTAATCATAGCAACAGGACTACTTTACTAGGGGAAGCGAAAAAAGTTATGTGGGTGCAAGCATATCCAGAAGACTCAATTTTTCGCCAGAGGCGTCACTGCAAATGTGGCGAAGAATGGTTGTTGGGTAACCTATTATGGTAATACATGGCTCCGTTCCCCAATAAATCCCAGTCTTTCCCTGGAAAAGTTACGCTCAGAAGCAAGGATCTTTCGTGGTCCTCCATCCAGCCCAAGAACCGGCTCTGCCCTTTTTACCAGTTATGGATTTTCTTTTTATTGGTTATAAGAATATTGCGTAATTTCAGTTAAATCAAATAATTTATAATGAAATTTATTAAAATAATGATGAATTATAATAGACAAACTTATTAAATAGTTATTGGAAATAAATACAAAGAAGAAAACACCTTCACCCAACCATAAAATAAACAACAGAGTTACACTAATCCTAGCGGAATGGAATGGCGGAGGAAATTGCAGGGCTCCCAAAGGTGCTTCAAAGGAGGACCTCTAAGCTGCTGGGAGGAGGAGAGGTCCTCCTTGGTAAGCACACGCTTCAATCGAAGTTTTCACTGGAGTTAGTAATTCATGATTCAACGGGCAGGTTAAAACGTGTGAATGAAAGAGCTTCACAGACTCAATAATATTATGGTTATTACTGACCACCCACCCCCTCTCCCTCGCACGATCTGTGAAGCTCCATTAAACACACACCCAAAACAGTCTTGGTATAGTCAGGATTTGGCCTAGAGGCCTATTTTTCCTGAAGTTCGATGGAGAGAGTTCACGGAAAATGGATAAAGGAGATGGAAAATTTTACACTGCGTAAATCTGGAATTGAAGCTTTTGGCGACATCCCTTGGGGAACACATTTTTGCCAATTTTACGAAACTAAAGAGGACCTGATCGATATTCTGGTTCCCTACTTTGCTGCGGGCTTAGGAAACAATGAGTTTTGTATATGGGTGACCTCACAACCCTTAGACACAGAGGAAGCGTGGGTAGCACTCAAGGAAGCAGTTCCTGACTTGGAACAGTACGTGGAGAAGGGACAGATTGAGATTCTTCCTTACACGGATTGGTATCTTCTCGGCGGAAAATTTGATTCGGATAGGGTTCTACATTTATGGGGGGAGAAAGAAAAAAGGGCTCTTGCTCAGGGTTTTGAGGGATTACGTGCTTCGGGAAACACTATTTGGCTTGAAAGAAGCTTTTGGAAAAGTTTCGTTGACTATGAAGCCAAAATAAATGAATTAATCGGGGAGCACCGAATGATCGCTCTTTGCACTTATTCGCTTGCGAAATGCACGAGCAACGATGTTGTCGAAGTCATAAGGAACCACCAGAGCACACTGGTCAGAAAGGGAAAATCCTGGTTCCCGGTTGGAAAGCTTAGGGAGGCTGAGCGGTTGGCTACTATCGGTGAGACAGCGGCTTTGGTGGGGCATGACCTTCGTAACCCGCTGCAAGCCATAGTCGGCTCGCTCTATTTAGTGAAAAGAAGTTTGAATTCCATATTTTCCCCTGAGAATTTAAAGCAGAAATATAGCTTAGAGGAGTTGTTGCAAACAATCGAGAAGCAAGTGGATTACATGAACAAAATTGTCTCCGATCTCGAAGATTACGCGAGACCCCCGATCCCTCAACTCGTTGAAACCAGCTTAAGCCAGCTAATAAACGATACACTCTCAGCAATAACAGTCCCCGAAAAAGTAAAAGTCTCCATTGAAATTGAACAGGGCTTCCCACGACTGATGGTTGATCCGTTAATGATGCGACGTGTATTGGCCAACTTGGTCACAAACGCCTTGCAAGCTATGCCAGAGGGAGGCCGACTGACTATAAGAGCGTCCAAAAATGAAGACGCTGCGCTTATAAGCGTAGAGGACACGGGCGCAGGCATACCTGAAGAGAATCTGTGCAAGATGTTCCAGCCGCTATTCACCACCAAATCTAAGGGACAGGGGCTCGGATTGCCGGCCTGCAAACAGTTGGTTGAGGCCCACGGCGGTAGCATCAAGTTTGAGAGTAAGGTGGGCAGAGGCTCCACTTTCACAGTCAAAATACCGCTTAAAAGGGCGAATAATTTAGAAAAATAGGGGAAGGCATCCTACCGAGGACAATTAAGAGCCAGCCCTCAAAAACTTAAGCGTTATCTTTCGTTCGGAAGGCAGAAGCAATTAATTAATAATATATGTTTTCTATCAATCATTAAAAATTAATTTTACTGGAGTATTAATCGGAGGTCTGTTTTGATATTCATACTCCTAGATAATATTTTCGTTTTACACTCCTTAATAAATGTCAACCTCTAATGGTTAATCTGTGGGGTTGAACAAATGTATATTAGTGAACTAATCACAGGTGAAAGAGCTCCTCTATTGGAGAAGGCGAAAAGAGCTCTCTGCGTGCAGGCTCACCCGGACGATTTTGAATTTTTCGCCGGAGGCACCATTGCCAAGCTGGCAAAGGCCGGCTGTGAGATAACCTATTTGACCGTAACAGACGGTTCCCGTTCCACCACAAACCCAAACCTCTCACCCGAAAAGTTAACCGAGATACGTATGGAGGAAGAGGAGAGAGCGGCAAAGATTCTAGGCGTTAAACACCTGATGTGGCTGGGCTACACCGACAGCGAATTCCAACCCACAATTGAAGCTAGGGGCAAAATAATCAGAGCCATTCGCCAAACAAAGCCTGACGTTTTAATGACCCTTGACCCCTGGTTACCGTACGAGGCTCACCCGGACCACGTGAACGTCGGGCTGGTTGCCTGTCGGGCGGCTATGTTCAGCGGGTATACCAACGTGAACCGAGAACATCTGGATGATAGACTTCAACCGCACATGGTTTCCACAGTATGCCTCGCGATAAGTGCCAAGTACAACACCTATGTGGACATAACAAAAACCATAGATCTGAAAATCAAGGCCCTAGCAGAACACAAAAGCCAGTTCCAGTCAGAGACTGAAATGGGGTTAGGCCCGTTTGAAATGTGGGAGGGCTTAATAAAATCAGTGGCAGAGGGCTTTGGGAAGGAGAAGGGTATGAAGTACGCCGAAGTCTTCAAGGTGCTCACCCCTCTGGAAATGCACGGCAACTTGTCTCTCTCTAAATGAGGAACCAAACATTATAATAAATCATTTTTATTTCAGTTAGCTTTTTCAATCTTTACGACGGTCGTGTTCTTCTCTTATACAAAAATGAAAAGGTAAATGCTAAAGGTTCTCAACTATTTTTTGCAGTTCTTGGAATGCTTTTTTCTCTATTTCTCCGCACTCGGTGATAGTATTACTGATTTCGGGGATAAACCTTGCAAAATCTCGTGTTTCTGGGATTGCTTCTTTAACTGCTCTATTAACTTCACTGTCGAGAAGTTTGGCTTTCTCAACGTATCCTTCCCTGCTTTCCATTAAAATTTCGTCCTTTTTATCAATAGTTTCCCGAATTTTTCTGGCGTTTGGCAGCTCGTCTGGTAGAAACATTTTTGCAACAAGTGTCCACTTTTCCGCAGCCTCAGCGATCTGAGACGAGATTGAGGCTAGGTCAGAGAGGTTCAAGATTTCACTCGCTTCCATCAAGAATCGACTGTACATCCTACGAAAAAGGCCGCCGCCGGTTCCCCCTTTCTCAATGTATATATATGAGTTGAACATTGTCATGAGCAGGTCAGAGTCACCGTAAAGTTTTGGCCACTCCTTCAGCTTTTGGGGAATTAACTCATAAGCCTTAATACCCAGATTTTTGATGGGGGGATTAAGAATCTCAGACATGTTCTGCCTTATGGCTTCCGGCAAGACTTCTCTAAGGTCTCTCAACTCTTTAGGAAACTCGAATCTCAGCATCTTGTTATTCGCTGCGAACGGAGGATGATTTGAACCGCGAGCCTCCACCAGCTCATTAACAGCCGCGTGGGAAGGATTTTTCAAACGGTCAGAAACATAAACAGTATTGTTCACCTCATCAATTCCGTAAACGTCTACCACATGTCCTCCAAAGTGTGCTTCTTCGGGTAGGCACAGATACTTAAGATAGGGCATATCCACACTTACATAACCCGGCTGCCTAGACCCCAGCACCTCCTTCAAATCGGCATAGGCTCTTTTTGCACTCGAAGTTTTGTACAATTTTACTCCTACACCGAGACGGTCACAGACGGCTTTCTCAAACTCGTAGAACTTTCCATTTCCGCGACCACCTATAAACGGGACCATATTCTTCATAGCCCAATAAATCAGCCCCAGACCCGAACCCAACCCTAGAAGCATATCCTCTGAAACATTAAACCCATAGTAAAGAAACACTTTTCGAAGCGAACAAGTGACACAGTGATCCCCGGGCAGGTGCTTAAAATCATTCAAAATAATTTGGTCTGAACCCATAAATTCAATTTCGGAATTTCCTTTTCCAACCTTTCTTTTCAAATCTCCTCTTGATTCTTTAACTTTGCTCATAACTCTCACCTTATTCCAAAATTTCTAACCTAACCTTGTCTAATTCGATTCGTTTTACCAGTTCGAGAAGCCATTCCATTTCAGCAAGCAACAACCTGTAGGGGCGTTCAAACAAAAGAAGGGCGAGGTCATTACCCAGTCCGATGAAAAAGCTGATTCTCTCCTCAAAGAACTGTTTTTTAGAACTCAGCTCTTCCAGGTACATGTTTAGTGATGCCAGAATCTCTGATTTTGAGAGCACGGGTAGATTAGCCAGCCCCAAGTCGAGTGTGGACTTTTGTTTCACCGGGTTTTGAAGGCAGTTGATGACTTCCGATTTCAGTTTCTCTAAACCTTCTGGGGTAATCCTGTAAATCTTTCGGGAACGGTTATTCTCATCCACCATGGTTTCACTTGTCAAAAGTCCCTTCCTTTCCAGCCTATTGAGCGTGTTGTAGACGGAGGAGAACTCAATGTCGACCCAGTTTCGTATCCCTCTGTGTTCAATTATTTTTTCAATTTCATAACCGTACCTCGGCTTCTCGTTCACTATGCCTAAGATGCAGATGTCGGTGCTTGACAATGACATTTTTCGCGCCAACTCGAATCTCATATCACATGAATATGATATTATATGAATGTAATATTATACTTATATAATATAAATCTTCCGCACCACATTAACACCGCCAAAAAAGGCCGCCTGAGAACCCCACACCCGAAAGTTCCAGCACCCACCAATTAGAACTAAGAGCATTAACATTGACATAATAGTTATATATTTATTAACTAACAATCCAGTACTAAACGAATAGAGATAGGTAAATGAGAAAAGGATTAGTAGTACTTAGTAAAGCATTTATTCTTTCGATAATCCTTTGCATTCCCCATGTAAAGCGGTAGAGAAAATTAAATTAGGGATATACTGATTGTTGAAGGGTATGGAAAATGAACATTATCAGAAAGGGTATATATGCTTTAATCCTGTCAGCTCTATCATTTATATCTGGAATAGTAATCAACGTAACAAAAGTTCCAGAAGCGTTTACGAATGCAATAGGCAGTATCTCCAACAGCTACCTAACTGCAATCCAGAGTTCAACAATTAGTGTTGAGGCTCTATACGAAGCATTTAAATCTTATACCAACTATTTGAGTCAAGCTACCAACTTCAACTATTTAGCATTGGCTGTATATATCCTAGGAGTATTACTGATTATTGTTGGGGTTTACTGGATTTACATTAATAGATAAGTAAACGCAGATCTCCACAGCGAAGCCCTTACTCTCTTCCATATAGTCCAAAAAATCAAATAAACCCCATAATCACACCATTATAAACCCATACTTCCATCTTTCACGCTTTTCTCAAGCATACACTATAAAAACATACCAAAATTAAATTGATTGGAAAAAATCTTCCCTTACCTAGCCAACAGGGGATAAACCACATCTGTTTCACATACTATAACAAGCAGTCATGATTAAAATGGAAAAAAAATATTTTGAACGGTTTCTTATTTCTTTTTGCGTTTTTTGGGGGACTTGAGATGGGAGCGAACCCAGCGGTCATAGGCGAGGCAGGCTTTTAAGAGGTGTTCGGTGGCTTCAGAACCAATTGCCTCGGGAAGTTGCTGTTCGGAATACATGATTTTGCGCAATTCTTCTTCCGAGACGCGGGTTTTGATGGAATCTTCCTCTTTTGCCGCATCTTCTGTGAGGCCGAAATCAGTGGGCGGGTCAGCGGGGTCGGGGGACTCAAACTTGAAATACCACGTATAGAAGGTTAGGTAGCCGAGGAGCCCCATCATCATGAACCTCTCGGGTAAATGAGAATGAGCATAGTGAAGGGCAGTATCGGTATCGAATCCGGCAGCCTTGAACGCTTCCACGCTTCGCAGGGTATCGGCGCTCTCAAGGGCTTGGAGGAACAGTGCATCACTAGGAATAGTTTCTAGTTTAGGGTTTTTTTTGAGCCATTTTGAACCTAATTCAAGTGCGCGTTCAAACACGCCATCTAACCAGGGGGTGGCGACTTTCGTCCCATCTTCCAAAATGAAACGGGTAAACATGGTTTTCCAAAAACTCCCTTTATTGTTATCATAGAAAAAAGTAGTGTTAGAAATTTATAAGCTTAAGTTTTTCTGCGTGGTTTAGTCTATCCGCATCAAGAAAATGATCTTACGGGTCTCTGCTTACTAGAACGGGGCTAGGCTTTTCTTCCTTTAATCACCATTTCTATTCCCAGAGCGTAAACCCAGATTACCAGTGTGAGGAGCATAAACCATTCTGGGATAGCGCCGTAAAGTGCGGTGAGGACTCCAAGAGTCCAGCCTGCTGCCCATTCGAAGTATCCAATATACTGCATTGTCTTTGAGAAGAATGAGGACGAACGCATGGAGTAACTCAGAACTCCAGCCGACACGGCGACAAGTGACCAAAAGAGTATGGAGAAAAGTCCATGGTAGAACCCCGCATTCTCTGGAAAGGCACCTATACCAATTAAGGCTGCACCCGCAGCAATCCCTATCACCGCGCCAATTTTCGCCGACCTAGTATATCCTAAGGGTTTAAGCGTCGTGGGAAAGAAGGGTAAACAGATAACGCCGGTAATCATCAAACCCACGTTAAATATGAAGGAGGAAGGGCCCACACCAAGATCACTTATCCACTGAGTAGTCCAGCTATACCCCACATTAGGACCAGGAATCCACGTCGCAAAACCGAACAAATTGACGGAATAGGGTTTCAGAGGAGAACTGGTATAAAGCAACACAGCACCCAAAATACACGCCACAGCAAAGCTAATAAGCGCAACTGCAATAATTCCACCAATCAGGGTATATCGTCCACCCTTACGCGTACCAGATTTTTTACTAGCCACATTAATCACCAATAATAACAAAATACATGATTCTAACTCGATTGAGCTGCAAACTAAACTATTAACATTTCTACAAAAAAATAAAAAATGAAGAAATAAAAAATACACTTTTCCGGTTCAGGTGCTTTAAATTGGAGGCTTTTTATCCCTCCAGGGATACTTCTTCTCGAATGCTCTGGAAGCCTGAAGTACACCCAGTTCGTCGAACCGGTTGCCTACAATCTGGAAACCTACTGGGAGATTATTCTTGGTGAAGCCGCATGGGACCGCTGCTGCGGGTTGATGAGTGAAGTTAAAGGGAATAGTGAGCATCCAGCCCGTGGGTCCTATAGATTTTCCGTCAATCTCAGACGGCCCCATGCCCAAATCTATACCGAATGCGGGAACCCCTGCTATTGGAGCTATAAGAAAATCATACTTCTCAAACAATTTTCTATTTTGCTCCCACAATTCTTTACGCCGGTACTGAATCTTAACAATGTCCGTAGCTTTAAGATGGTCCGCCAGCCACAGAAAGTCTAGGTACGGTGGATAAGCCACCTTTTTCCACTCCTCCATACGATCTCCAAAAGCTGCAACCGTTTCGGAAACCACTTGGCTAACAAAATCAGGTCCCATATCGATAAGGTTCAGCTTCACCTCCTCTAAATCGTATCCCAGCTCCGCAAAGGAGAAAACCGCGTTTCTTACAATTTCCGCAACCTCTTTTCCAATCACCTGATATCCTAAATCGGGGCTAAAAGCGAATTTCTTCTTCTTAACGTCCTTCTCCAAATTTTTGAGGTAGCTTATCCCAGGTGTAGGCAGACTGAGATAGTCCCTGTCGTCAGGCCCAGCTATTACATCCATCACAAGGGCGGCATCTGCAACCGTCCGAGTAATGGGGCCCTCGGCAGCCATATTCTCCCAGCCGGGCAGAGTTGGATAACGCGGGACACGCCCCAAATGCGGCTTTAAGCCAAAAACGCCGCAAAAATTACAGGGAATTCTGATGGAACCACCACCGTCGTTGCCTATGGCGATGGGGCACATGCCCGCAGCCACCGCAGCCGCAGAACCTCCACTGGAACCGCCAGGCGTTCTACTGCTATCCCAAGGATTCCTTGTTGGTCCGAAAAGGGGATTGTCCGTAATAGCTATCAAACCAAACTCTGGCAGATTAGTCTTACCCAAAATTATTGCTCCCGCTCGTACCAACCGCTCAACGAGAACATAGTCCTCCTGAGAAACATTGTGTTGGTATAACTTGGATCCATAGGTTGTCCGAACACCCTTAACGGGAATGTTATCCTTAATAGCGACTGGAACACCGTGAAGCGGCCCCAGCTTCTTACGGCTCTTCACCGCCTTCTCCGCAAACTCAGCCTCCTTCCTAGCCCTCTCCTCTGTAAGAGTTACAAAAGCGTTAAGTTCAGGGTTCAACCTATGAATTCTCTTAAGAAAAGCGTCGACAACCTCAACCGGCGATAATTTACCATCCTTAATAGCTCTGGAAAGCTCCAGAGCACTCATCCAAATAATATCCTGATCTTGAAACATGAAAATCCTCCATCATTAAAGGATATTTAAGTAAGTGTAACTAATATAAAACTATTGTTGCGACTGAGTTGTTCCACAAAAACATAACTTTAATAATGTTCTTAGGTTTGGATTACGCTAATAATAGTAGAGCGCTGTTCGCCACACGAGGTTGTCCGATGCCCAAACTCGATGAGATACTGTTAAGAAAGGAAAGAAGAAGAGCGAGATTAGAGTCTTCTCTAGATTCAATTGTAAGTCAGCTAAAAGGCCTCGGTGCACTAAAAATCATACTTTTCGGCTCGCTTGCCAGAGGCGAAGTAGATGTGCACAGCGATTTAGATCTGTTCGTACTTATGCCACCCACCAGAAGCGGAAAAGAATGGATGAAACTGGTTTATGAGAACGTAGACCGAGGGGTCGCCTCCGACATCATCGTCTACAACGAGAAAGAATTTAAAGAAAATCTCCCATTAAGCCGCTTTCTAAAAAACGTAGTAAATTCGGGGAAGGTCGTCTATGAAAAGGCCGCATAAAGAGGAATCCTTAAGATGGTTTACACAGGCGAAAGACGAATTTGAAGACGCAGACGATTTGAGAAAGAAGGGAAAATTCTACCTTGCTCTCTTCCATTACCAGCAGGCAGCAGAGAAAGCTCTGCCTTTATGGAGAGCTTGAGAACCAACCTACCATGTCTCCATGTGAAGATATGTTAAGTTTTGGTGACCAGGACAAGCGGTAACAGTACTAAGCGGAGAACTACTGGGATAGAAAAAAGAGGCTTATAAAAAGTTGTTCCATAACTTTGCTACTTAGAGGACACAAAGTAGTGTTGTCTTTAATTTTTCATGTGGAAGCCTCTAAAGTAATAAAGGCGAGCGACACATCATCCTGCTTTCCTCTTACTTGCGTTGAGTACGGTGATTCCTATCACCTCTCCTTTCTCGTACCGAATTATGATGTCGTCGTCGGTGAGTTCAGAATCATCCGCATGGCTGGGTTTCTTGAAGTTTATATAAAGGGCATCCGCATCTCTATCGTAAGTCACCCACATCTTATTGCATGGGACTTCCAACAGCCCGGGAACGAGAGCCAATATCTTTTCCAAATCTATTGCGGCCATATCCTTCGCCTCCTTTCAAGTTGGCTTTTCCTCCTTGTCAAAAATGCTGTGATAACAAACCCATCATCTTTGCTTCTTTATATATCACTACGACGTATTTACCTTTTTCCAACTCTTTTACGGCTAAATATTCTCCCATTCTACCCTCGTAAATCGCATCCGGCTCCTCCACACTTTCGAGAACTTCATAATAATAACCTGCCAACTCTGAATGCTCTTCTGTAATGTGAAACCATCTTTCTTCGGATAATCTTATAGGGACGTTATTTTTAGACCGAATAATATCCATTATCACCGAACTTCAAGCTTCATCTAAAACCAATTACATTTATACTAGAAAATATCCCAAGTTACTTCGTATAATACCTCCAGCATAAAAGAAGTTTTTGTTCTATAAAAGTTAGCTGAGTCTTACATACTCCCTACCCACGGCTAAGGGTTCTACTCCTCTATAGTTAGAAGCGTGTGGCGTGCCACTTATGCTCCGCTTAAGATTGTTCCATAATCTTCTCCTTTGCACGCGTTTTGCGTTTTTAGTGCCCTCTTATTTCGCTTGGCGGGGCTTTGTCTATTTTTTTGATGGTTTCTATGAAGGCGGATGCAACGGGATTCAACTGGTCGACCGCCACCTTGTCCATAGTATCGCAGGGGTCGAAGAGGTACTCCGGCCCCGAGATGCAGCTGTAGATAGGATATCCCGCTCTATGGAACCCCATAGCGTCCGTGGGAACACCCAAAGGAGTGTTTCCAGGCAGTATTATGAGGCGTTGCAGGTCGTGTTTCTGAGCCTCACTAGCCAAGGTGTAAACTAGCTGTTGCGTCGCCTCCTTGCTTCCTCCCTGAGTGAATACAGCTCTTGGCTCAGGCATTCCGGTATCAATCCATCGGCCCTCTTCAGCGTCAAAGTCTTTGGCTATATGTTCGATGCACACATCCAGCTCCAGTTTCGACGCTATACTAGGATTGCTTTCAATGAATGTTGTGTCCCCTCTCGCTGGTCCCCCGAAATGTGTTCCTGTGGAGAGAAAAACCAGTGTTTTCTGCCTCTCTGATAACGGGATTTTCGCCAAATGCTCCGCCACCGCCAGGACCTCAGCTACTCCTGAAGCATCCTCCACTGCACTGTTCCAAGGCCCATCATGATGGGAATGCACAACTATTGCATCTTCCATCTGCCCGGGTAACAACGCGACGATGTTATGGGTTGTTGCTGGCTCCACGCCCCCGGTTAAGGTTAGATGCGCCCTGATAGGTCTCCTAGTCTCTCTCACGGTTTTTACGAGGTTTTCTCCGTCCACTCTGCCAACCCACAACCCGGGAAGCCACCCCGGTATCGGGCCGGGCAAACCAAGGCGGGAAAGAAACCAGTCGGGTATCTCTTGATTTAAGGGTCCGAAGTATGGGATGTACAATCTGTTCTCATTTGTGGGATAGTCTGCCAGAATGCCTACTATTGCCGCGGCTTTGTTTACGCAGGCCAGCCGGTAAGCCATCCACCAGTTGGGGTATATCCAAGTTGTCGGGTGTGCAAGGTCTTTTAGGGTTTCCTCCGGGTCCCAGACAAAATATGACATGCTTTCTAAGAGACTCACCGGAAGGGACGGGAAGTGCACGTTTATCAGAACAATTTTTCCTTTAACTTCCACTGCTTCGAAATCCTTGGTTGTTCCGTCACCTAGGTAAACCATTTCGCCCTCCACTCCGTCTTCGCTTGTGAAAGCCGTGTTTGGAGTGTAGAAACAGGGCACTTCACTTTCTTTCACTATTAGCTTCCATTCGCGTGCGTCCCACTTGGATATCTGGTAGGGCTGCTTTTCCACGTCGGTTAATCCGAACTCCTCAAACTTTTTCACGATGTACTCTTCAGCCTTAGAGTCCGCAAGGGTTCCCGGTCTCCGAATGCCAAAAGATGATATTTCCTCAATCCAGCCCGCTATTTCCTCGTTAGAAACCACATCTGAAACACTATTCACTTCACAACCTCTCCAATAAACTCCTAGACTGTAATGCCACATCCTCATAAAATAAGTTTTTGGAATATAAGTTCAAATATAAAAAAGGAAAGACACCCGGAACTGAAGTAATTATCAAGCCACAAAACCATTTGTTAAGGACGAATTCTAACTTTCGGTTTACCATATTGGATTGGTTGCTGAGGAATAGAAAAGAAAATCTGAACAAATCAGCTACTCAGGCTTACCTGCCTTCACATCGGCTATCCTAGCTTTTATATTTGTTTTTAATCTTTTACTAATGTAGCTTCCCTCGAGAATAATCCGCTTACAGAGGTTATTCTGGTGTCAAACAGCGGCGAGTACCCCAAGCGGTTCGAAACAGTGTTAAGGCTCAAAGACGGAACAGAAATATTTGTAAGACCACTGAAAACCGAAGACCGGGACAAACTTTACCAGATGTACACCGCACTCTCAAAAGAAACAAACTACGCCCGCTTCCTAATAAGAAAACCCATCACCAGATGGATAGTAGAAAAGTGGACAGACATAAACTACAGAGACAAAATGGCCCTCATAGCAACAATCAAAGAAAACGGAGAAGAGAAAATAATCGCAGACTCCCGATTCTACACCGACAAAGAAACAGGAGAAGCCGAAATCGCAATAGTTGTACTAGACACATGGCAAAACAAAGGCATCGGAACAAAACTCCTCCAATACACCATAAAGGTAGCAAGAAAAATGGGCATAAAAGCACTCTACGCCTACATCTCCCCAGAAAACAAGAGAATAATACACGTAACAAAAAAACTCGGCTTCAAAGCCAAATGGATCTCCGAATCCATCGAGTACAAAATTGAACTACCACTAAAACAAAACAAAACAAAATAAGGAACTCCAAGAAACCACGCCAATCTAAAAGGTTAACTCACATATATCGCCGCCGCTCCAAGTTTTGAATTCTTTCAGTTCACTCTTCCAAGCCTAGCTTCCGCGCAAATCTTAAATGTCCAAATATAGGAGACAGTTTCAAAGGTGATTAAAATTGGCGAAGCTTTATGCCAAATGCCCAAAATGCGGCGCTGAAATTGAGGTCAAGAGATCAATGAGGTGGCGGCTGTCGGTCGAGGGAGACTGCAACACTTGCAGAATACACTTCACAACCCCAACATTTTGGGAAGAAAAGTAATTGCGATATGGTAGTTTCTTATAATTTCTTTTTTCTTTTTCCCATCGCCTGCCCGAAAGTATCCATAAATTAAAATAAGAGAAAAAAATAAAAAAGAAAAAAATGGGAAGGGGGAAGACGTTTACTCCAATGGAGGTCGAGCGTCCATTACTCGGGTGGCTTTAAGGGAAACCATGGGGTCGTAGATCTCGCTCGGCGATGAGACAAACTCGATACTGGCACTCATCTCAGCCGCCTTCTGAACCGCGTCCGCAATCTTCTTCGCAAGCTCCTTCTGGCCGATTGTACCGGTGGGAGCCACCTTAATCACCAGTTTATCCATGCTGTAGCGATCCTTGGGATCCGTTTTGGTGAAAACAATCTGGTACTCCGCAATACCACCCACATTCTCAATAGTATCCTTAAGCAAACCCGGGTTAATCAACGTGCCCTTAAACTTCACCAGCTCCTTAGTCCGAGTGGCGTAGACACTGCCCGAAACCGGCATAATCCGCTCCGTGTTTCTGCCACAGTAGGGACACGACTCATGGGTCATCCTTACAATGTCCCCCAAAACGTAGCGTAGAAGAACCGTACCACGCCGATTCAAATGGGTAATCGCAGCCACTCCCTCCTCACCGTCCTCCTTCCTCTCTCCGGTATCCGGATCCACAATTTCAAGGAAGTACAGACCCGGGTCAGGATTATGGTTCCCACCAAGCTCTGTGCACTCACTAAGGCTACCCTGGCACTCGGTGAAACCCCAGCCGTTATGTATAAACACGTCCTCCGCACCCAGTCCCTCTACCCTCTTACGCATATCCTCACGCATACCCTTCGGGCACGGCTCGCCCAAAGCGTGAATCGCCCTTAAATTGGAAAAGTCTACCTCCAACTCCTCGGCCCGCATAATCATCCTCCGAATATAGCTCGCAATGCCCATGATAATCGTTGACTTATGATTCTCCGCAATAGCAATAGCCTCATCCATCCGTCTCAAAATCGGAAACATAGGATAAGCCATACCCGTATGACCCGCACTCACCGACGCACCAATAGCCAAAGGAGCCGTAATAGCACGCAGGTAACCAATGTGGGGAACCGGACCAAACGGAAAACAGTTAAAAATCCGGTCATCCGGACTACCCCAACTAATCTTACTACTCCGGATAAGAAACTGCAACAGCGAATACTCATCGTGAGTCGTGTTCCAGAAAACCGTTGGAAAACCATACGTGGTACCCGTAGTCATGGTAATGTTCCAGTTAACAAGCTCAAAAAGCTGCCTACCCGGAACACCCGCCAGCTGAAGCTTAAAAGAATCCGGACCCTTCATATAGTCCATCTTGTTAGTGAGGGGAAGCTTCTCCAAGTCGTCCGTTGTTTTAATTTTGGAAATGTCAATGTTCTTCTCCTTAAACATCTTACTATAGTAGGGACTGAACTGCTGACAAAGTTCCAGCTGAGCCCTCAGATTCTTGTTCTGAATCTCCTTAATCTCCTTCTGACTCTTAAAAGCTGGACAATCCACATCGTTCTTAAACACCGGATACATGTCAATGAACTTCTTAACCTTCTCAGGCGAGATTACGTCCGGCTTCCACCAATCACCAATCTCCTTAAGACGAGACAAAAACAAATCTCCTCCAAAAAAGTTTTTTACAATAGTCTCGATGTCTTCTAATAAATACTTTGCGCAAAAAAACCCTTATAAGATAGAAATATGAAAAATCAAACGAATCCTCGTTCATAACGGATTCTTCAGAAAATTCGATTACATTCCCTACGTAAAATCGGTTCCTTCATCGAACCCTTCTCTGTTTTTATTTTGACCCCCCTCCTTCGACTTTTTTCCCATGACCTTTTCTTGGGCGGCTTCGGCGCCGATTTCTTCTCCGTTGAACCAGCAATAGTTGGCTGAGAGAGCTTCAGTCCTGCAGCGTGCCCGAATCCATTCATTTATTTCCAGTGGATGGGTAAAGTGTCGCTTCAGTTTGCGGTTACACTTATTGTACAGGAGTGTTTTTTAGTTTGTGAGTGTTATTCACTGGTTCCGGGGCGCTGTCCTCTTGTTTTTGGGGAGTGCGTCTTGATTTTTTTCTTATCAGTTTTTCCAGGATTTTTGTTTGTTCTTCGTCGAGGTATCGGTATGTTCCTTGTCCCCAGTTTACTCCGAAGATGTCTTTTGCTCTTATTCCCCGTATCCAGTTTTCTTCGGGCATAGGTTTGAATTCTTTGAAGTATAACCAGTAAGCGTTTCTTCCACTCTCGATGTGGTCGACTTCTGAGGTTCCCCATAAGACGAGTGTGTTGTCCGTGTCGGGGAAAACGAAAAACACTTTACCGTTCGCCTTTTCAAAACTTTTGTCGCTCACCCAGCGATACTCGGTGCAGAGAGTTGACTCGTAGCACCAAAGGCAGGCACAATTTCCATTCCTGTCGGTTTTGAAAGCGCCACTATCAGGGAATCTTATATCAACGACTTTCTCCTGGCACTTATAGAGCCTAGGATCCTTATCTGCATTCGTACATTTACCCATCCAATTCTGGTTATTAAACACAGCACGAATAATAATATCCATTAAATTTTCCCTTCATTTTTTGCTAACTTTTTCATTCTACTTAAAACCATTCAATTCTGAGGGTGGTGCGAGGACATTGCATTGCTTCACGGTCGGTTTAGGACAGAGCCGAGGTGGGTAAAGCTAAACTGTTTACCACTCTGTGACACCAATTCCTCTTTCCACTTTTTGGTGTTGGTCTAAATAAAAATCAGTCCAAATAAACATATAAGCATTTTGCTTTGGGACAAAACTAGTTCAACTCGTTTTCCATAAGGACTCGCCCACTCAGCCGCAGGTAGAAAGGCACCATAACTTTTGTTCGAGTTTGTTAGGTGGGAAACAAAAATTTAAGAGGTTTAATATGCGTATAAGATTTTCTTTCAAAACTCAGTTTATGCTGAAAGCGGGTTTCAAAGCCTCTTCCGCTTAATGTAACAATTGATAACCATCCAATAAACATACGCATAAATGCAAACGCAAACTTTATACATTATTTTAACGTACTAAGGCATGAAGCAGGTTGTTAGGTAGGGATCGTATGATTCCGAAACGCACCACTTTCTATTCTATTAACCTGAAACGCTCTGTGAGATTTGTGGATATTGATGAATTTGTTTGGAGGGAAACTATTGCGTTCAATTAAGATAATAGTTGAAAAGCACTCGGAAGGCTATGTGGCGTATCCTCTTGGATTAAAGGGTATAGTGGTTGGAGAGGGTGACACTTATGAGGAAGCTCTTGCTGATGTGAAATCCGCTATCCTTTTTCATATAGAAACATTTGGGAAAGAGTCTTTTGAAGTGGAGGATATCGAAGAAGCCTTTGTTGCAGAAGTGGCGGTGTGATGAAATTTCCTAGAGATGCACCAAAACGTAAAGTGATAAAGACTTTCGAAAATCTAGGGTTCAGGATTGTAAGGGAGGGTAATCATATCTCAATGGAAAGGGAAAATCCTGATGGTACTAAAACACCATTAACTATGCCAAACCACAAAACGATAAAAGGTTCCACTTATAAGAACAATTTGTACGCAAACAGATATACCGAGGGAGGAGTTCCTTAGAATCTATAAACAGGCCTGAATCAAATCTACTAATTATTTTTAGAAATGCCTAAGGAACAGGGAAATCAGAAAGCGCAAAGGGTCAGAGATTCTGAAGGATTTTAAATTTGAGAAATAATTCTAAATAAGCGAAACTTTATACTGAAAACCGCGTTCATAAGATGTAGAGGATTGAAAGTGGAAATGAAGAATCTAAAAAATAAAGATAAGTATTCGATAGAAGAAGTGTTTCTATCCCGCATATCTAAGATCGTGGATAAATTGGTAGGGGAAAGAGAAATTTTCAAGAATTTAGATAAAAATGAACTAATAGACTTTTTATCATCCCTGAAGGAGAAGTGGTCTCACGAACAAAGGATGTCTGTTACCGATGATGAGCTGACTGATAGAATTGAAAAAATAATGTTGATAGAAGCAACCGTTGAAGCATTCAATGAGATAAGCCCTGAAAAAAATGGAGTCTTTCGAAGCGGCGACAAAACGGAGAGAGCTATTCAAATGAGTTACACCCTTGACACGAGCACAGTCATAGCCATCATAAAAAATGAAGAAAAAATTAGAAGAGGCAACTTTTTAATAGAAAAGAAGTTTCCATAAATGGGATAAGCTACTATGAAGTTAAAAGAGGCCTTCTAACAGAAAACGCTACAAAACAGTTGGACATTTTTAATAAACTGTGCAAAAAATCAAAATTTTATTACTTGACAATAAAACGATTTTTACACGCAGACATACTAATAGCAGCCATGGCTATAACACAAAATCTGATTCTAGTGTCAAACGATACTGATTTTCTAAGAATTAAAAAGTCTCGCTCTAGAGAATTGGCTGCAAAAACATGAAAACACCACTTTTATACATAACATGCATCATCTGTGCACATTTCCACCAATTATTCCTTTTTCATTAAATTTGATTTGAATGAAAATCATTTCTTGGAGGAGTGAATCGACAAATTCACTGACTCTTTTTATTTATGGCACGCTCCCGAGTAATAGAGATCTGAATTCAATATATACTATGGAAAGCTTAAAAAACCCGAAAACGCGTTTGAATATAATAAATTTCTCCAGTACTAAGAAGGGAACGCGAAAAAGGGATTTAGCGACGTAGACGAAAACCTAGAACATCCTAAAAAGGGAACAAGGGATAAAAAGACCGTCAAAAACAAATTGAAAAAAATGAGTAAAACCATAAGACGAATACCGAACATACATAAATAAATGAAACCACCCCAAGGTTCAATTAATTTAATAGAAGGTGCGAAAATGAAACATAAAGATAAGGATGAAGATCCGAGAAAGAAAGAAGACGAGGAAGAAGAGGAAGAAGAGGAAGGTTTGGAAGAACAGTTCTGGGAAGAAGAGGTTTTTGCAGAAGAAGAAGGAGTCGAAGATGAAGAGGTAGATGAAGCAAGTCTAAAATATTTAGTGCTTCTACTGGATGACAAAAATGATACAGAACGTGCAAACGCTGTGGAGGCTATAGCCGATTATGCTAATGAGGGAATTACAGACAAGTCCGTCCTACCGAAACTCGTGAAACTGCTAGAAGATAAATACGAAGACGTACGCATGAACGCCGCACTGGCCCTTTCTAATTACGCTAATAACGGGCTTGTGGACGAATCCGCATTACCGAAACTCGTGAAACTGCTGGACGACGAGAAAGAGGTAACCGTGTTCGCTGTGACCGCCCTCGCTGCGTACGCTTCCAAGGGACTCATGGATCGTTCTGTGCCGCCGAAACTCGTAGAGCTGCTGGAAGACGAAGATATGCGCATGTTCACCTTAACCGCCCTCGTCGCGTACGCTTCCAAGGGACTCACGGACAAATCTGCGCCACCAAAACTCGTGAAACTGTTGGAAGACGAAGACCAAGGAATACGCATATACACCCTACAAACACTCGCCACCTACGCCTCTGGGGGACTCACGGACAAGTCCGCCCTACCGAAAATCGTAAAACAACTAGAAGACGGATTCGTATGCGCGCACGCCGCAGAAACCCTCGGCAAATACGCTTCCCAAGGACTCACTGACAAGTCTGCGCTACCCAAACTCAAAGAACTGCTGGAAGACGAAGACGCCCATGAAAAAGCCCAGTACGCCCTCGACAGATACGCTGAGAAGGGACTCAAACCCACATAAGGCAAAAATCAAAACCCAGAAAAAAACAGATGAGAACAACCGAAAGATGCACAAGCACGCCGCACATGCCTTCGGTTACCATAGACTCCCCGAATGAAATAAAAAGTAGAGTAAATGAAGCTTCCACAAGCAAGCAGCAGACAAATTATATCGTATCATATCTTATCTTGTAGTGAGATGGAAAGGAATGGATGAAGAATTAAAAAATGAGTTAAGCAAAGAAGAACAGGAGATAGTGGAAAAAGTAGAAAGCGCTGTGGAAGGCATTACGGAGATTGAGGATTGGGAATTTGAAGAAGAATCCTTGAAGCTTTACTCAGACTTGAACCTAACCTTCCACATCGACTTTGAGCGCAAAACACTCCACCTACACTCCCAAAGCAACTACGGCGCATACACTCCCCACGGCGATACCGTAGAAGAGGTAGCCAACTGGTTCAGAGAGTACGCCGCGCAAATGGAGAAAGAAAACAAAAAAATGGTAGAACTGGGATTCGAACCAGACAAAATAGAACACGACGACGTATACAACATATTCTGCCTCTACAGCAAACCCTACCGCTTCAAACAACTGGACGAACTAGCAAAAGACCTCAAAAAACTCAACACACTATGGGACGAGCTAGAAAACGACTGGAAAAAACTCTACCCAGAATACCAACAAGCAGAACATAAAGGAGAGCACGAGTACGAAGACGAAGAAAATCTGGAAGAACTGGTGGAACAACTAGAAAACGAAGACAAACAGACACGGTTAAACGCTCTGACCGCACTCGGCGACTACGCCTGCGACGGGCTGACAAACAAGTCCGCCCTACCAAAACTCGTAAAACTACTAGACGACCAAGACGAAAATGTGCGAATGTACGCAGCCTACATACTCGGCGATTACGCTATGGAGGAACTCACAGTGGACACCATCCTACCCAAACTCGCAAAACTACTAGACGACGAAAAAGAAAACGTACACAGCGGAGCCGCATACGCTCTCGCCACTTACGCCACCAAGGGACTCACGATCAAGTCCGCCCTACCAAAACTCAAGGAACTACTACACGACAAAGACGAGGAGACACGCGACTACGCCGCGTACGCCCTCGACGAGTACAAAGAAAGAGGACTAGAACCTACATGAGATATACACCAAAAATGTGGCTTTATTTAGAATAAATAATTCTACTTTTTTGCTTTCCTAATGGGCAGTGCAAACTTCTTTTTCATCTTAATAGATTGATTTTTACTTAAGAAAGGAAACATATAAGAGAATTTTTGGAGCGTCTAATAGCAATGGAAAAAGAAATCTTACAGGAATTCGTAAAAAGAGTAGAGGAAAAATATAAGGGTAAAATAGAGAAAATCATCCTCTCGGGAGCTACGTAAGAGGCGAATACCACGAGGACAGCGACATTGACTTTCCGACAAATAAATTTAAGCTCTCAAACACAGAAAAAACTCAATTTTTATTCGGGTGCCAGAAATGTCCAGACATAATACTACTATAACAGTCAGTAAGGAGCTTCTAATGGAGCTGGAGGAGGTAAAGCAGAGGATCGGGGCAAGCAGTCTCAGGGAAACAATAGAAACACTCATAGGATATTGGAGAACCCTTGAAGCCTCAAGTTTAGCCTCCGACATTCTAGAGGCGAGGAAAAAGGGAGCCCTTTCCGAACTCAGCCGAGTAGTGGACGAATTGAAGCGCTTAAAATGGGCAAGATTCACTTAGACACAGATGTACTAATAGACTTGCTACAGAAAACGCCCGTAGAGAAACTTCTAGCTACTGCCCTAGATAACGAGCTAAAAATATCCCCCATAGTATTCTTCGAGTTCATGGTTGGAGTCTACAGAATTAACAGGCATGATTTAAAGTCCCTGCTGTTAAAGCATTTTGTACTAACAACTCTCACACCCGAAATAGCCGACAAAGCAGCCTCCATAGAGGCTGAACCCATGAACAAAGGCACCCCACTAGACCCACGTGACATAATAATCGGCGTAGCTGCAATAGTAGACAATGCGTTTCTCTGGACACGCAACACAAAACATTATGACCGCCTCTCCGAGTATGGACTGACACTACGGCAAGAAAACTCCCCAAGAATAATTTTAGAATTGATAGAAGTCTTATGGGAGAACTATTGTCAGGTTGAGTTGTGGAGGTAGTTGAATGGTAGAAACAAAAGATGATTCCACCTTGATACTTGAATTAAAGGCCATAAGAAGAGATTTTGCCTACATTAAGAAGCATATGATAGAAGTGGATAATTCTTTAACAACGGAAGAATTGATTGTAAAGGGAGGCGGAGAGGGAGTTTAGAGAGGGAAAGACCATAAAACTTGAAGATTAAAGGGGAAGACAGGTAAGCTATGATATATATTCAACTAACAATATGTCCTTTGAGATTTACTGAAATTGGTTTCTCCTTTAATGCACTTACGTTTAGGACAGAGAAGCCGATTGTGTTTCCTTCCATGTCGACTTTTTCCATTACTGCGTCGTTTTCTGTCTCTCTAAAGTAACCCTCTTTTCGTTCAAATATGACTTCTAAATAATCGCCCTCTTTGTCATACCAAATTTTTATCTCCTTTCCCATAGTATATCACCTTTCTTTACCGTGTCCGTAAAATACGAGGTTATAATAAACAAATCACCAATAGATACCTTTACTACAACACATAAATATTTCTCGGTGACGGGTGTATCCTCATAATATTTGTAGAAAAGCTCGACATCCGGGTCTGTTCTAGACTTGACAACTATATCCGGATTCATCAAGGTCTCCTGTATTTTGTCGATTTGCCTAGACATTTCGGGATGATCAGTTTCGAAGTGCTTCTGCCTTTCACTAGTTAATCGAATAAACCGGTTGTGGATATCTTTAAATCGTTTCATTCATCTACACCAATTATTTTATTACATCCACTAATTACATCTACTATATTATTCAATTATAATATATTAAACCTCATTTTCCGCCCCCCTCGTTAATAATTATGGTATTTTTTCGTTTCTCCCATTACTATCATCTATCGCGCGGGTTCAGAGTTCCCCAAAAATTCGTCCTAGAAAAGCTTCTGCCACCTACACAAACTTGCGAATTTTTATAAATAAAGTGCGGAAAGTGGGATTATGAAATTTGAAATTTCAGATGCAGTGCAAAGAAAACATGAATGCGTTCCAATCGACGATAGCATCGATCTGCTGACAGAAAAAACATTAAGTTACCTGAAAACCCCAGACTCCCAGATAATAATATAATGACCGCGAAGAGAAAAATGAACTTGTTCCAATATTGTTCGACAAAGGTAACCGATTTGAATATAGTAGAAGCATCAAGGAAACAAAGATAAAAACCACCAATTAGTCTAAATCATTAAAACCTATGGAGAGGATTAACCTGAAAAACGACCTATACGGATGGGATGATGGAAAGCTCTATTTCTGGGATGAGAACAGAAATAAAGAGTGGTGCGTCAACGAAGAGAAGGAACTGTATAACAAATTGCTAAAGACATGCATAGAACATTTTGAAAACAAACGAGAAGATTAAAATTAAAGAAAAGAAACTTATAAGCAGGGTAAAAAACAGCGAGCACAACCTAATCTCTCGATGCGCCCTGAGAATTTGGAATGAGATTACTGCGTCTATTTCATTTAATCTTTTATTCAAGATGAAAATAAAATTCCCTCGGTCTCAGCTCTTTGAACTCGTCGGTCTGCCGTGCAATGTGTTTCCTTATATCCAGACATAAATGGCATCTGGAAACATAGCCCTCCTTCCGCTTTCTGTATCCGAACTCTTCGCCGAGAACGTAAAGCTTTTCCAGATCGGTCACCAAAGCTTCTAGAATGGGATGCTCTTCCAGATTTATTCCATCACAGACTGAGTCAAGGTCTCTGGCATCACCCAGCGAAACTCCCCCACAGTAACCAGCCAAATAGTTACCATAATTATCGACGTGAACATGCCACTCACGAGTCAAACTATCCCGGCAGGATTCCCCAAAGAATTGCTCGGCGGAGAATTTTCGGAACAAATATTCCAGACTATAGCACACTCTACCCATGGGCAGCAGCTCCACATAGCTCAAACCGCCCACCCCAACCCTCCGCAAATACTCCTCAAAAGACAGACTACCGTCCTAAAATCCTGTAGCAAACTGTTGCATGGGGATTTTTTCTGGCTCCGCGGGTAGTTTCTCCTGAGCTACAAGCTCCTCCTCCGCTGCCCGCTGCATCTGCCAGCAGTCGGCGGGGACGTGGCTCGCCCCATCCTTAGCTATGTTCCAACTCGCCACCAGGTGCCTGCCGGCTTCAAAGCCGCAGCCCAGACAGTGGTAGGCGTGCCCATTCGGCCTATTATACCGGCCACATATCGGGCAGTTCTTAGACTTGCGGTAGTTGCTCACCTCAACCGTCGGCAGCCCCCTTTGTGTCGTCTTATAATCCACGTAGAACTGGAGCTTGTGGAAAGGCCACTGGTTCAACCTGCGGCGCATATCTTTTCTCAGAGCCTTGCCGTTTGCCGACTTCTGCTTCGAGCGCATGGAGCCCCGAATCCCCTTAATGTCTTCGAACGCCACGGCGACCTGCTCCTGATCCACTATTTCCGCCACTTGCCTGCTCACCGCGTGCAGGATCTGGTTTGTTCGGTTACTCTCCCTGCGCCAGTACTTCTCCTGAAGCCTCCGTTTCTGCACCGGCCGTTGCGGGGGTGCGTCAAGCTTCTTCTGAACAGACTTGCGCTTGAGCTGCGACGAGTGCCTTATCGCGGAGAGCTTCGAGACATCAATTTTAACGTGTTTCGGCTGCTCTTTAGGCTTTAGAATGGTTAGGTCGACGCTCCGCTCGTTTATGTCCACGCCGCAGACACCGTTGATGTGCTTGGGCTTGACCTCTCGCTTGAATGGCACAAAAACGTTGGCTCCCTCCTTGGATAGAGAGATTGTGACTTCGCCGACCTTTAGCTTGCCTTCACGCCAGTCTCGCAGGTACGCCTGCTCATGGTGCTCGGTCACCAATAGCGGTAGCCAGAGGTGTTCGCCCTTGCGGACGCGGATCCGTACCGTATTCCCCTGGAATTTGCAGATGCCGGTTGAGTTTTTGTCTGACCAGAGTTCGAGGCGCATCGTTTTTGCCTCGTAGACTGGGGGCTTTTTGGGGTCGGCTTGTCCCTTTCGGCAGAGATTTCGCCACGAGCGTAGAGTCTGCGTTGCCACCTGTCCTGCGGAGTGGAACCAGTGTGTCGCTAGGCTGAAGCGTGATTTCCACTCGCTGTACGCGACATGGTGTAGGCTGGCGCGCGAGGTGACGTTGTGTTCCACGCATTTCTTTGTGCAGAAGTTCACTGAGGCGGTGAATTGGTCGAGTAGTTCTCCTAGCAACTCGCGTTTCTTCTTGGTTAGTTTCGGTGTTGTGAAGTGGGCTGAGCAGACTGATTGCACGCTTGACATCTCCACCATACCGTTCTTTTCGTCCTTTTTTTAACACACATCATAGAGTCTACCAGATATAATTTATCACAATATATAAAAAGATACCATTTTATGCAGCAGTTATAGGCCCCCCAAAAACTTCCCTACCAATCCTGACGGCTCTCTCCGTCCTCTCAAAAGGCACCTGCTCCAGAATAAACGGATTCACACTAATGAGCAAGCCGTCCAGCCCCGAATCCCTCAACCGCGCAAATTTATCCCTCGTACCCCAATCGTTAGCACACCAAAAAGAGTTGGTTTCAACAAAGAGCGAAGGAATCCCAAGACCGTGAGCCATTCCCACCGCTTTAACGAGAAGGTCAAAATTCAGAAAAGGCTCCCCACCCGTAAAATGCAAACCATAATTAATACCAACCCTATCCGGGCCCAGAGGACTCGGAAGAATAACGGGAGAAAGTTGAGTTAAAACCCTCTCCAAATCCCCCTCCGAAATCCAATCCGCACTCCAAGCCGGAGAACAAGCATACATACAATGCCTACACCTACTAGAACATTTATAGGAGAGAAATACACCAGCAGAAACGGGCCTAGGCACAAACAGTCTCATTCAAATCCCCGAAGAATTTCTACAACTTTTTTCAATTTGAGTTTCACTTTTCAAATTTTTTTTAGAGCCCTAATTACTTCTCCGACAGATTTATAGATTCCCTTAATCGGAACCTCAATGATTAAATTTACATCTTCTACATTCGAAAAAGTTCGGCGGTCGGTTTTCAGTCCAATAATAGGTTTACCCAGAGCCGCCGCGTACCCGATTTCAAAGGCAACTCCACACTCCACATCCATTCCATCCAGTACCGCAACTACCACATCACTCTCCCTAAGCGCTGTTATATCTGCCTCGTAAATGGAACACTTTTCCTCCTCCATACCATCCTTTACCAATATTGACTCCTGAGGCGTCCAAACATCAAAGCCCACTTCCCGAAACTCCCTGGCGATTTTCTCGTTAAAAGAAAGCTCAACTTCACTAAACAGAGGCGCAGCCAAGTAAATCCGCATCTAAAATCCTCCCATTGTTTATAATCAGGAAGAGAGTAAGATGTCTTTTAATCTTTTTCAAGCTTACTCTTTCGTGGCAGGTCTCCAATCTATACCTAGTTTTTCGAATAACTTTCTAAAATTATTGGGTGTAAGTTTACGCTCTCTTATTTTCGATATTGTATCTTTGAGTCTATCTTCGTCCGATTCTGAAATTACATACATGAAGAAATTATACAAAAATACTCGCCCTTCGTAATGCCAGTAAATAATGTCTTCCATTATAAATAACCATTTTATCACTTTCAACAAAATGTCTGGTTTGGGTTCTCCTTTGTATGAAATAGGATTTTTATTTAACATAAGATCTACATCATTCTCTGAACAATCATAGAGTTCTGTAATCATCTTCCATAATTTGTCGAACTCCTTTGCATTATTCATTTTTATAGCTCTCAAACTAAAAGCAACTTGGTCGTGTCTACCTTCCTCAAGCCCGCAGTTCAAAGGAATATTAACTTTAAAATCAAAGTTCCATTTTTTCCCAGGCCTATGTACATAGAGCATATCACCACTTGATAAAGTTTCAACTGGATATTCGAAAACCACACCCCTTCCCTTTTTATCCTTCTCAAACTCTATAAATGCATTAACTACCTTCTTTACTATGTCAAAACGTTTAATTTTACCTTTAATTTCAATATTTGAACCTTCAATCATTGTTTTTTTAGACATAATATTCCACCCTAGTATACTTTTTTATCATTTTACTCTCATTACCTTTTTGCATTTCTCTATCTATAGAGGCTGTCCATATATAATAACAGTTAGCATCAGCCTTATAGAAAAACCTGAAAGACTCTGATTTTAAAATCTTATTAGAAAAGGAAATCCGAAAAATAACAAATTATCAAATAGTTAATTATGAATTATCTTTCCAAAAAAAATCAGCCAAAAAATTTATTTCAATATTTAGACTTTCTCAAGTATCACTATTGATTCGTATCTTATCATTCCAGTCATAGATTTCTCAAGTTCTCGAGTTATCACTTTATCTTTCTTGAATCCCTCTTTCTCTGCAATCTGCAAGATGACCTCATCATTTTTTATTTCTTCATAATTTCCGTCGAGCTTGTAATGGTTATTGCCAATAATTATAGCGCATTTTGCTCCGGGCTTCATAACTCTACACATTTCCTTAATTGAGAGATACATATCCTTAAAAAATTTATACGTTCGTATCGCTTCCTTTTCTCTTCCTGATTTAATTATTTTGTTGATGAGTCGTTTGGCTTCATCTGGTAGGCGGGTATACTCTTCTTGTTCGCTTTTTATATCATTAAGTAATTCTTTTGTGTAATATTTCAGATTAGGATTCCCTATCATATCAGTTTCGAGTTTATCCAAAGAAGAAGTGAAGTTAAGTAAAACAAGCTGAGGAAAATCATTACGAATGTAGTCAAGAGCCGTAGAGTAAGGAGGCGAGTTAACAATTGCGTCAATGGAATCGTCTTTTATATTAACCACTCCACCCTCAAATCTTTCGCATCTTTCCCTCATGTTCCTTGTATCGCCTATGTACGTTTCCGACTTACCCAGTTCAATTCTCAAAACGTCATTCAGCTTATGAAATAGGTATATTCTCAAGTACAAACCCCGTAACCTGCGGGTAAACACCTCTAAAAAATCGGCGCTACTCCTTCTACTCAAATCACTGATAGTTCCACTCAGCCCAAGAAAAAGAAAATTCCTAACACGCTCATCTTCAACTTTCTTTAAAATCTCATGCGCAACAAGTATTTTGTCAACAGTTTCAGGATTCTTAAACATCTCAACTACTACAGACGGCAACGTTCTCTTAAACTGCATTATCGAGTTAAAATCATACTCCACTGAAGTTAGTAGTGAATGCCCCTGTCCGTAATGCTCAAGCGGCTTAATTACCCTTTGTCCAAGTTTCCTAAGGGCTTTCTCGACCTCAACTAAGAAATTAGAGATCTCCATTTCTAATTCCCCTGGATCTAGAGCCAAAGAGTAGCATTTTACGTTCGACATAAGAACAGAGAGTGGATTAATTTCAACCCCTATACTATCTAAACCCATCCAAGTAGCTTCCACTAACAAAGTTCCGCTACCGGCGAAATTGTCCATCACTAGACCCTTGTTTTTTAGGAATAAGTAGTTTAAAATTGCCCTCACCATTTTGGGATGAAACTTACCTTTGTAAGGATGCATATAATGAGTCAAATACAAAGAATTTTCTTCTCTTATGCTAAAGTAATCATGAAGTCTTTTTCCAACTCTCATTGTTGAGGATGCAGGTATCCTATAAAAATTGCCCATTAAATTATTGAAAAGTACTATAACATTTTGATCAATTTCTTTTTCATTTCTGCTCAATTTTGAAATATATTCAGATTTCTCTAAGAAATACTGATGTGTTATGAATCTAAAAATCGAGTATTCTCCCTCTTGTGTAAATAAAGTGTTATAATTAAGTTCATGTTGTGGAAAAAACTTTTCTAGATCATTTTTAGGAGAGACGGTCTTCAGAATAATTATTATTTCTCGAGTGTAAGCAAGTCTCTTGATAAGAGAGGAAATATCTTCAACTTCACTTTTTACACCATAATATCCTTGTATTTTTCCATAAGGCGGTTCATGAGTTAAAATATCTTTAAATCTTATTTGAACCTCTTTTCCATTCTCCAAATCCTGTGCAGCAAATTTTGCGTCCAACACATCACAAAGAGGTTTTTCTAAAGCGTAATCAACAAAGTTATAAATAGGGGCAACCTCTCCAAACAGACTTTCCAACTCCAATTTAGCGAGGTCAGTTGATTCGTGCTCGCTTTTTATATTTTTAAACAATTTAAAATAGAAGTGAACTGCCCTGTGTCCCATTTTTTTCATCACATAAATTTTTCTTTTATAAACGCATATAAATGCTACTATTATTTAATCCTTAATAATATGCTTTTTCTAAAGTCAAAAAGAAAAAATTATCAATATAAGATTTTTGAATACACATAAGAGGAAAATTCTCTAATAACTAGAGGTATAACCATTTAATAATCCTCTAGATTAAAATTATCCGAAACTGTATATGCCAATAATCATAAGCGAAAAATTAAAAATACTGAAAAATAATAATTGAATTAGGACATTAAAGCTAATTATTAAAGGTAATGGTTATGTTAGAGGGGGTCTTAATTATTTCCAATATTTTATATTTTGTTGGTGGTAGTGATGAAAAAAGAAATTGATCGAATAAATGCAGTTCCTTCCAAAAGACTATTCTTATCAATAATTGCTGATTATGATTTGAATACCGCGATTTGTGAACTAATTGACAATGTTATTGATATTCGGTTTAGAAATAGCAAAAATAGACCAACAAACATAGCGATAGAACTGGATAAAAATCAACAAACTATACGCGTCTTAGACGACGCTGGCGGTGTAAAGGAATCTGAACTTGATGTTATTATAGGACCTGGACATACTACAAATCTACCTACAGACGAAACTATTGGGATATTTGGAGTAGGAACAAAGAGAGCAGTAGTGGCATTAGCACAGGATATAAAAATCACAACAAGATATGGAAACGATAAAACATGTCGAGTAGAGTTCGATGACAGTTGGCTTCAAAATGATGATTGGGAATTACCGGTATATGAAGTGGACGACATTCCTCAAGGCACATCTGTTATTGAGCTGCAAAAACTACGAGTGATAATAAATGACGAAGCTATATCCATGCTAAAGGAACATTTGCAAAGGACATATGAACGATTTTTAGGTAACGGAATAGTAATCAAACTTAATTCTGAAACTTTAACACCAATTAAATTTGAGAATTGGGCTTATCCTCCAGGCAATTCGCCAATGGAACTTAATGGAACTCTACCAACGGAAGATGGAAAAACTGTAAAAGTTAAAATTCTAGCAGGGCTTGCTAGAGAATCCAGTCCAGCGGGGGGAGAATACGGTGTATATTTTTATTGTAATGACCGTTTAATTGCGCGAGCTCTTAAAGACTATGAAGTAGGTTTTACTAAAGGATTAGCTGGGCAGCCTCACCCAAGCGTATCACTGATAAGAGTAATTGTATCACTAAATGGAGAAGCACAATCGATGCCTTGGAATAGTAGCAAATCAGGAATAAATTATAAGCATCCTATCTTCGTAGCACTCCGCGATCATATTGTTCAAGTTGTAAAACATTGGGCATCCCTTTCTCGTGGATGGGAAGGGAATTGGCCTAAAAATGTGTTTAAATATAAATCAGGAAATGTCGTTCAGTATGAGTTAAATAACGTTAAAGAAGCAAAAAAATCATACCTGCCCCAATTACCAAAATTTAAACACCGTTATATCGATTTAATTAAACAAGCCAATCGGAAAGTAGCTAAGGAAAAACCGTGGACAAAAGGACAGTATGAAACCATAATTGCAGTTGATATAATTTCTAAGCAGCATTTAGAGCAGAAAAACCGTATATGTCTAGTACTTTTAGATAGTACCTTAGAAATTGCATTTAAAGAATATCTCCTTAATGAATCAGGAGAAAGATATAGTGATGAACGAATACTTCGATTATTTAGAGATAGGAATAGTGTTCAAGAGGAAATTAAAAAGCACTTTACACTCGCCCCCGAAATATGGAAAAAGATTAATTATTACTATTCGCTTCGATGCAAACTGATTCACGAACGTGCTAATGTCGTGGTAAGTGATAGCGAAATTGAGGATTTCCGTGAAATTGTACAAAATACTCTTAAAGAAATGTTTGGACTTGTATTCGATATAGAATAATCTATAATATAAATGTGAGAAATAGTATGATGAGATAGAGTTTATGTTAGTTAATTTAAATCTACCAAACAACAAAACTTGTTTAAAGAATCATTAAATAAATTTTACATCTTTAGTTTATCCCATCATTCCTCCTCCACCTTTATCTCGATAAGCATAGGACTTGGTCCAACTTGTTTGGCCTTTAATGGAAATAGATTTCGGTGGATTCAAGGCACGAAATTCTTTTGTTTTTGGTTCGCAAACATCTTCAAATATACATACACCATCAAAAGTTTTTAACAAATTATCATCACTTAAAAGGAGTTTTCCATTTTCTCTAGGCAATTGGGAGGAATTTAACTGGCAGGGCAGGAATCTTCTTTTTGGCTGAGCAGGTGTTCTCTTACCACTCACGCGGCATTTTAAACAATTTTTGAGCTGTGCGCCAAAGTGATAAAATACATGGCCTCTTGCGCATTCATATTCTACTACATCATCATCACAGTATTCACGTCCAATCCGATAAAGGAGAAAATCCATTTGGCTGGGAGAGGAAGGTGCCGTGGATGGATCTAATTTAACCCATTTTTCCCATACGGTTCTCCATGCTATCGCGCTCATTACATCAATGTGACTATACTGATAACAAAAAATATCCAAAAAACTAGAAAGTAGCGGAATGTCTGTCTGTAAGATATGGGTTCTTAATGCTAATTTCATGGTATTAATATCGCTAGCGACATCTATTTTTTCGAAATTTTTTAGTTCAGTCCAAACACTTAATTCCACCATATCGCGTATAAACATATTAGCCTTTTTTAGGCCATAACCCATATTTGGAGAATTCACCAATGCAGCTCTTATCTGAACGGCATCATTATTGAAACATTTTGCTATTTCAAATGCGGATATATTTCTTTTTAATAAAAAAAGGGCAGCATTCTTGGCAAAGTCTTGTCGTTTATCGTTCTGGGACAAGCGAGTCATCTCTAAAAACTTTAAAAAATCAACAGGGTTTTCAAAAATTTCTTTAGCATCAAAATTTGTAGGATCTTGTAAATATTTTTCATAAGGATTAACTGGAGATCCTCTAAAATCTTGATTTGCTGTGAAAAATCTAACTTGAGCAATAGCTTGAGGCTGTAGACCTTGTGTTTGATGTGTAACGCTGAGTATTTCTTTTCCGTATTTTTTTATGGCATTTGAAAGAGTTTGTGCTGCTGCTCTTGATTTATTTTCGTCAATTTTTGCGTTTAATATTTCTTTATGGTTTGCTTCCCAGAATTTATGAAATTCAGAAAAGTATTGAAGTTCCTCTCCCTGAAAAGTAGTGATGCCTATACCTTCATATGTTTGAAAAAAGTATTCATTTAATTTTTCCAGAAAACGTTGAGCTAGTTGAACTTCAGTAAGTTCCGTCCAAGAAGAAGGTAAGGATATTCCTATCCTTTGATTTATCTCTTTTATAAATTTTTCAAAATTTCCCAACTTATCCGTCTCCTTTTCTTAACACGAATATTAAGAGATAGCGGTGTATAATTTCTAAATTCTGATTACTCATAGGCGTTTTGATAGAATTTTCTATATTATCAGGAGTAACAACAACAATTTCTTTGATATTAAACTCATTTAAAGTAGACATAGTCTCTAATAGATTGACACCCATTGGATACACTAATCCATTAATCCGAACATCGCTTGTATCAATAACTAGAAAACCTTCAGTAGCAAGAAAACGTCCTACTTCTTCAGCAATTTTTTTAATCGTTTTTAGATATGAGTTAATATCTTTTTGGCTACCAAGTTTTTTGGGAGAAGATACATATACAAGAGAGGGTTTGAATTTTGTTTTAATATCGAGTTTTCCATCAGCATCATTAAAATTAATTTCTAAATATTGGCTTTCCGAAGTTACAAACCTTCCTATTAAGTTACGTTTTATTTCTTCGTCCATTTTTTCTTGTGGCAAAATCCACACAGTTGTGGTTTCAAGATTTTCTTTTTTGGCTTCGTCTATTTTTCTCGCATTCGTTTCGTAATGAAAGGTATCGCTTTCAGAAGAATAATCTTTGGCTATATTTTTTTGTTCCGGTTTTTCAAAAATAGGTAAATATTCATGGGCTAAAAGTAGGAAATTATATTTGATACTGTTATTATACCAGAATCCTGTTGTTTTACAATTGTGTTGACGCTTAATGACCAATTCTTTCAAGACAAATCCAGCATCCAGAAAAACTTTAATACTTCTAAAACCGATGGGGACCACCTGTTTGTGTTTTCGTGTATCCCCTATAAGAATTGCACATTTCCCTCCCGGTTTAAGCACCCTATAACTTTCATGAGCAACTTTCCCAATCTCTAAAAGAAAGTCTTCAATGCTAAATTTCGATAAATCTCCCTCGACTTTAGAGCTATAGTTTATTATCCCAGCATAAGGGGGATGAGCGCATATTAAGTCAATATTTTCATTTGGAATATTTGACAAATCCCGTGCATCACCAACAGATACTTCGGGTTCGTATATCCGATAATTTTCTAAAAGTGTTTTTTGTGGATCAAAATTAAGGTTTTCTTTTGTTAAATCAATTGCGGCAGGATTTATATCTCTGGCAATACATTTCCTTCCTAGAAGTTTTGCTTCTACTGCTGTTGTTCCCCCGCCAACAAAATAATCAAGTACTGTGTCTCCCAGCTTGGTATACTTGAGTATCACATTTCTCGGAATGTAAGGGGACCAATTCCCTCGGTATCTTCCATCATGAGTTGCCCAGTTTCCTCTTTGTTTAAAGCTCCAGACTGTCGTGGTTTCTTCCCTATAATTTTTTGGTTCCCAGTACTTTATTTTCTTAGGTTTTTTAAGAGCGGAAATGTTAATGCCGTATGCTTCAGTTATGATTTTTTCTAACTGTTTGAAATTGATTCCATATAATTCTCCTATCTCTGGGTCAGGCATCCCGCTTTTTTTTGCTTTCAACACTGCTTTTTTAAACTCTTCCTCACTATGAGCTTTCTTTATATGCTCTCCAAGATTCTCATCTACTGTTGCCTTACACTTAGGGCACTTTCTATCACGATCTAATTGGGTGGCCGTATTTTTCATTTCATTAACCCTAAAATTTTACTCCTTTAATAGAATTAGGGACTTAAATTATTCGCCCTCAAATGAGTATAAATTTCTACCGCTTTTAAATATTTATAAATTTTAATCTCCACCGAAAAAGCAACTCGCTTTGGGGGTTTAAATTTTCAGGAAAGTATAATAATTATGGTGTTTAAATGCAAAAAACTGATTACCGACTTATGAAGGAAGTTACTGAGGAAGACCACAAGCGATTTGTTAGTAATAAAAAGGAAATCATCCAAATTGACGGTAACAAAAAATACAAAATCAGAATCGGAGAAAAAAGAATCACAAATGAACTTCAACCAAAGATCTTTAACTCAGAGGTAACAACAGTCTGGTCTTTCCCAAACAGAGGTAACTGGGCTACACATAGAGGCGATTTTAGAGGAAACTTTGCTCCAGAGATACCAAGAAACTTGATTACAAGATACTCCAAAATAGGCGAAACAGTTCTGGATCAGATGTGCGGTTCTGGCACCACTCTTGTAGAGTGTAAACTTTTAGTACGAAATGGAATAGGCGTGGACATAAATCATGAATATGTTATGCTTACCAAAGATAGATTGTCATTTGATTATAATTCACAAGGTTCTAGTTTTAATTGGCAGAAAACATTTGTGGGAGATGCAAGAAATCTCAATTTGATAGGAGACGCGTCGATAGATCTAATTGTAACCCATCCGCCATATCTTAATATTATTTCTTATTCTCATGGCGAGGTTGATGGCGACCTTTCAAAAATAGGTGATGTTAGTGAGTATCTTGAAGAGATGAAGGTAGTTGCTTCGGAGTGTTTCAGAGTTTTAAGGCCTAATAGGTACTGTTGCATACTTGTGGGTGATACCAGAAGGTATGGGTATTATGTTCCAATAGCATTTGAGGTTATGCAAGTTTTTCTAAGGGCAGGATTTCTCTTAAAGGAGGACATTATTAAGCATCAATGGCAGTGCAAGAGCACTCCCTACTGGTTTGAAAAATCAATAAAGTATAATTTTTTACTCATAATGCACGAACATATATTTGTATTTAGAAAGCCCAGAAGAAACGAAAAATGGGGCAAGTTCAGTTAAGTTAAAGTTGCTATTATTTTCTATGAATAATAAAAATACGAGAATAACTTTTAATTAGAAATTTTTTCATCGATGTTTAAACCTTCATTTTCTACCTTTCTTTGAGGGTCTGACTTCAAATGCTATTGGGCCTCTAGGAGAAAAACCCAATTCAAAGTCTACGTATAAACCTGGTTGCAATATTCTTCTATTCTTTTGAGAACGAGGATCAAAATAGATTTTTTCCTTCCACCCTTGGACATTATGAGAATATATTCGTCCTTCACGTTCTGTCAAAGTTATATCTACTTTTCCGGTAAGTACTTCTCGGTGTCCATCTTCTCCCATCCAAAAGAGTTGAACCATTTTCTGAATTGGAAGTGTTCTTGGTGCCATTCTAAAGGAGACTCTGAAATAATTAGCAGCGTCCTGGTATCTTCCATTTATCGTATACACTACTGCTTTATGATAAGCAGATCTCCAACTATCATGGAATCTTGCATCCGATGAAAGACGGTCAACAAGTTTTAGCAATAAACCGTAGTCTGGAGAGCTGTCCTGAAGCAAAATTTCGATTTTCAGAGCTATAGCACCAGGTGGATATCTCTTGGCTTCTATAGCCTTATCTAAGAAAAGGTTTGCTATGGTATAATTTTGATTTTTATGGTATTCTATTCTGGCTAGAGTGTAATAGCCCGCTCCATCCTTTTCACTCTCTAAAAGTTCTTTTGCAGTATCCTCCGCTTTTTTTGGATCTATTTCTGATAACAATTCAATTTGGAATTCTTTTAATTGTTGGCAATAATCAGCGTAATCTAAACCTGCAGATAAACCTTCATCTACAACCTCAAGAGCTTCGTTTATTAAGGCAGTCTTCACTGAATGGTCGTCATTTGAGTCACTTAGATCTTTAAGTATTTTCGCATGTACAAGGTATGGATGTAAGTTCACAGTTTCCCTTGCTTTGATAAGGAGGCTAAGAATCTCTTGTATCTCTGGGTCTTTTATGGGGCGATCTAAAAGTCGATCTTTCTTTTGGCTCCACATTACTAATGCAAGCGTTGTCATTACATTTTCTTTTCGTTCTTCCAAAGCATAACTGTCTTCTGGTTCCGCCAGTGCCTCATGTAGGAGAGGAATTATATTCTCGTCGAATCGATCTTTCCTTGTATAAATTAGTCTTGCTAAATGATGTATTATTGGCCTAGCTGGTTGGCGATTTTTAATTTCTAAAAGAGCATCTTCTAAACCTTTACCTGTGAAAGGTTTGAAGATACCGGGACGACAGTTTACCCCCTTATCAATAAGAAGTTTGGCTATAAATTCAGCTTCAATTCTGCCTCTTATATCAACCGTCTCAGCAATACGTAAGAGATACTCATCCGCCTTATTAATTCCGATCAATTGAAGTAGATATTGTGCTATTAACGAGTGGTATATTGAACACAAATAATTGGTGCGAGGGTCGATGGATAATTTTATGAATGCTTTTGCTTTGTTTTCTATGATTTCAAAAATATCTTGAAAAGATAATTGTTTTCTCATATGTTTACTTAAAGCTTTTTTTAGAACTGACATAGGCATATATATATCTACACTTGTTGCAAGTGAACAAAGAGAAATGCATGTTTTGACAGCTTGGTCATCAATTCTACTAAATTCCTCTTGAACTATTTTTTCAATCGAACGTCTTGCAGGATCAAGTGCCCTATACATTATTGGAAGGAATGTCTTTTCCTCATTTATTATCATATGTGTTTCTTCTTCTGTAATTTCTGGGAATTTATGGGTTCGTGTGATATTCAATATATACTCTGCAAGATTTTCTTTTTCTTCTTCTGACAAATCAACATCAACATCTATTGATGTCCTTTCGTCCTTTCTAAGTAGGTTTTCATCTGTTTCAGCGGACTTGGTATCTTCAAATATCAGTGCTATTGGATAATCAGAATCGGAGGAAAGTTTATTAAATTGTGAAATACACCCAGTTTCTGGTGCAAATTCAGCCCAAAAAACGATTTGTTCGGGACTGCTAATTCCAGCCTCTTTTGCTGCTTTTTCGACTTCATCTAGAAAAGCTACAAGTTCTTCTGTGCTTGGAATTGGATTTAATGCATAACTTGGAATCTTTATAGCAATAGCTCTATGATTTTTTATCAACTCGTAGACCGCTGCCAAAATTACGAAAGTTCTCCCAGTACCAGGATTTCCTTCAACACTAATGATACGTGAATTATTTTCTCCACCTTTTTTTTCTAACACAGTTTTAACAACTTCTTTTATTTCTTTACGTTGGAAATGCCAGTTAAGTCCAAATGGGTGAAAGCTATCTGTATTTCCCTTAAAGAATGAGTTTGGAGATATAGGTTCTTCTAGGTTTTCATAGAGAACGGGAGTATAAAATGATAAGAAACTTGGAACTTTGGTTGAATCAATAGGTAATACATCAGAACCCAAAGGAATTCTTTTCCGCCTTAAGTCCCCCGGATTTCTAAGCGCAACCTGTTCAGAAAGTTCTTTTGCGAAATTTTTCAAATCTGAAACTATTATTTCTACTCCATATTGTTTTAATAAATATGACTTTTCTGGGTCAGGTTTTTCTTTGAACACTGCATAATATGTAAGTTTGGGTTTTCCTATGGCCTTTATCAACTTATCTAATATTTCCAAGAATAATCCGTCGTTAAATGAATATCCAATAAACAAAAAGGATAGATTAGCTGCATGACTAGCAAGTATATCAAAAATTCTTGATCTTTCTTCTATAGCAGTAACATAGTCCCCTGGGTCCAAGACCATTGAACCCGGTTGATCGTATGGTATATCTAAGCTACCCATTAATTTAACGCATAGCATTTCATATGGCAAACCAGTTAGTGCGAACTCTTTCCCAGTTGCGATAGTACGAATATTTAAAGATTGATTTTCCTGAAGCGATTTTTCAAGGGCAAGGTCATAGTTAGTGGTAAACGTCGTGAACCAAGGAAGACCAGTCAACTTTGATATTGGATTATCAATTCTTGCATCCTCAAGTCTATTTTTAACCGCTTCATAAATAACCTCTGGTCCAAATATATTGCACATGTCTCCCATAATCCGGAAATTGTCAGTCAAAGGACTATCGTATCCGAATTTACTCTTAAGAAAATCAACCAATTGATTCCAAGTAGCACCTCCACTCTCACACGTTAATCCCGCACCTGCAAATAGCGCGCATCGACGAGTTGCTATAGCATATGCGAGAGTGGTTAGATTTAACTTTCCCATCATTAACACCTGACCTGAATAATTCATGAAAACAAATAATTAACGAATCATGTATCCTGTTTTACGTAGGCAAAATTATACCACAATTCATTATATTGGGAAATTTGCATTTTATATATTTTTAGAGGATGCCCATCAATTATATCTCTGTTATATAATGAGTACACTCATTTTTGCAAGCATCCCATCACTTGTTATATTATATTAACTCTAAATCTTAAATCTTTTTTAAATAGTTTCAAACAAACACAATTTAGATGTATGTATTAAGTATGCTCTTGCTGCCTTTCCAAATAGCATAAAAGATATTGGGACTTGGTCTTACATTTGTAGAAAGTATTTTAATAATAGAAATCAAAACCAAACTTAATTGTTTTATCTTTCAAATCATTTACTATGCCTTTATATAATTACTTATTTCCAAGGCATTCCTATTTTTATTCGCTATATGTTTGATTAAAGCAAAGTCTTTACCCCACGTAACCTGAACAAAAGTACTAATGAAATTCTTTGATATTTTATAAGAACAGCAATTGAAGAGTCCTCCATAAGTAATATTTCAATATAAATGAAGAAAATTAAAGGCATATATTTGAAGGGATAAAAAGGATTCTCGCCATAACTAAGTCAAAGTTAAAAACAAAAATATAATCATGGAAAACAAGAGTTCATGAATTTGGTAATTAAATCATTAGAGAAGATAGGAGAACCATGTATAAGATAATTTGGGACGAAACATTACGAGCGCGTTATCTGTTATGAATTCTATCACCAACTTCGCAAACGCCTAGAAACTAGAGATGACTCCCTTGTTTTTCATGGAGAATTAGACAAGCGATATCACAATATAGCTAGTGTGCCTGAGTTTATCTTTCACATGCTAGGTATAGAGAAAAAGAATTTCGCCGTTTTTGAGTTTAAGAGTTCGAGGTACGGAATAGGACCGATTGAAGATGATTTGGAAAAACTTCAAGAATTTATTGAAGGAGAACTTAATTATCAAATGGGTATATTAGTGATATTCGGAGAAAAGAATGAGTTTGAATATTTACAAGAGGAACTTCGTAGATTAACTAGGGGAGTTACAAGGAAACTTAAAATTTTATTTTATGATCTGAAAAGCAGAGAAGTAAATGATTTAAAAGCGGTAATAACCGAAAAAAGAGATATTTGACAATCTCTCGTTAGGAACACGTTTAGCTTATCTGAATAAAGGTGTAGGAAAGAGAGGTATTAGTTCTTATATAAATATTTAAAAATTCATATTATTTTTTCTTTTTTTCTCTTTTTTCTTTATGAGGAGATTCATATCAACACTGAATCCTTTTCGGTAAAATTTTTGTTTGTTAGTGTTGAATCTATGTATAAATTCATCGCGAGGAATGTTAAAATCACTTGTAATATTTAATATACTAGATTGGATAGTATTTAACATTTCATCTTTGTTCAAGAATAAGCGTCCTTCTTTCAGGTAGTTGAGAAACTGGCAGTCAAATATCTGTTCAAAACAAATATCTGCTATAAAATTATTTCCCTTTGTAATTGCAAATTTATACTCAATTATATACGCTTTCAGAGCTTCTTCAAAATCTCCATTCCTCTTTAATTCGAACGCTGACAACTTGTCTCTTTTTCCTTCCTGCTCCATAAAACTCATCCCAAATCAATCTTAATGCTTTTAATTTCATAATTTTCATTCTTCTTTATAGCAACCCCGATTATATAGTTAGAAAGAAGTGTAGTTGGTGGGATGTATTTAATATTATTATTTGCATATTTTAAAAGAGCTACTGTTGCGTCTTTCAAAAATGTATTTATGAATTGCCCCATAGTTGCTTTAACTGAAACAAGAAAATAGGAGTCCCTTTTCTCGTCCATGAATATGAGATCAGCTCCCTCTTGTATTGGCCTGGCAAGAGGAATCAAATTCTTTTTGGTTTGTAAATACCACCCCGCTAATGCTTCTCCTATTGCGGATATTGCAGTATTGTTCGGTTTCACATACCTGGATGAAATCTTTAAAAGTACTACCTCGGTACTTACACCTCCTAAAGTTAGCCCCCTCTCTTTTAAAAAGGTTAGATATTTAGATATGTCACTATTCGCATCGTTTACTACTTGTTCTGCATATCTATCTACATATGTATTCAAATGGGGATTAGGTACTTTTTTAAAAGTTGGAGAAATGCTACTTATTCACTGTTTCGCCATATTCTTTAGTTGATTTAGTTCAGGTTTATTTTTCAAATATTTACGCAAATCAGAACGTATAATCGAAGTATTATGTTCATAAATGTCAATTACCAAGGGCAGTCGCCATCTTAATAGTAATAATCTATAATAAATAGTTATGTGCTATAATCATAAATGCAAGAATCGAATGATAATAAAATAATGGTAAATTTTTATAATATTATTTAAACAAATTAGAAGATAAAGAAAACATACTCATCCGTGCAATTTATCGAAGTTGCTGTCTTCGTTTATTTCGTTGTTGTTGTTATTTGTATTTTTCTTTTTGTTGTTGTTATTTGTATGTCTGGGCTTGTTTCTATTATTGCTCTTACTTTGTTTTCTCTTGTCTGTGTGATGTTTTGGTTTGTTTTTATTTTTCCTCTGGTTATTTTTATGGTTGTTGCGTTTGCTATTTCTGGTGTGCATTTTTTTGGGTAGGCGTATTAGTAGTCTTGATTTTAGTGCTGGGTGCGATGCTTGTACTTAATTTTTCTTTTCTGTAATTTGGAATACGTACATAGGTTGGTAGTAGGGTTTGGGCATTCCTCGATTGAGTGGAGTTTTCTATTCTTGGGATTTTGTTGAGTGGGATTTTTTGGTCTCGGAATTCTTCTTCTCTAAGATTTTCTTTTAGTTTTTCATGGTTGTTTCTATTATCTCTTTGTCTTGTCTACTGTAGTTATTGTTAAACTTTAGGTACTTTCCAAGATTTTATTGAAAGTATGGAAGAGTTCTTTGTATCTTTCTTTGGCTTTTGAGCGCCAAACACTTAGGGCATCTAAAATATCGTTTACATCGTATACTGACGCGTACTTTTCATCAACGCTCTCTTTTTTAAGTGATGTTTTGAGCTCGGATTTTATCTCATCTTTATAATCGCTTATATTGTAAGGTGTTATAATTGAGACTTCTATAGGATTGCAAGGTTCTTTTACCCATTTGAAGACTTTTCTCAACGTATCGAGGTTCATGAACATTTTAGCTCTTGCCGCTGCTTGATCACATGCTTTGCTAAGTTCGTCACGCAGTTTTGAGACTTTGACTTCAGCCACCGAGAACTCCTTATTACTACTATTCACAGATAGTACATCAATGTCCACATCGTTCACTATAAACGGTCCTATTGCTCCTTTCCATACAGGTTTAAGCTCGCTGAGAACCATGCCAAACCACCATATGCAGAGAGGCTCTCCTAAAGTTGATCGTGCGTGCCCTGGATTCTTCTCAATTAATTTAATAATCCATGGAATGCTTTCAGGTTTTGCTACCTTGAAGAATTCGACAAGAATCTTTGTATATCGTGTTAAATCACTCGTAAAGCCCTCTATTAAAGTATCAAATTCATCCACCAACCCTCTAAGAGTTGGTGATGGGAAGGGGGTAAGAGAAGAAAACAAAGCGCCTAATAATTGTGTAATTTCTTGTAAGTCGGAAACAATTGGTAATAGCGGGACTGGTGGCAAAAGCTCTCTCAATTTTCTAGGCGAGAATCGCGAGTCGGGAAGCAGAAACTCGTTTATATTTTGCCTGAACCATTCTAATGTTGCAAGTATTGGCAAGTCGGATCTCTTGGTGCTGTTCTCGATTACTTCCTTTAACAAACTTATAAGGCGTTTGAGCTCATCTCGATTGAGTCCTTTAATATGAAATTCACGGGCAAGTTCAGCTAAGGGTTTAAGCCTCTCAAGGTATTCAAAAATCTCGACAAAACTTTCTTCTGAAAGTTCTGAGTCAGAAGACGCCATGTGATTCTCACCTTGCGTGAGTCGGTTAGCTAAATATATTTATGGATATAGCTCAACAACGGTGTTTTTACGAGCTTACAATTCCAAATCTTCTTTTTATTCTTGAAGATAGCAAAGAATTATGTGACTGCCATACACTCAATCGTATACTTATCAATTCCGTTTACTATCATGTCAATCAATTCTAACGGTAAGTAGTGAACCATAATATCATACTCAGATTAGAATGAAAAGATAGAGTCGTTAAAAGCTTACAATAATTCCTCTTTCCATTCCTTTTTACCAGCTTATATACTAAGTATTTCAAACAAGTATATAAAATTTTTATTTTCAGAGCTGTAAGATACTTCATCTTGAATTTTAGAAAATAAACTAATGCTCTTACATAAGTATTTAAAGATACCGAATTAATCTGGAAGTAGTTTCAAGGTTTATTCTTTAGCCTGAATCCTGAGTTTGTTAGCTGGTTCACTAGGTTTTCTTTTTCTTCTTCGCTGATTAAGCGTACATCGCTCAATGTTTTTATTAGGCCTATGGTGCCAGTAATTCTGATTTTGTTTTTTTCTGCGACATGTCGGGCTTGTTTGTCGTCTATAACGCATAAGTATTGTTCACCTGAGCCGTCATAGTATAGACCCCATAATATTACTTCAATCTCGCCTTTGCCTAGGGAGGGATACCTTTTGTTTAGGTTGGTGATTTCGCTTTCTTGTTTAGCTTGGACTGTTAATTTTTGGTTGTTTATGTCAGGCTGGAGTTTGGTTATTGTTCGTCCTCGCTTTATTTCTTCTAGAACGCTTGAGGGGATTATTAGTTCATGTCCTAGATTTATTAAATTTTTCAATAATTCTGGTTTGTTGAGTTCTGTGTAAAATGCGATTATCACTGAGGAATCTAGGACCAGTTTCATCGTTTTGCCTCACTGGTATACCGTTATCCCCTTGCTCTTCAACTCCTTTATTAGTTCCTCGATGCTTATGCCCGCTATTTGAGCGGTTTTTCCAAGGCTGATTTTTCTCTTTTTGTAAAGGCTCAGTGCTAGTTCTTTTCTTCGAGGTTTTATTTTTTTGTCGAATTTCACGGATTCGCCTGCCATTTCAGGATACGAGAAATATATGAATGCCAAAAGCTCATCTTCAGTCATATCATTTAAAAGAGATTTTATCTCTTCAATCATCTCTTTGCATTTTTCATCAACTTCTATCTTTGGCGCTATTTCTTTGCCCAGTTTAGTTAATATAATCTTATTGTTTTCATATTCAAGTATACCCACTTTTTCTAGTTGCTCAAATTCTGCATCAAGGTTTTCGCTAAAAGGTCCAAGCAGATCTTCTTCGTAATCGCATTCTTCTTCGAGATCTGGCAGGTTGTGAGAAATTAGGAACATTTCTTTTTGAAGCCAGAGTTTGCCCTTTATGGGAGTTGAATTGTAAGCTTGAGCGAGTAGGATAATGTATTTTTCGATGTCAGTAATTCCCTTCATTATTCTCTCTTCAATGCTCATAAGTACGCCCTTCAAGATAGTTATTATCAAACATACATTTTTTAAACTTTATATCTATATTCTTTACTATGGCAAATGAATTAAAGGTAAAAGCAATTAACGTTGATAGTGATACAATTTATAAAACTTTAGAAATAAAAATCGGGACTAAAAGTCTAATAACTCCGGTTAAATCTTTAGACTTGACCAAATTTATTCCAAATGTTGAGCTTGATGTGAAAATTAAAGGTATAAATGAAATCTATAAAAAACTCGACGAAGAAAAAGCCAAAAAGATGATTAGTGACACAAATGAACAAGGGAGATTTAATTATTCAATAATGAGTAGCGCTAGTAAAGCGAATCAAAATAAAGAGATAAACTTGTGTATAATTGACTACTCTGGGAGGTATCCCTCTGGTAGAGTATTGGAATTTGTTGCGGATACGGTTTATGGATACTCGGATATTGTTCCGGTTCCAATAATCAGTGATATAGGTGATAGAATAAAAACGGCAGAAGATTTGGATAGTTATTTAAAATTTTTAAAGAACTTCTTGCAAAATATCGGGATACACCGAAAACCCGTTATGGGTTTGATTCCTCCGATTGCATTTTTATTTGTGCCTGATTTAATTAATTTTTATATTAAGAATGGAATAAATGCTTTTTATTTCGATTTTGATGGAAAAAATCCGATTTCTCTCAGGCAGAATATTACCGCCACTTTAAGAAACATTGAAAATGAGAATCTACTTGGAAAAAGTTTCATTCACGCAATTAACGTGAATATCGGGCGCTCCATCAGAAAAGCAGATGTTATACCTGCAAAAGATATTCTTGGTTTTGGTTTTGGAATTGACAGCTTAGGAGGAAAACATAAGCCTCTAAAAATTCCGAAAGACTACTTTGAAAGGATACCTGACTCTGAAAAAAGAAAGTTAAGGCTGTTTAACAAGGAGGATTACGGATACTATAAGATAGAAGACCTTTCTCAAATTAAGAAAATAGTGCCGAAGGATTCTGCCATTAAGATAGATAATTTTTCAGAAAAGAATCTAAAAAAATTGAAGAAAGTTCAGTCATTGTTCAACATGGAACAACAAGGGTTAGAATCACTAAGACTTAGGGAAATTATAAAAGAGAACGAAGTCGGAAGATATCTCGAAAAGAAAAAATATATCAAAAACGAAGATATAAAAAAGATGTTAAAAATAAAAAAAGACATAGTTAAAAAAACACGTTTCGGAAGAAGATAATAAAATTATACTATGTTTAGTATCATATTGGCGATTTTCAGATTTATTAACTCGGATTATTGTGCTAGTGTGGGTTTGACGGTTCCGAGTTTTTCGGATGTGACTCAGGGGGAGCTTGGTAGGATTATTCCTGGGGTTGGGGCGAGTGTGAGGAATCCTCTGGATACTTGGTATGCTCTTCGGCATGGTTTGCTGCCTGAGGCTTTGGATATGGTTGCCCGGGATGAGGGTATTCATTCTCTGGTCGTTGAGGTTTGGCCTGAGCAGTTTAGAGCGTATTCGTTTGAACCGACGAAAAATGTCGAGGAGTTGATGGTGGGCTTGGGTAAAGCCCGTAGGGAGCTCATGGGTGAGTATGGTAAGTCTATAATGTTGGCTGTTCCTCAGAGTGTTTATCCTGAGCTTGAGGCGTTGATTAGGGGTACGTTTATTGATATGGATCTGCCTGTTTTCCGGTCGGTTCATGATGCGGTGGAAACTCTTTCGAAGCTGTATCAATTCAAGTTTGGTATGGATAGGGAATAGTGAGTTTCTGATCTTATCTTTGGGTTATTTTAGTAAAATTTATTTTTGTATCCTATATTATGGTAGATAACTTTAAATAATTATAAAAAATGGATATGATATGGTTAGTAAAACAGAGAGGCTTTACCTTGAGTTACTTGCCGTTGGAGTGGTTACCTTTGAGGATGTGGTGGCCAGGTTGGGTGAAATTACTGGTAAGCCTCGTGATGCTAAATATGTTTATTCGAAATATGTTTGGGGATTGTTAAGGGAGGGGAAGTTGGTTAGGGTTAGAAGAGGTCTTTATGCTGCGGTTCCTCCTCTTGAGAAGCCTAAGGATTACCTGCCGGATAAGTTTCTTGTGGCGTCTAATATTAGGGAAAGGTATTATTTGGGTTATCATACGGCTCTTGAATTTTATGGTTGTGCTTATTCTTTTTTTAATGAGGTTTATGTGGTGGTTAGGAAGGGTGACCGGTTTGATGCTTTTTATTATAAGAACTTACATTTTAGGCCTGTTTTTCTGGAAAATTTAGGTGTGGAAGTTGAGGAGAAGAGGTATTTGAATCGGATTATCAGGGTGAGTTCGAAGGAGAGGACGTTTGTGGATTGTGTGGATAGGGTTGAGTATGCTGGTGGCTGGGAGGAGGCTTTGAAGAGCCTTCAGAGCTTGGGTGGGGTTAATTTTGATAAAATTTTTAATGTTTTATCGATTTACCGTAAGGATTTTCTATTCAGGAAGGTTGGATTTGTTTTGGAACTTTTGAGAGGAGCCTCAGTTTTCTACAAGGATTTAAGTGCAGAGCTGCTGAAAGATATTAAGAGCAGAGTAGGAAAAAACCCAATGTACTTGGACTTGAAACATGGGCCTTTTTATTACGAGAGAGACTGGAATCTCTATGTTCCGAAAGATTTTAAGTCTTTGTTAAGAGGGGTGTGAAATGGCTTATACAAAAGAAAGTTTGGAGAGTTTGCGTTCCAAGTATGACTTCAACGTAAGAGAGTTGGAGAAGGTTCTAAGAATCTCAGATTTGCTGGAGGATCTTTTTAGTGTTGGGTTTTTGAAGGAGAGACTGTCACTTTATGGTGGTTCTGCTTTAAACTTTGTATATTTGGGCATTCCAAGGATTTCTGTTGATTTAGACTTCAATTATCGTCATGTTGGTAGGAGGGACTGGGGGAGGGTTAGGGAGGATGTTGAGGGTAGAATAAAAGAGATTTTGTTTTTGAGGAACTATGAGGATGAGAATATTAAGATAAATCCAAGTTATCCCCTGTGCAGGTTTGATGTTTCTTACAAGAATTGTGTGGGTTTGGAAGATAATTTCATGATTGAGCTAGGTTATATTAGGCGGTATCCGATTCTGAAGAGGGATGATGAAGCGGATTTCTTTCACATAGGGAGAGATGTATCTTTCAAGGTGAAAACTCCGATTAGGGAAGAGCTTTTTGCGAATAAATTCTGCCTGTGCCTTTTCAGAACTCTGCCTAGAGATGTGTATGATGTCTACAGAATTTCTCAGCAGGATTTTGATAGAGAAATTTTCAGGAAGTGCAGTGTTATTGAAAGTTTAATGGTGGGGAAGCGTTTGGATAGGGTAGATTTAACTAGTATAAATTTGGTTTCCTTAGATACTCGTCTCATGAATCTTTTAAGATCCGGAGAAAAACCCAACTTTAATGAGATTAAAAGCGGAGTAATAGAATTTGCAAAAGAGGTTAAAAGCAACTTAACTAACGAAGAAATAGAGCTTATCGATGGGTTTTTCGGCAGAAAGGAGTTTGCTCCAGAAATAATAGATACGAAAATTTTCCACCCCAAGTTAAAGGAAAACCCCGCTATTAAGTGGATTCTAAAATCTGAATTTAAGCCCTCCTAAACCAAATCTTGAAACTTTCATTTGTCCCACATATTTGCCATTCTGCTATTCATGGAATTTTGCTCTGTCTTCTTCTGTGAATGATGGAAGTTTGGTATTGGAGGCAAACATTGATGCTCTAGGTGTTTTTTCAACTATTTCCGTTCCCTTTTTGCGTTTCTCTATTTCGTAGAGGAGTTCGTCGAGCTTTTTTGATATTTCAATTATTTGCTTTCTTATCTCCCTCAGTTCAGCTTCAACGTTCATAGTTTAAAACAAGAAGGGTAATTATTAATTCTTTCTCCTAACCTCTAGATTTTGTTTTAACTGCTTGTTTTGTTATCCTAAAGGGTTCACTGTATGCGATGGAATTTAGTAAAATTTAAATAGGTTGTGGAGGGTTAAAATTTAAACTATTTTTTGCATGAATAAAATCGGAGGGTTGAAAGATGAAATTAAGTAGAGAGTGGGAAGTTTCGGATAGACAGTATAATATCATCGTGGAGCGGGACTTACGTGTTGCTATGAGTGATGGTGTTGAGGTAAGCGTGGATGTGTTTCGCCCGGATGCGGAGGGTAGGTTTCCGGCTTTGTTGTCGATGTCTCCTTACTCGAAGGAAGCTCAGTCGGAGCGTGTTTGGCCTGCTGCTATGGGGAAGTCTCTTGTTCTTAATTTTCCTAATGCTATTTTGGAGGCGGGTCCCACCGATTTTTTTGTGCGTCGAGGTTATGTGCATATTATTGGTTCTGTGCGTGGGTCGGGGAAGTCGGGTGGGAAATTTGATCTTTTTTCGCCTAGGGAGATTAGGGATAATTATGAGCTTGTGGAGTGGGCTGCTGGTCAGCCGTGGTGTAGTGGGAATGTGGGTATGATGGGTATTTCTTACTTTGCCATTAATCAACTTTTGACTGCTGCTTTGCAGCCGCCGCATCTTAAGGCTATTGCTCCCATTCACGGTCTGTCGGATTTGTATAGAGATGCGACTTATCACGGCGGAATCTTGAATGCGGTGTTTATCATTGTTTGGTCTTCTACAAATCTTGTTGTTCACACGGAAGCCAACATAACTCGGGGGGAACTGGGGGATGATGCGTTTAAACAAGCGGTCGCGCGATTACTGCGGGATAAGGATATTAGTGACAAACCTGGACTTGTGGAGGCTTTGAAAAATCCTGACAAGATTCCTAATGGAGTTATTCTGGACGGCGTTTTTCATCCTACGGATAGTCCGTTCTGGAGGGAGCGTAGTGTAAATTACGATACCGTTAGGATACCCACTTATATTGCTTCGGATTATTCGATGCTTTCATTGCACCTGCCTGGGGCGTTTCGTAGTTGGGCTAATCTAAAGGTGGCGCCTAAGAAGATGGTTATTGGTGGGCCTTGGGGGGAAGCGGATCGGCCGTTTTACCAGTTTCATTATGAGATGTTGCGGTGGTTTGATTACTGGCTCAAAGGAATGGACACCGGTATCATGGAGGTGCCGCCGGTTAGGGTTTTCGTCACTGGGGCAAATGAATGGAAGACTGCGAATGATTGGCCTATACCCGGTACGATCTGGATTCCCTTCTACCTGCACCGCGACGGTGTTTTGTGCGAGATGGAGCCCTGGCCCGATGAGAGCAGCGCTTCTTTCGAGGATTCTCCGAACAAACGCGGTAGTCTGAAGTACTATTCCCCGCCTCTGGTGGAACCTACTGAGGTCGTTGGTCCCATAGCGTTGAACCTCTTTGCCTCCTGCACTGCGTCCGATTTGAACTTCTTCATCAGCCTGTGGGATGTGGATCCGGAGGGAAAAGAAACTCTACTCACTAGGGGTTGGCTTAAGGGCTCGCATCGGGAGGTGGATCCCAAACGGTCTAAACCGTGGCAGCCTTTCCACCCCCATACTGATCCGCAGCCTCTAAAACCGGGTGAAATTTACGAGTTCAACATTGAGGTCATCCCTACGTGCAACCTTTTCAAGGCGGGCCACCGGATCGGACTTAAGATAAGCGGTGTAGACGATGAGGAACCGAAGAGCACTATAGATTTAATGTTCACTCCTCATCTTTGGAGCCAAACGCCCAAGACGGTGACGGTGTACCATTACGCAGATTACCCATCTCATTTGCTTCTGCCAATTACGAAGGGAAACGTTGTTGGCACCTGGATTTCCGGAGGAAACATATACTTATCACCAGAGGAAGTGAAAATGCTTGAACCCGTGTTTGAGTCCGCACGCGGGCATAGGGCAGTAAAATGATCCACCCAAATTTAAAATTCCCTACTTTTTCTTTTTTTATCTATTAAACGTTAAACGCTTTCCATGTTATTGGAGAAATTCAAATACTTTCAAAACTTTATAAATATCAAAACTCATTCCGGTTGAGTAGGGATAGGGAATAGATATGGTTTCTGATTTTGAAAGTAAGCACGTTTAACTTTATTTTTGTATCTTACTTTTTGGTGGGGAAAGTTTTAAGCTGAGCATGATTCATCTAAGCTTGGGCGTGGAGTTTTCTTGTGGGAATAGGTGAAAATAAGATTTATAGGGAAACAAGTGTACAATTGATTGGTAGAGGGTTGTTGAATGACGGAATCGAAAGATGAGTTTGCTTTGATACTTAAGGAGTTGGAGGAGATAAGAAGGGATCTCGCCTACATAAAGGAGCATATGGTGGAAGTGGATAGTCTCTTGACGGATGAGGAGGCACTTGTGTTAAAGGAGGCGGAGGGTGAGTTTAGGGAGGGGAAGACTAAGAAACTTGAGGATTTAAAGAGGGAGCTAGGTGAGCTTTGAGATTCATTTGAGTACTAGAGCTTACAAATTTTTCAGAAAACTTCCTAAGAATGTTTATACTCGCTTAATAACCAAAATAGAAGAATTGGCTGATAATCCGTTTCCTCCGGGTGTGCTGAGAGTACTTGGAAGAAAGGAAAAACTGTTCAGAGTAAGGGTTGGTGATTATAGAATTCTGTATGAGGTTTATCCGGATGAGAAGGTAATATTAATAGTAAACATTGATAAGAGGTCAAGGGTTTACGAGTGATTCCCGAGAAGTTAGAATGGGTAAAACGAATATTCTAATATAAACTCTGCGTTTGAGGCGGTGTTAATGTCTAAAGACGAAGGCGTGGGATTTGACAGGGTTACAATAGACCCTAATGTGATGTGTGGGCAACCCTGTATTAGAGGACTGAGAATACCAGTATCACTCATTATTCGTATGGTTGCCTCAGGGAAGAATTTCAAAGAAATAATTGAGAATTATCCAGAACTTGAAGAAGAAGATATAAAACAGGCTCTGGAATTCGCTGCTTGGGCGACTACAGAAAGGGTAATTCTGGTGAAGCCATGAAATTTCTTGTGGATATGTACGAATTTATGAAGTAATTTATATCAAATATTTGAGAGTCTTGTCCCATGTATTTGTCATCCCGCTATTCATGGAATTTTGCTTTGTCTTCTTCGGTGAATGATGTAAGTTTGGTATTGGAGGCAAACATTGATGCTCTGGGTGTTTTTTCAACTATTTCCGTCCCAGTTTTGCGTTTCTCTATTTCGTAGAGGAGCTCATTGAGCTTTTTTGATATTTCAATTATGTTTTTTCTTATTTCTCTCAGTTCAGCTTCAATGTTCATAGTTTGAAATATGGAAGACAATTATTAATTATTTCTCTTACTTCTACATTTTGTTTTAACCGTGCCTGTTTTCTTTATGGTTTTTCGTGATTCATTCAGTCGTCTTTTTCTTTTCTTTTTCTGATTGCTTTTTGTGTTCTTGTAGCTTGGCTTCGAATGTGGGCATATCTTCCTCGTCTATGAGTAATTTTTTAATTTCCTCACGTGTGAGGTGTTTTGTTTTTTCATCGAGGAGTATTTTCCATCCGGAATCTTCTTCAGCAAAATTCCACAAAAAGCTTTCCTGGAACCACACGTCTGGTAGTTTTTCCAAGCTTACGTATGGTAATTCCTCATCTTTTGGTGTTTTGTCGTCTGAACTGTAGTCTAACTCGTTTGTGATGGTTTCCCATCCTTCTTCCCAGGAGCAAGCCAGTGTGATTACTTCGGCTCTAATTTTGGCGTATACTGGTCTGTACTCCCACACGTCGGGTGGGGGATAGGCTGCGGATACCTTTTTGGTTATTTCAGCATATTCATCATCTTTCAAGTCTAGTTGCCGTACAACTTCTCTTAACTGCAAGCATCGTTCCAAGAATTCGTCGGTGATGGCTATCCTGTAGGATTCTCCGAATGGTCCGGTTGTGTATATTTTTTTCACTTTTTACGCCTTCTTTTTTTCTAAAAGCTTTGTTAATGCGAGGCTGACTTTGAATCTTGAGAAAAAATATGCCTAGTTTAGTTTACAATTTTTTCGTTATAGCTTCATGCTTATGATTTCAACACGTTTACTTGATATGAAACTCGCAACTTCCACAGGGAAATGCTATTATATAAGACTTTTAGATAGGTACTATTGAGAGTGAAGGCTGAGTTAGCATAATAAGTTGGTTAAGTAGATATTATTACGCTTATCTTTTTACAAGTTTGTTTCAAACCTATCAACAGTATTTGGTATCAGAATCTAAAAAAATAGTTGGTAGTGCTCCTTTAAGTGATAATTGATAGTTTAGGAGCACTTGGTTATGGATATTAATTGTTATGTTCCTGTTTTTTTGAGCACGTATTTGTCGATTAATCCAGTTATCCCTGCGCCTATGATGCTTATTCCGACTAGTTCGAACGTTATGTATATTAGTGCGTTAGTCTCTGAGACTACGCCCCCGATGAAGATGATTACCAGTCCTAGGGCAAAGGCTAGGGATTTTCCATCTTTTTCTCTCCAAGCTATGTACGAAAACAGTATTATTGCGGGTAGGGCTAGGAGTAAACCCGAAATTAGCAGATAGAGATAGGACGTGTCGGGAATGAGTAGGGCATCAACGGGATTAACAATCGCTGCGAGGTAATCGTTACGAACCCATCGGATATTTATCCAGTCAAGTAGAGGGTACCATAGATTATATCCTGTAAGGTAAAAGATGAAGTTCACGAGGTACACCATGGTGTCTCTGGAGAGTGATGTTATCGTGTTTACTGTTAACAAAGCTGTTGCAACTAGTGGTGGAAAGAAGTAGAGCTTTTTGATTCCCATTATGGCAATGGGTATCATGAGTGTCGTTGCTGCTAATATTATGCCTAGGTTGATTTCTATTATCCATTGTGTTAGAATGACGCGGGGTTCTCCTAAACCTTCATAAAAGCGTAGTAAACCGTACGTTAAGAAGAAAGCTAGTAGGGCAAAGGTTGTTTTTTCCCTTCTTTCCCTGTAAACCTTCACCAGGTAGGCGATGATTGCAATGAGAACCGCAAAGACTGCTATTACCATACTAACGTAGATTCCGCTAATCGGGAGAAACAGAAACAGATCCATGTTACCACATCCTCTTCATTCTTTTTCTCGCCTCGTTTAGTCTTGATTTCTCTTCAGGAGTTGATTCGGCCATTTTTTCAGTTTCTTCAATAAGGGAACTTTCTTGCGCCAGCCCAAGACTTGGTTCTCCTGAGGGCGCCTCGCTCACTTCTTTTGCTTTTGGGGCTAGAAATTGGTCTTCCACGTTTCTAAACAGGTCGGCATAATTTTCCTCCATGCGTTTGGCGGCAACAATTAGAAGTCCTTCTTTTTCATAGCTTTCTAACGCTAGAATAATGCGGGGGGAAGCTTTGTAGATTAGCAGGTTGCTTTTTTCGAATTTTTTAATCTGGTAATCACCTGTGTCCCAAGCTGAAGAAACTTTAGTCAATTTTTTGAGAGTTTCCTCTGATTCCTTTGGAAGGGAGGAGTAAAGAAAATTGCCATCACAATCTAGGAATGCTAAATAGCATTTCTTTGGCGAAAACTTTGCAATCTTCTCTGCGATTTCACCAAAACTCTTCTCCATGGACTGCGCCCTTTTTGTGTTTTTATAAAGGTCGCCTAAATATGATTTAAAATCTGATTTAATAAATCTTTTTAAGCCCTCGTTTCCCCTTTTCACTTCATCCAATCACCAGATTTTTAACATCCCCCTTTTTAAAATTTTGGACACAGAAAGAGATGTGGAAACAAGCAAGTCACACCATCACCACGAATAAGCCAAACACAGGAGTCAACCTTGAACATATGGGCTGAGGAAACTGTGCCAACCCTCCGAGCAAAATATTCTTTTTGAGGCACCATCACTCGCTAACCGAAGGCGTCTGTTTTCAGAGGGTTTTATACTATGTAGTCAGAGGTAGACTTACATATTCAACCTTCATCACTTATTCTCAAACTCTCCCGAACCGTCCTATTACACATTTCTAGAAACGGTACTGCTATGGAGCGGACCGAAAAATGGGAAAATTTGTGGAGCTTAATCTCAGCCTGTGGAAGGAAGCTTCCGAACTTGAGAAGAAGTATTCCTAGTTTTGGAGTGGTCTCCTCTCTGGATTCGGTTTTTGCCTTCTATTACTTTACTGGAAACCAGCCCTCTTTTTGCATTACTTCCATTGCAATCCTGTTGCCTGGGCTGTCTCCTCTAGCTACGAAGACCCCGACTTTTTCTCCTGCTGCTTCTTGAATCTCTGCAATGTTTTTATGTGTGAATCCGGGGCATAGGAGGATTGATTGTATGCCCTCTTTTTTGACGTGGTTTTTGCACTCCTCGATTGCTTGTTCTTGGTTTCTGACCGCCACCGCGAAGAGTTTGTACTTGCCTGTTTCAATCACGCACCTGTGCTTCTTCGGCTCCGCATCTGGAGCGTGGGCGAGGAAGAGTGCTTTAAACGCCGAAGACAACAGCTTTTGAATCCGTAGATTTAAGTAGGTGTAAGGTGTACGGCATCCACGCCGCGAAAATCGTACAGCACACGAAGCATTCCTCCAAAAAGTGGAACCCCACAGAACGGAGGCATGGCGACTAATCACTGCAGCTACTACAACAAGAAGCAGGAAGGAAAAGGGAAACACCCGCATAGACACGAACAAACAAAACAGACAAAAGAGCCCACCCGGCTCGCCGGACTCCCTCCGGAGAAAGAAGCGTTCACCACCACCGCCAGCTCCCTCCCCAGGAGCCGCCTAAAAAAAGGGTTAAAACCGAAAGCCGCACCGCCAACCCCAAAAAAACAGCGGGGTTTAAATAGGCGAAAAATAAACCTAGCTTGCTTCTTCAGATGTGGGTGAACCCTTGAGACCCGAAGAGAAGCGCGCTGAATGAAATGAAAACCGCCTGAAGATGGAGGGCGTTCCCCGCAAAATGACGGCGGGACGGCGACATCCAGCCAGCGATTGTGGGTGGGTACGTCCAGACCGGGGTGGAGCGGAATGCGACCGATGAACCCGTGAGGCCGCTACGTGAAGCGGTGAAGCCCCAGACTTACATTGCCTACAACAGGTATGTTGACTCATACCTACGAAGACCTATGTAAGTTGAAACCCACACCTACCATCTCCTGTTTAGTGGATGATTCATTACAAGTAATTACCTAATTTATCCGTCCCCATATATGTTTTTGGTGGGTGCTCTTCTTCTCTTTTGTATCAAAGACTTTTTATGCCCGTAATATTTTTTAGGAATATCGACCGAATCGTCAAGTGTCAGGTTCTAATGGCGATGTCTGAATCTAGTGTTGCTGGAGGTTTTGTAAAAAGGAAATAGTGAAGAGGGGGGTTTGACTTGCATACTGTGTAGGTGGATGGTTTTGGTTGGAAGTCTTGATGTGGTTTTTTATCCTGGGTCTGTTGCGCTTATAGGTGCTTCAAAGGAGGCTGGCTTTTACATAGATCCTATTTCTGCTTCAAAGTTGAGGGATAGGTTTTTCCTTGTTAATCCTCGGTCTGGTGAGGTTTTGGGTTTGAAGTGTTATCCTAGCATTTTGGATGTTCCTGATTCTGTGGATTACGCTATTTTTGCGGTTCCGGCAAAATTTGTGCCTGAGGCTTTGGAGGATTGTGGGAGGAAGGGTGTCCGTGTGGTTCATATTTATTCTTCGGGTTTCGGTGAGACTGGGCTTGAGGAGGGTAAACAGCTTGAGGAGGAGGTTTTGAGGGTGGCTAAACGTTATGGTATTAGGGTTATCGGTCCGAATTGTATGGGGGTTTACTGTCCTGAGTCCGGCTTGTTCTTCTCTCACGATTTGCCCTCTGAGGTGGGTTCGGTGGCGTTTGTGTCTCAGAGTGGGGGTCAGGCTGTGAACTTTGTTTTTAGTGGTGTGTCGCGTGGGTTTCGTTTTAGTAAGGTTGTGAGTTACGGTAATGCTTTGGATGTGGATTTTGTGGAGCTTGTGGATTATCTGGCGGAGGATCGGAAAACGAGTATTATTGGGGCTTACGTTGAGGGTTTGAGAAAAACTGAGGGTTTGCTTGAAACGTTGAAAAATGCTTCGAAGCGAAAACCCTTAGTTATTCTTAAGGGTGGGCTAACGGGGGATGGGGCTAGGGCTGCAGCTTCTCACACTGGTGTTCTTGCGGGTTCGGCAAATATTTGGGAGGGTTTGCTTAAGCAGGTTAATGCGGTGAGGGTTGAGACTTTTGATGAGATGGCGGATGTTATTGTTGGTTTTCTTTATGCTTTTCCGCCAAGGGGGAGAGGTGTAAGCATTGCTACCACTTCGGGTGGTTCTGCTGTTATTCATGCAGATTTGTGTGTTAGGGTGGGATTGACTGTTCCAAGCTTCTCCGAGGGGACACAGAGGGCGCTTGGAAAGATTATTCCCATAGCTGGGGCAAGTGTAAGAAATCCTCTGGATGCTTGGTTTGCCTTTCAGTCTGGTATACTACCTGAAGCCCTAAACATTGTATCCCGGGATGAAAATATACACTCACTAATCGTTGAGGTTCAGCCCGGAGGATTTAAAGTCTACACGGCCAGAGACCCAAGTGTGGTCGATAAGTTTACAACAATTTTGGGTGAAACCTGTAAAAGAATTATGGAGGAGCAAGGCAAACCTACAATGATAGCTGTTACCCAAAGCATCTACCCTGAATTTGAAGCGAAAATTAGGAGCATGTTTCATAATATGAATCTACCAGTTTATCAGTCAATCTATGATGCGGCAAGAACCCTCTCAAAACTACACCAATACAGGTTAAGCAGAGAGGTGAGAGAATAGGGATAGTTTCTGATTTTGAAAAGAAGCACGAACTTACGATTTTTAATAAAGCGGGTTTATATATTTGAAATTGTTCTGAACAGTGGAGGTGTGGCGAACAAGATGTGGAATTGCGATTATAAAGGTGACAGGATTACTGTTACTTATAGGAATAAATTCATGGGAGACTATACTCTTCTTAAAGAGCCGTATTGTCTTAGGTGTAATGCCGGAGCGGAAGTGATAAATGTTTTAGTGGCTGGTAGAGCTGTTTTGGTTGGTATTTGATATGGAAGGAAAAAACTTGTCCAACTCTCAGTCGGTTACAGAAAATATATATTGGCTGGCCCTTCAGGACAAGCTTGACTTGATTTCAACTAGAAAAGTCGCTAATGCGGTTCAAGAGCTTGGATCAATGAAATTGTTTTGGAACGCTTCTGACTCGTATTTTTATAAATTGGGATTGGACGATAAAACTATTCGTAAATTTAATGAGCATAAAAATAAAATTCGCCTAGAAAATTACTGGAAAATGCTTGAGTCTTTGGATCAGATGAGCGTCAAGATAATACGTTATATAGATGATGACTATCCAGAGATGTTAAGGGAGTTGGATGATTCTCCTTTGCTAATTTTGCATAAGGGTTCGGTTAAGGATTTTCATAACTGTGTTGCAGTAGTGGGGACTCGTAACGCGTCGCTTTATGGTCACACGATGGCTAGAAAATTGAGTAGATCCATCGCATCTAAGGGATATACTATTGTTAGCGGACTTGCTAGGGGAATTGATATATGGGCTCACTATGGAGCACTAGAAGCTTCTGGGGGCAGGACAATAGCCGTATTACCATGGATGGTTCCCGTATATCCACCAGAGCATGCTGAGTTCCTAAAAGACATCGAGAAAAGAGGGGCAGTATTAAGCGAACGCTTCGAGAAACCATCGGATAAATCCGCTCCGAGCAAGTTCGTGCAGCGAAATCGAATAACTAGTGGAATCTCGCGTTGCGTGGTTGTAATAGAGTCTGATGCTGAAGGGGGTACTGTTCATCAGGTGAGAATTGCGCTTTCCCAGGGACGGAAAGTATTTGCACTTAAACCAAAAGATAATGAACGGGCTGAGAGGGGTTTTAAGGCGTTTTTGGAAATGGGTGTAACTCCTATAGAATCGGATAAGGAAGTTCTAAAATTTCTTGACGAAACGCCTCTAAAAGCAGAAGAGAGGAAACTTGATTCATATTATCAACACTCATTGGATTAAGAAGGGCTAATAAATGCGAAAATTGCACTTGATGTTGATAATGTACTAGCTGACACAATGAGTTGTTGACGCATAAAAGCTACGGAAAGTCTTAGTTCGCGTGTTAGGAATCCTCTTGATACTTGGTATGCTCTTCGGTATGGTGTGTTGCCTGAAGCCTTGGGTATTGTGGCTGGTGATGAGCATATTCATTCATTAATCGTTAAGATTAGGCCTGAGCAGTTCAGGCGTATTCAGTTGTAGAGACGAAGTTCGTCGAAGAGTTAGTAACGGTCTTGGGTGGTGCCTGTAAGAGAATTATGGGTGAGTTTGGTAAGCCTATAATGTTGGCTGTTACTCCGAGTATCTATCCTGAACTTGAGGTGAAGATTAAGGGTGCGTTTCTTAACGTGAATCTGCCCGTTTTCCGGTCAGTCCGTGATGTGGCAGAAACTCTTTCAAGACTATATCAATACAAGTTGGGCAGGAATAGAGAATTATGATTTTTTATGTTGGAGTACTAGCTTACAAATATTTTTTTAAAAATTTCCCAAGAATGTTTATACTCGCTTGATAACTAAAGTAGAAGAGTTGGCGGATAATTCGTTTCCGCCTAGTGTGCGGGGAGTTTTTGGAAGTAAGGAAAAGCTATTTAGAATGAGGGTTGGTGATTATAGAATTCTGTGTGAGGTTTATCCGGATGAAAATGTAATATTAATAGTAAACATTGATTGGAGGTCAAGAGTTTATGGATGATTCGAGTATCTTGATGATTTTTTTGGGGGTTAGAGGGGGGGAGCTTAGACATATGCTATTATACTCTAATGGTATTTTAATTAGATTAGAATAAAAAAATTAGGCTCTACTCGTTATTCTCCAGAAACGCTTTGGTGCATCTTAGGGCGACTTCGCCGCATTTTTCTAAGCCAAGTTTGCCAATGCAGGTGCAATCAACCGTATCACTTGCGAAGTAAAGCCCATTGATTTTCTTTGATTTGGGTTCAACATTTGTAGGAAATGCCATCACGCAGTATCGGCCGAAATTAGGTGACCAAGTAATTGCGGAGTACAGAATCTTATCATTGAAACCGGGTACCATCCATTTACTGATGATTCCGAGAACTTTATTTTTGATTTCTTCCAGCGTTTCATAGGAAACCTTGTTTGGGTCACCTTCATACATCAAGAAGCCTCCGGCTCGCCCTCCGGGGATGTAGATCTGAAGATAATCATATTCGTCCGGTATGATAGCTCCAAAGTTTTTCTGCTGGCAGATCTCACCAATATAGATAGGAATGCCCGAAGTAACATCAAAAGCATGGAAATGCCCAGGAAGATCTTTTATAGTGTCTTTTTCCAATATGAAATAACATGACAGATCTCTAGTATATGTTTTTATGAGTCGTTTAATATATTCTAATTCGTCATTGTTCAACATTTCATCCTTTAACAGTTTGGGATAAGCATCGTAGAGTGGTATATTAACAATAATATTTTTTGCCTTGATTTTATAGTTTAAAAATGTTGAATTATTCATAACCCAAACGCTATTTACGGCATTATCTTTAATTACAATTTCTTGTGCAGTATAATTAGTTAAGATATCTGCATCATTTTTTTTGGCGGACTCAACCAAGGGTGTTATAAATGTTTTGAATGATGACCCTCCGCTAACAGTTGCATAAACAGACTTCCCTTGTGTTAAATTCCCTGTCATCCAAGCAGTGTGAGAAAAAGCAAGTTCATCAACAGGAGTATCAGTTACAGTACTCACCAGAGTAAAAAACATCTTTACCAGTTCATCTTTAACATTTTGGTCAATCCATTCTTTTAATGTCACATAAGTCATTGTCATCAGTTCTTCTTCGGAATGGGATGCCATCTTTTCAATAGTTTGGGTGAATTCTTCTTTTTGTGATTCGTTTAATTCTATCCCAGTCATTAATTTAGCAAAATCTAACATTGCTTTACCACCCTTCCAGTCGTCAATTGATGCGTATTCAGGCTCAGTCGCTCCTTTCTTAATGAATCCTACTCTCCAAGACAATGGATTTAACTCAAGTTTCACACCGGCTTCTCTACATGCGCGATAGAACGTACCTTCTTTTGGATTAGTTGTTCCGTAGACGGTATCCCAATGACCGAAATGGTCGAATTTTACGCCATGCCAGTTTAGTTCAGAACATTTACCACCTGCTAGTGGCATCTTCTCCACGATTAAAGTGGAAAAACCTTTTTTTTGCAAGAAATTTCCTACTATAAGACCTGTAATGCCCCCACCTAAAATTATTACATCGTATTCGTCTTTGATATCTATCTCCATTTAAAAACATCTCCCCACAGAGTTCTTAGAACTCCATTATTTTTTATTAAGACTCAATTAAATATTAAGTTTTTGATTTAATTACTAGATATTCTACGGGTGTGGTGTAGGGCTCGCCCCGCTGGGAGTCTGATCCCATACTCTACGGATTTTCTTCTCAAAATCCTCACCTGTCATAATAACAAACTCCAAACCACCATAATAAGATAAAATAATTTAAGGTTCTATGCCTTCACTGATCCTTCTTTCCATACTACTTGTTGTTTAAGCGGTGCGACCTTTAAGATTTATAGAGATTGGTTTCTTTTTAACTGCAGATTACTCGGAGCTTTGAGGTTCCTCTTTTAGTTAACATAGCTGAGGGTGGTCGGACTCCTCAATTTACAGTTCAGGAATTGGAAGAGATGGGCTTTGCGCTGGTGATTTTCCCTGGTACCACTCTTGCTGCTACCATTGAGGCTTGCTTCTCCATTCTAAAGGAGCTGAAGGAGAAGGGTACTACTATGGAGCAGATTAAAAAAATGGAAAAATTTGTGGAGCTTAATCTCAGCCTGTGGAAGGAAGCTTTCGATCTCGAGAAAAAGTATGCCTAGTTTTGGAGTGGTCTCCTGTTTGGATTCGTTTTTTATTCTTTTTTCACTTTTGTGGGAACCAGCCTTCTTTTTGCATTACTTGCATTGCAATCTGGTTGCTTGGGCTGTCTCCTCTGGCTACGTAGACTCCGACTTTTTCTCCTGCTGTTTCTTGAATCTCTGCGATGTTTTTGTGTGTGAATCCGGGGCAGAGGAGGATTGAGTGTATGCCTTCTTTTTTGACGTGGTTTTTGGTTTCCTCAAGTGCTTGTTCTTGGTTTTTGACCACTACTACGAAGAGTTTGTACTTGCCTGTTTCAATCACGCACCTGTTCTTCTTCGGATCCCCGTCCGGGGCGTGGGCGAGGAAGAGTGCTTTAAACGCCGTACCTACCATCTCCTATTTGGTGTATAACTCATTACGAATAATTACCTAATTTATCCGTGCACATATATGTTTTGGGTTTCTCTTTTTTGTGATATGGAAAAAGTATTAATATTTGGGAATGGTTTCTGTGATTCTATGAGAATGGTGGAGTTGGGTAATACTGGGGAGAAGATTAGTGTCTTGGGTCAGGGTACTTGGGGGCTTAATCGTGGTAACTCTGAGCAGTTTAAGGATAGTTTGAGGAAGGGTATCGATTTGGGGATGACTCATATTGATACGGCTGAGGTTTATGCTTGGGGTGTTGCGGAGAGGGCTGTGGGTGAGGTTGTTGCTGAGTATGATAGGGATGATCTTTTTATAACCACTAAATTGTTTCCGATGCATGTTACTCATGGGGGTTCTATGAAGGCGGCTTATAACAGTTTGAAGAGGTTAGGGTTGAAGAGTGTAGATTTGTATCTGGTTCATTGGCCTATTCCTTTAACCATTAAACAGATGCTGGGAGTGATGGAAGAATTGGTTAAAGAGGGTAAAACCCGGTATATTGGAGTTAGTAATTTCTCGGTTAAACAATTCAAGAAGGCTCAGAGTTATCTCAAAAAATACGAGCTTGTGGATAACCAGTTGAAGGTTCACTTACAGCATCAGGTGCACATTAATGAGTCTTGCCATTCTACCAAAAGGAAGGGGTGACGGTGACCGCTTACAGCCCCTTAGCGCATTCCGGTTTTACGGATCTGAAGGGGGAGCTTAGAGAGAACTTGGAGAAGGTTGCTAAGAGTCATAAGGCTACGATTCAGCAGATTGCGATTGCTTGGCTTATTAATCACGAAAATATGATTGCTATTCCTAAAGCGCTCAAGATGGAACATGTGGAGTCTAATGCTCAGGCGGCTGATATTAAGTTAAAGAAGGAAGAAATTGACTTGCTTTCCGCTAAGTGAGAATTACCTTTCAATCTGGAAAAAATATTAGTTTAACTTTTTATTTGATTTGTGTAATTCAGATACTTTTTTGAATATTGTTATAGGGTTTTCGTGAGTGAAAAAGGTGAAAGTTTCTTCCGTCTTTACAATCTGAGCTAGGTGTAGGTCGGTTTTTGCTCCTTATCTATTGTTATCTCACCTCACTCTTAGCTCCGTTTATGTGATGAACATTTTCAGGAATTTTTTGGGAGGGAGTTTAGCGAAATTGTCTAACATTTTTATATACTGTGGGATGGGTCAATATTTTAAACACTCTATTAATATTTTGTATACTTTGAATAATATTTATATATTGAATATTCCTTCTAGGAGTTAGGATGATTAGAAGCATTTTGGAAGCTGGAGTGGTCAATTATGAAGCGTACTACGATCTCTCTTTCTGAGGCTGTTAAAAAGGAGTTGTTGCGGGAGATGGCTAGGTTACAGTTGAAGTGGGGGAGAAAGGTGGATTTTGAGGATGTTATAATGCACTTGGTTCTTCAGAGGAGAAGAAGGCCTGAACTGTTGGAAGAGGCTTGTAAACCGGTGGAGGGAATCCATCCTGACTTGGTTGTTAAAGACCTTGTGGAAGAGCGGAGGATAGATCTTGAAAGAGAGGAAGGAAAGGCCCACGGAAGAGGAGCTTCCGAAGGGTAGGGTAGTATTTGATGCAGGTATAGTCATAGAATTATTGTTATCAGCAAGTAGAGTGGAAACGATAAAGAAAGCAATTCGGGATGAGGGGATACTTCCCCACGTGACACATATTACATTGGCAGAGGTATTGTATATTCTTTGCAGGCGTATTGGTTGGAAGTTAGCTGACGAGAAAGTTACGGGTCTAATTGAGTCAGGGTACTTTATAGTTGAGGATGTAGGTCGTATCTTCGAAATCTCAGCGCGTTATAAGTGTGAGCGTAGAATCTCATTGGCTGATTGCTTCACTCTCGGTTTAGCTAAATACGTTTCTGCACCCGCGCTCTTCGCTGTTAGGGAAAAGGAATTAGTTAATGAGAATGAAAAGAACCCCTTTGATGTACACATCATATTTCTCGAAGATATCCTCTAAAAGGGAAAGTAGTGAAATTGGTTAACAGGTGGGTTAGTTTTCAGTCCTTTACTTTGGAAGCTAGTGAGTTCGTGTTCAACTACTTTTTCTTTTTCACTTTCAGTCTTGTGGAAAAGGTTGCCTAGTTTTCAATTATTCCAACAATCAAGTTGATTGTTTTTGTTTAATATTTGGGCATTGGCTAATTTTGCATTTTTTCTTTACTTTTCAATATTTGTCTAGAGTATCTCTTGTCCGCATTCTGCACAGTAACTGTCTCCTTCCAATAATGTGGCTCCGCAATGTGGACAGTATTTATATGATTCTTCTAAATGGACTTCGTCACATCTGAGCATGTCGCATAATTTCAGGGCGTCCTCAGTAGCTCTTCTGCCTTCCCACATGATTGTGAATGTCCCTTTACTAGTAGCTTCTACTGAGATTATGTTTCGCGTTCGAGTCCACAGATAAGCATCCGCAATTGGCCTAGGTGCTAAAAAATACAGAGCCCAACCTTTTTTGCTAATATCCCGGCCACCCTTTGCTTCCAGTGTGTTGCCATTTTGTTTAACTTGGTATCCCGATTTTTTTAGGTAATTTCTGCATTGTGTTATTATTTGTTCTTGGGAATAATCAGTTTTATATGTAAGCTGCGTTAGAATCACCAATTTCTCTATTCATTACTACTCCTCACTTTAATCCAAAAATATTATTTTAAAAAATATTTAAATTTTTAGTTTAAGGAAATGAAAATGATTGGGAATGAAAATGGAAAAATTCATCGAGTTTATTCTTGGTTTGTGAATGAATGATTTTGATCTTGAAAAGAGGTATACCCACGTCTGTATCCTTGATTTTTGTAAATTTCTTGATTTTTTTGGTTCCTGAATTGATAGCTTTTCTAGTTTGTTTTTGTTGGGTCACTTCAAAAAAAGTATATTAAGTTCACTGCGTCTTCTAAAACTCTTTTGCCTTCGAAGGTTATGGTGAATTTTCCTTTAGAGGTAGCATCGACCGTGATTTTGTTATTTTTTTCGATAGGCAGATTCGCTTCTATTGCATAACCTTTTATGTCGATTCTGTATCATTTCTCTTCTAAATAATCCTCGGATATTGATCTTATTTCGTTTTGTTTAAGATCTGTTTTGTAACTAAGACTCATTGGGACTTCCACTCCCTTTTATTCATTTAGAGCATATTGTGAGGTTCAAGAATATCTATTTTTCGTTATTATTTCGAACTTGAGAATAAGTATATTTTAATGAAGATTATATTTAATGGTTAAGAAGTTTAATTGTGTTTATCCACGCTATAGTGAAATTTTTCAGTGAATGTGCCGAAGCATAATTTCTATTTGAGAATTGTTTTGATCCATTCTTGTACCTGTTCGATTTTCAGATTTGGGTCGTAGAGTTGGATGGAGTCACGGTGATTTGTTAGTTCTTTTATAGTGTTAATGTGAACTAGTTTGTATTTCTTAACTAAATCTTGAAAAGTGTCTATGTTAAAGTTTTTTTTGATAATGCTTTCTTTTGGATTTGGGTCTATTAGTGCTAGAATGTCGGCTCTATCTTCTGTTACTTTTCCGCGGAGCCCTTCTACTTTGGCTGGTTCAATTATTGTTCCTCTGGTTTTGAGGTCGTAGGTTCTGTCTCTTGCAGCCTTTATTTTGTACAGGAGCAAAAGAGGTTTGCTTGGGATGTAGCACACGGCATCTTCTTCTAGTTTAACTTCTCTATGATATTGTTTCTGGGCTATTAATGAGTATGGTAATTGTTTCTCGGGGTCTTCATGGAAGCTTGCGGGTTTTGGATCCTCAAACGTGCATGAGTCGATTTCCGTGTAGCCGATAATCTTGCCGTTTTTGGAAACCGGTTTTCTGGATGTAATTTCGAGTCCAATAGGATCTTTTGCTGTGAACTCGTATCCGTGAGTTCTTTCGTACCGCTCCATTATGTCCATGAATCTTCCTTGGTGGCTTTCACCTACTATGTCGATGTCGATTGAGCCGAAGTACGAATTGTAGAAATAGACCGCCCATCCTCCTATAATGGTTGGTATTGGTCCGAGAAAGGAGGACCACTAAGAGTGATACGAGTTCCCTGTAGGAGTCTTCCGCCAAGATTTCAAGTTGTTTTCTGCTGCTCGTTTCTGGTCATCTCGTAGAGCTTGGTGGCTGCGTCTCTACCGGCTGAGCCTAGACAGAAGAGATCTATGACTACTTGGATAGGGTCAACTATACTGATATTGTTTATGTTTCTCACGTTTTTCAGAATGTCTGGGTAGTCTACGTGTAGTACCTCGACGGTGAGGGGTCCTCTACCTTGGGGCAACAGTTGGCTTAATTGTTCGGGTTTGCTGCTGTATGTATGGATTGTTGGAAAGGTTATATAGTAGGCGAGATAGCGGCTTAAACCAGAAAAACATGTCAAAGCGTAATCTAATAAGGCTTGTAGGCTGATCTCTGCTATTTTCTTTTCTGCAGATGTTATGTCTGTTAGTTCGAGACGAACTTTTGCTTTAAGAAGGCGTTTAAGAGGGCGTTGCCATGATAGAAGGTCGAGAAGTGCGTAGGGCTCCTTAAGCTCGATTCTCCTCCATTTTCCTTTTTCTGCTATGTCCGCCTCGTAAAGGGAGTTGGCTACGGTGTTTATCCAACTTATTGAAATTCCGAGGTCTCGTTGGATTTGACGCTGATAAGTAATTGGATGTTCTAGCAAATATTTTGTTATGCGAAATGCTTGAGGTGATGATAATTTCACAGACATTTTTATTCCCCACAGAATTATGGAGTAGACTCATATAAAAAGTTATGTAAATAAAGGAAAATTCTGTAAATAGAGAACTATTGACTAATTTTATGAAAAGCTTTCAATTTCAAAAAAGCATGATCAGTTTTAGGATTCGAGTTTCTCTATTGGTTTATCAATATCAATTCTCAGTTTTCATCTTCAAAATGTCAAGGATCATTCTTTGCATTCCGAAGTTTTCATTATTTATCCTTCTTGCTTGAATTTGGATAGGTTAGGTTCTCGTCTTTTACTTTGGCGAAGTCTGGAAGTTCGTGTTCTATATCTTTCCCTTCGTCGATGATGTGTGTAATTTGGTGTCCTTTGACTGTTAGGTAGTCGGAGATTATTCTTCTGTGGCATTGCCAGTAGAATTTTTCTGCGCACATGTAGGCGGCTCTCTGTTTTTCTGCGAGGCTGAGAAGTTTTTCTATCCCTCTTTCGAATTCCTGTGTTAGGGTGTGGTCTGCGTAGTTTCTGAAGCTTTCCTCGCTCCAGGCTTTGTTGGGTGATTCTTCACCCAGTCCCTTCTTTCGGTAGCCTCCCAGCTCCTCTCCTAGCCACACGTATTTTATTCCCTTTTCTTCTAGGCTTTTTTGCAGGTTTTCCCTGTTGAATTGTGGGCTGCGTTTGGAGCCGGGCAGGCTTCGTACGTCCACTAGGACTTGTATATCGTGTTCTTTTAGGAGGTTGCAGAACTCTTCGAAGGTTCTGGTGGAATGACCTATAGTGAATAAATGCATTGGCTGTCCATCCCATCCTTTGAAGGATTTTTGTAAGTGATCTTTATGGCAGACTACAAGTGTATTTTTATTTGTCTTTTTGTTGCGTATTAGAGATGTAAAAAATAGTTGGAGATAAGAGGTCTTTAAATACCTTTGAGTAACTAATAGGTGTGAAGTTTCAAAAAGTCAAAGTGTGTGGCTCGGATACTAACCTAACTCTCTTTTTTGATCGTTGCTATGGTTTTGAAAGCTTGGCATGCTTGTGTTACCGCCTTCTCAACGGGGACTCTCTCGACGGCTGAAGCTCCTACGAATCCCTGAGCATCGGTTTTTTCATATATGATTTTGGTGCTCTCCGGATCGTAGAAGGGACCTCCATGTATCAAACGAATCACGTCTGGATTCACTTTTCTTCCCGCGTCCAGTATCTTCTGTGCTCTGCTTAGTGACTCATCTATTCCCTCTAGTGCGGTGAATCCGGCTATGCCTCCCACAGTTGGTCCAACATGAGCACATACACAGTCTGCGCCAGCTTTAGCCATGTCTGCTGCGTCCTCTGGGGTGAAGACGTAAGCCATCGTGAACACGTCCCAGTCATGGAGTATGCGTATCATTTCGACCTCCCTAGGCCAACCCCAAGCAGGAACACCGTACCCACTTGCCAAATTCTTACTAAATATTCTCATAGCCTTTCCGCCTTCAAATAGGTGCTCATAAATCCCCGTCGTGGGGAAGTTAATTACGCCGTTGAATCCCTTATCGAGGAAGCGTTTCAACAGTCTTTCTAAATCAAGGTAGTAGATATCGTTCGCCTCAATACCCGCGATTATCGGCGTCTTCTTCACAATGTTCGCCAATTCATCATACATTTCCAGCGTAACGGGGTTTGAATTCCCAATTATGGTTGTGGGGAGCCCCATCAGTCTAGATTTCCCTGTGCTATAAACGATTATTATGTCTGCTTGGCCTATCTCAGCGCATTTCGCCATTATTCCCGCGCTGCATCCCGCCCCCAGAATCGGTCTACCCGAATCGATTTCCTTTCTGAGCCTATCCAGTATATCCTCTCTAGTTATCTTCACCACCTTTATATCACCTCCTTTTAGCGGTTAATTCAATAAATACTTCAACCACTTTATCCGCGAATTTATCCTCGTTGATGTGGCAGTCAACCTCCAGGACCCTAACCTTACTCTCTACATTCTTTTTTATCGCCTCAATGAATCCCCGATCCGCCTCTGGATCATATAGGGGTGCTTCCTTTCTGCTCGCCTCAGAGAATCCGCGTAGGGGAATTATTATTGACACCGGGCCTTTCGCTCTGTTTGCCCTCTCCGCAATGTTTTTGCCCAGTTTTGCCAGCTCCTCATTGTTGGTTCTCACCAAAACCACACCCGGTCCATGCATGGTCCACGCCCGACCCTTATATTGAGGAGGTACAGAGTCTATTCCTGTTCCCGGAAAGATGTGCATGTCCAAGCCGCCGGGAGCGATTATTTGGGGAAGTCCCTTTTCACCAGCAATCCCCAGTCGAGTTCTCCGAGCCTCGGGCGATGCGGTCAACATGGAGATGTCCTCCGGTAAGTAGAGAACCATCGGCACTGTTTCAAAAGAGGTCAAGTCGATAACTCCCTCCACACTTCCCTCATTTATCAGCCTTTCCAATATTGATGTTTTTGCGTGGAACACCACAGCATCCCATCCCCTCTTCTCCAAACGTGAAATAACCTTCTGAACGGCTGGCGTTGTCACACCAAGAGCGGTTATGCCAATCAGCCTCTTGGCCTCCTCCCTTGGAATCCCCTGCTCCACCATACCTATCATTGCCCCAGCCGCGTTATGCAATGTTCTCCGAACTATTTTGTTGAGACCTACCAGATCCACGGGAGTTTGCATCATCGCTATGTCATCGTCACCTACCGGTCTGGGGTCCAGGAATGTGGTGGCTAACAGTTTAGGTACACCTATGGGCAGTTCCTTCATAGCTGCTGCCCCGAGCGACGCATTTGTAGAGCCGCCAAGACTCATTATGCCGTCCAGCTTTCCTTTTTTGTATAATTCTCTGGTGATTTTCTTGACGCCTTCTATCATCACCTTGGTGGCTTCGTATCGGTCAGCCCCTTTTTCAGCGGCTTCCATAAGTTCTTTGAGGCTTTTACCGCCGGCTTCGGCTACTTTTTCTCTCGGGATATCGCCCTCAAAATAGGGTTTACCCATAACTCCTGCGTCTACGGTTATGACTCTGTGCCCTTTTTTCTCTATGATTTCCTTAATGTACTCTACTTCGTCTCCTCTTGTGTCCAAAGTTGCCACAATCACAATTGTCTTAGCCATAAAAACCCTCCCTAAACCTTTACTTTCTTTTAAACTAGCTTTCTAATTAAATTTTGGTTCAAGAAAAGATTTAAAGAAATAAATTAAATTAATATATGTACCTAATCAGAATTATATAATGTTTTGTAATTAAAATTATTAGGTGGTTTTCGATGGAGAGAGAGGTTTTTAAATTATTTGATCTAAGTGGCAAAACCGCCGTTGTTACGGGGGCTGCTAGCGGAATAGGACGCGCTACGAGCCTCCGGTTGGCCGAGTTCGGAGCGAATGTTGTTCTAGCCGATATTAATATTAATGATGCTGAAAGAGTGGCAGAAGAAATTAGGAATATGGGCGGGGAGGCTCTTCCACTAAAAGTCGACGTGACCCGGGTTGAGGACACCAAGAGAATGGTTGAAAATGCGTTAAACAAATTTAATAAAGTCGATATTCTGGTTAACTGTGCTGGAATTCTGTCAATGAAATCTGCAACCGATCTCAGAGAGGGGGACATCGACAAGCTTATGGCGGTGAATTTCAAGGGAACTATTTTCTGCTGCCAAGCCTTTATACCACACATGAGAGAGCGGAAAAGCGGAAAAATTGTTAACATAGGCTCTTCTCTTTCATCCCGCGCATCGGTTTGTAATCTCACCGGGGGTGGAGCGGACTATAACGCCTCAAAGGCCGCCGTGCAGAGTTTCACCCGTTCGTTGGCTTGGGAGCTCTCCGCATACGGTATTAATGTGAACGCCGTTGCTCCGGGGGTTACAGTCACTCCGATGCATAAAGACACTATCGAAGTGGCGAAAAGCATCTTTGTTCCCAGCATTCCATTAGGCAGATTGGCTGAGCCGGAAGACATAGCAAACGTGGTCTTGTTTCTGGTGAGTGATGCCGCAAGCTATGTTCAGGGACAGACAATACATGTCAACGGCGGACAAATAATGGTGGACTAAAAAAGGGGAGGTTATTAGAATGTCCCAAATTAAACTTTTATTTGAGCCGATAAAGATCGGAAGAATGGAATTAAAGAATAGGATTGTTATGCCCGCGATGTGCTCCAAGTTTGGCACAGAACTGGGTGCCGTAAATCAGCGCCTGATCGATTATTATGTGGAGAGAGCGAAGGGTGGAGTGGGTCTAATAGTAATAGAGAACACCTGTATCGAGTGGCCTAGGGGGAAGGCGGGAGTAAGCCCGATAAGGATAGATGACTGGAAGTATGTGAGCGGTCTACACGACTTGGCGGAGGCGGTGCACACCTACGATACCAAGATTGCCACTCAGTTGCACCATACCGGAAGACAAAACGCCACCCTCTGCACCGAGGGAGAACCTCTCATTGCGCCCTCGCCCATACCTTGCCTTGCCACTGGAGGTGAGATGCCAAGAGAATTGACAGTGCAAGAAATAGAACAACTCATCGATAAATACGTTCAAGGAGCGGTCAGAACCAAAAATGCAGATTTTGATGCGGTGGAGCTTCATGGTGCCCATGGCTATCTCATCACCCAGTTTATGTCACCCCTCACCAATAAGAGAAATGATAAGTACGGGGGAGATTTTGAGGGACGCATGAGATTTCCCCTGGAAATAATAGAGAGAATAAAAATGGTTTGCGGTCCGGATTTTCCAATAATATTTAGAATCAGCGGGGATGAATACATTGAAGGCGGGCTAACCATAGAGGACACCAAAAAGATTGCTAAAAGATTGGAGGAGGCGGGGGTACACTGTATCAGCGTTTCCGCAGGAATCTACGAATCAACCCCCACTTGGTTTGCCAGGATCTTTCCCCCCGCTGCCATGTCCAAGGGCTGCAATGTTCCACTCGCCGAGGCAATAAAAAGTGTGGTTAACATCCCAGTCATCGTAGCGGGAAGGCTTAGCGACCCTATGTTTGCTGAGAAAGTACTGCGGGAAGGTAAGGCCGACCTCATAGCCATGGGTAGAGGACTGCTCGCGGATTCTTATATACCCCAGAAAATCGCTGAAAACAAGCTGGAAGACATTAATCCCTGCATTTACTGCAACCAAGGCTGCTACGGAAACATAACCAAATTCTGGGCTATACAGTGCGACGTTAACCCCGCTCTGGGACAAGAAAGAGATTTCCAGATCGAGCCCGCTAAAGAGGTAAAGAACGTGATGGTGGTGGGTGGAGGACCCGCAGGCATGGAGGCAGCGCGGGTGATGGCAATTCGAGGACACAAGGTTTCCCTATACGAGAAGGAGGGTGAACTTGGAGGACAGTTGAGAGCCGGAGCCGTAGCAAGCTTCAAGGAACCAATAGGGGATTTGTTAAAATATCTCCGGACACAGTTAAAAAAGCTAAATGTCAAAGTGATGCCCAACACTGAAGTGGAACCCAAACTGATAAGTAAGGTGAAGCCTGATGTTTTAGTGATTACCACGGGCAGCGTTCCCATCATACCGGACTTGCCCGGTGTCGATGGAGAAAACGTAATTTTAGCCACTGATGTCTTGCTTGGGCGAAAGAAGGTGAGCGACAAGGTGGCTGTCATAGGCGGCGGCGAAGTTGGTGTAGAGGTTGCATCGCACCTCGCAGAGAATGGAAAAAAGGTGTCCATAATTGAGAAAGAGATGGCCCCCTTAATGGAAATGAATGTTGTCAATAGCCAATATCTTCTTTGGAAGGCGGGCCAACTTGGTATAGAAATCATCACTATGGCCACAGCGAAGGAGATAAAGAAGAATTCTGTAATTATAGATAGAGCAGGCAAAACCGAGGAGGTCAAGGCGGATAATGTGGTGCTGGCTATGGGCTTCAAACCGAACCGGGAGCTTGCTGAAAAATTGAAGGGCTTAAAGATACCAGTCTACGAGATAGGTGATTGCAAGGAAATTGGTAGAATTAAGGGAGCAATCCATGGAGGCTCAATTATAGGAAGAAGAATCTAGGTCGCAGCCTAGAAAGCCAGATGCTCTTTGTTAAGCGGTACGAGCTTTAAGGCTTATTGAGAGCGGATTCTTGAGTCTACTCACGTTTAGAATGGAATGCCAATATTGTTTCCTTTCCTATCCACTTTTTCCATTACTGCGTCGTTTTCTGTTTCTCTGAAGTAGCCTACTTTTTGCTCAAATATGACTTCTAGATAATCTCCCTTCTTATTATACCAAATTGTTATTTCCTTTACCACAGAATCTCGCCCTTCTTTATCATGTCCGTGAAGTATACAGTTGTAATAAACAATCACCAACTAATACTTTTTACTTTTCCGCGACTTCAATGTAGCCTTCAAGTTGTTCTAGTACCTTTCTCTTGTGTTCTTCGGTATACTTTGTTGTTCCAAAAATCCCTCTCCAGCTGTCTACGAACGTGGCTCTTCTAATTTCTGGGAGTATTCTCTCTTTGATCTTTGATTTGAATATTTCAGGGTTAGGTAGTATTTGTTTAATCCTTTTCTCCAAACCCAGCGGGATTCCGTTTTTGTGGATGAGTGAGGCGATGTCGCGGATATCCGAAGCTCTTGAAGAAACGACTTTCATGATGAAGTAGTCAGGGTAATCGGGAACCGCAATTGTAACCGCTTGGTCGACTATTTGTATGGAAAAGAATCTTCTGCCTTTGACCATGAGTTCATCTATTAAGATTATTTCATTCGTTTTTCTCCCTCTGATTTCTCCCTCCATGAAATCCAACGACACCTTGACTCTCGTCTTATCATATTTCACAAATTTTACGCATCGAAGAAAGCCGTAGCTACCACGCTTCTCCTCTTCTTCGATTGAGTAATCCTCGGGCAGGATTATCTTTAACTCGTCTATATTCCAACCGTTCTTTTTCTTCAAAGCGAAGTCGCAGTCTCTAGTAAACCTTGAAAACGAAACGAAGGCTCTTAGGGCATAGCCACCAATCACGATCAGCTCGGGATTAGTAAAGCTCTTGGTCTTCTCGGATAGGTGAAGTATCGTTCTTTGGATTTCTTGCTCTCGTTTCTTCATCATTTCTATTGCACTAGACAAACTCAATCACCGCCTCGACCGCTTCCCCTATCAACTCTTTAACATCGTTCTGCCTCAAATTCGACACCCTGACCTCAAACATGCTTTCGCCTAACTGCTCGTTCAACAACTTACAACCATACTTTATCGCTGTCCATACACGTAAATGTGTTCTGGAAATCCTTCTCCATCTGCTTAATTGCCTCAGTTTGTTGAAATCAATCTCGCTTCTTTTGTAGTACAGTGTTGCAAAAGCATCAGTGAACGCCCACTCAGATATGCAACTGGCTATGCAGGACTCTGGTGATTCGATGAACAGTTCATCAACCTTACTGTACTCGTAGGGTATTTTTTTGTGGTATTCTACTTCGAAGAACCAACCCATGTCTTTGGCAAACTTCTCTACTGCATTCTTGTACGATTGATCTTCTACAGCTAAGCGATAGATGTTTCGGTGAATGAAATCGTAGTTCCAGATGCTTGCAGCGGTCTGCTTTATCAATACCTTAAAGTTCTTGTCCTTGGCTAAGAATTCCCAGACATCCTGCTTCTTGGGTATGTAGTACCATCCTTGGTGGATTCTTTGCACTTCTCCGGATTTACTCAACCTGTGTAAGTATTCCTTGGCTCTCCTGTTGATTTGCTTGACGTCGCTCACGCTAAACAAACTCCCAGACAGCTTCTGTTTCAATGTCGTTTTGAAGCTTTCCAAGTACATCTCTGTCACCTTTTATATTAAAATGGCACAAAAATATTTAAAACTATGTCACTTTCCTAATCTGAATGGCACATTTCAGAATTTAGAGAACTTATTCTAAAACATTTTAACTTAACAGAACTTGAGAAGGTTCTAAGAATTTCCGACTTCTGTAGAGTATAATCCTTTTATTTTTCTAATTATGGAAGAGCTGAACGAAAAGGATATTGCAACGGTACAGATTAAGAAGATAAGAAAATTTGTGGAATATACTTAATTTGTTGAAGAAGCTTTCGAGCTTAGAAAAAGTTTTGGGATTCGGTAACCGCTCTTTAATTTATTATTGTTCATTTTCGATTCTTATCTCGATGTTCTCAAAGGTGCTTTTGAGTTATTTTTTGGTTTTCGGTAGTTTTGGCGGTTTAGCTAACTCAAAACTGGAATTGTAGTAGGCTCCCCTGTAGAGGTCGAATTCGTTGTTGAGTGAGCGGTGGTCTTTTTCCATTTCGTCTCCCCACACCATTTTTTCCTGCTTATCCACTAGAATGTATCTCTTTTTTCCGACCCATGACTCGAGTTTCGCGGTTTCCAAGCAGAACAGCTTGTAGTCGTATTCCCAGTGTTTCAGCCATAGCCAGGTGTGCCAGTTGAGGGTGTCGTATGGGAAGAGCTGGCCTCCTTTGTCCATGGTTATCTGGAATTTTTCGTGAAATTGGTCAAAGTCTAGAGGTTTGCCCGCGTGGGAAATTAAGTAGTCGGCGGCAGCGCGGGATTTTTCTACGGGAGTTGTGTATGGTTCGCCCCAGCCGGGAGACTGACCGCGTACTGCGCGGATTTCCTTTTCAAAATCATCATCTGCCATAATGTTACACCTGAGCTAATACAAGAAGATGTGGTTTATCATGCTATGGTTCACTAATTCTTCTTTTCATATCCTGCTGGTTAAAATGAAAAATTGTTCAAAGAAACATATAAGAATTGTTATTGCAATGGGACAGATTTTAAGAAAATGGATGAATTTAAAGTTTTTTTATGCAAGATTTTCTGATATTATGACTTCCAGCTTGTCTGATTTTTCTTTATCGAATTCTCCTTTGGCACACTGTAATATACTTATAGATTAAGAAAAAATATTTTCAGGTTCCTCTTCCAGAATTATATAATCCACTTATTTCTCTAATGACTTCAATTCATTTTAACTTACCAAAAATGGTTATTACTTATCTAAAATTGTCTTTATCTGGGCTTGAACATAGATTTATTTTTGCTTTATAGGTATAGGTGGAGGTGCAAACATAAGGTAGAAAAGCCAGCTCACACATAAAACAGAATAGGAGTGATTTCTCATGTCAGAAGCAAAGAATGGCGACACAGTCCGCGTGCACTACGTGGGGAAATTCCCCGGTGGAAAAGTATTTGACACATCCATGGAGAAAGAAGCAATCCGCGCCGGCATCTTCCAAAAAGGGCGGGATTACAAGCCCCTTACAGTCAAGTTAGGCGCTGGGCAAGTCATAAAGGGGTTTAACGACGCGATTATCGGCATGAAGAAAGGGGAGGAAAAGACGGTTACACTTCCTCCTGAACAAGCATACGGGAAAACAGGTAAACATCCCATGGCCGGCAAGACTCTGCAATTCCGAATCATCCTAGTCGACATCGTTTCTGGAGCATAGCTGTAATGGATACAAGAGACCGAATGCGAAGAACCCCGTGGTAAGGATTAAGCAACCCCACGAGTAGAGCATATCGGATTTCTTTTTTGGCTTAAGTGTGGGGCATCTCACGGCCCGGTCTCTTTCTGCCACTTTAAGTGATAAAAAAAGGCGCCTTCCTAAACAATTTTATTTATTTAATTTGCGTTTTTGCATAATAGATAAATATTCAAATTCTATTACTTTGAAATAGTAATAATTTCAATTTAATGACTTGAAGCGGTAATTGTAAATGCAAGTGAGATAGAGGGAAATCCTTATGACCGCATCTAAAGGTTCAAAAATGAGTAAGATGATTCAGCTAGTGGAACTGAATCTTGGTAGATGGAAAATGTTAACAGTAGCCATCATTGATATTAACTACAAGGTTTGGGGTCAGAAGGGGGAAATTCTCCCTGAGGTTTTTGAGTACTATAAAAAGTTTCCTTTAAAGGAAATGCATGTTGGAGACAGTGTGCATAATAATAATACTTTTCTTATGAAGGTCACAGAAAAAACGGGAATCATAGTGGGAATGGATGATATGCACTTGGCTAGGCTTGCAGCTATTAATCTGCGGGGAAGAATAGGCGCACTATCAGAATTCTACAAGTTGGAAAAATTCATAGGGGAAAGTAAACGCTCAACAAGACTTGGCGACGCTGCCGAAGAAGAAAAGAGAATTTGGTAGCTCATTTTTTTAATGGCTTTAGACAACTGAAAAACTCGCTCAACAACAATTAGAAAGTTTCTCATTTAGATAATCGCGGGAAAGAGTTAAAATTATCGTTGACCTACTCATATTTTTTAATGGATACAGAAAAGGGGAGATTCCATGAAGATTGCTTTCTTTGAAACAGAAGAGTGGGAAAAAGAATATTTATCAAAAGGATTGGAAGGGTACTCTATTGCATTTTTTGAGGGTTCATTGGATCCCAAAAATTTGGATAAAGTAAAAGATTATGAAGTTGTGTCGGTGTCTATCTATTCAAAAATTAATCAAGAAGTTATTCGGAAATTGCCGAAATTAAGGTTCGTAGCTACCAGATCAACGGGTTTTGACCACATAGATATCGATGAGTGTAAAAAAAGTAAAGTCACCGTGTCTAATGTTCCTACGTACGGTGAGAACACCGTTGCTGAACACGCCTTTGCTCTAATCTTATCTATCTCACGTAATGTGCACAAGTCATACGTAAGGAGCATGAACGAGGATTATTCAATTGAGGGCTTGAAGGGCTTTGATTTGAAGGGAAAAACTTTGGGGGTGGTGGGGACCGGGAATATTGGTTTACATGTGATTAAGATAGCTAAGGGTTTTGGTATGAACGTTATTGCTTACGACGTTAAAAAGCAGAGATTCATTGCTGAGGTTCTTGACTTCGCTTATGCTGCAACGCTTGATGAACTTTTGAAGCAATCCGATATAGTGAGTCTGCATGTTCCCTACAGCAAACAAACTCACCACATGATCAGCAGGGAAAAACTCCAACTCATGAAAAAAGGGTCCATTTTGATTAATACCGCAAGGGGAGGTCTAGTGGATAATAGCGCACTAATTGAAGCCTTAGATAATGGAACACTGAGCGGCGTCGGAATTGACGTTATAGAGGGAGAAGAGGCAATCAAAGAAGAAAGAGCATGCCTAGTTGATAGCAGAAATGAAGCATTTTGCAATTTCATGAAGGACCTAATTGTTAAACACCCGGACAAAGTGGTCTTTACCCCACATATAGCCTTCTACAGTCAAGAAGCGCTAGAAAGGATTCTGGATACCACAATAGAGAATATCAAATCTTTTGAAACGGGTCAGCCAGAAAACGTTATAGCATAGTTTCTTGGTAATAATATGGTTATTGAAATAGTTCAGCTACTAAACGGTGGCGAACACCTGATTAAAAAAGGAGGTGAATCGGAAATGAGTAAGGATGATGACTATGAAATAGCTGAAACAATGGCTGCTAACGCTTCTTATTTGCAGAGCATTCTGTGGGAGGCTCTATCGATGCGGTTGTTCCTGAAGAAGAAGGGACTCTTGGATGAGTATCTTGAGGACAAGGAGATTGTTAATGATACCGACACTCTGTTTGATAAGGCGTTCAAAGAGATTGAAAAAGAAGAAGGAGAGGAAGAAGAATAATCCATAAAGCGAAGCGAATTTTAAGAGTGTCGATGGAATCAGATTTGAACACACTCTATTTATGTCGGAGCTTCCTTCAACGAAGCACGAACACGGAAGGGGAGGGCTGCTACTTCTTCCTCAAACGATGCAAAAATACCTTGCCGTGATTAGAAACCAACTATTCTTGATTTTTATTAATCTTGTAGAATCCTCTTCCCGCCGCTTTTTACTCATCCAACCCTTTTTTCCAGTATGCTCCCTGTAAAACAACCGAAGAAGGAGAATAAACCTGAATAAACTTGAAAGCTATCTCCGCATCTTTTTTGTAATATTAAAACTTCTTCTGTCTGCATCCTTTCCCCTAACTGGTTCTCTCCGTTATTATAGTTTTTGGAAACTTATCTGTTTTATTCGCAACTCCTTCACTTTTTTTACACTTTTCCATGACTAAACTTTCCCTTCATTTCCAGTGGAAACGAAGGGGTTATTACGATATTCGCAATACTAAGAACCTAAGGTTTATAAAGAGAACAAAAAATATGATTGAATCCAATTATATAAGAGTTCAATTGTGCTCACCATAAGCTCCTAATATTTATAGAATCCTCTTCTGGCTGCTTGACCTGTCCATCCATTCTTTACATATTCCTCGAAGAGGGGACAGGGCGTGTATAGTTCTATCCCATACTCTGTGTACATTCTCTTCAGAATTTCGATCAGATTATCCAAGCCTATGGAGTCTGCCAGCTCGCACATTCCAACTGGCGACCTGAAGCCGAGCTTTGTGACAGTGTCTATGGTTTTGGGGTCAGCCATTCCGTCCTTAATCAGCCAGAAGGCTTCATTCGCCCCGTTGGCAAGTACTCTCATAACATCGAACTTGCCCGCGAGTTTTGTATCTATTATGGGGGGTCCTTTACTCCAATCATAGAATCCTCTGCCGCTCTTCTTCCCCAGTCTTCCATCGTTAACCATCTCCTCTAACAGCTTCTCGGGAAAACCGACGCGTTTCCCATAAACCTTGCGTAAAATCCTGCTGGCGTTTAGTACAACATCTAATCCAATTAGGTCGACGGCTTCAGCAATGCCAACGGGGAACCCAAGAGTCCTCAATGAGGCGTCGAGCTCTTCTGGTGTTATTTCTCCTCTCTGAATCGCCCACAAGGCATCACTACCCAAGCCCCCAAGAACTCTGTTGAGAACCGCCCCATTCATATCCTTCGTTAAGATTACAGGGGTTTTCCCTATCTTTTCAGCTACTCCTGCTATGATTTTCAGCGTTTCTTCGCTGGTCTCTTCTCCCTTCACCACTTCCACTAAAGGGCTTAGAATTGGTGGATTTGAAAAGTGCATAAGCCCAATCCTCTCTGCTCCCTTTAATCCCCTAGCTATATCTGAGACCCTCAAAGTTGAGGTGTTCGTGGCGAGAACTACCTCGGGGGAAAGTTTGTCAAGCTCTTTGAAAAGCTCCCTCTTTGCGTTTAAGTCCTCTTTTATAGCCTCGAGGACGAAGTCCACATCCTTAACATCCTCCAGTTTACGGGCAACGGTTATTTTTTCTCGAACTGTTTCGTATTCTTTCTGCGTTGCTCCCAGTGTGCGGAGTTCATCCATTGTCTTTCTCTGTTTCTCTTCCAGCTTATCTAATACCGTTTTTGATTTGTCATTTACAACTACATCAAAGTCGGAGAGAGCGAAGAGAAGGGAGAGATCAGATCCCATTGTTCCCACTCCAATCACGGCAACACGACTAACCTTATCAGCCATATCAACAACTCCTCAATATAGCTTAAAACTCGGGCTCAGAAACTATATGATGTTCCCTCCTTAAAATGATTCTGTAATATACTGTATCTTTCATTCCAAAAAAATGGGAAGGGAGGTTTTTTTTATCCCTCCTTTATCTAATCTTACTCGGACAGTCTATAGTTTATCTTAGGAGCTGCCCTTAACAGCTTCAGCAGGGTAAGTGAAGAATCCTCTTCCGGCTGCTTTACCTTTCCATCCTTTCTTTACGTATTCCACGAAAAGTGGGCAGGGCTTGTATACTTCTAATCTAGTTTCCTTGTACCTTTTTCTCAGTACTTCGAGCAGTTTATCTAGTCCTATGGCATCTGCCAGTTCGCTTAATCCAACTGGAGCCCTGAATCCGAGCATGATGATCTTGTTTATGGTTTCTGCGTCGGCTACGCCGTCCTTCATTAGCCAGAAGGCTTCGTTCGTTGTGACGGCTATGGTTCTCATAGAATCAAACTTGCCTGCGAGCTTCATATCTATCACAGGATCCCCTTTACTCCAATCGAAGAATCCTTGTCCGCTCTTTTTTCCCAACTTTCCTTCCTTAATCCTTGCTTCCAACATTTTCTCAGGGACATGCATACGTTCTCCGTAAACCCTGTGGTAGTTCTTGCTCATGGCTAGCATAATGTCCAAGCCTATTAGATCGGTGCCTACAGGGAATCCTACGGGGAACCCAATCGACCTGTGTGCAGCCTCAATTTCCTCTGGTGTTACTTCTCCTTTCTGAATTGCCCATAGAACTTCGGTGCCGGCACTCATGAGAACTCTGTCGAGGACCATACCATTAACGTCTTTCCTAAGAACCACAGGGGTTTTCCCCATCTTTTCAGCTACCCAAGATATGGTCCTAATGGTTTCTTCGCTGGTCTTTTCTCCCTTCACCACTTCCACTAGAGGGCTTAGAATTGGTGGATTTGAGAAGTGCATGCCTCCAAGCCTTGTTGCTCCCTTTAATCCCTTAGCTATATCTGAGACCCTCAAACTTGAAGTGTTCGTGGCGAACACCACGTACATTGGAAGCTTATCATCAAGTTCTTTGAAAAGACTTCTCTTCACATCCAGATCCTCAGCTACGGCCTCAAGGACGAAGTCCACATCATTAATGTCAGCTAAATTAATGGTAGTAGTTATTTTCTTCTGAACTGCATCATATGTTTTCGGCGTTATTCCCGCTGCGCGAATCTCATCCATTGTCTTCCTTTGTTTCTCTCCCAGCTTGTCTAGCACTTCCTTTGACTTGTCACTTACAATTACGTCAAAGTCGGAGAGGGCTAATAGAAGAGAAAGATCAGCTCCCATAGTTCCCGCCCCGATGACTGCGGTGCGTCTAACCTTATCAACCATATCACTATTCCTCCAAACATAGCTTTAGAATTTCTTTAATCCCCTGTTGCCTAAATTTTTAGGCAGAAACATATCGGCAAAAATAGAGAATAAGTCGGAATATTTAAATGCTTTTTAAATTTGTGCACTAATATGCCCTGTTGCATAATTTATTATTTTTTGGAAAACAATAATTTAAAAAAATTTTTCTTCGGAGCCTAACCAAGATGAGAGCGGGGAAATACTAAGATTTTGAATAATAATTTGACAATTATACCGCGTAAAAAAAATCGAAATTCGAAAAAAAGGGTAAGAGGGAAAAAAGCTCTTTCAGAAATCTTCGTCGAATTCCTCTTCTTCTTCCTTGCCCCATTTCTCTTCTCTGCCGAGTTTCTCTTCTTCCTCTTCTTCTTCCTCTTCTCTCATTTTGTGCTTTTCATGTCCTTTAGCTTTTCCTTTTGCTTTCGCAGGTTTTGAGAATTGAGGTTTCTTTCCTTTTCCAGCCATTTTACAACCTCCTTATAAATATGCTTTTTTAAGCTTTAAGGAAGCGCATAGTGTATTATATTGATTGACTTTCTGTAATTTTAAGAGTTTCCCCATATGTGGAAAATTTGACACCTTTCACGTCTTTCTAGAAATTTAGTAGCCACTCTAATTATTGTCAGCAAGAAACTTTTAACCTTTTTTCTCACCCCAAAAATTTTTAATGTAAGCAAACTCTTTAGAACTTCTTCTTATCCCCAACGGTACTTTCTTCCGGTTCCACCTTTGGGCCATGAGAACCTTATGGCTCCTATGGTGCACACGAACCAGCATGATGCGCATTCGCAGCAGTTCTCGTATTTTGTAGCCTTGGCTTTCTCGTTAACCATGCTGATTACTCCTCCGGGGCAAACCTTGACACAGTCCTTGCATCCTGTACAGATTTCTGGGTCGATTTTGATGAATTCTCCGCCCGGTGTCCAGGTTGTTCCTTCTAACTTTTTATAACTCATTTCGCCACCCCCATAATGAGCATTAGTTCATTAAATAACATTGGAAGTTTTCTGTTTAGGAACGGCCCGATGTATCTTAGTATGGGTAGGAACCCGCCGAATAGCAGCATCAAGTCCGATGGTTTGGGCTGGTCAAATCCTGCTCTGATCACGTAATTGGATATGTTGGAGCTAAGTTGAATGATTTTTTCTCCACCGATTCCCGCGATAACGTCTCTTCTCCACGGTCTTTGCATGAGTCTCCAAATGAGTCTTTTCTTGTACTTTTCCTCATAAATTGAAAGTCCTTGCTCTGAGACATCGTCCTTGGAAATGGCTTCGGCTGCGGTTTCGCCTGCGAGCATACCCGAAACCATTGAGCCGTAAAATCCGGCACAGGTAAAGGAGTCTAGGAATCCTCCAGCGTCACCCGCTATGAGGACACCGTTACCGTACGTTTCCTCAAGCATCTTTTCTTCTCTGTCAAGAGCGGACCACAGAGGAACCGTGTTCCACATCCAAGATCTGAACTTTACAATATCTTCGAATCTGTCCTTCCACAGGTTTGAGTGTAAGAATCTCTCCATGAAAATGGTTGGACTCTTTCTGCTTGAAACCAGTGCTCCAACTCCGAGATGGAAACTTTCCTTGTAGGGAAATATCCAGACGTACGACCCTATGTCTGCAGGTGTTAATGTGCCCCAATAGACCTCAAAAGTGTCTGAGAGGCCGAGCCTCCTAATCTCCCGTTCGGGTATGGTGAAATCTAGGACTACGCAGTTTTCAACATTCTCCGGTGGTAGCTTTCTTCTGACTCCGGCTTTAATGCCTATTAGGGATTTTCCTCCGTCGGCTGCGATAACAACTTTGCTATTGATTTTCTCGCCCTTCTCCGTTACAACTCCCCTAACAGAGCCGTCCTTTTTGATAACGTCTACCACAGTGGTGTTGTTTCTAAACTCGGCTCCAGCATCCACCGCCAGTTGAGTTAGCCATTTACAAAAATCGTAACAGTAGATGGTATAACCCACACGGCTACCGTCTGTACTCCTGAAGGTAAGATCTAACGGTGCTTCACCATTCTCATTACACATAATCCACTTGACACCTTTAAGCTCCCTTTCCAGCGGTGCTTCTTTTATAAACTCCAAGCCTGGCTCACTGAAGGCGTCGTGAGTGAGTATGCCTCCAGAAACTATTTTTTCACCGGGTTCCGTTGATCTTTCGAGCAGTAGAACTTTGAGTCCTTTTTCAGCGGCGGTTTTGGCTGCGACTGCACCTGCAAAAGCCGATCCGACAACAATCACATCATACTCTTCACTCATAAAACTCTTCACCCCTAAAAGTAATTGCTATTTTCTCTCTTAACTTAATATTTAAAAATATCGTTGTTAGATTCACAAGATAAAATAGTTTGCGATTGAAAGTTCACATGATATGCTGGCAATCTGATGGCTCATTAAAATTTCTAAAGGGCGTTATTGGTGTGCCTTTTATAAATCAGAGAGATACAGAAGTATCCTAAGGCTTAATGTAATAAGTATGACAGGTTTATTGGTTGGAAAATATGGCTTCCTACAAATGTTGGTCATGTTTTGGCTTAGAATTATGAAAAGGGATTTTTTAGGGTGAATTCGATGATTATTGTTGACAATCGTGAAAAGAGAAGTATAGTTCCCAAGCAGTTGGAAAAGTTTGGCGTAGAAATTCAGTTTGCCGATTTACCTGTAGGCGACTACTTACTCAGTGATACGCTATGCGTTGAGAGGAAGGAGATCAACGATTACGTCTCCAGCTTAACCTCTGGCCACCTTCACACTCAGCTTTACGACCTCAGCACAAATTTTGACTTGAGCTACCTTATCGTGGAGGGGATAATTTCGGAAGCCTTGATGTACCGAAAAATCAAGAGGGAAGCTTACCTCTCATCGCTAGCCGGTGCTTCACTAAAAAGAAGCCTGGAAGGTAAGAAGGGAATCGTGCAAATAATCAATCTCGAAACAGCATTTGATACGGCGGTTTTCTTGAAAAGTCTGAATGAAAGGGTGGAAGGCAACGAACCTCGTATCCCGATGATTTCAAGAGTAAAACGGGATACTGGCGATCAACTCGTATTTATTGTGTCGTCGCTTCCCGGGATTGGCGAGATTCGGGCGAAGAAGCTTTTGGAACACTTCGGAGACCTGAAAAGTTTATTTAACGCTGATTTCGACGAGATAGCCAGTGTTCAGGGAATAGGGACAAAAACAGCAAGTAAATTGCAAAAGCTGTTCGTAAAAAAATATGACAAAGGAACTTGAATTTAAAATTTTGTGTTTCACACTCTTCTGGTAGGAATTGTAGACTGATATTAGTTGAGCAAAATTAGTCCTCTAAATTGTTTTTATGAGGATCTATTTTCATATCGGTGCGGCGTAGGGCAGTTCTCTCCTCATGTTCGCGTAGGCAACTGTTCTTTCAACTTTTTTAACGGTGGCTTCGTCAACATCCAGTTTTTCTGTTATTTCGCTGGTTTTCATTCCTTGTTCTAAGCAGTACAGTATGGCGTCCATTGTTTCGTATTTCATACCCATTATAATCTCATCAGTAATTAAGGATCCTAAGATTAAGTCTGGAGATGAAGGTTTCGTTATTATGTTCTTCGGAAGTTTTAGGTATTGTGCGAGTTGTCTCACTTGAGTTTTGTAGAGATTCCTAAGTGGTGCAATTTCGCAGGCTCCGTCTCCGTGTTCCTCATACATGCTTGTAGCGTATTCCGACTTGCAGAGTGTTCCTGTAACTAACAGATTTTTAAGGCAGGCTTTGTAGTAGAGCATAATGCTTCTTAGTCTCACCTTTGGAAAGGTGAAGCAGTAACCCCGCTTACCCTCCTTTGCGCTAATCGGTTCTATATCTGAAGATTTGTCTCTTAATGTGAAGGAGTAATCGCCCACACTGGACTTAGGGTCAACTATTGGTATATCTACGGTTTTTGCTTCAAACAAGGAGGCTCTTACCGCCTCTTCTAGTTTCTTCAGGAACAACTTCTTATCTTTCACGATTCGATCTGGGAGTATATCATATATTCCCATTTCTTTCAGTATTGGAGTTATATCCAAAACCTCATACTCTATTTCTAGCTCCGAGGCCAGTTGCTTCGCGTCCTTGAAGTTTTGCGGCTCACTGTCCCTCTCCGGCATCAAAAGACCAAACACTCTATCAGGGCCCAAAGCTCGGGCGCTCAAAGTAGCCGTAGTACTTGAGTCTATACCTCCACTCATACCCACAATAACACCGTCTTTCTTGAAACTTTTAACACTATTCCTTATAAACTCTTCAATCTTCTCAGATACGCGTCCATAATCCAGTTCTAACATCTCATACATAGAAGTTTTCATACATTACCCTCCTTTCGACAACCTTTTCAGAATAGAAATAGAAGATTAGAAGTCTATTCAGTAATGCTGATGCAAACGAGATAGCTAGTGTTCGGGGAACGTGCCAAAAACAGCAAGGGAGATACAAAATCTGTTTGTTGAAAAGTATGATAGAAGGACTGAATAGAGGATTTGAAAAGTTGTTCGTTTCAACTTTGTTTCTTAAAGTATTGTGGAGTGATTTTAATTAAGCAAAACTTCGATTTTCGTGTTGATTGTTTTTCATATCGATGCGACGAAGGGCATTTCCCTCCTAAGTTTTCCCATCTCAACAGAGTTTTCAACTTTTTTAACCATGATTTCATCAACATCTAGCTTTACTGCTATTTCACTGGTTTCCATTCCTTGTTCTAAGTAGTACAGTATGGAGTCAAGTGTTTCGAGTTTCATACCTATTAAAGTTTCATCCGTAACTACTGATCCCATTATTAAGTCAGGGGTTGAAGGTTTCGTTACTATATTCCTTGGAAGTTTTAGGTATTTAGCGAGTTGTCTTACTTGAGTTTTGTAAAGATTCCTTAGTGGTGCAATCTCGCAAGCCCCGTCTCCGTGTTCATCATACAGGCTTGTAACGTATTCCGACTTTGTTATCGTTCCTGTAACTAATAGTTTTTTAAGGCAGGCGTAGTAGTGGAGCATAATGCTCCTTAGTCTTACCTTTGGAAATGTGAAGCAGTAGGCACGCCTACCAGACTTGATGTCAATTATTGGTAAATCTGTGGGTTTTGCTTCGAACGTGGAGACTCTTATGGCTCCTTCTATTTTTTCCATAAGCAACTTTTTATTTTTTACTACTTTGTCAGGAAGTATTTCATATATTCCTATTTTTCTCAGTATTGGAGTTATATCCAAAACTTCATAATCTATTTTCAGCTTGATGGCTAACTGCTCCGCATCTCTAAGGTTTTGTACTTCGCTGTCTCTCTCCGGCATCAAAAGCGCAAATACTCTATCATGCCCCAGAGCCCTGACACATAAAGTAGCGGTTGTACTAGAGTCCAGACCTCCACTCATACCAACAATAACTCCTTCCCTCTGGAAACTTTCAACAAAACTTCTTATAAAATGTTCAATCTTCTTGCACACAAGCTCATAATCCAGTTCTAACAACTCAGAAATGGATGTTTTCATAGATCACTCACCTCGAGGGGTCCTCCCCATTGTGGAAATAGAATAGAAAAGTTATTCAAATCTCATTGAAGACTAAATCCAGTTTACTAAGAAGTTGTTTTATTAATCCTTAATACTATTAATTTTACTCATAGTAATTTTTACACTTTTCGTATTTTTATCTTTCGATTGTTATATTTAGGTCTGTTATTTTAATGTTTCTATTCTCTGGCTTTTATCTTAGCCTTTAGTCTCTTTTGCTAATGATGTAAAAATACTCATTCAATAGGTACAAGTCTGGTCTGTATGTGCCCTTTTAATATGTCTAAAGCCGCAACGTACATTTTTGTCTTGGGAATTTCCCCATAAAACACAATGTTTCCACCGATATTTTCTATCCTGAAGTAGTTTGATGCTAGGTGGGTTTGCAGTCTTAACGTCTCGTGTCCAAACTGAAAAAGTGCCATAATACCATTTATTTGTTTTATTCTGTCCATCCAAGTTTGAATTATTTTTAAGAGACCATTTGTTCCATAAATATACTCCATTGTATCACTTGCCATTGTAACAAGCAGGGTGTCTGCTTGAACCTCATCTAAAATTTTAGAGGCGAAGTCTATGAAATTATTAATATCTTCCTTATAGTCTTTCCCTTCCAAAAAGTAAGTACGGTACATTTCGATTTTATTTGGAGTGGTATGTGATGAAGGTAAAATTACACAGAAATATTTACTTAAATATTTAAGAGTGCCTTCGTCCAAAGAAGAGATAAAAGTTTCGCTTAAAGAAATCGAGGGACCCCTTTTTACAACATCAGTCGAGAAAATACCCTTAGAGGGAATGCTGAAGACAGGAATGCCCTGAATGACGAGGTTTAAAAACATAGGGACGCAAACATAGGCGTGATTCAGTCCTACCTTGTCCCCTATATCGAATATATTAAAGGTTCCCCTTTCAAAGCCTCCGCCCAATATATTGTCTAGTTCGGAGATTAATGATGGAATTTTTTTTCCTTTCTCTTTCTCACCTTTTGAGAACTTCTGATTTGTAAAATTTATTTGAATACCTTTTTCAAAACACGTAAATCTGCCATCTTTAAGAGTAAAAAGATACATGGGATTTTCTATTCTCTTTCCTCGAACCTTTTCGATGTATAATTTTCTTAAAAGTCTTCCACCCACGATCTCTTTTTCCAGTCTCACAACCCCGTCAACCAAGTAGTCCAGTTTACTTTCTCCAGATAATTCACTTATGAAGAGCACTTTCGCATTTAATCTATTTGAAATCTCTAGGATGTCAGACTCCATGCTAAATTCATCACATGGAATTTTGAGATTTGATTTCAAGGCGTCCAAACTGTCTACAATAATGGTGGGCTTCTCTCCGGTAGAATCCATAACTTTTGAGTACAAACTTCTCAAGAAACTTGGTTTATCAACGTATTCAAACAGGGCTTCTTGCTTAGTGTCAGAATACAAGTTGGCATTAGCATCTAAAACGTTTTCTTGGTGAATGCAAGACTTGGACCATGGAAACTGTTCATAAAGCCTTTCTGGAGAGACACGCGTCGACAAGTATACCGCCCTACAATTCTCAGGAAAAAGTTTCATGAGTTCAAGGGCCATGGTGGTCTTACCTGTACCAGCACTGCCCTTAATGTGAAGAGAGAAGGTTCGAGATTCTAATGCGTGAACAATCTCCTGGGGAACATTTAGGGTCAAAATCTCTAACCACACCCCCATGAATTGCCTTTTTAAATTGCACTTTTCGAGGTTTTAGAAATGTGTTTTGTAGATTTGTAATTTATTATATCATTTTGTTCCCTGTTTTTGTGAAATTAACAAATTTATTTAAAAATGTCACAAAAACAAAACTACATTTCTAAGAAATTACTTAAAATTCATTCTTATATTTCTATCTCAGCACATTTATCCTCTAAAGAAATGTTGTTAGGCGTGAAGTCTATTTAAATGAACTTTTGGACAAAAATTAGTGATGAGAAATAAGTAATTAGATTAGTTTTGGTAGTCTTTTTATCCGGAAGAAAATGTTTGAAGCCCTGTGTTTAGCTGGGGCAGGGTCATACTATTTCTTCATCAAGTCCTTTGAGAAACATATACTAGCGGACACCCTTCCCCTGTAATTCTCCTTAATGCATCCCTCGGAATACTCACTCAATGGGTACAAGTTTAGTGTTTGCCTTTCTACCTGTTATGTCTGAGGCAGCTATATACATTTTTGTTTTAGGGATCTCTCCATAAAAAACAATGTTCCCAGCAATGTTCTCTATTTTGAAGTATGAATCTGCCAGGTGGGTTGGCAGTTTATTAGACTCGTGTTCAAATTGAACTACTATCATAGCACCGTTTAATTGTTTTATTTCATCCATCCAAGTTTGAATTATCTTTGGGAGATCCTTTGATCCGTAAATGTACTCTATTGTGTCCATCGCCAATACAACAAATAGAGTATCAGATTGTACCTCACCCAATACTTTAACAGCCAGTTCTCTGAAACTGTTAAGGTCTTCATTGAAGCTCATTCCTCTAAGGGGATATTCCTTGTAAGATGCAGTTCGGGCCTTAGTACTGGTTCTTAATGGTTTAAACACGTATAGATATTTATTGAGGCACTTGAAAACATCATCAGTGAAGAAAGAAGAGGGAAAATACCTCATAACGTCCAAGTAGGAAAAGCCCTTAGAGGGAACATAAAAGACAGGAATGTTTTGGAGTATGAATTCAAAAGCTATGGGAATCAAAATACAGGCATGGACCACACCAATCTTGCCCCCCACTTCGAATAGGTTAAAGGTTCCCCTCTCAAAGCCTCCGTCCAATATATTGTCCAACTCTAGGATCGAGGTTGAAATCTTTCTCCCTTTGTCCTTCTCTACTTTTGGTAATTCGGCGGGTGCAAAGTTTATCGGAATACCATTCTCGAAGCAAGTAAATCTGCCGTCTTTGAGAGTGAAGAGGTACACCGGGTTTTCTATTCTCTTTCCTTGAACTTTTTCGATGTATAATTTTCTTAAAAGCCTATTATTCACGATCTCTTTTTCTAGCCTCACAACCCCCTCAACCAGATAGTCCAGTTTACTTTCTCCAGATAATTCGCTTATAAAAATCACATTTGCATTCGCCCTTTCTCCAATCTCTATAACATGCCGTTCAACGCTTAAATCACTCTTTGGAATTTTAAGATTTGATTTCAAAGACTCCAAACTATCCAGAATAATGGTGATGTGTTCCTTAGTTATATTTGAAACCCTGGAATACAATTTTCTCAAGAAACTCGGCTTATCAACGTGTTCGAATAGGTTTTCCTTAGTTTGATCAAACAAACTGGTCCTAGCATCCAAAATATTCTCCTGTTGAATGCAGGACTTAGACCATGGAAACTTTTTGTAAAGTCTATCTGGAGACACTCGTGTAGACAGGTACACCGCCTGACCATCTTCTGGAAAAAGTCTCACGAGTTCAAGAGCCATAGTGGTCTTACCTGTGCCAGCACTGCCCTTAATGTGAAGAGAGAAGGTTTGAGATTCTAGTGCACCAACAATCTCCTGCGGAATACTTGAGGTTACAAGCACTAACCGACCCTCCTTAGATGATTTTTAACTCACTTTCCGAGATTTTAGAATTGTACTCAATAAATTTACAATTTGTTACTATCATAATGCTTGCTATCTCGTTGAATTAACAAAATGATTTAAAGATACAAAAACATAATTACATTTCTTACTTATATCACATTCTTATATTTCTATCTCAATATCTTTATCCTCTAAAGAGATGTTGTTAGGCGTAAGAGTCTATTTATGAGAGTGGGAAAGTCTCAAAACAGTAAAAAATAATTATATAAACTTTAGAACCCGAAAAATGTCTATCCTTATCCTTATTTTCTGAGAGATTCAATAATTTTCATTAATTTGGACTTATTTCGATTGATTTTGCAGCAAGATCTCTTACGGCTGAAGCCTTAAGTTAAGGGCTTATTTTTTTAAAAGCTATGAAGTGTCTATCACATTTTTCCCTCTTGCCTCAATCTTCGAATAAGTGGATCTCCAATTCCCGCCTCCTCAAATCCTTTAGCTCTCAGAAGACAAGAATCGCATTTACCGCAGGGAACCTCTCCCCCCTTGTAACAGCTCCAGGTCCATTCTAGGGGCGCATTTAACTCGGTTCCCAACTCCACTATCTCCTTCTTACCCTTGTAAAGCAGTGGAGTTTCTATTCTCATTTCCACATTATACTTTGTCCCAACTTTACTCGCAACTCTCATCAATTCGTTGATTTTCTCATAAAATTCCGGTCGGCAATCGGGGTACCCGGAATAGTCCAACACGTTTGCAGCTATGAAAATCCTGGCCTCTATTTCTCTCGGTTTAATTTCGTCTTTCTCTATTTTGTACAGAATTTCGGATTCAAGATAAGCCGCGGCTAAGCTAATCAAGAAGGTATTCCTCATGGGAACGTAAGTTATGGGGACATCTCCCCCCATTTCCTCTATGCTTCGCCCCTCAGGAAGAGCGAACAAATCCGGAGTGGTCAGAGCACTATACCAGGCTACCTCACTGAACTGTGAAAAGTCTACCACTTTGTGTGTTATGCCCAATTTTTCAGCGACCCGCCGAGCGCACTCAACCTCCTTACTCAATCTCTGCCCATAGTGAACCGTGAGAGCGTAGACTTCATAGCCCAAACTTTTCGCATAGGCGGCGGTGGTTGTGGAGTCTAAACCTCCACTTAACAATACGACACCTATCTTAACCATAACACTCTCCTCAACCATCTCAAAACTCCAACATCCACTAATAGCATGTCCACGGTACTATTAGAGTCTATCACAGGTTTTCTCCCATTTTGCTCTCTTTAATATTTAGTTTTCCTTTCGAGTTCATGGTTGTGATTATGGCCCTGTGTGTTCCCTCCCGATCCTGACTGAACACTAATTTAGCCCATTTGATGGAAGGGTCGGATTGGTATTTCATCTTAAGCTCCTTAGCTTCAAGGAATGATTTAACCAAAACCTCTTTTCTCCGGTCATTCGATTCAAATGAATCATACATCGAGTAGAGGCATCCCGCGACCACCACCTTAACTTGGTTTCGGAAGTCTAGGTAAACCATATCCGCATCCTCTGACATGAAGAGTACACCGAGAAGCCACTCCACCCGCCAATCCTCACCTGGCAAAAGTTTGGGGGACCTAGCGTATTCTACATGATTAACGTCCCAGATGAAGAAGGGTATTACATCAATCATTCTGGCCGCTGGCTCTCTCCCTTCTGGTGGGGGAGAGGGCAGATCAAATTCGATTTTATATTCTCCTTTACCGACAGACTTATCCAAGGCCTCGGTTAATTCGTCTGCAAAACCTTTTAGGTCTTCAGCGGTTGGATCTCTGCGTTTAAACTCGTCTCCGTGATGCATGTAAATAACTCTATCACCCTCAACCAAGGATTTTTCTCCGGGCATATCGTCAATAATCTCTCTGAGGTCTACTTCCAAGAAAGCGTTCAGATTCTCTATTACGCCTTTCTTCAAGTCCCAAGATATATCAACCATAACGCTCTAACCGCCATTAAAAATTCTCTTCCTCAAATAACTTTACACATTCTAACCTTAAGAGAGCTTTCAGTCCGTCAACTGTTGCGCTTATTGTTTACCTCCTCATAGGAATTTCTGTCCATTTCCACACTTCAAAAGTTCGCTAGGAACCCCTTTAATTAAAAGCAAGAAAAGAGTAGAAACCTCTTTTACACTGAAAAACCTTAAATATAAAGAATATATGAAAAAAGTAAAATATCAAAAGACATCCACAGTTCTAGAAAAGATGAAAAACACGGAGTAGAAGAGAAGGTAGGAATAAATGGCGAAATATGATGTGGTTGTGGTGGGTGCGGGGCCAGGCGGCTCTCTGGCGGCAAAAACAGCATGCGAATTGGGTTTGAAGACAGTGGTGTTCGAACGGGGAAAAAAACCCGGTGATAAATCTTCGTCGGGATGCGGCCTTGCTCCAAGAATTTTTCGAGACTTTGACTTTACTAAAGAGATGGATATACCCAGCCTGAAAATCAAGTATCAGTCGCTGCATATGCTTGATGAGAATCTGGATGAGCGTTTCATGATGCGTTGGTCTCCCAGCGATTTAGGAGATTATCCGGAGGCTCGGGAGTTCTTTCAGGTTGATGTGTACCGTCGCGACTTTGATCGGTTTCTGGCAGGGTTGGCTTCTGAGGCTGGTGCAGAGCTGAGGACAGGAACAGTAGTGGTGAATGCTTTAAAGGATTCCAAGGGCCAAGTTACAGGGGTGGTTACTGAGAAGGGTGAAAAGGTAGAGGGGGATGTGACTATTGCGGCTGATGGGGCGGTTTCGCTATTAGCGTACCAGGCGGGTCTTCGTGAGAAATGGAAGCCAGACGAGATTACTCTATTGGTGGATTGTGATTTTCAGGCTCCAAGGGAGAGGATGGATGAAATCATCGGTCCGGAGGAATACGGCAATCAGGTTTTTGTGTCTCCTCTTTACCCAGCACCTTATGTGGCTATGATGCCTGAGGGGTTTCACGTGGGTTTGGGTCAGTGGGTGGGTCGTTTTACGTCCGGTTTCGCTGAGAAGCCGTATGAGTATCTCAGGCGTGTTATTAGTTCCAAGCCATTGAAGAGATTCATAGATAGGCTGAGGGCGAAGCCTAGAGAGTTTCATGCGCACCTGCTTCCTTGGATGCCTAGGGTTCCGACCAATACTTACGGTGGTGGGATAATGCTGGTGGGTGATGCTGCGGGGTTTGCCTGTCCGCTTGAGGCTGAGGGTATTCACTATGCTATGTTTTCTGGGAAGATTGCTGCTGAGGTTGCTGCGGAAACCATCTCCAGCGGGGATACTTCGGCTGCTGGTTTGAAGCTTTATGAGGAGAGATGGAAAAACTCGATTATCGGTGAGGAGTTTTCCGCTGCGAAGGAATGGGCTGAGCTCTGGGCAGGCATATTTTTCAATCCCCCTCAGTGGAGCAAAATAACGCCCTTAGCCAATAACCTTATGCTTTGGGCGAGCTGGGCGAATCCCCACATTACGAATCTTAAAAAGCAAATCTCACGCTATTCACAGGGTCTTCCATTCCTTATGGAATTTATCAAAAGCTACGTTCAACCCCTGCTACGCAAATCCAATGTTCACCTGTTCAGAAGCCTCATGAAATTGGGTTGGATGTGGCTCAAGACGAAAAAGAGAAAAGGCATAGAATTAATCCTCGAGGAATAGAATATGGCTGAGAAAGAGATTGATTTAAGAAAAATGGTGAAGCATGTTAGAGGAACGGTTGAATTCATACACCATGATAAGGCTCGCTGCACGGGTTGCGGAAGATGCGTCAACATTTGCCCGATGGAACTATGGGAATTAAAGAAGAGTAAGGCGTTCATTTCGCCGGATTATGCCGAAAAATGTGTCGAGTGCGGAAGCTGTTGGCTGGTTTGCGAGTCTAATGCTATAGAATTCAGTTATCCAGAAGGAGGCACCGGCGTCATATGGGAGTACGGTTAACTACACTTATCCTAAGCCTCGTCTGTATGGAAAACTTGCTTAAAAATAAAAGATGGAAGTTTAGAGTTTTATTGGAAACTTTCCATACTTCTTAATAGCTCTGGTAAACGCGTCTAAGTTTTCAATCGGACAGCCAAGCGGGATATAAAACACTGAAACCATGAACGGCATCTCAGGTCCAGCGAGCTTAATGACCCTCTTCACTTCCTCATCTATCTCTTGTGGGCTGTGAACCATTACCCATTGACCCCATAAAGCCACCATCAGGGGAACCCCTAGTTCCCGTGCAATTTTTTTCTGCTTGAGAATATCTTCTTCCTTTAGGGGTTCGGTGCCTGTTCTATCACAGTAGGTATAGTTCGTAATACCTCCGAAGTTCGGTACACCCATCTTGGTGAATTTTGCTTGAGTCTCAAAGTCTCCCCATATCGTGCCCATAAAAGAGCCTTTTCCAAGGGCTTCCTCCATTTTTCTATATGACCAAACACCGTAATCTTCTAACTGTTTCGGCGAAAGCAGATACGAGGTTGCCACGGCATCTGCAAGAAGAACAGGCTTAAATCCAAGGTCAATTACAGCTTTTGCGTATCCTGTTGCTGCTTCGGTTACGATTTCTAAAAGATCGCGGGCAAACTTTGGGTTCCGCTTCAGGTCAGCAATGTAATCATAGATCCCACGAATATTTGCAGCCCAAGAAAAAGGTGCATTAACTGTAGCCATAATAGGAACGATATCACCTATCTTCTCCCTTAGAAGTTTAAGGCATTCCAACAATACTGTCAGTTTTTTATCTTTGTGTGGATCTGGGATTTTCAGATTCTCAAGGTCTTCAGGGCTCTTTACGCAGGGCTTAATTATTTCCGGTAGAGCGTCGTCAGGATATTTGACTTCAGCTCCCATTTCCTCAGGTCCAATATTATAAGCATCGTAGACAGGTACACATACGTCGGCTTCAAACCTGTCGACGCCAACTAATGCTGCGTGAGCCAATTTTTTGTAATCGAATGCAAAATCCTTATTCAGCTTATATCCTATGTAATGAGCTGACCATTCCATTGACGCAGCCTGTATCGGCAAATGATCAAGCGGTTGTCCGAACGCGAAATATGCCATTCGTTGCATTGGTGTCATTGCCTCCGACTCGACTCTCACCCTGATTTTTTCCGCTAAGAAGTCGATTTCTTTATCAATTATTTTGTCTCTCCAACTCATTTCAATTTCACCTTTGCTTCTTAACTAATTCACTTGCCACCTTCACGGCTTCTAGCGCATCTCCTGCCCAGCCATCCGCTCCAATTGATATAGCCCAATCCTCAGTAGTGGGAGCACCCCCAATAAGATAAGCAACCGTATCTTTCAAACCCGATTTTTTTAATTCTGTAAGAATATTTCTTAGATGAGGCATAGAGGTAGATGTATATGCTGACGCGGCAACAATATCTGGTTTAACTTCTTTGGCCTTTTTCACAAACTTGTCGGCAGTGACATCGATTCCCAGGTCGTGAACCTCGAATCCCGCTCCTCTCAGCATAGCTACCACAAGATTCTTACCAATATCATGGACATCCCCTTCAACGACCCCGATCACTATTTTACCAACAGATAAAGCCTTTTCTGCTTTCATTAATGGTTGTAGGACTTCAAGACCAGCTTTCATCGCTTCTCCGGCCATAATCAGGTCACTAATATAGTATTCCTTGTTCTCGAACTTATCACCCACAACTTTCATACCCGCAGACATGCCCTTCATAATCGCTTCATAGGCTGAAATCTTGGCTGTCATCGCCTCTTTCGCATATTTCTTTGTGACCTCTGGATCGCCGTCAATCACGGATTTCTTTAATCCTCCCAAAATTTCAGTTTTTGACATAAATCTATTAAATGTTTATATACTATTTACAACTTTGCATAACCCTTTATAATAATTAAATCTAAGTTCAAAAAAATTTTAAAATAAACATGAAAATGAATTATTGAAGTAAACAAAAAAGGGAAAAATTAGAGCTTTAATGGAAACTTACCGTATTTCTCAACCGCATGTATAAAAGCATCTAAGTTAATATTGGGGAATTACAAATATAATGATAACACAAGTCAAAAAAACGGGGTGATTAAGAATGTCTGAAGATCCTTTGAAGATTTATGAAAATTTTGATCCAGAAATCCGTAAGCACCTTGAAAACACCCGGAATCTTGCTTTCAAAGACGGAGCGTTACCAAGCAAAATTAAGATCCTCATAGCGATGGCTTTAGATGCTTCCCACGGATCCGTTCAAGGTGTCAGGGCATTGGCTAACTTGGCAATAAAAGCTGGAGCTACAAAAGCGGAGATCGGAGAGGCTCTGAGAGTAGCTTTATACGTTTGCGGCGCGGGCAGTGCTTACACAGCTGCATACGCTCTTAAGGAGTAGTTCTAGCATACTTTCAGAAAACTATCCATGGGCTTACCATTAATTTTCGGTTGCCAAAAATAGAATAGTGATTTTAAATCTCATGCGATTCGTACTTAACCTTGAAAGGAATGGGGTTTTCTTGCTCAAATCTTTGTAATTTCTTGAGCTTGGTTTTTATATCGGTGCGGCGTAGGGCAGTTCTCTCCTCATGTTCGCGTAGGCAACTGTTCTTTCAACTTTTTTAACGGCGGCTTCGTCAACACTGAGCTTTTCTGCTATTTCGCTGGTTTTCATTCCCTGTTCTAAGCAGTAAAGTATGGCGTCCATTATTTCGTATTTCATACGTATTATAAGTTCATCCGTAATTACGGATCCTAAGATTAAGTCTGGAGATGAAGGTTTCGTTATTATGTTCTTAGGAAGTTTTAGGTATTGTGCGAGTTGTCTCACTTGAGTTTTGTAAAGATTCCTGAGTGGTGCAATCTCGCAGGCTCCGTCTCCATGTTCCTCATACATGCTTGTAGCGTATTCCGACTTGCATAGTGTTCCTGTAACTAACAGATTTTTAAGGCAGGCGTAGTAGTAGAGCATAATGCTTCTTAGTCTCACCTTTGGAAACGTGAAGCAGTAACCGCGTCTACCATCCTTGACGTTAATCGGTTCTACCTCTGGGGATTTGTCTCTTAATGACCAAGAGTAATCACCTCCACTGTAATTGGAGTCAACTATTGGTATATCTACGGCTTTGTTTTCAAATACGGATACTCTTACCGCCTCTTCTAGTTTCTTCATGAACAACTTCTTATCTTTCATTATTCGGTCTGGAAGTATATCGTATATTCCCATTTTTCTCAGTATTGGGGTTATATCCAAAACCTCATACTCTATCTTCAGCTCGGTGGCCAGTTGCTTCGCGTCTTTGAAGTTTTGCGGCTCGCTGTCCCTCTCCGGCATTAAAAGACCAAACACTCTATCAGGGCCAAGTGCCCTAACACACAAAGTAGTCGTAGTACTTGAGTCTATACCTCCACTCAGACCTATAATAACGCCGTCTTTCTTGAAACTTTTAACACTATTCCTTATAAACTCTTCAATCTTCTCAGATACGAGTTCATAATCCAGTTCTAACATCTCATACATAGAAGTTTTCATACTTCGCCCTCCTTTCGACAATCTCTATCCATGAAACGGAAGAGAAGAGTAAAGTGTGAAGTTCTTATTGCTGAGACCCGTAAATCCACTCTTCAGAGAGGATAGGTGAGTACTGTCTTAGACAGCCCCGATATTAACTTTCTGTAGTTTTATTTTTCACTTTTCCGTTGAGCGGGTTTCTTTTCTTAATAAGCCTTGGTATTATCTTGCTGTCAACCTACTTTTACTATTTTGATATTTTTAGTGTGCTTACTCTATAGGTATAAGTCTGGTCTGCAAGTATTTCTCTGAAAAGTGCAGGCCTGTTATATACATTTTTGTCTTGGGGATTTCTCCGTAGAAAACAATATTCCCGGCGATATTTTCTAATTTGAAGTAGGAAGCTGCTAAATGGGTTGGCACTCTTAAAGGCTCGTGTCCAAATTGGAACATTACCATAATACCATTTAATCGTCTTATTTGATCCATCCAGTTTTGAATTATTTTTAAGAGACCCTTTGTTCCATAAATGTACTCCATTGTGTCACTTGCCATTGAAACAAACATAGTGTTCGCTTGGGTCTCATCTAAAACTTTAGCGGCTAATTCCATGAAATTATTAAGGTCTTCTTTGAAGTCTTCTCCCTTCAAAGGGTATACGTTATAAGTTTCAGTTTTAGGTAGAGTGTTTGTTGTAGGTAAAAGCACATAGAAACATTTCTTCAAGTATTTTAGAGCATTATCATCCAAAACAGAGGCAAACGTTTTCTCTGTATTGGTCATGGAACCGCTTCTAACAACATCGGAGGAGAAAAGACCCTTGGAGGGAATGCTGAAGACAGGAAAGCCTTGAATGATGAAGTTTAAAAACATAGGGATCACGACATGAAAGTGAGCCATACCAACTTTGTCCCCTACTTCGAATATGTTAAAGGTTCTGCCTTCAAAGCCTCCACCCAGTATTTTGTCAAGCTCCGTGATAAGGGTTGGAATCTTTCTCCCTTTCTCCTTCTCAACTTTCGGTAATTCGCCACGTACAAAGTTTATCTTAATACCCTTCTCAAAGCACGTAAACCTACCGTCTTTGAGAGTAAACAGATACACCGGATTTTCTATTCTCTTTCCTCGAACCTTTTCAATATACAATTTTCTTAAAAGCCTATCATTCACGATTTCTTTTTCCAGCCTCACAACCCCGTCCACCAGATAGTCCAGACTACTATCCCCATATAATTCACTTACAAAAATAACATTCGCTTTCACCTTTTCCCCCATCTCTAAGACATCCCGCTCCACACTTAAATCGTCCCCCGGAATTCCCATATTCGATTTCAAAGCCTCCAAACTATCCACAATAATGGTGATACATTTCTCGGTTACGTCCGAAACCCTGGAATACAAGTTTTTCAAGAAACTCGGCTTATCAACATATTCGAACAGAGTTTCCTCTTTAGTTCGATTAAACAAACTGGTACTGGCATCCAAAATATTCTCCTGCTGAATGCAGGACTTAGACCATGGAAACTGTTCATAAAGCTTATCTGGAGACACCCTTGTAGACAGGTACACCGCCTGACCATCCTCTGGAAAAAGCCTCATAAGTTCAAGGGCCATGGTGGTCTTACCCGTGCCAGCACTACCCTTAATGTGGAGAGAAAAGGTACGAGATTCCAGTGCCTTAACAATCTCTGGTGGAACACTTGAAGCTAAAACCAAACATTACCCCCTATTAATTTCTTTCTAGTATATTCTTATAACGTATTGTTTTATATATTTATTTTCCTTCTTCTTAATTCTTTGAGTCTTAATAAGGCGCTAAAAAAGGCTAAAAGTTGTTTACACTTGTTTAAATTTTCTTCTCCATCACGGGCATGAGGCGAGAGCTTTAGGACACAACATATAGACAGAGGTGGAAGACTTAGAGGAGCTAAAGGAAGCGGTCAGATATGTTGTGAGATGCCACTTAGAAGAGAAAATGCTTCACATCATGAGATTACACAAGGTGTTAGGTTAAGGGCGCGATGTGGATAATTCGGAATCTGAGTTTTTTGTAAACATTCACTCTTATTGTAATAATTGAATTCTTGCACTCACACCTCACTAACTCGTCGTTAATGTAACAGCGTGTCTGGTGCGACCAGTAATCCGGTTTCTTAACTCTGAGGCAAAAGAGCCCGGGAGACAGAGGATTGTATGAACCCTCAATTTCATTAACTTTCACGTTTAGTTCTAGGAGCGTTGTTTTTAGGCTGAAGCTTTGGAAGGGAAGATGAGGAGTGATTATTATGCCTTCAGCGTCGGGTTCCACGCCGCAGAGCTTGATGAGTGCTGTGAGAAAGTTGGCATGCAGGTTGAGGTTCATAACCGGAAAATCGGTTGTAGGTGTCGGAAGGTGGTAATAGGTTTCACCTGGTCGCTTAGCGTAATCAGCATTATAGGCGTCGGGACCACTCCATATACCATACCACAGGTTCGGGTAGAGATTTGCGTGGTGAGCCATCGAATTTTTTAGCAGCGAGTTCCAAGCCTTCTTCGGGTCGTATAGTCCATAGGCCCAAGTAAGGAGAAAGTTCATAGCAAACCATATTCCCCCGTTCACATCCCAGCCCTTCTCAAGATAGTTTAAGAAAGTTCTCAAAGGAGGATACACGAGATACTGCCCGAAGGGAGAGGGCTTATCAAGAATCTCGTAAACATTATCCAAGAGTTTTTCCACCACCTTCTCCGGCAAGGCTTTCGAGAGAAGAAGCCAAGGAACAGGCTCAAGGAAGAGATTTCCACCACCCACAGGGTTTCCACCCCCATCCCAAGCCCGGTAAAACCACCTCCCATTCCAAGAACCAAGACAAGCACTACGCAGAGATTCAAACTTCTTTCGCAGAAATTTGCAAAACTCGGAGTCCCGCTCCCTAAATAAATCGATAACTCTGGGAAGAACATAGAGAGCGAGAGCAGAATTAAAAACCGATTCACCGTGTTTGAGAAATCTACTCCGATTCGGAACCATAGTGGAAATTCCATCATTCCAGTCCCCATCCCCAACCTTCAGCAAACCATGCTCACCAAAACCAATCTCCTCAAAGAGGAAATTTAGGGAGAGTTTTATCCTCTCAGCAACCGTGGAGAATAAACCTTTCTCCCGAGGATAGAAAGGTACCTTCTTTTCCAAGAATTTGAAATCGCGAGTAGCAAAAATGTATTCTGTAATAGCCCACAGTATGAAAAGGTAATGGTCAGACGGCCTATTATGCACAACAGCTCCACCAAGCCTACCGAAGCCACTCCCAGAATAAGCCAACTCACCACTAGGCCTCATCCAACGCAAAACATACTCCAGCATCTCCCTCGCCAGTCCCGGATCCAGATACGTCATGGGAACCGTATATAGGGAGAAGTCGCGGGGACCCCCATGCAAACCCTGAAGATAAACATAAGCACCCCCCTGAGGCAACAAGTGATTCTCAAAATACTCATCATAAAGAGTTGAACTCTTAAAATAGTAGGAATGCCATGCAGCCTCACGGGAAACCCAATCCTCACCACCCCTGAATTCCACGGTCTTCGCTTTCCACTCCCTAACAATCTCCCTCAAAGGACGCTTTCTAGCTTTTTTCTCATATTTGGAGATAAGCTTTGGGATTACGCTTTTTTCTGCATAGCCGAATAGAAAAGTGACCGTTCGTGAACTTTTTCTAGGAATTGTAAGCTTTACTCCAAGGCAGAGGCAAGGGCTTTCCTTTACAAAGGTTTTAGGAACTCCAGCAAGAGGGCGTTTAACTTGGAAATTGCCCCGTTTATCTATGAAATCTTCAGCCGAACTTATCGCCAGGCTGGGCTTTTCGTTGAGCAGTTTCAAAAATAGAGGCTTCGGATAATAATTTTTCGACGAGGGAACCTCCTTCATAGGCTTATCTCCCGGATACTCCGGGGTTAGAATGAGAAGCCCGCTTTCCGGGTCGTATTCCATATGGTAGATAAACTTTTTAGAGAAGGAGGAGCGTCCCTGCTCAGTATCCCATAAAAGAAGATTACGCAGAAACCCGTAGATTCTACCCACCCAGTTCATTAAGGAAACTCCATACTCTGTCCTTCTCCCGCTCGTATAAATTAGGGATTCTGATATATAGCGTAGATTAATTCCCCAATAATTAAACAGCGTAATAGTCCTCGCCCGATTCGACTCATTCTTAACAGTTACCTCAGAGGCAACAACAGGATCATCCGACACCGGCGTAAAAACAATATGGTCTAAGACCAGATTTTTGTGTTTTGAAACTTTTCGAAAATAACCCATACCAAAAACACGGCGATAACCCTCATCGAAGCGCTCCTGAGAGAAAAGGTCACACCAAAAATCCCCATCCTCAGACACAACGGCAATCCCACCACCCAAAGATCGCCGCTTAACACCACTATAGGTTAACCACTGAGGACCCCTAGAATTCTCAAAAACCTCCACCAAACCCGAATTATGAGCCAAAGCATTAAAACGACCATTCCCAAACTGATGCCAATGATCACGGGAACCCCCCTGAGTCGTAAAAGTCAACGCAAACGAATCCAACTCATGATTACAGGTATACTCATAGGCCGGCAATCCAAACTCATCAATAATCCACCTGCCAAAGCAGCCGCAGCCATAATCAGACAACTCTTGATTCCCCTAGAAACTAGCTTTATATCAGACTCATTAAAGTCCTAAACCAATAATCATCAAATACCAAAATATTAATCCTTCCATCACTCAAAAATTTATAACATTTTCCAACTCTCTCACTACCTCGCCATTTGGCATTCCATAAAAAAAGACCCCTTTCACCACTCTCCCAACCATTTTTCCAGAAATCCACAAAGGACCCCAGAATCAGGGGACAGCATCGGCTCGAAAATTTTTGGAAAATTTGTCAAATTTACGAAAATTCATGAAGAATGAGAGAAAATCCTAAAAAAATTTTTGAAAAAAATATTAAAAAAAATGTGAAATAAACTTAAGATAAATTTATATATTTAAACAAAAATATATAACTCTATATTCATTGGACGAGAGGAAATAAACGGGGACACTCCAAAAATTGTGAGAGTAAGTGACTCTCTGAACACTACAAGCAGCATCATATCATCACAGAGAGAATCATTCTCTCAGCAGTGTCTGCGGGAGCGCCGAGGAGGGGCGCAATGACAAAATACCCAACATAAGGAAATAACCAGAATAAACAATCAATAAAAAACGAAACAATTGGAAAAAAACTCTAAGGGATTTTAAAAAGGAGGGAAAACAGAGATACTCAAAACCAAATCCAAAAAAATTCTCACAATCCTAATAGCAACAACACTAATACTATCAGTAGCAATAACCCTAATCGCAACCACACAACAAAACCAGCAAAAAAACACAATAAACCAAGCAATAATAACACAACTAACAACCACAACACAACCAATAACCCACACACCACCAATCACCAAACAAGTCACAAACCAAACCGGGTGGCCACAAACAACCGGCGACAGGGTAACGTTTTCTCCGGCTCTTAGTGATCTGGATGGTGACGGAACCCTAGAGGTCGTAGTAGGATCAGAGGATGAAAAGGTTTATGTCTGGTACCACAACGGGGTCGCGGTAGCCGGGTGGCCCCAAACAGCTCCATACCTTTCATTTTCTTCTCCGGCTCTGGGTGATCTGGATGGTGACGGAAACCTGGAGGTGGTAGTAGGATCACTAAATGGCAAGGTTTATGCCTGGCATCAAAACGGGACCACGGTAGCCGGATGGCCACAAACAACCGGAGGCAGCATAGATTCTTCTCCGGCTCTGGGTGATCTGGATGGTGACGGAGACCTAGAGGTGGTAGTAGGATCACGGGATAACAAGGTTTATGCTTGGCATCACAACGGGGTCACAGTAGCCGGGTGGCCACAAACAACCGGATACTGGGTATTGTCTTCTCCGGCTCTGGGTGACCTAGATGGTGACGGAACCCTAGAGGTCGTAGTAGGATCTTTTGATTACAAGGTTTATGTCTGGCATCACAACGGGACCACGGTAGCCGGATGGCCCCAAACAACCGGAGGCGAAGTATGGTCTTCTCCAGCTTTGGGTGATCTGGATGGTGACGGAGACATAGAAGTAATAGTAGGATCATTTGATCGCAAGGTTTGGGCTTGGGATTGTTCTGGTGCTTATGATCCCGCTAACGTTCCCTGGCCAATGTTTCATCACGATGCGCGCCGTACTGGTCTATACTGGTCTGCACCCATTACGGTTGATATCACCGCGCCGGGTGAAGGAGCGTTGCTGTCTACCAAGGATGTTACTGTTAACTGGACTGGAAGCGACAACATACGCATAGACCACTTTGAGGTTAGGGTGGACAGTGGTGGCTGGGTTGATGTGGGAAAAAACACTAGTCACATATTCTATAATTTGTCTGATGGTTCTCATAGCGTTGAGGTTGTTGCTTTTGACAAAATGGGTAAGAACGCAACAGATTCCGTTTCCTTCGTGGTGGACACTTCTCCGCCCACAGTTGAGATAATTTTACCAGAGGAAGGCGCTGAACTTTTCAACATTGATGTTAGAGTCATTTGGACTTGTGTCGACAACTTGCGCATAGACCACTATGAGGTTAGCCTAAATAGTGGTGGCTGGATCGATGTGGGAACAAACACTAGCTACACGCTCTATAATCTGCCTGAGGGTTTTTACAGCGTAAATGTTAGAGCCTTCGACCAAGCCGGTAACAATGCCACCGATTCCGTCTCGTTCATCGTGGCACTTGCAAACCAAACCGGGTGGCCACAAACAACCGAACGCGAAATAAGATCTTCTCCGGCTCTTGGTGATCTGGATGGTGACGGAGACCTAGAGGTAGTAGTAGGATCATTTGATGGCAAGGTTTATGCCTGGCATCACAACGGGACCCCGGTAGCCGGATGGCCACAAACAACCGGAGGCATAGTATGGTCTTCTCCGGCTCTGGGTGACCTGGATGGTGACGGAGACATAGAGGTAGTAGTAGGATCATATGATGGCAAGGTTTATGCCTGGCATCACAACGGAATCCCGGTAGCCGGGTGGCCCCAAACAACCGGAGGCCGTGTATGGTCTTCTCCTGCTCTGGGTGATCTGGATAGTGACGGAGACATAGAGGTGGTGGTAGGATCATATGATAGAAAGGTTTATGTTTGGGATTGTTTCGGTGCTTATGATTCGGATAATGTTCCGTGGCCAATGTTTCATCATGATGTATGTCATACCGGATTATACCTTTCTGTTTCACTTGTGGTTTCCATAAAGTTACCAGTTGAGGGACAGTTGCTGCCTTCTGCCGATGTTACTGTTACATGGATTGGTCTTAGCTTAGGTGGCATTAATCATTATGAGGTAAGTATTGACGGGGGCGGCTGGATTCCCAAGGGAACGAGTACTAGTCACACGTTCATCGGTCTCTCTAATGGTCCTCACATGGTTGATGTTATGATTTTCGATAAATTGGGTAACAATGCCACCGACTCTGTGTCCTTTACAGTGGATTCTACACCACCCGTGATTGATATTACATCGCCTAGTGAAGGGACTATGCTTTCTACTAATGAGGTTAATGTGATCTGGGGTGGGAGCGACAACATGGGCATAGACCACTACGAGGTTAGGATAGATGGCGGTGCTTGGGTCGATGTGGGAATGAGTACCAGTTATCAGTTTCTGAACCTGTCTGAGGGCAGTCATAATGTTGAGGTTAAGATTGTTGACGGGGCGGGGCTTACTGGATCCGATACTGTATCTTTCACTGTGGATATTACACCACCTGCTGTTGACATAACTTCACCATCCGAAGGCGCTGTGATTCCTTCTGGTGATGTGACTGTTATTTGGAGTGGTAGCGACGCCACATCTGGAATAAATCACTATGAGATTAGAATTGATGGTGGAGGTTGGGAGAACATGGGAACGAGTAACAGTAAAGTCTTTAGCGGTTTAGCTAATGGTTCTTACATAGTGGAGGTCATGGCCTTCGATAATGTGGGATTCAGTGACTCTGATACAGTTTCCTTCATTTTTGGTACCGGTGCGCCGTCTGTGATCATAACTTATCCCGGGGACGGGGCTGTGATTGGCAGCGACGTTTTTAACATTACCTGGTCTAGTGGTGATACGGACATAGCCTACTACCTGGTTAGTATCGATGCAGAGTCTTCGGTTAATGTTAGTCTTGCTACATTGTACTTGGTCAATCGGGGTGAGGGTGCTCACACTATTAACATTACCGCGGTAGATTTGACGGGCTTCTCGGGTTGGGATATCCACTCCTTCGCCATGGATATTACTCCACCTGAGGTTAACATAACAACACCCAGCCCAGACGAAGTGTTCAATACCAACAGTGTGACTGTGAATTGGACGGCTAGTGACGACTATCTAGACTGCTGCATGTGGCGGCTGGACGGCGGCATTTGGAACAACATGGGCTCAGCAATGAACTACACTTTCACCGGTCTGTCCAGCGGTTCGCACACCGTGGACATCATGGCGGTGGACGAAGCGGGCCACAATACTACCGATACCGTGACCTTCACAGTGAATTTACCACCCGCCCCAGCACTTGCCTTCGTCCCGTTGCTAGTTTCGATGAGCTTGATGCAGCAGCAAGGTGTGCCATTGCTTTACATAGCGATAGGCGGGGCTGCTGTGGCGGTGGCTGCGGTTGCTGGCGTAGTTCTGTGGTTGTGGAGAAGACCGTAATAATGGTCGAGGGATGAGACTTCTAAAATCCTATTCTTCTCCTTTTTTTTATTTTTGCCGGTAGGTAAACAATTTGTGAGTTTGAGTCGAATTTCGCTTTTTAATATAGTTATTTTGTGAAAAATGGTGATGTATTCTAGCAAATGAATCGTTTTAATATTTTTGTGATTGCTTCTTTTCGGCTAAAAACACTTAAATCTTAGATTATTTGAAAGATATTTGAATTTCCTTAAATTCTCTGTAAAAAAAAATAGATATGATGTTCCGTGATTACAATCTAGAGATTATCAAAAAGGATTGGTTTTAAAATATCCTTGGGGGATGATTCATGAGTGCTGAGGTAACTGAGATGGATTTTGATGTGTTGAGAGAGCCTTGGAATGTTTATCAGCTTGGAGAAGGTCCGATTCTTAGAACTAAATACGTTTTGACGCGGGTTGTTAGAAGAAAGGAGGCTGGAGGGCAGTTTGGTTACGCTTTTAAGGGGCAAAACGTGGTGTCTTTCTCTCACATCCCCCATAATTTGAGGGGAGAACCCTCACAGGCAATGTACAGCCCGATGGAGCTGCAAGCATCTTTAGTGAATGAGGATGTCCGATACTCCACCCTATCGGAAGAGTGGAATGAGTACGTTACCGAGGACGGGACTAACATCAGGGTAAAACTAACTGTGGTCAAAATTTCTAGAACGAATAAAACCGACAAAGACGGAGAGCCCATTTACTTAGTTCAAACGTCTCTGCTTCCCCAAATTCAGCCTCCCAGAAAAAAATAAAACCACCAAACTCAAAACTTGTTGAATCCATCTCGCGACGTGCGTTTACCACCATAACACGCAAAGAAAGCAATAATAGGTTACCACCACTAAATCTTATAATTGAAGAGAATCTTAAAGAAGCGTAAGTTTTAACCGGACCCCCTTCTAACATGGGATATTTCGAGGTGAGTTTATGGTAAAGAATGAAAAGATCAAGGATACAGCCAGAGAAGAGAGGGTTGCAATCGTTGAGAAAGGATTTGCCAATATTTGTGGTTGGCATGTTGGGCTTGACTCCATTTGGATCCATGATGGTGTAATGAAAGCGGATCTGATTATGTGGTCAGACCGCCACAGGAAGCCTTTTTCAGGGGGTTACCAAAAAGGAAGCAGCGTGGAAATAGGGACAACGGAATGTGTCTACTATGTTTCCGAGATAAAAAAATTTGGGAAAAACAACGAAAAACCCGGCTATGCAATTCTCAGTGTTACCAAGCCAGAGAGCGTAACGACAAAGGGCTATTCAGAAATGGAAGAAGTCGAAGAAACAACAGCCGCTAAAATAGGGGATGTGAAATTCGGATTAGGCAATATCCTTAGAGAAAAGGACGGCAAAATGGTCGCAGGTATTTATCCTCCTGTGAACAGCCCGCTTGGAAACGATTTTGACGTATGCGAAGGCGATACCCTCTGGGTTGGTGAATGCGCTTACAATGTTGAAAAAATTGTAGAAGGGCACAGCACGAAGAATGGAAGATATGAAAACGGTTACATCATTCTCAAAAAACTGAAACAGAAAATTACAGGCGAGGGCCCAATAATTCCCGGAGAGCTGATGTCGCGACCTCCATTTAATCTCAAAGATGTTCCAGAACTTTTCGGGAATAAAAGGGGAGAAAAATAAACAGTAACTGTGGCTTCCATAGAACTGTTGAACACTTGCAAACCCATTCTTCTGGACTTAACGGCTTTTAAAGGATTCTCGCTACGAAATTATACTCACAAAGGGTAGAAACAGAAAGTAAAAATAAAACGAGAAAATTAAAAAAAGAGAAGGAATCCGCCATTTAGGCTAGATTATCTGCGACCAGTTCCACTATGTCTACAACCTTAATTTTGGAGTTGAGAGCCTCCGCAGCGTCCTGAAGATTCTTCACACAGAAGGGACAGGCTGTTACTATATAATCCGCCCCAGTTTCTTCAGCCTCTTTTATTCTGTCCTTAGCTATGTCCACCGCCAGTTCTGGGAATCCGCTTTTAACGCCCCCACCCGCGCCACAGCACCAGGAAGCATCCTTTATCCTCTTCATCTCCACCAGATTGACTCCAGGTATCATCTTCAGTATGTCTCTTGGAGCATCATAGATTCCCATGTGCCTGCCTAGATGACATGGGTCGTGGTAAGTCACCTTGGCATCAAACTTATTCAGTTTAAGCTTACCCTTCTTCATCCAGTCTCTTATCAGCTCTACCGCGTCAACCACTTCGAATGGAAGCTTCCCGAAGAGGTCCACGTAATCCTTTGAGAATGTCCTGTAGCAGCCGGCACAGTGGATTACGACTTTCTTGGCTCCCGAATTTTTGATAGCCTCAACGTTGTGCTTAGCAAGCTCCTGTGCTAAGTCCCATACGCCGGTTCTGAAGAATACCGATCCGCAGCACCATTCCTCAGGGTGGATTATTGCGAAATTTGTGCCTGCTGCTTCCAGAATTTTGAGAAAGGCTTGGGTTAGCTCCGGCTGCCGGTAGGGCTCTGTGCAACCCATAAACCAAACTAGGTCTGCTTTCTGGGGGACCTTTTTGCCTCTGGGCAACCATTTTAAACGGTTCGCGTGTTTCTCCATGTAGGGGTTGTGCTCATTTTTGGCCCACTCCACGATTTCTTTGTGTTTCGGCATGGGGCCCAGTCCTTCCTCTACGAGGTCCGCCCTCATGGCTTCAAAGAGCTTGACATGGTCAATAAACCGCCCTATCGGTAACACTATGTACTCGCACATGGTTTGGTGACAAGCAGTGTGACAGCTCCCACACCCAGTACACTGATACAGCACCTCAGCCAATCCTTCGCTGGGTTCAAGCTGTCCCTCAAGAATCCCCTTAGCTAAACGCATTTTCCCCCGGGCGTAGAATGGGTCAAACTGTGGTGAGTGTTCCAGAACCGGGCACACCCCGTACCTGCCCACAGCCCACCTGTAGGCTATCCTACAGTCACCAATACCGGAACAGGCGTAAACCATATCCGAAAGTTTCTTGGTATTCTCCATCTTAGTCATACTAATTCCTCCTAAAGGTAGAATTTTCCTGGGCTCAGAACCCTGTTAGGATCCAAGACCTGTTTGACGTTCCTCAGAAACTGGTAGTAGGTTCCCTCGAAGGCCTCTGTGTCGATCAAGCTCTTACTAAATATCTCTCCTAACATGTAGGGCATGCCCCCTTCTCTGATTATCATCTCAAGTTGGCTCTTCCAGAGTTCCAAGTTCTTCTCTCGGTATCCCGGTTTATCCCAAGCCAAAAGTCCAGAGTCGACTTCTACTGTGGTGTGTCCGCAGAGAAGAGCGGTTGATATGCCACTTTGCATTCCCCCGTTTGCGTCGAGTTCAGTCTTGTGTGCTGCTTCCCATTCATCAAGTTTATGAGCCATGTAGGGAAATCGATGGATCGGGACATGGTGTTCTGTTGTTAACGGTATGGAGCCAGCCCCCATTCCACCCCATATACCATGAAAGTTAAACCAGTGTCCCTGTTCTTCGTAGTGCCACTTGGCCCAGTTTCCATCTTTGATTTCGGGTCCCATTTCTGTGCAACCGTGCTCTTTGCATATCTTGTCTACGATTTTAACGTTTGCTTCCAGCTGTTCTTCTGTTTCAGCCTCTATTGTGTAGAAGAACACCGCTTTATCTAATCCTATCCAAGGCTTTATCATCGGTACGTCTGTCAATAATTGGGTGCCTATAACCATTAGTTGTGTCCACCACTGTGAATCGTAGATTCCGAGGTCTCCTCTCTTCCTCCATGCCAGCCAGATTTTAGCCGAGTTTTCCGCCGAGGGTTCTTCTATGGTAAAAGTCTTAGCCGCATGATACAGGGGTCTTGGAAAAATTTCCAGAGTCGCCTTGGTTTTAACTCCGAGTAATCCGTTATCACCCAGAAACAGCCCCGTCAAATCCGGGCCGAATCCGAATCTGCAGAAGGGTTCCTTGGTGTAAATGCTTGCGTTGGAGCCAGTGTTTACTATGTCTCCGTTGGGTAGTACAACTTCTAGGGCTACCACGTGCTCGGTGCATGAGCCGTACTTCGCTCCTCCACCTCCTCCCACACTGTGGTGTGACAGTCCACCCCCAACCACCGCGGACATTCCGCTTCCCGGTCCGAGGTTTCCGGTGTAGTATCCCAGCTCGTTGAGTTTGGCGTTGAGTTCTGCCCAAGTTATGCCAGTCTCAAAGGTTACGGTCAGGGTGTTCTCATCTATATTGATTATCTTGTGCATTCTAGCGGTGTCTAAGAGTATTCCTCCTTTTTCTATGGGCTTGGAGCCGCCCATCAGGCAGCATCCTCCGCCACGTGGTATGACGGCTGTCTTGTACTTGTTGGCTATGCGTACTATTTCTGCGACTTCTTCTGTGGTTCCCGGTTTCACCACGTAGTCGGGAGGGTTCGGGGGGAGAGCACTGTCTATGCCTCTAGCGTAGGCGTAGGTCATGAAATCCTTGTCGGAAACGTAATCGGTGCCTACCGCGTTTTGTAACGCTTTTAAAACATTACTCATACTATCATCTCACCATTCTTTAGTATTATGAATCTTACACATGGTATTAAGTATAATGGAGGCTAATTCTCGCGTTTCGCCATGGGGATGCTTTTGAAACCCCGGCATGTTTCTTGTATCGCCTTCTCTACAGGAATTCTCTCGATGGAGGAAGCGCCGACGAAACCTTGGGCAATCGTTTTTTCGTATATGATTTTGGTGCTCTGCGGGTCGTAGAAAGGTCCTCCGTGTACCAAGCAAATCGCTTCAGGGTTTACGTTTCTTGCCGCCTCGAATACCTCCTGCGCCCTCTTTAGTAGGGTGTCTAAATCCTCTAGCGGGATGAATCCAGCTACACCTCCCATGGTTGGTCCGACGTGGGCACATATCGCGTCTGCGCCTGCTTCAGCCATGTCTTTTGAGTCTGTTCCAGTGAAGACGTAAGCCATAGTAAACACATCCCAGTCGTGTAATATTTTCATCATTTCGACTTCTCTTGACCATCCCCAGTGAGGGACGCCGTATCCAAATGCCATGCCTTCATTGAATTTTCTGAGGGCCATTCCTCCCTCTATTAGGTTCTCGTAAAGTGCGGTTGTGGGGAAGTTTATTACGCCATTGAATCCTTTGTCAATGAAGCGTTTCAAAGAGGCTTCTTGGTCTAGGTAAAAGCAGTCATTCGCCTCTATGCCTGCGATTATCGGCTTGTTTTTCACAACGTTCGCTAACTCGTCGTACATATCTAGTGTTATGGGATTTGAGTTTCCGAGAATTGTGGTGGGTAGCCCCATCATTCTCGTTTTTCCGGTGCTGTAGACGATTATTAAATCGGCTTGTCCGAGCTCGGCGCATTTCGCTATTATTCCGGCGCTGCATCCTGCTCCGAGAATCGGTCTTTCCTCACTAATTTCTTTATAGAGCCTGTCGAGTATTTCTTTTCTAGTTATTTTCACAACCATATGCTCACCTCTCTCCAGAGATTATTTCATCAAACATTTCAACTACTTTATCCGCAAACTCATCATCGTTAATGTGGCAGTCAACCTCTATCACCTTAACTTTCTCCTCCACATTCTCCTTTAACGCATCAATGAATCCACGGTCCGCTTCCAGATCGTATAGAGGTGCGCCCTTTTTGCTCGCTTCGGAGAAACCGCGTAGGGGGATTATGATGGCAACTGGGCCCTTCGCCTTGTTTGCCCTTTCCGCGATGTTTTTGCCCACTTTTCCCAGCTCTTCCTTAGTGGTTCTTATTAAAACTACACTTGGCCCGTGCATAGTCCATGCGCGACCCTTAAACTCGGCGGGAACGTTGTCTATTCCTGTTCCCGGAAATATGTGCATGTCCAAGCCGCCAGGGGAGATTATTTGTGGGAGGGCCTTTTCATTAGCGCTTTCAAGTCGGACTCTCCGAACTTCTGGGGAGCCTATTAACAGGGCGATATACTCCGGTGGGTAAAGGACTATTGGGACGGTCTCGAAGGATGTTATGTCGACTACAGCGTCGATGTTTCCCTCTTTTATAAGCCTGTCCAGCAGTGGAGTTTTTGCGTGGAACGATACGGCATCGTATCCCCTTTTCTCTAAACGGGACATAACTTTCTGAACGCATGGTGTTGTGACTCCGAGAACAGTCATGCCCACCAGCGGCTTTTCCTCCGCCTTAGGAATCTCCTGCTCCACCATACCTATCATTGAGCCCGCCGCATTGGATAATGCTTTCTGAACTACTTTATTGAGACCAACTAAATCCACGGGAGTTTGCATTACCGCTATGTCTTCGTCACCTACGGGCCTCGGATCTATGAATGTGGTGAGCAATAGTTTGGGAACACCTATCGGAAGCACTTTCATACCTGCAGTCCCAAGCGCCGCAGCGGTCGTGCCACCCAAACTCATTATGCCATCCAGCTTTCCCTTAGAGTATAAGTCTGCTACGACTTTCTTGACTCCCTCTATCATCACTTTGGTGGCTTCGTACCGGTCCGCTCCCTTCTCAGCGGCTTCAATAAGTTTTTTGAGGCTTTTGCCACCAGCTTCGGCGACTTTTTCTCTGGAAACATCTCCCTTAATGGATGGTTTACCCATAACTCCTGCATCTACAATTAATGCAGTGTGTCCTTTTTTCTCTATAATTTCCTTCAGATACTTTACTTCATCTCCTCTCGTATCCAGAGTAGCTACAATCACAATTGTTTTAGCCATATTTTCTCTCCCTCAAAATTTTCCTTAAGCTTTCAAATTATATTTTGGTTTATATCCTAAATTTTCAAGTATTGGAAAAGAGAAACTTCCATACTCTGCCTGAACCGCGCTTAACAGGAACCTTTATTCTTACCACACCTCTCTTCCGGCCGACAGACTAACGCAATTTTAATATATCATATTTATATATTTTAAATTTATCTAAAATAAATACTCGAATCCAATTTATACCTTAAAGGGTGATTCTTGAATGGGGAGAGACCGTTCTGAGATATTTGTTCTTGGTGGTAAAACTGCTGTGTTTACAGCGATTGTTAGTGGGGTACGATGCGATATTAACGGCGGTCAGAATAATGGGGGATTAATAATAATGTTTTAGAGAGGTGATTTAAATGTCTGGTTTTAAAAATTTGTTTGAGCCGATAAAAATTGGGAGAATGGAACTAAAAAATAGGATTGTTATGCCCGCGATGTGTGCCAAGTTTGGAACAGAGGTGGGCGCTGTAAACCAGCGCCTGATTGATTACTATGTTGAGAGAGCGAAGGGTGGGGTGGGTCTGATAATATTAGAGAACACTTGTATTGAGTGGCCTAGGGGTAAGGCTGGAGCAAGCCCGATAAGGATAGATGACTGGAAGTATGTTAGCGGTCTGCATGATTTGGCTGAGGCTGTTCACTCCTACGGTGCAAAGATTGCCTCTCAACTGCACCACACCGGAAGACAGAACTCTACGCTCTGCACGGAGGGAGTACAGCTTATTGCGCCTTCACCCATACCCTGCCTTGCTATGGGAGGTGAGATGCCCCGAGAATTGACAACCGAGGAGGTAGAGCAGATGATCGATAAGTATGTTCAGGGGGCTCACAGAACTGCATCGGCGGATTTCGACGCCATAGAGCTTCACGGTGCCCACGGGTATCTCATCAGCCAGTTTATGTCTCCCCTCACGAATAAGAGGGAGGATAAGTTTGGTGGAGATTTCGAAGGACGTATGAGATTTCCTCTTGAGATAATAAAGAGAATAAAAGCCATTGTCGGTCCCGATTTTCCAATAATATTCAGAATCAGTGGGGACGAGTACATAAAAGATGGTCTCACCATAGAGGACACAAAAAAGATCGCCAAAAGACTGGAGGAAGCGGGTGTACACTGCATAAGCGTCTCCGCAGGAATCTACGAATCCGACCCCTCCTGGTTCGCCAAAATCTATCCCTCTTCCGCTATGCCCAAGGGTTGCTACGTCCCACTCGCCGAGGCAATAAAAAGCGTGGTTAACATACCAGTCATCGTCGTGGGCAGGCTTAGCGACCCCCTACTCGCTGAGCAGGTACTAAAAGAAGGTAAGGCTGACCTCATAGCTATGGGTAGAGGATTGCTCGCGGACCCCCACATACCCAAGAAAATCGCTGAGAACAGACTGGAGGATATTAACCCCTGCATCTACTGCAACCAAGGCTGCTACGGAAACCTTTTCAAAATGTGGAGCATACAATGCGACGTTAACCCAGCACTAGGACAAGAGAGAGAATTCCAGCTTGAACCCGCCAGCGAGGCAAAGAACGTGATGATAGTGGGCGGAGGACCAGCAGGCATGGAGACGGCGCGCATTCTGGCTCTTCGAGGACATAAGGTCACCCTTTACGAGAAAGAGGGAGAGCTAGGAGGACAAATTAGAGCCGGATCCATAGCAAGCTTCAAAGAACCAGTGGGAGACTTGTTAAAATATCTCCAGACACAGTTGAACAAGCTTAACGTCAGAGTGGAGCTCAACACTGAGGTGAGTCCTAAACTGGTAAGTAAGGTTAAGCCCGATGTTTTAGTAATCGCCACGGGTGCGGTTCCAATCATACCGGACACGCCTGGTGTTGATGGAGAAAACGTAGTTTTAGCAACCGATGTTTTGCTTGGGCGAAAGGCGGTGGGTGATCGTGTGGCTGTAATCGGCGGCGGCGAAGTCGGAGTAGAGGCTGCACTGCATCTTGCAGAGAATGGGAAAAAGGTGTTCATAATCGAGAAGGAGATCGCTCTCCTACTAGAAACGAATACTGTTACTCGCCTATATCTTCTCTGGAAAGCGGCTCAACTCGGGATAGAAACGATCATCTTAGCTACGATGAAGGAGATAAGGGAGAATTCTGTGGTTATAGATAGAATGGGCAAAACCGAAGAAATTAAGGTGGATAATGTGGTGCTGGCTGCAGGTTTCAAACCAAACCGGGAGCTTGCTGAGAAATTGAGAGGCTTATCGATACCAGTCTACGAATTAGGCGATTGTAAGAAAATCGGTAGGCTAAAGGGGGCGATTCATGGAGGTTCAATTATTGCAAGGAGGATCTAAGCTCACGAGTCTTATTTAATCTTTTTTAGTTTTTCTTTTTCCTTTTTTCTGGGATATTAGAGAAACTGAAACAGAAGCGATTTATTACCGCTAATTTTTTAAATATTACCACTGTAGTAATATTTCATGGCATATTATGATTTGTGGAATATATTATGGAGTTGGAAGAGAGAGTTTACGGTTAAGGAATTTCGATCCACTTTTCCCAGCCCTAGCCCCGATAAAGTATTACACGACATGGTGCGGAAGGGATTTTTAGAGAGAGAGGGATGGGGGAAGTATAAGGTAAACTCACCCAAGGAATACGTTAAGAAGAAGTTCGATATAAGCGAAGCATATGATTTTGTGAAGGAGGCTGGGTTGGAGTATGCGTTTACTGGTCCTGATGCTGTCTTCTTCTGGACAAAGGGCGGATATAACGTTGACCGATTCTTCGCCTTCTATCCTATCCATTTGAAAGTCAATAAGCGTGATTTGAATAGGTGGAGAGATTTTTTTAAAGTAAGGGGCAAAAGAGTGTATGTCTACGGAGAACCTGTAAAGGAGACATTATTCGGTTCCTTCTATATATTATATTCCGAGTTTGAGTTTAGGGCTGAAAGTGTTGATGGCTTTAGTGTAACGCCTTTAGAGGAGACCATAGAGTTCTGCTGGAAGAATATTTACGCTTACGAGCCAGCCTTAGAAATGTTGGATGAGATGTATCGCTTAGGATTGGGAGTCAAATACCGGGAGAAAGAGACGAACCTGTAGTGATACACATGGCTATGAAGTTTGTAGAAAGGGAAAACGAGATTTTGAGAATGATAGAAAGCTTCTCAGATGCCGCCTTAGAGTTCATCGTTGTAGGTGGATATGCTGTAAGCGGCTTAGCTAGGCATCGCTTCTCCGTAGATCTAGACGTAGTGATTCAAAGAAAGAATTTAGACGCTTTTCTGCGTATCCTAAAAGAAAAGGGCTTTGAAAAATACGTTCAGCGGACAGGCTTCGATGAAGTTTATGGAGGTGAATTTGTAAGCTGTGTTAAAAAGATAAATGACCTCCCGGTAACAGTTGATCTACTAGTGGAAAGTTTGGTTTGCAGAACCACAAAAGCATCTTGGAGTTTTGACTATATTAAGCGCTACTTGGTTATAGCAGATGTAGCAGGAGTAGCGATTTCGGTTAAATGTAGGATTCCCGAGAATGAGTTGCTAATAGCATTCAAGATACATTCTGGGAGAAGAACCGATGTAAGAGATTTTGTGTTGTTAGCTCAGGATGCTGATATAGAAAAAATCATCAAGCATATAAAAAGAGGGGACCTAGGCCAGTTAAGGATTCAGGTTCGCTCTATGATTGAAATGTTAAAGGATAAAAGATTAGTCGATTCACTAAAAGGAGTTTTTAGTATAAGCTATGATGTGAGCGAACAGATAGAAAATGCTCAAAAGATACTTGAAGAGATTAATACTAAACTTATTACCTGATTCTCCAAAATAGCTCACCAAAAAGTTGTTTTTCGTTTGGATATGGTTGTTTTTGGCAAAAGAGTAATTAGATTGAGGTGGAGTAGTTTTTATAGAAGGAAGAAATACGAGGGTCAGAGAAAGTAAGTAGGTCTTGTGGTGTTGGAAATGGTTGAAGTAACTTTTTACGGTGGGGTTGGAGAGGTCGGTGGAAACATGTTCCTGCTGAGCGACGGGGATACGAGGGTCTTTCTGGACTTCGGTATGAACTACGCTGCAAGGAGAAACTTTTACTCCTGGCCCGCTCTACAACCAAAAGATGAAAGAGGATTGCTGGATTTCGGACTCATACCCGACCTAAAGGGAATATACCGGTTTGAAGAGTCTGAGCCGAGTATTGACGCTGTTTTCCTCACCCACGCTCATGGAGATCATACTGGTTACGTCTCGTTAATTAAAAGAGAGATTCCTATTTACTGCGGTGAGACCGCTTCCCTAATCATGAAGACTCTTGACGCAGTCGGTAGAAAAACATTCGAGAGAGACTTAACCGGAATAGAGTGGAAAACATTCCGAACCGGAGACCATGCAAAAATCGGCAACATCGAGATTATTCCAATACACGTAGACCACTCCGTCCCCGGGGCCTATGGGTTCATAATTCACACCTCTGAGGGAACAATAGCGTACACTGGAGATTTCAGAACTCACGGAACAAAACCCGAGTTAACTGAGGACTTTGTGAAAAAAGCAGCGGAGGAGAATCCCGAAACTGTTATCTGCGAGGGCACAAACATTATGCAGGCAAGGGTCACAAGCGAGAGGGATGTAGAGATGGAGCTAAACACCGTAGTAGCCAAGACCCCAAATATCATATTAACCAGCTTCGGTCACAACGACATAGACAGACTGAGAACGTTCTACAACGTAGCCCAAAAGAACGACCGGTACATTGTGATTTCCTTGAAGCAGGCCTACCTACTAAAAGAACTCCAAAAAGACAAAAGACTGGAAGTCCCAGATGTAACGGGAAACAGATTCATAATCTTGGACGAGGAAAATAGAAGAAACAGGTGGGAGAGGGAAGAAATCCAGAAATACGGCAATGCTAAAACAGTCGCGGAGATTGGCAAAATCCAGAACAAAGTGATTTACATCCTGTCACAGTTCGACTTAAACGACCTAGTAGACATTAAACCCGAGGCGGGCGGCGTCTACATCTACTCATCCTCAGAACCCTTCACCGAAGAAGGAGAAATAGACTTCGAGCGACTGAAAAACTGGCTAGCAAGCTTCGGATTACCACTCTACCAGATACATGCCTCAGGACACATAATGCCCCACGAACTCAGAGAAGTATTCAAAGAACTGAAACCAAAAAAACTAATCCCAGTACACACCGATTACCCAGAAACCTTCAAAAAATACTTCGAAAAAACAATCGAAGTAACACTGCCTACAAAAAATCAAATAATGAAAATTTTTTAAAAAAAGCAACTTCGATAAATCTTTGCATCAGTAGATCCATTTGTACACATGATACTTTACTCATCTTCGTACTAAGGAACTCCCATAATGGTTGAATACTGCAAAATGCTAGCAGATGATATAGAAACGAATGTTAGAAATGGAGCACTTCCACTGCCTAACGAAAAGTATAGACTTCTCTGAGGCAACACTTTTCTATGGCATCAAACGATTTCTTCGGAGAGCCCATAATCTCCGATCTATATTTAATTTTATATTTTTCACATATCTCGGGAGTAGAAGAAAACTACTGCCCATAGTATGAAAACCACGAACATTAGTGCGCAGCCAATAACTAACACGATACCCTGCATGAGAAGGCCTCCAATAAAAAACATTGCGCCTATGATGCTTATGATTCCCGCTGCTAGTGAAACCGAAGGCTTCATGGTCATTTCACGTATAGATATACTAGCCGCACCAATTATGATGAAGGCCAAACCGAGTGCTATGAAACCTAACCACATAATTACGAAATTCGGTGTAGGCACTGATAAAACGGACATAGTAGACATTTCTACCATTATGTATGCGGACATGCCTCCTGCTGTTATATTTCCAAGTATGATAAGTAAAGCTCCCAATGTGCCTCCGATGATGCCGAAGATTAGGCCTACTATGCCCATGGCTCCTCCTCCAATTTTGTACGTGCCGTAGAAACCTATTCCGATGAGAATGCCGGTCACAATGAAAAATGTGGCTATTATATACGAGGATAAACCGAACAAAGACCAGGACGGAAAAATAGGGATTGGCGGAGGACCGAAATAGCTTCGTGGCCAAGGTGGTACCATGGGCCACGGAAAGATAATACTGAGGATTGCTTGTATTTGCCATAGGTAATAGTATAATTCATTTAGAAGTATATTATAGACATAGACCCATATTATCCCAAAAACTGCCGTTATGGCTCCTATTATTGCTCCGGCTGTACCAGTTAGCAATGCTCCCCTAGACAAATTTCCACCTCCTTAACCCACGTTTTTATTCTTTTTTAAATAAGGATATATACAAATATTATTATAAAATTGTTTTTATGTTATTGATTCTAATAAATAGCAGAAATTTCAGAGTGTAAAACTAAAGAATGATTCAATTTACTGAATTTTGTAGATTGTAATTTTACAGGTGAGGATGTTTACAGGCTTTTGAGACAGAATGTTAATCGATGGCCTTTAAAAACATCCTAGAGTAAGAAATACTTGAGCTAATTTTTGTTTACACTCCTGAGTAAGCTAAGCTTGTCTCATCAGCCTTCAAGACCACCTTTATCGATACGAAGACCATAGAGCAGGTGGCTGAGGGGACATGAAATGACGCGGATTACTTTAGTTTCTGTATCGAGCGCCAGGCATCTGCATCTCTTTTTCCAGTTTCACGAGCTATCTTAAGCCCTTTTTCAATTCGCTGGTAACCTAAATCCGTAACTTCCATGAAGTCGAGGCTAAGGAGTTCGCAAAGCATAATGATTTGTATTTAGCTTTTACGTTTTCGCCAAATCTTTTAATCATATCCTTAATCCTCCAACAAAAAAGAGGCACTTATGGAGTTCAAAGTACTTGAAACTCGTGGCAAAGATTCACTGGCAAAAACCTTAAGAATTAAGCATATTCTGTTTCCGACAGGTGATATTTTGAGCGAGGATGTTTACGAGCGTTTAAGACAGAAGATTAACCGGTGGCCTGTAAAAGCCCCCAAGAGTAAGGACATGCTTAAGCTTCTAAGCATAGTTTACACCCCTGAAGAAGCCGAGCTTGTCTCATCAGCCTTCAACGCTCCCTTTATCGATACGAAGACCATAGAGCAGGTAGCTGAGGAGACTGGAAAAGATGCAGCTTATGTTAAAACTGTTTTTGAGCGACTGGCAGACAAGGGCGCGATAGCCGAGTTCACCAGCAGCAAGGATAACAAGACATACTACAGTATGCTACCCTACGTCGCTGGAATCTTCGAACTGCACATGAATAACGGCATAATGACAGACGAAAAGAGGGAATTCGCAAGACTCCACGAGAAAATGTACCCCCACTGGGGATATGAGCTAGGAGCTTCAAACTATCCCTTCATGAGAGTGATCCCTGTTGAGGAAAAACTAAATGTTCAGACTGAGATTCTACCCTTCGAGAAGGTGAGCAAGTTCATTGAGGAAGCAAGAAGCATAGCGGTGAACCCCTGCGCCTGCAGGCTCTCAGCAAACAAGTGCGAGAAGCCACTAGAAGTCTGCTTCAGTTTCGACCGGTTCGCTGACTACATGGTCAAGCATCGCAACGGGAGACAGGTAACAAAAGAGGAAGCCCTAGAAATCCTCAAGAAAGCGGAAGACGCGGGTCTAGTTCACACCATAAACAACCAGCAGGAGAGAGCGAGCTTCATCTGCAACTGCTGCACAGACTGCTGCATACTCCTCAGAGGAATCTCCGAGCTCCACAATCCCAGAGCCGTCGCTAGGTCGAACTTCATGCCAGAAATAGACGGGGAAGCCTGCCGCCTCTGCGAAACCTGCGTTAAGTGGTGTCCACTCCAAGCAATCTATCGCCATTACCCACACAGTGAAGATCTCTCAGACGACATGATAATGATCCTTGAGGAAAGATGTATAGGCTGCGGAATCTGCGCACACAAATGCCCCCACGACGCCATAAAACTAGTGAGAGTAAGGGAAGAAATTCCAGAAAAAACTGGAAGAGAAGCCATGATGAGAGTTGAAACTGAAAGAACTCACTAACCCAAGTGTAAAAAAGTGAAATAAATACTTACCCTTTTTTCGCATGATTACGCGAGTTTATCTAGATTTTCGATGAGATCTGTTAATTTTTCCTCAAGTTTATTCTTATTTCTTATATCCTTTGGAGTGACAACGCCCTCCATTTTTTTTACCTGCAAATTGTCAATTTCACTTTTTATCTCAAGAAAAGTATTCTTTATCCTTTCTACCTTCTTCGAGACTTTAATGTTAACTTCTTTTGGTTCACGAATTACTCTTGATAGTAAGAAACAGGCATTGATATAGTATTCACGAATTCTTTTGTATTCCTGTTTAATCCTTGCCTTTCTGACTTCAAACTCTTCTTCACTAATTTTTCCATTTTCAAACTGTGTTCCAATGATATCTATCTTTGAATCAAAATTTTTAAGTTCTTCATAAAGCCTGTCTTTTTTCTTCTCCATCTTAAAGATTCTCTGCTTCTGAAGCTTCAAGGCTTTAGGGATATTAATCACTGAACAAATGATCTGTAAGAACGATTCTTCAAAAATTGACGCATTACCCCTCCACTCTCGAAGATCATTCCGATGCCGGGCTTCAGCTATATACAGAAAGTTTTGCAGTCTTTGTCTAATCCAGTTTTCCTCTGAGGCGGTGTTACCACTAGTGATACAGGTAACAGTTAGAATATCTCCGTCCTCTTTTATAAAAGTTCCAAACTCTGTCTCCAGTTTCTTGAGATTGCCTTTACGCATTTCAATCATAAAAGACTTCACTGCCGCTATAAATCCCGAAACAATAATCGTATGCTGTCTCATTTCGAAAAAGTCAAAAGCCCATAAAGTAGTGCCACTGGCTGTATGGTCCACAATAATGTTCTCCAGACTGGCCAAAGCCTTAACAGAAATAACATACTTCTTTCTATACCTATACAGAACAACTCCCGCACCGAGAAAAGAGGCAATCATTAGTGAGAGCGAAACAATAAGCACCAGATTCTGACTCTGCTGCATTCTCAGTGTGATTAAGAAAACGAATAAAAATAGAATTATGACGATTTGGAGACCCACCTTTTTTTGCATTACCACCCACAAACCTTTCCAAATCCTTTTCCGGCACTGCTATAAGTATGTTAGAAGAATTTAATATAAAAAAATATCTCAAAATTAAACATTATTTATTGCGATATTCACAATAATTCGCGGATAAAATTTAAAAAAATAACATAATCAATTATAAAAAAGGAATAGGTACATAAACAGACTTTAATTAGTTTTATTTGTTTGGTTTGCGTGTTGATGTAGGGTGTTGTTTTGAAACCGCGTAAGGTTTACTCTTCAGTTGTTAAACTTGCTGTACATCCGTCTCCAACCTGCCCCTCCTGTGGCTCTCTTCTGGAAAGGATTTACACCACCCGTCGAAAGCACGTAATCAGTCTCAAGGGTTTTCTTCGTGTGGTCTACCACGTAGCTGTCTGTAAAAACGAGTCCTGCCCCCTGAGAGAAGTTCCCATTAAGGGACCCCTAGTAAACCTGAAGCACCGGCAGTACGGCTTCGACGTGATAGCGCGGGTCGGCTGGCTCAGGTTCCAAAAGGAGCAGACTCTGGAACAGATACGTGAGTACCTGAGGGGATACGGGATAGTTGTGAGCAAGTCTGTTGTAAGAGAACTCTCAAACCTATACATGATTCTGATTTCAACTAGACCCGAGGGGGAGGAGCTAGCTCTCATGAGGAAGAGAGGGGTGGTGCTCGCAATAGACGGAGTCCAGCCAGAGAAGGGGAACGAAACCCTCTACATACTCAGAGACTGCATATCCGGAAACACAATCCTAGCGAGAAACCTCGAAGTCGGCGACACCGAGGGAATCAAGTCCCTCATAGAAGAGGTCCTCTCCCTAGGGATAAAAGTTATGGGGGTTGTGAGCGACAAGCAGAGGAGCATAGTTCGCGCCGTCAAGGATCTACTCCCAGGTGTCCCCCACCAGTACTCCCAGTTCCACTACCTTAAGAACGTCGCCAAACCCGTCTCCTCAGAGGATCAAACGCTAAAAAAAGAGTTAAAAAAAAGATTAAGGGGATAAGAAGCCCCCACAAGAACGCGTGTAGGGCTGTAAAAAAGGGAGATTACTCTTGGAGAGATCTAAGGGTTGTTGAGGGCTACTATGGGTGTGTGAAGGCCTTCCTCCTCACGAAGCCTCTCTATCCTCTGAAGCTAGGAGGTGTTGTTATCTTCGAGGGCTTCGAAAAGATTATGAGGAGTATAGAGAGATGCCTCAGAGCTAGGGAAGATCCGTACCTCAGATGTATGTACACAAAAATCGGGAGAGTGCTTAGCGAGGAGAGGGAGACGTACGAGAGGGTGAAGAGAAGATTCCAGCACGTAGCCGACATAGCGAGGATACTTGCCGAGGGCGAGGAGAAGAAGAGGAAGGGACGTTGGGTCGCAGCCAAGTTGAGAAAGAAGATTGAGCTTATGGGAGACGACCCAGAGTTCGACCAACACGTTAAGAAGACAACGGAGAGCTACTGGGAGGGACTCTTCTACACATACGACCACAAGGATATTCCGAGAACTAACAACGGACTTGAACAGTTCATAAACAGGCTGAAGACCAGGGTGAGGAAAACCACGGGGAAGAAGAGCACGCACAGCGAGGTCGTGAGGTATGGGGAGTGCCTCGCCATGGTCGTTAACATAACTCTTGCTGAAGCTCAAGCTCTGCTGCCAACAGTGAGCTACGAGGCGTACAAGAAGAAGAGAGAGGAGTTCGAGAAACTCCAAGAGAGGCATAGGAAGAGCAAAAGGATAAGAAAAAATCCAGACGAAGCACTCGGCGAACTAGAACAACAGTGGAAAAAAGTCCAGTTATGAACATACTGTAAAAAAGTGAAAAATTCTACGTTTTCGGTCCATTTTTTATCTGTTCTTTTTAACATATTTGAAATGCATCTTATTGCCTTATTTTCCCTCTTCTTTCTCTCGAATTACATGGCCCGTGTAAAAGCCGTTTTTTACATCTTCCTCCATTTTTTTCAACCATTCAGTGTACCCCTTGGACTTAATGATGCAGAGGTTTTCAATGTTCCAACCATTATATCTCTGAGTTATGATTTTCATGAACAACTTTTTTGGCAGCTCTGGTGGGCCTTCCTGTTCCCCTGATTTAATCTGCGTGAATAGTTCTCCGATTGCTTTATCGAGATCGAAGCCCTCTGGTGTAGTTGTACATCCTTCAAACTCCTCACACTCGGCGCAGGAGGATATGCCTTTCTCAAGGCAACACTTCCTTATGGCACAGGAAGCCGTCGGGGATTCGGAGCCGCACCCTGAGCATGGGGGCTGATTTGCGAAGAGAGTGAGGATCTCATGGAATATGGGATACTTGTCTGCGATCCCCATTATGAACGCTATTTCTCCTGTTTTTGTTTCGTCAAGCAGCTTCTGAAGCTTTTTAGCTGCCTCACGGGTTATACCTGTATTAGACGGACACGCACCGCAGTAAATTCCGCAGCGGCCGATTAGGGGAGAATCTTCAGATCTTGCCACAAAACCACCTCTGTCAATTCCACTTTACTAATGGTAATATCATGAGCACTAACCCTTATTTACTCTTTTTGACATATTTTGGGCTGTTCGGGAAGATTGAAAAATAAGTAGTGAAGGTTAAATATTTTCAAGTTTAAACTTTGGGTAGGGTGATTTGATGTTCGAGGTTCCAAAAGAATTTGAGGAGCTGTTGAAAGTCTTTGAAGAGTTCAATTATTACGCTTATCTGATTGGGGCGAGGGCACTAATACTTCATGATCTTCTTCACAGAACAACGAAAGATATTGACATCATGGTATCCGTTAGTGATGTTAAGGAGTTAAGAGGAAAAATAGCAGAGACGTTAAGGAAGCGTGGATTTAATGTTCAGTGGAGAGTTTGGGGTCTCTTGGTGAAAACTTCAGGTGGATACGAGATTGATGTGAATGGGCCGCTGCTAATTTATGACAAGGAGTTTCACGAGTTCTCGAAACAGATCTACGGGAATCTTTATCTGCCCTCCGTAGAGGATTTAATTGTAACGAAACTTATGGCTTTCGGCCGTAGGGATTATGAGGACTTGAAGGATGTCTTGGGAAAAGCTGAGGGAATTGATTACAACCGTCTCTGCAAGAGGATAAGAGAAGCCGGACTGCTAAAAGAGTTCAACAAGTTATCCAAGCGTTTAGGTGTTAGACAATGTTAGAACTATCAGAGATAATTCCTGAGGAGGTTCTGAAACTCCTAGCTGAAAGGGGATTCAGGCTGGAAGGCCCTTGGGCTGAGTACTACCGGCTTGGTGGAAACGTCTTCAAAGTTAAACACCTACCACTCAAAGTAGAGTTTGCGGGAAGCGACGCCACAATTGTAGAGGAAATAGAGCGATACGCCAAGCAAGTAGTTTATGGTAAGAACAAAGTCGCCCTCAGAGTTTCAAGACGCCACTGGTTAGTACTAAAATTCACTTAAAGATGGTGCAATCCATTTCTCATGACTGTAAATTTTCAAAAACAAAAAATTTTTGTCTAAGGACCTGGGATTAAAATAATTAAAATAAAGAAAAAGGCTGCTGTTTTTTTACTTTAATGCGCCAGTCGCCAAGGCAATAATAGCACCAACCAACTCGAAGCCACCAGAAATTATCCAGTTAATCTGCACGGGAAGAAGCACAACTGGAATGATTGAGAGTATCCCTGCGATAAGGACTATGATTGCAGCTACTTTGATAGACTTCCCAACTATTAGCATGATGCTGAATATAAGGGCTATAGTGGTTACTGTGAAAACGATCCACGGCCAAATCGCAGAAACAGTTGGCATAACGACACTAGCTACAATAGCCGTCACGGGACTAATAAACCACAACATACTCGTAACACCAGCAGTATTCGCAAGTCCCAAAAGCGCAAGACCCAGCCAGAATCCGAAAATGGAGCCGATTAATGCTATTACGCCACCAACCAGCACTCCAGTTGTTCGTTCACTCATTTTTCATTATTCTCCTTATTTCCTTTTGCGTTAACCAGTTTCGCAAAATCCAATTTAAACTTTTTCAAACCTCATTTTGGATTCACGCTGACTTACGATGACTGCGTTCCACTAATTATTTTGCTAATGGAGCATTCCGTTCTATAATTCTAAGGTAGCATACGATGGAAACATTTGTTTTTGAATCCTTCACAGTTATCGCAACTTATATCTTCTAAATAAAACCTATAATAGTAAGCCGTGATATTTTTTGCAGAAATATGGTTGGCTGAGGGAGAATTTTATGATTGTCCATGATATCACGATTGTGGGTGGCGGTTTAGCCGGACTCAGAGCCGCTCTGGAAGCCAGTGAATACACGGATGTGGCGGTTGTTTCGAAGGTTCATCCCTTAAGGTCTCACACGTGTGTGGCAACCGGCGCTCTACACTTCCCGCCGGCACCCAACGAACCGAAGGAGATGTACCTGCAGGAAACCATCAAGGGTAGCGACTACATGGCGGATCAGGACGCTGTGGAAGTTCTGGCGGATGGGGCGGAGGTTGAAATACCCTGGCTGGAGTCTTGGGGCGTCGTTTACTCCAGAGGCAGGGATGGAGAAGTGCTCAGGGCTAGCCCCGGAGGCATGAGCACGAAAACTGGAATCATTGTTTCGTCCCAGTGGGCACGTGAACTGGTAATGGCTTTACAGGAGCAGCTCTGGAGGAGAGGAGTTACCTTTTACGATGAATGGTTCGCCACCTCCATCCTAGTCGAAGACAATATGTGCAGGGGTATAACCGCTTACGAGATTAGGAATGGAGAATTTCACACCATTAGGTCGAAGGCTGTGATATTGGCGACCGGTGGCTTTGGATGGGTGTATGCTAGAACCACTAATTCTAGCGCGTGCACAGGAGATGGTACGGCGATGGCTTACAGGGTGGGAGTTCCTCTGAAAGACCCAGAGTTTGTGCAGTTTCACCCCACAACCCTCTACCCGCGAGGAACACTAATATCGGAGACCGCCCGGGTCATCGGAGGCAGACTAATCAATAGTAAAGGAGAGCGGTTCATGGAGAGGTACGCTCCAAACTTCATGGAGCTGGCACCAAGAGATGTGGTTTCTCAAGCTATGCAAACAGAGATAAACGAGGGCCGAGGAATAGAAGGAAAATACATCGGACTAGACCTAACCCACCTAAAGATGGAGGAGCTGGAACAACTTCTCGAAATCACCAACATACCCTTAAGCTTCTTCAGAAGAAGGCTGGGAGAATTCGCGGAATTAGCAAGCACATTTGCTAAGGTAGACATAAAGGAAGCCGTTATCCCCGTGGTACCGGGTCAACACTTCTGGATGGGAGGAGTAAAAACAAACACTTGGACCGAAACTCCCATAAAGGGTCTATTCGCTGCTGGAGAGGTCGCGTGTGTGAGCGTCCACGGGGCGAATAGGGAGGGAGCTAACGCCCTAACCGAGTGTGTAGTTTTTGGAAAAAAAGCGGGGATGCGTGCCAGTGAATACGTTAAAAATGAGGAGCTCAGACTGGTTCCCAAAGAAAAAATCAAGGATGAGGAGGATAGGCTGTACAAAATTCTAAATGATGGAGGAGAATACAGCGCCCCCAAGTTGAGAGACGAGCTTAGACAAACAATGTGGGAAAAGGTCGGACTATTCCGCAACGAAAAGGGATTAACGGAAGCCCTAAAGAAAATAAGGGAACTGAAGAAGAAGTACACCAAAATACATGTTGAAGATAAGAGCACCATTTATAATAATTCGTTCATCTTAGCGCTGGAATTGGGAAATATGCTGGACTTGGCAGAAGCTACAACGCTGGCAGCATTAACGAGACGAGAAACCCGGGGAGCCCACTACAGGATCGATTACCCCCACAGGGACTACGAGAACTGGACAAAGCACATCGTGATGTACTATCATCCAGAGGAACCGGTCATAACCTATGAGAATGTTGTCATCACCATGTTTAAGCCGGTGGAGAGGAAATACTGAGGTGTCTTTATGAAGGTCAAGTTTAAAGTTTTTAGATTCAATCCCGAAACGGATTCAGAACCACGCTACGAGGAATACGATTTAGACGTAACCGAAGACTCCACGGTACTGGAAGCCCTACTTCACATCAAAGAGAATCTGGATGACTCGTTAACCTTCAGATCGTCCTGCAGAATGGGACAATGCGGCTCCTGCGCCGTGAGGATAAACAGGAGAGCGGGGTTAGTTTGTAAAACCTTCGTGCAAGATGTGGCTGTAGACGGTTCAGTACTAGTGGAACCACTGGACCACTTGGAAGTCATAAGGGACCTCGTCGTGAACCTAGACCCCTTCTTCCAGAGTGTAAAAGCCGTCCGACCGTGGCGAATCACGAATCTTACGGAAGGGAAATTCGTCGGGATTCCTAAGGTTCCACCAGAAGAGCTGGAACACATGATAGAGAATAAACAGTGCATACTCTGCGCCGCCTGCTACTCAGACTGCAATGTAGTGGATGTCGACCGCACCTTTGTAGGACCCGCAGCTCTGGTTGAAGTGTGCAGATTTATATGCGACCCCCTCGACGCCAGTGAGGGAAGATTGAGGGAAACTGTGGACCAGGGCCTTTTCAAATGCCCGGTGGATCAGGAGTGTGAGGTCGCCTGCCCCCGAAGAATCGACATACGGAGAAGCGTAGTCGAACACCTAAGATACAGGAGCGTAGTGGAGGGCGTAGGACCCTTACCGCAACACAGAGCCATCGTTCGATCCGTGCTTGAAACCGGAGGATCAGTACCCATCGTTGATACTCCCGCCCTAGACCTTCACCCCGAATACATTAAAAACTTTGACGGTGAACCCCAAGATGAAATCGTACTATTTCTCGGCTGCATAATAAACCGGAGAATGCAGGGCTCCGCGAAGGCGATAATAGACATACTCCAAAATAACCGAGTGGCGGTCTACCTTCCAAAGAACCAAACGTGCTGTGGATCACCCTTCATGAGGACAGGACAGAGGGACGCCATGAAGCCCTTCGTCACAAAGAACTTCACCATATTCAACGAGTACGCGGAGAAGGGCGTCAAAAAAGTCCTAACAAGCTGCTCCGGATGCAACTCCACCTTTAGAAAAGACTACCCGAAACTGGCTAAAGAATACGGAATCCCGATAAACTTCGAAATATACGATGTGGGAGAATATATGGAAAAGAAAATAAAACTAAACACAAAAGACCTCCACAAAACAAAGATAAACCTAATGTACCATTACCCCTGCCATATAATGGCAAGCGGACTAGAAGAAGAAATATACCTGAACCTGATTGAAAAAATCCCAGACATAGAACTCGTAAAAGTCCCAAAGTCCGGCTGGTGCTGCGGAGGAGGAGGCGGAGTAAGATCAGCCTTCCCAGAACTCGCAGACCGACTAGCCACCAGAAGAATAGAAATAGCCCAAGAATTCGGAGTAAGCGGACTGGTAACAAACTGCCCATTCTGCATGCTACAATTTAAGAAGGTCCTGGATCAAAAGAAGGAAAGAGGAGAGGAAGTCGGATTCAAACTATACGACTTCTACGAATTGTTTTCCGACGCCTATAAAACGATAACCTAATGTGAATAATTGTCACGACCACAAATTATATATGTTTTAAGAATCTCAAGAAATAGAGGGTAAATTTTAATACTGGAGTAAAGGAGGTTGGAGATTGTCTAAAGCGTTACTCATAGGTACAGTGGGAGGAATAATAGGAACCATAACGGCAGCTGTAGGTATAATGTGGGTCATTAGTGTCAATACATTACTAAACGAAATATACAATTACCTAGTGGAATTAGCTCCATTCGTCAATACCGTAATTTCATGGATTCCTACACCCCTTTACACCGGACCTTGGCCACAACCGATTTTTTCGTCCTGGCCTTTGTTCGGTTTATTATCGTCTATATTGGCAATGTTGCTCATTGTGACCGGCATTCTCATCGGCATAGGTTTCTACGGGACTTACAAAATTGGAGGAGGAGCCCCGGGTGTAGTAGGTCTCATCTTCGGCATTATCGGAGGCATAGCGGGAGCTCTGCTTATCACTATTGGAAATACAACACCAGGGTACATGTCCGCAGTGGCACCATTCGACGAGGTGTATGTTCCAGTTATCTCTGTGACTACACCGAATTTTAACTTTATTTGGGCAAGTTTCGGTGTGCTCGCTTTGGCTTTCATAATAATTGGTGCGGCTAGTATAAGTGTACGCGAAACGACCAACATACCCTCGGCTTCCATGGCTGCGGGAATCCTGAGCATCATAGGAGCGGTAGCTTTCCTAGTGGGCAGCATAATTCATTTAATACCACCAATCGTCGGCTTCGGACTGACACTAGTGTCTTTCATACTTTGGGCCGTAGTTTTCTATTCTTCTAGAGAAATGTGATCTACCGAAAAGAATGCAAACAAACTTCCCCTTCTTTTTTATTTGCCATGAAAAAGTTTTTCATAATTTGTCTAAAACGCGAAGCTTATGTAGGTTTATTGTCAAATTCTTGACTGTTACTAACATTTTAATCAGTATTTTCAGAATGAGCATCTTTTTCTTTTTTTTTATCAGTAACTTCCTTCCATTTGTATAAGGGATGGTCTTTTGCATGCTACAGTTCAAGAGAATCCTAGACCAAAAGAAGGAAAAAGGAGTGGAGGTCGGATTCAAATTATACGACTTCTACGAACTGTTCGCCGACGCCTACAAACCAACAAATTAAACTATTTACTTCCTTCATATTGATATCTCTTTTTTCGACAGATTTAAGTTACATATATATACAACAACATCATAAAACCATTTATGCCAATAAAGGGTGCTGACAAGCTCCTCGAAAAGCTGCCAGGCTACACAGGTAGTCGTTTCGTTCTCATCCCGCTTATCGTATTTTTGTCTTTCTTTTCAGGGCTGTTTTTGATGGTGTTTTTGGATGTTTTACCTCGGATGTTACCCGGTGTTGATATCCTGCGTGTTCTTGAACCCATACTGCCCTTTGTTGGGACCATCCTCTGTGGGATAACTGGCTTCCTATTGATCTATAATGTTTGGCATAAACGGGAGAAGTTTATAAAAGAGTCGAAAGAAACTGCATATCAGAGGGGCTTAAAGTACGGCTTAGTTGGGATCCCACTAGTAGCATCTATTATGATTCACACTTTATTACCAATTGAAACTTTCTTATCAGTTTCACCCGTCAATGGTCTGACCATAACTCTCTCGACTCCGCTAACAGCACTTTTTCTAAATCGGACAGCCTTCCTAGTAAATTGGCCGACTATTGACTTAGTTCTTCGGACCGTGTGTGGTGCCACGTTTGCCTTACTGGGCTTTTTAACCGTATTTCGGGCTATCCAATCCTTTGGCGTGGACTACATGGCTGTTTTATACCTGTACTATCCTGAAGAGTCTGAACTCCAAGAACACGAAATCTACTCAGTTTTAAGACATCCAACATATTCAGGAGTAGTTTTGATCTTTTTAGGGGCTGTTTTCGCTAGATTTTCCGTATATTCTATTCTGTTTTTCATAATTTTTTTGGTTGGTTTGCTCTGCCATATTCGACTGGTTGAGGAAAGGGAACTTATTGAAAGGTTTGGTGAATCGTACCGAGAATATCAAAAAAGAGTTCCAGCGCTAATTGTTAGACCAAGTAAAATCGTTGTTTACCTTAAATTCTTAGTAGGTTTCACGGAAATGACGGAGAAAGGTAATAAAAGCCTTTAAAATTTTATCAAGCTTATGAGCATAGAATTCCTAATTGCGGTTTCAAACTGCCCATTCTGCATGCTCCAGTTCAAGAGAGTCCTAGACCAAAAGAAGGAAAAAGGAGAGGAGGTCGGATTCAAACTATACGACTTCTACGAACTGTTCGCCGACGCCTACAAAAAAGGCCTGAAAAGTGCAAGAATTTAAATTGGAGATATGTGAAAAGGTATTCAAAGCTTATACAACTGATTGGAGACTGTGGTTGTTATGGTGGATTTTTTGGGAATGCTTTCCGGCGGAGACCTGCGTTCGGATGGTAGATCAAAAGAAGTGGTGGAAGAAGTGCTTAGAAACCCTCAATTACTGGGCAAGTTGATTGAAGCGTTGAGTGAACCTGATGACGTGATACGTGGGAGAGCGGCTGACGCATTAGAGAAAATATCTCGAACACACCCAGAATCAGTGCAAGAGCATTTACCACTACTCATTAAACTAGCCTACAACGACAAGGTTCCAATGGTCAAGTTTCACATTGCCATGATTTTTGGAAACCTAAAGGTTTCTGGAGAACTGTTTGATCAGGTTACATCCACCCTTTTTCACCTGCTGCAGGATGAGAGTGTCTTTGTAAAGAGTTGGGCGATAGTCAGCCTCTGCATCATAAGCAGAAGAAATAAGGATATACGAGAAAAAACTATTGAAAATATTAGGTCCCTTCAGAATCACAAAAGTATTGCAATCAGGAGCAAAGTCGATAAGGCGTTAAAGATATTAGAAAAAAATGAACCAATACCCCCCAACTGGCTGAAAGCAAAAGATAGCCAAGTCCATTAAGCAGGAAAAAAAGTTAGTAAGGTGGCATCCCCTAGTCTGAAGGCTAGAACTTTATGAATAAGACCCGGCTGGTTCTTTTTCCCTAAACATTTTACGCAATTGGTTAACAGCAGCCTCATATTTTTTGTTATCTTCCTCTGAGGGTTCACCCTCGTGCGGAGTTATGATGTTCTTAAATATTTCTTTGTGAGAGGAGATTTCCGGCTCAAACCCGTGTAAGTATAGAAGTGACTCACAAGCATGATTGCGGACGAGATAATCCGGATCCTTCACGGCTTCAAACAGCGCTTCAACGACTTCCGGGGAATCGAATTCGCGCAAATGCCGAGCAGCCCAGAGCCTATCATACCACCATGAATCATTTTTCAAAACATGTATTATGTATTTTGCATAAGACTTGTCTCCCTCGATTTCGCCAAGTGCCACAGCTATATCCACCAGCTCTCTACCTCTGGCCTTATCTAGGAGCTCTCTTAGTCTCGGAACCGCTTTTTTCGAGCGAAGCTCACCCAGACCCACTGCAGCCCGAGTGTCATTCTCATTCACCCTCTCAAGAAACAATTCCTCAGCCTTCTCCTTTTCCTCAGGCGAAAGTTGATGTAAAGCGTCGAAATCCAAACCATCATGCCAAGCCCAATACGGATCACCGAAAAAACTGTTATAAAAGCGTTCCCAATTACCAGACTCTTTAGGAGACATGATGCAACTCTCACTTTAAAAATAATTCACAATATTTGAGATTAATAAAAATTGGATTTAAATTTTCTGCTAATTTTATCTGCTCCCACTTTCGAGTATCTAGAATTATTTTTTTAAAAGGTAATTTTTTCTCCCCATCCGTAGAAGCTCCACGCTCCGGATAGGCTAGAAAGGCTAAGATCTAAACCGAGCTTTGTGTTTCTGAATGCAATCCATGGGCTCCTTCTCTCTCCAATCAAGAGTTAATAGAAAAGGGTTAAGAAAACGGCGGCGTCTTCAAAAAAGGTTTCACTGGGGGGAGCAACACAGAACCTACATCCGGCACCAGAAAATGCTCTAACCATGTCAATGTGACCCACATCACAAGCTGAGAGCACCACTAGTTTCGGGATTCTCGATTTCTTTCTATCCCTCCACAAATCTTTTAATTCGCTGGAGTAGACTCTGCCACCGGTGAGGGGTTTTTATACTGGTTCCCCGCTTTCTATTATAGTCTCCGTGAGCAGAAATATGGACATACTGTTCCTCAACATTTTCGAGTTCTTTTTTAAAATAGGTATCACATCTTAACCTATCAGTAATTTCCTTCCATCTGTGTAAGCTGGATAGCCTAGATTCTCCATTTCTATCCCCAGAAAACCACGTATTAAATAAGTAATTCAGAAAAATTGTAGAGGCCAGAAAGATGAAAAAGTTTGATACAATTGTAAGCTATTCCGATTCTTCTTTTTCCTTGAACAATTTGCGCAACTGGTTGACAGCGGTTTCATATTTTTTGTAATCTTCCTCGGAGGGTTCGCCTTCGTCCATCGGGGGTATGATGTTCTCAAAGATTTCTTTATGTAGGGAGATATCCGGCTTAAATCCGTGTAAGTAAAGCAGTGAATCGCAGGCGTGATTCCTGACAAGATAATCCGGGTCTTTCACCGCTTCAAACAGCGCGTCAATAACTTCAGGGGTGTCGAATTCGCGTAAATGCATAGCGGCATCGAGTCGATCATCCCAGAACGGGTGATTCTTCAAAACATGGATGATATACTTTGCATAAGACAGGTCTCCTTCAATCCTTCTAAGTGCCACAGCCACATCAACAAGCTTCTTCCCCACAGCTTTATCAAGAATCTCTTTTAGTCGAGGAACCGCCTTTTGCGACCGCAGTTCGCCCAGACCCACCGCTGCTCGAGTGTCGTGCTCATTCACCGCTTCAAGAAACAACTTTTCAGCTTCTTTCTGTTCTTCGGGAGTTAGTTTATGTAACGCGTCAATCTCTAACCCATCATGCCACGCCCAATAAGGGTCCCCAAAAAAGCTGTTATAAAACCGTTTCCAATTACTCGTTTCTTCAGGAGACATAAACCGAAACTCCATTAATTATTAAAAATAGTTTATGGCAATCGTGTTAGATTAAAAAAATGCATTTAAATTTTCTGTCCATTCGATATCTCTCTAATCATAAACTCTGGTAAAAAGAGACGACTCAGTCCATTCTAAGAATTTTTTGCCTACGACTATAAATCAAGACCAATCTAAATTATTGCCTCGAGAAAAAAATTTAACAATTTTAAGATTTCCCTTAAGTAAGAATAAGTTTCAATGTTAGAGAAAGGAGGTTGGAGATTGTCTAGGGTAGCTTTACTAACTGGAACAATTGGAGGAATAGTAGGAACCATAACAACAGCCTTAGCGGTAATATGGGGCTTTATAACTAATACATTTTTAGGAGAATTATCATCTTATATGTCAAAATTAAATTGGTACCTCACTTCGGTGTTTAGGCCTGATTTGTTCTATGGTTTTATTCTTCCATACCCAATACCCTATTTTCCGTCTGCTTCTACGTTCGCTGTAACATCGTTCATATTGGTCTTACTTCTCATTGTGACTGGCTTACTTACTGGTATTGGTTTCTACGGCACGTACAAAATTGGAGGAGGAGCCATGGGTATTGTGGCTCTCATCTTCAGCATAATAGGTATCACCTTGGGGGCTTTGCTAATACTAATGGGAAATCTAACGATAGCATATATGTCTGCATACGTATGGGGTGGCGAGACTGGTTACATTCCCGCTTTACCAGTACCTATACCGAATTTATACCTTATCTGGATAAGTTTTCTGGTAATCGGTATTACTTTTATTATACTTGGTTCGGCTAGTATAAAGGTGGGTGAAATGACCGCTATGCCCTCGGCTTCAAAAGCTGCGGGGATTCTGAGCATCATAGGATCGATAGCTTTCATTTTAGACGGCCTAATTGGCATTTGGGCACACAATATCATTCTTGCCATTATTGGTTTTGGACTGATATTCGCAGCATTCATTCTTTGGGCTGTAGTATTCTATTCCTCTCGAAACATGTAATCTCTCGGAAAGATGCAAACAAACCCACATTTTTTTATTTATTGCCAAATTCTTGACTATGCCTATTATTTAACATTTTAATCATTATTTTCAAAATAAGTATCGTATTCTCTTTTATCTGTAATTTCCTCCCAGCTGTATAGGGGATAATGGTAGCCAATTTCATCGAGCACCTTCCATCTCCTACCACATATATTACACTTGCAAAAGTATTCGGTGAAATACTCCTCTTGGTGTACAACCTCTTTAGCAATGGAAACAATTCCGTCTCTCTGCTCCACACTTGGAATGAATCTTTCGCCGAACCCCGACTGAGTTTCGTACAACTCGCATCTACACTTCGCCGCTTTTCTGACGTTTTCAAGAATTTCAATAGCTCTGTCTACAGTCCACCGGTAGTCCCTCAACCCCCTACGCTCAGGCAACTTCCCCCTTATCTCCTTCATTTCAGACAAATATTTTGGATCTCCCTTTAACGCTAGGATGTCAGCGGCCTTTTGAGTATGGATCACATCACCTGAGGATAATAATATTAAAAGTATTTGGAAGGATTCTGGCTCACTGGATTCTAGGAGCTCATTATACGCCTGCTCTATTTCTTCATAATCCATCTTAAGGATTTCATTTGCCCTTTCTTGCACATTTTTTTCCATCGTTTTCCCCCATAAACGTTATTAACTGCTTTTATCCCACTTCTTCAAGAATTCCTTTGCTATCTTTCTGGTCTTTGGACTCTGGCAGTTTAATTGTTTTTTAACAAAATTAATTATCTCCTTCTTATTTTCAGCTTGTTCAAAGTATTCACCTAATGATTCTATGGCGTAGCCTTTTATCAAGTCCTTGCGTTCTTGTTCGTGATGGGTTTCATCTATAGCTAATAGCTTGTTTGTTATCTTTGTTTGGAGTTTTGGTTTTGCCTTGGCAATCTTTCCAGATTTGCCTGCGAGCTGTGCGGCGGGGATCACACTTTCATCATCGAGTAGACTGTAATACTGGTCGAATATTTTCTCAAACCTGTTCTCTTTATCAGCACCTGTAAGATTTGCTAAGATGTTGACTGCAATGTTCCTGTGGGAAGTATTATCACTGCTCAAGAGCTCAACAAAGAAATCCCATTTAGGATACAAAACTTCTGGGTGACCCTCGCTTAAGAGCATAAAAACCTTAAAACTATTATACCTCACTGTATCCTTCTTAGACAAAATTCCTTCAAATAATTCCGAAAGTACTTTTTCATCCTCTAAAGCCCTTTTAGCTAAGCTATCAATATTAACACCTTTTTTACTCAAATCATCCAACATTTTATTCTTTACCTCCTATAGCGTTTGAATGGGTATGCTTTGCAACTTCATCTCGCCATCATCCATCCGTATAACTATGTTCTTTAACCATTTTTCATCATCTTGCTTCGGGTAATCATCCCTGTTGTGCGCACCACGGCTCTCCGTCCTCATAAGAGCTGCCTTTGCCACCATTACCCCAACGTCGACGAAGTTTATAACCTCCAATGCTTTCCCAAGTTTTTCAAAGGTTTTCTCGTTTTTAATGCAGAGTTTTGGCAACTTTTTCTCTTTTATGCTCTTCAGTTCGTTTATTGCTTTCAAGAGTTCCTCGGCGTTTCTAATGACTCCCACATGCTTTTCCATTATCTCTTGAACTTCTTTCCTTATCTCCGAAACGTCCAATCCCTTCTGGCGTTTATATATTTCGAGAATCCTGTTTCTTTCGGCTTCAACCTGTTTCTCATCGATTTTGGGTAGGGGTTTTGATAATGCTCTCTCGGCGGCGAATTTTCCCGCTCTAGCCCCGAAGACCTGGGTTTCTGTCAAAGCGTTTCCACCGATTCTGTTTGCTCCATGGATTCCTCCCTCAACCTCTCCAGCTGCGTAGAGACCGGGAACATTTGTTTCGCATTTTTCGTTGATTTTCACACCGCCCATAAAGTGGTGAACTCCTGGTGCCCACTCGATTGGTTGCCAAGAGGGTTCTATTCCCTCAGCCCTACAAGCCTCCCTAAACTTCGAGAACAGAAGCCACATTTCTTCCGGTACGCCCGAGAGATCGTTGTAAACGCCTCCATTGGGGGTTCCTCTGCCTTCTCTTATCTCTATTTGGGCACGAATAGCAATGAGGTCGCGGGTCACTTCTTCGGCGTGTACCGGGTCGTATTTCTTCATGTATCTTTCCCCGAGGGCGTTGTAGAATCTGCCTCCCCTTCCTGGCATTCCGTCCGCTGGTGGAGGCTGCCCTCTTAGTCCTAGTGGATGGACGATGCTAGCCCTAAACTGAATAAATTCCATATCGGTTAATTCAGCCCCAGCACGATAAGCCAGCGCATAACCATCCCCCGTGACATCTGGGGGATTTGTTGTTAAACCGTAGAGTTGCCCAGCACCTCCCGTAGCCAGAACTATGGATTTCGCTTTGAAGACCAGAAAATCACCCGATGAGAGGTCTAAACCCGCAACCCCCACAACTTCTCCTTTTTCTGTGAAGATTTTGGTTATCATAACTCTTTCAAGAACTTTGATTCCACGACGCTTCACTTCTGTGACTAGACCACTGATCCAAGCCGGGCCGTAAAGTTGAGTGACCGGAAGAAGTCGATTGACCGATACGCCGGCTCCTCCCACAGCCACAAATTTTCCATCCTGTTTCATAAACTGGGTTCCGAATTTGTCCAAGTCTCGTGCCCTATCTGCTGCCTCACTAGCAAATATTTTGACCAGTCTATGGTCATTTATTTTCGCTCCTCCCTCAAGGACATCTTTAAAGTAAATGTCCGGGCTGTCTTTTGGATCGACAGGAGCTTGCATGATTCCCCCCGCATAAGGGGTGCACCCTGAAGGAAAACCACCTTTAGCAACTAACATCACGTTTACTCCTTTCTCGTGTGCTTCTATAGCCGCTCTAGTTCCGGCTCCACCTGCGCCGAGGACCAGAACATCTGTTTCAAAAATTTTCTCTTTAAATTCCATTTGAAACGCCTCGCACACCAGATGCTAACCAGATATCCTTATGTGGTCTTAATTGGACATAAATCTTTTTATGGAGATATTATACACATTGAAGAAGGCAAAGCGATTACCCGGCGTTCAGACAAAAACCACTCAGCGGTGAGACAGAGAGGGAAAAATCAGAGTGGGCAGAACCCGTCGGTAGAAGACCGGTTCCCGTGATTCCTAAACGTCCCACAACCACACACTCGCCTCCTTCGAAATATTAAATAGTAATAAGTATCAACAAGTAAAGGATTGGAGGTGATTGTAATACCAAAAACTATCAAAGGTGAATTTAGTGGAATAGTAACACGCCGAAATGTAACCTTTGTATCTCAGGGCGGTTTTGGTATAAGTTTTATGATAAAATTAGATCAAAAAAGTTATGGTATTCCAGAAGAAATAACAGTTCTAGCGACAGCAACAGCGGGAGCGCTTAGGCTTGGCAGTACAATTATTCAGGAGGGAGATGAGCTACTTATCTCGGGAGAAATAAGGAAAATGAAACTAAGCGAATGGGGAATAGACGTTTATCAACTGAAAGCAGATCACATATTTAATAAAACCACTAACTATGGTTTTTAATATAAAAACCGTAAAAAACTAGAGTTACTAAATTATGGAGGATTATTAGACACGAGCTGCATTAGTTGATTTATGTTGTCTAGTTTTTCTAGTCCTAGCACGAGGTTCATGGTTTCGGTGATTTTCTCTTCGGGAAGGACGTAGCTTGCACATATTCCGTATTTTTTCTTGAGTTCCTCTAGTCCTGCTGTGGGCATTCCGTTTTTGGTGAATTCTTTACCGTCCTTGGTATTCAATTTAACTCTTGATATAGCGGCTCCTAGTTCGTATGGGACCATTTTGTCAACTTCTGGGTCTACTTGAAATTTCGTTTTCTTTATGAGCTCAACAATCTTCGGATCACTAACCTTTTCATCCGTAAAGTTTTCAAGCCTCAAGTTTCCTTCCAGCAGAGCGTTGGCCATGAAAAACTGCATACTAAACTTTCCTTCAAGACCTGTCTTAGGCTCGTGATAAATCAAGTTATCATAAATTGCCTGAGTCGCTCCAACCTCAATATATTCCACATTGCTTGAATCTAATTTGTTATCCCTCATAATAGAGAGAAGGGCGTTAATGGCTGCGTGACCATAATGGCAACAAGGATATAACTTATAGTATACTCCCGGTGCCACCAGTTCCCAGGGATTCCCGAGTTTTTCTATTGCTTTCGTATAATATTCACCTGTGGTCACTTTGAGGTATCCGAATTCCTCCTCCAGCGCATTTTTGTTGGACGTGAATCCCTTTTTCGCGAGCATGGCTGCCACAACACCATTTTCTGCTGCCCGCCCCGCGTGAAAAGGCTTGGTCATCGTGCCAAAGTTAGCCCTAATTCCAGCGGACTCAGAGGCTGCTATACCAAACGCGTACATCATCTGCTCCGAATCAAGCCCAAGCAGTTTTCCAGCCGCAGCAGTGGCTCCGAAGGCACCAAGCGTTGAGGTACAATGCCACCCCTTCCCCATATGAGCAGGATTCACAACTAAACCCAGTTTGCACTCAACCTCAACACCAACCGCGTAAGCAGTAAGCAGCTCTTCGCCTGAGGCTTCCGTTAACTCCGCAATCGCAAAAGCTGACGGGGCAACGGGAACAGTTGGATGTCCCAGTAGCGAGGGACTGCTATCATCGAAGTCAAGAGCATGCCCCAGAGTGCCATTCGCAAAAGCCGCATTCGGACAAGAAGTTTTTAATCCCAAACCAATAACCGTGGAAAGGCCTCCGCCTCCCACCTCCCTCAAGTATTCTTTAACAATACCACCAATAGGCTCAACGGAGCCAGCTAAGGTAACGCCGAGGTAATCAAGAACGCTCTGCTTCGCAACAGTTATCGCCTCCCCTGGTATATCCTTGTACTCAGTTCTGGTCACAAATTCGGATAATTTTTTCTGTAGAGACAAGAAAACTCCCTCCTTATTCCAAAACTTATTCAAATAAAAATCTGGGAAAATTAATTGTAAAAAGCTTTTTGCAAAAATAGCTATTTATTCGGCTCTTTAACGGGTTTTCAGGCTTTATCAAGAGAATAAATTATGCAAGAGAAGAATTAAAGAAAGAAAAAGAGAAAAAAATGCTAAATGTATTGAGCCTATTTACCCTTATAGATTGCCGCTATTTTAGCCATCACTGGAGCCATCTTCATAGCCGTGGCCAGATTTCCGTCCATTTTGTACTTGCCCGCCATGAAAGCCTGTGTCGCATCGAGGGCGCCTGTGGTCAACTTTATTAGAGTGTCTGTGTCAGATGAGAGTTTAAGGTCGGTGGGTGTCATCAGGCCCGGTCCACCCGTGATCTTCCCGCCGCTTATATGATAGTGTCCCTTCATAGGACTGTCTGTAGCTTCGTAGTTAACCTTAATATCTCCTGCACCAGTCACCGCCTTTTTTAATTCTGGATCTCTTTCAACCATTGCGCCTGTTACAGCCCACAGAAACTCCGTAAATGCATCTGATGCTTTGGGTGCCTCAGTCGACCACTTCTTAACGTCGCTCTTCGTCAGTCTCTGCGCTAACTTCTGCGGTAGGTCTGGCATAGCAGCCAACAGCTCCGGTGCCTTACCTTTTACCTTAGGGGCGAAGGAAGGCAGTTTATCCATTAACTCCTTATCTGGCATTTTGAACATTGCTTCTACTTCGCTCTTCAAATCCATTGCTCCTACAGCAACCTTTGGCTTTGCTTCTACAGCAACCTTCGGCTTCTTTTCTTCTACAGCAGCCTTTGGTTTCTTTGCTTTAGCAGCCTTTGGCTTACTCATCACAAAACCTCCTCTATCTTCTTAAAGTGAAACTCCTCCAATTTCTTACACATTTTGGCCCATGGTTTAGTACCATACTTTTTCGGTTAGGAGGAAACTTTGGAGTAGGTTCTGATTCTAAGTGGTGGCTTTTCTTCAGATTTCATTCCAACGTGTCCCTGTCCTACCCTTGAGGTTTCCTCCTACCCTTTTTGGGGAAATTCCATGTGCTTTATTATACCGTATTTTGTGAAACAACTTGTATATAAATTTTCAGCTATTGTGAAGAGACTCTGTTAACTCTGTTCGCCTTTGAAGGCGTTGGCCATTGCTTTCATTACTACGGCTAGCTTCATTCCTGTGGCTAGGGGTCCGTCGAGTTTGAATTTGCGGGTCATTAGGCCTTTTATGGGGTCCTGTCCGCCTGTGACCAGTTTTATTAGGGTGTCTGTGTGGCTTGTGACGGTGAGATCGACAGTATCTAGCTTACCCGGTCCGCCGGTGATTTTTCCTCCGCTTATTTGGTAGTGTCCTTTCATGGGGCTGTCTGTGGCTTCGTAGTTTACTTTTATGTCTCCTGCACCCGCAACCGCTTTTTTGAATTCTGGGTCTTTTTCAACCAGTGCGTGTGTTACTTCCCACAGCATCACCGTGAATGCGTCTGTTGCTTCCGGTGCTTCGGTTGCCCACTTTTTGACGTCGCTTTTTGAGAGTCTCTGTGCTAACTTCTGCGGTAGGTCTGGCATGGCGGTCAGCAGTTCTGGTACGCTGTCTTTTACTCCGGGTATCACGGAAGGTAGTATTCCCATTAACTCCTTGTCTGGCATGTTGAGCATTTCTTCTGTCATTTTCTTCAAATCCATTGCTCCTGCGGCGGCCTCTGGCTTTTCTTCTGCAGCAGCCTTCGGTTTCTTTACCTCTTTAGTAGCTTTTGGCTTTTTCATTACAAAACCTCCTCTATCTTATTAAAAGCGAAACCCTCCAATTTCTTACACATTCTATCCTGTGGCTTACCACTATACTTTTTCGGTTAGGAGGAAACTTTGGAGTAGGTTCTAACTCATGGGTGGTGGCTTTTCTTCAGATTTCATTCTAACGTATTTCTGTCCTACCCTTGAGGTTTCCTCCTACCCCTTTTTGGGGAATTCCATGTGCTTTATAGTAGAGTATTCTATAGACAAATGTATATAACTTTTCAGCAGTGGCAAAGAGACCCTATTAACTTAGCCTTTAAGGGCATTGGCCATTGCCTTAATTGCTCCAGTCAGTTTCATCCCTAAAGCCAAGGGTCCTTCAAGCTTGAATTTGCGGGTCATCAAGCCTTTCACCGGGTCCAGTCCGCCTGTGACCAATTTTATTAGAGTATCCGTATTGCCTATGACGGTAATATCGACAGTATTTAGCTTGCCCGGTCCACCCGTGATCTTTGCATTATTTATCTCTTCATGTCCGCTCATAGGGCTGTCGTCGGCTTCGTAGTTAAGTTTGATATTCCCCACATTCTTCAATGCCTTTTTGAATTCTGCATCTCTTTCAGCTACTGCGGCGACTCCTTCCCACAGAATCTCCGTGAATGCATTCACCGCATCAGGGGCCTCGTTAGCCATCTTCTTAACATCGGTCTCCTCTATCCTCTTAACTATTCTCTGCGGTAGGTCTGGCATTGTATCCATAATCTCTCTAACTTTACCCTTCATTTTAGGGACCAAAGTAGGCAGTTTCTCCATCAATTCCTCATCTGACATCTCCAACATTTCTTCTGCAATACTTTTCAAATCCTCAACACTTGTCTTCTCCATCATAAAACCTCCTCAATCCTTAAGGCCAACACCTCCTCAATATTGAAGGCAAACTCCCTAACTCCTAACGTATTCTGATTTAGTGCTTAACGCATACCTTTTCGGTAGCGGAAACATTCAAGTGAGCTACGGCTTGTAAGTGGTTTGGTTCTTCCGCCTAATTTTTTCTGGCGCACCTCTAGCCTCTCCGTAGAGTCCTCCTAATAATTGAGAAGATAAAGCCCACGTGTATTTATTTACGCCATATTTTTACGGCAGATATATATAAATTTTACTATAATGAATAAAAAACAAGTATAAGGATTCATTAATATAATCCTAAAAGGATAGGATACATACGCTCGAAATTATACTAAAAATTAGATTCGACGTAGTTTTTTGTTTTCTATTCGGGACACTAATCCTTTTCCATTTCCTGATTAGAGCTAATTCTGAACAATAATCACCAAAACTTTTGGCTAACTATACAGGTATCCCCCTTCATACCTGATTCCCCCTCAGCTGGGTCTCTGCTATTCTTTCATTTTAATCTTGTTTCAATGTATCCTTTAAAGCAGTGGCATTGTTGAATCTTGTTTCTTTCATTCCATAAAGCAGAGTAACTGTCCATTTAAGTTATTTAAGCGCGAGACTGGGCTTGAAGACCTTAGGTACTTATTTGCTTTCTGTACGGGAGTCTTTGGAAGCGGTCAACTAATTTGGTGAGTCTTAGGAGACCTTTGCGGACTTTTCCCGCATTGTAATCGCTGATAAACTTTTGGATGTCGTTTCCATAGTCCTCTCGGCACATTTGGAATATCTGCCTCGCAAAAATAGAAGCAAAACCCGTTATTAGAGATAAAACCCTTCTTCTAATTGAACTTTTTATTCCCCGATACTCATTGACAAGCTCTGGCAGCCAGTGGAGGTTATGCTCCCAGCACTCAAGAAGGAGTTCAGTATGCGCAGTTTTCATATCGTTAAGTGTAAAGGATTTTTCCCTTCCCAGAGTTCCCATGGCTACGAAGAATAGGGGCACAACCATACTCTTAAAACTTCTTAACTCCCTGATGAGATGCAAAGTGTCGAAAACATCTCCTTCCGTTTCACCAGGAAGTCCCAAAATTAGTGTAGAGACTGGAACCCAATAATTTTCACTTAACACCTCGAAGGCCTGAACAACGGTCTCTGGCCACTCCTCCGGTTTGAAAGGTCTGCATTTTCCTAGCATGTGATTTTTGATCATTCTCGGGCTTCCGGTTTCCATGCCCGTCTGCCCACTCAACCAGTTTTTAGCATCAAGTTCAAGGATGTCGGAGATTTCTTCAACAAGATTCGGAACAGCTGCTGCAGAGCTTAGTGCAAAGTGACTTATTTCTACTGACCTCACACTTGGATATTTCTTAACCGCCTTGAAGAGGCTCAAAACCGCTTCACTATTTATGTGTAAACCCTTGGCCTTATATCTTAACACATCTTCCGCATGGAGAAGTATATAGGGGTTTCCCGCCCTGACGTTTACCTCTACCTCCTTCAGGATGTAGTCAACTGGTTGACACCGGAAACTTTTGAGAGTAGGAGTGCAGAATGTGCATCCCCTACCACATCCTCGCGCAATCTCCACCAGCCCACAAACTGTGGGTCTCCGTATTAAAGGTATCCTCTCCTCCGGCACCGGGTCACCATAGACAACTCCCGGAATACTTTTCCCCTTAACCGCTTTTTCGAAGAGAGGAGGTACAACATCCTCACCCTCCCCTATAACGGCGCAATCTACTCCCAGTCTTCTTCTTTTTTCCTCTTTTTCAAGTTGCCACGCGCCGGGTCCTCCGAGAATGATTTTAGGTTTGAATTTACTCAGACGAATTTGGAGTAGAATCCCGAGGAACTTCCACGCCATTAGAGGCAGCCCTCCAAACACTTCCCTGAATGTTGTGGTCGCGGGGCCGATTCCCAAAGGGTCGGTCTCGCTTATGCCTATAACTTTGGTGCCAGCTCCAACAACTCGGGACAGATACTCAGGGCTAACGACCGTTACATCATTCTCGTCGAACCCATAGTTAAGAAGAGATGCCTCAATCTTTCTTATTCCATAGGGGGCCAACACTGCGGCCCCTTCCCTACTAACTTTCACAGGAGGGGAGAAAATTTTGAAATACAAGTATTCGGGTATAAAGCCCGCTGGGACACACGAACTGAAGCCGAGAAACATGCCGCCCACATAGTTGCTCATCAAGGTTCTATCCGCAGTTAAAACAATAGGAACCCCATCAGACAAGTAAAACACCACTAGAAAACATAAGCTACCAAATTTTGTTCAACAAGTCTTCTAATAACTAAACTTTGGCAAATTTTAGGTTATCTCCATCTGGTATAGAGTTTTGAGGCCCTTCATGTCTGATAGAGTGAACTGCAATATCTGGTCAGCTGTTCTGACCCTCTGGGCGAGTTTCACCACTAGGTCGATGAAGGATCTTAAGACCTCCAGTGCGGCGTACCGGCAGCGGGAGCCAACCGTCTTAAGGCCGGCTCTCATCCATCCTATGGAACCGCCGTCCCTCGGGCTGAGCTGTAGGAGGGTGTGG
>JAUQZE010000050.1 GCA_030587365.1 Candidatus Freyarchaeota archaeon | reverse complement strand
CTGCCGCACAGCTCATCGATTAGCTGGTCTTGTGCCTTCTCCAGTACTGCTCTGAGGACTTCTTTGTTCAGGTTGGCTTCGTCTAGGCTTCTGGATAGGGGGATAAGACTTAAATCGCCGGTAACCTGTATCTGGTTATTTAGGGATATTATTGGGCTCCACCTCCTTGTTTGTTTTCTGATAACCTATAACATAGGAGGGACCCAATTAATCCCTAAAAGTTAACCGATTAGCAGACACAACCAATTTTTTAACCAAAAGCAAAGTCTGTGTTTGTATCACCTAATTTCTTGTCTTCCAGTCATTTCCTCAATCTCGATTTCGTAAACGTAGAACTGCATCCCACCGCCACCCTCAGTGGGCGCAGCTCTAATCCCAGAAACCGTACTCAGAAAATTCTCCATTCTCTTACGGGCAATAGCCGCATCCTCACGCCGCATATAGGGCTCTGAAAATTTTTCAAAAAGGAGTCTTAGACCGCGTTGAAAGTCTTCCACAAACTTGGCTTTACCGTAAATTATCACGCTTTTCCATGAACCATTCTCATAAACCTCGTCTACCTGAAAACAAACTCTGGGATTCTTGGTCAGGTATTCGGTCTTTTTACCTCTTCCCGAATGAATGTAAATCCTGCCCTCATGGTACGCGTAAGAAACGGGAACAACGTAAGGCTCATCATTAACCGATAAACCTAATCTGCCAAACTTATTTCTTGAAACCAGTTCTTCCATATCATTACGCTTGAGTTCCAAGATTCTTCCATGCGAAGAGGATATAACATTCTTCACAGCTTATCAGCTCCTCAGCCATTAAAAAGGAATGATATTAGATTTCCGATTAACTCATTTATTAACGTGTGGTAGAGTGGTTCTGATTTTTTGACCGAGTCCACTGTTTTTTAGGTTTTTCGGGGGGCGAAATACTTTTTCATATTAATTTTGATTCTTGATACTAGATTTTCCGGGTCTGCTGAGGATAGATAGAATTCTTTGACAATGCCTTCCATTCTTTTTATGTATAAACACGGTTTTGTACCGGTAGTAGCAAACAGGGAGTTTCCCCAGAGTCTAAGACCCCAGCCTGGGGGGACTTCTACCCTTTTGGATGGCCTTAAATCGATTTCGTATATTGTATCATAATAGATTGTTAGGGTGAAGGGAAACAATATGATCTGCAATCCGTCTCTCCTAACCACGTATCTAAACTTGTAGTAAACGATTCCTATGTAAATTAGAAAAGTCATTACGGCTAAGTATATTAGACCTAATAATTGAACAGTGCTTAGGGATCGGCTGAATAACTGTCCAAGGGAGAATTGGCCCAAAGAGGATACGAGAATACCGAATACTATTACACTGAGGAAAATGATTAAAATTATCCTATACGCGAACACCCTTGAGAATGGGGCTTCCTCAACATAAATGGATGTAATTTTTGCCCTCTCCTAAAGATAAAATATTATAATCCCTAACATTATATCCTATAATAATTTAGGAAGTTTGAAATTATAAATTATTCTATCCGCGAAGCCACGTTGCTTAAGGCGGGTCCTGACATGATTAAGAGCGAAAAGATTTCCATTCTAAGTAGCGGAGTACGCTTAGGAGGCACGTTATTTTTTCCCGAAGCTCCTAAACAGATTCCAGGAGTTTGTATCTGCCACGGAATTCCCAGGGACAACAAGCCTGTTGAGGAAAAGAGGTATCCCGCTCTAGCCGAGAAGTTTTGTGAGAGAGGATACGCCGCCCTGATTTTCAATTTACAAGGAACTAGCGGAAGCGAAGGCGAATTCAGTTTTTCTGGCTGGTCCCGTAACGTTTCTGATGCCATATCCTATCTGGCATCCTCTCCACGCCTTGATCCCAGAAGGTTGGGTCTCATGAGCTTCAGCGGCGGCGCATTTGTTTCCTGGTCAGTGGTAGCCCATGATTCAAGAATTAAGGCCTTTGCAAGCTGTTCAAGTCCCTCAGATTTAACAAAAATGCGAGTAATAGAAGAAGGAATCAAATACGCAAAAAAATCCGAAATATTGAGGATAACTAATGTTGAGAAAACCCGTAAAGAAGTAAGAACCGACTTGCAGAAACTAAACCCCCTCAACTGGGCGGGAAAGATTTCACCCAGACCAGTCCTCATTATTCACGGAGACCAAGACGAGGTTGTCCCCGTTCAAAGCGCCTACGAGCTATACGAGAACGCTAAGGAACCCAAAAAAATTCTAATCTTCAAAAACGCAGACCACGTGATTAGAAACAATGAAGACGCCATGAAAGCCGTAACAGACTGGATAGTAAAAAACACCTAACCAAGACAAGAAATTTTCTAACAATTGAAACAACTCATCCATAAAGAATTAAATACATCATATCTCAATTTTTGGTGATTGAAGCATTTCCAAAACATTTCTCTTACCCGTGTGGAAACTTCTTTGCAATCCCTGCCGGTTACACAAAATTTTAATGTTTCTTATAACTCTGTTAACTTAGGGACATCTATTTCTAGGAACTGATAGTAGATGAACCAAAGAAAACTTGTTATCGTGCTGTTGTTAATCTCTCTCGTAGCGCTGTCCTTGCCCTTTCTGCTTGTTCAGTTGCTACGTCCTCCACCTACCCCGATTCTAGTTCCGCCCATAGGAGTAAGTCCGATTGTAGATAACCCTAAAAACATACACTTGACATACCAAGATGATCCCGCGTATAACGTAACCATCACCTGGCAGACACAAACTTCCACATCAGGCGACAACGTTTTGTACGATACTTCATCTCATGGTGGGAATCCTTCGCTATACCCTTATAACGCTACGGGTTCTAATTACACCTACGCTGGCGCTTCAGGGTACATCCACCAAGTTGAACTCACTAATTTAACCCCAGACAACAGGTACTATTTCATTTGCGGGGGACCGGGGAAATATAGCGGAGAGCGTTTCTTTAAAACAGCGCCTAACTCGCCTAATGTTGACTTCAAGTTTGTGGCGGGGGGCGACTCGCGAACCAATCTGGCTTATCGAACCCTAGTTTCACGAGCAATGAGCCATACCAATCCTTCCTTTGTAATGCACAGCGCTGACATGGTTGATAACGGCACAATCCAGAGTCAATGGGACTCATGGTTTACTGACGTAAACGACAAGTGGATAGGTGACAACGGTTTAACCATCCCTGTTGTTCCCTGTTTGGGTAACCATGAAAACAATGCAACCAACTATTATGAACAGTTCGCACTAAAAGGAAACGAACAATGGTACTACCTCGATTGGGGACCAAATCTACGAATCATCATTCTCAACAGCGAAGCCACATCTCAGATTTCAGAACAAGCCATCTGGCTTGATGGTGTTTTAGCCTCAACGCCTCAAGATACTTGGAAAATTGTTATGTTTCATCGAAACGTTTACGCCAGCAGTGTGGAGCACCCAGAAAACGCTACTGATCTTCAGCCGTGGGTGCAATTATTCGACCAGTATCACGTGGACATAGTTATTCAAGGACACACACATCATTATCATCGAACTGTACCCATGTACAACAACAATAATGTTTCTTCGTATCAACAGGGTACAATGTACTTAACCACTGGCGGCTGGGGAGCTCCACTGCACAATTATGTTCCACAGCCGTACAGTGCTAATGGAAGTACGACCCTCCACTTTACTTTGATAAGTGTTTTTCAAAATGGAACACTTCATCTTGAAGCTAAAGACTTAAGTGAGTACACCTTCGACGATGTTTGGCTTAACAAGAATCCCATCTTAGATAAGCCTAAAAACATACGCTTAACATACCCAAGCATTCCACCATCATCCACCATAACCATAATGTGGCAATCAGTCACTTCTACAGCAGGTGATACCGTTTTGTACGATACCGTGTCTCACGGTGGGAATCCTTCGTTATATCCTAATTCAACTATAGGTTCTAATTTCACCTACAGCGGTGCTTCAGGGTACATCCACCAAGTTGAACTTACTGACTTAATCCCCGATACAACGTACTACTTCATTTGTGGTGGGGCTGGAAATTACAGCGGAGAGCGTTCCTTTAAGACAGCGCCTAGCTCAGTTTCCGACTTCAAGTTTGTGGCGGGGGGCGACTCGCGAACTTATCCGGCTGATCGAACCTTAGTTTCTCAGGCGATGAGTTATTTCAATGCTTCTTTTGTAATGCATTGTGGCGACATGGTTGACGACGGCAAGGTGCAGAGTCAATGGGACTCATGGTTTACTGATGTAAACGACAACTGGATAGGCGACAACGGTCTTACCATCCCAGTTATCCCATGTTTGGGCAACCATGAAAACAACGCAACCAACTATTATGAACAGTTCGCACTACCGGAAAACGAACAATGGTACTACCTAGACTGGGGACCAGATCTACGGATTATAGTTCTCAACAGCGAAGCGCAAGATCAGATTTCAGAACAAGCCATCTGGCTTGAAAATGTTTTAGCCTCTACTCCTCAAAATATGTGGAAAATTGTTATGTTTCACACAAACGTTTATTTTAGCGGAGGGCATGAGAACGCTACCTTTCTTCAGCCATGGGTGCAATTATTCGACGAATATCACGTGGACATCGTTATTCAGGGACACACGCATCATTATCATCGAACCCTACCTATGTACAACAACACTGTTGTACCTTTATATGAAAATGGTACAATGTACTTAACCACTGGACGCTGGGGAGCTCCTCCGCACAATTATGAAGAACAGCCGTATAGTGCTTGGGGTAATTCGACTCTGCACTTTACTTTGATAAATGTTTTTCAAAATGGTACACTTTATCTTGAAGCTAAGGATATAAGTGGGTACACCTTTGACTCCGTCTGGCTTACCAAATACTGAAATATTTGAATTTTAAATGTAATACTACTACGAACGAATAATAGAAACATTAACTGGCATCCACTTCTCACTTAAGTTACTTTTCTAGTGGTAGAACCCAGGGAATTATACGTGTCACAGAAACCTTCTATGTATACAAATTTCGAATTGAGTCACACTCCTATTATTTTTAGAATATATTTTTCTTTCAAAGGTATGGTAGAAGGTTTAAGAAAATAGAGGACAAGCTCGCAACTCGGATAACACTTTTCATTTATGTTTTCATCTACCTCTTTAGATAAATTTATATAATTTACTCAATCCAATAACATAAGTCTCTCGAGTAAGTTTTGACATCGAAAATCGGAAGATTGGGACTCGTTAACTATTATAGAGAATAATGCTTAACCAAACATTTTTAAAAATTCAAGATGTTAATTCTAATGAATCCGCAGGGCAATAGAGGTAAAGAGTTATGAGGTTAGCAATAGAGACAATGGATTTAACCAAAAAATTTAGGGAAATAGTCGCGGTTAATAAATTAAACCTACAGGTAGAGAATGGGGAAACCTTCGGAATACTCGGACCTAATGGCGCCGGTAAAACGACAACTGTTCGCCTGCTGAACTGTATATTGAGACCCACGGAAGGCACAGCCAAGGTGGGGGGCTTTGACATATTGAAAGAACCAGACAATGTGAAGAGAATCACCGGTCTCCTTCCAGAGTCCCCTGGATTATATGAGAAGTTAACAGCCAAAGAGTTCCTGGAATTCATGGGAGACCTTTACGATGTTCCTCACAATAATCTCTACAATAGCATAGATGAGATTCTTGAACTCTTTGAACTCAAGAATCGTGAAAACGACCTGCTTGAGGGCTTCAGCAAAGGCATGAAGCAAAAAGTACTACTCGCATCCACGCTGATCACGGATCCCAAAATAATCTTCTTGGATGAGCCCATAGCGGCGCTCGACCCCGCCTCGGCGCGAATGGTGAAGGATATGCTTAAGCTTCTGGTCTCCGAGGCTAAGAAAACCTTCTTTGTGTGTACTCATATGCTCGGCTTTGCTGAGGAGATGTGTGAAAGAATCGCAGTCATTGATCAAGGTACAATAAAAACAGTGGGCACTCTTGAAGAAATACTTAAGGAAACTAAAACAAAAAGCCTAGAGAAAGCCTATCTCAAAATCATTGGGAAAGAAGCCGTAGAAAAGGACCTCTTGGAATGGAGAGCCTAAAAAGGGAGGAGGACTATGCAAAAATGGTACGTGGTCGCCAAGAATGAGTACCGCCTCATGACCTCTTGGGGCAGGAGGTTAAGAAAAGCAATTCCCATAATTCTGGTTGCTTTGCCCGCCATAGCCTTTGCGATTGTTATTTATCTCGCAAACCAAATACATATTAATGTCCTCATCGAAGACGCAGTGAAAAATTATCTTTTTTATGTGTACGGGTACGTTAGCGAAATTGGATTCTCGTTTGGTAATGTTGACATGACACTTCTAATGAGTCAATTTTTGGGAATCTTGGGGTTCATGATGCCCATAATGGGCTCTGTTGGGAACGTATTCAGAGAAACAGAGGTTGTAAGCAAGGATATAATTTTGGCGAGCCCACTGAGATCGAGGGACATCTTGTTCGGCCGATTTGTAGCAAATCTGTTTTTCATACCCTTATACCTCTTATTCGCTTCTGTAATGTTCTTCCCGGCTTTTATAGAACACGGCTTAAACAGCTTAGCTACACCTTTTATCATGGTCTTTGCAGCCACTCTTCCAGCACTGGTAGGCATTTGGGTTGGAGTCTTATTATCTTCATACATACAAACTAAGAGCGATGTTTCCCCCCGCATTAAGGACATTGGAAAGGCTATACTCGGAATGGTCGGGATGCTTTTTGGTTTTTCCTATTTTATTCTTTTATCCTCCCAGTCTTCATCCCTTAATTGGACTTTTTCACCGACAACATGGGTGACCAACATAATATTTATTGCAGTAAGTGGCACCAACTTGGTAAAATTTACAAATACTCTAGGAATATACTCTTTCTATTACTACATACCTCTTCAACCAGGTCTCAATGTCAGCTTAGCTCTGCTTTCAATATTCGTGGTTTTGGTTTTCGTCGTAGGGATAAAAGTTTCAGACAGACTTTTTAGATTCGAAATATCCGTGAGTGAAGTCAAAACCATTGAAAAAGAAAACTGGTTCTTCAGAGCTGTGAGACGAGCAATTCCCTCACCGCTAGGCGCAATCACCGCTGTACAGTTGAAAGAGTTCTCAAGAAGCCTAGACAGCATAGCCAGAATGGCTAGCATCTTGATATTTCCATTCATACTCTATTTCTTCAATTCCCTAGGATTTAGCAACAGCTTTCTACCCGCATCCAACTTGGGCGCAGTTCTCGTGATGCCCATGGTCGCCTCCATCTACATACTTTTAGCAGCTGCAATAATAGCACTAATGGAAGCGAGTCAGATGACGGTTAAACAAAGAGATTTATTCTGGACCTATAAAAAAGCACCCGGAGGAGTGCAGAGGCTGGTTTACTCAAAACTTTTAGAGATGCTCATAATTGGTCTACCACTGGGTATATTTTTAGCAGTGCTCTTCCAATTTACACTAGGTTCGACATTTTCTGAAATACTAAGGATAATACCAGCGATGCTCTTTATGACCACTATAAGCTCTGCCATTGCGCTGGGGATATACTGCGCCCGCCCAGTGTTTAAAGAACAGAGCAGCGGCCACCTAATAAACTTCCTAATATACACTGTGATAGCCTTCGTCATAGAAGGATTAATCATCCTATTCGCCGTCTTCCCCTGGATACTAAATATAATTTTCTCAATATCAACCCTAAGCATATTGTTTAGTATACCCCAATTTTTAAGTATATCAAGCCAATTAATTTGGATGGTCCAGACTCCGATATTCGTATTAACCTTTGCACAACTCAACATAAACACAATGCTTTCAGTTCTGGGAACCGCCGCATCAGCAGCACTAGGAATTGCAGCCGCCTATCTCTCGCTACGCATCGGAATATCCAAACTCAAAAAGTACGAGTGAAAAAATCCCAATTCCCCCTTTTTAGAGATATCTTTTAACTCAATTTTTATGAACAGTAGTGAACCATGGTGAACTTGGGCTTCAGTTCCTCAGCTTCCTTCTTTATTCTTTTTGTTCCTTCTCCCCTATCACTCCAAGGGCCAGTTCAACATAAGAGAATTTTTAGTGTTCCTAATTGTTTCTATAATTGCTTGGAGATATTATTTTAAATTATTTCTAGGGATATTATTTTTAATGGAAAATACCTTTCTGATTACATAAACTAGATGAGCTGCCGCGTGTAGGTGGAATTAGATTTGCGGGTAAAATTTTTCGCCAATCTGAGAGAAATCACGAAGGCCAAGGAGGCAGAAGTAGAAGCCCAAAATATTGAGTTGCTTCTCAACAAACTGGTTGAAATGTACGGAGACCAGTTCAGGAATGCTATTTTCGATGATGGGAAAATAAGAAAATTTTTCAAAATTCTACACAACGGCCGTGATATTGATTTTGAGCAGGGGCTAAAAACAAAACTTGAAAGTGAGGACGTGGTGGCTATATTTCCCCCGGTGGGGGGCGGATAAACGCAGTAATACAAGTCTACTGCATTTTTCCGTTTATCCCCTTATGGTATGTCTGGTAAAAAGACTCCCATTTTTATTCTCTTTATTTTTTCTGAGCATTTCATCACTTTTTCTCGGTTTCCGAGCTGTTGGTAAATTTTCGCTGCCTCTTCCATGTACCTTATCGCTTTCTTTGGTTCGTTTAGTTTGATGTATACGTTTCCGGTGTTGTACAGTGTCGCGGCGGCGATCTCGTTGTCTTTGACTTTTTTCGCGTACTTTAGTGTTTCTTCCGAGGGTTTCAGAGACTCCTTGTACTTTTCCATTCTTATATAGGCTAATGAAATGTTGTAGTAGCAGCGTCCCATTTTCTGGTTCTCCTCTATTTTCTCGAAGTGTTTTATAGCCTCGTCAAAATGAGTGATTGCTTCCCGGGGTCTTTGAAGATGAATTAATTGCCCGCCGATGTTCATCTGAGCATTTCCCATACTCTCCTCATCACCAGTCTGCGTGTATGCTTCGAGAGCCTTTATATAGGCCTCGAGTGCCTGGTCGTGGATTTTAATTTCATTGTAGGCTCTACCAATTTTATAATACCAGTTCCCAAGTGTTTGGGGTGGTTCTCCCTCCATCAAAGGAATACTTTTCTCTAACTGTTCCAGCATCTCTTGGTACATTCCCTGCTCATCGTAAATATTTACCAGTTGAACATAAGAGTAGACTAAGCTCTCCCGGTTTTGTAGACTTTCTAAAACGGGTATTGCTTTCTTTAGATGCTCCGCCGCACCCTTTTTATCACCCCGTTTTATTTGAGCCCGGGCAGCGTTCACATAACTACTCGCTAGGGTCGCTCTATCACCCTTTTCTTCTAAAATTTCAATCGCCTTCTGAGAATACTCAAGCATCTTTTGATAGTCCTCTAATTCTCCGTAGCAGTAACCTATCTGAGCATAACACGCCGCAATTCTGTCCTGACGCCCAGTCTTTTCATAGTAGGTAACCGCTCTCTTTAACCAATCAATCGCTGCGATGTTATTGTCCAATTTCTGATTGGAGTAACCCATATAGTAGTAGCAGTCTCCAACATAACTCTCCGCCTGGACTCTCTCAAGATAGGTAACCGCTCTCTCACAGGACTTTATCGACTCCTTATACTTTTTGAGGAGGAAATACCGCATGGCGATGCTCAGGTAAGATAAACCCACCATCTTTGTGTTATCCGCCTTTAAAAAATACGATACCGCCTTTTCATGCCTATCTACAGACTTCTCCCTTTCCCCGAGAAGGTCATAGGCGACACCCAACTGGAAATAAGCCATCCCTACCCAGGGCTCATCCTTAGCGTTTTTTATGGCACTCTCAAAACAGCCCACCGCCTTCTCTGGACGGTCGAGCTTGCTGAAAGCTAAACCCGCGTTGAAATAGCAGAGCCCGGGTTTATCGGTTTTGCCCTTTTCTGCAACCCCTTCTGCTCCGTTTATCGCTGCCTTGACGTAGCACTCACGGGACTTGTTAAGGTTTCCCACTTCTTGAAAAGCATTACCTGCTTTCAAGTAGAGTTCACTGGCGAGGGCGCAATCACCCGCTTTTTCTGCTTTCTCAGCTTTTTCCAGTATTTCTGTCTCACTCAACTATACGGCCTCCACAACAACATAGACATTATACTAAGATAACACATAGCATTACCAGAATTTAATGCTAACACTTGAAGGGATTCAAATTTTCACTCCTTTAAAAGCACCTTGAACTGATTCTGACGTCAGAGCTACTAGACCTCAAAATTTCCGTTCATTTCCGCTTTATATATGTAATCTAAGAAATCGAATTCTTATTATCTTTACCATTGATGCATCTTTACTGGCTAAAAGCCTACCATTTTAGGAATATTAAACTTGAACGATAGGAAACAATCTCAGAGCGCCCCTAGTCCATTGTAATAATCGACTTTATTCTTTTAACTAAAAAATAAAGATAAAATCAGGTTTTCATTTACAAATATTCAAAGAAATTTTTGCACAGAATTATAGCGGATAGTTTTACCACAATGTCTTTATACCTTTCCTCTTTCTGTCTACGCGAAGGATGCGCTGAGATACGCATAGTTTTTTCTCCACACCTCTCTTCTCCCCCAAACTAATTTTACCACCCTTCTCGGCGCATCCGGTTAATACTTTTATCAGAATTAAAAACTGGTGTTGCCCACCCCCTATTTAATCATTATTCTAATTATCTAAAAAATAAAATGGTCTTTACAGATTCTCATTAAAAAAACTATGATTACAAAAAGCTTAAAAAACACTAAACTAATAGGATGATTTGGAACATGGTGGATGTAGTTAGCAGCTACATATCGCATACAAAACTCTAAATGAACCGGGCGAAAAATGAGCCAATCAACTTTTCGTAACTAATTAATGAGGAAATACAGAATGATTTATGCGATTTGGATTCTCAAAAGCACAGGGGAAGCCCTCCTAAACATTGCTTTCGAAAAACTGAAACTAGCGGAGAATGACCCCGTACTCTTAGGGGGACTATTTTCAGCAGTTTCTGAGATAGCGAAACAGAATGTCAATGAACTCACCACTATTAACATAATTATTGGCGAAATGAAACTCGTCTTCACCTTTTCTAAAAACGTGATACTGGTTGTCGCAGGTGACACAGAGGAGGAAGCTAAAAGATTCGGAAAGGAAGTAGAAGAAGCCTTTAACAAAAAATACAGTCAGGTTTTTGAGAACTGGGATGGCAATATTAAACTCTTTAAGGACTTCATACCCGATATTGAGAAAATGTTCCAAAAACGTGGACCATTAGAATCAGATGTTGAAGAAGTCCTCCGTTCCCTATCAGAATAAAATCCCTAAAAGGGATTCTGCTTTAAACTATTTTTCCATCAAATTCTATTTCTTAAACGTTCGAAAAACATTCGTTAAATAAAGCAAGAATAATTAATCATCTACTATTTTCTAGTTTTGATGAAAGAAGAGAGAATATTATTTATACTACACATGAAAATATCTTCCACAAAGCAAAAATTTCCAACCATACCTGAAAGAGGATCATATTCAACCATTAATGAATATTTCAGGTTATAGGAGGTGTAGAGATGCACAGAATTAAAAAAGAAAAATTGAGAAAACCCCCCAGACTGGTGGAAAGACTGGTGGCTTCAATTATAATCTCTGGAGCAATCAGCCTAATCCCCGTAATACTAGCCTTATACTTCATAGTTAATTATCTTCCTATTAATATACCAACGTATATACTAATCGCATTAACTCCGCTTTATTATATTACTGCGAAATGGATTTTCAACCTAACATTCCTAGTCATAACCAGAGCACAGCTAAAACCCCTCGAGGAAGGGGCTCACGAGATTGATATGAGAAACAAGAACGTAAGAAACTGGTTGATAAACGAGATGCTAACAAGCGCCGCAAAAAGCTTTATGGGAAAACCGCCACTAGGACAACCTCTCTTCAACGGATTTGTCTTCAAATTCTTAAAATGCAAAATGGGACCAGGAGCCACCGCGGATAGGATATCCGACACTTACCTAACAGAGATGGGTACAAATTCGGTAGGAGGAGGAGACTCATTAATAGTAGCTCACATTACAGACGGCAATAACCTTTATCTAAAAAAGATAAAAATCGGTGACGGAGCCGTAATAGGAGTAAGCTCTCTCCTATTCCCCGGAGTAGAAGTAGGAGAAGGCGCTGTAATCGGTGCATACTCCTTCGTACCAAGAGACACAAAAATCCCACCAAACACCATATGGGCAGGAGTACCAGCAAAACAAATTCATCCCAAACCAAAAAAATAATCCCACCCACAAAAAAAAAAACAAATAGACAGAAAGCGTTCATCAAAGATTAAAAAATTAAATTGATACGAGAAATCCATTCCAACTAATTTAACTTCATAAAATTGAAGAATTCCCCACCGGAACAGAAACAAGACACGGTTACAAGCTCCCCTTCTTTAGAAGTGGGAATTTAACCAGTTAGTGGTATAAGTAGTTCGACCTTAAAATTCCTCCCAAAACCCATCAAGCTAAGCCCGAAAACCTTGGAAAACCTCGATATTAGCGTAATTTTTTTTAAGCGTTTGAAAGAGATAATATTATTTATATCAAAGTATCTTTATCAAAGTAAAAATTTCCAACAACACTTGGAAAAGAACCATATTTTTAACCATTAACGAATATACCCCAAGTTATAGGAGGTGTAACAATGCACAAAATCGAAAAAGAAAAATTGAAGAAACCCCCCAAGCTGGTGGGAAGGCTGGCGGGTTCAATTATACTTGCTGGGGCAATTAGCATAATCCCCATAATACTAGCATTGTACTTTGTTGTTAATTATCTTCCTATCAAAATACCAATGTATTTACTAATCGCATTAACTCCACTCTATTACACTCTAGCAAAATGGATCTTCAACCTAACATTCCTAGCTTTAGCTAGAGCCCAGCTAAAACCCGTGGAAGAAGGAACTCACGAGTTTGACATGAAAAATAAGAGCGTGAGAAACTGGATGACCAACATAATGTTAACAAACGCCGCAATACACTTCATAGGAATGCCGCCGCTAGGACAAAACTTCCTAGGCGGATTCGTCTTCAAACACTTAAAATGCAAAATGGGACCAGGAACCACACTATTCAACATATCCGACCCCTACATGGTAGAAGCTGGAAAACACGCAGTCCAAGGAGGCATGGGTTACATGTCGGGTCATATTTCTAAGGGTACCAGCCTTTATCTGAAGAAGGTGAAAATCGGTGATGGGGCTATGATAGGAGTATACTCTTTTCTATCTCCAGGGGTGGAACTGGGGGAGGGTTCTATTGTTGCCGAGTACTCCTTTGTACCGAGAGATACAAAAATTCCGCCGAACACCATATGGGCGGGTATACCCGCGAAACAAATTTATCCCAAACCCAAAAAATAAGTTGCCGCACAAAAATACGTGAGAAGATATTCGCCGGAAACCTAAACTTGAAAATATCTTCACAATTTTTATTTTTTAATTTCAGAAAATTGAAAGACTATGTATTTGTAAAATTCAATTATCGTATCGAGGTGCCGAATTTGAATAATCCCTTTGAAGTACACCATGGTGTATACCTTTTAGGTAGCTCATCCATTACACACAGCGACGACTGTAGCGTTTACCTAGTTGATTGTGGAAAAGAAGAACTCGTTCTAATAGACTCCGGGGCGGGGTCAAGCTATAACCTTCTTGTTGATAATGCGGAATCACTCGGTTTCAACCTCACCCACCTTAAAGCCCTAATCCTCACACACAAACACATAGACCACATAGGCGCCGCTGCAAAGCTCAGAAAAAATTACCACTGCAAGGTCGTCGCCCACGAGCTAGACGCCAAAGACATAGAAAAAGGGGAACAATTCTTAACGGGAGCCAAGGCCTACGGCGTAAAACTAGAACCCTGCACCGTTGACATAAAATTGAATCAGCCAGAAACCAGACTCACATTCGGCAAACTCGAATTCAAACTTATACACACCCCAGGCCACACTCCCGGCGGCATATCCGTAGTTGTGGACATAGAGGGAAAACGCGTCCTATTCGGACAGGACATCCACGGTCCCCTCATCCCTGAGTGGGGAGCGGATCTTGAAAAGTACAGACAATCCATGGAAAAATTAATCAGCCTAAGAGCCGACATACTCTGCGAGGGGCACTTTGGCGTCTATCAACCCGCAGAAAAAGTGAAGAAGTATATTGAGGGCTACCTCATACAGTACTCCCGCTAGATTAAAAGAGAATCTCCACTCATTCCTTCCGCTCTATGCTGAGTTGCTGCCATCACTCTTGAAACAATCTGCTGGCGCTCTTCAACATTTCATCTATTCTGTCCAAAGAATCTTCCATCTTCCTCAACTTTTCTCTTGTTCCGCTTGCTTCTGCATCCTCTCTTTCTTCCACGTAATCTTCTAGTATGCAAAACTCTGATAGGGCGTTTATCCTCCCCTTCAGGTTGATGGCGGAAAGCCTCGCTATGTGGGAATCCCGCATTTCGATTAGTACAGCGGTTCTCTCAGTTACCTTCATCATGTAGGTGTTTTGGTTGTGCACGGTGTCTCCCATGTGCATTTCCCTAAACGGGAATTTGCGGTAGAATTTCAATACTTCGTTGGAAATCTCCCCCCTTTTACCCCAGATTTTAAAATTAACATCCAATATAAGAATAGCCCTCGCCTTCCAGTTGCCCAGATTCACCTCAACAAGACTAATCAGCCGTTCTATGTCTATATTATCAATGTTATTACCACTCAAATTTTTCCCACCCTTGAATAATACCTCCAAGAAATTTTTTAAATACATTTCCCCCAACAAAAATTAGACCTTATCAAAAAATATATACTAAATATGTAGCCTTTTCTAAATCTTTCAACCACGAACAATCACAAAACTTCAAGAACCTTTATTAATTAATATTTGTAAATCCTTTTAATTTGAAAAAATAACGTATGGGTGTTTGTGATGAGTGAGAGTGATGCCTTTAATCTTGTTGAAGAGCTTAGGGATGAAGGGATCCACCTCCTTAAAGAGTTAATAAAGATTAAAACGGTTGTGCCTCCCGGCAATAACTATGAAGAGATTGTTAGCTTCCTCGAACCTCAATTTTCCGAACTCGGCTTTAAAACCGACAGAGTAACCGTACCAGAGAATAAGGTTAAGGAGATACCTCTACCACTGGAAGGGCCCCGAGTGAATCTTGTGGCCAACAAGAGGATTGGGGGTAATAAGCCCTCTCTAACTTTCTACGCTCATACCGATGTTGTACCGGTAGAGGAGAAGTGGAGTGTTCCACCGTTTGAGGGAGTGGTTAAGGAAGGCAGAATTTATGGACGCGGAGCCAGCGATATGAAGGGATTCATAGCCACACTTCTCTTAGCCCTTAAGGTTATAGAAGAACTCGGCCTAAAACCCAACTACAATATAACCTGCGTTATGTGCACCGACGAAGAAATCGGAGTCTACCCCGGAGTCTACTACCTAGAAGACAAAGGATACATCAAGGGAGAAGTGATATGCGGCGAAGCAGTCCACCAGATTATAGGGATAGGAACCGCCGGAGCAATTCAGTTCGATGTCACAGTTAAAGGAAGATCCGCCCACACTATGATGTTCTTCAACGCCATAAACGCCATAGAAAACACCATACCAGTCCTTGAAGAACTCCTAAAACTCAAGGAAAAAATCATGCAGAGAAGATCAAAAGTGCCCAGCATACCCACACCACTCGGCGACAGAATGATGCCCCTATTCTCTATAAACATGATACACGGCGGAATCAAAGACAACATCATCCCCAGCGAATGCAAAATCACCATCGACCGAAGATACATCCCAGAAGAAAACGAAGAAGAAGTAGTAGCCGAATTCCTGCAAACAGTCGAGGCTGCAAAAGCAAAAACCAAAGCACTCGCACTAGAACCGAACGCCATAAGAATGTACAAACCCTTCAAAACCACACCCGACAAACCCATAGTCAAAAAACTCGCAGCCGCAGTAAAACACGTAACCGGAAGCGACCCCCTCTTCATAGGCGCATCCGGCGCATCAGACATGGGATACGTAGCCGAAAAAGGACACGATGTCGCAATCATGGGAGTAGGCGACCTACTATCAAACTTCCACGGAGCCGACGAAAGCATAAACATAGAAGACATGGTCAAATACGCAAAAGAACTAGTCCACCTACTATGCTACCAAAAAATATGAAACTCCAAAGACAAAGAATGCAACAGAGGTTAAATTAAGGAACAAATTACAGTTAAGTTGACAGAAACTTTTATAACAAAAATCTAAATAATGAACGATAAACAACCAGTTATACAGAACCGCTATGAAGTGAATCTACTATGTCAATTCCGGGTTACGTGGATTATAAAAGAAGAGAGTTCTGCAAAGATGTAAAATGTCCTGTCCAATTAGAATTGGAAACCAAGAAAGAAGGCTCCAAAGAATACGAAAAAATTAGAAACACTTGTAAAAACGCATGTAAATACACAACCTACCAGTTCCATCACTGGTTAACTGACAAAGGATACCTAATAGTCAGACCTGAAAAATAGATACCAAACATAGCCAGTCATACATTTGGAAAAAAATTTTTGGCAAAATTCACTAAAATCAACAAATTGAAATCCAGTCAAAAGACATTATTCTATACTTCTGAAAACTGGAACTCCTCCTTCCTTGTTTTTCTACATATCTCAAAAGATAAGCTTCTTTCATTGTGTTTCTACAATGTTTAAGAAATACAGACAGAGATCCGCTTAAAGCTAGGCGAGACATAAACTACATTATAGTTTTTTTAGCCTTTTCTTTTAAAGATTTTATCCACTCATCCAATGATTCTTTTATTTCTAAATTTTTACCTGTTTGAATTTTTTGTATAAACTTGTTTAGAAGTGTGTTGGGAGCCTCCCTCCCTAAGGCTTCAAAAATCTTGTCTAGTTTTGGCAAAAAATCTACAAATCGGTCGCGGTCTCTGTCCCAGTCCTCCAAGTTGCCATATGTTTCAATGAATTCATTGCTAATAATTTCAAGTTTATCTTCAATCGGGTCATCTATATCTGTATACGCCCCGAAAATAAGATTGTTAATAGCCCGGAATACAAATTTCTTATCCTTCAAAACCAAGCATTCAATAGTGCTACCACCTATCTTACTCCCAAAAGAAAACGCAGCACTCAGAAAACCCGATATCAAGTTCTCGTCTATTTCAGATTTTTCGTAGTTACGATGTATTACACACTCACCACTTCTCCTTAACAAGTAAAAACTATGAATTATTCGCTTAACCCCCGAGATGATTCCTATAATTAATAAAGGTATAAAATTCTATTAAATCTTGCCTCCCATAGTAAAAACGTAAATTAAAATAAATAATAAAATATGTAATTTTCGCAATTATTACCATAATCAGCTAAACAATACATGGCTTACCAGTATCTAGCACAGCATGAAGTCACGACCACCTTACTCCTACTAGTATCATCGAAAGTTCAATGCTGGGTCAGCGATGCTGGCAGATTGATTTTCTTATGAAGTTCAAACTCTTTTTTGAACGATTTTAATTTTACTCTTTTGCTGCATTTTCAAGTGTGGGCATTTGAGTCGCTATACAGAGAGAAAAACTTTGGTCCATTGAAATGGATCATATGGTCGGGATTATTTTCTATCCATACCTCTGTTTCCCATGCAATGTTATCAATGTGTTTCCTGAACTCCCGAAAGTCGGGGAATGCGCTAATGTATATTCTTTGGGCTTTGCAGTGTTTTAATGTTTCTTCCAATTCTATTTGGCGTTTAGGAGATAATGGACCATGCGCCGTAACGGCTTCTATCAAAAAAAGATGTTTCTTTTGTGAATCATAAAGAACAACATCCGGCAATTTATTATGTTCTGTTATTGGAATTTCAAGTTCACTGGATAACTTTTCATCTATATATAACAGCTTCCTAGCGGCGTCACCCACATATACCACTTTGGCATTTGGGCAAAATCTTGCTTGAAATTCTTTAATTATCTTTGCTTGCAGTTCATTGTGTTTTCCCGGTGAAAAGTTAACGGAGGTTCCATCGGGTAACTCGACTGGTATTAAATGTGTTCTCTTCCGTTTCTCGTATTTTTCAACTAGTTTACCCTTTTTCTTCACAAACTCCTGTAGGGCAAATTGCCAGTCGGGGGTGCCATATTTCTTTACTGCTTCCAGAGCCTCGCCCGTAATTTCATAACACGTTTTAGGGCTGTTTGTTGGCCTAAACGGATCATCAGGATTTATGACAACTATTCCCGCCTGCTCAAACTGATGAAGAGTTTGACGCCTTATCGTTTCCCGAGTGTTTTCAGCGTATTTCTTTCCGTAATGTTTTTGGGCGAAAACTAGAATATCATGAATTATTATAGCACGCTTTTTGGATTCTGACCAAGGTGTATCTTCTCTCAAATCCATCAAAGCCAACAATGTCAACGCTGATCTTTCGTTCTGCTGCCCCCTGGGCAACCCCAAAGCTTTCAGAATATCAATGGCTTCGCTAACTTTGCCCATTTTTAGTTTCGCCCTTATTTAGATTCTTTATTATTTCAGAATTAATTCCCAAAACTCCCGCAACAATATTGTCCAAATTAAAGCCGTTCCGGTAAGATTGAGACTCGTAAACTAACTTTCCAATTTCCTTAATCTCTCCAATACTAGGGAATGGCAAACTTCTGATATCCGAAGCATTCACTTGAGTATTGCCATTGAGCGACCTAAAGTAGCTATCAACCACAGTTGTATTCAGTATTGCTGCGATGCCAAAAGCCTCGTGTTCGGACAGGTTTCCATTCGGCCTGTGAATATAATTCACGTGGTTCTCGATGCCCACCGTTTCATGGGGAAAATCGGGCTCCAACAACACCGCCGCATACAATCTACGCTTTTGCTCCTTTGAACTAAAACGCTTGACCAGCACATAATTTTTAACGGGTAATAAGAGTGGCGCTGTTCCGGCACATACTCGAATGGCAGATGCTTTCTCGTTTTTCTTCAGAGGCCACACAACCCTCATATCCTGCATGTTGTGCATCCAAAGAAGGGGAGCTGAATCTGGCTTTTTTGTTAACTCAGGCAGTAAATACTCTTCTGCGCGGAAAGGAACCACAGGACCCGTAGAAATTTCCAACCCCAACTCTTCCAACGTATTAGACCACTTATCAACAATATGCAGAATGTCAACATCGAGAGCCGAGGAAGGTATTCTTATGAAGAGTGCCCCATTTCTGGAGCATATCACATCCGCATAAGGAACCTCGATTTTCCTCAACTGGTTAAAATCCTTATTCTCACTAATGCTTACAATTACGTTCCCGTTTTCGCGTTCGCTTACCCTATTCAGTTTCTTGGCTTTCAGAATAATGTTCTCCTGAAGAACATCATCCCTATCAAAAATACCCTTTCTAGACTCGAAAATATGAACATTCTTTATCCGAACGTTATCGAGGAACCACTCTCTAAACTTCTTGTAGTACAAGCCGGAACAAAAGCTCCTCGGACTTATGAACACCATTTCCCCTCCCAGTTTCACCATGCTCGCCGATATCGCCATAAAAAGAGCATAAATGTTGGGCTGACCAGAAACCAATTCCATAATAGCCTCAGATTGGGGTGAATCCTTGTTCAATTTATAATACGGAGGATTAGAAATCACAAAATCATACAAAACACTCTTTTCCCCTCCCCGCAACAAATCGGTCTTTCTAAAATACCTACTATTACTCAAAATAAAATCCCGCACATAAATATTGAAACCAAAACTATGCTCCCTCTCCTCCAACTCCTCTCTGCATGATTCCAAAACCGCCTCCAAAAAGGGCCAAAAAGCAGGCTCATTCTCATAAACATCCACAGTCAAATCCACAATTTCATCACTACTCAACAATCGCTCACAAAAAGCAGCAGTAAGAACCCCAGTACCAGCACCCGGATCCAAAAGGCGAACCGTGCCACACGGCGTCTCAAACAGACAAGCCATAAAGGCGCTTACTTGCTTAGGAGTGAAAAACTGTCCCTTCAACTTCCTAACCCTAGCATCACTTCTCCCAGCGTACAATTCAGAAAGCCTCTCAGCATAATCCAACAATCCTTCTTCCTTAGCCTTATCCGGAACCTTCATGAGCCCGCCTCACACTTATATTTATATTACCTTTATTTAAGTCCCCCGCCAACTATTCCACTTAATGCATCCCAGATTCGCTTCCTGTTCAAACACGAAATTATACACACATCTCATACTATTCCCTATCTTCGCCTGTATTTATACGAATTTACTCAATCTTTTCCATAACCACTTAACGTTAAATAGAGTGAACTCCTAATCTTCTTTCTAATTCCTTCATGGTAATGTAAGTATAAATTTCTGTCGTCTAACTTTTATGCTCTTAATGCATTATCCGCTCAATATACTTTCTGGACGATTCTTCTAATCGTAGTAAATACTAAAAAGGATTAACGTGTAATCGTTAAATGGTGTTTTATGTGACCAAAGACTTGACCACAATCCAATTATCGAAGGCAGTAAGGGAACAATTGAAAAAACTAGGCAAGAAAGGGGAAACCTATGACGACATTATAAGGAGACTAATTAAAATAGCCGAAAGCAATATGGAAAGAGAAAAACCCTCACAAGACACTACAAAGGTATCCGAAAGCCAGAGTGAAATACTGCAAATTGAAAGGATTGAAATTTTATTCAAGGACATCCACGAAAAGTTCAGAGGCAAATTCAAAGACTGGAAAGAGGAAAATCACGAAGCCGACGAACTACTATTCCGCCTAGCAAGAGAGGAAAACTCTATTTCTTAAAGAATTGATAGAAACCTCTTGGAAAACTCTCGCCAGAATACAGTGGTTTAGAATTCACAGCAATACCTAACAATTTATTAATCCTACTTGTTTTTCCTCACTCATAATGGTTATCGCCGTCCAAGGCAGAGGAGGGAGCGTCTCCGCTTCCTCCACTTTCTACAGTTTCTCCAGCATCGCACTCACGACAGATATAATCACCCTGCGGAAACGATCTGCCAATCTCTATTCTTTTCGCTAGAGTTAAAATCTTGCACCCTATCCACGAATAAACCACTCCCTCTCTTAACGCTACGCCCACAGATACTACAAACCTCCCGATCCACTGGCTGGAGGAGGGTACGCGCTGCTTCCTCTGTTTCCGCTAATACGGTACCACAGTAAGGGCATTTGAACCCCGTTTTCTCATCTGGTTCATTTCGGTCCAGTTCGTATTTAAGTTTCCCTCTCTCCACGTAAACCGTAAAGTCTCTTACACCGCCAAGCTCAGAGTATAGCAAAGCAAAGATTTCCTTCTGACAACTAGGATTTGTACATTTCATAATTTAACCTCCTTCTGTTTATGTTTCTTCCAAACCTCCTTTTAGAGTGGAGTAGCGAGGCTCATTCCGCCCAATTTACTTTTTTAGAAAAAAACCACTCTTCTGACCACATATTCCTCTTTCTTGAATAAAAACTCCACACTCACTACTTTTATGGATAACCAATTTCGCACCCAGAATACACTCAACCATTATCAAAGCGTTCTCCACAGAATCACAAATTAATCTACACTACGAATAATTAATGATAATCTTATTAGTATTCGAAAATTTACATAAATATACACTAAATTGGCTTAGTGATTTAATTAAGAGAAAACACAACAGTGAGAGTCTCAAAGAATACACTCGAAATACTTGAACACCTCAAAAAAGCACTGGGAGATGGAAGTATAGACGAGGTAATACAGGTATTGATAAAACAGCACCGCAAAAGCATGCTGGAGACAGCCATCGGCTTAGACCAAGGTAGATTGACCCAGTTCACGGAGGAGGACCGCGGTTGACTCCCACACTTGCACAGGAGGTTGCAAAAACCTCAAGTTGACACCATATCTGCTGAGGCTGTAACTGCCCTGCATTGCCAGAAAGACAGAAGAAGAGAGCCTAGAAGAATTATGGGTCAACTTCCTTAGCTAGGCAAGAGTTATATACTTAGAGTCTATCTTTTTCTTAGACATGAGGTGTTTCTTAGTGGTAACGAGTACGGTTAGCAAAAAGGGGTTAACGACCATTCCCAGCAAAATAAGGCAATTGATGAAAATTAAAACCGGAGACAAACTTGAATGGCAAGTCGTTAAGGAAGACGAGGGTGTACTCCAAATCCGAGTGTTACAAGACCCATACACCTTTCTTAGAGGAAAGAGGAAAGACCCTAATACCACGTACGAGAAAGTTGAGCATCTAGCTGATTCGGTGATTGAAAGAGAAGCTAGGCGTGAGGAAAGTGCCGATAATAGAAGTTGACATGCTAATAGCCTTCGTAAACTCTTCCGACAACCTCCACAATGCGGCGGACCGCCTATTCCTAAAAATTAAGGAAAAGAAGATAACGAACACCGCAGTTGCCACATCAGCTTACCTAGAATACGAGCTGATCCACAAATCAAAAGGATATCCTGAAAGTGAAATAAGAACCGAGATTGCAGCCTTTCAGAAATATCCAAACCTAGATGAAAGAACATTAACTTCAGAGATCATCCTAAAAGCTTCAGAGCTACGCGGCGAAATAGTTGGACTAACATATTTCGACTCGCTCCACGCCTCAACAGCCCTACTAACCGATAGAAAAATAATATCAACAGACCCCATTTACGATAAGATGAAAGAAATAGAAAGATTATCTCCCCAAAAACTTTAATGAACAAATAGCCCGTTTTTACATCAAAGCTCGAGTTTTGCAAAGCCAAGATTCCCTTCTCACAACCAAGATTTGTACACCCCATAATTTAATCTATATCTTCTCTGCTTTTTTTCTTTCAAACCACCTTTTAGAATGAGCAACCAGATTATGCAGCCTTTATGATGCAACCTTTGAGTGTCCTCCGCCTCCACCTACCTTTTTAGGAACTCTATCGCCCTTTTGAGCCAGTCTTCCTCTACTTGAAGAAGCATGCCGTGTTGTGTATTATCGTAAATAACTAGTTCTGCTTCTGGAATACGCTCAGCCAGTATTTCAGCGTTCCCAACTGGTATTGTAGCGTCGTCCTTGCCATGCATTATCAGTGTCGGCTTGGTGATTTGCGGCAGTCTATCATAGGTGTCGAAGCTCTGTGCAGCGGCCATTTGCCCCATAATTCCGGCCTGGGTTACAGGAACGATGAGATATCTGGCAACAAATTTTTCTACAACATCCGGGTTGTTTTTCATGTAATCATCGGAGAAAAGCCAAGAAGCGAACACTCTGGCTGCCTCCTCATGCTCTCCCTTCGAAACCTTATCAATCAATCTAACTACCTTCTCAAAAAATTCGGGAGGAGATTGAATAGCATGGGGACCCCCACAAAATGTAGACATAAGCACCAGCTTGTTAACCCTCTCAGGATAATTCAGAACCAACTCCTGCGCTATTACTCCCCCCAGGGAGACACCGAGCACATGAGCCTGAGCTATCTTTAACGCATCCATGAGCCCCACTACATCATCCGCCATGGTTCTTACCGTGTACTTACCCTCGGGTACGTCGGTTCTTCCAACCCCCCTATTATCGAATATCAAAATTTTGAAATGCTTAGAAAGCTGCTTAATAACATTCGGAGACCAGCGATCCTTACTCGCACCCGCCCCCATAATCATCACAAGAGGAAAACCCCTACCATGAATCTCATAATACATATTAATATCGCCAACCCTAACCTTGGGCAAAACAACACACCTCACTTCTAATCTTCATCTCAACTCCCCCTTTTACATATAAACTTTTCTTGTAAACAAACATCACTCAACTCCTGTTTAACCGTAAATCAACCACCACTGATTTTAAATCAAGTTACATTCCTATAGAAACCTAGAGGAGAGATTAAAGTGATTATCTTCAAAAACATCAACATAGTAAATTTTCGAAACATAAGACACAACAAACTCAGAGAACTAAAAGACCTCAATATCCTCATAGGACCAAACAATTGCGGAAAAACAAACCTCCTAGAACTCATCTCAAGCCTAAGCGGAATGATTTATGGAGAGGAACCTTACACGTGCAAAGAATGCCAAGAGTTCAGAACAGTTACCCCCGAAATTGGTGGACTTTCTCTCCCTCTCAAAACCGAAGATTTCTACCTGAACAATCCCAACAACGAAATGATAGTAGAATTATCAATTGACGAGAAACAAATTAAAAGCCTAGTACCTGGAGCCCTACAAAAACAACGCGCAAAAATCAAAATTGGACAAAACAACACACCCTGCAAAAACATCAAAGAAGACATAACCATGGTAAACGAAGCAAGCCACACCAGACTACACGCCAAACATCTCTCACCCTTCATCCACAGAGACATAATAGAAGAAATAAGCAACTCAATCCTATACTGCCCAGAAACACGCCTCCAAAGTTACAAAGAAAAAAAACTAGAACAATACCTAGAAGACCGAAAACTAAGCACCCCCCAGAAAAAAAGCTGGATAAACTTCCTCCAAAACGTAGTAGACCCAAGAATCGACGACGAAAAATACGAGAAACTAATAAGAAAACTAGACGACGCAGACTTCGAAACAGAAATAGCAAAACAAGGCTCCGGCGTAAGATCACTAGTCTGTCTCGCAGTGGATGTCCTATTCAGCCACAATAAGAGAATCGTACTAATCGACGAACCCGAATTAGGACCAAACCCATCCGTAAAACAGGAATTCCTAAAATTCCTACTCGACCAATCTCAAGAAAAACAAATATTCATAGCAACACAAGACCCCACATTCGTAAACCCCCTACTCTGGAAAAACAGCAACATAGCAGTCTACTTCCACTCAGTACTAGACGACGACTTTCGAAAAATCGACCTAATGCAAAACCAAGAAGACCCAAACGTATTCGCAGGATACCTACCCCACACCATCAGCCTAAAAGACATCCACATCTACCTCGAAGGAACAAGCGACGTATACATCTTCCAAATCTGGCTGGAAAACTACTTAAAGAGAGAATTCCCCGAAAACTGGTTCAAATTAATAAACAAGGTGGGAATCTACCACCTATGCGGAAGCTTCTGGACACACCTACTATACACAATACCCAAAAACCCCTACAAGTGCATCGTCATCCTAGATGGCGATAAACGAGAAAACGCAGAAGAAATATGCCAAAAATATAACCAAGCAAAAGTAAACACCGCAAAATTTGTATTCTGCAAGGATATTGAAAATCTCAGAAAGTTTTTCGGCAAAGAAGAAAACCACCCAATATACTGCCTAAAAAAGAATTGCGTCGAAAAATATCTCGTTCAACAATTCAACTGCACAAACCCACCAGAAGATTACAGAAAAACAAAAGACGGACCCCTAACAGCAGAAAAATCAGACATCCCAGAAGAGATAAAGAAAATATTCGACTTAATCTTACTAGGAGAAATAGAAATTTCCGAAAAAAGTCAATTCTAACTTCAGCGCCAGTAGTGAGTTTCAAGACGAACAGGATTATATTTTTCTTCTTTGACTATTCATCTTTCAGATTTGTGTATAGAACCATTTTCAACAGATCATCTCAAAGTGCAAGCTCCAGTAAAACTTTACTGTTACACCGCTACACCGCAAGACCTAAATACCACTATATCCCAATTCAATAATGAAAAAGAATAGCGTAGCTAGGAGTGGCAAGCTTCAATGATGAAGAAAAAAACGTCATTCATAGTAAATCGTGAACTCTGGAAACAGTGGACTCTCTTCGTTGTTAACAAGAGGGGAAGTGCTCGCAAGCTAAGCGAAGAGCTAGAGATGGCTTTAAAAGAGTACATGAATAATCATAGGAGAGAGGAAAAATGATTTCGGAAAAAACTAAGATCATAAAAATCGGCCATGACAGGACATGTAGTTGCGAGCCAAACCACATCAACTGCATGACTGCAAAAGAGTGGATTCAAAGCCAAGTGGCAATTTGGGAACTCTACTATGAGAAAAGAGATATTCGAGACAAGAATATTCACCCAGCTGTATTCCCAATAGCTTTACCCAAAAAATGTATTCAGTTGTTCACACATGAAGGCGAACTAGTCTTAGACCCTTTTGTAGGTACTGGAACAACTCTCCTAGCCGCGTTCGACTTAAACCGCAATGCTATTGGCTTTGACCTTAAGAAGGAATATGTTGACTTAGCAAATAAGAGAGTCTCTCAAGACAAGTTAGACATATGGAGCGGCGGTCACACGAGCCAACAAATAGCTATCTGTGATGATGCTCACAACATAGCTGAATACATTGAACCTGAAACTGTAGCTCTAGTTGTTACCTCACCTCCCTATGCCAACATGTTAAATAGACCTAGATTAAACAAGAGCATAAGAGGAGACCTCAGGAAAAATGAGCAATTTCTTAGAGTTCAACAATACTCAAATGACGCTCGAGACCTAGGCACCATGGAACCAAAAAAATACGCCGAGACTTTGGGCGAAATCTACAAAGGAATTCTCCCTCTCATGAAGCCAAAAGCCCACTCGGTAATTAACGTTACAGACCTATGGTGGAAAGAAGGGAAATATGGGAAAAGGATGCTCGTTCATGTCTATCTAATAGAAGAGATGGAAAAAGCAGGATATGAATTGAGGAACATCATTATTTGGGATAGAAGAAACTTGGTAAACAAGGTTGGTATATTTGGGTGGCCCAGTAATTATATCACTTTGGGAACGACGTTTGAGTATATTTTGGATTTCTGGAAACCATCCTAAGGGATTTTTCCAGTCTTGGCGAATTGAGCCATGTCTTGACCAAACAAAGTGTTTAATCTAAAACGTTTTGTCTTATAGCGGATCTGTTTCAAGAGGTCTGGCGGCACATAACAGTACCCTAAAGTCTTAGCGCATAGATTTTCCAATACTTGAACATTTGGTTCTGTGAATTCGCTTGCTTGGTTGAAGAACCCAAATAGACTATCTCCATCAAAAGCCAATCCCCTCGTACCCCGTTCCCGTAAACTTACATTTTTCACTTCAACTCTATGCTTCGATATGCAAGACTGAATATCCGGGTAAAAGATAATGAAATCTGTCCGTTCCTTTCTTTTAACGAAATGGTGATCCTTTTCAAGACCAGACTTCTCTAACTCTCTTTGGGCACAGAGTTCGGCGAGATTGCCGGATAAAGGCTGAAAAGCTTGGCTAACGCGTCTAGAAACTTCTTCCATAAAATTGCTATATTCCTTGTCTCCGACTACGATAGGCTCCAAGAGTTTCTTCTTTACACTAAGGCGAATATTTTTCGGCAGTTTGAGTTCCAAAAGTATCTCATCAACCCTTCTTTCATAATACTCCGACCTGTATTGGAGCATCAACTCAAAGGTCTTAGCGTGCAGAGCGTTAATATCTAGGTTAGGGTCAGCGCTTAGAGCTTCGCTAAGTATCTCTTGACCTGAAGGGATGCTTGACCTAGCCCTACTCAAGATTTACCACAGTTATGTCAAAACGAAACTTGTATTTAAAAGCTTCGCGCGCTGAAAATGTTAGCAATATCAATTCTGATAATCCTAACAGCACGCACTGAATAATAACACGCTAAGCAAAAGAGAAGCGAATTACCTTTACTAGTCTCTCTTCTCTATTATATGACAGAAATACAAGAAACAATCTAGAGATTATAAAAATGGCAAAGAAAACCACCCAATATACTGCTTAAAAAAGAATTGCACAGAAAAATATCTCGTTCGACAATTCAACTGCACAAACCCACCAGAAGATTACAGGAAAACGAAAGACGTACCCCTAACAGCAGAAAAACTAGACATCCCCGAAGAGATAAAGAAAATATTCAATTTAATTTTACTAGAGAAATAGAAATTTCCAAAAGAAAAAATAGACTCGGAATGTGACCTGACATAATTAGTTAACTGGTTCATGAAAATCCTCTTAAAAAAGGCTAATGTAAGTGATTTTTATGCAAGAAAGCCAACTCATAGAAGAAATTCATAATTGTAAAAGGTGCGAATCCATTGGTGGAAGAAAGTATGTCTTATTAGAGGGAAAGAAAACTCCATTAGATTTCGGGGTCTCGCTGAAACAGTTTAAGATTATATTTGTGGTAGAATCACCACCTGTGAGCGGAGTATATTTTTGGAACCTTGAATCAAAATCACGAGTCCGCAAACGGCTTCTTAATCAATTGGTTAAAGCTGGCTTAATGAAGAACCAAAGTTTGGAGGAGTTCAAAGAGGAATATTACTGTACAGATGCTGTAAAATGCCCCTTCCAGGAAAATAAAAACCAGAATGCTAATCCACCAATGAAAGCTTTAGAAAATTGTAGAAGATTTATTCTTAGGGAGATTCAATATTGCGAACCTAAAATAGTTTGTACATTAGGCAAAACCCCATTAAAAGCCTTCCTAAAAGTAAAAAGATTTAGGCTAGAAGATTTTGCTGGCAAAATTGTAGAAGAATCCTACTTGAGAGAGGACGCGAAGAATCTACGGTGCCAATTTTTTTCAAGCTGGTTCCCAACCCCAAGAGCAGGGATTCCTGAGAATGATAAGGTGCAAAACATGAAAATTCTTAAAGATATACTAAAAAAATAATTTTTTTCTAACTTCAAATATTTGAAAATAACAAGTTTTTTGCGTCTAAGGTGATACGAGTTTCAATTTAAGTACTGACAAACGCATAGTCGCGGATTAGTGCAATTTTGAATATCTTTTTCTCTTCAATAATAAATCATTTCCGTATTTTTCATAGCAAGATGAGCAATATTTCTTAGCATGCAAGTTGTGAAGGAATTTATCTTCGATATGTTCTCGATAATATATTTCATCAGGGAGTATTCCTTTCCCACACCTGTGGCAAACATGGTGAGACCTTGCCTTTGTCTCCTTTAATATTTTTAGACGATTGTATTTTCCCACTGCTCATTCCCCTCCTCTAATATTTTTATGAATCCATTCATCAATATTTTCTATTGGAACATTTAATTTATATTCGATAGATTTCTTTGAACCAATCCATTTAATTAATTCTCGTAGACTATTAATAAAGATCTTCATATTGCAAAATTCAATGAAAAATTGCAGATAATCATTATTACGATCGATATCCCAATTGTTTCTGTCTATACATTTCATCCAATTCATATCTATTAGAGATTCTATCAGTAGCATTCGCTCGAATATACACTCCTTTATCCTTAAGAATATATGGTTTATCTCTACCTTCCTCCACACGGATAATTACTATTTCTTTCTCGTCGAGTTGCCTTCTAATTATTTCGCATTTTATTTGAGGTTCGCAGTGACTCCTTAGTATGTTGGTAATCGTGTCTTCATTAAATCTTTCAGAAACACCAATGACTTTAGAATGGTCATCAACACCTAAGATAATTATTCCTCCTTTGCTGTTGGCAAAGGCAACAACTGTTTCAACAAATTCTTCCGGTTTACCGATATTTTCCTTAAATTCAACAGTTTCTGTTTCCCCGTTTCTAATTAGTTCTCTTATCCCATACTCTGGGATGTCAATAACAACCCCTTTCGGTAATAGTTGTCGACTAGAATATCGTCTACTATCAAGCACCTCATTATCGGTTTTTGCCATCAATATTATATACAAGAAGTCTGGCTTGAACCCAATCGAAGTAATCTCCACTTTATCTTTAAATTCAATATCTACGTGTTTTACTTCATTTTCTCTCTCACAGTAGAGCTTACCTATTAAGTTTTCAATATTCGTATCTCTGGGTTGGACTTTTACTCTTATTTCTGTGGATCCAATATTCACTTCCTCTATTTTCGCCTCATATTTTGGCAAACATATGACGATACTATAGAGTTCTGAGTACCGTACAATATCTATGCCTATACGCTCGTTAACGGCCTTTTGAAAATTGGGGAAAAGTGGCAAATCCTTCGATACTATTGGCTCTTTTGGGTGTATTCTCGAAGGGCTTCTGTAATGATACCTCTCGAAAGACCATCCAATACTAAGATACTCTTCACCACTATCATATTCGTACCCATCTTGTAAACCTTCACCCTCAACTTGGACTTCGTAGTCTCCTAAAGTGATAGTCGCAGTTCCTTTCTCAGGCAACTTTCTTATTATTTCGATTAGGTTATCAAGAGAAATGAGTTCTTCAAATAAAACGAAGTTTCCATAGTCAAGTTTCTCTTTAGTAACATAGGTTTCAGACTTGTGCAACGGGAGAATTTTGGTAACACTGTTTTTCCAAGCACTGTCTTGCTTAACTATTGTGCTTTTCACTAGAACAGAACCGTAGCTGTTTCTTCGGTTTTCAATCTTCCCAACTACCTCTTCTATTAGTTTTTGATGATATGACATTTCACATAACCTAGTTAACTCATGCCTAGATTTTTATATTATTTTTACTATTTTCCCAAAAAACATATCACCTATACTTGATATGTTAATATTAACAAACGGCTTTCAAGAGTCTATGATAATTTAGGCTCTAATTTTTTTAGCTTGCTATTTTTTAAACTTACCTTTTTTCCTAATTCGGAGATAATTTTAATTAGATCTTCATCTTTAATCTCTCTGTCCCAGTGTGAAATGTGAAACCGCCATTCATAAGGGAAAAACCAATTCTTAAAGAGCTTGAGTTGAATTATAGCCCGCTTGTTCTTCTTAAAACTTACATGCCTTCTATAATCATAAACTTGGTACCAAACCTCTTCCCAGTCTCTTTCTTTACCTAATTTTTCTAAGTGTTCTAATAGAATTTCGAAAATCTGCCTACCATTTAATTTGGGATGTGATAATTTAAAATACGGCTCCCAATTATTATCCAAGCTTTTTTCCACATAAAATTCTCCAATCCTTCCTTCCCACATAGCCCTGTCAATTGATTCTAATTTTTTTATTAAAACCCACTTCTCCAAATTGGGCGTATAAAGATTTTTTTCTTCTAGTATATAACCTTCGAGAACTAATTCCTCCAAATGGTTCAAGAATCCTTGATAGCTTATTCTATTTTTCATATCTTTCGCTTCGTAAATTGTTGCAGCGCTTACAGGGTAATTTTCAGAAACAATCTCAAAAATCATACTTTTTATTGGATTCTTTATCTCTTCTACCAAACTAAGTTCTTCGTAATATTTGTATGCGTCTGAATAGGCCTCCAACTCCTCTTCGCCAAGTCTTTCTTTTATTTGAGATTCATTGACCGAAAACTTGAAATTAAGGGATATACCATAATCCTCCAAAATTTTTCTTACAGATTCTAATTCACTCTCAAGTTTTTTCTTAACCTTTCCTACTATATCGGCCTTTGGTGGATATTCCCTTTTTATAAGAATATCAACTAATATTTCTTCCCTTTCATGGTCAATATTGATTCTTCTTACTACTTCATGTTTCCAATATTCCATAATTTGTTGTCGTGAAATTTCGCTTATCTCTTCGTTTATATTTTCACGAGGAGGAAGTCTATCCCATTTTGCGTCTAAAGTGTCTGCCAATCTCAATAAAGCAGCAAGAAATCTTGTTCTAACAGTTTTGACATTATTTTCTATAGGAATAGCTAAATCTTCAGAAAGTTGATTTATATCTTCCTCAGCACTATGTACCTTACAGATAATTCCTATTAAATTTGCTTCTGTTTCATTTTGAATTCCCATATCTCTCCACTTATTATTTATGAAATTAAAACTTCTTCTAGAGTGATTTTTTCTAATGAATTCACAAAACTTAGTAAACGAAAACTTCTCTTTAAGATCCCTATCTTCTTCTGTTGATAATAATCCCAAATCATGACACCAAGCTGAATTATATAAAATAAAATATTCGTATTCATTCAGTCGACCTCCCTTTTTAAGTGATATGCTATCGAGAAGCTTTCCAAACAGCTCCAAAATAGCTTTAGAATGTGCTGGACCATGATCGGTATAGTATCTGAAACAGTTCAGTCCATGAAGATAGTCCAATTTCCTGGAACAAAAGTTTTCTATCTCTTTGGCTCTTTCTCTTAGTGCAGGTTCTATTTTTTCGAAAATCATCTTTACCCCTCATATTTAATTAGAAGGAAAGATAGCCTTTTAAATTATACTACCTTTCCAATACCTCTTTCTCAAATATAGCCATAATCTGTCTCCCCACAAAATTTCGAGACGTTTTGCAGTTCTTATGGTGTTGTTTGCTATGCGGTTGTGTTTACAGGTTTTTTTCTCTAATTATGTTTGTGAGTGAAGGTTATTTTTTAGTTATTCTTTGAAGGTTCAAACCCAAACTACTTTTTAGGAGGATCGAGAGAAGACTCAATCTTCGCTTTAGTTCTCGCCCAGACATCACCAGTCCAAGGATTATTATAAAAGAGAAACACAGGTTTTCTCCCCTCTTTTGCAAGGGCTAAACCATTTTCAAGTGCTACGCAGAATTCTTTCCTACCGATTCCAGATGCGCTCTTTTCTGCCAAACCAAGCAGTATTAAAGGCATTCCGATACCAATTCCAACTAATTCCGCGCCTTGTCTTTGGAAAGCTTGGTCAGCTCGCTCAATAATCTTTCGTGTATATTTTAACCGAGGAAGTGACTGGTCCCAAGATAGTTTTTTCACATCAACTGCTATTTCACCCACATACATATCTGGCTTTTTTGACAGCCTCACTGGTAAACCGCATTCAAGTGAAAATAATGCGCATTCAAATTCAGATTCAAGGTTGCAAAGAAACGAACTGTTTGCTCAACTTTATCATACCAACCCATGGTCTGATCTCGGGTCCAAGATTTCACATTTCCCTTTAATGCTTTTTTTAATTCATCAATTTTCGGTTTAGTATCAATCAACTTGGAAAGTTTAAAAAGCTTAACAGCCACACTCATAGGAGTCATTACTGCAAGGGTTATAACTCTTGTTACGACCGCTCTTAAACAAAGGAACCTGTTAACCATTTAGACATCTGGTAGAAAGACTCACCCACTTCACTACCGATCCATTCCCACGCATCAAAAACTTCATCACATGAAAATGCGAATAACAAATCTGGATGAAAGTAAGCACCATTCATTCCAACCAAATCATTTCTTTCACAAAGTTTAGACTCACCAAACAAGGTAAGTGTGCCCTTCTCAAACTTAACTTTCACCAAGAGTAAATATTAACATTGTCTTACCATCTAGAACTAATGAAATCTCATTTTGAGTATTTTAGTATCCAAAGTAAAACCATCCGAAGTCATAAAATCACTAAACCTATCCACAGCTTCTTTGAATCAAGTTCAAGACGTGATTAAATAATTTTTAATAAAGATACATTAACATATAACATCCACTCAGTAAGTCGTTCAGAGTTACTTGATGTGTTGATTCAATGTTTTGATTGTAGGATCGAAGATTATAGAAACACTGTAACCAGTTAATTTTTCAATCACCTTTTTTAGATAATCTATGTTTTTAACCCAAGGAGATCCCGCTTTTCTGGTTGTAAATATGAGGTCGTAATAGAAGCTGCCAGTGCCAGATTTGATTCGCACACGTTTAATTACTTTTACAATGTTTGGGAACTTCCTTAATTTCTGCAGATACTGATTTTCCAATGCTTCTAAGATTCTTTCATCAGTATGCTTATAGGCATTGTAATCTGAATCTCCTAAAAATTCAGTTATAGTCTTGGGGTTGTAGCTTTTCCTGTTTACTCCGAAGGGTTGAAAGTTAAAGATCATGTCAAAAGACGGATAGTTTAATTTTAACAGTTTCTCCATTGTTTCCCATTTAATTTCTGTTGAGAAAGGGTCCACAAATAGCAGAAAGTGACATCCATCAAGGCCTTTTAAGTTATTTATAACTTTATCAATGTCTTTGTTACAGTCACAGAAAAGTTCATAATATTTACAAGTTAGTCTACTAGACTCTTCCAGTTTGTGGAGACGCCTACTTAAAGTATCAGCGCATTCCGAGTTAGCTTCAAAGAAAAAACATGTTTTAAAAGGGTATTGACTATTAATAGTAGCCATTAGTAGTGGAGAGCCTAATATGAGTTGAGGGTTGCCGCTACAATCACTAAATTGGTCTAATCCAGATCCCGAGAAGAGGTCTACATAACACATATTACTATATCTTCTGCCAATTATTGGTATGTACGTGTAATATGCATAGTTCCATAGGAATGCTAGTTTCAGAAAAGCCCAAGCACCTACCTGATTACAAAATAAATCTGGGGCATCTACCAACTCTATTAACTCTGCGTTTTGAACCGCATTTCTGTATTTTTCTACCCAGTTTCTAACGCTCAACTCCACACTCCCCTTTATAGGGTGCAGTTGCACTTAATTTGCTTGTAGTCCATTCCCAATTTTGTCCACATCTCAATTGTTTCTTTACACAGCGCAACATGTTTGTAATCATATTCCTTTTCTAACTGCTCCATAATGAACGCATATGCTCCATATCTAGTCTCAGAATCGATTTTTCTACCCCAATTCGACTTTTCTGAGAGGTACACAACCCAAGACCTATCCTTCGCCTTTCTTATTGTTGTGGTTAAACCTCTCAAAGAGCCCAATGTTATTCTCTCTGGTGTGAAGTTAGAAAATATTTTATCAACTAAATCAGTATAATGCTTCCTCCATCCCTCTACGGGAACCATTGGATCTATACGAACTCTTGTTGTGTAGCCCGCATCCCAAACCTTTCTAGCAACTTTTATCCTCGCGTTAACGGATGGAGCCTTCTTCTCCCATCTCCTAGCTACAATGTCAGCGTTTAAACTGAAACTCATAATTATTCTTTTACTCCCCTCATCGCTTAACTCTATTAGGTTCTTGACGTTTGTGCCTTTAGTTAAAAATAGAACTTTATGTTTTCCTTCAGAGTCATAGGCACTAAACATATCAATTACGAATTTTGAGAAAGGCGGTTCTCCATTACCCCTATCCTCCGCTAGTAAGGAGTCAGACAACTCTCCTGCATTCAAGATTTCAGGCTGAATGCCATCGCCTAATAGGAAAGCCTTCAAGTGTTCTTCAATTTTCTCAAAGTTTTTGATGTTTGGCTTCCCATTCTTCCAGTCAGGATGAAATCTGTAGGTTCCGTTCAGGTAGCACCAGGCACAGTTAAAGTAGCAACCGTTAGCCCACTTCAACTCCAGAAAATGCGGGCAAACAACATCCGTTGGCTTCTGAGGCGGGGGAGTCTTATCGAACAGCTTAATTATCGAGCCATCCCCCACTCTATCAACAACAACCTTCCTCTCACCACTTAGATTTACCACCTCTTTTAAGACAACCTTCAACTTGGGAATCCTCCGAGCCTTCTCAAATTTCAAGTCACGTTACAGAAATTATACATAATATGACTTTCTAGAATTTATTATATTTACCCCCCTTTTTTCACCATGTTTCAAATCTTATTAAGAGAAACGGTTTCATTGGGGAATCATAAAAGAGATGCAATAAATAAACTCAATTTCGTTCCAAATTCCTTTTGGAGATTAGTAGCTATAACACTGACAGGTTAAAGGAGCGTATTTCACCCCCAGAGCATCCAGAAGCTCTCTTGTTTCCTTACAAATCGATATACGCGTTTTATTGTAACCTAAAGCTGTGAGCTTATCATACATGAATTCATAAATCCCCTTTCTGAGAGTGAAGGATAACTTCTTGCCCCAGCCTGTTTCAGCATCGCTAAAGTATCTAGCCCATGAGATATCCAAGCCCGCTTTCTCGGCATAATGAATAGTTTTCCAGAGCCCCCTCGGCGTACCCAGTATTATTCTCCCCGGCTCCAAGTTTGAAAGAAGACTGTAAACTATATCCCCGTAACCTTTCCTCCAACCCTTTACAGGAAAAATAGGGTCAATCCTTACCCAAACCTCGTACCCAGCTTCACTAACCATTTTGGCAGCTTTAATCCTCTCCTCCGGCAGCGGTGCGAGAGTTTCCCAGCGTTTGGCTACCTCAGTAGCATTTATACTCCACGCACAGATAACATTCTTCCTCGGCTTCTCAATCAGGAACTTAGCGTTACCAACACCAAATTTGGTCAAGGTTACTAACTTGTGTTTATTCTGCCCATCAAATTTATCCGCTATTTTATCCATTATACCCGGAAACATTAGCGAGTCGCATAACTCACCACTATTGAAGAGAGCAGGCTTACCCTCATTAAAATTCGGATCATTAAACACTTCTTCTAAGGCGGCTAACACGTATTCTAGCTTCACAGGTCTGGGTTTCATGTTACCCCTAGTCGTGCCCCTCAGGTAGCAGTAAGCACAGTTTAATGGACACCCAAAAGCCCATCTAAGCTCCCAGAATCTGCCACACGCAATATTAGGCGGGGTCTTCTCAAACTGGCATACAAGCCCACCACCATACCTCTTCGCAGTTGGTTTTTGAGATTCTGGATGTTTTATCGAACTAATCTTCTTGATGGAGATAAAATCTTCTAAATGCTTTGATGTCTTCGCGGCGGCTCTACGCTTTCCACTCCGTATAGTTTTCCAAGCCTTTAACGCAGCCTCCCTACGCTTCGACTTATCGTCCTTGCTGATTCCTGAAGACTCAGATTCGTCCAATATAAACATCCCCTAAAAAGGTAATCCTAAACATCCCATTCCAAAGCAACAATCTCAACTACCAAATCTGAAAGTAACCCTCTCAAGACTATAATCGCATATAACTACTCTCACATTACACATAGATACCTTTCCATTTTCAAGTGCATACAATAGCCTTATTCAATATAAGTAATAAAATATTTTAAACCCCTCTTAAAAATAATTAATTACAACAAGAAACTGCATACCAAACCAGCAAAACATCACACTTCGTAAATGAGAGTAATTATAGAATAGTAAAAAAACTCTAAATTATTAACATAATGGATTGATTACACTCCCCTTATTCATACTTCGCCAAATTATAGCGCTCCACAAAAGTAATGCGAGTTTTTTTATTTTTGGTGTATGAGGTTCTCTATGGGTGTGAGGGGGCACACACTCATGACGCGTTCGGGTGGTGTGTTGCGCCCAAACCAACTTATGGCTGTTGCCAGTTGGTGTGGGGTTGCGAAGTACCGATTGTTCAGCAGCTTTTTCCTCTCAAAGTTCCACCACTGGTCCTGGGGGTTGAGGTCGGGGGAGTAGGCTGGTAGAAACCTCAACTCTACCTGGGGGTGGTTTTGAAGGAAGCCTTTCACCCTCCCGGATTTGTGCACCGGCAGGTTATCAGTGTAAACCCATATCCTCCCTCCAGGATACTCTCTGATTACCCTCCTCAGAAACTTGACGAAGGCCGGGGCTTTAGCTTCCCTGGTGGTCATCTGGATTACTCTCCCCTCGAGGGGGTTCACAGCCCCGAAGCAGTTCATCCTTCTCCTATCGGTCTGAGGGGCTTTGACCACCAGTCTCTCCCCAAAAGTCCACCCATAACCCTTTCTCGGGGAGCACCCTACTGACGTCTCGTCTTGGAAGAGAAGGACTACAGAGTCAGGCTTGGAAGCCAGGTCTTGGAGAAAACGCTGGGCGAAGTTCTCCCTTTCATCCTCGTCAGCCTCCGCGTACTCGATTTCCGCCTTCACGTAGCGCGCCCCCATCCCTCTCAGGCACCGTCTTATAGTCTCTTGGGAAACATCTTTTCCCCTCCTAAGGAAATATAGACGCAGTTCCCGGCAGTCCCAAAAACTCGCGTTAACTCCGTGTCTTTTGGGATCGTTTTCTTCTACGAGCTTCCTGATTTCCCCTTTATCCTTCTCCGCCAGTTTTGGGGGTCTTCCTTCTTTGGGCTGGTCGGCGAGGTTCCTCTCAACCTGCCATCTTTCTATCCAGCGATAGATGGTAGCCTCATCCACGCAGAATATCTCGGCCACTGAAGAGACCGCGTAACCTTTGCTCAGGGCGTGCAAAGCTAGGTAGCGCACCTTCTCCTTGGCGTCCTTACACTTCTTCGCCAACACCCGTAGGAGCCACTCATCACCCCGGAGAACCACACACACCACCAAAACAGGTATATAACCCGAAAAAAGATTTGACTCTTTCGTTCGCGCTAGTCGCAAAACTTTTGAGGAGCGCTATAATTATGAATTAAAATAATTCAAATCATCTAATGCAATTAAATTTATTGGGGAATAAACTAATGACAAGGCTAAGAAGATTATCGATGCAATTTAAAGAGGCATTAAAAAATTCTGAAATCGCAAATAATACTAGACTAGCAATTGATTTGCTTAGACTACTTCAGTTTTCGGAAGATGCATTTTCTAAAATTGGCTACACTATAAAGGAAGCAATGGAGAATTTAAGGAAAGGTAACACCTTTTTAGGTGAAATAAGATACACATTGAAGAAAATAAGTGAAAGAAAAGGTGAAGAAACAAATAATTATTTTCTATTATTTATTGAAAAGTTGAGGAAGACGCGGAGAGCGACATACAAACAACTCTTAGAGGAAATTGAAAAGGCAACCTTGGAGATAGAAAAGGTACTTGAGGATCCAGATAATGTTTCAGAAATCGGAATTGTTTATAGCTTGTTGAATGATATTTGCTCAGTGGTGTCTCGTTCTTCTTTTGAGGCATCGGAACGCTTGAGACTAGGGCTATTCAATGCCCCGTATACATGAGATAAAAGGAGAAATATTCTAGGGAAAGCTAGCATCAACATTGTTTTATTTGTACCTTTTTCTTAAGGCTATTGATTGCGTCAGTTACAGTGGACCCTAGCTCTTTTTTTATCATATTTTTATAGAATTCCTCGACTTCCTTTCTGGGTTTAAGCCACTCACCCATTTTTATGAGTGTTTTATGCTTTTCAGCTAGAGCGATTCCCTTCTTGATTCTTTCTATTCCCTTTTCTAGGGTGGCTCTTCGTACCTCACTCTTATTTTCAGAATCTAGGACCCACCTACTTTCTTGGAGTTCCTTTTCGAATAGGAATAGGTCCCCCGTTTCCTCACGTTCTCTTCTGGGTTTTAGGTGGAAGTGTAGGTGCTGCGTTTCTCCCTCGCACAGAATGTAAACTTTACTTATCGATTTGTCCCACTTCTTAAGTTCTCGAGAGATTTTAGCTGAAACTTTTATCATCTTGCTCAGTACCGAGAGTTGCCTCCTATTCTCAATTTCCGTGATGTCCTTTATATGGTCTTTTGAAACAACTAGAAGATGCCCCTCCATTGCGGGTTCTTGAGGAATAGCCACATAAAAATCTTCATCTACATCACTGTATAAAACTCTATTGATAACATTTCCTTCGCTGTCTTTTTCTTTAAATTTTTCCAGATCGCATAATGGACATGCACACATGTAAGTCTCTCCAACTGCTTATAGTTTGATAAGATATAAATAATCGTTGATATAAATGAATTTTTCGAAAGCAATTTGGGAAATTTTTTGTTTTTCTTTTATCTACTGTAAAAGTTGTGTTATAATTTTTAATAAAATAATATTATTATCCCCGTTGACAACTTGTTGAACTATATATTCACTTTGATCAATTATCTTAGAGATATTCTGGATACTATTTTTTCACACGCTTCGACATTTTTTTCAATTTATCAAATCAAAGTTAAAAATCAGAATAACTTAAAAAACTGCTTGGGAAAATCATAGTAGATTCCAAGAGTTATAGTCTTGGAAAATAATGAATTAATGGTTAAGGTTTTTGAATTCAAGAAGTAGAAAAGAGTAGAAGCTAAAATGCACTATGTATGTCCAAGATTGGCAAGCACCCAAGGATTGTGGATTTCATTATCTAGTTAATGTAGGACTAGGAATGGAAAAAAAAGAAGCATAAAATAATCGCAATTATTCCGGCAAGAGAAGGAAGTAAAAGAATAAAAAGAAAGAATATTAAGCAACTAGCTGGAAAACCTTTGATTTCATACACTTAACACGAAATTTTCCTTAAATTGGAGAGGATACTTAATTTTTTGTTATGCGCTTATCTTAGATGCTAGTTTATCTAAAATTAGCTTTGATATCGAATCTCTGATGGCCTTTTTTTTCTTTTGATCGTGGTTTTCATCGTTTATCCAAATCAATGACAGTAGAAAGTCGCCATCGCCGTACTTGACGAAAAAAAGAGATGACACATTATGCTGTTTTCCATCATAGTACTCCCCTTGTACCATATCCAGACAACTTTCTACATTAGACTCCACAATCACTGCTCTCTTGGCTGTTACACTTACTGCATTTTTACCCAGAATCTTGCTTAGGCTTTGAGTAATTCCCTCGTTGCTACCAAAAATACGCAAGCCCAAAGTCTTTGCTAATGGCACTAACTCAAAAGGCCTAGTTGAAATTATTTGTAAATCAGCGCCACTAGGTGAGATCGAGTAGATGGCTTCAGCGATATCTAATCTCCTTTTTAGGTCAGAGTTATATGCCCAGTATGCGGGTATATCTGCTACATTTATGAAGAGTCCCCCCTCCCTTACATAATTAATTATCTTGTCCAATGTATTTAGAGTTTTCAGATTAGTCTCTGGGTATACTCCACCATATGGATTCAGAATAGCAACATAATTTTCAAACTTTTTATTCACATCGATAAATTCTACCTTAACGTCTACACCACTACTGTCAGCGAAACGTCCTACTGCGTTTTTCCAATCCTTTGGTTCTACGTCAGTCCAAGAATATATGTCTTTATTATCAATGTCCCATCCCATATCATTTAGAATTCCGAGTTTCAGGGTTTTCCTCCATCTATTTTTGAGGACATACTCATGATGTTTTCGTTGAGGAAAGCCTAATCCAACCAATATTAGAAAAACCGATGCCAGAGCGAGTGAAAATAAAACTATCAATTGTAAGTATATATCTAATCTTGAAATTATTAATGAGAGTATAATAGGAGAAATCAATCCTAAAATTATGCCTGCAATTAGTAATGCTAAATTACGTAAATCCTCTGCTTTCACAGATACTTGACCCCACTATACATAAATTAAAAGTAATCAACTTAACACTAAATAGAACTCTCATGATTTAAGAAACTTGGGTAACTAAAAATGATTGAGTCTGGATATTTTATAAACATTTTTAATGTTGGTCACGGTCAGTGTGTGCTTCTGAGAAATGATAGTAGTAATTATCTTTCTATTGACCACTACTATCGCTATACCGCATATCAAGTGTACCAACATTTATTCATACAAAATAAACCACTTCTAATTGATTTCGGAACACTTTCCAGTGATTACTACGAGTCACAAGCTAAATGGGATGAATCATGCCTAGCTTTAGTACTGTTTGGGTATCTAAGTAGGGCAGACAGTCTGGCGGTTGTAAGTCACCTACATCAAGACCATATTAGTGGTTTTGAAAAGTTATTGAAAATTCAACAAAACAAAAAAAGGAAACCATTATTTAGAGAAATCTACGCCCCATGGATTAATTTCGAGGAAGCATTAGGTGAATACTTGGTAATAATGTCAATGTTTATTTTAGAAATATATGGCGGGGCGGTTGCCCCTCAAGAAGCTTTAATGGCTAAAATGGCCAAAGATTTCCTAACAGAAAATGTCTATCTAGGGAAACTAGCGCAAAATGGATTAGAATATGTGATAAAAGGAGACACCATAAAAGCACTAAATCGAGAATTCAAAGTTATATGGCCCCTACCAAGTTTCAAATCAACTGTGAATGCGGTCAGCATAGCCAAAAAAGTAAAGGCATCAATAGAAAAATTGGAAAAGAAATATCCTGAGCATACGAAAAATGTAAAGAAAGATGCTAAAGAAGTAATTGAAAATATGATTAAAATATACGGGAAGAGAAAAGAAAATGAGAATAGAACCTATCCCTCCGAGGTTTCAGCAAGAAAAGATGAGCAAAAACAAACATTTAACATAAAAGAAATAGAAGGATATTTGGGAAAAATCCGTGAAGATAAAAAATCAAATAAAATCGTGAAGGAACTTTTCATAGTATTCAGAAATCTACTAAACGACCTAAGCATAATCTTGCATTTACCTAACGAAGTTCTATTCCCCGGAGATGCTTCAGAAAACTGTATAAAAACTGCTTTAAACCTATCGAATAACCTCTCAAACAAACAACTAAAAGAATATTTAATAGTCTTAACACCACATCATGGAACCAAATGGCCTCAATCAACAATAAAACCAAAAATACTAGTAAACTCTTGCGGATATTGTAGGTCGAATTACAAGGGACCAACCGACTTAATAAGTAAAGATCTAAAAAAATCAAAAATACCAACCCAAATCTACTGCACCGATGGGCACAAAAACTGTTCCATAAAACCAAAAAAAATATACTGTTTGTCTTCCAACAGTATATTAACATTTCTAATAGCCAAAATTAGAGGAAAAGAAAAACCAATATGCATTGAACTTGGCAATGCGAGAAAATGTACCTACTTTAAAGAAACAATATTGCAAAAATTTTACTCTATATACTCTAGAATCAAAATCCCAATGAAACATAGTAAATAGATCTTTATGAGAATTTTTAGACGGTTTCTTTAAAAGATATGATAAAGTTCTGCTTTTAAATTTTGCATTATCTGATAAAGCTTTATCCATGTATTTATAAAGTGCTAAACAAGCATCTTTAACACCACTTATTCTGGTTTCTATGCTTATTTACAGTCCCTAATTTTTAGGATTAACCATTTCAACTTTCCATCCTAATCGGATTGTGGTGATCTTATTTTTTAACATATTTCAATGTTTTATTTTTTAGTTATTTTATCTTCAAATTAAACAAGTCCCATGCCTTTTTTGAAATAAAATAGCCGAGTTCGTTTAGAAATTGATAGCCCTTCCCAAGTTGGTAATGTGAGTATTTTAGGTGGTAAGCTTAAATACTTGTTCACAAAATTATTTTTATGGGTTAAGAGTGAGGATGGGAAAATGGATACAGAGCCTTTATCAAATCTTGGAAATATTTTGAAAGTCACCCTCTCACTGCTTAATAAATTGTGCCGCAGATGCCAGAAACTTAAGAGATGAAAAGAATGTCTAAATATCAAGGAGAAGGAATCTTAAAAGTATTTCTAAGCTCTACATTTAGAGATCTTCGAGAGATGAGAGGGCAACTATTAGATCGGCTGGTTTCGGCTCTTAAGGGAGCTGCGATGGAAATTTTTGTTCCCAGTGGCGATACCTCGCAAAGAACTGCATTAAAAGAGTTAAAGGAGAGTAACACTGTAATTTTTCTCATCTCTCCAAATAAAGGAACAGATATTCCCGAGTGCGAATTAAAGGGACAATGTAAAGCAGATTGCGAGATGAAAAATGGAGAAGAGAAAATATCATACACTTGGTGCGAGTTTAGGTTTGCTTTAGCGGAAAATAAACCTCATTCGACGTACATAATCGATGAAGGGTGGGAAAATATCAGTAGAGACGGCGACTCAAAACTATGGAAATTTAGGGATGAAATTGAGGAAAAGGAGTTTTGCCCTAGAATAAGAAAAGATAATACAGGTGTTGAAATAGTTATCAACAATTTGGTGTCAAATATTATAAAGTGGTATTCGGAGGGAAGAATTAATTTCAACAAATTTTGCGGAAGAAGAAGCCTTCTAAAAGAGTTATTCAACGAAATGAACAAGTCTGTAGAGGTTACAGGAGTAGGAGGAATTGGTAAAACAACGCTATGCGAGGTTGCACTCCTTATTCATAAATTGCTGGGTAAGAAGATTGTTTATGTTGGTTTGGGAGAAGCATACGCCTCAGGCACTGGATATGAATACACATCACAAAAACTCCCATCTCATCGCTTTCCAGAGTTAACAATTGACGATATTATTGACACATTAGGCTTAGGCGAATTAAAAAAGGAAGACAACGGAAAAAAAATCGAAGCTATAATCCAGTTTTTGGGAAGCGATGGAGCAATACTTTTTATTGACAATTTCAGGGAGAACGAGACTCTAAAGAAATTAATAGGAAGGGCTAATACTCTAAACAGAGGATGTATTTTAATTTCATCAAAAAAGGAATTAGGAATAGCGTTCTATCGCTTACCTTTAGGAAGTATTGAAGAAGGTGAAAGAGGCAAACTAGTACAAATAATAGCTTCGCGCGTAGGGAAAGAGGTAGGAGACAAAGAAGCAAAGAGAATAGAGGAGATAGCAGAGGGACACCCGATTGCCACGTATCTCCTTATCAGCAACTTGGGAAGAGTTAACATTAAGAAGTTGGAACGCTTTAAAGAGAGACTTGATTTCTCACGAAATGATGATGTAAAAGAATATATGAACAGAGTAATTAAAAGCGGTATAAGCCCTGAGGCATACAACCTTTTGAAAGACCTATCTGTTATCGAAGAGGAGATAGATAGAGATATTATATATGAATCCTATTCAGCAGTGTACTCCTTAAAAAAAGAAAAATTTTTGGAGCTTCGCGACGCTTACCTGATTGAGGGAAGGGGCGACAATTTTGTGTGGCTATACAATCAAATAAAAGAAGCCGTCTTTGAAGATATACCTGAAAGACATAAACTAGCTGCAGAATATTATAGAATAAAATTAGCGAAATATCATAAAATAGATGACGAAATTGAGATGCTGTATCATAACACTAAAATAAATTATACGAATGAAATTTTTAAACGATTCACAGAAATAGCCGAATCAATAAAAGAGGAAGACCCTACACTTAGATTACTTCCCAAGTTAGGTGAAGAAGTCAAAAAATATGTTGAGGGAAAAGATAAAGCGGGAGTTTGTTTAGAACTTGGTAAAATTTACAGCAATATCTCAAATTATAAAGATAAAGCAGAGAACTGCAAAAGAGCCATAAAAGCTTATGAGGGAGCCCTAGAAATCTTCAATTCTCACGATTTTCCAATGGAGCATGCTATTACTCAGAATGGTCTAGGAACCGTCTATGAGGCTCTTGCGGAGGTTGAGGACAAGACTGAAAACTGTAAAAGAGCCTTAAGCATTCTTAAAGAGGCTCTAAAGATACATACCCTTGATAAGTATCCTGTACAGTATGCTACTACTCAGAACAGCATTGGAAACGCCTATAAGATCCTTTCGGAAGTTGAGGATAGGGCTGAAAACTGTAAGAGAGCCATAAAGGCTTACGAAGAAGCTCTAAGAATACGTACATTGGAGAAGTTTCCAATGGAGCATGCTATTACTCAGAATGGCCTCGGGACCGCTTATGGGACTCTTGCGACGGTGGAAGATAGGGCTGAAAACTGTAAGCTAGCTATAGATGCCTTCAAAGATGCTCTGAGGATACATACATTGGAGAAGTACCCAATGGGCTACGCTATGACTCAGAACAACCTTGGGAGCACCTATTGGGCTCTTGCGATGGTGGAGGATAGGGCTGAAAACTGTAAGCTAGCTATAGATGCCTTCAAAGAAGCTCTAAGAATATACACCCTTGATAAGTATCCAATGCAGTATGCTACGGCTCAGTACAGTCTAGGAAACGCTTACAGGACTCTTGCAGAGGTCGAGGATAAGATCAAAAATTGTAAGAGCGCTATAGATGCCTTCAAAGAAGCTCTAAGGATATACACCCTTGACAGGTATCCGTTGCAGTACGCAACTACTCAGAACAGCATTGGAAGTGCCTTTGATACTCTTGCGACGGTGGAGGATAGGGCTGAAAACTGTAAGCTAGCTATAGATGCCTTTAATGAAGCTCTGAGAATACGTACCCTTGATAAGTATCCCTTGGACTACGCCATGACTCAGAACAACCTAGGAATTGTCTACCGGATTCTTGCAGAGGTTGAGAATAGGGCAGAAAACTGTAAGCGCGCTATTGATGCCTTCAAAGAAGCTTTAAGGGTTTATACCCTAGAGACTTATCCTATGGACTACGCCATGATTCAGAATGGCTTGGGAACCGCCTACGGGGCTCTTGCGATGGATGAGGATATGGCTGAAAACTGTAAGAGATCCATAGGTGCCTTCAATGAAGCTCTAAGAATATACACTCTTGACAGGTATCCGTTGCAGTACGCAACTACTCAGAACAGTCTAGGAAATACCTATCGGATTTTTGCGGGGGTAGAAAACATAGCTAATAATAGTAAAAAGGCTATAGATGCCTTCAACGAAGCCCTAAGAGTACATACCCTCAACAGATACCCTATACAATACGCCATGGCCCAGAATGGACTTGGAACAGCTTACCAGTCTCTTGCGATTGTGGAGGATACGACTAATAATATTAAAAAGTCTATAGATGCCTTCAAAGAAGCTCAAAATGTTTTTACCTTGGAAAAATCACCGATAAACTACGCGCTAATTCAAAACAATCTTGGGGCTGCCTACGCGACTCTTGCAGTGGTAGAGGATATGGCTGAAAACTGTAAGATGTCCATAGATGCCTTCAAAGAAGCTCTAAGAATATATACCCTTGGTAAGTATCCCCTAAACTACGCCATGAGTCAGAATGGCCTCGGGTTCGCCTACACGATTCTTGCAGGGATCGAGAGTAGAGCTGAAAACTTTAAGCTAGCTATAAATGCCTTCAAAGAAGCTCTTGGAGTTTATACTATGGAGACGTATCCTATAAACTACGCTAGGATTCAAACCGGCCTAGGGGCAGCCTACGCAACTCTTGCGATGGTGGAGGATAAAGCTGAAAACTGCAAAAAGGCTATTAAATCATTTAAAGAGGCTATTAGGGTCTTCACAGAAAATAAGTTTCTAGAGCTTTGTGAACAAGTTAAGGCCCAACTATTAATGGTGACCAAACTTTGTTCCTAGATTCATTTTTATCGGTGAAGAATTGGTTATTTTTAGCGTCTAGGAATTTTTAATATTTTTAAAATATAAAGCTTATTTGGGGATTTTGTGTAGGCTAATCTCTCTGTTTTATCTTTTATCTTAGAAGACCAAGGAGAAGTCATGCTATTCTACTCATAAAATGTAAAACTCCGAAAAAAAGGAACAATAACAAAAACTTACACACTCCAAACGAATAGCGGAAACCTTTTAAACATATCAAAGAAAATAAACTTGAAACGTACAAAGCAAAACAAGTCGCACAAAACAACAATAATAGGTGATTCTAAAAATGGATTGGGGAATGAAAAACAGACTGCAAAGAATAATAAACCCAAAAACCGGACACACAGTAATGCTGGCAATTGATCACCCCTATTTTCAAGGTCAGGTATCAAATTTGAGTAACATTAGGGAGTCGATTTGGCCTTTGCTTCCTTACTCTGATGCGGTGATGCTGACTCGGGGTACGCTTCGCAACTCCATGGATACTGGTATGCCGACGCCGGTCGTTCTCAGAGTGTCTGGAGGGGCTAGTATCCTTAAGGATGATTTGTCTGATGAGGAGATTACCGTTTCGATGAGGGAGGCTGTTCGGCTCAACGCCAGTGCGGTAGCTCTCTCAGTATACGTGGGTGCGCCTCATGAGAAGCAAACACTGATGAGCCTGTCGAAGCTGGTTAACGAGGGTGAAGAGTACGGCATGCCTGTACTGGCCGTAACCGCCGTCGGTAGAGAGATGGTTCGTGACGCCCGTTATCTTGGTTTAGCTACCCGTATCGCCGCGGAACTCGGAGCACACATAGTGAAAACCTACTACTGCGAAAACTTCGAAAAGGTAGTGGAAGGCTGCCCTGTGCCTATTGTTATTGCTGGTGGCAAGAAGATTCCAGAGGAGGAAGCGTTGAAAAATGTTTACGAAGCAATACAAGCTGGCGCGTCTGGTTGCGACTATGGTAGGAACATTTTTCAGTCAGAATTCAGTGTTCCGATGATTCGGGCTGTTCGCTCCATTGTTCAGGAGAACTATACTGCTGATGAGGCTCTTGAATTGTTTAACAGTCTCAAGACTGGAAAATAGTAGTTGCGAGCTGTTGGATTAGTTTGTAACTTAGTTGAATTTTTTCTTTTTGTGATTTGACTTACTTGATTCGTGTCTTTGTGGGGTCTTGTTATGCGTGTTGCTATGTATTATAATAATAATGATGTTCGTTTGGAGGAGTTGCCTAAGCCTAAAATCGGTCCGGGTGAGATTCTGGTTAGGGCTATGGCTTGTGGTATTTGTGGTAGCGATGTTATGGAGTGGTATCGGGTTAAGAAGGCTCCGCGTGTTTTGGGTCATGAGATGACTGGGGAGTTCGTTGAAGTCGGTTCTGGTGTTAAGAAGTTCCGGGTTGGTGACCGTGCCTTCGTTAGTCATCATGTGCCTTGTAATACCTGCCGCTACTGTTTGACTGGTCATCACACCGCCTGCGAGACTTTGCATACTACTAATTTTGATCCTGGGGGTTTTGCGGAGTTTGTTCGTGTTCCTCCGTTGCAGGTTGATCGTGGGATTTACTTGTTGCCTGATGATATGAGTTTTGAGGATGGTACTTTTATTGAGCCTTTGGCTTGTTGTTTGCGTGGGCAGAGGAATGCTGGTGTTAAGCCGGGTGACTCGATTTTTGTTATTGGGAGTGGTATTGCTGGTTTGTTGCATATTCAGTTGGCTCGTTTTCTTGGTGCTAGTAGTGTTTTTGCTAGTGATGTTAGTCAGTATCGTTTGGATGTGGCTAAGCGTTTTGGTGCGGATGCGGTTATTGATGCGGGGAGGGAGAGGGATGTTCCTGGGCTTGTTAAGGAGTTGAATGGTGGTCGTCTGGTTGATAAGGTGTTTGTTTGTACTGGTGCTCCTGCTGCTAGTGTTACTGCTTTGCAGTCGGTTGACCGTGGTGGCACGATTCTGTTTTTCGCTGTTCCTGAGCCTACGGTTAATACGCCGGTGAATTTTAATGATATGTGGCGAAACGAGATTACTTTGACTACGTCTTATGGTGCGAGTCCCAGTGATCTTTCGACTTCGTTGGAGTTGCTTCGGGGTTGTGGTTTGAATGTGCATGATATGATTACTCATCGTTTGGGTTTGGCTGAGGCGGGTTTGGGTTTTAAGCTTGTGGCGAAGGCTGAGGACTCCATTAAGGTGATTATTGAGCCTTGCCGGTAGTTTATACGGACAAAAATATGAAATATTAAAGGAACATGGGATCGCATAAATTCTTGAAACACTTGCGTGGGTAAAAATAAAAAAGAGAAAGGAATGTTAACCAAGCTTTTTTAGTTACTCACTTTTTGTAACTTGCACCGATTTTACCTTGCTTTTTGAGATACACTGCTATACCTGCAATTATGACGGCTAACCCAACCCCAATCAGAGCGAAATAGTACAAAGGTGTGCCAGTGGAATACGAAGCCAAAAGCATTAACAGAATTAGGATCCATAGTGGTGGGGACGCTTCTTCAGTTAACTTGTACTGTACAATTACTTGGTCAACTTGTGTATTCCATGTGATTTTGTTTTCATCAATTGTATAACCCGGTGTCAACACTGTGATGCTATTCGCATCTGCGGGGAGTTCCATCTCTAGGGTGTAGCTCATGTTCTGCCCGTAGGTGTAGAGGACTGTTTGGTTAACTGTGAACCAGCCTCCGGCTTCCTGCGCCATGAAGTTTTGCTCCACGAATCCCTGGACGGTGTTCTCGTCGATTTCTAAGATTAATCTGTTGTAAGTGCTGGGGTTTAGTTCTCCGCTTCCAGAGAGTATTATGTTTCCTCCCTCCTGGCTGAGGTTGCTGGATTCGACAGAAACTCCGAACATGGAGAGTATGCCGCACCTGATGAGGTCGTCTGAGAATATAGACATAAGCATACCTGTAGAGTTCTCAAACGGCGTGAATATTATGGTGACGGTACCTTGGTCGGTTCCGGTTCTGTTTGTTTCCACCCTTATCCAGAGAACATCGTAGAATTTCACGTAGTTACTCATTGACTCGCTGGTCTGTCCAGTGAAGGAGATTTTTATAATAGGGTCAGAAAAACTGGGATAGCTGGGCGTTCCGATGTAGGGACCGGAAAAGCCCATAACCATCTGTTTGATTTCCCTATCGTTTGCAGTGAGTTTGAAGGCAATGTCGAACAGAGTATCTATAGCATTAATAGTCGGGAACGCTTCATTGATAATATCGCGAATGGCATCAGCGGCAACTTCAATGGGTTTGCCAGTCGCAGCTTCAAAAGCATTTCCGATAATATTTATCAATATTTCCGGTTCGTCCCCTACATAATTTAGCGTTTTAACGATTATTGCTTTAACAATTTTCCAGCTGTTGCTTGGATCGTTTACCCCTAGGTTCATGAGCAGACCGCGTGGATCTAGGTACCATATTAAATCAGTAAGATCATCCGTGTGGTAATACTTGTTTAGTACATCTTTGTAAGAGCTTCCATAAACCTCGTTTAAAATATGCTCAACATCCTGAGCTGTCATTCGGAACCGGATATAATCTACTAATCCATCTGCACATAGTAAAGAGATCTTTCCGAGACTGGAAGAAATCGGTAGTGGAATAATTCCAATCGCTTTTTCTAGTCCAATGCCAAATACGTTCAAAAGGGGTGACTTTTCGAATATTATACGCAGATTGACTGTGGGATTATTGCCTATATATTCTACATGTATTCCTGAAACCAAAATGTCTTCCTGTTCTCCAGCCACCATTCCCGTAACATACCTTTCTATGATGATGTCTCCAACCTTGACGGGGTACACGTAGAGGTCGTAGTGTACATAGTATTTCCACCAGAGTATACCGGATTCGTATTTGTTTTTGATATGGAAGCTTACGGTGATGTTGTCAATTCTTCCATCGCTGCCCACATTTACATCCACTATCTGTATATTTGAAACCTCAAGAGCCTTAAGCTGACTCTCATCTATTGGCAGTTCCATGTGGGGATCAAAGACACACAAATGGCTGGGAACCCTAAAGTAGGTGGTCGTTTCATATTCCAAATCTATATCGTAATTCTGCTCAATAGAAACAAGAGGTATTTCCTTAGCATCGCTTATCAAACTGGTCTGAAGGTTGGCTTCAACTGAGACTGTACTTGTGTATGGTTGGCTCGGGAATTCAAGGTCAATTTGGAATGTTGCTGTTCTACTTGTGCTGAAGGGGTGTGTTTTTAGGGTTCTGTTCCAAAAGACTCCTATCGAGGAGTTAGATACAGAAACAGAGATATCCTCCTCAACCACGGTCACGTACACGACATCAAGGTAATAGGTTTTTGTGCTTCCGCACAGGCCAGAAAACTGGTAGCGAACACCGCTCAAATCCCGCAAATCACCAATTATAATATCCTCGACTAGAGAATTGGAAGCATTAATCTCCAATTTAGACAAAGAGGCACTGCTAGACTTGGAAACTATGGTTATATTGTAACTGCCACTTGGAATGTTGTAAATCCTCCAAGTAACACTGGTAACAGGAGCAAGATATATATCCCTAACAGACAATAAAGTGACATTGCCCACTGTAACAAAAAAGCTGGACTTCCATCCTCCTTCCAAGGTTATATCTATCCATTCCACATCTGAAGAAAGGGTGAAGTCGAAGACAGCGAACTGATGTCTGTCAAGAGTAAGAGGATCACTCCAAGTTTTAGTACTGCTAGCTCCTATGGAACCAAAGGAATAATTGTAAAACTCGCTTTCCACAGAAAAACCAAAGAACCAGCCAGAATTAAAAATCGAGGAGTTGTCGGTTTCGTTTCTAACCCTGAATCGGGCAAAATAATCACCCAGGGGCAAAACCCCACAAACCCAATCAAACAAAACAGTAGTTTCAATATTAGCGGAAAGAGGCACGGACTTGGTTTCACTATAAATTGTTGTACCGTTCGGCCCTATCACTTCCAAGGTTACGGAACAACTCGCGGAGCCACCAACAGCAGTAAGATTCAACTCACCGTGAACACTTCCCTCAACCCTATTAATCTCATAACCACCAAGCTTTATGTAATCCGCATTTTTATAATTCTCAAAGGGCTCCATCAGCGGATAATTGTCTTTCTCGTCTTTCATATCTGAAGGATAAGATCCAGTATAAGATGTGTCTCCAATTCCATCTCCATTGGCATCGCTTCCAGTGTAATCGTCCCAGTAGTTACCGAGATTATTGGTGTATGTTGTGCCTTTGTAAGTGTACGTTATTTTTTCTTGGGAGTTCCAGGTATTTGTTAAATACCAAGATTCAACCTCCACATTGTGGGAGTTATCAACAAAATTGTTCGAGTAAATAAAGCTGAAGTTAGAATTTATAATCCAAATTCCAGTACCAGTATACGAGAAAGTATTGGCTGTGATGATATTGCTGTTGGAAGAAATAAGAATTCCATAAGAATAGCTTGAGCAAGTGTTGTTCTTGATGGCATTATTGGAGGAACCGTCTTCGAGGGAGATTCCCACAGCACCCGGGGTATAACCATAACCACCAGATGAGCAAGTATTGTTCTCGATTATGTTATAGCTACTGGATGCAGATAGCATGATTCCATCCCATTCATTACCTAAACAAGTGTTATTCTTTATAGTGTTATTATTTGAAGAATACAAGTAGATACCCCGAACGTTTAGATTGGCATTGTTGTTTATTACTAGGTTGTTATTACTACCAGTGTAATGCAAGTCAATACCAGTGTTGCTGTTGCTTGATGCATTGTTGTCCCTGACGATATTGTTACCCGAATTCACCAGGACAATGCCCCAAGCGTTACTTGAGGCATTATTGTTCTCAATGATACTGTTGGTGGTGTAATTTAAATAGATAAAATAATCGTTGCCTGATCCGATGTTATTGGAAATTTTGCAGTATTTTACATTGCTAAGACATATTCCAGCTACATTCACACTCGCCCCTTTCACAGTAAACCCACTTATATTCACATAATCCGCAGTTACTTCAAAGGCGTTATCCTTTTGATTCGCCGCTTGAACAATCGTTGCCTCAGCTCCATTCTCTGATTTTATGATTAAACTTTTGTTCACGTCCACATTTTCGGTGTAAGTTCCGTCTCTTACAATTATGATGTCTCCATTGCTTGCTGCATTCACGGCTGCTTGAATTGTTGAGTAATTATCAGGAACAATAATCGTGCTAGGGCCTATTTTAACTGGTTGAATGCTAGACGCCGGAGTTAACGTGTTTATTATCATTTGGTTTTTTATATTTTCCAGCTGATTTTGTGTTTGTATCGTTGCCATTACTAATGGTATGCCGATTGGGAGAATTAGTGCTGTTATTAATAACAGTGTAATAATTTTGCTGGCTTTGGATTTGTTCATGTCTTTTCTCTCTCCCATTTATCTCCCGAATTTTTCATGTATCCAATTTTTATGTTATTTATAGTCAGTATTTTCTCCTATATTTATTTTATGTTAATCTGGTGTGATTTGAACGCTCTAAAGGGAATGGTTGGAAAAGACTGATGATTAACACTACACATAATTTCTAAAGAAATTGAAATACTCAACCTAAAATTAGATTATCGCTCATCATCTGAAAGTTTTTAACTTTCATCTAGGTCTATGTTCATGATATGATTACTCATCGGTTTGGTTTGGCTGAGGCTGGTCTGGGCTTCAAACTTGTGGCGAAGGCTGAGGACTCCATTAAGGTGATTATTGAGCCCTGCCGGTAGTTTAGCGGTTTTCTGGTATGGGTTGCTTTGGGAGATTTGAGTGAAAAGAGTGGAGCCAGGTATGTTCTTTGAGTCATTGTACTAGAGGAACAATATTTCTATGTCCTTTATTTTCTCGAAATTTTTGTCCATTGTAGCCAGTTTCAAGCCGTAGTGTTTGGCTGTGGTGTACTGGTAAGTGTCGTCAAAATCTAGGTTCAGGTTTTTGCTGGCTTTTATTATTTCTCCGTAAAGTTTTGTTGGTAGTGAAATGAGTTTTACGTTTGGTAAGACATCATCAATAAATTTCTGAAAAATATCCTTCTTACTGTATCTGAATAAAACTACTCCAATTGAATGTAAAGAAAAGTCTGTTATGTTGAGGTTTCCAACATTGCTGTTCAAGAACTTTCTGCATTTTTCTTTCTTATCTTGGCTTAGGAGTATTTCCAAAAATAGATTGGTGTCTACCAGAAACACTATCGCCACTCCGAAGCTTTGTGTTGCAACTCAACAGAGGTGAATTCCCCTTTTAGCTCTGATAAGCCCCCTTCCCAATCGAATTTGAATTTTTTTGTCGGGGCTTCCTTGTTTTTGTACTTCGTTAGCAGGAACTCCACGTAGTTTAAAACCTCCCTCCTCAAATCATCGGGTAGCTCACGGATTTTCCCTTCAATCTCCTTTTCATACATTCCTTTCACCACTTTTTATTCCATATCTAAATTATTTAAAGGCTTGCTTTCGTCTAACAATTTAACCATTTGTGTTGCCCTTGAGTAAACATTGTTTGAATAGATTTTTTGATGAATCTTTTGTTGAATTCTCGTTATGTGCAATATTGCTTGGGGGCATGGAAAAATAGGAAATCTTATAATTTCTGATAAACGTTAAGCAATACTATGGAAAATTCAAAAAGAAGGGTGTTACGTTGATAAGAGAAATTGGGTGTTGCGGTGCATATTGTAAACCCTGTCGTGCACTTATGGATGGAAGTTGTCGTGGTTGTAAGTTGGGGTATGAAAGTGGGGAAAGGGACATTAATAAGGCTAAATGTGAGATTAAGGTGTGCTGTTTTAAGGAAAGAAAATTTGAAACATGTGCTGATTGTCCTGATTATTTGTCTTGTAGAATAATTCAGGATTTTTATAAAAAGGGAGGGTATAAGTATAAGAAATACAGGCAATCAACGGAATTTATCAGAGAAAAAGGATATGCCAAATTTGTAAAAATAGCTGATAACTGGAAAGGTCCTTATGGTAAATTTGATTAAATTTCGCAATTGTTTCTCTAATACTGCTGGAGCGTTAACTTTAACGTCTAAAAATTCGCCCCAATTTTCATTAGCATGGCCAGTAAATCTCCTCATAAATCGCGCATAACAGTAGACGCAACCGTGTAAACAACCTACATACGGATTGATACAATATTCCGATTCAGGCAATTTACTTTTTTGGAGAACACTCTTCGCTTCAATTTCTTTAATATTATATCTCATAGTATACCTCCTAGTATCGGAAGGCATCATCGAAGGGGAATAACATTATCATGTTCCTTAATAAAGAATCTAAATGATCTTTTTTGGGTTTTGTAATCTCTACCAAAAAGCACTTTTGAATTTCATTCCCTGAAGACTTCGATCTCTTTTTCACACATTACTTACACCTTTTTCATATTTCCTATCTAAAAATATTTAAAGAGTGTCGTTTAACAGTCTTAGTCAGAGCCGGTTGTTAATTTGGAATTGAATTTTAATGATGTGTTATGGAATAGGGTTATATTGAAACCTTATGCGGTGTCGGTTCTGTGGGTTGATGGTTGAGGTGGTATGGTGAAGTGAAGGAATCGGTTGTTATATTTAAGCCGAGGAGGGAGGATGTTTATGATTGGCATGGTAATCAGTTGTTGCCGGAGAGTCGTGGTTGTGTTGGTGTGGGTAATGTTGTTAGGCTTCAATTTATGGATAGGGGTAGTGGTTGGGGGGAGGTTATCTATGTTAGGATAGTTTATGTGAGGGTTGATAAATTGTATGGGGAGGTGTTGGATACTTTTAGACTTATTGAATCGAATCAGGAATATGTGAGGGATGGAGAAATTATTGAATTTGGGAGGGATAATATAATTGAAATACCCTTTGATTGGGAGGAGAATGATAATTTAAAGTATCTTGAAAAAATGAGAACTGGTTTATGTAGAGCTGTAACGGGTTGGATTGAACCGGAGTGAATTGTTTTATTTTAACTACTAGATTTTAGCCCTTTGGGTGTGACTGTCTCTTTGGGGCTTCGTGCTGTTAGTTTGAATACGCATGGCATGATTACGCACTGGTCGGGTTTGGTGAAGGCGGGTTTGGGATTTAAGCTTGTCGCAAATGCTGAGGACTCTGTTAAGGTGATAGTTGAGCCTTGCTGGTATTTTTGAGGGATAAAAATTAGTAGAGAAGAAATGGGGTTGGTTTAGGTTTCTTTGTCCCAGTCCATGTCTTCGTGTTTGTCTCGGTCTTTGAATGTGGCTGAAAACTGTTTTTCGAGGTTTTGGAAGCAGTCTGTTACGTCGAAGGTGAAGCATTTTTTGTAGCCGCAGAATTGGCACTCGGTGTCCAATACGTCATAGTTTCTATCTTCTCTACCGATTAGAGTCTGGGTGCGCAGCCTGTAAGCATTTTTTCTGCTGCAATTTTCGCAGGGTTGTTGAGATATGAATATGTATTCGTCTCTTACACAATTCACTTCAACAGCGTTACTCTTATCCAAATTGTCCATTTGTTTTGCCTCGTAGCATTGCTTCTTTCATTTAGCTTGTTAACGGAGGCATTCTTTGGAAATAAATCTTGCTCAACCTCTAAATCGGGTCATATTGTGGAATAATTTTTAATTCTGGAAGCTCATTATTATTTCAGGGTGGTTAATGTGACTTGCTATTTCAGGCATATTCAGGATATTTTCAACAAGGCTGGAATAACTGTCACGAGTGAAAACAAAAGGGAAATTGACAGGTTTATTCACGGCATTGTGGGTGTAGAGTATAAGAACTGTTCGGCTGCTTGGAGTGAGGTTAAGAAGAGAATAGCTGGGGATGAGGATGGATTCGTTTCTGAGCTGAGGGAAGCTTGGAGTAAGTGATTATTAGGGTTCGTTTTTTAATTACCGTTAATTTCTTTGATTTCGCGTTTTATCTCCTCGAGCGTTACTGGGAAGGGTATGTTATACTGCCTTAAGCCGTCAAGAATCTCCATGTAGGTTACACTAGCCATTTCAGCTGCTCGCCAAATAGTAATTTTTCTCTCTCTCAGGAGTTCTAACGCTTCCTTCAACTTGTACTCTCTTATACCTTCACTCAACATTTCTCTGATGATCACTGATTTATGAACGCCCCTCTTTTTTGAGATTCTGTTGAGTTCCTCTATAATCTTTCTTTCCACTTTTGAAGAAACTTTTTTCATACACATATTTTTGATTAAATCTTATATTACTCTTCTGGCATCTGCTGAACATATGGGGAACTTTTATTAGTTCTCACCTTTTCTTTTTTGAGCGGTGGAGTAGATGGTTAGTTCTAAGGTTGACTCTAAAATGAGGATTCGTATTCCTAAGGAGGTTAGAGACGCACTCGGTATCAGGGAAGGGGATGCTGTCCGCTGGATTCTTATTAGTAGCAAAATTGCGGGATTAATGGTGGAATCTAACGAAGAAGGGGAAGAGGAAGAAAAAATTTTGGATTTTCTCGTGAATTTGAGTTCTAAAAAGATTAAGAGGACTGGAAAACCGGATTATGCCCCTATCTCGAAATCCGATTTGTGGTTAAGTGTACAAGATGACTAGGGACTCTGGAAAAAGACTTCTCTAATATAAGTGGAACCAGTTATACTGAATTATGTGATAAATATTCTCAAACTGCATAATTCTCTCATATTTGGATTGGGTAATTACCATACTTTTGTACTGTTTTCATCATTTCCATGAGATTCTCGTATTTCACTCTTGGGTGTACACTGTGCCCTGAACTCAGAATGTAGCCTCCTCCCGGTGCCACGTTTTTCAGCAGTCTGAGCACTTCTTCCCTTACTGTTTCTACCGGGGCTTCACTCAGGGTGTACATGGGGTCCACATTGCCTACGACGCAGATTTTGTCTCCGTACTTCTTTTTGCCTTCTATTATATCCATGTTTGCCTGCGGCTCCCAGGGATGCAGTGCGTCTATTCCCGCGTCAACTATGCCTTCCACTATCTGGTTGAGGTTGCCGTCGCTGTGCAGGAGAACCTTGACTCCTCGGTTGTGGCAGGTTCGTGTGAATTCTTTAAGGCAGGGATATACATATTTTCGGAAATCTTTGGGTGAAATGAAAGGTCCGGTTTTGTGTCCGTAGTCGTCATAAACTACCAGTGCCTCGGCTCCTAGATCCATCATGTATTTTGCTGTTTCGATTGCCAGTTTTTTGTGGTCGTCAAAGACTTCTTTTATGAATTTGCGGTTCTGGAAGAAGAGTTTGGCGAAGGTTTCGAATCCGAATATTTCCCATGTGGACTCGAAGAATCCCATTATTCCCGGCATTATGAAGATTCTGTCTCCTACCGCTTCCTGGGCTTTCTTGTAGATTCTCTCCCTTATCGGGTGGTAGGGGTCAATGGTTCCCCAGGCATAGTAATCTTTGGGAGATTTGAAGGCTCCTCCCGTGTAGAATCCTATTTCGGTTTCGTTTAGTTCTTTGAGCTGGAATTTTCTTCCGTACTCGTCGATGTAAGTGTCCCAGGTTGGGTACTTGGATTTGGTGAATTGGAGTAGTACTCCTAGGGAGCAGCAGTCGAATCCAATTTTCGACATGACTGTGATGCATTTTGCATATAGGTCGGGTGAATACTTCATAGTGCGTTTCCGTCTAAAATATCGCCAGAAGGGAATGTGTCTCATGTTCCAGGCGGCTCTTATAGTGCCCTTAGACAAACTGGTGCCCGCAACCTTCTCTGAGATGTTATCGTTTGAAATACCGATCTCAAAGGTTGGAACCCTATCCGGCTCCTCCCTATTCAATGCGCACAGAACCCGTTCGCGTGCATCCAAATGCAATCACCACTCTGATAGCTCCGAGAGAATCCAAAGGTTTTGGCTGGGAATGAAAAGTGAGATACGATTAAAAAGGCTCAATAAGAGCTTTTCGTCCCAAAAAATAGCCTCTGGAAAGGTCTATAATATTCAATATTTAGGTGCTGTAGGTTAGTCCGAATTTTTTGCAGGCTTTCTTAATGTCTTCCATGCTGATTTTGAGTCCTAGGTCTTTTTCCTTGAGGCATCTTTTCTGCAGGTTCATTGGTCCGAGGACGACTGAGGGCAGGTCTATGGGGTAAAGTTTGGGTTTGGTCAATGATGTGAATTTTTTGGCGGGATACGATTTGAGTAGTTTGTGCCACTCCTCGCCGGTGACGAAGTCTTCTGGGGGGCCCGGGTTGTAGGGTTGTGTGGGGAGGAAGACCAGTTCTTCGGCTTCTTCCAAGTAGTCTGTGAAGACTGTGTCCAGCATTTTTTTGGTGTCGTTGAAGGATTCTCTTAAGACGTAGTAGGTCCAGACGGGGAGGAGTCCCAGTCTTCTTACTGCGAGGGGGACGAGCTGGGTGTACTGTTCCACTATGACTCCTCTGGGCTTTATTCCCTTTTCATTCATAGCTTGGTTGGCGAGGTAGGTGGTCATGGCGCTGAGGTCGTGGGCTTTCTCCGCCTTTATGTGGGTGAAGTTGTATCCCTGTTCTTCGGCGAATTCTTTTGTGGCTTTTACCATTCGGGGGCTGTTGCCGTACTCGCTGTCGTAGCTTTTGAGGGGTTTTTCTCCCTCTATTCCCCAACCTCCTCTGTGGGTTGCTCCGATTTCCTTGAGCCAGGAATCGATTCTTTTGGAGCCGAAGGCGTATTCTTCTGGTGTTAAGTCGTCCAGTCCTCCGCACTGGTAGTAGAATCTGTCGTCGAGCTTGTAGTGCAGCCACGACTCCTGAACATCGAAAAGCACTACGTCCCCTCCCTTCTTGAGGTGGTCTTTTATGAATTTCCTGTAAGCGTTGGGGAGCCAGAACTTGGATCTGAAATGGAAGACATACGGGAGGTTATTTCTGTCGTGGACGGGGTCGAAGTGGAGGACGATTTCCAGGTTATCGTTTTTGGGCAGGAATTCCTTCATGAGTTTTCTTCCGAATTCTATGAAGCCTTCAGCGTCGTCCGGGTCTCCGCCCTTTCTGGTCACCGTTATGTTTAAGCCCGAAAAAAGCATCAACGTGCGCATTATGTCCGCAAGGTGCAGGCTTCCCCCATTCGATGCTCCGAGGAAAATGGAGTCAAGCTTCCTCTTCTGGAGCACCTCTCTGTGGTAACTCAGGAACTCTCTCTCCAGAATGTCGTCTATTCTCGACTTCTTCACGACTTCCGGGTCTCGTCCATACTGCGCTTTGGAGAGTTGTCCGGCGTAGATTTTCTTTCCAACTGAAGGAGCGGCGTTTAAAAAACTTATTAGAGGCTTCATGTAAGCGGGAATCTTCTGATAGAGTGCAATGTCATCCTTTAGTATCGAGGCACCGAGCAGAAGGTAAAGGGAATCGGAAAACTTCAAATCCGGCGGAACAAACACAACCAAAACCATTCACCCCTCATAAATTTCTATACTCACCCTTAAATAATTAAGCATTTTCAACTTAATTTTGGCCTAGTTGCGGCTCGACGAATTTAAGAAACTCAAGTATAAGAAATGGAGAAAGATGCAGTGCAGGCAGTCTGAAGGCAATTTAACGCTTCGCTCTGGCAGGGGTTAAAGGTGATGAGGCTTTAACCTTTGTAAATAAGACTTCCATTGTTCCCTACAAGCAAGGTAATTATTTGCAAGGTAAATGGATGTGAGATTTGCTTCATAATTTCAACTGACTTTTTGCTTGTACAGTTTTGGAAGAAATTTAGAGAATCGTCCCATTTCTTCTTTATTATGATTCCGCATATCTTCCAGGACAGATGGAGGCATCTTTGCTGGAAATCGAAATGTTGAGCGCATCCGTGTTCCATAGGGTTCCGATTCATACTCATGAGCTAACCAAATAAAGGGCTTGTTGTCATGGTCTATGATACTTGCCGCCAAGACATGGCTGTAAGTTGTGGAAATGGGCACTGAACCTGGATCCTCCCAGCGGATGCGTAATTTAATAGGTGGGGTTTCTCCGATTTTCTCCACAGCGACTTGTATAGCACCGACATGCCCGTGCTTGCTCGGCGGTACTTCCCATCTGAACGAAACGTGGTCTTCGGGGTGCCACAACTTGTAGCGTTCCGTGTTATCGATATGGTCCCTCCACCAGTCAATCATCTCTGGTGTAACACCCCTTAACTTATGCTCAACAACAAGGTCCACGGTTTCGGACTTTGACTCTTTTACAATTTCCCTTATGATATCGATCAGATCAATTTCTTCTTCTGGCATCTTCCATCATCTTCTTCTGCCATCTTTTGGCTGCGTCTTGCCAATTAAACATGCCGCTGGTCAGCTTTTCATTTTTTATGTTTAAGCATTGTTAATTCTGGCTAATCTATCCGCAAGTTCAAAATTAAAATAAATCTTCACTAAGACAAATTAAAAACGAATTTCAATTTGATTAACTTTAAATATCCTAGTGGGGAAATAAGACTTGGACTTGTGAGGGAGAAAAAGAAGGCGCTTTTTCAAGCTTTGCTCTGTAGACAGTGGTATGTTTCTTTATTTAGAAAACATACATACAGACTAGAATAATACTAACTACTATATTTCAAAAAAGGCGATGCAGTAAGAGGGGTATAACTCGTGTACGGCTTGAATGAAATTAGAATGCAGCTCGACGAATTGAAAAAGCAAGTGGAAGAAGCGGAAAAAGAGACGGTGCAGGCTGTCTGTAGGCAATTTAGTGCTTCGCTGTGGCAGGAAATTAAAAGCGAAGAGGTTTTAGCCTTCGTAAAGAAGCCTTACGCCATTGTTCCCTACAAGCAAGGAGAGTGGCGGCTGTTCATTCCCCGCTTCATACCCTTGGAAGTAGGTTGGCTGGAATTTCAGACATCATCCTATAACGTTTTCCGGGTTAACCGATATGTTGATTGGCTTACTCCCCTGCCAGATGTGCTAAAAGATGAACTTGGTATTGAGCTACCGGAATTCAAGGTGGCTTTGGACTCGGAACACAACATTGTAGTTTTGGAAGAGGGCGATGTTATTAAATTTAAAAAGAAGTACCAGCTCTTTTTCGGTCGACAAATCAGTGAAAACTCATTCCAGATTAAAGGCACTAAGAAGTTCTCACTGGTAATTGAGCTTCTAAAAGATGGAGTTATGCCGTTTAGGCCTGCGCCAGTGAATCATGACGACATCCTTGAAGAGGAAAGAGTCAAGTTTGAGCTTAGGGATTACCAGAAGGAGGCTTGGGAGCTTTTCCTGAAATACAGCCACGTAGGGGTATTCTATCCTTGGGGCGCCGGTAAGAGTATGCTGGGTCTCTATGCTATCGGAAAAATCAGAGGTGAAAAACTGGTGGTGGTTCCGACAGTGACTCTGAGGGAGCAGTGGGCGGAGCGTATAAAGAACCAATTGGATGTGGAGCCGAATGAGGTTAAAATAGTGACGTACCACTCCGCCGTTAAAGAGTCTGCGGAGAAGGAGTACAGTCTTATAGTATTCGATGAGGTTCACCATCTGCCTAGCAATGTTTTCAGCGTGCTTAGCTTTCTTAAGAGAAAGTACACCATTGGGCTGAGCGGTAGTCCCTACCGGGAGGATGGACGGTCTGAGTTAATCTTCGCCCTCACGGGGTACCCCATAGGAGTGGCTTGGAGTTACTTTTTCAATAGGGGATTGGTTAGAAAGCCGACTGTAAAGCTGATAATTGTTAGGGAAGAAAACGAAAAACTAGCACAGTTAGACAGCCTTATGGCGGAGCCGGGCATTACACTGGTATACTGCGACAATCTCAAAAAAGGGGAAATGATAGCCAACAGGTTCAGTGGAATTTTCATTAACGGCGAAACAAAAAACCGTCTTGAAACCGTCCGGTCTGCGCTGAATAAAGACGGATTCGTCATACTTAGCCGCGTGGGCGACGAGGGAATCAGCCTACCGCAAATACAGAGGGTAATAGAATACGATTATCTGTTTGGTTCCCGTAGACAAGAAGCGCAGAGAGCGGGAAGACTTTTCCACGCAATAGAAGAGGGAGAACACATCATCCTTATGACTTTGGACGAATACCGAAAATACAAGAAGAGACTATACTCCTTAACTGAAAAAGGAATAGAAATAAAAATAGAGAACCTCGCATACGAGTTAACAGATTAATCATCTAATAACCTAATGATTTCATCTAAGAACCCGAGTAAACTTGCGGCAGGCAGAAATCCAAAATTTGATGCTTCGTTTATCGTTAAAATATTAAATCCTCCTATTGTTTTTCAGTGAATTTCAGACAGTTCAGACATGTCCAAGTTTCCTCGGTTCATCGTATTACCGTTTTCTTTATTTTCTAGATAAGTATATTAAATTCATCAAGTACCCTTTATATTTAGGTGATTGGTCGTGTGTGACACGCTTGTAGCCTTGGGAAATTCTACTCAGGATGGTTCGGTGATTTTTGGAAAGAACAGTGACAGACCTCCCAACGAGGCACAAGTTCTCAGATATTTCCCCAGGACGGAGCATCACGAGGGTTCCAAGGTTAAGTGCACCTACATTGAGATTCCCCAAGTGCCAGAGACTCTTGAAGTGCTCCTGTCAAGTCCGTTTTGGATGTGGGGTGCCGAAATGGGGGTTAACGAGTATGGTGTGGCAATTGGCAACGAAGCTGTTTGGTCGAAAGAAGGTTACGCTGACACCGGGCTACTTGGTATGGATCTTCTCAGACTAGGGTTGGAGCGTGGGGAGACTGCGAGAAGAGCTCTGGAGGTAATAGTTGAACTCTTGGAGAAGTATGGTCAGGGGGGAAACTGCTTCTTTGATACACCCCTAAAATATCACAATTCCTTTATCATAGCGGATCCAAGCGAAGCCTGGGTTTTGGAAACCGCTGACAAGTACTGGGTTGCAGAGTGTGTTAAGGATGTCCGTTCGATTTCAAACGGTTATACTATAGGTAAGGAGTGGGACTTAGCTTCGCCGAATCTGGTGGAGCACGCCATTGATAAGGGTTGGTGTAACTCCAAGAAGGATTTTGACTTTGCTTTGTGCTATGGGGAGCCGGGGATGCGGGAAGTAGTGCATTGTGTTGAACGCGTTAGGCGTTCTACTGAACTTCTGCAGGACAACAAGGGTAACATAACCGTGAAGGGTATGATGAATTATCTGAGAGACCACGAAGGATATAGTGTAAAAGAGTGGAATCCCGATAAGCAAATAAACACCGTTTGCATGCATGCCGGACCCGAAGTTCTAAGTCAATCTACTGGGAGCTACGTGGGACATCTCACGGAGGAAACCCCTACACATTGGCTAACTGTGGGCTCTAATCCCTGCATTAGTGTTTATATCCCCTTTTACCTCAGCACCGAGATTCCGGAAACCCTCACCAAGGGCCATGAAAAATACGAGGAGGATTCCTACTGGTGGGATCACGAAAAGCTGGTTCGAAAGATTCAGGAGGATTATCCCCAACGCGCGGGCTTAATAGTCTCCGAGATTGAGAAACTACAGTCCACATTTTTGGAGGAGGCTGAAAAAAATAGGAAGGATGCTTTAGATCTTACTCTTGGTGAATCTATTCATCTACTTGAAGATTTCACGAATAAGTGCGTTAAAACTGTGATCCAGAAGAATAAAGACTGGCTAAAATCCCTAGTAAAGGCGAAACAGGTTACTCCGACTAAGAGTGATTATCTCAACTTTTTGATGACTGTAAACGAAGCGGCTGGACTAAAATTCTAACTTTTACCTATTTTTTAAATTTCAAGTTTTGCTTACTCAAATTTAAAATAAATATTCTTTATACAACTTAATTCCATTTTTTCTTAAAAATTAATAATTATTATTTAATCAATTATACCATTAGGATAATCACAAGCTTTAACATAAACCTCGCGAAGAAAATAATTAGGGCTACTAAAAGTAGCCTATAACAAAAAATTAAATAACTGACGACGACACAAAATAAATTAGGAATTTCATGGGGGATAACAATTGTCGCTTACAACCACAGGAATAGAGGAACTTGACAGACTGCTTAGCGGAGGCATACCCCGCGGATCAACTGCATTAATCCTTTGTGGAGGTCAAAATGCTCAAGACGCATCCGCGCTTTTAGGCATAATCAGTCTAAACTTATTAGAAAGAGGAGAAATCGTAATACTCCTAACCACCGATCCGCCGACAGAAACCTATCCCCAACTCTATGCCCCAGAGATTGCATCCAACGCGTTAAGGGAAAATCGCCTCTTTTACATAGACCTATTCAGCGCCTCCATGGGCGTCGAAACCTCCGAAGGCTCAAATATCGTGGTAGTCGAAAAACCGCACGACCTAAACCACGTTTTTTACCACACAAGTATGTTTAGAGATGACAAACTAAAAGGAATTCCTGCACCAGGCCTAAAGGTTTCCTGGGTCTACCATCAGCTTTCAACTACCATATTTACTGTAGGAGACCCCGAAAAGGTGCTAAGATTCATTTGGAATCTCAGATCGAAAATCAAAACACTCAGGGACGTTGCGTACACTGTGATGAATGTGGATATGCATCCCAAAATGGTTGTTGAAACCGCCAAACACATATTCGACACCGTAATCGAACTTAAAACAGTTGAAAAGGATGGATCATTGATAAAGTATCTCAGAGTTCTAAAAAACGCTGGCTTGCCCTGCATAACCGATTTAGTAACATACTCGGTGGACATTCAAAACAGACAATTCCGGCTGGCAAGTGAAGTAGCTACCTCCTTTGAGGAGTTTAAAAAGATGTTCACCATGGATACACCCGGAATAGTCAAATTACCAATGTACGATGAGCTTGCTAGGTTTCTCGTGATGCCTGTTAACCCAATTTTAAACATTATAAAAAAATCTGAAGAAAAAAACCTTTTGAATGAAATAAAAGATTTTCTCGAGCATGCGGGTTACCAGAATGGAAGAGCTTTGGCACATGTTTACAAAGGAAAATTTAAGCTTCTTGGGAATAAAATTACTGAAAATTGCATGATTGTATTTACCATCTGTGGGTGGGGTAGTGGCTCGTTCAACTTAGAAAAAAACAAACTTGAAATTAGAATTAAGATTAAAAATGCGCCCTTCACTCCGAGTCTAAGAAAAATTAACAAGCCAATCTGTTTCCTTCAGAAAGGATTTATTAGGGGAGTCTTGGAAGTAGCCTACGATTCTCACTATCAATTAGAAGAAATCAAATGTGTAGGATTGGGCGATGAATACTGCGAATTTGCAGCTACAAAAACTGAGATTATTGAGCCCCCTACATAAAGTTGGCGAATTGGAATCCCTTGAACTGCTAATACCCCTAATTACAACCTCTGAGGCAAAACTGGAAGAATTCAAAGAAAAAGTGATCCAAAAAAGGAGCAACTATACAAAGTAACAAAACTAACCTTAGAAAAACTCCCCGAAAATTTACCCGACCCATTAAGCAGCCACAGTTAGGAAGCCAAATTATTAGAAAAACAAGAATATCTAACATACCATATTGCTGATCGCCGTTACCAAAAAAAGAAGTCTTTCCCAAAGTATACGCAATATACTTGGAGGCGCTATCAGAGGCTATGGGCATAAAAACAGGAATCAGTATAAAAGAAGATGCCCTCTGTTAAGGATAAACATGTGCTCTGAAAATTCAGCACATAGTTTTAAATTGTTCTTTCCTCAAAAGAGGCGTAATGTCCCCCCTTAGTGAAAACGCTGGCGCAATACGTAGTTTTTTCAATAATTTATTTCTGAAAACAGTTGCCCAATCTACTGTCTAAAGTCTCCTTTTCAGAAAAGAAGCCCAAAAAAGCCCTTTTTCTATAAACTTCAAAAAGCCAGAAATTCTCAAAAACACCGCATAATTTCACTAACAAGGAACATATCGCCCTCAAAAGAATCTTTGAAAACCTCCCCATTGGGTGAATGACGGCCTCAAAACAAATAATTGGTCTAATGGTTACTGGAAGATGGAAAATAGAAGTTATTTATTTTCTTTTGGGTGATAGCTGAGGCAAGTCTCAACATCCATATCTAAGGTCTAACAAGTTTTCACTTCTAACTGGGAATAATAAATCCTCAAGCAGAAAATTCGCTTCGATAGGGAGGAATTCCATTAAAACTCCGATTTATAAAACCATACATAGATTCGTCAATACGCACCATATGCCTCTTTCTAAAAATATAAATAAGAGTAAAAAGGATTATTAGCCAAGTATAAGGATTATTAAATGAAGAGAATAGTTTGGGTGGAGTGTTTGAGGAAGATCACCATTTTGCTTTTCGCACTTTTAATTCTATTACCGCTGGGGTTTGGACTATTAACACAAAATCAGTATAATCAGCTATACCTAACCACACGCTTTCAGCAGTACTGGACAAGCTATTATGGTGCCCGGAGCATTGAAGCTGACCAACCGTTTTCCAAAAGAATAATGTTACTAAACATAAACGAAGAAATAACCCGCTCAACCGAACTAATGGTTCAGGACGCCATGTTCAAAGCAGTATTGATGCAAGCGAACCTAATAATAGTCTTCCTAAACACACCGGGTGGCGAATTAAGCGCGGTACAGAACATTATGAACATGTTTGAGTTGAGCGGCATACCCATATGCGTTTATGTGGCACCCTTCGGCTCAACGGCTTGGAGCGGTGGAACCTATCTAATGATGTCCAGCCACATAACAGCGATGTCACAGGCTACCGTTATGGGCGCCGCTCAACCAGTACAAGCGGGTCAGCTGACCTATGATCTAAACTACGTAACCTCAATGATCGCTTTAATGATTGCTCACGCGAGTCTTCATGACAGAGACGAAACCATCGCTCAGATGTTCGTTACACTTAATCTCAACCTACTACCCGAACAAGCTAAAGAAAGTGGCATGGTAGATATAATAGCCAATGACCCATATAGTCTTCTGCTACAATTAGAAGACAAGTCACTAATAAGGTACAACTCACCCAGCGGCACATTAGCCTGGAAACTGGTACCCACAGCAAACGCTTCAACATATACACCCGTCATTCAAGTAGACTTCGCAGGAATAAGCAACACTCCATTTGTATACTACTATGAAAAACCCATACAATATAACTTTTTGAGAATCATAGTAAACCCGTACGTCACCTACATACTGCTCATAGTGGGGCTCTTCGCCATTGTCATAGGTCTTAAGACCCCCGGCTTCGGCGCAGAGATTCTGGGCACAATTTCTCTTATACTCGGATTGGCTGGTTTAGGGGTTCTAGGTTTAAACTTTGCCTCCATACTATTCTTCGTCACTGGTTTCATACTATTTATACTGGAACTGAAGACCCACGCCCTTGTACTGGCAGCCGGCGGCGTAGCCTGCTTCATACTCGGAGCGCTCCTAATCTTTCCCACATCAAACTGGCTAATCACACAAAATTTCATACAAACCGTAATTGGTTCCGTAGTAGTTGTATCCCTCTTCATCTCAGCTTTCTTCGGCTATCTCGTTTATAAAGTGGGGCAAACCAGAAAGATAGCGAAAGAATTGGATATCGAAGCTCTGGTTGGAAAAACCGGGAAAACAACAACAGACCTAACACCAAAAGGACAGGTACTAGTAGCATCGGAAACCTGGAGCGCAAAATCCCACGACGGCAAACTTATTCCCGAAGGAACAAAAATAAGAGTAGTGAAAGTACAAGGATTAACACTCATCGTAGAAACAGTAGAACCCAAAGAGGAAGAAACATAGGACACACCTCTTTTAACTCCTTTTTTATACTACAATCAATACCCCCAGAAAACAAGCCGAACATAACCAGAATAGATAAACATCCCCTCAGCCCCTCTTCTAGTCCCTCCATAGAACTTAAAACAAAACTATTTTCTCTTATCCCTACACAATATTTATGAAAAGAAAATCTTCGAAAAAATGTTTCTGGAGGCCTCAGATTTGAAAACAAACTTTCACCACATTGGAATAGTTGTTAGAGACTTAAAGGCAGCTATCTCAAAGTACTGCAAGGCACTGGGAGTAAATAGTAATGCTATAAAGATTCACAAACAAGGATACGTTACGGAGAAAGGAGAAGGAGAAGAATTCGACTATGCTTTCATCCCCTTAGGAAACAACTGCTACATAGAACTAGTTTCACCCATAAGCGAAGGCCCCACAAAGAGGTACCTAGAGAAAAAAGGTGAAGGGCTATTCCACTTGGCTTTCGAGTCAGATGATATTCTAAAAACAATCGAAAACTTCGAGGAAGCAGGGTTCCTCCTAGCTGGGCGTACCCCATCAAAACAAGTTCTCTCAGTATTCTTCCACCCAAAGTCTACACACGGTGTACTCCTCCAAGTAATTAAAAAGAACATCCTCCTACCCGACGGCTCCCCAAACCTCGAATTAGCAATGGAAGAAGAGTAGCAGCTTAAACCCTACAGCTGAAAGATTTCCGCAAGTGGCTTCAGAACCGAAACGCAAGTTTTTTTCTCTTTTGGTCTCCTTAAGTTTCCCAACACTCCCCTCTTGGGATTGTAGTAGGTGTCTAAGGTTTCTTGGTACTCGTTTCTTCTTCGTCGATATAAGCCATTTTTGATAACAAGTAATAAGAGGGGTTTAAACTTATATGTGAGTTTTCTTATTATTAGTTTGTTATTTGGTACACTGCTTTAGAGGAGAGAAGAGATGGAGATTAAATTAAAACCGGTTTCCGAGTGTATTCCGCGTGCCGCAACGGTGTCTGAGCACTCCCTTTTTACACCGGTTTCCGAGGCGGTTTCTGTAACAGAGGTAGAAGTAACCGAACCTGTAAACTACGGAGAGTCTAATTACCTGCTCGTAAATCTGAATGGGGTCTGGCGGCGTCTCGCGGATCGCGGCGATTTAAGAGACACTCCCTCCTATCCTGATTTTGACGACTTTGGCTGGCCTCGGGTCAAAGTTCCAGATAATTTTGGTCTTGACGGCGAGTTACAAAGATTCTATGACCCCGTCTGGTACCGCCGAGTAGCACGCGTTAAAAAGTTTAATTATGCGGATCTAATCTTTGAAGGGATAGACTACCTGGCAGACGTTTACCTAAACGGTCAACACCTAGGAAACCACGAGGGTTACTTCGCACCATTCTCATTTGATGTCTCCAACAAGCTCAAAGAAAAAAATGTTTTAGCCGTAAAAGTGCAGGACCCCTGCGAAAACCTAAAACCAGACCTAATATTTTTCCTCCAATACAAAAAGTACATAAAAGGAACCATGAATTACCACGATTCCCGACCCGGAGGCCTACCCGGAAGTCTCTCCCCCCGCTGGTCATCAGAATGGGGGCAGAGCCTAACCACAGGAGGAATCACACAATCAGTGTATTTGAAATTCACAGGACCAATTAGAATCGATAAATTTTTCGCAACACCCCTAAACATTAAGGGGCGAGTCCACCTAGCTATAGTGGCCACCAACAGACAAGAAAACGAACGCCAAACAGTATTCAATATTCATCTCTATGCCCCCTCCAAGAAAAAAGAGTCCAAAGAGGAAAAACACGTAATCTTAGCGGTCTCCGCAGACCTGAAACCAGGACCAAACAGAATTGATCTAGAATTAATAATTCCCGAACCTGTTCTCTGGTGGCCCCATTCTCACACCGAACTCGGAGAACCAGCCACTTACAGTTTAACAGTTGAAGCAGTATGCGATAAGATACTCTCTGATAAAACTCAAGAGCGCTTCGGAATACGTACAGTCCGTTTGCATCACAAACCTTGGGTGTTTAACCTCAATGAGCGCCCAGTTTTCATAAAGGCAACCAACTATATTCCCCGCCAACACTTCGCGGATGTGGATAAGGAATTCTACATTCGAGACATGAAAATGATCAAGGAAGCAAACCTAAACAGTATAGGCTTACACGCCCACATTCAAAGCCCCCCGTGCTACGAGGCTGCTGACGATATGGGAATAATGATCTTCCAAGACTTTCCCCTCCAATGGTCATACGACTCCGGTGAAAAAACCAATCCGGGATTCGTGGAAAAAGCGCAAAAAATGATAACCGAGATGGCTTATCACCTATACAACCACGCATCAGTAGTCTACTATGCATGCCACAACGAACCTCCAGCCCAATTTTATTCCCACTTTAAAGCTGAACCTGATGAGGATAGAGGAAACCTAGTACTCGACGAAAAACTACAGGTAAGACTGCAAGAAGTAGACTCAAGCCGACCGGTACACAGATCATCAGGCATGGGGGAGGACCTTCACGTATATGATGGGTCACTAGGCGGGGGGTCCATTTACAACTGTCGTCAACAGAAGTCCGGATTTGTTTCCGAGTACGGCTTCTGGTCCATCGCTGAAACAGCGATAAAGTATGGGGATACGGGTTGGCCGCCGGAGGAAGACCAGCTTGTTGAATGGTCCAGTCGTTTAAGCTTCTTTGGTTCAACTTGCACTTTTGCCGGCGCCCCCAGCCATTACTCAGGTCTATCATTCTGGATAACAGCAACACAGCTCTACGGGGCGTTTCTAGCAAAGTATCAAACCGAGTTCTTCCGCTCACGCAGAGGCAAACCCTACAACGCTATCCGCTGGCACTTTTTCTCCGACTGGTGGCCAGTATTCGGTTACGCTGGTGGAGGCTTAGTAGACGTTAATCGTCTACCCAAACTACCTTACAAATGGCTAGCCCTAGCACAAAGACCGTTAATAATGATTGCGGATTTGGAAAACACCGTATTCCCACCAAACACAGAACTAAAAATTCCCATTTACATGGTAAATGATAACCTGAGCACTAAAACGGGGAAATGGCGAATAAAATTATCCAGAATAAGCCAGAGCACAGTCATCCAGGGTGATCCCGAAGCCGCAAAACTGGGAGCCACAACCATGCCCGCAGCGGAACGACACCTAGTAGCCATACCCACGGGCGACCTCAAGGAAACCTTGTTCGAGCAGGAAGGCGAGTTCAAAATCAACCCAGAAACCGTTAAACAGATCACCACGGTGCCCTTCACAACCCCGCCGGGAAAGGAACTGAAATCATACACAATAACCCTAGAGTGGAAGGAGGAAACCGGCCTTAGAGAATCGAACTGGGCACACATACTAGTCGCACCAGATGATTGGTCACCAGGTCCCGGCATGCATCTGGTTCCATAACTATATTATAGGCTTGCTGACAAAAGTTCTGAATAGCTTAAAAGAATTCCAATCGATAATAACACACAAAAATAAAAAGGTGAGGCTGAATTTAGATCTCGAATATTCTTCCTCTGCATTCGGGCTTATCGAATTCTTCCAGTCTGTAGTCGAATTGTTTTTTGGTAACGATTTCTGAAACAACCGTGTGGCATATTATATTTATGCACTCCGAGCCTCCGATTAGGCGTGATATTCCCTCGTTCATAAAAGCTAGGCAAGCATCCTTGTACGGACAGTTATTAGATATCATGGTTACGTCGTTTTTTTCTCCCTTGATGAAGTGTAGGGGAATGGCTGTTTTAATCGCCTTCCCTATCTCCTCAAATTTTTCAAGGGCTTCGAAGACATCTCCAGTAATCCCGATTATACTGTTTAGCATACCACTCGCCAGTATTATAGATTTCATTGCATTATAAGCGGCTCTTTTAGCCCCTGCACCTGTAGACCCTTCCAGTTTGCTCTCAGCTTTGCCTATGCCGTACATTAGGGCGCAGTATCCTTTTGGGTACCGTTTCAGGTTCGCTAAAATATAGTTTGTTACTTCCTCCAGTCCCTGTATGTTTTCGGGTGTTTTCTCGCCCAGTTTCTCCGCTTCAAACCGTAGCGCGTACTTTGACACCATGCGTGTGAAAATGGGACCGTAAATCTTCTCGGTCTCTTGAACAGCGCTTTTTATAAAAAGCACACTAACTTGACTATCGGGTTCGCTTTCCACGATAATTTCCTTTTTATCCCTAGACATGGTAAACTCGCGCTCTCTTATTTTACTCGTTTTCTTTCGCCTTTTTGCGTTGTTGGTCGTATGTCTCCCAATCTATATTCAATAATAATCAATATTAATAATAAAACGTACTTATAATGTATTTAAATTTTACTGCTAAAATTTCAAAAACACTTTTTCAGCACAATAATAAAAATAACAAAATTGGTCGAAAATAAATTTTAATTCAATAAACTAATTGTTTTAAAGATTTGTTTTCTGCTCTGCATTTGCTTAACTTCATAGTCCAGTTTCTAATACTCATCGCAGAGGGGATATTTACCAAGAATTGTTCTCAAAAATGTCCCCATCCTAAAGGTAAACACTAGTAGCCCATTTCGGGTGCGCTTTTCTCGATAGATACTCACCCTCCCCGCCCTAATCGCTGTTAACGCCGAATCAACCGTATCTTCATCACAATCTATTGTCACGACACCGTTCCCCACATTTACCTGGTAATGGGCATCGCTACCCGCTACCATGGGTAACTCCAATTCGTAGGCGGCGATCTTTGCTCTGGTATTAACGCATTTCAATTGGTTTGCGTTGAATCCCTCAATAGCATCAAAACCAGCCGTTTCCAAGTGTTTACCAACTCCTCCCCAACCGAAAGGATGAGGCGCAACAACCAGAGCACCCATATCCCTAAGCATCTCAACAGCTTCGATAGCAGAAAGCTTACCCATACGGCCCCTAGGATTGCTTTCCACTCCCAATCCAATAATGTCACCATCTCTACACTTAATCTCAATCCCCGGTATAACCAGAAAATTCTTATCCAATCTTCTCGCAATCTTTGAAGCTAACAATCCTCCCTTAACCGTATCGTGGTCGGTCACCGCTACACCGTCAAGCCCTTTCCTGATTGCTGCTTTCACTACCTGTCTCGGGGTGCTTATTGCATCAGGTCCCCAAATCCTATTCTTCGAACAAGTGGTGTGAATGTGCAAGTCGAATTTTTTCATAGACCCACCAATTTGAAGTAAAAGTTTTTCGAAAATATGGTTCAGGTTGGTTCACACAACGGTTGTTTTATAATATGGAGTAGTAAACCAAATTTTTTAGTATAGACACGACCCATGCTCTTTGTACGCCTCTCTTGATAAATTTTCGTTTTCCCCTTTATTATCGCATCCTTCACGGCCTCTATTGAAAGTTCATTAATGTTTAAAGCTGTTATCCCATTTGCGATTTCATCCGCTATGTGTGCGTCGCTACTTGCAACCATTGGCAAGCCTAATTTTGCCGCCAGTTCCTTAGCCTTCCTATTAAAGCGTGGAAGAATCCTAGCGTTAAAACCTTCAAGTGCATCGAATCCTAACTTTCCAACAAGTGAGCCGAGTCCCTCTCTACCATAGGGATGAGGAGCGATAATTACCGCACCTTTCTCCCTCATCTGATTAACAGCTTCCTCGGCTGTCAGGAATCTGCTCTTAATAGTCAATTCTTCAACAACACCGATTGCCAAGACATCTCCGGTTTTAGACTTTACCTCTATGCTAGGAATAACCAAGAACTTCTTATCTATTTTCTTAGCGATCTTCGCGGCGATCAAGCCGCCTTTGGTGGTATTATGATCCGACACCGCTATTCCATCCAGCCCTCGACTGATGGCGGTTTCCACGACTTCTCGTGGTGTACTCAAGCCGTCTATTCCCCATATCCAGTGCTTGGAACAGCAGGTATGTATGTGAAAATCGAATTTCTTCATTTAATCTCACCGAAACAGCCTCAAATCTCAAACGAAGCAACCTTCTATAAAATGATTTTTTATACCTAAAAATGATTCTCCAAGAAGAAAGCAACACGATATCTAACAGTCGGAATAATAACGAGAAATAGATACCAGTTAGCAATACTAAAATTTAAATGCTTTAAAAATTAATTAAATATTAAAAATAGTTCCAATAATCCATATCAGCAACACAAGAAGTGAGAGAACATATCTCCAAATTACAGGAGAAGGTGAGATTATCCTGCCTAATAGTAAAAATGAATTTATTGTGGAAAGCGAGCCCGATAACCAAACTATTGTACTTGTTGCAAAGACCGCGGCTGAAGAGACTGCAAAACTATACGGTTCCATTTTCACACGAATGGTGTCAAAGTACGCGCTACAGTTCGAAGCGGAGAAGCTGAAAGAGAAACCACAAGAAAACATACAAGGCTTAGAAGCAGTCACAAACTACATCCTAGCGAACCTGAAACGGTACCCCCGAGGATACTGCGCCCTAATCTACGGCATGGCCAAGGCGGACATCAAATTCTGGGGTTCTACAGGGGCAGGTTCCAGAAGAGCCGCCTACAGCGCGATGAAATCCATATTCGAGGGTAGCGGACTACTGAAAAGTATAATTGGAACCACTAAAGATCCATTCGAAGCCTTATACACGACCGAGAAGATAAATAAAGAAATTAAAACAGCTTCTCCAGCAAGATACATTAGGGAAGAAAATAATCAAGTAATCGTAGTAGTACCTAACTGCATTTACATGGATGCCTGCTCAGCCTTTGTAAAAGAGGGAATATCACGCTTAATCGGAGGTTCGGAATGTATATTCCTAATAGTCACCAATGTCGCCGCGGAAATCATTACCGAAAAACACTTGGACTACAGACTGGACGAATTCAATGAGTCAGAGTGCAGAGGAAGAATATTCGAGTTCTAAATATATACTCCAAAATTTCTCATTGCTTAAATAACTCATATCGATAGATCCACTGGTGTTTTTCCTCGAATAGTTATTTCTTTTCCCACAAATTCTGAAAAACAAGCATATGGAAATCGAATTCCCTCATTTCACTTCACCGAAAACACACATCTCAAACTGAACAACCCCCTACTAAATAATTTTATGCCTAAAATGATTTCCAAAGATGAAAGTAATTTGAAGAGAGTGGTTCTCCAAAAGAAAAGAAAAACCAACGCTATTCCTTATTAAAACAAGCTCCAAACTAAAAGAAGTTGAAATCAATATCATAAGAGAAAAAACGAGAATCCAGAATAAACAGATCTAGATAATCTAACTTCAAAATAGGGTGGTTAATAAAAAGGGGTTTAAAAATTTCAATAATTGATATAAAAATTCATAATCAGAGAATAATGATGGAAAATAAATAATAATTTTCTAGAGTATATTTTGAATTTTTAAAAAAATATATAACATATTTATGTGATATAATATATGACCAGCAACGCGAAAGATGCGAACATGTTTAATTTATGATATGCAGGTGATTTTATCATGTCCAATAGTGAAAATGAAATTATTGTGGAAAGCGAGCCCGATAGCCAAACTTTTGTACTTTTTGCAATAAATGCGATTGAGGAGACTGCAAAACTATACGGCCCTATCTTCACAAGGATGGTATCAGAATACGCACTAAAATTCGAAGCCGAAAAACTGAAAGAAAAACCACCAGAAAACATCCAAGGACTAGAACAAGTAACAAACTACATCATAACAAATCTGAAAAGGTACCCCAGAGGATACTGCTCCTTAATCTACGGTGTCGGCAAAGCGGAGGCCAGACTCCAAGGGTCCACGGGGGCTGGAGCCAAAAGATCCGCCTTCCATGCTATGAAATCCATACTCGAGAATAGCGGCTTGCTAAACAGCGCAACTGGAACCACCAAAGATTTGTTCGAAGCCCTTGATAAGTATGAGGAAATATCAAAAGCAGTTAAAACAGCTTTTCCTCTGCACCTCATTAGGGGAGAAAACAATCAAGTAACCATGGTAGTACCTAACTGTCCGTTCAAAGATAGCTGCAAAGCTGTAATGAATGAGGGAATATCACGCTTGGTCGGAGGCTCGGAGTGCACAGTTCTAATAACCCACAACGCTGTTGCAGAAATCGTTACCAAAAAACAGTTCGACTACAGACTGGACGAGTTCGACAAACCCCAATGCCGAGGGAGAATATTCGAGGTCTAAACACGCACTCCAAAATTTCTCATTGCTTAAATAACTCATATCGATAGATCCACTGGTATTTTTCCTCAAATAGTTATTTCTTTTCCCACAAATTCTGAAAAATAAGCATATAGAAATCGAATTTCTTCATTTCACCTCACAGAAAACATTCGCTTCAAAACTGAACAACCCCCTAATAAATAATTTTATGCCTAAAATGATTTCCAAAGATGAAAGTAATTTGAAGAGAGTGCTTTTCAAAAAGAGAAAAGAACTAATGCTATTCCTAATTTAAACAATCTACAAACTAAAAATCGAAATCAATATCCAAAAAGAGAAAACGAAAATCTGGAACAAAAAGAAAGTTCTAGAATAATCTGATTCCAAAATGAGGTGGTTCCAATTAAAAAGGTGGTTTAAAAATTTCAATACCTGATGAAAAATCTTCATAGTTATAGAACAATAACGAAAATGGATACTACTAACTAATACTAAACTTTAAATCCTTAAAAACTCAAGTAAATATTAAGACTATACCAACAACACAAAAAGTGAGAAAGCATATCTCTAAATTATATGATAAGGTGGGATTATCACGCCTAATAGCAAAAATGAATATAGCAAAAACGAATATAGTAAAAATGAATTTATTGTGGAAAGCGAGCCCGATAGCCAAAATATTGTACTTGCTGCACAAATTGCGGTCAAGGAGACTGCGAAGTTTTACGGTTCTATTTTCGTACGTATGGTGTCAGATTACGCACTAGAGTTTGAGGCGGACAAACTGAAAGAAAAACCGCCCGAAGCCATCCAGGGACTAGAGGAAATAACAAACTACATAATAGCGAATCTGGACAGGTACCCCAGGGGATACAACTCCCTAATTTACGGCATCGCCAAAGCGGACAGCGAACTCCAAGGCTCCTCAGGGTCAGGGTCCAGAAGAGCCGCCTATAGTGGTATAAAATCTGTACTTGAGGGCAGCGGCCTGCTAAACAGTATAATCGGAACCACCGAAGATGTATTTGAAGCCGATTGCAAGGCTCAGGAGATAATTAAAGCAGTTAAAACAGCTGTTCCGGCACGCCACATTAGGGGGGAAAATAATCAAGTAATCACAGTAGTATCTAATTGCGCGTACAGGGATGCCTGCGATGCTTTGTTAAACGAGGGTATATTACGCCTAGCTGGAGGTGTGGAATGCATATATCTAATAATCACCATTTTTGGGGCGGAAATCATTACAAAGAAACACTTGGACTATAAACTGGACGAATTCGGTGAGCCCGAATGCAGAGGAAGAATATTCGAGGTCTAAACACGTACTCCGAGGTCTCTGATTATTTAAATAACTCATAACGATAGATCCACTGGTATTTTTCCTTGAATTGCTATTTCCTTTCCCACAAATTCTGAAAAATAAGCGTAAACCTCAACGCCTCGGCTGGATGCTTCTCTTAATTTTTCACCGAATTTATGGTCGATTAAATCGTGGGGTCGTAGAACACTGGCATCGGTTCTCTGCACCACAAAAAGAATACAGCTCCGGTATCCCTCCTCAAGGGCTCTCATAAGCTCGATTAGGTGTCTCCTGCCCCGAAGAGTGGGAGCACTGGGAAAATAGGCCACGCCGTCAATGACCGTGGTACACGATTTCACTTCGACTAAACATTTTTTGTCTCCATTCTCCAATAAGAAGTCGAGTCTACTTTCATGAAATTTAAACTCGGGAGTAATGGTCGAGTACTCTCGGAACTCGTCAAAAAACTTGTTTTCTAGGGCCTCAAAAACAAGCTTGTTCGGTATCCTAGAATCCATGGATATCAACTGGTCACCGTGATAGACCGCGATTAAATCATAACGAGTCTTCCTCTTCTCTTTTTGTCTATCTGCTAATAGAACCCTCACGCCTGTGTAAAGTAACTCCTGCAACCTACCAGGGTCAGGCAAAAAACAGTGAACACTAGTTTTGTTTACTTCAACAATCGTGAGAAACTTGTTAATCCTTTTTAGAAAGACTCCATCAATTACCTCATCAACTATTCTCATCAAACCACTTCAAGGAGAATACATCTTTTAAGATGGTAAGGGACTCATTCGTGTTTTTATACATCTAATTATTTAAGTAAAGGTATGATAATATCATTCCCATCGATAGAAGCACCATTAATAAGAATTGTTAAATATCTGATGCAACAAATAAAGGGTATGTATTAAACTTTTTAGGTGAAACCCATGGGTGAGAGAGGTCAATACCTGGCAATTCTGGATATTGGAACAACAGGAACCCGCTCCATTATATACGACCTTGAAGCCAGAACAATAGGCACATCCTACACCGAGTACCCAACTAAGGCCGAAGTTCCTCAACAATCGGAACAGAGTCCTCAGGATTGGTGGAGAACCTCGGGAGAAACTATGAAAGAAGCCATAAGAAGAGCAAGAATAAATCCCAAAGATATTGTGGGACTCGGCGTCTGTACCCAGAGAGCAGCCATAAGCCCCTTGGATAAAAACGGTGAGGTTCTATATCCTGCGCTTACCTGGATGGATGCAAGAGAATCCCTATCATATAAGGCTATAAGACAAAAGGTTGCCCAAAAGAACGTCAGAATCTCCCTTCAGAAAATTTATTGGATAAAAGACAACTATCCCCACATTTTCAAAAAAACATACAAGCTGGTAAGCACCGACTCTTACATATACTTCAAGCTCACAGGAAATTATGGTTCAGACTACTCAAATTCCATATATGGCATCCTCGACCCAGAAACCATGAAATGGTCCGACGCAATGGCAGAAGAATTCGGAACACCCATAGACATGTGGCCGGATCTCTACCAAGCAGGAACAGTCATTGGCGAGGTTACCAAAGAAGCCGCAGACCACACCGGATTGGCTGAGGGAACCCCCGTTGTAGTTGGTGGAGGGGATCAGCAATGCGCCTGTGTAGGTGTGGGGGCAATCAAGAAAGGCGTAGCAAAGGCTACCACCGGGACCGGAACATTTTTAGACGCAAATCTGGAAAAACCCATATACGACCCACTAAATATCCTATTTACACTACCCCACGTTTTGAAAGACCGCTGGGTTCTGGAGGGAGTCCTACCTGGTACTGGAGCCATTCTAAAATGGTTCCGCGACGAGTTCTGCCATCAGGAAAAATCCCTAGCACAAAACATGGGAATAGACCCCTACGCCATAATTGAAGACCAAGCAGAAACCGTGAAACCAGGGGCAGCGGGACTGTTTGTAATTCCCCTATTCAATTTCGCTAAGGGAGAGATTGTGAACCTTTCCTTTGCACACACTAGAAGACATGTTGCAAGAGCCATAATGGAAGGGACTTCTTACGGGATGCGTGGAATGATAGACCTTATGGCAGGAATGGGTGTTAACATCGACGAGTTGCGCATAGACGGCGGCGGAGCCAGATCCCCACTCTGGAGACAGATACAAGCAGATATTGTAGGAAAGAAGGTTGTGGTACCCCAATTAGCCGATTCTACCTCTGTAGGAGCAGCCATACTCACCAGCTGTGGGACCGGTTGCTACAGCGGAATAGAAGCCGCAGTGGATTCGATGATAAAAATACTTGAAGAAAGAATGCCCGAACCCAAGAATCAAAAAATCTACAACGAGTACCAGCCCAAATTCATGGAGCGGCTGCTCGCTGGATTTGCAAAAGTAATGGCCGGAGAATAACAAATACAAAAAATTCAAAACAATTGGGAATACGCTACCAACTATTCGTATTCTCCATATTTTTCCATTCCCCCTTAAAACATAGAGTATCGTATTTGGAAAGAACTGTTTCATTCATGTCTGTTAAGTGGATTTAGAAGAAAACTTATAAAAGTATATTTTTCTACTTCTCTACTGGTGGTAGAATGAGTTCAGTTAAAATTGATAGGGAAACGAAAGAAAAGCTTGACAGATTTCTGGCATCAATTCTCCTAGAGAAGGGAGTTAAGCTGTCTCAAAAGGAAGCCCTAGCAAGAATGGTAGATTTTGCGTTAAAACGAAAGGATGAATTTCTATCAAGCGATTTACCTCCTCTAGAGGAGGATTATGCGTGGAAAATGCTTAAAAAACCAAAGAGTTGGGGCGTGAAAGACGCTTCCGAGAGAATAGACGAATTCCTCTATGGAGGAGGCTAATTGGCTGTTTTCATTGATACAGGCATTTTCGTTGCGACTCGGAATGCAGATGACAAAAACCACAAGAGAGCCGCGGAACTTATGAGTGACGCCCTTCAGGGTAGATTTGGAGCAGTTTACACTTCTGATTACATACTGGACGAAGCAGTTACTGTTGCTCTCATTAGAACGAGGCGACGCGATTTGGCGGTAGACATGGGACGATTCATTCTTGAATCCCCAAGAATAGAAAAAATTATGACTAGTATGGATCAACTATATGCTGCATTGAAAAAGTTTCAAAAATTTACAGATAAAACATTTAGCTTCACTGACTGTGTAAGCTTAACCATCATTGAACGGAACGGGATAGACTACATAATGAGTTTCGACTCGGGCTTCGACGGAATAGTTTCAAGAATTTCTTGATTCTTGAAGAAAAGTTTTAGTATAATTAACTTTTTAAAGGAATAAAGTTAATGGTCAGTGGGACTGCTGCATACGGCTCCCGCCCAAATGGTTGGAGGTATAAAAATTTTTATCCGTTTCAAAAAGTCTAATTTATTATTATATCCTCTGCTTTTAGTTTTGGGAGATGTCTTGCTTGAGTGACGAGTATGATGTTATTGTGGTTGGTGGTGGGTCTTCTGGTGCTGGTACTGCCCGTGACTGCGCTATGCGTGGACTGAAAACTGTTCTACTTGAGAGAAACGATTTTGGTTCAGGTACCTCTGGTACCTGCGCGGGCATGATATCTGGCGGTGTCAAGTATCTGGATGAGCCGGAAATGGTTGCCCTGTGTACCAAGGAAGTTGTGCACCTGCAAAAGATTGCCAAACACATTGTTTTCCGTCTTCCGATCATTACCGCGATAGTGAATGAAATCGACCTAAAGGCCAGAACTTCAAAGAAAACGGATTACAGTCAGTACACCGCCCTGCGGGGCGCAAGTCCGATCACGCTAATAAGTAAGGAGGAAGCGTGTAAAATCGAACCCAAACTGAGCGACAAAATACTTCTAGCCGCCTATTTTGATGAGATGTTCATAGACCCCTTCAGACTCTGCATGCTGAACGCCTTATCAGCCAAGAATCACGGCGCCGTTGTTCGTAACTACACCGAAGTTATTGATGTTATTAGAGAGGGAGACCGCGTTAAGGGTGTTAAAGTAAAGGACAAAAAAACCGGGAAGACCGAAGAAATTTATGGGAAGTTTGTCGCTAACTGTGCAGGACCCTGGGTGCCCCGGATTTCAAAAATGGCTAGTATAAATCAGCCCCTCAGGCTCAACAAGGGGTCCCACGTTATCTTTGATCGAAGGATAACCGGCGTTGGAGTGGTCTGCAGGGCTCTGGACGGAAGGTCTGTTTATCTATTTCCTCATTTCGATACCACAGTTCTGGGCACCACCGCCTGGGACATTTTCGGAAACCCGGACGATGCCGAAACCAGCTACGATGATGTAGAGTATCTCATATCCAGTATAGAGGTAGCCGTACCCTCCATCAGGGAGGCACGAGTTATCAGGACCATGTGCGGCGTGCGACCCATGTTACCGGAATGGTGGATAACCGAAGACGAAGCCACCCGCAACTTTAAGCTAATCGACCACGAGCAACGCGACGGAGTAAAGGGAATCGTGAGCTTTGAGGGAGGAAAACTGGTAATCTACCGTATAATGGCTGAAAAGATGACCGACCTCATATGCCAGAAACTGGGTGTTGAGGCTGAGTGTAAGACCCACATAGAACCCCTGCCCGGCGCAGAAGGTGATGTTGACATAGAATTATGGGCTGAGGAGTACAATATGCCCACGCACACCATAGGCCGCATAGCAAGCAGGCACGGATCCAACACCCCTGAAATCCTGAATCTTACCCGCGAAAACCCCGAATACAAGTCCACCATCTGCAGATGTGAATCCGTAACAGAGGCTGAGATGCGATACTCTCTAAGAAACGAGTTCGCAACCAGTCTGAGTGACCTTCGTAGAAGAGTGAGACTGGGAATGGGACCATGCCAGAGCACCTTCTGCAACTTTAAAGCCCTTACAGTTATCGCTGACGAGCTTAACCTGAGTCCAGAGCAAGCCCACAAGAACGCTATAGAATTCGCTCAAGAAAGATGGAGAGGGAAATGCATCCTCCTCCGCGGAGACCAGGTAAGCGAGGAAGAACTCAACCAGGCAATATACGCTGGCGTCGCAAACTACGATACTCTATCAGACTTCTGGGAGGAGGACTAAATTATGAAGGTGGATGTCTTTGTTATAGGAGCAGGAGCCGCAGGGCTAACAGCCGCAAGAATAGCGGCGGAAAAGGGTCTCAAAGTTCTTGTTGCGGAAAAGGGTTCTGGAGCTACCATACAATCATCGGGTGTAATTGATGTGGCAGGATATTTGCCCTCCGGCTTTTTGTTCGCTTCCGCATCTGAAGGTGTCCGCATTATAGCTCGTGAGAATAAGAGTCACCCGTATTCAATTATTGGCGGCGGTCAGGAAACTGAGCCAGAGAAGAGAGTGAAGGAATCCGAAAAACTGGTTCGGAAAGCCTTGAAGGATTTCGTTGAAAGTATGAACTCTGTGAGAGTCAATTTTATGGGCTCCCTTGACGAAAACGTTCTCGTAACTAATTTTGTGGGCACGTTTAAGCCCACCTGCCTCTGTCCATCGACAATCTATAATGGTAACACAAAAAACCTCGACAACTCCTCAGTAATCTTTGTGGGAGTGAAGGGTTTCCCCGACTATGATCCAAAGTTCTGCGCCCAATCATTCTCCGATATAGCGCCGGGTCTAAAAATTAAACCTAAATCTGTGAACCACGCATATTTGGATATTCCCGGTCTAGAGGGGAGAGGTGACATACTGGCGATAGAAATTGCTCGAAGAATGGATGATCCAGAGACCCTTGAAAAGATAGGGCAAAACCTTCAAAAAAGAATAGAGTCCGCGGACCACATCGCCATCCCTACAGCGGGAGTTAAGTCTCCCGAGGAAAACATTAAGACTCTAGCGGAGGCTGCGGGAGCGAACGTTTTTGAGCTTACATCCTTCCCCCCGTCTGTGCCAGGATACCGGCTTGTGAAGCTTCTCGAAAAGGCGGCCCAGAATGCTGGTGCGAGTGTTAGGCGGGGATACAAGGTTGTTGGTGCAAACTGTAATAAAATGGTGAAAAGTCTAAAAGTGGAGATTGGAAGGAAAATAACCGAAATCGAGGCTGATGTGTACATACTAGCTTCAGGCAGCTTCCTCGGCGGAGGACTAAAGGAAGAAAAAGACTTTCTCAAGGAGTCAATGTTCAATCTGCCAGTTTACAGCAGTGACGGTACAAACTTGGAGGAAGTGTGCTTGGAAAAGCTACTTAGTAGGAACGTCTTTCCTATGGGTGGACATAAACTCTTTTCCAGCGGAATTAATGTTAACGAGAAACTGCAGCCCATATCCGATAAAGGGGAACCAGTATACGGCAACTTGTACGCGGCGGGCTCTGTACTCTCCGGGTACAATTACATTGCGGAGAAGAGCGGAATGGGTGTAGCTATAGTCACTGGTTACTTGGCGGGGCTGAACGCGTCAGGTTAGTTAGTTGAGGAGGAGAAACAGAATGCCAGAAAAAGAGATGAAATTCATAGAGGGGATAATGAAGGAAGAAGACATAACCTTGATAGAACCAGAAGAGGAAGAAACATGTCAAAAGGTTGAAGCCTGTCAAAACTGCGGATTATGCCTAACGGTTTGCCCAATTCTAGAAGTTCTTCAACACGAATCCTACTCTGGTCCCAGAAGCATAACCAGCGAACTCTCAAGAACAGTTAGAGAATTCTGGAAGGCAAAAGACATAGTGTACTATTGTACCAAGTGTGGACGTTGCCAGGAGATTTGCTCAAAAAACGTGCCAGTACCTAAGGTGGTAAGCCTAATTCGGTCAAAACTCTTCAAGCAGAGAAGAGAACTGGTGCCCAAAAGCTTTGAGGCTATGCTTGAGAACCTACAGAAGTACGGCTTGGCGTTTGAACCAATGGATGAAGAGGCAAGAGTTGAGAGTGCTAAGGGGAGGCTTGAAATACTGGGTCTTCCCTACGTGCCGGACAAGGTTAAATCCCATGTTGAGGTTCTCTATTTTCCGGGCTGTCAGGCTGACAACCTTCTCCCCGAAATAAGAGAGAGTGCCAAACTGGTACTGGAAAAATTGGGAGCGGATTACACTCTACTCCCTGAACTAAAGTGCTGTAGTCTTCCCTCAATTCTAATGGGTGACTCGGAAACTATTGATAAGCTGGAAAAAGACTTCATTGAAAAAGTAAAAAATCTGGGTGTAAAAACAGTTGTTACCACCTGTGCGGGTTGCACCGCCACCCTTGAAGAGATAAGGAAAAGAAATAATGCTGACTTTGAAGTAAAGCACATAATAGAATACATAATCGAAGACATCGGAGAGGAAAAATTCAAAAAACTGCTCCAAAATCATCCGGAGCATGTAAGTGTAACCATACACTCGCCGTGCCACCTAGACAGACACTTGGGCAAATATACTACCGATTACGCTGAAGAAATTCTGGAAATGCTACCAAACGTGGGGTTCAAAAAACTAGAAGACCCAGAAAGATGCTGCGGCGCTGGTGGACTACTAAATATATACAATCCCCAAATATCAAAAGCGATTGTTAAAAAAGAAATAGAGGACATTCAAAAATCTGGTGCCCAAACCGTTGTAACTCCCTGCCCCCTCTGCCTAGTGCAGATAGACCAAGCCCTCTTCAAAAAGAAAGCCGAAACAGGAGCCCTTGATTACACGGTCTTCCTAGCGAAAAGATTATACGTGGCTTAAACAGTAACCTAAGAAAGAAAAACAAAAAACATCACTTTTCAATACCTTTTATTTCTCTCCCCGATAACCTTCCGATTAATAGTATTAAAAAAGGAGCGTAAGAGTCGATTTGGAGAATTGGGTGAATTGGAATGAAGGAAAACTTGTCCGATTTTGTGAAAAGTATGATTTATGACGAGCTTGTGAAAATCGTTGGAGTTAATAATGTTTCTGTATCTCAGGTTGATAGAATATGTTACTCAAGGGATGCCTGGCCTCTAGCTTTGATGTGGATTGATCTGGGTAGAAAGTTGCCCACACCAGACTTCATCGTCCATGTTGAAAACAAAGAGCAAATAGCAAAAATTTTGCACCTGGCTAACTCAAAAAAGATTCCTGTTATCCCGTTCGCGGGGGGCGCTGGAGCCTGCGGGCAAGCTCTACCCATTCAGGGGGGAATAATACTCGACATCAAAAAAATGGACAAAATTCTGAGAGTAGACGAAAAATCTGCTACTGCAACTGTTCAACCGGGAATAATCGGGGAAGATCTGGAGAGGGAACTAAACAAGCGGGGCTTCACTACGGGACACGTTCCCGCATCCATGTACTGTTCCTGTCTGGGAGGTTTTGTCGCCTGCCGTTCAGCGGGCTCCCTCTCATCCAAGTACGGCAAAATAGAGGACATGGTAATCTCAATGGAGGTAGTCCTACCAAATGGCGAAATCATGCGTACCAAAGCCACGCCGAGAACCTCCACTGGACCTAACCTGAATCAGCTTTTCATAGGGTCCGAGGGGACGCTGGGAGTAATAACAGAGGTAACGCTAAGATTACATCCCCTACCCGAGGAAAGAAGATTCAGGGCATTCATAATGAAGGATCTACGAACAGGACTGGAAACCGTAAGAGAAATCTTCAGAAAAGGACTAAAACCCGCCGTCATAAGACTGTACGATGAACTGGACACCGTATTCACACTAAAGGGCAAGGTTCAACTACCCCCCGGAGGATGCTACCTAATCCTAGCCTTCGATGGAGTAAAGGAACTCGTAGACTTTGAAGAAAAAATGACCACCGAAATCTGTGCCAAAAACGAAGGCAAAGAAGTGGATAAGGAACTAGCCGAGTTCTGGTGGAAACACAAATACGACATGTACTTCCCACAACCCGAACGAACGAAAATGGGATTAGTCGCCGACACCATAGATGTGGTAACAACCTGGGATAAACTCGAAGACCTCTACCACAACGTTAAGAAAGCCATTCTGGATAAACACCACGGAGTATTCATAATGTGTCACTTCTCCCACTTCTACGCGGAAGGAGGCTCCATATACATAATATTCGCTTTCCAAGAGCCTGACAGAGAAAAAGCCCTCAAAATGTACACAGAAATCTGGAATGATGGCCTTGAAGCCTGCCACAAGCTGGGCGGATCAGTAGCTCATCATCATGGCATCGGCCTGCTCAAAGCAAAATGGATGAGGGAAGAGTACGGAGAAGCAGGATTCCAAGTTTTAGAAGCAATCAAAAAAGCAATCGACCCAAACAACATAATGAACCCGGGAAAAATGGGATTCGAAGCAAGATAGACAAATCCCCATCCAGAAAATAGGGGACGGTCTACCCATTTTTAGCCGCGAAAATCAAAAATAAAAAGGGGTTAATTTCAAAAAACGCAAACCGACTTCTCATACTCGTAATGAAATCTATCAGATTTCTGAGCTGGAATTAGAATTTTCCTGATGCTAAATTTAAAAATTGAATGATGGATTGTTGATTTTTTGACCGCTTTCCTTTTATTTATGACCGCCTCATAATTTTGGAGCTAGTTACCATTTTTTCAATGTGCGGTTGAAGAGTGGGCAATCGATGGTATTATTGATGAGGCATCCTATGCAGAAGGGACTCACCCCTATCTTATCTTTGCAGGTGAGTGTTCTTAATTGGATGTAGCGTGGCATAGTCTCTTCTTGCTTTTCTACTGGCATTTCCTCAAAGTGGTTTTCTGTGTTGCTTAACCATCTTTCTATTTCTTCTTTATTTTCGAGGCGGATCTCTTGTGAAGTATGTTCGGGAATATGAAGTTGTTCAGCAATCGGGATATCCTCTTTCACGTCTTGGGATACGCTGCCCGTTACCTCTTCGTGTGTGTGTTCAGCAATCGGGATATCCTCTTTCACGTCTTGGGATACGCTGACTTTTTCCTCTACCTGTGTAATCTCACGTAGCTTTTCTAATATTTTTTCTTCGGCTTTTTCCTGTTCTTGTGCAATCCCACGCAGTTCTTCTAATATTTTTTCTTCGCCTTTTTCCCCAGATGGTTTCTCTATGGTTTCCACAATTTTCTCCGCTTTTGCGTTCAATGTTTTTTCTGCCTGCCGCGGGTTAAGATTTACCGCTGTTTCTAGAGCAACACTTTGGATATTGGCGTTGGTTACAGCTTTCACACCGGAGGGAATCTTTGTAAGAGTTTCTTGATTTCGTGTATTCTCCAACGGTTTGGTTCTCTCTAACTCTTCGAGTAGGTGCAATAAAGCGAAACGGGCTTCGACATAGAGTCCCGTGCATTCCAGGACCCTTCTATGATAATCTGGTGAAAACGCCTTAAGCTCACAAACTAAAGTATAAGCATCCTGGGGATCAAAGCCCAATTCAACTAGCAGACAAATACTGGCTATTTCTAATCTCGTAAGCGGTTCATTACCTATATCCTTATTCTCAACAGTCGTGTTGGTCAATTTCAATATCACCCGGTTCTGGTTATAACTCCATCCTTAGTTATAATTATGCGACGTGATTATATAAAAATTATGAAATAATAACTAAACTTTGGCAAATTTTAGGTTATCTCCATCTGGTATAGAGTTTTGAGGCCCTTCATGTCTGATAGAGTGAACTGCAATATCTGGTCAGCTGTTCTGACCCTCTGGGCGAGTTTCACCACTAGGTCGATGAAGGATCTTAAGACCTCCAGTGCGGCGTACCGGCAGCGGGAGCCAACCGTCTTAAGGCCGGCTCTCATCCATCCTATGGAACCGCCGTCCCTCGGGCTGAGCTGTAGGAGGGTGTGG
>JAUQZE010000002.1 GCA_030587365.1 Candidatus Freyarchaeota archaeon | reverse complement strand
AGAAGACCCCCTGCACAAGGGACGGTATCTCCTCTCTCTGTTTAATCTCTTCCACAACTGGCTTCCGAACCAGGGGCACCACCTCTACGGCGCCAGCCCGGCTCAGCTCCACCCCCAGATTTCCCTCACGAAACAGGAAGCGTTGGAGGCTTTTGAGGAACTCTACCTAAAGCCTAAGGGGATGTCTTTTAATATCAGCGATTGGCAAATACTACAAGGAAACACCTAGTCCACTTATTTATGCTACAGTACAATACCTTCTTCCAAAGGTTTAATGACAAGTTACTATAAATAAACAACATAAACTATTCTATTCAAGTGTCCAATACTACCTTTTAATATCAATAAAGCCCAGATAAAAAAAGAAAAAATAGGTTAAAGAGCTATTTTTTGGCTTTAGCTTTTTCTTCTTCTCTCAACTCCCTTTTTAGAACCTTCCCCGTGGCACTAATCGGTAGCTCCTTCCTAAACTCGATCATCTTCGGAACCTTGTACGGTGCCAGATTCTTCTTCAGCGACTGCCTCATCTCCTCGGCAAGCTGGGGGCTCTCCTTGTATCCCTCTTTCAAGGTAACATACGCTTTAACAACCTCGCTGCCGAGTCTATCAGGGTCGGGGATGCCTATCGTTGCAGCCATATTAACTGCGGGATGCTGATACAAAAAGTCGTCAACCTCCCTTGAGGCAACCTTATACCCGGAAACGTTGATTATGTCCTTTTTCCTGTCCACAATGTAGAAGTAGCCATCCTCATCCATGTAGCCTATATCTCCAGTGAAGTACCAGCTATCTTTCAAAGCCTTCTCGGTTTCCTCTGGCTTCTTCCAGTAACCCTTATAGAAAACCTGAGGTCCGCTAGCCACAAGCTCTCCGGTCTCACCTACGGGAAGCTCTTCAGTCCCCGTTTCAATGTCTACAACCTTAACTATGGTGTCTGGTAGAGGAATACCTACTGAGCCAACCTTCTTTAAGCCCTCAGCCGGGTTCGCAGTAACCACGGGACTAGCTTCGGTCATTCCCCAAACTTCGAGCACAACTCCTTCGGTTTTGCTGTTATACTCGTTTATGATTTCTGGGGGAAAGGGTGCGGCTCCGCTTATGAACATTCTCGCCTTTCTTATATCTGATTGCTGGAATTTTGGGTGTCTCAGCAGCATGAGGTAGATTGTGGGGACATTACATAACACCGTGGGGTGGTGCATGTCGATCAGGTTTAGTGTTCCTTCAATATCCCTAGGGTTAGCTACGAGGATTTGGGCGGCTGCCATAGAGACACATACTATGTTAAATTCTAGGCCTGCGAGGTGGAAGAATGGGAAAGATGAACAAACAATATCCCTACCTTTCTCAATTTTTATCCAGCTTTGGAGCTGGGTGGTGTTCGCAACAATGTTAGCGTGAGTGAGAATTGTTCCCTTAGGCAGTCCAGTTGTACCAGCAGTATACTGGAGTAGAGCCCAATCCTCCCTTGGATTTATTTTCACCTTCGGAGGTTTCGGCTCGTGTTTCAGCAGGCTGAGGAACGGTGTTGCTCCTTTAACCTCCGCGGGTGTGGGCAGGGGGCCTTCTGGCGGGAAGTCACCTAGTCCTGCCACTATCACGTTTTTCAAGCTGGTTTCCCCTCTTATTTCCTGTACTTTGGGCAGGAGTAAATCAAGGGACACAATGGTTTCAGCATCGGAGTCATCTACAATGTACTTTATCTCCCTCGGAGTGAGCAGAGGGTTGATTCCCGTCGGCACCGCCCCAATTTTAAAACTCCCGTAGAGAGCTATCAGATACTGCGGCATATTGAGACATAATATGCAAACTCGATCTCCCTTTTTCACTCCCGAGTCTGCGAGAGCAGCAGCGAACCTATTTACGTAGTCGCCAAACTCACTGAACGTTATTTTCCTTTTACCTGAAAACATCCCAGGGCTCTGTGGAAATTCCCTCACAGTAGCATCCATCAAGTCGGACACAGATATTTTTGGATACTTAATCGTCTCAGGAACAAAAGGATCATAATTCTTCAACCAAGGTTTCTCTTCATATTCTCCAATAGACAAATTTCTCCCTCCAAAAAATCACATACTCGTGGTGATATAGGTCATATATAATAAAATTAGTATATAAAGATTTTATATTTTATGCTGTATTCAAAGATCAAAGGGTTCTCTCTCGCTTCTATTGGAGAATCCGGGAAACAAATCCTTTTTTTACTGGTCGGGAAGAGTTTCAAAAATAAGAAAAAAGGTGTTTAGAAAAGGATTGAAGTTTTAATCGTGTCTGAAAGCTATTTTTGTTGATTTGTACTTTTTCTTGTCCATCTGTGCTTCAAAAGCCTTCTTCCATTCTTCTAGTTTGTAGGTTTTTGTGAGTAAAGGCTTGTTGTTTACCTTTCCTTCCTTCATCATCTCCAGCGCAACGTCGAATGAGGTTCTCGCAGATTGCGGCTCAAGCGCGTAGGAATAAACGCCGTATATTTTGAGTTCTTTCATGCTGAACATGGTAAGGTCTATTTTAGCCTCTCCTGTCATACCTACGAATATGATGTCTCCGCCTTGCCTCGTCACGGCGATAGCGTCTCGAAGAGTTTGCTCGCTTCCCACTCCTTCATAGCACTGATCCACACCCACACCGGTTTCGATACCTATCTCCAAAACTGGGATCTGGCCCCTCTCCAAGCAGTATACTTTATCCGCTCCCAGCTCCTCAGCTATTTTAGCCTGATACTCAAACTCGCTAGAAACATAAATCTTCTCTGCTCCCATTACCCTGTTCGCCTGAATAAGCTGCAACCCAATAGTTCCCGCTCCAATTACTCCCACCCTTTTTCCTGATGGATTCCCGATATAGCAAGAATGAACCGCTACAGCCAGAGGTTCCGTTAGAGTTGCTTCCTCATCAGTGATGTTGTCGGGAACCTTGTAAACCTTCGACTTGTGAGCCAAGAAATACTCCGCGAATCCTCCACCATTTAGCTGGCTGTACCCTAAACCGCTGCCAGTTTTGGCAAGGTTATAACAGAGGTTGTAGCGACCCAACTGACACATCTTACAGGGCTCCACACCCAACTCCGCGCATCCGCCCAACGCATCTACAGTTACTCTATCCCCTACTTTGAAGCCTTCTACACCATCGCCGACCTCTTCAATTGTTCCTACCACTTCATGACCAAAAATGGTTGGTTTCGCGATGAAATCCGTCAAAATGGGCATCTTCCTCTTGATAATTCCAATATCGGAACCACATATCCCACAAAGAATAGTTTTTATCGAAACCCAGCCCTTTTTAGGCACTGGTTTTTCAACATCTTTTAACTGGAATCCCTCGGGAAAATGCCCACCATCCCAAACAAGAGCCTTCAACAAATCCACCTCTTAATATTCATAAAAAACACTAGATTGAGATAATTACGAGTAATAATTATAAAAATATATTTCTTCGCAAAAATGAGGCGTCTTTGAGGAATGGGCTTTCTTGCTTAAATTTTTGGAAATTTATGGAGAAATTGTACAATATGTTTATTATTTCGAAATTTCATATTTTTTCGGAGGATAAGATTTTGGTTGAAAATTCGATTGTTCATCGGAAGTTTACTTTAACGATACCTAAAAGTGTTAGGGAGGAGCTTAACATAAGAGAGGGGATGGAGATACTGTGGCGTGTAGAAGGTAATAAAATTATTCTTGAGCCTAAGACGTTCAGAAACCTACACGGAATATTCAAGGGCACAGCTAGGTATACGACCGAAAAAGACAAGCAAGAAGTGGAAACAGTTTTCCTACGTGATGGAGCAGAAGAATAAGCGAAAGACTCAGTGACTTAACAGTGCTCATAGCGTACAGCTTCGATGGTGATACAAACCATGAAAATGCTGAATGCTTCTTTGAAGAAGCGGAGAGGAAAGGAATGCAGGTATCAATTGTGTCGACTGTAGCCATGGAGGCAGAAGCTATTTGGATGACAGGAAAAATTGATGTGGAGTTAAAGCCATGGCTGCAGTTTATTGAAAACATCCTTCGAAACCCACTCCTTCAAAAGGAGCCTCTAACCCCCGAACTCTTCGCTGAACACGCGAAGCAGTACCGACTTTTCGGAGGAAAATACACCTATTTCGACTCCTTTCACGTTGCAGCAGCAAGAATCCTCAAACAAAAACTAGTAACAACAGACAAACAAATATTAAGTGACGCAGACATTCCATCAGAAGACCTCAAAACCTATACTCAATAATCTGGGCTGATATCTTAATTATTTAGAATTCTCAATTTTCATTGTATAAATGTGTGATAACTGTTTCTTATAAAAATTTTTTTATTTTTCTCTATATATTATATCTCTTTATTTGCAGAATTCAAGGACACATTCTCTAGTAAAGTGAACTGCCTTTTAGAGAACCCAAGATTGGAAGGAGACAAGAATCCTAGCAAAAGAAGAAAAGGTGGAAAAAGGGTTCTGAGTTAAGTAGTCTTTAGTGGACGTACGTCACTCTTGGACTTCACCATTCTCGTCTTCCTCGCGAGTTCATCGAAGGCACATCATTGAACTCCGTCCCGGTCTGGTCGAACCCGCCTCACGCATCTTCTCTCGGACCCTTTCGAGTGGGAGGTCATCTGCGTGGAGAAAGTCCCTCCATCTTTAGTTTTATGTTATTCTTCTTCTCTTGCTTCTCCATTCGGAGCTTATTTTTTGAGTCCTCCACATTCGGAGCACACGTATTATATGGAGATGTTAACTATTTATGTTTAATCTTTCTAGCCTCAATCTCGGGGTTGAACCATTATAAGTGGTGACAAGTGCAGTCTACCCATAAGATAATGAATGTACACTTAAGACCACATAAGTCTATAATCCGAAACTGTTACAGACGGCGTAAATAAGTTATAAATGAACGGGATGTTATGAAATTGTTAAATTAGGGGAATGAAAAATGGATGGTTGGATAAAGCAATTGCGATATAATCCATTATCTAGCCTCATGCGTTCAGAAAATAAGGCCCTATTGTTTTTTGTGAGGCGTGATTTATTATCAGAAAAGGATACGCCTGTACAGGATTTATGGAATTTACCGGTTGTAACAAAAATCATTAGTAAACAATTGGATGATGGTGCCTGGAAATATCCCGGTGGCAGAGCACATGTTCGTTCAGAACAAAATTATTATCAGCTTGAAACCTACCGAATCTTAGGTGAACTCGTAGAAAAATACGGTTTCACCAGAGAACATTCTGCGATAAAAAGGGCTGCCGACTTTCTTTTTAGTTTCCAGACGGAAGAAGGCGACATTAGAGGTATTTACGGGAACCAATACACTCCAAATTACACCGCAGGGATAATGGAACTTTTAATCAAAGCAGGTTACGACAATGATCCCCGCATAGAAAAAGGATTCAAATGGCTTATTTCTATTCGCCAAAACGATAGAGGCTGGGCCATACCCTTAAGGACAGTTAATGCCAAACTTGACATAGAAACAATGAATGGTGATACGATAAAACCAGATTTATCAAAACCCTCCTCTCATTTAGCAACCGGTATAGTGCTACGCGCTTTTGCAGCCCATGAAAAATATCGGAAGTCAAACGAGGCAAAAGCTGCAGGTAAGCTTCTAATTTCACGTATGTTTAAATCTGATAAATATACCGACCGTGGAGACCCTAGTTATTGGACCAAATTCACGTTCCCCTTCTGGTTTACAGATTTACTATCTTCACTCGATTCCCTTTCATCATTAGGATTCACAATAGACGAACCACAGATTGACAAAGCGATTGAATGGCTAATTACTAGGCAAAAAGAAAACGGACTTTGGGAGTTAAAATTGTTGAAAGCCAAGTCAGATAAAGATCTCAATTTGTGGATAGGTTTGATAATTTGCAGACTGTTAAAAAGATTTTACAAATAATAAGACCAAATTATTTGGGCACGGACGGCTTTTTTCAATACTTTACACCGAACCGAATTGCTCCGGTGGTGTCTCATTCTAGAACCTTACCTATTAGAATATTGAGAAAAAATTAACAAGAAAGAATGTTTTAAATTAAAAAAATGATTTTATTTAAAAGCTATTAATAGAACATAAAATAGTCTCGCCAGTAATAGCAATATCCCACAAACAAAAACTAATTATACGAGCCAAAAAATAATATCTTTTTTAAAGCCGGGTCAAAAATTTTAGACCAGATTAATATTCTCGGATACAATTTTATACTTCTTATTTCACTGAATATACAAGCATTATCCAAAGAAGGCTGATTTACACTAAACCTTAAAAATCCAACTCCAACGTGAAGTATGGTGATGTTCATGGATTTTGAGTTTCCACCCTATCGCCCGCCATCCGAGGCTTACAGTATGCTCATCAGGGTGACTCGAAACTGCCCCTGGAACAGATGTGCTTTTTGTATTATGTATAAGGGTCAAAAATTCTCGAGGAGACCAGTGGAAGACGTTAAGAATGATATATCAATGGCGGCCGAGGTGTACGGGGAGAGACCCACAATGTTCTGGGCAGACAGCAATTCCATCGTTCTAAAAACCGAGGAACTGGAAGAAATTCTAAACCACACCTATAAGATTTATCCGAACTTGGAGAGAATAACCAGCTACGCCCGCGCGAAAACTATTCTCCATACAAAAACCGTGGAAGAATTGAAAAAACTGCATGAGGTGGGTCTCACTAGGCTCCACTTGGGCCTTGAAACCGGAGACGACTGGCTTTTGAAATTCATAAACAAGGGTGCAACTTCGGAGGAAATGATTAAAGCTGGAAGAATGGTGGTGGAATCTGGAATTCATCTCAGCGAGTATGTGATTCTGGGTTTGGGCGGAGTGGAGAGAAGCCAGGTACACGCAAAGGAAACGGCCAAAGTATTAAACCAGATAGATCCCGCTTTTATTCGCGTCCGCACACTAATACCCGTACCCACAACCCCCTTACACGAATCCTTCCAAAAAGGAGTTCTTCATCTGTGCTCCCCCTTGGATGTTTTAAAAGAAACCAGAACATTGATCGCCGGGCTGGAGGTTAACAGCGAGTTTGTGAGCGACCACGTTTCCAACTACTTAACAGTCGAAGGCAAACTACCCGAAGACAAGGACACCATGTTAGAGTTTCTAGACTCTCACATTGAACTTCTGGAGGTAGACCCTGAGACCGGGAAAAAACTTCTCCAACCAGAATACCTAAGAAGGCTTTAAAAGAATCTAGTTTAAGAATCTCGTTCAAAAATATTCGAAGAATATTTTTAGGATTTCCCTCAAATCCTCTATTACTAAGTCCGCACTCTGCACAAGTTCTTCTGCCGGCTTGTAGGCGACACCCAGACCAGCCGCCGATAGAAAGGATTTGTCAAATCTACTATCCCCCACCGCAATACACTCATCAAGCTTAAAACCGTAGGATTTCGCAACCTTTTCAAGGGCTTTCTCCTTTTTCAATAGATCCACTCTTAAAATTCCCTCACCCATCAAAAAACCGTTATTATCTACCCTTAGACCATTCGCCACAGTACACTTTACTCCCAATTTGTCTCCCACGTCCTTAGCTCTGATGTCTATGCCCGCCGATACGATACAAATCTTTAGTCCCAAGTCTTTCAGCTTTTTTATGACGGACTTGGCGTGTGGCTGGAATTCATAATCCAAAAGAACCCTTTTAATCTCGTCGATGTGTGGCGGTGGTTGCCAGAGCTTGATGTCCCTTCTCATAAACTCTGCGTAATCGATTTTTTTCTCTATGTAGTCTCTCAAATTTGCCTGGTTTTCTACACCGAAATGTTCATGCAGTTTTTGCCAACTATTGAGACCAGAGATGACTGTACCATCCATGTCGAAAACAATTAAGCGGTATCCCCTCAAACTTCTCTTCACCAAAACTTTATGGTTGATTCTTCTTTCATTTGGTTAGCCTCTGAACTTATCTATTTAATCTCCTTTATGGATTCGTCGAGAATATTTAATCCTATGTTTAGGAGTTCCTCTTCTATGATGAGCGGTACTAGAATTCGAATAACATTGTCATAGATGCCACATCTCAGCGTAAGCAATCCCTTTTTATTACAAATTTCAACAAGCCTTTTGGTTTCCTCGTCTGCCGGCTCTTTAGTCTTTCTATCCCTGACCAGCTCTATGGCAGCCATTGGTCCCTTCCCTCTTACGTCCCCTATGATTTCGTGTACGTCCTGCATCTCGTGTAGTCTTCTAAGTATGATTTTTCCTATCTTTTGGGTATGCTTGAGATTATTTTGAATAATTTCAATAGTTTTTAGTGCGGCGGCGCATGAAACAGGGTTTCCCCCGAATGTGGTTCCTAGACCTCCCTTTTGTGGTGCGTCCATTATTTCGGATTTGCCAACGGTTGCACTAATTGGGAAACCCGAGGCAACAGATTTTGCTAAGGTGATCATATCCGGCACTACTCCGTAATTCTCAATGGCAAACATTTTACCTGTTCTTCCCATTCCCGCCTGAACCTCGTCGTCTATTAGCACTATTCCATACTCGTTGCATATTTTTCTGAGTCCAGGGAACCAGTCGTCTGGCGGAACTATGAAGCCTCCTTCTCCCTGTATGGGTTCGGCAATTATGGCTGCGATCTCTTCTGGAGCGTAGCGAACTGTGAATCCCTCCTCGATAGCGTGAAGACATCTCAGTCCGCAGCTCGGGTACTCCAAACCGTAACGGCAACGGTAGCAGTAAGCATAAGGATATCGATCCATATTATGGATGTATGCGTCAAAACCGAGCTTGTAAGGCTTGACCTTACTCGTGAGAGCTAAACCTAAACGTGTTCTGCCATGGAAAGCGTTTTCAAAAGTGATAATTATGGGTCTCTGCGTGTAATATTTGGCAAGCTTTACTGCGTTCTCATTCGCCTCCACTCCGCTGTTAATTAGGAGAACCTTTTTGTCAAAGGATCCGGGGGTAATCTCGCAGAGCTTCTCAGATAATCTTATGTAGCTCTCGTATGGCATAATCTGGTAGCAGGTATGTATGAGTTTTTCTGCTTGGTCTTGAGCCGCCTTAACAACCTCTGAGGGGCAGTGACCCGCATTTATGGTCCCTATGCCTCCTGTAAAATCGATGTAAACATTGCCATCCACATCCCTTAAAAGAGCACCTTTAGCCTCCTCAACAAAAATATTGTTATCCATACCCAGACTTTGGGTAACATATTTCTCGTGAAGTTTCCACAATTCTCTCGATTTAGGCCCTGGAAGTTCCGTAACAATCTTAGGTCTCTGCAACTGTTTCAAGTTTTCACCAACCATTAATAAGATAATGAGCCTAATTTTTCAATTTTTTAATGAAAATTATAATACTATCCTAAGAATCATAGCTAGACTCGAATCTCTAAATATCTACCCTTATTATTATTCTTTGTTTAAAACACTTTTGATTGTATTTTTAGAAGACAGCATAATGACCTAAGGATAAATAAAATGAAGAATATGAACTGGCAGCAATTGCGTTGGATAAATTCAGTCTTAATAAACGAGTAGCTAAAATCTGCACTCGACGAATCAAAAATAGAAACTTAGCAAAAAATTATTAAGTCAGAGCAATTATTTGCAGTGAGCCGCAGCAGTTGCATTTTCCTACTACTACACCCTCATCAAAAATGTTGGTGTCTTCCCAGACCTCTATCCTATCGCAGCTCGCCACGTAGAAAGTGGGGTTATTGCACTTACACTTGCATTCATCGGTGTAACTAGGCTTACCACATTCCTCTAATATGGAGAGGTACTCCTTCTTCTGTCCACAGACTGAACACTGAAGCCAGACGATTCCATAGAAATCTATCGGTGAATCCCCGTTCCAGTGTTCCCGGGTTACCTTAAAAGGCACCAAACCACACTTATCACACTCTGCCTCAACGTACACATGGGTATTCTCCGAATGGTTATCTGCCCCAATTTTTTCTCTGGCAAACCTTTCTAGATCCATCAAATTCGGTTTTTGCATAAGCAATCACCTTCTTTCTTTTAGATGAGCACTAGTTCATTCACAGACAAGTTTTGGCGAACACATCAACCAAGTCCAAAGGGATAACCACAGCTTCGGTCTTTGTACCTATCTGGAATCCCAATAATAGTAAGGTGTTCAGTATATGAGACTTTCGCATCAAACACACTACCGGAACAAAATGAATTTAAATCAAAGTGGATATGTAGTGTAGATATTCTGATTCATGTTTTACTCATCTTTTAAGGTTGTTGGTCTGTATGAAACAGACTCGTATTTTTATCTTTTTTTCCATGCATATATAAACTTTTAACATGTTTCCTAATTTATTCTAGTAATGGGAAATAGTTAAGTTAGGTTTCACCTTACTTGAATTAGTATATACATGAAAATTGTCATTTGGAAGAGGTGCTTTTATGCGTGTTGTAGTTCTTGGAGGAGCTGGGCTCGTTGGGTCTGCTGTTGTAGATGATTTGGTCAGGAGTGGTGTCGACGAGGTTTTGGTTGCGGATTTGAATCTACATGCAGCCCAGGAGGTCGTTGAAAAGTACAGGAAGGCTGATTCCAAGGTTTCCGCACAGTTTGTTGACGCTAATGTACATAAGAGCTTGGTTGATGTTATTTCTGGGGCGGATGTGGTTTCAAGCAATATCGGACCATTCTACGAGTACTGCACCAAGGTTGTCGAGGCGGCCATAGAAGCAAAAGTTAACCTAGTAGACATTTGCGACGACTTCGACGCTGCGGAAGAAGCCTTCAAACACGACTCACAGGCCAAGAATGCGGGAATAACCGCCTGTATAGGCTGCGGAGCAAGCCCCGGACTAAGCAACATGGTCGCCAAGTACGCTTCTAGCAAAATGGACAAAGTGGAAGACATTCAAATAGCTTGGGCGGTGAGCGTCCGTGACACTGGAGGTCCCGCCGCGAACTATCATATCCTTCACTCTTTGAGTGGCGATGTTCCCACTTTTCGCAATGGTAGGGTAAAGTATATCGAGGCCGGATCGGAGAAAGAACGCGTGAAATTCCTTGACCCTATCGGAGAAGTGGAGGTTTATAGCTTCGGTCACCCCGAACCCCTCACCCTGCCTCGCTTCATCAAAGGCGTAAGGAACGTGAGCATAAAGGGAGCAACACTCCCCATATGGCTTGATGATGTTTTCAGAAGATTGAGCAGAGCGGGATTCGCGAGCAAAGAACCAGTAAACGTTAAGGGAATATCCATAGTTCCCCTGGATTTTGCTGTTTCGCTGACCTTCTCACAGCACGCTTTTCCTCAAGAGATAAAAGAGATGATAGACAAAGAAGCCCCAACCGCCTCCGCGGAAAAATGTATAGTGACCGGAGAAAGAAAGGGAAACCCCGTGAGATACACCTATGAGGGGCTGGCGAGTTTCGCCGCAACAACCGCCGCCTCAGCCTCGATAGCAGCACAGATGATTGCCACCGGTAAAACAACAAGTAAGGGAGTACTACCACCCGAAGGATGTTTAGAAGCTAAAGAGTTTCTTAAGGAGTTTGTAAAAAGAAAAATAGAAATAATTGAAACTGAAGAGACAACTCGAAGCTTAACTGGGGAAATAATTTAGGAAATAATGCCAGTTATGCAACAAGGGAAACCAAAACATTTTTAATTACTTTTCATAACCTTATTAAGCCCAACCAACTTCATCGTTTGAGCTAGTGGTAGTAATTGTTAAAACGTAAGCTCTCCATAAAATATGTCTTCCTCATTCTATTCATTTCGGTATTCGTTTCTATGCTTGGAATCGGTATAGTTGCGCCTATACTTCCGCTCTACGCGGAACAAAATCTGGCGGCTTCCGGAATTTGGATCGGTTTAATATTCTCGGGATTTGGGCTCTCCAGAACAATTGCCAGTCCTCTAGTTGGCCGAGCATCTGATGTGAAGGGGAGAAAAAATTTTCTGATAATCGGACTAATCGGCTACGCCCTAACTGGTTTAGGCTACGTTATCGCTAACAACGTGGCTCTTCTAACCATTATACGTTTCGCTAACGGCTTCACCTCAGCTATGGTTTTACCCGTTTCTCAAGCCTACATAGGAGATTTAACCCCTAAGGGGAAGGAGGGAACCTACATGAGCACCTTTATGATATCACTCAATATTGGTTTTGGGGCAGGACCTTTCATAGGCGGTTGGATGTTTGACGAATATAGTGCCGCCGCAGCCTTTTACACCATGGCCGCTCTCAGCGCGGTTGCTCTGGCGCTGGTCATCCTTTTCCTTCCCAACCTTGAAGATCTAAAAAACAATCCGAACCCGGAATTAGAAAAAACAAAAACGATTCCCACGCCTAAGGTTAAGCCATCAGTGAGGAACGCATTTAAGGACAGACATGTGAAGGGAATAATGACTTATAGGGTCAGTGTTGGACTTGCGAGAAACGCCCTAGTATCTTTTCTACCAATTTTTCTAACATCAAATTTTGCAGCCTCAGCCACCCAGGTAGGAATTGTTCTGGCTATATTTCTTCTAGTAGGCGCTTTCTTCCAATATCCTATGGGCATAGTATCAGACAGGGTTAACAAAACAAAACTAACCCTTATAGGGATGGGTGGGGCAGCTGCCTTTCTTTTCATAATGCCCTTCACTCCCACTTTAGAAATAATGGCAGTAGTCGTTTTAATTGCTGGATTTTTTTCGGTAACCGCCGACGCCCCCGCTCTAGCCCTAGGAACAGAAGCTGGTAGAAAACACGGCATGGCTACTGTTTTAAGTCTATATGACACCTCTGTGGGAATCGGAATGGTTGGAGGCCCAATAATATCCGGCTTTTTCGTGGATAACTTCGGAATCAACAGCATCTTCTATCTTTGGTCCGTGGTGGTCATCATAGCTTTAATAATTTGTTACATAGACCTAAGAGGAGAGAAACCCACCAACTTTCCGGAAAAAACAGAAAATGAAAAATCATCTAAAAAAGAACAGATGGATAAGTTTTAGAATTTTTAAGCTTTTTTTAAAAAAAAATGGGGGGGTGTTTGTTATTCTGATGCTTTTCTATTCTGGGCGCTCTACTTCGAAAATTATTTTTATTCGGGTTCGAAAGGCTGTTATCTTATCGTTTTCGACTTTGCAGTCAAATTCCTCAATCGACACCCTTGTGATATTTCGTATAGTTTTTGCAGCCTCAATCATAGCGTTCTTCGCAGCATCTTCCCACGACTTGTCGGATACTCCCACGAGTTCAATCATGTTCCATACAGGCATATTGTACACCTCATCCACTCAAAACGGGATGTTTGTTATCCTGATGCTCTTCTGTTTTTAACGCTCTACTTCGAAAATTATTTTTATTCGGGTTCGAAAGGCTGTTATCTTATCGTTTTCGACTTTGCAGTCAAATTCCTCAATCGACACCCTTGTGATATTTCGTATAGTTTTTGCAGCCTCAATCATAGCGTTCTTCGCAGCATCTTCCCACGACTTGTCGGATATACCCACGACCTCAATTAATTTCCAAACTGGCATACTTCACACCTCATCGTATCAAAATATTATTTATACTCTATGATAGAGTATGAATCATATATAATTTACTTAATATTATATTAAGTTTTCCTCAAAAGGAATTAAATCCGAAGAAAACCACGAGAAACTAGTTGGTCTCTTTTTTCAAATTAAAAAATGAGAAAGACAAAAATAAATATGAAGCTAGTTTTAATTTAATTTCGATTATTAATTTGATTTGATTATTTGAGGGCGATAATGTATGTTTGAGGTAGGGCTCTTTTCCGAGATTGAGAATACAGGCGGGATTAAATTTTCGGAGGGAAATTTGAGATGGGTATTGTTTACTGAGAGCCCACATCAGCGAATACTGATTAATAAAAAGATACTATCCAAGTTCCGGCATATACGGATGGAGGAGGAAAATCATTACGCTTACGTTAAGATAGGGGGTCTAGGACCTAGAGAAAAATTTGTCTCAAGAATATCTTTCAAGACTGTTACTCGGAATATGCAGTTCAGAATACCGGAATTTGACGCCAAAGATTATGCTGGAAGCCTAATCCAAGAATACTGCAAGCCCAAAACGTATTGGGAAACAAGAGACAAAATTATCACCTCTCTGTCTGAACAACTGTTATCCGCGAGTCCTAATATGATTAGTCTTCTTGTAAATATTTTCAAGTTGGTTCAGGAGAGAATAAGTTTCCGAGAAAAACAGAAGGAAAGACTAGGAGCCGTGGCTGCGTTCAAAACAAGGGAAGGCGATTGCGACGAATTCTCAGACCTTTTCATAACCCTTTGCCGAGCCTGTAGAATTCCTGCGAGAAGAGTCGTGGGTTTGGTCTTTAAAAACGGTAACAGCTTCGAAAACCACGCTTGGGCGGAAGCCTACATACCAAAAGCCGGTTGGGTTCCCTTTGACACCGCACTCAACCTTTTCGCCGCCATAAGCAGCCGACACATCGCCAGATGCAAGATGGGAAAACAGTCAGACTACCCTACCAGAAAACTCTCTTGGAAGGCCCACAAAAAGACTGAAAAGAAACCCGTAAAAATCAATGACAACGATGTGGAATACGTGAAACAAATTACACCCTAAACCACTTTTCATATTAATTTAACCAACTCATTAGACGAGTGGAAGATAACTTTTATTTTTATGGTTCACCTTAATTAAAGGAGCGAATATTAATGTTAAATTGGGTTAAGATTCTGTTTGGGTGGTTTATGAGGTGAGGTTTTGAATATAATCGATGAAGTTTTAAAAGAAGCTGATTCAAGGAAAAACGAAATCGTTAAACTCGTTCAAGAGTTGATCAGGCACAAGACTGTGAATCCTCCGGGAGACACCAGCGACATCGCGGGTTTCATGAAGGATTACCTCTCTAAACGAGGTTTAAGCGTGAAGCTGTACGAATCCGAAAAGGGTAAAGTAAGCGTAGTGGCAACCCTAAAAGGAAGAGGTAAGCGGAGGTTTATTTGGGACGGCCACGTGGATGTGGTGCCCGCTACTCCTGAGGCTTGGACGGTCGACCCTTGGGAAGGAAAAATAGTCGATTCCCGAATAATGGGAAGAGGCGCGGCTGATATGAAGGGCAACGTTGGGGCTGCTATGGCGGCTGCAACCATTCTAGCTGAGAAGGATGTAAAACTCGAAGGAGACTTGGTGCTGGCTCTTGTCCCAGATGAGGAGACTGGGGGATACCTAGGAACTGGCTACCTTCTTGATAAGGGTATGTTGAAGGGTGATGCCTGTATAGTGGGTGAATTCTCCCCATTTAATACACTGTGTGTGGCAGAGAAAGGGATTTTGTGGTTGAAGGTAAAGGCCCGTGGGATACCAGCTCATGCGAGCGCGAAATTCTTGGGAGTTAACGCCATAGATATGCTTAACCGTTTCCTATCGGAGCTGTATAAGATCGAAGAGGTTGACAGAAAGCTTCCCAAAGAAGTCAACAAAATAATTGATGCAATTCAACCAGTCTTGAAACAGCTAGAAAGCCTCGGATTCCCCAGAGACGTGATGGACAACCTTTACAAAAGATTATCAGTGAGTGTAGGCATGATCAGCGGAGGAGAAAAGGTCAACATCGTCCCCGCCAACGCGGAAGCAGAAGTGGACATAAGAATCCTCCCCGGAATGGACTACGAACTAATTAAGGAAGAAATAAATCAAATCCGAAAAAACTACAACAAACTCTTGGAGAAAACGTATCCCAACCTTAAGGCTGCGGGAATAGAGGGAATAACAGCAGGGGAAACCCTCAGATTCGACCCCTCTTATCAAAAACTCGACGCCCCACTAGTACCCCTAATAAAAAACGCGATACAAAAAGTATCCGGCAGAGAACCCTTACTGTTTATGCACACTGGAGGAACAGACACCCGATTCTTCCGAGCCAAGGGCATCCCCGCCATTTGCTACGGAGCAGGCTCAGAGACCGCACATGGAAACAACGAATACGTCCCCATAGAGGGTCTGATCGAGGTTACAAAAATTTACGCACTTGCCACAATGGATTTTCTGGGAACTACCTAAACCCAAAACAATGCAAAATAAGTGGACAAGTTTGTTTAGAAGAATCAATTTTTTAAACTTATGTAAGAATCAATTCCTTCTCACTTTTTGATGGTTACACATATTTAGGGAAAAGAAATTATAATTAAGTTATACAACCTCTGGTTTTCAAAAAATTGGTTGTGATTAGAATGGGTGGTTACGGAAGCGATTATGACTACAGTACCACGGATACTGTAGTTAAACGAAGTGTGAAATCCTATAACATTGATCAGGGTCGAGAATATACAGAAGTCAAAAGTATCCTTCCACCGCCTAAGGGGAAAGTGCTCGTTACCAAGGCTAAACTTCCTTTGGTGGTAGCAGTAGATGTTACGGGTTCTATGCGTGAGTTTCCGAAGATAATTTTTGAAAAGTTGTGTATCCTTTATAATGAGGTTTTATTTTTCCTACCGGAGGATTTAAAAAACAGTTTTGAGATTTCCTTCGCAGCCCTTGGAGATGCCTACTGTGACCAAGCTCCTCTCCAAGTCACCAACTTCGCTACCGGACCAGAATTAGACCTGAATATTCAATCACTTTACCCAGAGGGCGGCGGTGGAGGACATGCAAGAGAAACCTATGAACTTGTCGCTTATTATTACGCTATGAAGTGTGAATTGCTAAACGCTCAAGACCAGCCGAGACCAATTTTTATCTTTGTGGGTGACGAAGGCTTTTACTCGAAGGTAAGCCGAGACCACATTATGAATCTCATAGGCGATAAACCGAGAACCGATGTTGACAGTAAAGAGGTTTTTGACGTACTTATGAAAAAGTTTTCAACCTATATTTTGCGAGTGAAATATGGCGGTACATACGAAGAAGTTATCCAGAAACAGTGGGAGGAAACCCTTGGGAAAGAACGGGTATTTGTAATGGAAGACCCGAGAAGGGTGGTCGACACCATCATCGGAATTGTTGCGGCTCAAGTGGACAAATTCGACGAGTTTAAAGAACGAATAGAAATAAGGCAAACCCCAAACCAAGTGGAGCAAGTCTATACCACCCTAAACGGTTTTGAATCCGAAAACCAGAAGAAATACGTGTATCAAATCGCAGCCTTAGAATGTCCAAAATGTGGAGCAAAACTGAAAAGCGTACCCGATTTCGGCAGACCAGTAAAATGCGAAATGTGCGCCTACATAATAGTCAGAATCTGAGTGAGCCGGGCAAGCATATGGAAGTAATAACTTCAAACTCGATTCTGGACGCTTGGACCAAAAGCCTTAAACTCCTCCGAAAAAAGGGCGCACAAATAATGGATGAAGACCAAGTCCTCTTTGAAATTCTTCACCTTTTTATAATTTTAAAAAACCCGGTGGATGAAGAAGAAAAGATTCGGGCGATTAATCCCGTTATGGCAAAATGGATTAGAACAAATTTTGAACAAGAAACACTGGTACCCGAACTGGGAAATGCTAAAAGCTACGGCCATCGCTTAAGAAACTATAAGGGCAAAGACCAATTACAATGGGTTAAAAACAAACTCAAAACCAAGCCGGAGACAAAATCTGCCACTATTACGCTCGTAATGCCCGACGAGGATACGACCTACATCCCCTGTGTCAGCTTATTAGACTTCAAAATTCGAAATAATACACTCCTCATGACTGCGACATGCAGAAGTTTGGATCTCGGAAAAAAGGCGGTATTCAATTTTTTGGCTCTAAAGAAAATCGCGGACGAAATAAAGGACGAACTCGCCCTCACAAATTTAATTCTGAATATTCATATTATTTCCGCACACATTTATGAAAAGGACTGGTCCTTACTTCCAAAGTCAACTACCCACACCCTGAAGGGAAGAGCTTGAAGGAACCCATGCTGATAGGAAGCTTAACTTTGCTGCACAACAGGATGCTGGTTGAGAAAATACTGGGATACCAAAATAACCCATTAGCTTAAGCAACGCAAAACTTGCGGATCACTATATAAAAAAGTTCTTATATACCATAGACATTTATGAATACCAAAAAGGCGGAATATATGGAGAAGCGCTTTAGAGAAATCGCCGATAAGATTGCGAAGTTTACAACTAAGAAAAGCTCTGTAGCCTTCCTAGATGACCATGGTAATTTTCTCTACTCCTCCCTTACAAAGGAATCAGAGGGGGCGGTCAAAAAATTAAGCAGCATTTTCCCAGTCTGGAACATAGGAGACTACCAGCTCAAAAAGCTACTAAAAAGCAATATATTGATCTATAAGGTCTCCCCTCACATCGTCGTAACATTAGACAGCTACGAAAAAGAAGGAGTCCTAATCGTCGTCGGTAAACGCTTAGAAGAAAATTTTGCGACCTTGTTTAAAGACTTGGAAAGCGAGCTTCCCGCCGTACCGGTAAAGGAACTAATCGAGGTGTCCTCAAAAGAATCAAATCTCGGGCTGGTACAAGAAGATCCATCTACTGAAAAAACTGAAACAGCTGAACCAATTCAAACGAGTATCACCCCCGAGGAAATTGAGGGAGAGACAGCCGAAGAATCAATAATGAAATCCTCACCAGCAGTTGGAGTCGAGGAAACTGTAACGGTGAGCTTCCCCATTCTGGTTGACAAAAAAATTTTAAAGAAGATAAAGGAGCCTATAGCAATAGATATTCTTAATCTTTGTGATGGCGGTCATACCATTGATGACATTTCTGAGGAGCTCAAAATACCCAAAGCTCGGGTAATGATAATCACTGGCGATTACAGCGCAAAGGGAGCGATAAGATACCTATCAGGAATCCGAAAAATAAAGAAATGAAAAAATTTTGGGGCAGAGAAGACATTAGCGTGGAGAATAAGTCGAAAAATAAAAACACATTAATTAACAAGCTACCTTTCGAAATAGTAAGGTAACCCGGTTAGCGCCAACCAAGAAATAAAAATTACGAGGGGATTTACTTTCTTTCTTTAAAATAAAATAATTAGACGCCCTACCGAAAAGTCCAAAATTTTAATATTATCCTTATTTTTAGATTATCTAACTTATGCGGAGTTTTGAAATATGAGTGATTCAAGCGAGGACTATTGGTTTAAAATGTTAAAGTTGAACGCGGTAGGCTATGACCAGAGAATAAATCAAATTAAACAGATACTAAATGAAAAAAGAGGATACGTGTTTGAAAAACCCTTGGGCGAGTACGTGATAATCTTGTTTTCGGGCGGCATGGACTCAACCACTCTAACCGATATGGTTATCAAAGAATGGAACTCTAAAGTAATACTGCTTTATTTCAGACGAGACTCAAGAAACCAAAAATGGGAAGAAAAAGCAGTAGACTATTTTCACGAGTTTTATAAATCAAGATACCCGCAAAACATTGTCAAATTAGTAAAGTTAGAAATCCAAATACCTTCAAGAGTAAATAAACAATACTTGGATGAGACACGGAAAAAAATTATGGGCTTACCCATGCGAAACGCCACGATGTGGTGTAATGCGGTTACGCAAGCAGTGTACTTGAGCGGAAAATATGAGGAAACGATAAGAACGATTCTTGTTGGATCAGTGAATGAGGATACCCATTCCCCAGAATCCGGGCACTTATCAGTCCTTTCCCAAAGCTTACACACGTGTATCTGTTTAGGAATTTGGAACTACCAATTTAATGCACCCCTAATGGACGACTCGTTCAGACCCAGAGGCTTTTCCAAATCGGATTTAGTTCGTTACGCTAGAGAAAACGGCATCCCCATTGAAAAATCCCGCTCATGCTTTGAGGCCACAGAGGAACCCTGCGGAAAATGTTTAGCATGCCAAAACAGAATCGCGGCCTTTGAAGCAGCAAACCAAAAAGAACCAAATTACCCGCACGAAACAGAAAAGAAGAAGAAGCCAAGCAGAATTTAATTATCAAGAAAAAACAGGTAAGTGACCCTAAAATGGACGTTTTCTTAACCCTACCCCCTTACACCTCTTATCTAAAGGAGGTGAGTAAATACCTGATGGTAAAAGCGTTTCGGTTTAATACAGGGGCACAACTAAAAGAAGACGTTGAGACAGCTTTAACCCGGTTCGGAGAAACTATTAAACCGAAAGAACTCTGGATCGATTTAAAATGCCGGGAACTTCGCTTAACTAAAGCCACGGAAATTTCTAAAAACAATAATATTCTTGGAGTTAACCATAAAATCAGAGTCCAGACTCCTACCCTTCTATATTACAATGAAGGAAACAACTTTTTACAAATCGACAAGGTCATAGATGGGAATAAGCTGCAAATCTATATCCCAGAGCATCTGCCGGATACTTTTAAGATTGCATTTGGGAAGGGTGCGCCCTTTAATATTCCCCACAACTCTTTAGTGGTTGAAGACTATTTAACAGCCAAAGACAAAAAATTCGTGGAAGCCGCTCGAAAACTCGGCATACATAATTATCTCCTATCATTTGTTGAGCAGAAATCAGATATCCTCGAACTATTAAAATTAGACCCGGAAGCCAAAATAATCGCAAAAATTGAATCAATGAAAGGCTTAGACTTCGTCGAACACACCTATGAGGAAGTGAAAGAAAACGTCCAGCTAATGGCCGCCAGAGGAGACCTATACGTAGAATTAGACCAGCCGCACCAAGTTTTAAGTGCATTAGCCAAAATCATTAAAGCCAACAAAAACGCAATAGCGGCTTCCCGAATATTAGAATCGACCATGAATCTGGAGAAACTCCCTTATTGCGCAGATATCTCCGACATGGCACTTTTATTAAAAATGGGCTACCGATCCTTCTTATTAGGAGATGATGTATGCGAAAACGAAAGCGCACTAAAATCAGCCCTCGGACTCATGGACGCAATCTACCAGGAATTTCTAAAAAATAGATTTTAAATTGTTAATATTAAAAAAATTGATTCGATAACCTTTCTTTTTTCGCTTATGGTTTACTTATGCTTCTTTTTTAGAATTAGCGGGCTCGGAATTGAATTAGCAGTTTCTTCAATCTAAGTTCTTAACTTTTTCAACGCTTCATCAATAGTTAAATTTTCTAATTCTTTCGCCCTTTTATAATGCTCTCCGCAGAACCAATCTGCGTATGGCGGATGTCCCGTCATCCCCGGTCTACTTTTCATTTTTTTGTCCCATTCAAGGTCACTCGGTCTTTTCTTGAAATAGACCAGCCCACCTTCTTCACTATCGCGAAAATCTTTATTGCATATACGGCATATTGGAGGCTTCATAAACACACCCTTTTAGAAAGTATTTTTTCCTTGTAAATCAAAACATAGTTTTTAAATAAATGTTCTCTTCTTTGGGGAAACTATGGGGCTTCTTATAAATTTACGTCAGAGAACCGCTGGCACCTCTTTTTTCTGATTTTCTTGTTAAGGAGTGGTTATTAATAGATGTTTCAAGGAATTTATTTAAACCACAGTCATTTTCCGGTTAGTATTTTTTCTGGAATGGGTGACCGTCTGTTGGTTGCGTTTAAATCAGGTTTTTAAGAAAGTATTAGTAAGTTCAGTTGTGTGTTTTCTTTTCTGTTTACATGGGTTGGTTATCTTGTGTATGCTATAGGTGGGTATGACTGATGTTTGGAAATGTTTTGGATCGGCTTATTGAGGATTTGGATAGGTATGTTGGTGAGACTGATTTGGGAAATCCCTTCTTCCCCGGTTCGGGGTACAAGGCGTATCCTTTCAGTGTGGAGAACTTTAGAGAGATTAAACCGGTCGAATCGGGGCGTAAAACAGCTTTTATTGATGGAGGCAACCAAGAGGTAGTAGGGGCTCCAAACTTTTCCGTCCAAATCAACCGTGTTTTTTTCAACATCTTTCGTGACAAGGAGCGGATTTTGGAGAGGGAGGTTCCCAGGCGGATAGAATTCTTTTCGGTCACCTTCTCAAGGTTTAGACACGACGAGATATTTTATGACACCTCCATTTTTCCCGCCAGTGAAGAATTTGAAGGCTTTCTACCGGATGTAAAGGACCTCTCTTTTAGCTCCATGGATCGCAGCGTAATGCAGGGAAACCTCAGAGCGGATATATCACTGGTTTCATCTATCTCGAGAAGATTTGCGGAGTGGGAATTCTCCAAACACGTTATAGAAAACGAGCTTGAGGAAAAAGACGTAATCGTACTGGACAGCACTCTTCAAACCGCTTTCACCAACGAGTCCAAGTACTCCAATGCAGTCTACGAACTGGCGAAGAAGAAGAACGTCATCGTCACGGGTTTAACCAAGACCTGCGGATTATTCACCACCACCGGCCTATCACTCTTGGGAGCCGCAAGAAAATTCGCAAACAATAACAACATAAGCTACCCCATGTGGTACTACCACCCCGTAGCAGAAGCCTTCAGCCCCATACACGAAGCAGTCATCCTCCTAGTAAAACTAAACCCCATGACCGAACGCATATTCAGATACGAAATATACCGAGACCAAGCAAAAAAACTAAGCATAAACGAAATAGACGAAATAATGGCATCCCTCTCCAACAACTCCGCAGACATCACATTCCCCGGCTACCCCTACGGACTCATAGACGCAGACTCCAACGCCCGAGTAAGATCCGACGAAATGCAGAGATACAAATACGCCCTACTCTCCGCGATGTCCAAAAAAGGAATATGGAAAAAATTAGCCAGACACATACAAGCCAAAGACGCCCACGACAAACTAAACGAAATAACCAGATGGGAAAGTTAAACACATCACTATAAAGTATAGAATAAAAAAGGGAGCAACCTGATAATCACTTCTTCCTCTTTATCTTCTTCTTTTCTTCTTTTTCGAGCCTGATTCACTCTTCTTTTATTTAGTGATTCCACCGCCCTTGCATCCCCTTATCCCTCCAATCGCCTCCGCCGCCAGCCTCCGAAGAGCTTCATCTTCACCCTCCAGCGCTCGCATCAGGGTTATACTGCTTTGCATCTCTTATCTTTCCAAGGGCCCACGCTGCGGTGCTTCTAACCATTTCATGTTCATCTTTTAGTGCTTGTGCCAGTGGTTCTACTGCTCTCGCGTCCCCTATAAATCCAAGAGCCTCCGCTGCACGCCATCGAACCGCTTCATTTTCATCTTTTAGTGCTTGTATGAGGGGTTCTACTGCTCTCGCGTCCCCTATACCTCTAAGGGCCAACGCTGCACCACTTCGAACAATTTCATTTTCATCTTTTAGTGCTTGTATGAGAGGTTCAACTGCCCCTTTTCCTATATTTCCAAGGGCCCACGCTGCATCTTCTCGAACATCTTCATCTTTGTCTTCGTCTTCTAGTATTTGTATTAATGGTTCCACCGCCCTTGTGTCCCCTATATTCCCAAGTGCCTCCGCTGCGTTCCTTCGAACCATTTCATGTTCATCTTTCAGTGCCTGTATTAGTGGTTCTACTGCTTTTGCGTCCCCTATCCTTTCAAGGGCCCACACTGCACCATTTCGAACATGCCAATCTTCATCTTTTAGTGCTTGTATTAGTGGTTCTACCGCCCCTTTTCCTATACTTATAAGAGCCCACGCTGCATCCTGTCGAACATCCATATCTTTGTCTTTTAGTGTTTGTATCAGTGGTTCTACCGCTCTTGTGTCCCCTATCCTTCCAAGGGCCCCCGCTGCCCCCCTTTGAACATGCTGGTCTGTGTGCTTTAGAGCATTTATCAGGCCTTTTACGTCTCTCTCTTTCTCCATCTTTTCCCAGTTGGCTTCTGATGTTCCCATATCTACCTCCTCGGCTGCTAAACCATTTGTTAGCTGATTCTCTATAATGTAACCTCGTTGTATCGGGGTCAGGTTTATGTTATCCTAAATTTTGTTTCTCCTCCTTCCTTGTAAAGATAGGGTATCCTGAGGACTTTTTGTCTTAAATTCTTAGCGGTTGCACATTCACGAAGCGAAGATAAAATAATATAAGATATTCCTTATAGATTCACTAGTGGGGAGAGGATAAACTCGACGTACCCCGTGTGGGACTTTGTACTCAGAAATTAAGTAAACTTTTTATGTTTCCATTTTGGTATTACTTTCGTTGTGAATTTTGGGCAGGTATGTAACGGTTTCTGTAAAAATCCCTCAGGAGCTTAGAGAGAAGATGAAACAGCTGGACATCAAGGCTTCCGAAGTACTACGAAGTGCCATAGAGGAAGAAGTAAGGAGGAGAGAGGTGGAAAAACTCAAGGAGGATATAGATAAGCTAAAACCGGTACCGGATAAGGTGAGCATGGAAGAGGTAGTGAAAAACATAAGAAAATACAGGGATAATAGATGAAATACGTTTTTGATTCTTCTGCGATATTTAAAGCAATAAAAGAGAATAAAATCGACATCCTTGTTGGGAACTACACAGTGGAACTGGCCAGATACGAAATTGGAAACATCCTCTCGAAAAACCATGTTCTACAAACAAAAATTACAAAGCAGGAACTAAGTCTCGCTTGATATAGTGGGGGAAAGCTACCAAGGTCGGTTCATAGATATAATTGAGAGATATACTTCCTTCCTTATCGAAAAATCATAAATAACCATGATAAGTCTTTCTTCGCCACCATAATTCATCTTCTTGACTGCAACTCTGTGTCTGGTGAATGTCCCTATGAATCTTTTTTCAGCCCCACATAGCTGCGAAGCCACCTCTGTTATTTTAAAAAGCCTTAAAAGTGGTAAGGGTGGAGTTAAAATTATGATTTCAGTAAGGCGAGAAGTTTGTGACGAGATTGTAAGACGATTTCGCAGCGAGCTTGAATATTATGAGGCTATCTCTCACAGGTTTGAGGAGAAATATGGGTGCTCCCTAGAGGAACTGGAGAAAAGGATTGACCGGGAGGGTGTTCCGTTAGACAATCACGAGATGTGGGAAGACAGCATAGAGTGGAGAAACGCCGTTGAAGAAATAGAAAAGCTAAGGAAACTCATAGAGGAGCTAAAATGAGTTCAGAAACGCTCAAAGAGATCGCCCGAAGACTAGTAGACTACAGTATCATAACAAATGTGGAATTTTTAAGGACTAAGGTAAGAGCTCATTTAATTAGTGGATACATTATTGACATCTACTTCAACCAAACGCTTAGAAAATACAGTTATACACTTATTAGAGAAAATAAGCGAATAATAGGTTGGGACAATGCCCCACACCACCTAACCCTAAAATCACACCCTCACCACTTTCACAATGTTGACGGAACCATTAAGAACTCCTCCTTATCTGGAGACCCAACAAAAGACCTGAGCATAATTATGAAGGCAATAAAGAAGTTTTTAAAACTATGAAATCATTATTTCATGCTTGTGAGATGAGCAGATGTAAAAAAATTAAGGCAGGAGAGTTCTACTAGAGGTTCACTTCAGGTGGACCACGATTGCATTTAACTGAGAGGGCGAATACAAACTTCTCAGATATGTAAAAGAGAAAGCGATGAAATTCCCAATGATGCTTGAACAATGCAAGCAGTAAAATAGAGGAAAGAAAATAAGGCTGGAAAACAAAGAAAAACAGCCAATCTCCAATAGTATAAAGGAGGGAAGGCCTAGAAAATTATAATCTTTTTTCAGGAGATGGGACTCGTGAACTGGAAGGAAAGGATTATCATTGATCCAAAGATTCTGGTTGGCAAGCCCGTTATTAAAGGGACGAGAATAGCTGTAGAGCTCATATTAGAGCTTTTGGCTAATGGATGGAAAAGGGAGGAAATCTTAGAGAACTACCCACAGCTTAAGGAAGAGGACATAACCGCTGCGCTGTGCTACGCTACAGAGGTTTTGAAAGCTGAAAAGATTTACTTGTTTTTATAAGTGAAGCCTATGAAATTTATAGCTAATGAAAACATAGCTCTTAAAACAGTCGAATCATTAAAAAACCAGGGGATTGACATTCTTTCAATCAAAAATTACGGTTTTGGTTTAAAAGATGAGGAAGTTATTAAAATAGCTGCCAAGGAACACAGGATTCTAATAATGCTGGATAAGGATTTTGGAGAGCTGGTTTTGAGAAAGGGGAAAAGGTGTGAAGGAATAATACTTCTGAGAATTCCCCCAAAATCCCCTGAGTACTTGAAAGAAGCATTAGTTAACCTTTTAAAAAAGAATATCAAATTTGAAAACGCTTTCGTTGTGGCGAGCTTGGATAAAGTACGTATTCTCCCTCTCACAGAATAGGAATGCAACATCATACAGCATTGTGTAACAGTTTACGCCACGCTTGGATTAACTTATAATCCAGCCATAAATACTTATAATATTATTGAAAAGAAACGCCTATAATTCTTGGCGAAAAACTTGTATTCTTGAAAAGAAAAGCAAGTACTTGCTGGAAAAGATTAAGAAGACGTATGATTAAGAGTTTTTAAAAAGAGTTTTTTTATTTTTGTGCTGGTGAGATGGAGAAAATGAGTGTTATTGGTCAGATAGTTGCGGGTAAGGTTTCTTCTATTCTTATCCGTGAGAAGAGCGGAGAAAAAATTGAGTTGGGAGACCTGCTGGTTGTTGACGAGCAGGATGGCTATCTTATTTTGAAGGTTTTCGACCTCTTGTACGGTAGTCAGGTTCCTCAGGCAGCCCGAGAACTCTTGGCGGGTATGGAGTTAGAGGGTCATGGTGGGACCGTCGATTTTCTGGAGCCAGAGTTAAGGAGCTATGTTCTTGCTGAGGTTAAAGCCATTGCCAAGGTCACGGATAAGAGGGAGTTGCGCATACCGAAGACTTTGCCTGGATTCTTTAAGAGTGTGAGGCTGATTTCGGAGAAGGATCTGGATTTTTTGACCAAGCCTCCTCAACCCGTGTATCTTGGTAGGGTTCGGAGTGGTTCTAAGGTTTTGGATGTGGATGTTTTTCTGAATGGTTTGGATGTTTTCACTCATCACGTTTTGATTCCGGCTACTACTGGTAGGGGTAAGAGTAATCTTGTTAAGGTTATGTTGTGGAGTGTTGTGGGCGATAACGATTTCGGGGTTCTGGTTCTTGACCCTCATGACGAGTATTATGGTCGCCAGGCTAATGTGAAGGGATTGAAGGATCATCCCAACGCTAAGGGTAACGTTCATTACTTTTCCTCTAATCCGGTTCCCGGCACTAGTACTCTTGTTTTTAATTTGAAGTCCATTAAGCCTTCACACTTTGAGGGAATAGTGGAATTTACGGACGCTCAGTGGGACGCAATCAAAATTTACTACAATCAATATCGGGAAGAATGGATTGAAAACATTGTGAGCGGAACCGAGGTAAAGAGTGTGGCTCTCAGAACCCTGGATGTGCTTCAGAGGAAGTTTAATAACATTCTGGGGGTTTATATGGATTCTTCGGGTACTCTGCAGTGCAGGAGTCGAGTGTTTAGCGACACCGCTGGGGAATCTACCATAGGCGAAATAATCAAGCTGCTTGAGGATGGAAGAGTAGTGATTCTTGACACATCTCGCTTGCTCGATCAGGCTGAGCTTCTTCTGGGAAGTATAGTGGTTGAGGGCATATTCAACAGATATCAGAGTTACAAATCCACGGGCGAACTCAACGATAAGCCGGTGGTAACTCTGGTAATAGAGGAGGCTCCCCGTGTACTGGGAACCGAGGTATTAGCTTCCATGGGTGAAAACATTTACGCCACTGTTGCTAGGGAGGGAAGAAAATTCAAAATAGGTCTAATAGCCATAACTCAATTGACCAGCCTTATACCAAGAACCGTTCTCGCCAACATGAACACAAAAATCATTATGGGTAACGAGATGGCTCTGGAGCGAAGAGCGATTATTGAGAGTGCAGCCCAGGACCTCTCGGAGGAGAACCGAACGATAGCAAGCCTTGACAAAGGTGAGGCGATTATAAGCAGCAACTTTACAAAATTCGCAGTCCCCATACAAGTTCCCCTCTTTGAAGAATACACAAAAAATTTTGAAGGCAAGGCGGGGACAAAAAAGAAGAAATCTGGTGATTCAACGGTTTTTATAGGGTAGGGGTGAACCGTTTTGAAGTTTGCTCACATATCCGACTGCCACCTCGGTTCGAATAGGGATCCCTTCCTCAAGAGCCTCGAAATGGACGCCTTCAACTATACCATGGACGAGTGCATGAAGCGAAAAGTTGATTTCATCATCATCACTGGGGACCTTTTTCACTCCAACATTCCGGACCTAGCGGTGGTGAACTCCGCGGTTAAAAAGATGAATGAGGTAGTCAGTCAAGACATCTCTATCTACGTCATATACGGGAGCCACGATTACAGCCCAAACGAAACCTCCATAGTGGACATTCTCAGCAGCGCAAACCTATTCACAAAAGTGGTTCACGGAGAAATAAAGGATGAAAAGCTGAAACTAGACTTTTTCACCGACCCCAAAACCGGGGTAAAAATAGCGGGCATCTCCGCCCGTAGATTGGGTCTAGAAAAGAAGTATTTTGAGATGCTTGACCGGGAAAGCCTAGAGAAGGAGCCCGGTTTCAAGATATTCGCCTTTCACACTGGGATAACCGAACTCAAACCCAAGCATCTGACCCGCATGGAATCAACCCCTCTATCCTACCTCCCCAAAGGATTCAACTACTACGCTGGAGGACACATCCACCAGCACACCGAACAGAAAACGAAAGAGTACGGAGTAATAGCCTACCCAGGCACAATCTTTGCAGGATATCCCCGAGACCTAGAAGATAACGCGAGAGGGGAAAAAAGAGGATTCCTCATAATCTCGTTCGACAGCAAGATTGAGAACCTAGAATTCGTGGAGATTCCCGGACCGGAGTATACTCTTATCGAGTATGATGCCACGGGAAAGAATTCAACCAAAGTACTTGAGGAACTTACAAAAAAGGTTGGTGAAACTTCCACCGAGGAAAAAATAGTACTCTTGAAAGTCGGCGGCGAAATGTCTGGAGGCAACATATCAGACATCGACTTCATAAAGATGAGAAACATCCTCCTACAGAAGGGCGCACTGTACGTTAACATTAACCGTCACAGTTTAACCACCAAGGAATACGAAACAGTGCGCGCCATGGGGGAGGACATAGGAGAAGTGGAAAGAACACTCTTCAGGGAAAACATCGGAGCCGTAAAAGTATCGGTCGAATCCCTAAAAGGAGAGGAGGGAGCCAAGCTCGCCACAGGGCTCCTAACAGTCCTAAGGCAAAACCAGAAAGCCGGAGAAACCAAAAAGGATTATGAAAACAGAATACTGAAACAGGCCACTGATCTTTTAAAATTAGAGGGGGCTTTTAAGTGAGAGCGAAATCACTAAAACTCGTAAACATCCGTAGCTATAATGAGGAAAACATTGAATTTCCACCGGGAACCACTCTTTTCGAGGGGGATATAGGCTCTGGCAAGTCAACCATTCTACTCGCTATAGAATTCGCCCTATTTGGTCTGGGGGATCAGAAGGGAGCCTCCCTACTAAGACTGGGAGCCAAAGAGGGCTACGTAACCTTCACCTTCGAAATGAATGGAGAAGTGTACGAAGTCCAACGCAAGCTAGCAAGAAAAGAAAAAACCGTTCAACAGAAAGAGGGCTACATAACTATCAGCGGAAAAAGATACGATCTCTCACCCACCGAACTAAAAGAAAAAATTCTGGAAATATTAAAATTTAATGAACCGCCCAACCCCAAAGCTCAAAGCGTAATCTACAGGTACGCAATCTTCACACCTCAAGAAGAAATGAAATCCATTCTCTGGGCCCCGCCTCAGGATAGATTACAGACTATGAGGAAAGCCTTTGGAATAGAGGATTACAAAACCGCTGCAGAAAACTCCAAGACTCTCATAAGCAAAATAAAAGAAAGAAGCGACATCCTAAAAGGAAAAATCGAAGACCTAGACCAGAAGAAAAAAGAACAAGAAACAAAAACAGACGAAATAAAAAAAGCCGAAGAATCTCTCAAAAAACTAGCCAAAGAGAAGGAAAAACTAGATTCCGAAATAAAGCAGCAAGAAAGCGAAATGGACAAACTCAGAGAACAAGAAAAAGAACTAAGCAGCATCCAAGCACTCATCCCAAAACTCAAAGAAGACATAAAAGAAAAAACAAAGAGAAAAAGCACCCTACAATCCGAAAACACCGAATACAAGAAAGAAATAGAAGAACAACTCCAACCCCAAATAGAAGAACTAAACAAACTGGAAAAGCCAACAGACAAAAAAGAAGAAGAACTAGAAAAAGAAACCGAAGACACAAGAAACGAGGAACGGGAACTATTACAAACAGTCAGCACTCTCAACACTAAAATCGAAGAATATCAGCAGATAATCGACAACAAAATCTGCCCAACATGCGACAGAGAAGTCGACCCACAAGAATTCGGAGAAAAACTGAATAACAAAAAAACAGAAAGAGACCAAGCGGAAGAAAAACGCAAAAAATTAGCCGAAGCCCTCGAAAACACTCAAACACTGCTAAAGAGCCTAAGAAACTACAATAAGAGCCAGGAAAACCTCAAACAACTCACCCAAAACCTAGAGGACAGAAAGGAAAGACTCACCAAAAATTTGGAAGAGATTCTAGAACTCACTAACCAAGTCGAGAAAACGGATACCGAACTGAGAAAACACCAGAAAAGGCTTGGGGAATTAAAAGACGTTTCCGAAAAGATTAAACAATTGAAAACAGCTCTCGACTCTCTTAAACACAAACACGAAGAAGCAGCCGATAAAATATCCAAAGCCGAAAAACAAATCGAAATCTACAAAGAAGAAAAGAAAAAAATCGAGACGGAAATAAGAGAAAAAGAGAAACAGGTGAAAACCAAACAACTACTAGACGAACACCGCATCTGGCTCCAAGACTACTTCACACCCACACTGGAAAGCATAGAGAAACACGTAATGAGAAACATAAACCAAGAATTCAACTTGCAGCTCCAGAAATGGTTCAACATACTAGTAGACGACCCCAGCAAAAATGTCAGAGTAGACGAAGAATTCACCCCAATAATAGAACAGGACAGATACGAGCAAAACATAAACTACATGAGCGGAGGAGAAAAAACCAGCCTCGCCCTCGTATACAGATTAGCACTAAACACAATAGTCCGAAAAGTATCCACAACAATGAAAACCAACATCCTAATACTTGATGAGCCTACAGATGGATTTAGCAAAGAACAGCTCTTCAAAGTAAGAGAAATCTTAAACGAGCTACAGGATGCGCAGGTGATTCTAGTCTCACACGAGAGGGAACTGGAAAGCTTCGCTGACCAAGTCTACAAAGTAGAAAAAAGAAACGGCGTCTCAAAAGTAGAACTCTCAACATAGAAACAATCAACGCACCATCAGATGCTCCTTTGAAGCTCCAATTTTTTCAGCTCTCTGAGGTGTTGACGCACCTGCTTAACGTGTTCCGCCTGCCCCCGTGGCGCAAACTTGACGAAATTCTGGTACGCTTCTACCGCTCCTTTAAAGTCTCCCATAGCTTCAAGGGCAACCCCCAGATTATTGTGGGCTTCGGCATAGTCTGGTTTTATTCTTATGGCTTCCCTGTATTCTAGGATTGCTTCATCGCGCAAACCCTTATCATAAAGGGTAGCTCCAAGGTTGTAGTGTGCCGAGGCGTCGTCTGATTTTATTTTTAGAGCCTCTCTGTGCTCCTGTATCACCTCATCTAGCAAACCCTTAGCCCTAAGGGCAGCCTCCAGTCCAGTGTGGGCTTCGGCGTAGTCTTGGTTTATTTGCAGTGCCTCTCTGTACTCCTGTATTGCCTCATCCAGCAGACCTTTATGGTGAAGGATATTCGCAATGTTGTAGTGTGCTGAGTCTGGTTTCATTCTTAGTATCCTTCTGAGCTCTTGGTCCTCTTGATCGGGCAGCCCCTTATCATAAAGAATCTTCACCATGTTGCTATAAGTTTCGCCAGGGTTTGGTTCAACTAAACCCATTTTTTCAAGTTTTTCCAACATTTCCCCTACTTTTTCCACGGTAAACCCGGTTTCCTCAGCTATTTCTTCTTTGGATTTCGTTCCATCACAAAGGTTAGCTACTTTTAAACTGTCCTCGTCCAGAAACATTCCCATCTTAACTATGGTCTTTGGGATTTTCTTTTTAAGAAGTGGTTTGGGAACCGCCAGCTCAGCAATTATACCATTTAACGTCATTTTGTCGATTTCATTTGAAAATTCTTTGAAGGGGTTGGTATCACCGCTCCAACTCTTAAGATAGTCACCAAATCTCTGATTAAAAACACTAATCATTCTGGTGAGCGTATCACGGAGAACCTTCTCATCATCACTTCTATCCGCACTAGCGGCAACCATCGTGTTTTCCTGTCTTTCATACACCATCGTATAACCTTTCATCTCCACCTCACGAAGGATTGTCGATTGACTCTCTTTAGAGGAGAGTCTTTGAGAGAATTGCTGTAACGCCGTTAAAAAACTACTAACCAGTCCCTCGTCTAATTCCATATCCCCATAATTTCGGGAGATGAGACACATGCCACTAGACGCTTCAATAATATATATACCATGTATCAAACTAAACTACACTCCCAACGCGAGTACCTTTCGAAAAGAAATTATACCCCTTTAAGTTTTAATTAGGTGTCGTGTTTTATAAATTTTTATAATAAGGAAAAGCACCAAAATAATCATTAATTGATAGTTAAGCTTTATCCTAGCGAGAAGACTTTATTCGAAAGTGCGGGCACGAATTGCGCCGAATTTAAAAACGAAAAGTAGAAAAATAAATGGTATCTCAAAAGCAGAACTCTCAACATAGAATCAACCAACACACCAAAAGATACTACTTAGCTCAGCTCATCTTTTTCCATTTTTTCAGCTCACTGATGTGTTGATGTGCTCGCTTAACGCGTTCTGCGTGTTGCGGTGACGGTAGATGAAATTCTGGTAAGCTTCTATCGCTCCTTTAGAGTTCCCTACATGTACAAGAACATTCTCCCGATAGTAGTGGGCTAGGTCATCGTCTGGTTTTATTTTTATTGTCTCTCTGTATTCTTGTATAGTAAAATTTTTGCAAATAATAAATTTTAATTCGAAAAATCCTATTATGAAGCCAAATATTTTTTCATATTTTTTCAATTAAATTTAAATATAACTTAGCTAAGAAATAATGCTATGTGCCATAAATTTGTGGTACATTTCTTAAAACAAAAAAATGGAGAATAGAGAGGAGGACACAATGCGTAAAAAAATGATTGGCGCACTACTTGTCATAGTTTTCATTTCAATGACTTTACCCTTAATTCCACTGGCTACACAGGCTACAGGGACTGCGCAAGTTGTACAAGTTGTACAGATTGCATATATTGGTGCTCTAGGAACAACAAATGACGCAGAAGTTATTCAAGTAACCGCATCTTCATCAGGGTTCTACGATGACCTCGGTACCATATATAAAGTAAAAACCCCAGATGGAACGTACATAAAAGTGCTGAGATATCACCCGCCTGGGCAGAACTTTAGAAATGGAAGTCAGCCAATTTTGCTCTTTTCAGGTATTCTGGCCAACATAAACGAATTTTTATCACATTCTACCCCTAGACTAAAGCAGTTTTACAATGTTACACTGCCTGATAATCTTGCACCTTGGGCCGTAGGCGATGAGAACATCAAAAAAGATCCGTTGCTCTACTATAGCATTGCCTATTATCTATGGAAACAAGGATACGATGTGTGGTTGGCAAACTATAGAGGAACTGGTTATAAAGAGATGAAAAGCGATATGGGAAAGCCAACAACATCCATAGATACCTTTGCACTTTACGACGCTAGGACAGCAATAAAACATGTTTATAGTGTGACAGGCAAACATCCAGTTGTCGGCGGTCACAGCACTGGAGGCCTTGTGACCATGATGCTATTACAAGGTACCTACTTCAAATCGAATGGTCATGTCGGTTCTACAGATGCTCTCGTTAAAGAACGAAACGGGATTACTCAGGGTCCCGAGACAATTAAAGGCTTTATAGCATTAGAGCCGGCAGGTATACCCACTATTACAAAATTGCTTGACATTCATTTAGTCTGGGAGATACTCGATATGGATCTTTATCTAGATATTAGGACAATTCTGGAAACTCTTGACGGAACTGGAAAATGTTCTATGATCTACTTATTGGAAGAAGTAGCAAGTCAGGCTGGTCCAATCATCAGGGATCTATTGGAGAATATCCTAAACATGGATTTAACTGACTTTAACCCACCATTAGCATATTTCCATCTAGCTTATTCGCTTGACAGCGTCTATTTTGACGTGTTAGCTCAATATTTCGATTTTGCCATGCATAAGACTATCAGAGAGTTTTTCAAAAACGGATTCTTTAACCAATTTCTGGCAGAAGCACCAACACCACGTGCTTGGGATGGCTATTACTACTACATTGGTAATAATATGAAAAAAGTGAAGGTACCAATGATAACAATTCTTGCAACGATGCAAAATAATTACTTAGATCTCGTCAATGCAACCGAAATAATTCAGGACTTCATAAAAGGAAAAACACCCAGTGGGAATGACCCGTACTATTTCGTAGAAGGAGCACATATTGACGTCCCCATAGGACTCCGTGCACCTACAGGTGCTTTCCCATACATTGGTTCTTGGCTGAGAACTATTGCGCCACCATAATCTGGTCTAGTTTAATCCTCATCAGGTATACCTAATGAGTAGCAGGAGGTTCATGTTCGCAGGCTTGAACTGCAATGAACATGCTTAGCTGCCCTATTAGGTATTTCTTGACTCTTTTTTCCGCACAAGAAAATAAACCAATATTATTCAAAAGAAACAAAACTATGGAACAAGTTTTCCGCGAAATTAATCGTGTTCCGAAATTATTGGGTCCGAAAATTAGTTAGGTTCAAAAATCTTTTTGCTTCCTTTTTTCAACTGAATCCAATATTTTTTGCTTCCCTCAAGGAGAGACTTGTCACAATTTCTAGCTTTTTCAATTTTATTTGTTTGGAGAATCTTAAAATTGCAGTAAGCCTTCTAGTATGCGGAACATGTCTTCGGAAAGCCCTGATTTTACTATTTCCCTCCATAGGGTAACTATTTTGAGCCCTAGTTTTTTTGACGCTTCGAGAGCTTCGTTCTCATTTTTCTCTCTGAAATGCGTCCGGATTTGGTCGAAGAGTGTTTGGTACGTTTTTCTTAGTTCGCCGTCCTCGATTGTGCTGAGGTCTGTCTGCGAATCGAATACAATTTTGTCGCCTGTTTTGTCAGAAATTAGCGCAAATTTTTCGTACATTTTGGATTGTGCTTTTGAGTCTTCTAGAATTTTGTTTATTACTGGACTGAGTTTTTCACTTTCTGGGTGTTCTTTGTTTTTGAAGTAGGAAATGTACTCATTTATTAGCCATTCGTAGAGCACTTTAATGTCTCGCTTTGTTGTTATTCCTTCTTTCAAACTTGGTAAAGTGTTTACTTGTATGCATTCTAGTGAAACATCGCTGGTCTGGATTACGTTTGAATCCTCTGCTCCTCTGTCGGCAAGATTACTGTCAAAGTAAGCAAGTAAAGCGTGAATTTCTTTATTATCTTTACTATTATGAAGAAATACGCCTGAATATATGCCACCGCTCTTTTGGTCAAGCTGGTCTTTCCTAAAGCGATACGTAATTTTGGTCTTACATTTTTCACAGTACCCGGTGAACACAAGATTGTTATCAGGCATTATTTTTTCGCCCTCTCATGGAGCAAATCATAGAGTTTAGCAAACACTTCCTTAACATTTTGACCGGTTTTAGAGCTTGTTTTAAAGAACAAGTTGGGCGACAAATTATGCTTTTTTAAAAATTCTGCAATTTGTTCATCTTTAACCGCCTTAGCACCTAACTTTTCAGTCTCATCTGCTTTTGTTCCGATAAGTAAAGATATCGGATTATTTGTGTTCTTCTTAACTAGTTCGAACCATTCTTCCAAGTTCCACAAACTGGAAGATCTTGTGAGATCAAAAGCAAATATTACGCCGCTGGTTCCCTTACAATAACTGGGTAAAATAAATCGAAACCGTTTTTCACCACCAAAGTCCCACACCTGAAGCTTTACGGAATCGCCGTTTACCTTTTTATCTAAAGAATAAAATCCAGCACCAATAGTAATTTTCGTAATCTCAATAAATTTCTGCGTCGTGTACCTGTTTATAAAAGTCGTTTTCCCAACGCCGCCTTCCCCGACAACAATTACTTTGAATAAGTAACCCTGACTTCCGTCATTCAAAGATATCTTCCTCCAAAGATTACATTGCGAACTACTTTTGATACTATGTACACTATGAGGTTATAAGTGTAATAATGTGCTCATATATTTTATCCGCTATACATTTTTTACAAGCTAGTAAAACTCCGTAAATTCTCCCACATAACGCAGATAAGGAATTAGACCCTAAAACACTTAATTTATCTGGAATGCTTTTTATAAAATTTTCTAAACACTGGACGCCGCGGACAACAGCTCCTAAAATATTTTCAAAGCGAGAGCAGATACAAAAATAGATTAAGCAACAGAGCATGGAAAATCTTATAAAGCAGTTGAAGACCTAATCCAATTAATATTTTCTATTATTCTTATCTCAACGCAAATTAATTTAAGCGACTGGGATATTATTCTAGAAAAGGTTCCTTAAAAATGAGTGAGGGTATCCTAAATTGGGACGACTATTTATGCTGAGAGCCAGAATGGGCATATCGAGTGTATTAATGTTTATAGTACTATCTGCTTTCATTTTCGTCTTAAGTGTGGTAATACTGTTTTTGTATTACGAGTTGCAATCATTTTTAACACCTCTGAGTTCTCCATATTCATTATATTACTCAATCTTAAATTTACCAGTTAATTTTGAAGCAAGTGATTTGACAGAGTTGTATCAGGCACTGGCAGAGTTGTATCAGGGGCTACAGAGTCTCGTAATGGTATTTCAGTACCACGTATATTTCTTCGCTACGTTTTTGCTTCCCCCAAGTTTGGTTCCCATGGTAATAGGAGTATCAATATTTACACTGTTTTTCATATTGTTTCAGTGGGCAATTGGCCCCTCCCTAGTGCGAAGCTCACTACACCTTGAGTACGTTTCTAAAAAAAGCAATCCATGGCTCCAAAAAACGGTGCAAGAGCTGGCGAAAAAGAGCGGGGTACCAACACCCAAGATAGCGGTATGGTCTAGTGAGCAGCCCAATGCCTGCATATTTGGAAGAACCGCGGGAAGCGCTACCCTAGCCGTTTCCAGCGGACTACTGAGAAGCTTAAATCAAGACGAGGTTGAGGCGATAATTACACACGAGATTGGACACCTCAAACATAAAGACTATCTAGTTTTAACCTGTCTTAGCGCAGTACCAATCCTGTGTTACATGATTGCAATGACTGCGTTTTACGGTTCCGGAGGCTTAAGACGCGCAATAATTCTACTACCAATAGCGATACTCGCATTCATAGTATACATAGCAACAATGATAGTGGTCAGAACTATGAGCAGGCAGAGAGAGTTCTACTCCGACGCTTATGCCGCCTACGTCACGGAAAACCCAAGAAAATTGAGAAGTGCCCTCACAAAAATCGCTTACGGCCTATCAGTAAACCCTCAGCAAACACACGGAGCCAGAGCATTCTTCATAGAAGACCCCGCAAACGCAAAAGATCAAATTCAGCGCATCGCAGACAGGAAGAGCGAATACGATCTGGATAAGGACGGCACACTTGACGAGAAGGAACTTGAAAAAGCCATGGAAGTGGAGGCGAAAAAAAACAAGTGGAACGGGTTAAACAATCTGTTTTCCACGCATCCTCCAACCCATAAGCGCATACTTCTCCTGAGCCAGATAGAGAAGGAGATGTCCTCGGCAAGATACACGGCAAATAACATATACAAATACGTTTAACTCTATACTTGTCTGAGTTCAGCTCGTTTTTCCCCAAAAATATCCGGGCTACGAGCGGGCTCTAGAAATCGTCGAACTAGCCAATGATCTGGGTAGTAAATATGGCAGAAGAACGGGGTTGAAGGATGTGTGGCTTCTCAAAACCTTGGATGGTCATAAAAATACTGTCCTTTCCGTAAGTTTTTCTCCGGATGGTAAGCTTGCTCTTTCTGGAAGCAGTGACAACACCATTAAACTCTGGAACTTGGAAACTGGCCAATGCATAAAAACCTTTGAGAATCAAAGTTTCGTAGAGTCCGTTTGTTTTTCTTCCGATGGCAGATTCGCACTCTCAGGAGACTGGAATGATGAGATAAAAATGTGGAACGTAGAAACCGGCGAGTGCCTAAAAACCTTTATTGAGGGATACAGAGACATCGTTTATTCGATTTGCTTTTCTCCCGATGGCAGATTCGCCCTGTCAGGAAGTGGGGTAGACCCCTTCGGCCGCTCTCTGGATGACGACGATAACCTCGTACTCTGGAATATAGAAACTGGTGAACGTGTGAAAACCTTTAAGGGGCACCATGGAGGAGTTCATTCCGCTTGCTTTTCTCCCGATGGCAAATTGGCACTCTCAGGAGGATTGGATAACAAGTTAAAACTCTGGAACATAAAGACCGGCGAGTGTGTAAAAATCTTTGAGGGGCACAGAGGAACGGTTAATTCTGTTAGTTTTTCTCCTGAAGATAAGTTCATCCTCTCTGGAGGTAGTGATAATTCTCTCAGACTCTGGAATTCGGTAACCGGCGAGTGTGTAAAAATCTTTGAGGGGCACAGAGGAACGGTTAATTCTGTTAGTTTTTCTCCTGATGGCAGATTCGCACTCTCTGGAGGTTTTGATAATACCCTCAGACTGTGGAACTTGGAAACAGGCGAGCTGATAAAAATCTCTGAGGCGCACACATCGGGCGTAGGCTCCGTTTGTTTCTCCCCCGATGGCAGATTCGCACTCTCTGGAGGTTTTGATAATACCCTCAGACTGTGGGCGTTTGACTGGGAGTGGGATTTTCAGGAAAAGGGTGGATTCAAAAGTGATTAAGCCTCCGAGAATTGAGAAATCGCCATCATTTTTCTCGTCCACATTTTGAGTAACTATGAGGGAGATAGCTATGAAAACTCTAGAATCCGATACTTGGAGGGTGGAAAAGAAAAAAAAATAAGGATTTATTTTTCGTATTTTACTTCGAAATGCTCCAAACTTTGACGGTTGCGTCCTCCGATCCACTGGCGATATTTTTTCCGTCTGGAGAGAACGTGACTTGTTTCACGGAATTATTGTGCGCTTTGAAAGAGTGAATGGATTCTCCGGACTTGAAATCCCACACTTTAATGATGTTCTTCATGTCTCCGCTAATGATATATTTTCCGTCTGGAGAAATCGCAACCGTGTCCACAGTACCTTCGTGTCCCTCAAGTGTACGCACAAGCTTCCCGGATGCTAATTCCCACACTTTAACGGTCGTATCAGGAGATCCGCTAATGACATATTTTCCATCGGGAGAGAATACAATCGACCGCACATCATCTTTATGCCCTTTAAGTACACGGATAACCTCTCCGGTTTCAAGCTTCCACATCCTGATTGTGCTATCCCGAGACCCACTAACGACAACTTTACCGTCAGGGGATACTGCGACTGTAAACACGTAGTTACCATGTCCTTCAAGCGTACGGACCAGTTTCCCGGTTGCTGCCTCCCACACTTTGACGGTGTTGTCACTGGACCCGCTAATGATATTTTTTCCGTCTGGAGAGAATGCGACCGCCACCACCCAACCCTTATGTCCTTCAAGTGTGCGGACTAGCTTCCCTGTCTCTGCCTCCCACAATTTTACTGTTCGGTCCCAAGATCCGCTCGCAATATACTTTCCGTTTGGGGAGAATGCGACCGCCCACACGTCATTTTTATGCCCTTTAAGCGTATGGGTAAGCATCCCGGTTTCCAACTCCCACACTTTGACGGTGTCGTCCGCAGATCCGCTGGCGACATATTTTCCGTCTGGAGAGAACGCGACTGCGAACACAAATTGATCGTGATCAAAACTCACCTGCTCCACGAATTCCATAATTCCACCTACTATTTACCTGATTTTTTGGTTGTGCAAAACTACGACGCCTTTTAAACTCACAATTAGTTTCCAGTTTATTACCAAAGGTTCTAATTTTTCTTTTAAAATACGAAAACCCATTATGTGAAGTCATTTGTTGGTTAAGTATTATATTTGGTGCTTTCACTATATTTAAATCTTTATTTTGTACGAATTGCTCTAGTTAATGTGTGGAGTGACCTTTGAGATGGTTCTTTCGCCTTGTAACTTTTATTCGGATTCGATAGAATTTGTAGATTACGATTACTTCCCCTCTTCGGTCTATCCCAACAAGAAAATCTATGCGAATGAAATACTTGAAATCGACTTAAAAGCTGCACCACCCGCCCTGAGAATCAAAAATGAGTTAATCTTCGTTTCCGCGAGGTGTCTCGACCAACTGGGAGCCTTCGCAAAGAAGAACAATATTCCAATTATCGAAAGATATGATATATGGGATTCAATTTTAGAGCCATTTCTGGATACCGAATTCAGCGAAGAACATAAGCAAATTACTCTCCAAAATCTTAAAAAATTCGGATTAGATGAAGCTTTGATTCAAAAGTGGAGGAAACGCGTAAGTGGTCCCATGGTCGCATATAATTTTGGCACTGGCTTATGGGACTGGGTACACCTCGGACAATGGGATCTCCTGCAAGCTCACAAACTTTTCTTGGGTACACGTATAAATGAAGAAGAATTCACCAAGCTGTATTGGGAATCCATGGAGATTGCACTAAGAGCATACAAATGAAAACGAATATATTTTAATGATTATAGAGGATTCAAGATTCGCAATTTCTCTGATATAAAATTTGAATCCTTACTCCTTCTTTCATACTCAATTTTTTCTACTTCTAATTTTCTGCAAAAAATCCTTAAACTCTTTAATTTGCCATTTTTCTAGTTCTCCCTTCTTCTTCATTTATTCAAACCTGATGAGTGAGAACATTTATATGGTGCAAATTATTTTCTCCTCTGCTAAAGAGAGGTTGAACTTTTATTTTGGTAAAACCGACATGTTTAGACAGTTTTGAGGTGCAGCGGCAAAATGTCTGTTAAAGATTATTTTGAGAAGGGAAACAAATATTTTGGTAGAGGCGAGTACCAGAAGGCTATTGAGGCGTACAAGAAGGGGTTAGCTGTTAAGCCAGAAAGCTATGAGACTTGGTACAATATGGGTAACGCATACGTGGGTTTAATTAAGTTCGAAAAAGCAGTGGAATGTTTCCTGAAAGTTGTAGAAATTAATCCGAAGCATGTGGGTGCATGGTGTGATCTCGCAGTAGTTTACGGCATATTAGGTGAGTCCCATAAGGCGATTGAATGTTGCGAAAAGGCTTTGGAAATCGGCCCTGAGGAGGAAGATGCGTGGAACAACATGGGATTCATTTACGATAAATTAGGCCAGCACAATAAGGCGATTGAATGTTACCAAAAAGCCGTGGAGATTGACCCCGAGTTTGTAGATGCATGGAGCAACCTAGGACTCGCTTACGAAGAACTGGGAGATTACGATAAAGCTGTTGAATATTACAAAAAGGGTTTAGAAATCAATCCTCTTTATGCAGGAGTGTGGATAAACCTGGGTAATGCTTACGAAGAATTGAAGAATTATAATCAGGCCATCGATTGTTTTCAGAAGGCTGTGGAAATTGCTCCCGAGTATATAGCTGCATGGAACGAGTTGGGAAAACTTTACGTAATTTTGGGCGAGATGGAGAAGGCGACCGAGGTCTTCAAAAAGGCGTTAGAAATTAAGCCAGATGACACGTTTGCTTGGCACGCACTCGGGCTCGCCTGCTACAATAATGGAGATTATGAAGAAGCAGCTGAACTTTTTAAAAAGGCGGTAGAAATTACGCCAGATTACGACTTAGCTTGGTACAATCTTGCCTGCTCATATGCTCTTCTGGACAAAAAGACCGAAGCATTGGAATCTCTAAAGAAAGCTTTTGCGATCAATCCCAAATTGAAAGAGTTTTCTAGGAACGATTCGGATATTGATTCCATAAGGGACTCAGAAGGCTTCAAAAAGATTGTGAGCGAAGAAAAATAAGTTGTTGTTCACCTTCCACATCGTCATGTTTCTAGTCCATATAAATCCTAATATTTTCTTGCTTTTTACGTCCTTTTTGAACATGTAAAGTCCCGCGGATCTATGAACAAAACTTGTATTTCTCTGTGGGCTCAACCATCCCCCTAGAGACCGTCTTCTTTCTGAAATTGGTCTTATCGAGTTTTTCGCTTCTATGCTTTGGTTTAGGGGGTGTGTCAGAGTTCAAAGATTTTTACTTTGCAGTTTGGAGGGTTGTATTCTTCAACTTTAGTGTCAAAGCTTTTTTTAATAATTGCCTCGGCTATTCCCGCGAAGATAAGAGTCCTAACGCAGGCAACATTTCCAAAGATGTCGAATACTCCCTCCTTATTTAGGGATTGGCAGGCTTTTATGTAGGGACAGTATCCTCCAAGTTTTGCGTCAACCTGCTCGTCGTCGAGTTTTGTTAGTATTATGTCTTCGTCCTTTATCTGGCCTATTCTCACTAGTAGAACTTTGTATTTGGACAGGACGTCGTAGAGTTCTAGTGAACCACTTAGTTGTGGTGTTAGCCCGAACGCCTCTACAAGAGCCTTTGGGGCTCCCTTGCCCACGCGTCTGGAAATCACTCCCGTGGCACCGATATTCATGCTCTCCGCCTTACCTATTCCATAGACCATAGCGTCATCGGCCGGATACTGGTCAGCGATCTGGACAAGCTTTCCCTCAAGGTCGTCCAGAGAATCGAACTTCAAGTTGAGATTATAGTTCTTCTGAATGTAAACTGATATTTGCTCTAGAATGAGCCTCAAGATATCATCGGTGATGATTGCTGCGTTCCTTATACCATTAACTATTGCTTTTACAATGTACTTATTAACCTCAGGCATAAATCCCTCACTTATTCCGTTGTTCTTTAATCAATTGTCAAAATATAATAAACAACATAGATATTTATTTATAACCACTTTTGGGGCGCGCAAAACCCCAACCCCTCTATTTTAGCCTGAACCGGTATCCTCTGAACTCCATAAATGAGGTGCATTTTTCATCTACTTGAGAAAATATGGGGAGTTTTTATACTTTCGTATTAGAAAATAGTGGATGTACTTTTCGAGTACTGATTAAAAATGTTAACGGTAGGATTTGCTTATGTCTCGAAGAAAGAAACTCAGAAGCGTGGTGGATCTCCCTCGTGAAATGCACATATTTCTACTTGAACGCTGGGCGGAACTTATGGAGCCAATCCGATCCCAGTTTGTTGAAGCTGGTCTGGTCGGCAAAAAATTTACTGAGAAAGCTCCCGATATGACTCTGAAAAGGTTAAACTATTCTTTTGCACCAGACGGCACTTGGATGTTCGACTGGGAATCCAATGTGGATACCGGAGATACCATAATAACCTATCCCGATAATGACACCGGGTATCGGTCTCTTGCAGACCTAGATTATGATTTCACGGGGGCCTTTATAAGGGGCGTATTTAGAATAGAACCCTCCGCTGAAGACGCCCTTAGAATGTATCCCATGATGCCCGATATGCAAAAATTCTTCAGAAAAGCAATAAGAGATACAGAAAAGAGGTACAACTTGGAACTCCCGAAATATCGGCGAAGCTGGATTAAAAAACTATTCAAAAGAAAAGCTTCTTATATGAACCTTCCTCCTCCTGCCGAGAAGGTGATTGAACTTGATTAACCAGTATTTATAAAATTGAAGGTTCGCATTTAGTTACTTTATTGGTACGATTTGATTCAGTCGAGTAATTCTTGGTACTCTCTTTTTTTTATCAGTTTTAACGTCAAAAACCTTGAAGATACTAATTTTTCACTTTTTGTGGTAATTTATAATTCCATTTTTGTCCATCTGAATCCGGGTATTTTCTTGCTTTTTAGGTCTCTTTTGAACGTGTATAGTCTTGCGGGTCGGTGAACACCGAGTTGATATTTGTCTGTGGGTTTAACTATTCCCATGGAGAATATTTTCTTTCTGAAATTTCTTTTATCAAGTTTCTCGCCTAGTATAACTTCGTAAACTTTTTGAAGCTCAGTTAAGGTAAAGTTTTCTGGCAGAATGTCAAGGGCTATTGCGGTGTATTCCAGCTTGTTTTTCAATCTCTGAAGAGCGTACTTAACTATCTTCCCATGATCAAATGCCAAGCTGGGAAGTTCATAAACCGAGTGCCAGTCTGCGTTTTCCGAAATTTTAATTTTTTCTGAATCCACCAATGCGAAATAAGCAACTGTTATTACTCTCCCCCTGGGGTCTCTTTCTATTTCTCCATAGGTATAAAGTTGCTCTAGGTAAAGGTTTTCAAAAATTCCTGCCTTTTTCTTTAAAACTCTGATCGATGCCTCTTCAAGGGTTTCCTCTTTTTTTACAAAGGCTCCTGGAAGTGCCCAAACTTCTTTATCAGGTGGGATGCTCCTTTTTATTAATAGGACTTTTAAATCCTCATTTATTGCAAATATGCACACGTCTACTTTGACGTATACTTCTGATTTTTCAAGCCGATTTGTGCTAGTAGACACTTAGATCCACCTCTTCCAGTCTCGAATTGGGCCGGTAGGGTCTACCCGCTTTATGTAAATCCATGAATTCATCGTCCTCAAAATAACCCATAATATCGGAGGTTGCATGAAATCGGTCGTCTGCAAAGCCAGCGCCGATGAAATCGAAAAGTTTCAAATCATACCTTTTTTCACCTATCACAAACGCCTCAACCTTATCGGGATTACTGAATCCGCTTGATAGTGCTATTTTTAAATCAGGAAATCCAGCATCATTAAATTCTCGCCTCGCAGCAGCTACCGCTTCTACAGTGACTCCGGTTCCCGTCCAGTATTTTCTTCCGTCGAATGGAAGTCCCCCCTCTGCTACCGTTGCTCCATTTGTGTCAAATCTCGGCCCCCAGAAATCGTCTCCTAACGCTTCAGCAACCTGGGAGGTGTCCGTTATTTCCCTGTTGAATGTATCCGCCAGAAAAATTCTAGGAACATCTTTAGGCGCATGTTTGTGAAACGCTTTCATAGTTTCAACAGCAGAGTTTTCCTCTCCATATTTTGAAGCTATCGCTAGAACCAGTGCGTGTGGCACTGTGCCCACACCCTTCTGTCCAAATGTTGCTGCACCAATATCCGTTGAGGCTGAAGTTGCTCCACCCTCATATGCCGCTCTTGCTATTTTAGCATCCCACTCATATCCAAAATGTCTTGCACCAAAATAAGATAAAGGTCTGGGACCAAACTTACTTTTACTTATTATACTAACAACTTCACGAACGTTAGCCTTAATTTTTTTCAAGTCAGGGTCAGGCATATTATTGGCCCTGTCTGTTCTGTCCGATAGGATTGACAAATACATCGTCTCTAACTCAATTAGATCCAAAACAGGGCCTTCAATAACCATAAGAGTTTCTTCAGGCTGATACTGAACTCCATCATAAAGAGCAAAAATTCTTCCATCATGTTCAGCCAGTTTTGGACTGTACTTCATAATTGCGGCTATTGCTTCGTCTATCCCTCCGGTTACGCCGGGGCCTTTCCTAATAAAAACCTGATATCTAACGTATGGGTTAATTCGTTCTCTTCTTAGTATCTCTGAACTTCTTAAGAAATACGCGTCGGTATGCGGTTCGTGTCTTGGCGGAAAGTCAACTTCAGTTTTTCTTTTAATTCCCATTCCATTCACCTTAGTGTATTTATTACACTTACTTCTTAATAATAAATAACGCATACGAATATAAATTACTTTAGTTTTTGTAAATTTTACACTAAGTACATGATTTTGATATAAGAAAAGTCGAATGGCAAAGAGAAATCTACTTAATCCCCGTTAACACACAAAAAATAAATCACTAATTGGCAGCAATTCCGAAATAGTTTGAAAACCAACCTGGACAGGCAATTGCGCGGTTAAAATGGAAAGCTGAGTGTGTTTTTATTCTTCAGCTTTTTCTTGAATAAAATCATCAATCCAGCTTTTAAAATAATACATCCTAGTGGGAATAATTTTAATCACGTCAATTACATTGTCGATTTGGCGAATCTTAGCTATTTGTTCATCTATCTCTCTCAAATGTTCAATAAATACTGTATAAATCATTGTTTCCTCGTTAGCGATGCGCCAAATGTAAAAAGGATTATTGAACATTTTATTGATCTGGATTAAATCCTCACTATTTATCTTTTTGAATTTAATAATAGGATTGTAAGTCAAAAGATTGCCGCTGGCGGTGTCCAAGTCGATCATAAAACGTATAATACCTTTATTTCTTAGATGTGAAATTCTTCTTTTCACGGTCTTGACAGATAGTCCTATTTCATCAGCCACCTCAATCTCAGTCTTTCGACAATCATCTTTTAAAGCATTTATTATTCTCCAATCATTCTTCGTTACTTTGAATTTTTGAGATGCACCGATCCGGGGAATCAATAGGATATAATTTTCCATGGATTTTACTTCTTTAAATTGCTTAAATTTTTCAAGATTTTCATGTAGTTCTGCATCTGAACGAAAAAGGTGCACAATGGAAATCTTATTATCAATGGCCGCAACCCCTCCAACCACTTCGGGCATTTGACCAATTCTTTCTATTAATTCGGTCTTTACATTATCTTCTGTTGTATGAAATAGAGAATAGCATACGGATATATTGAAAAGTGAAATGTTCAATTGAGTTGCAAATCTCTTAATAACACCCATTTCCACCAATTTATTAATCCTAATTTTGACTGTGTTTGGATTTAGATCCACTTTTCTTGAGATTTTCTCGTAAGATTCTCTACCATCATCCAATAGAAGCCGAAGTATCTGTAAATCTTTTTGATCCAAGAAATCCACTCAATTCTGGAGTATTTAATTATAAGTTGTGTCTAATAACTGAAAAAATTTTTCGGTTTCAGGACACAAAAGGCGAGAATTTGTCCCAAATAATGTGGTGCTTGTAAAGGAAGTTATTTTATTCAGAGAAACTATCTGGAACTTGATATGTAAGTGATAAAATACTTGAAAAGGAACTAAGGAGGTTCTAGTTGAAAATGAATCACAAAAGTAAGATAGATGAGGAAGTTGCTATCCAAATTTGTAATGAGATTCGAGAAGAAAATAGCAGAAAACTTTTTTCCTTTTTAAAATGGTTTTGTGGAGTTTGCAAGGGAGGATGCATCTACGATAAAAAAGGATTAAACCGCGGATGTCTTTGGATAAATAAAAGATTTGATAAACAATATAGTATAGAAATCGGGAGATAAAAAAAGTGAAATAATTCACGAAAACTAATATTGGAAAAGAAAACGCGTTAGCTACTTGGTGGTAAAAATGAAGTGGAAGGATTTCGAGTCGGAACATCCTAAAGACCTGTCTTCCGAATTAAGACGGCTCTGTGAAGAAATTCACAGTAAGGGGAATCGCTTCTGTAATTATTGTTACAAACGTGAGGGCTGGTATTGTTTCCCCTGCAATAATATTAAAGAACTGTATGAAGAACGCTGGGGCAAGTCATTGGAGATAAACGAGTCTAAGAAAAGAAAATAAAAAAGAGAGGAATGAAACTTATTTTTCTTTGGTTTTTGGTTCTTTTTTGATTCTTTCTTCTTCTTGAGTGTGGAGTGTTAGTAGGATTTTGGATTTACTATTTCCGGGAATGGTTAGTTCATAAATGTAGTCCGCTGCTTCTTTGGTTTTTGGTTCTGGTGATATTTCTGTGATTTTCAAGTCAGGTGTTTCTGTTATTACGAGTTTTAAAAAGATGTCATATCCGTTTTTGTTTTCAATAATAATTTGCCTTTTATAGTCAACCGGCGTTGTGCGGATTATTAGTTCGCCTACTTCAACTTCAGTTTTTTTGCCTTTAATTCTGTTTTCAAATTTACTTACGCAGAACACGCTCTTATCGATGATGCTTTGAGTTTCAAATTTTTTTGATTCAAAACTTCCTTCGGTATCGGTTGAAAGGAAGGGCAAGCCGCCTCTTAACATGGTTATGGAACTTTTTGGGATATTGGCTGCTTCGGATATTTCAAAAATAAACTTTAAAGACGAATCTAATCTTAATTCTAATTGTTCTGATTGGTTTAACCAGTGTTTTAAGTAAATTTCATAAATTTTTTTGACTTCAGCACTAACTTTCTGAATAGGTACAACAGCCGGCCGCCTCGGAGTGACTGTCAATTTCATTTTTTAAACCTCCCTTCTTTCTTGCATTTATGTCATTACCATTTTCAGACGTTGTAATTCGTTCATCATTTGACTCCTAATTTGAGTTGGTGCTTTTCCTGTAGCTGGTGGACCAGAAGGAGGGGGAAGAAGCTCTGACGGCGTCACGTTAGTTATTGGCAGCGGGGAAGGTACTTCAAGGCCCAAATCAAACTCTGCTAAAGCAATATTTGAGTCGTAAGCAAAATTAGTATTATTAATAATTGTTGCTGAAACATTAATTACCGCGTTTCCGTCGTCTAGAAGGTCTATTACCACTCTGGGTTCCCAGTAGATTCGGTTTTCAAATAGTATGTATTTGATTTTTAGAGAAGAGGTTTTTTCAGTTTTGGAATCTACCCATATTTTTACTTCGGCGAATTCATCTTGATACATACTGTAGTACATTGATTCGCAAAGTTCTAAGAGCTGTTGCCGTTTATACGGTAATCTCCTGCTCTTATCTATGATATCCTTGGTGACTTCCTGCCGCGGCCTTATTTCTTCGTATACGAATTCTGGCACTGGTTTTTTAATGTCTATTTGCTGTACATGGGCGTCTTCGCTGTTTAATTCAACTTGTATCTGATTAGGGCTGAAAGAAGCAGGTATGTCTTCAATTCTAAAAGTATTCATCCCTTTTACTAATTGTACCATTCCTTCACGTTCAATCAAGGCACCACCTTTATCAAAAATGATAACAGACGTTACCTTAGGATTAAATGACTCAATAGACATACTTTTCTACCTCTATTCGAAAACTATCAGTATACTGCATTATAACTAGATAATCTTACATTAAAACTTAGCTCCAGAAAAGTAAACAATAGAAAATTAATGAGCAGAGATACATCCACATAAGTTTATCAAGATTTTAAAAACAAATTTATTATTCACAGTAAAAGCTCAGAGTTCCTATTCAACTGGTTTAATACACTCTTTTAACGAATATATTATTTTGTAGAAAAGATAATTGATATTTACGTTTGTTTTGGAGGATTAATCAAATGAAACATTTTGATAAGAAAGAATCAATTTATGTTATTAGAAAAATGAGCGTTCCTCACTGTGCACGAGGTCCGCTCCGATGCGAAAAATGCAAAGAGATGGAAAGAGAAAAGAAAATCTGCCTTTTGAAGGTTTATTTTGAACCAGGAGAAATCGCTCGTCCAATGATCGAAATTTACAAGAACGGAAAAAAACGCTTATGCGAGTATGATCTTGCAAAAACATTTGAGGATGAAAAAGAAGCGAAAGATTATGCAAAGAAGAACGCATTAAATCTTTTAGAATAAAAAAATATTGTTTTCAAAAAATTTTAAAAAAACTTTCCAACCAAAAGTGTTGGTAAGGCAAGTTCGTGATTACACTTCGAATACTTTAACCTTGCAGTTTGGGGGGTTGTAGTCTTTAACCTTAGCGTCGTAGCTTTTTTTCAAAATTGCCTCGGCTATTCCGGCGAAGATAAGAGTCCTAGCGCAGGCAACATTTCCAAAGATGTCGTAAACTCCCTCACTTTTAAGAGCTACACACGCATTCATGTAAGGGCAGTTCCCTCCAAGTCTCACATCAACATCCCCACTCTCAAGGTCTGTGAGAATTATGTCTTTATCCTTCACGAAACCTATCTGAACTAGCAGAGACTTGTATCTGGATATGACATCGTAGAGACTTTTTGAACCCTTTAGGTGTTCCGTTAGCCCTAATTTATCGACAAGAGCCTTTGGGGCCCCCTTCGCCACACGTCTAGAAACTACTCCTGTGGAGCCTATGCTCATGCTCTCCGCCTTACCTATACCGTAGATAAGGGCCAGTTCGGCCGGATACTTCTCTACAATTCCAACAAGCTTAGTTTCAAGGTCGTCCAGCGAGTCGGATTCCAAGTTGAGATTAAAGTTCTTCTGAATGTACTCCAAGGTTTTCTCTAGAATAAGTTTCAGAGTATCCTCCGTGATGACGACCTCTTTCCTTACACCCTCAACTATTGCCCTAACAATATGCTCGTTGCCAGCAGGCGTAAAATCATCTCCACTACTCTCTTTTTATTTATATGGGCTAACAAATATATATTTATATTCACTGATGGTTTGGAGAAATCCAAAGAAGAAGACCGAATTGGGAGTTCTTCGTTTCCACTCAAAAATATCAAGGCTTAATGGTTCTTGGAACGCTGTTCCCTACTCGAGTGGGATTTTAGTAAGCTAAAGCTGAGCGGTTGTCGGGATTGAATATTTTCTTAAACTTCTTTTTCCAGAGGTGGTAGTCGAAACTTCGGTCTTATCCTTCTGAGAAACAACCTTAAATCATTCAAGCTGCAAAGATATTAAACATTTTTAAGAATTAAATAAGAAATTCTTGAAAAAAGTCTCGGCAGATTCGAAAACCCTTAATTAATAACAACCCATCAATGTGAACTGCCCTGTTTGCCAAGCGAATGAACGTAAAGACATAATTTTGATAAAAAAAGAATCGAAGAAGAAATTATTTTCTAATATCTTCTTCTACTATTTCTACCTTCGCCTCTATCTCTACCGCCGCGATAGCCGCCTCTATCGCTTCTGTACGGTCTGCCGCCGCCGTATCCGCCTGAACGGTCGCCGCCATATCTGGGGCGGAAGCTGCGCTCCTGTTCATAGACCTTGTCTGAGAGATTATTGTCCAGTTTGACCTCGGCGGGGGTGCTTTCATCGATTTCCTCCATGCTTCCGTACTTTCCTAGGTTCAGTCTCAAGGAGCCTTTGAAAACCGTGGTATACGCATTACTCAGTTTGTAAACGTGATCTGGTTGCATTTTGTCGATGTCGTCATTCCACAGGGTTAGCAATATGCTCCCCGTTTCGTCCCCTACAACAGCTTCGGTAACTCTCAAATTCTCGCCGGTTTTTCTTGAAACAATATCTCTTATTTCGTTCTTCGAATTGCATCTAACTTTCAGGTTAATGCTTCTAAGACCTGGTTTCAACTCATCTACAATTTTAAATTCTTCGGATTTAGACATTTCACTCATCTTTCACACAAACTTTCACGAAAAGTAGAAAAAGGCTAAAAGAGCAAAATCTCCGCTTCGCGCATTTTCTATCTTTCAAACTAGAATATCCATAAACCTTTTATAAACTTTGCTAAACCTCTGCTGTGTTGCACAATTAATGGTTTTGCATTTTTCCGCGTGGTGGTAATGGTTTAAACCACCTAAAAAACCTTATCAAAGACTGCACCACACATGTGTAGCCAACCAACCCAGAAGGAAGAAAAACCCATGAAGCAGGTAAAAGGCTCAAAAGAACCGAGGGGGAGAAAAGCGGAAAAAGAAGCAGAAAAGATAATAACGCTATCCCCAAAGAAGCCCCCAAAACCTAGCAACAAAAACAAAAACGAAGGGAAGAAGAAGGAGAGGTGGGGCCACTATGAGGATAAGCGCAACTGGCGAGAATACAACGAGAAGCTGGTGAAAAGGGGCGAGATGTACATCTCACTGGACTTCCTAGAGTCTTGGAGAAAAGAGTTGGAAGACATGAATGAGGGAAAGGTAGGCGCCCCCTACCACTACCCGGAGCCCCTAATAATTTTTCTAGGCTTCGCCTACATAATGTTTAGGATCAGCTACAGAGAGCTTGAAGGCTTCATACGGAAGCTTAAAGAATACATACCCAAAATCCCCGGCGTCCCAGACTACTCACAAATCTGGAGAAGAGTGAGAAAAACACTGCTAGACATAAAGGACACCCTACTAAGCCACAAGGACGAAGATGTAGTCATCTCACTGGACTCCTCCGGAGTAAAGGTCTCAAACCGCGGGGAGTGGATGAGGGAAAAATGGAAAGTGAGAAGAGGCTGGATAAAAGTCCACATAGCTGTAGATGAGAAGGAGAAGCAGGCTGTAGCCCTAGAGGTAACCGACGAAAAAGTAAGCGACTCCCAGAAGTTCAAACCCCTCGTAGAGCAGGCGGCGGGAAACATCAAGAGCAAGGGAGGAAAATTGAAACAGGTGAACGGCGACGGCGGCTACGACACCAGAGAAGACTTCAACACACTGGACGAGATGGAGGTAACGCCTGGAATAAAGATGCGTAAGAACGCCAGCACCAAAGCCAGGGGGAGCCCCTTAAGAAAGAAGCACGTCAAGGAGTACCGGGAGTTAGGCTATAAGAAGTGGAGGGACAAGTACCGCTACGGCTATCGCTGGCGTGCCGAGGGGAACCTCTCAGCCGTGAAGAGGCTTACCGGGGAGTATGTTCGGGCGGCTAAGTTGGAGAACATGTTCTGGGAAGTCAAAATGAAGTTCCTCTTCTACAACTCCATCCTGAAGTTCGACGCTACAGGGGAGCTACCCTGGGCGACTGTCAGCCAAAAATAAATGTGTGGAACGCGATACTTAGCCTAAACCATAAATTCACGGAATTGTGCAACACAGCATAAACCTCACATAATGCGGAAAGGCAGCGGCGTCAACCTATTTATCTAGTACTAGCAGGAAACGGGAAATCCAATTTCGCTAACACTCCCTTGCCAAGAGAAAGAATAAAAAAGAAAGAGATCCTAGAGAATAAGATTTGTTTAATTTCTTTGATCTGACCCATATACCATATCTTGAGGTCGGTCAAGATATGCTGCATGCAATCCTTCCGCTACCTGATTTAGGATCTCAATGTCTCTCTTGGGATTCAGGTCAAAATCTCCAATTTGCACTATTGTCTTATCTTTCACTGGCAAGAGAATTGTTGTTAATCCCACTCTGTCTCTAAAACTATATATCACATTACCCTTCTGTCTTCGGACTTCTGACATCGCCGTGAGCTTCTTAATCTTTCCTGAAAGACCCTTAACTTTGTTCAAGTATTGGCATACATAACTTTTCTCACTTTTGCGTGTTTTACGTAATGTATCACGCAGATCTGGGGCAAGCCGCATTTTTTGAAGAGTTTCAGCTAATTGGAATGCGACTGAATCTTGAGTAGCTGAATGGAATAAATCTTCTTCCTTGACTTCGATTTTAGGCACTTGGCTTGGAACTGAGAAGAATCCCTTCCTGCCACCAAATCCTCTAGTCTCAATGAAACCTATGAGATCATCACATGGATACGGTAAAATTGAAAGGTAGCTGTATTCTTCAAAGTATACCGATCCAGTCCAACCTGATGCATAAATGGGGCTGAGATACGCCACTAGGTTTTTAAAGTACATTCCTTTTGCCTCTGCACTAAATAAGAGATAACGTTCCTTTGTTTGTTCAATGTCAGTCTTTACCAAAAATTTTAAAACACTGGGGGCCCTCTCCTGCTCCGCCACTATTGGAATGAAAGCCGACCTGTAGGTAAAAACATCTCTAAATGCTTTTTCAATTTTGTCAACAAAATTGGCACGAACTTTTCCCAAATCTTTTCCAGTCACACCAAACTGTTGATAAAAATTCACCACTGTCAACTCGCCTCCTTCCTCCATAGGCTGTATTGATCCCATCAAACTAATACTTTACCATTTGCGTTTTTATTTTTTAAATTTATAAAGATACCCTTTAATAAACTTTTCTAATTGGAAAATGACTTTCACATTTGTATTTAGACTATTAGCATATCGTAAAAATAATCAAAATTTTTGTACATTTTATCTCCATATGAGAGTGCACAGGTTCAGGTTTCTTACTTTTCTCTTTTCTCGTTGTCTATGTTATAGAAGAGCCCTATGTTTTGTTTTCTCTGGATTGAAGCTTCCACTATTAGTCGGGCTACTAGGATTACGTTTCGCAGTTCTATTAGGTCTTCGTTTAGTATGTAGTTCCAGTAGTAGTGGCTGATGTCTTCTTCAAGCAGGTTTAAGCGGCGTATAGCCCTCTGCAGCCTCAGGCCGCTTCTAACTATTCCCACGTAGACCCACATGAGGCGTCTTATCTCATCGAAATCGTGTTTTAACAAGACTTTCTCATCTATGGGCTTATACTTGGAAGCGTCCCAGAGAGGCATCTCCTCCAAGGGTATTTCAACCGGGTTCTCCAGATATTTCAGGGAGTCCAAGTAGCTTCTGTGAGCGAAAACCACAGATTCCAATAGTGAATTGCTAGCAAGTCTATTTGCGCCGTGTAGACCGGTGCAGGCAACCTCTCCTATAGCATATAAGCGATTAATAACATGATTGGGATCATCTCTTCGGATAACCTGCCCATTCTTGTTTACAGCCACCCCTCCCACCATATAGTGCGCCGCTGGCACCACTGGAATCGGTTGCTTTGTTATATCCACACCATATTTTAGGCAGGTATTGTAAATATGGGGGAAACGTTCTTTGACATGTTCTTTGTCCAAGTGTAATAGGTAGAGGTATACGTATCTGTCTCCACTCTTTTTTAGTTCTCTGTCTATAGCTCGGGCAACTACGTCGCGTGTGGCGAGACTCCCTCTCTCATCATAGTCTTTCATGAAAGAGAACTTCTCGGGGTCGTCCTCTCCAGATTCCAAGAACTCTTCGTAATTACTGATAGTCATTAATATCCCGCCTTCCCCTCTAACTGCCTCTGAGATGAGAAACGCGACTCTCTCCTGATCATAGAGGGTTGTGGGGTGGAACTGAACGAATTCAAGGTCCCTAACCTTGGCTCCTATTCTGTAGGCCATGGCTATTCCATCTCCTGTGGAGATGCTGGGATTCGTGGTGTATAAGTAAATCTGACCGCAGCCACCCGTAGCCAGAACCGTAACGTTAGCTAAGTAGGTGCTTATCTTACCTGATTTTTTGTCGAAGATGTAGGCTCCTAAACATTCGTCCTCCTCAAGGCTTAGTCTAAGCTTGCGTGTGGTAATCAGGTCAATGGACATCGCGTTTTCAATAATCGTAACATTGGGATGCTTCTCACAGGCGTTCACCAAAGCTCTTTCAATAGCTGCTCCTGTAAGATCCGCTACATGGAGTATCCTTCTTTGATGGTGTCCTCCCTCCATCGCCAAGTCAAAGGAACCATTCTCGGTTTTCTCAAATTCCACCCCGATATCAATTAACTCCTTCACTCTATCTGGAGCTTCTCTTACAACAGTCTCCACCACATCTAAATCGTTTAGATAAGCTCCCGCTTCCAGAGTGTCCTTTATGTGAGATTCGAAACTGTCATGCTCCACATCCATAACTGTAGCTATTCCCCCTTGGGCATAGTTGGTACTACTCTCCACACTCGACTTCTTGGTGACAACAGTGACCTTTCCATGGTTTCCAGCCTTAAGCGCAAAACTCAAACCTGCGATTCCTGATCCGATGACTAGAAAGCCCGTCCGCCGCCTCAAAATAACCACCCTTTAAAACAAAATAGTCCTACCCATAGAATTTTCATATCTTCTGTTTGAATAAAAGTTAAATTACCATTCAAGAAGAAATATATAAAGGATGCTCTGGAACAAAATTAGTTCAACTCTTTGTCTATAAGGGCTTATCTCTCCACCGAGGGATAGACCGACACCCTTCACTGTGAATCTCGGCGTTACAATCTTATAAAACCCACCACTACTTTTTCTGTCTTCCGCACATCATGATGAGTACACTCCCAAAACTTACTAGAAACAAGCAATCAGAACATAAAAGGAAGAAGCAGATATCCTAACAGAAAGAAATCTACCTTTGTAAGTTTAAAAGACAGTTTCATCCCAATAAGGCTTAAAAAAGTTTAACGGCCAAAAAAGTTAATGAGTAAAACGGAAAATCATGGTGCATGAATGGTGTCGGGGACGATGGTGACCAGAACGGAGCAGATTCACCTCAAGCCAAGCGCCAACCTGAGCAGGCTATGCCACCACTCCAAAAACCTGTACAACGAGACCAACTACATCGTGAGACAGGCACTATTCAAGACCAAAAAATGGATAAGGTATAATGAACTTGCGGAGATGCTTAAGGGCTCCGAGAACTACAAAGCCCTTCCAGCACAAACCGCACAGCAAATCCTAAGGGTTTTGGAAAGGAGCTGGAAATCCTTCTTCAACGCTCTAAAGGACTGGAAAAAGCACCCCGAAAAATACTTCGACCAGCCCAAAATGCCTAGATACAAGGAGAAGGACGGCGAGTTCCTGCTAATCTTCACCAACCAGCAGTGCAGAATAAAAAATGGGAAAATCTGTTTTCCCGAAATGGTTGGTCTCAGGGTTGAAACGAGGCTGGATGACAAAACAGACTTGAGGGAAATCAGAATAGTTCCAAGGGGTGTGGGTTACATCCTTGAGGTGGTTTACCATAAAGTTGTAGAAACTTTGAGATTGGATGGAAGCAGGATTGCGGGTATTGATTTGGGATTGAGAAACATCGCAACCATTGTAAACAACATCGGGGAGAAGCCGATTGCTGTTAAGGGCGGTGTGGCGAAATCCATAAACCAATATTATAACAAGGAGAGAGCCAGACTGCAGAGCATTTATGACAAGCAAGGGATTAAGACAAGCTCCAAGCTGCAAAGACTACAGAGAAGAGAAACCGGAAGATAAAAGACCTATTCCACAAGTTGAGCCGCGAAATCGTAGGTTGGTGTATTAAACACGACATTGGTACAGTAGTGCTTGGTCATAACAACAACTGGAAGCAGAACTCAAATCTTGGGAGGAGAAACAACCAGAACTTCGTACAGCTACCCTTCCACAAACTGATAAGCCAGATCAAATACAAGGCAGAGGAAGCGGGAATAACGGTGATATTGCGGGAGGAGAATCACACCTCAAAATGCAGCTTCTTAGACAGCGAACCAATAAAGCACCTCGATGAATACGCTGGCAAGAGGATGAACAGAGGATTATTCAGGAGTAAAAAGGGGATAATAATTAATGCAGACGTGAACGCTGCATACAATATTATACGGAAGGCATTCCCAAAAGCTTTCGCGGACGGGATAGAGGGTGTAGGGCTTCACCCAGTTAGAATGGTTTTAATATTCTAACAAAGGATTTTTAAGAAGGCACAACTAATTTTGTTCAAGCCTAAAGAGAATGGTATAAAATGTGCATACTGCCAGAGTTGGAGGGCACACCGCTTGGAACTTAAACAATTTGACCTAGAAGATGTCAAAGTCCTCAGAGAAACAAGAATGAAGGAGTTGAGAATACCCCTAGTTATTGATTTTTTGGAGCAAGCAGTTAAAAACGGCACCTGTTGGGGGCTTTGCTTGAGGGATGAGACAATATGTTACTGGGTTTACTTGGAAAAATTCTTTGCTCCGTTGTACGGGAAAAGCATCATAGAGCTTTACATTAAAAGGGGATATAGGGCGATAAGCGATGAGATTCTTCATCTAGTGACCAAGCAGTTTGAACCTAGAGGAATTTATGTGCGTACCGACGACACCTTTCTACTCTCATTCCTCCTTGAAAGGGGCTACCATTTCGATGTGGCGGACCCCATTTTATTGAGAGAGAAAAAAGTAGACACGGAGCACCAAGAAAACCTAGAGTTTAGGCCGATAACTGAGGAAACACTTGATGAGGCATTCAAATTATTTCTCGGTGAAGAGCCAGAGAACGCAGGAGTGAAACAAGAGGATTACCACCGCATAAAATCAGAGATTGGTAACGACAGCTACTGGACTTTGATTCGGGAAGGCATAGTGGCAGGGGTTGCATACTGGACGAAACAAAGGTATAACAATTATGTAGCAATAGCCCCCGTAGTACAAAGAAACTATAGGAGACGAGGTTACGGCTCCTACATGATATCAAAATTAGCCGATTACCTGGAGAGCAAAGGATACCAACCCATCTCGTACATAAGCCAATTTAACGTCGCAGCCAGAAAAGCTTTTGAAAAATCGGGTTTCCATACGACAGCACTCCACATCCTATTTCGTCTCAGCCCATGACAAAAACCCAAAAAACTACAACCGGAAACCAACAGTAAAGAACACATCCTCCCTTGCAGAGAATCCTCAGGCAGCTGCCCCGCACAAGCCTCACGCCCGGACCGCGAGCAGGCACACAGTCCTCCAGTCCACACCACATGTCCTGTCTTCATCAAATCTCCAAAACGTACTGCCAGAGAACTCACTTGAACCCCTCATTTTTCCCTTTTCCCTTTTATCTCTCGGATACGTTGACACGCATCCTCAACCAGTGGCATATATTGAGGAGACGCATACTTGATGAAATTCTGGTACGCTTCAACAGCTCCATCAAAGTCACCTGCCGCCTCAAGGGCAAGCCCCAGATTGTTGTATGCCAGGGCATAGTCTGGTTTTAGTCTTACAGCCTCCCTGTACTCCTGTATCGCCTCGTCTAGCAGCCCCTTGGTCTGAAGAGCATTACCAAGGTTGTTGTGGGTTGTGGCATCCTCCGGTTTAAATCTTATTGCCTCTTTCCACTCCTCTATCGCCTCATCTATCAGCCCTTTAGCAACAAAGGCGATCCCTAAATTGATATGAGCTGAGGCATGATCTGGTTTTAGTCGTATTGTTTCTCTCCATTCCTCTGTCGCCTAATCAAACAATCCCTTACTATAAAGGGCTCTGCCAAGGTTGTAGTGGGCTGATGCGTGGTCGGGTCTTATTTTTATCGTCTCTCTGAACTCCTGTGCTGCCTCATCAAATAATTCTTTAGCAAAAAGGGTGTTTCCAAGGTTGTAATATGCGTCAGCATGTTCTGGGCTTATTTTTATCGCCTCCCTGTATTCCTGGATAGCTTCATCAAGCAAACCCTTATCCTTAAGTGCAATTCCCAAATTGTAGTGTGCGTTGGCGTGGTCTTTTTTTATCTTTATTGTTTCCCTGTAATGTTTTATCGCCTCGTTGAGCATCCCTTTACTATAAAGGGCGTTTCCAAGGTTAAAGTGGGCAGACGCAAAGTCTGGTTTTAATCTTATCGCTTCCCTCCATTCCTTTATCGCTTCGTCGAGCAAAACCTTTTCATAAAGGGCATTTCCCAGATTGTAGTGCGCGTCAGCGTTGTCTTTTTTTATTCGTATCGCTTCCCTGTACTCTTTTATCGCCTCGTCGAGCATACCGCGATCATGGAATGACGCTCCCTTTTTGAAATGTTCATCGCTCAAGTTCCAACCTTCCTGCTAACAGTTTACCTTCTATTCTTTCGTAATCTCAAACTTACAAACAACCAAAGAAATCCTGAGCCCTTCATCTTTTTCCTTTCATCTCACGGATGTGTTTACGCGTATCCTCAACTTGTTCTGCATACTGCGGAGGAGCATACTTGATGAAATTCTGGTACGCTTCTATGGCTTTTTCAAAGTCTTCTACAGCCTCTAGGGCAAGCCCCAGGTTGTAGTATGCTTCGGGGTATTCTGGTTTTATTCTTATTGCCTCTTCGAGTTCCCTAATCGCCTCGTCTAGCAGTCCCTTATCGGCGAGGGTAATCCCTAGATTTTTGTGGGCTACTGCCTCGTCTGGGTTTATTCTTATCACTTCTCTGAATTCCTTAATCGCCTCGTCGACTAGCCCCTTAGTAACAAGGGTTAACCCCAAGTTGAGGTGGGCGTCGGCTTGTTCTGGATCTATTCTTATTGCCTCTCTGTATTCTTCCATCGCCTCATCGAGTAGCCCTTTATCCTCAAAGGCAAGCCCCAGATTATAGTGGGCGTCGACTTCATCTGGTTTTATTCTTATTGCCTCTCTGTATTCTTCTAATGCTTCGTCGAGCAGCCCCACATCATAAAGGGCACGCCCTAAGTTATAGTGAACATCGAATAGGTCTGGGTCTGTTCGTATTGCCTCTCTGTATTCCTGTATCGCCTCCTCAAGCAGTCCTTCACAATAAAGTGCATTACCCAAGTTGAGGTGTGCTTCTGCATGGTCTGGATTTACTCGTATTGCTTCGTTATACTCTTTTATCGCCTCGTCGAGCAGCCCCTTATCCGCCAGGGCAAGCCCCAGATTGTGGTGGGCGTTTGCATGATCCGGATTTATTCTTAGTACTTCTTGATATTCCTGTATCGCCTCATCCAGCAGTTCATTATCATAAAGGGCGTTTCCTAAATTATAGTGGGCTGAGGCATATTCTGGATTTATTTTTATAACCTCTTGCCATTCTCTTATTGCCTCATCCAGTAGCCCTTCATCAAAAAGGGCAACCCCCAGGTTGTAGTGGATGTCAGCATCTTCTGGGCATATTCGTATCGCTTCTCTGTACTCTTGAATCGCTTCATCAAGCGTCCCTTTCTTGTAAAATATATTTCCTAGGTTGTAGTGGGCTTCGGCGTTGTCCGGTTTTATTTTTATCGCTTCCTTGTACTCTTTTACTGCCTCATCAACCAGACCACGATTATAAAACGACAGTCCCTTTTTAAAATGCTCATCACTCAAATTCTATCACTCCTACAAAATTTATATTCATACTTCGAATCTTCAAACTTACCACCGATGAAATCTTTGAAGTCCCTCATGCTTTTCCTCCTCCTTTTATCTCCTGAATGTGTTGATGAGCTTTCTCAACAAATTGAGCGTACTTCTTCGGCGACGCGTACTTGATGAAATTCTTGTAGGCATCTAAGGCTTCGTCAAAATCCGCCGCATCCTTGAGAGCAAGCCCCAGGTTGTAGTGGGCTAAGGCAAGGTCTGGCTTTATTTTTAACGCTTCTCTGTATTCCTGTATCGCTTCGTCTAGCAGCCCCTTATCAAAAAGGACAATCCCAAGGTTGACGTGGGCGTTGGCGTAATTTGGATTTATTCTTAGTGCCTCCCTATATTCCAGTATCGCTTCGTCAAGCAAACCTTTAGCCCTAAGGACACCCCCTAGGTTGTAGTGAGTGTCGACATCGTCTGGTTTTATTCTTAGGGTCTCTCTGTATTCCTGTATCGCCTCGTCTAGCAGCCCCTTATCCCTGAGGGCGACTCCCAGATTGTTGTGTGCATCAGCGGCGTCTGGGCTTATTCGTATTACCTCTTTGTATTCCCTTATCGCCTCGTCTAGCAGTCCCTTAACCCTAAGGGTATTCCCCAAGTTGAGGTGGGCTAAAGCATAGTTTGGTTTTATTCTTATCGTCTCTCTATATTCTTGTATCGCCTCGTCCAGCAGCCCCTTATCCGCAAGGGCGTTTCCTAGGTTGTAGTGGATTTCGGCATAGTCTGGATTTATTTTTAATGCTTCCCTGTATTCTCGTATCGCATCATCGAGGAGGCCTTTAGCCTTAAAGGCGTTCCCCAGATTGTTGTGTGCATCATCGTAGTCTGGGTTTATTCGCAGCGTCTCTCTCCATTCCTGCATCGCCTCGTTGAGGAGGCCTTTAGCCTTAAAGGCGTTCCCTAGGTTGTAGTGTGCGTCGGAGTAGTCTGGTCTTATTTTTATGGCTTCTTTGTATTCTTTTATCGCCTCGTCGTACAGACCCTTAGCCCTAAGAGCGTTTCCAAGCTTGTCGTGGGCGAAGGTCTGGTCTGGCATTATTCTTATCGTCTCTCGGAGTTCCTGTATTGCCTCGTCTAGCAGTCTCTTCTTGTAAAGGGCAACTCCTAGGTTGTAGTGTGCTACGGCATGGTCTGGATTTATTTCTAATACCTCTCTGTATTCCTGTATTGCCTCGTCCAGCAACCCCTTATCCGCGAGGACAAGTCCCAGGTTGTTATGGGCTGCGGCGTTGTCCGGTTTTATTCGTATCGACTCTTTCCACTCCTTTATCGCCTCGTCGACCAGACCTTTAAGATAAAATATGTTTCCCAAGTTGTTGTGTGCTCCTGCATGGTCTGGATTTATTTTTATCGCCTCTATGTATTCCTTTTTCGCCTCATCTAGCAGAGCACTAGAATAAAGCACATTCCCTAGGTCGTAATGTGCGTCGGGGTGGTCTGGGTTTATTCGTATTGCTTCCTTGTACTCTTTTATCGCCTCGTCGAGCAGCCGTTTACTCTCAAGGATAAGTCCAAGTTTGTGGTGTGCTTCGGGGTGGTCTGGGTTTATTTTTATTGCTTCTCTGTATTCCTGCATCGCCTCATCGAATAGACCAAGGATATGAAAAGATAGTCCCCTTTTGTAATGTATATCACCAGAGTTATAGCTCTCCTGGATGGGGTAGTGGGGTTTCTCCGGTTCCTGCTGGGTCTTGCAGTCTTTCTCTCTAGAACTTTGTTTCGTCATGAATTTTAACTCCGGGTGTTTATATTTTTCAAATAATCTATTCGGAGCTGCTTTCGTCCCCTTTTAATTCTTGTTTCTTGTGGTTATTATTTTTATTGTTTTGGATTTAATTTATGTTCTGACTATCCTTGATTTCTCTTTCTTGGAGGGTCGTTGCGAGCTTTCTTAAAGGAAGGTTTGCGGAACCAGTTGTTTAGGGCTGGTAAAATATTAATAGAGAGTAATCAAAATAAATATATTAACTATTTAGAGTTATGTATCTATTAGTGGAGGATGTTTTTGTGGCGGAGACGGTCACGTTCCTTGTAATGGGTTTGCCTTCTGAGAATCTCGTAAGGATTATTGAGTCTTGTATTGATTGGTGGCCTAAGAAGAGGTTTGGGCTGTTTCTTGACCTTTTTAAGAGTGAGTTGAAGAATGTTGATAAAGGGGCTCAAAAGATTATTCTGGACAGGCTTAACGAGAACACCTTATCTGAAGTCTTTGGGTTGGCGGTGAAAATTTTCCCAATTCAGGATGCTTTCCTGCCTTCAGGGGAGGCGGATCTTCTGGAATTGAATAGGATTGTTCCCGAAACTTTAACTCATGCTCTTCTGAACGTTTTTTCCCTTTATGGAGATTTGGGTGATCTTAAAGGGCTGGGTGAGGCTTTCCGGATTTCAATTAAAAACTTCAGGGAGAAGCTTTTCGGTTCGCTGAGCAGTTTGGGAGTATCGAAAATTATGGAGGAGCTCGTCAGCGTAGACCCGGAAAATTATGCTATTTTTTCAGCTAGTTTTGAAAAAGCGCAAGTCGGCGGGGTTCGGGTTGAAGAACCTGAAAAGCCAGCCAGGAGAGTTCTTGAATTTACTCCTAGTGTGGTGAAATCCGAATCGGAGATTAAGAAATTTTTGAAATTGCCGAGTATAGTCAGAATTCCGGGAATAACGGAGAGCGACCAAGTTAAATATGAAAGCGTTCTGAATATTTCTGAGTTTCCCTGCTTTTTTGAAGGTGAAAAATCGTATGGTTTGAGGGCGGGGAGTCTGAAGAGTAATTTCTGCAAAATGTTTCTTCCCCTAAATCCTAGCATTATTGATGCGCTGGACGATGTTGATTTTCGTGAGAGCTTGTTAGAGATAGAAAAGATGCATCTAGAGCAACTTACGAACCAGATGGTTTTAGAACCGGATCCTTTCCGATTTATGGAGAAAGAACAAAAATTGAGGGTGCTGGTTTTCCTAGAGCATTTGAAGAGAGACCTTATCATTCACCTTACTACAAAAAAGAAGGACGAGTTATTAACCGCCCTATCGATAATTGAGGGAAGAATAATTCCCAGCCACCACACTTTAAACGAACTCTCCACGATTAAACCGGTAACGAACAAATCACTACAATTTGAATACTACTCACAACTAGGTTACCACCTTCTACTGTACGGTGACTTAGCAAAATCCGAGGAGAGCATCAAGGAAGCTCACTCATACGCCGAAGGCGTGGATCCAACCATTCTACAAATCCTAGAAGCACTGATAAAAATTAGGAAGGGCCAATTTGATGAGGCTGTTGAAGAGTTGAACAACTGCTACGAGAAAACTGGTTCGCCCAAACTAAAAGGAGCCTCATCGTACTATACTGGAATGGTGCACTACTCTCTAGGAAACCTTCAAGAGGCCTATCAGTTTTTCGAAGATGCGCAGAGTTTGCTTCGAACAGAGTACGATATCGCTGCGATACAGGGTAAAAAGGGAGTCTGTGCACTAAATCTCAAGATGTATGAGGAAGCCTTCCAAGAATTCAAGAAACTCGAGTCTCTCGTTAAAAACATCGACTATAAAGAATTCTCAGCCGCCGCCTACGAGGGCCTTGGATTTGTACTCTCCCTTACAGGGAAGTTTGACGAAGCTCTAAAGTATTATGGAATGGCTCTAGGAGTAGACCAAGAACTAAAAGATGACAAATCCGTTTCGGAGGACTACAGTAATATTGGAACAGCTTATTACAAGAAGGAGCGGCTTGACGATGCCCTAAAGTACTACGAGAGGGCACTGGAGATTCACAAGAAACTGGGCGACAAACGAAAAACAGCAATAGAATACAATAATATGGGAGTTACTCTAAAAACGAAAGGCAATTTGAGCGAGGCTTTCCAACATTTTGAGCAGGCCCTAAGACTCAATGAAGATATGGGAAGCACACAAGCCTTGGCTGCTAACTGTAGTAACATCGCCTCGGTTTTGAGGGAATCCGGTAAGAGAAAGGAAGCTCTCGCCTACCTTGAAAGAGCACTAAGTTTAAACAAAGAACTCGGAAACTTCGAAATGGCTGCGGAGAACTACACCGATATGGGGAAAATTAAGGCGGATGAAAACAATTTAGATTCCTCCCTAGAACTTTTTGAGAAAGCCCTAAAAATACATAAAGACCTTGGAAATAAGGAGGAGATTATAACAGACTACTCTAACATGGGATTAGTTCTGATGAGTAAGGGTGAAATCCATAGTGCAGTCGCCTACTTTGAACTCTGCCTCAAACTCTCAGAAGAATTAAACTACCTGAAATGGGCGGAATCAATACTCCCCACAATATTCAAATCCTACGGCTTCCTAAAGAAAAAGGAACCCGGAAAAACCTTCTATCTCAGAGTATTAAACAAGTTCCCTGAGCTAGCTAAACAATTATAGTTTTCTAAACCCACCAAATATTCTGAACAACTTTTAGCAACTATTCTTTTTGCTTCCGACGGTAGAAGAGCTAAAACTAATTCGTGAAAAATGGTTCAACTAATTTCAGAAAAATTGAAATGCTCAAATACAAGGAGGCTATAATTGAAAAACTGGCCAGCTTCAGAAAAAAGTGATTAGTTAAGGAAATTCAGCCTAATCCCAGCGGTTTTCTTAAATCTTCATTTTGATATATATTTTGATTTTTGTATATTTTTTAACTAAAAAAATCTTAAATAATGTAATACTGTTGAAGTATACATGAATTATAACCACGTTATGGCTGTATTCTGGTGAACACAACTTGGAGATAACGCTTTCGGAACTACAGAAACATCTAGGTAACGCACACTTTAGACTCCATTGCAAGGTAATGGAAGTCGACGAACTCTCTGAACTAATTAGCAACAACACAGCAAAACACCTGATGGAAAGATTCAAAAAGGCGATTACAACCGAAGAAAATGTCAGTAATGAAGAGATGCGGAAGTTGCTTTGCGGTATGTGGGTTTTCCACGACCTAGGAATGATAAAATTCGCAAATAGAACAGATGGATTAGCAATCACAATCCAAGAAATGATTCTACATAACAAAAAAGTACTCGCCGCAAGGCTAATACCAATCTTGGAACACATAACCGAACACTTAAGCGAGGACAAGGTCTCAGTAATTAAATAAGCATATGAATGATCTTTCTCCACACAATAACACCGAAAAAACACTACTTTCCCCTTTGGGTACTTCCCTTCCGGATAATAAATGGTCCACTGGATTTTGTATTGATGAAATGTTTCCAGTTCTCATTTTTAGTTTTTTTCTAACTCTCATTATAATAGCAGGAAATCCCGAGACATTGTTCCTATGTACTATCGCGACTCTAGTAATCTGTGAAAATCACCTTCTGCTACTATAATTGAAGAATATTATTTCTTTATTCTTCTCTCTAATTTCTTCTCCCTCTCCTCTTCCTTCTTTCTTCTCTCTTCTCTTTTTTTCTTGGAATTTTTTCTTCACATGGTACGGCTGTTTGGCACAACCCGCAGGCGTAAATATCAATATCGTATTTTTCTTTAATTGTTGGAATTTGTTTGAATACAAACTCTTGGCATTTATTCTTGTCGTGTCCTTCTTCAGTAATTGCACCAGCAGGGCATCTTTTTACACACCTTTTGCAACTTCCCTTTTGGAAAAAGCGACAATCTCTATGGATATCACTAGTTCTCTGAGGAGAATCTAACCTTTGGTTCACAATAACACTGCCAGCTCGGTGTGCCTTTCCCTTCTCGCTGATTAACCCATCTGAAAGGCCGAAGGTGCCCAAATTCGCGGCGAAGGCCACATGGCGTTGAGACCAAGTGGAAGCCCATCCGACCTTTTCGTCAACCAACATTCGAAAAAGGCTTCTTTCGAGTTCAGGTGCGACAGCGAAATATCCTTTCTCTTCAAGAAAGGAAACAATATGAGCTTCTAGCTTTCGATTAAACTCCTCACCAAAAAGGCGAGTATGAGCCCAACGCTCAGAAGGCCCATCCTTCATACGGGCATTCTCTTTTCTTGTCTTCTTGGAGATAGGAAGTATATACGAGATGACTCCAATTTCTTCTTCGGAAGGAACAGGAACACCTCTCTCCTTCGCAACTTCTGACATAGCCTCATACGGCGTAAGGTGGAACTCCCCAATAACCTCTTTCAATTTGTAGAAAATGGGGTCACCACCCGCCACAAATCCAACCAAGGGTTCTTCAAAAATGGGAGAACAATCCAACTTTTCCAGCCGATTTCCAGGGTCTTCCCTTACAAACCTTTTAATTTCCTTAGTAATCCACTTTTTAAATTCTTCCACATCCATTCTCAATTCCTCATTTTGAATATTTAATTTCCAATTTTTTTCTTATTATTTTGGTTCCTTTAGGCAATCACCTGATTTTCTTTGGGATTACTTTGCTTTTTCTATTGACTTCATTTCTTAGTCTTTATCGCTTTAATCTTTTTAGGCAGTTTTTTCTATGGAAGCTAGAAAATGGTTAGTAAGGTTTTTTATGATTCTTTTTGGGGTCTAGTTTTAAAAGGGTTGGTGTATCATAAGACTTTAGTAATTATTTTTGTGGAGGTTGCTTGTTTGGGTTATGAAACCATTATTTATGAGAAAAAAGATGGTATCGGTAAGATAACCCTGAATAGACCCGATAAGTTAAACGCTATGAATTTTCAGATGGTTGACGAACTGGTTGACGTTCTGGACGAAATTGATCTCGATGATGAGGTGAGAGCAGTTATAATTAGCGGAGCTGGCAAATCCTTCTGCTCCGGCGCTGAACTCACAGAACTCGGAGCCCGCCCCAATCCATTCGACTCAATAAGCTTTATGCGTTCCTTCGTACAAAGACTGATAATCACACTCAGAAGTTTAGAAAAACCGATAATAGCTGCTGTTAACGGTTATGCTCTGGGCATTGGCTGCGGCTTGGCGTTAGCTTGCGACATCAGAATCGCCTCGGAGGACGCAAAGTTCAGTGAAAGATTTGTGAGAATAGGCATACTCCCCGGGGACGGAGACACTTACATTTTACCCCTGCTCGTGGGTTTGGGAAGAGCCAGTGAACTTCTGTTCACGGGTGACGACATCGAAGGTAAAGAAGCGGAACGAATAGGGCTGGTTAACAGGTGTATTCCCGCCGAAAAACTCGAAGAAGAAGCGGAAGCCTTAGCTCAGAAACTAGCGAATGGAGCCACAAGAGCCATCGCCGCAACCAAAGCCGCACTAAACAGGAGAATCCTACCTCAGCTCAAAGAAGAATTAGAGTGCGTCGCTCTACAGCAAACTCTTCTGTTCCAAACAGAAGACCATAACGAAGCCCTAAAAGCCATAAAGGAAAAGAGAAAACCCATATTCAAAGGGAAATAAACACCACAAAATAAAGTCAGTTAATCCCCAGAAACCTGAATCATAGTAACTACTAACAAATTTATTTCAACCAACTCACTTTCTCTAATGGAGTAAAAAGAATTAACGACTGAATTCCATCAGGTATCTTTAAATTATGGAATACCAACAAATAATTTTCTTAAGTAGTGGATGTACAGATTCGCATCTAAAGGAGAAGTGATTGTTCTGCCTTATTTCTGTCGGGTGTGTGGTAAACGCATCAAAGGAATTGGCAGCGAAGCCAAACACATATACCAATGGGCGATAGCCTTCACAAAAGGGAAGACTCACTGGAGATATAAAAAACACTACGATTTTCTAGCGAGAAACCACTGCCCATTTGATCAAGAGGAGATAAGAAAACTACTCGAAGAAAAAGATTCCGAAAACCCGACAGAAAAGGACAAACCACGAACCCCAAACAAATTGGAGCAGAAATAAGGATTGATAATAATTGAAGAAAATAATCATCGACACCGATATAGGTTTGAATGTTAATGACTAGTACGCTATTTCTCTAGCTGCAAAATCTCCCGAACTCACTGTGGAGAGTGTCACCACCGTTTACGGCGACACACCACTCTGGGCCAGAATCGCCCTGAAACTGCTAAAACTAGCTGGTAGAACCATATATTTAATCGCCACTTCCTGCATACGAGTCTACGGTGGTGGGTGAGTTGGGGGAGAGACCTGTTTCCTAGTTTCAACCGTCATTTATTCGCCGTGTGCTTATTTGTTTCCTTTCCTCTAATCTGGTTTAAACACTATCGTGTAAAAAAAGACGGGCAGCAGAATGCGGAGGCAAGCCAAGTCGCCCCACCACCACAACAACAAGTTAGTACGCGGGAGTTTAGATTAAACATATGGCGCTTCTCCTTCGATATCTGGAAATCAGGCTTCATTAAAGTTATTTTTAAAAAACAAATCCCCATTCCTCTTTTTTCTGTAATTGGAGCCTTTTTTGAGGAGTTACTTTAAATATGCAAAAATTTATAAATATGTGGGTAAATGCGTAAAAGTGGGAATTTTCCCACTTTTGGGAAATGAGGAGATAAATCATGGGAAGAGCAGGCGATTCACTGGAGCTAAGAGCCCAAAAACTAGTGGAGGAGGGGCTCAAAGCCTACGATAACTCCGAGATCAGAAAAGCAGTCAACCTGCTAAACGAAGCTGTACCCCTTCTAAAACAAGTGAACAAGAGGGACTGGGTCCAAAACTTATTAACCGAAATGGGCCAGATGCATTACGAAATTGGGGACTATCAAGCCGCGTTGAAGGACCTTGAAGAGAAGCTGGAAATAGTGAGCGAAACCGGAAACCGTAAAGAAGAAATAGAAACGCTCATGGGCATAAGTCATATACACCTTTTACTACATAATTATCCTTCAGTCCTAAAATATCTTAAAAAGGCTTTAAGCCTGACTCGTGAAATAGGGGATCTTGAGGGCGAGCGAATAGTACTTTTAGGCATAGGAACCGTATACGAGACGCTTGGGAAATACTACTCTGCGTTCAGATGCTTCCAAGAAACAGAAAGAATCAACCATGACTTGGGAAAATATGAAGATGAGGGTGAAGGACTCTTACGGGCTGCAAAAATTTATGCTAAACTCGGAAAATACTCAGCCGCCCTAGTAAGCTTCCTTGAAGCGTTCAAAGTCATGAAAGAAATAGGAAACCGTAAAGGCGAAGCGATGTCCCTTCAAGGCGCTGGAAACATGTACTATGAGTTCGAAGACTATGAAAATGCACTTCTGTGCTATGAGGAAACATTAGACATCCGTCAAGAATTAGGTAACCGGACACAGGAAGGAGATATTCTCAGAAGAATTGGAGAAACGTATGCAAAGCTGAAAAACTACATGAATGCAATCAAATATCTGGAAGACGCCTTAGAAGCCGTGAAGAAGATTAAAGCCCACGAAAATGAAGAAACCATCCAAGACACTATCAAAAAACTCCAAACATCATCCAAAATATATGGAATAAACCCCAAATATTTCCACAACAACATAACAAAAAATTAAGCAACGAAAAATATCTCCCCATCCTAATTTTTAATTCCAACCTCCAGAATAAAATCAATTTTCAAGCAGAAACACTACAAAACGTGTTCCATTTCCGCATTTCAAAAACTCGAACTTGCATTAGCGGATCTACTTCTTAAGCTGCTTAACTTATAAAAAAGAAAAAATAGGGATGGGAAGAATCTGCGATAATAGTTTGCTTGTACTATTTCTTTGCAATTTCTTTTCGCCGCTGCATTAGCAGATCAGCTATCTTTTGTCTATCCTTCGGATAGTACCTGTAAGCCAGGAACCAGAATAAGAAACATAAAGCCCAAGGAATTGTGACAAAAATCATCATGGAGTAAGTTAGAGCTTGACCTGCCAAAGACATCCAAAACAGAAGCCACACCACTGGAGTACCCACAATCAGCCATAAACCAATGTAGGGGCTAATCCAACCCATAGCAAACCCAGCAATCCCACCATTTATTACACTATCCGCAAAGAAACCCACAAGAACCGCAGCGAAGGCACCAAACCCTTGCTCGAAAATCTGCTCCAAAGAATACGCCGTACTCCTAACTTCCGGCTTGTTAACAGCCGCGACAATGGGAGTAACAGCACCAGGGCCCGCCCAGCTAATCAGAGCCGCTGTAACAAGTGCAAAAATCATGAACACCATAAAGTTCTGTACCACGAACAAAATAATCCAAGACATGGGAATACCAATGAAAACCGATATTTGCGCCACAATTATCCTGCCCTTTTTGGGAGACCGCGCCTCCGCTTTGTCCCCCAGAAAACCGCCTATAACGTTACCAACAGCTGAACCAAGAACAATCATAGCAAAAACCAAAGTAGCCTGCTCTGGAGTAAGATAACGCACACTCTCCAACCAGTAAATAAGCCAAACCTGGTACACGATCCACGGGAAAAATCCTGTTAGGCCTTGTGCGATGATGACCCACATGGTGGGGATTCTTAAGACGTTGCCGGCTGCTTTGCGGTCTATTTTGTATTTTTCTACGTTTTCTTTTGTGATGACATCTTTTAGTTCCTTCTCTGATGCTCCTCGTACTGGCTCTTTTAGGAATACCGCTATAATTCCTGCTATTACAAAACTGATTATGGCTAGTATCCTAAATCCTTGTCTCCATGCGCCTAGGTATATTGTTTGTTTCAGAAAGTAGTCCAAAAATAGTGCGTTCCTTAGCAAGCCCATGAATCCGGGTGAGAGATTAAAATACAAATCTGCGAATTGTAGGTAGAGCAGTTGGGTTAGGTTGGATTCTATTCCAAATGTTAGGCTGGGGGCGTCCAGCATTCCTAGGATGGGTACTGTGACTACGATTCCTAGCAATCCCATGAGCTGGAATATACCGAACATTCTGCCTCGGATTTCGGGCTTGTACATGTCTACTATTATTGAGAAGCCTGTGGGTGTTATGGTTGCTAGTCCTAGCCCTACTAAGATTCTGAAGTATAGTAGTTGGTCAAAGCTTCCCGCAAATGAAATTAGGAAGGTGGCGGTTGCCCATATTAGTATGCCTGCGATGAGTGTCTTTTTGCGGGAGAATTTGTCTGAGAGGAATCCCCAAAAGGGTAGTGCGGCTGTTTGAACTACTGAGCTGACCGTGTTTACGAAGCCTAATGAGGTTCGTCCTTTTGCGAATTCTCTTCCTATGGAGTTGAAGTAGGTGGGTAGTGCCTGCATGTCTGCATTGTTTACAAAATACGCTGTACCGACGGATGCAATACTTCTTTTTCTGCCCGGGATTTTCTCCTCTGTTTCCGCTTTGGTTGAATCTTTCTTTTTCGGCATAATCTTTTCTCTTCTCCTCAATTTTTTTTAAACTAATCATTATTGGTTATCCTCCTTTTATTTTTTTGCGCTTGATAACTACTCTGACAACGAACCGTTATGCTCTTGAAAAACCGTAACCATACATAACAGAGCTTGTATTCTTTTCAGAATCGGGTGTCGAACGAGATACGCAGCTTGTCGGGGAAGTGATGCTTTATTTTTGCATACCCCAAGGTGTGATTCATGGGGTTCCCTTGCGATTTAAACCCCTAAAAAAAGAAATTATTGCAGATTATTTTTAAATAACTAAAAATCTGAATACTTTGCCAATAGTTCTGTACTTTAGTATTCTCTAATTTTTATATTAGTTCGTATCCGCTTTTCCGTGACGATTTTGAGTTTAAACCCGTGTTTAGAGGGATTCCAAGCGTTGGAAGGGCGAGAAGCACCAAAAAATCCTCTGAAACGTGGAAGAAAAGAGGGCATTAACAATTAAAAGAACAATAAAAAAACACCACATACTAACTCGCAGAATCATTGTACTTTGCTCTAAATTCGTTGAAAATATATAAATAATCCGAGAGTCTTTGTTTATCATTAATAAATGGAAAAAGGGGACGCAGATACACATGGTTAGGGAAATGACTGAAACCAATCTTCGTAGCGCATATGGTGGTGAGAGTCAGGCCCATATGAGGTACATGATTTATGCGGATAGGGCGAAGGAGAAGTTTCCGAATGTTGCGCGTTTGTTCACCGCGATAGCTTTCGCTGAAGAAGTCCACGCAACCAACCACTATAGGAACATAGCGAGTAAAGGAGCCGCTACTGTAGTCTCAGGTGCACTCTTCGGCACTAAGAATACCTCTGAAGACCTCCAGGCAGGCATCGATGGGGAAACATTCGAAATTAACGAGATGTACCCCGCCTATTTGGATGTAGCCAAATTTCAAGGAGAAAAAGGTGCTGAGACTAGTTTCAGATATGCGTGGGAAGCCGAGAAGATCCACAAAACTATGTATGAGAAGGCCAAAAAAACTGTGGATCAGGGAAAAGATATCAAACTAGGCCCGATGCAGATATGCACGGTGTGCGGTCACACAGTTGAGGGTGCCGCTCCTGATAAATGCCCCATATGCAATGCTCCCAAGAGTAAATTCAGAACTTTCGAGTGAAGCCGAGTTAAAAGGCATACTGAAGACCGGTCACTTAGTGAATCCCGAATTAAACCCATAATTTCCTCCATTTTTTTAACGTCTAGAGGGATGAACCATCATATAATGGAAGGTATATTAACATGGGAAAGAAAAGCTCTGTTTTTCAAGAGGGTGTTCTACTATGATTCTGCACATTTATGTTGTTGATATTAGCGGTGTGCCTGTGTACGCCCATTGTGTGGGTCATGATGCATGTCAATTGGAGCAATTTGATGAATTGTCTGTGAGTGGTCTCTTAACGGCACTAAATACCTTTGCAAAAGATCTTGGAATGGGTGGCGGAGACTTGCAAGCAATTCATATGTATAAGTCGAAATTTTTATTAAAAACCGAATCCAAGTTTTTCATAGCCTTTCATGTAGAATCCGGTGACAAAATAGAAAAATATCGAAAAGCAATCAACAGTGTTTCATCTTTTATACAATCAATCTATCCAAGTGCTCCATTCAGTGAGAAAGATAGACTAAAAATCGTTCCCCAGATTGAAAACTTTTTGGATGAAAGTGGACTGCTAACTAAAACGCGAGGTTTACTCGAAAGAATCAAATCTGCTTCCAAGTCTCAAAAGGAAAAATAATTCATAAAAATCTGAGAAGTAACTGATGATAAAACAACATCTACTAAAAGCTACTGGGCATCACAAACACTAATTTAATTTTTACAATAAAAAATCATTCATTATAGAAGGGAGTGTCAATATTCTAAATTACGATTCCTCAAAATTCCTAATTCCCATAACCAAGTTTTGTGGGAAACCTTGTTTTAGGGTTTTAGTATGTTTTTTGCATTTTTTCCCAGAATTTTTTCTTTATCGTCTGTGCTTACGTCGAGTTTTAGTATGTTGTTTAAGTTTAGTAGCATGCCCACGGTTCTATCGCAGTAGGTTAGAACCACTGGATAGTCGCTTCCGTACACGATTTTGTCAGATCCTATTCTGGCTACTGCTCTTCTTACCAGCTCCGGGTCAACAGCTGATGTATCAGTGTAAATGTTATCATGCTCTGCGGCTACTTGCATCATTTCCTCAAACCATATTCCCGGGTTCTCGGCGCTGTAGCTTCCTAGATGAGCCGCCACTATTTTCAAACGCGGATATTTCTCAGCAACCTCAGCCAAATGAATCGGTCTTGCGTCTTCACAAAAATCAGGATACTCCCATAATCCTGGATCACATCCAGTATGGCTCAATATCACTAGTTTCTCTTTCTGGGCATATTCATACACTGGATTTAAGCACTCGTCTGTGGGATTACAGAACTGGAAGGTGGGTATCATTTTTATTCCTTTAAAACCAAACTCCTTTATTTTTCTCAGCTTTTCTTTAACCTCTTCCTCCGATCTCTTTGGATTAATGGAACCAAAACCAATTACCCTTTTAGAATCTTTTTTAACGTACTTGTTTATGTCTTCTTCAGATCTGTAAACTCTGTCAAACCAGGACATAATTTCAATGAGTATGCTTCCAAATGTTCCTCCCCCTATGTTTCTGGTGTATCTTACTGGTTTATAGAATAAATCTTGGTTTGCTACAATATCGTTTTTGTCAACGTCAAAAGCGAGAAGAGCTACCCTATCAACCCCTGCCTCATCCATTCTGGCAATTAGTTCTCCCTCCACGGAATCAAAACCAGGTGGAACAGGATCCATGAGTGTATCAGGGGGGTGTACATGAATATCTATGACTTCAATCTCTCTATCCTCAATAATTATCATAGAACTCAATCCTACTAGGTTTGCTAGAAGTACTTAGAGTAACTCTAATACACTTATTACTAGGAGCCTATAACGGTTAGCTACTTTTAAACTTTGAGTAGATTTTCATTTTTTAAAGATAAGTTTCACAAATAGAATACTTCTAACAAAAAAGGAAATTAGAACCAATTATGTTTCAATAACTTCTTTTCCCGATTATTTGGAACAAGTTATGTTTCAACGTTGCAGTTTGTCTGGTGGCAATCGTTGCAGCTACAGCTGAGAATCCTTAACTCGAACTCGTCTCAGCACTTGCGACGCGTTCTTCCCGCTGTTCTCATCTTTTTCATTTACCCAAACATCGTAGATTTGGTACACCAACCTAAGGAAGTCTTCGCCGGGGTGTACGACAATCTCACCGTAACGTTTAGCTTGTGGGTGATTTGGATCTAGCTTCTTTGCAAAATCGTTTTCGTAATTCAATTTTCTGAAACCATTCTTACTTAACGATTCAGGAGTTAATCCTACTTCTCCACTCTCTCGAGGTTTGAATGAATTAATAGGACATCCACCATCTTCCTTTGATACGGCTGATAAAAATAGCCCACCCCTACAGGAGTAATTATAATTTAATTGTACTCTACCACATTCGTTCAGGTCATGCTGTATAGATACTCCTATAAGATTTTTACAGCCTCTGCAGGGTCTCTCTACTCTCTTTGCACTCTTTTCCTCAAAAGTTTCTAGAGATTCTGCTTCTTCCCTTTTCTCCACTGCTTTGTACATCTACCTTCCTCCAATAATGGATTGTGTGAGCCTCTCCAATCATGACTTGTAATCGTAAGGTATATAAAATTTGTCATAAAAAATCTGAAAGACTTCATAATTTGTCTAAGACGCGCAGCTTATGTCGGTTTTATGACCATCTGCGACTTAATTATTTTATCGTTTAGTTCGAACCAATCTTACTAACGTCCATATTTACCCTTTCGGTTTTTTATGGAGAAACGTGATCTTCAATGGAAGATGTTCGCTTCTCTGAAAAATGTTTGTGGCGGAGACTCCGGTTGGATCATGGTGGTGATTTGCCACTTTACTCATTGTGGGGTATCTTTTCTGAGAGAACTGTAAAATTGACAAAAATAATATATACATTATTGGTTCTATTACTTAAGTTAAGGTCTGATTTTTGGTATTAAGTTTGGAGGTGTTTAATATGGTTGAGAACTTGGGTGGCTTCCCTCCATCTTTGGACAAGTTAAAGACCGATTTGAAGTCTATTTTAGATAAAATTAAGGTAGATGAAAACGGGAAGATGACCTTCGAGGGTGTGAGGTACGTCTTTGTTCCCCAGCGCTGGCTAATGATTATTTTTATGGAGATACTTAAAGTTATGGGTGCCTCTGTGAAAACCCTCCTTTGGCCCTTCATAAGTTTTAGTGGTGCTACAGTGGCGAACCAGTTGATAAACCGGGGAGTCCCCCTAGAGAAGGTTTTCGAGGCTTATGCCGAGTTTAGCAACCCTAGGGGTTGGGGGCTTACCGAGGCGGTCAAAACGAACTTGGAAAAACCCGAGGTTGTTATTCGAATGCACAACGAGCTATTTTCTTCTTGGGTTAGGGACAACATAAAGGATCTCAAAAGTGAGTTTCCATTCTTCGAATCCTCGTGGGGGCCGAATTGGATTGGAGCTGTTCAAAAGGTCATCGAGAGGAGTGGGCGTCCAATACCCAAGCTGGTTTGCGAACAGGTTAAGTTTCTCGCTCTAGGCGACGACTATGATGAATGGATTGTGGGAGGTGAGGAGTAATGGATATTGAGAAGGTGGTTAAAGAGTTTCTTAGTTCTCTCAGGATAACCGAGGATGGTTCTCTCCTCTACGGAGATGAAAGAATGGTTTTTACTAATAGTGTGCTCATGTCGATAGCTTTTGTGGCAGCTCCTTATGAAAGATTCGGTGACACTATGACAGCGATTTACAGGCGTAGCATTGAGAAATATGGCAGGAAGACAGCAGAGGAAAACGAGCACCTCGGAGCCAAAAACGCCTTGGAGCACCTTCTAAAATTTTTCGCCGCTTTAGGATGGGGGCGGCCGGAGATTACGGAATTCAGTGAATCGAGAGTTTCCTTCAAGGTCTACTCGTCACTCTATGGCGAAGAGGCTGGCAACTACCTTAGGTTTAAAGGAAAGGAGCCTCCGGCGTCCTGTCCCTTTGGCTACGCCGTAGAAGGCGTTCTGAATTACTTCGCTGAGAAAGAGAGAAAACCCTCGTTTATTTCACAGGAAGTCAAGTGTGGAGCCAAAGGAGACGAATTCTGCGAGTTCATAGTTTTCCGTTAAATATAATAACTTTTTTAAATTAATCTACCGAGGAGGAAGAGTTTTGGTAAAAATTTCTAAAGAAGCAGAAAAGCTAATAAAAAAGTTTCAGAAAACCGAGAAGCAGAAAGAGTTTCAATACGATTTTTTCGTGGATCAATCCAAATACGAAAAATGGGAAGATGTAGAGATAGGAACTGAGGGCTTTGGAGGGAGAGAGTTTGAGGTAAAGAGAGAGGACATTGACGCTTATGTGGAGTGCACTCAAGACGAGAACCCGGTTTTTAACGATGAAGAATTCGCTAAGGAAAGCCCTTGGGGTGGACTGCTCGCTCCTCCAATGTTTATTACCCCTGTGACCTTCTGGATTGCGGGTACCGGTTCCGGCAGCTGGATCAGAACTCCCGGCGCAATTAATCCGGGGCAAAAGATAGAATTCTATGAACCTGTCCGAGAAGGCGATGTGCTAAAAATCAAATCCCAAGCCTATGACAAATACATCAAGAGAGGAAAACGCTACCTAACATATTACTCAGAAATCACAAACCAGAGAGATGAACTCGTCGCCAAATGGTGGGGAACCCTAATACTCCCGTTTTCAAAGGGCGAAGAGGAGCACAAAATAGAAGGAGCGAAAAAGTAAGTAATCGCATAAAAAAAGGAAGTGGTGAAATAATTGTCCCAAAAAGTAAAATTTGAAGATGTAGAACTGGATTACGAATTACCACCCCTAGAAATACACGTCACCCAGGAATTAATCACAAGATTCGCTTGCGGTTCTCTCGATTTCAACCCGATCCATGTGGACCCGGTTTGGGCCAAAGAAGTGAACCTTTTTGGCATCGGAAGCACGATTGCTCATGGACAGTGGACCATCGCTTTGATGACTCAAGTAATCACCAACTGGTGCTATGCTGATGGGGGCAGACTGAAATCCATAGATATAAAACTTATCAGACCGGTTCTACCCGGAGATACGGTCAAGTTTTACGGAAAAGTAGTTGTGAAACATCCAAGAACGAAGGAAATGAGCTTCGTAGACTTGGAGCTTTATGCGGACAACCAGAACGGCGACAAGGTGGCTGTAGGCAAAGCTCAGGCATATTTACCGTAACCCAAAAACTATGAAAAATTCATCCTTACTCTTCCCTCTTGGTTTTATCAAGGAATTCTCTATATTTAAATAGGGACATTAGTGTTTTTGCGGCGTTTTGTTCAGTGGGGTGGATTGAAATTCCTGATTCGTAGAGTCCTTTTAGTATCTTAGGTATTTCCTGTGCGTCGAGATTTTTAAAACGTTCATTGAGTTCTCTGTCTTGTATTTGGTCGATGTTAGTTACAATCGCAGTGGGTTTTTTTATTTTCTCTTTGAATTGAACTAATTCTTCTGCAAAGTTTTTATCCATCCTGAAGTTGTAGATTAATATCAGGTCAACACCCTGATCTTGGCCAACTATTGTTGCACTACGCATGTAAAGGGTATTATCAGAAGCCACAGTAAACCCCAAGTCAATTGGGTTTGAGGTGCTGGTTCCAAGATTGGGAATTATTTCCGAAAGTTTGTTTTTGGTGTCCTCTGACAGCTCAGCTAGCTTCAGTCCTTCTTGTTCACATACATCAGCAGCGGAAACAGCAGGACCTCCAGGCGCAGATACAATTGCTACTCGATTGCTTTTGGGTAGGTTAGGACTAATAAAAGCGGTGATACCTCCGAACAATTCGTACACGTTTTCCACTCTTATTAAACCCGCTTGTTTGAACACCGCATCCCATACCTCACTTTTTCCGCAAAGCGACCCCGTATGGGAGCCCGCCGCCTTAGCACCACCTGTTGTCCTCCCCACCTTCCATAATATGACTGGTTTTTTCTTTGAGATTTGTTTTGCCAATCTGAGAAACCTTCGTCCGTCTTCCACACCCTCCAAATAACAGGCAATGATTCCCGTTTGAGGGTCATTTCCTAGATATTCCAAGAAATCGTTAGCATCTAAATCACAAGCGTTTCCCAGGCTAATAATCTTACTAAATGATACCCCACGTATTTTTCCCGCCATGGCGATGTACATAGCTAAAGACCCTGACTGGGAGATAAAAGCTACAGGTCCGCTTTCTTTGGATAATCCTGGGATGAAAGACAGCTTTGTGGAGGGGCAGTAAAGGCCCATGCAGTTTGGGCCAATTATTCTTAGGTTGCCCTTTCTAGCAATGCTGACTAGTTCCTGCTCTCTTTTCTTTCCCTCATCCCCCTGCTCTCGGTAACCCGAAGTAAAAATTATGGCTCCCTTAACGTCTTTCTCTACGGCTTCTTCAATTATTTGGGACACTTTATCCGGATGCAATGAGACCACTAGAAGGTCTACCGGTTCTTCGATGTCTTTAAGGCTGGGATAGCTCTTCAATCCCATTACTCTTTCCTCGTCAGAATTAATGGGATAGAGTTTTCCTTCGAAGCCAATATCTATGAAGTTATAGAGAAGCATATTTCCAAGTCTAGGCCTTTTATCACTGGCACCAGTTATTGCGATGGACCTTGGCTTGAAAATTGCGTCTATTTGAGAAATCAAATCCTCTGACAAAGTAAAACCTCAAAGCGATTAAACTTAAGAATTACTGTTTACTGCTGATGATATAAAAATAACGATAAGAAACAATGTGGAGAATACCATTTTGATAACTAAATTTTGTTTTTTTCACTCTGCTTTTTCCAAGTATTTCCTATAGTTTAGGAGTGCAACAAGTGCCTTAGCAGCTTCTTGTTCTGATGAGTGTACCGATATTCCCGATTCATACATTTTCATTATGGTTTCAATCAGCTTCATTCCCCCTGTTACCCCAAAGAGTTTACTAACAGACGTTTCTACCATAGCATATTCAACAGAGGATATAATAGCGATGGGCTTTCTCACCTTTTTCTGAGCATTCATAAGCCCCTCAATAATCTCTTTGCTCAGAACAGGCATGAACTCCACAATCATATCCACGTTTTCGTCCAATCCACATATCTCAGTAGCCTTAGGATACATTTTCACATCGAATGACGATGATAGACTGAGGTCCACAGGGTTTGACGTACTCGTTCCGAATTCGGGTACAATCTCGGCGAGTTTCCTTTTGGATTCTTCTGAGAGCATTGCTAGCCTGAGTCCCGCTTTCTCACAGGCGTCAGCAGTCGAAACCGCAGGGCCTCCGGGACCCGACATAACTACTACTCTGTTCCCACCTGGAAGGTAGGGGTTTTGAAAAACAGTGACAAAGCCCGCGAGTTCCATAAAATTCTCAATTTTTATCAGGCCAGCCTGCTTGATAACCGCGCCCCAAATTTCTCTTGAACCAGAAAGCGAGCCGGTGTGAGAGCTTACACCCCGCGCCCCTCCCTCTGTTTCACCAGCTTTCCATATAAGAATCGGCTTCCTCTTCGAGATCTCCTTTGCTAGTTTTAGAAATCTACGTCCGTCCTCCACCCCCTCAATGTAGCAGACAATCAACCTAGTTTCAGGATCGCTCCCCAAGTATTCCAAGAAATCGTTAACATCCAAGTCACTGGCATTACCGACGCTAATCATCTTGCTGAAGCGTATTCCCCTCAGATTAGAAAAAAGCCCCACTATATTCGTCAGCGACCCGCTCTGAGAAAGGAAAGCAGATACCCCCCGCTCCTTCGGCATACCAGGAAAGAAGGAAATCTTAGACGAAGGAGAATAAAGACCCATACAGTTAGGACCAATAATCCGCACACCCCCCGCTCTAGCCCTCTCCACGAGCTCCATCTCCCTCTTTCTTCCCTCCTCACCCTTCTCCCTAAATCCCGAACTGAAAATCACAACAGCCTTAACACCCTTAGCCACACAGTCATCAATAATCTCAGGAACACGTTCCGGGTGAACCGAAACCACAACAAGATCCACAGGGCCCTCAACATCCCTAACACTCGGGTAACTCTTAAAACCCATAACGGTTTCTTCCTTCGGATTAATAGGATAAAGTTTACCCTCAAACCCCATGTCCACAAAGCTGTAGAGCAGCAAATTCCCGAGCCTGTTCACCTTGTCGCTCACACCAACCACGGCTACAGAACGAGGTCTAAAAATCTCATCTATTTCAGACACCAAGTCCTTCGACAAGATCAGTCACCCGGATACCTAGAAGTAAAGCACACTATCCTAGCTTGAGATATAAAACTAACGTAAATAAATTATGTGGGACCAATAGTGGTGACGAAGATTTGTTCGACTTGAAAAGATTTTTTTGACTTTATTTTTAACACCCCTATTTGAGGTGGTACTACGAAACTTCCACTAAGAAACAACTTTCACCCCTGATCCCTTTGCTAAAAAGAATGCAGAAAACAGGCTATATGATAGATAGAATAGAAAATTGCCTGTCAAAATTCTCCGCTTCCTACATCCACAATAACCCGCCTTTCTCAAAAGAATTAGGCTAACCAACAAGCCTCGAAGATTACAACCTATAAAACGACTAACCATTCATTCATTTTAACTTGAATTGATAGTAATCTTTAAATCAGTTTTTTGCTTTTTGAAGGAGTTTTATAACCTCATCGTCACTTGTTTGGCTAAAATCAGTGTAGAACTGTCCTACTGCCTCGAATGGTTCATAAGTGATTAGGGAAACGACCTCGTCAGCCTCCTCCTTAATTTTTTTGATAGTGCTTGGAGGCCCTACCGGTACGGCTACCACAATTTTTTTGGGGTTCTGTTTTCTTATCGAGCGGATGGCTGCTATCATAGTGACTCCAGTTGCTATTCCGTCATCAACCAGAATAACAACCCGATCCTCGAGAGGGATAAGTTTCTTGTCGCCGCGGTACGCTTTCATTCTTCTCTCAATTTCCTTAATCTGTCTCTCCGTTTCTTCCTTGATGTATTCGTTTGAAACAAATAAGTAATCTTTTATCTGCTGGTCAATTATCACCGTACCATCCTGCGTTACAGCACCAATACCCAATTCGGGATTAGAGGGTGCGGGAATTTTACGCGGAACAACTATATCCAATGGAGCACCCAGTTTTTTAGCTACCTCATAACCCACCACGACTCCTCCTCTAGGAATGACTAATACGACGGGATTATCTTTCTTATACACTAACAATTCTTCAGCCAGCTTGGTACCTGCATCAACCCGGTCTTTAAACATTAGTTTCACCTTAAGCCATATATTTCTTCAAGAAACTCTACATTCAAAATCAATAACTTAATCTCATTAGTCTGAACGGAAGTAAAAAATCTTTGCATTTCGGGGGTTGGTGACACCCTCGAACAGAGGGTGAAGTGTTTTTGAGGATTTCAATCTCTTTCAAAAGAAATTCTAAAAAGGCTCCGTTAAGCAAAAGGAGGAATAAAAGAGTGGTTAGAAAACAAGTGTAAAGGCCCGCCGCCAGTCAATCAAAGCCCCTACCACACGAGTTACACCAGAAACGAGACTTTTTACGCCAAAAAGAGATTGTTAAAAATAGTTCAAAGTAATATATCCTTTTTATACCCTATGGAAATCTTTCCGAAAGCCTCTCACCAAGTTAATTATTATAGAATGTAACATCTATTTATACAATGTGGTTTATCAAACTCTAAGAGGTCATAGTCCCACTCATGACCGCTAAATATTTTAAAATACTGGCATACACCTTCACCGATTATACATCTCGTCCTGCCGTCTGGCCGTTTTAACAAGACCTCCTCAAAGGCTAACTCGCATCCATCCATAAAGGGGCACTTTGGGAAGATTATGTCTACACTTCCATCCTCATTTTTCTTGTATCCCATTTCACTGGGAAGAATTTTCATCGCAACCCCAATCTCGCGACCCTTTAACAATGCATCATCTGCATCAAAATCCTTCACCTCACTCTCCTGAACTTTCACAACATTTCTAGAGATACTCATTGCTTCAACCCGAGTTCCGGCTCCAGTTTGGCCTTGTAACTCGTTTTCAGTCTTAACCTGGGCATAAGTAGTTGCGCAGTAGGGAGTGGGGTATTTATTGGATATTGAGACTAGATATTCTTCCAACTGGTCTAGGGTTTTGATATTTTGGGGGGTTTTCTCTCCGGTTTTTTGAGCAATAAACCAGAGAGCGTGCTTTATGAATCTGAGGCTGAATACGGGACCATAGGTTTTTTCTACTTCCTTTGCCGCTTTTATAGCTAGTCCTGTTTGGGTTCTGGGATCGGGTAGTTCATACGGAGCCTTATCAAACATTTTAAAATCAGAAATCTTAAGGTCTGACACTCCCAACACCTCACATTATAAGATAAGTAGTTTATAGTTATAATTAAAGTTTATTGTATTATAAACCTTTTTGTTAATATGTTACCTCACTGCAATTAATTAATTGTTTTTTCTCTTTATTATTTTTTTCGGTCTTCTAACATGTGGAAAGAGATTGCAATTAATTAATTGTCTGTTCTCTTTATTATTTAGGTAGGCATTCTATGAATATTTTATTCAAAATTATTTCATAAATATCCGGCTATTATAAACAATGCATTAAACAAATGAAATGAGTAATTTAAATGCGCTAAGTAGTAAAAACAACTCCGATTTCTTAAATTTCAAAAGAAGGGGGAGGATGCTTCTCAGGAATTATTGTCCAATAATCCTTGTCTGGCTTGTTGCATAATCTTGCATTTGTTTATTGTATCATATAAGAGAATTGAACATTTACAAAATAATTATAATTATATACTTATAGAATGTTTACCTCATTAAAAGGTGAACAGACAATTAACCAATTATGCAACAAGGCTTCTTATTATGAGATTTACAATATAGAACCGTTATAATATTTATTTTATACAACTTAAATTGAGATTTTCGCAATAAAAGGAATAAACTTTATTTAAGATAATTGTATTATTTATTACATTACAGAAATTTAGCAAAAGCCCTTTTTCCATAAGTGATGGGATAGATTGCCAGGTTTAAATACAGAAAAAAGGGAAAAGAAAGTAAAGTGATAGGGCTGGTTTACTTGAAAAAGTGCGGAAGCCCTTAACGAAGCGGTGGCCGCAGCACATTTCCAATCATAATAAAATCGTGGAACTCCTAACCCTTCAGTATATGGAGTAATCTAAATACTGAATCATTATGGAATTATGAGGTGTGGGTAAATGAATAGAATAGATACACCGTATGAGCAAATTGACTTCGATACTATTGTGGATATAGGCATTTCGAATGCAAAAATTGTAGATGATAAATTATTCGGTCCAGTTTACACCCGCTTTGTAAAAAAGTTTGCAATACAGTTTGAGGCAGAAAGACTCGGAGAAGAGCCACCACTAGGTTCAGATGAATGGGATTGGCCTCAGGTAAAGGATTATTTGAGGAAAAACCTTGGAAGATATCCCCGCGGTTTTGGTGCTCTACTTTACGCTATGGCTAGGACAGAGGCTTATCTGGCAGGTACATCAGGAGTGGTTCGCCGTATCACAGTAAATGAGATGGCTAAAGCTATGAACAAACAATGGAAGTCGATGACCGCCGCAAACAGTCTTTCCGAATCTAGTGGAAAATCAGATATTGGAAGCGTTTTCAAACAGATAGCAGACAAGTTGGTGGCTTTTAAAGTAATACCACCGGGTGTAAATTACAGTGTAGCAGATGAAAAAACAGTCAGGATCGATATTGAAGACTGTGCTTTTACAGATGTTTGCAGTGCATTTCAAGCGGACAAAGTAGTCAAGTATACTAGGACTAGGGTCTGTGCTTTGGCAACTATGATATGTTCATATTATGGAGTGGATTTACCTTCCGATTCTGATTACGATTATGACTACAACGTGGATAATTTCGCAAACCCCAAATGTGTGGTGCAGGTTATGAAAAAGAAACGGTAAATCCACATCCTTCAAACTTTCCCATTTTATTCAATAAATAAGGTAGATGTTAAAAGGATACGGTAATGCAGAATGGTTTGATTTCCCCTTAAAAAGGGGCGTTTATAAGGCTACTTTCACGATTGGGATCCTTATTAGGGGGAAGGAATCGAATAAATCTGCATCACCAACGGATACGATGATAAAAAGAAAACAGTAGAAAAAGGAGCAGAAAAGAAGCTAAGAAGAAGAAAAAAGGTCCAAAATACGAAGAGCCATCATAACATCCAACTTAAAATCTTACAAAAAATACATAAAACTATAAAGTCAAAAATCTTTTAATTAAATATAAAAAATTAATATAAATTAAAAAAAATGCTCATATAACTCTTTGGAGGCTTGCACCTGATTCTAGAAATGAATAAAGATGCAGAAACGTCTAAAAAGAGTGTTGAAAAATCCGAAGTTAACAGGGTTATCTTAACGGAAGGTGTTAAAACAACCGAGTTTATTGCAACCTTGGAAAATCTTCAATTAGAGTTAAGAGACGCCGTTGGGAACCAATTTGTTTCAAACTGCCCTGAAGACCTCATACCCTACCTGAGGGATTCGTTTTCGCTTCTCGCTGAGAAGTTTTTTGGTAAACCTGCCATGCCCAGCGTCGTGGTTTTTCCTGCTAACGCAGAAGAGGTTCAAAAAGTGGTTAAGATTGCTAACAAGTATAAGATTCCCATAATGCCGGTTACTTTCGGAACAAACATGGCAGGCACCACGATACCATCAATCGAAGGCTGCATGATACTTGACCTGAAGAGGTTAGACAGAATAATCGAAATTGATGAGGAGTCCATGACTGCTACCATTGAACCAGCGGTTTCCTTTGGTAGGCTGGATTCGGAAGCTAAGAAACACGGGCTTAAAACGGTATGTAAAGTGGGGGGATACACCGGGAGCCTCGTAAGTAACTTTGTCTCCGCGAATATGCGTCCCTACAATGCTCGGTACGGTTGGACGGATCCTGTTGTTTCGCTTGAGGTGGTTCTTCCAAATGGGGAGTTACTAAGGACGGGGTCACAGGCTGTTCCCGGTTTTGAGAAGGTTAACCCGTATGTAAGGCTCAGTTTCGGACCGGACTTAGCTGGTCTATTTAGAGGGAGCTTGGGTGCCTATGGCATCGTAACTAAGATGGTTGTTCGTCTATACCCTATTGGTGAGAGGTGCGAGTTCCTGTGGTATGAGTTTAGCAGCTTAGAGGATTTGCTTAACGCTGTTAGAAAAACGCAGAGAAATGATATCGGAAACTCCGTGATGGGTTACAATGCTAGTCATGTATACTCGGTTGTAGCGGATTACGGGGACAGAATAGACCCTGAGGCAGATAAACGAATTAGATCTATGATTCCAGAGTCCTCGTGGTACCTTTTCATTGAAATCGAAGGAGCTGCCGAGAAGGTTCAAGCTGAGAAGAATATAACTGATAGGATCTGTCTTAAGGAAAACAATGGAAAGGTAGTGCGCTTCCCTTCTGAGAAGATGATGAAATACTTACAGGACTTCACAACTCACAGGGGAGAAGCTGTAATGCATCAGTTTAGCGGAGGGTACTTTGGCTTCTGGTGCTGCATGCCACTCAGTAAGATAATTCCATTCATAAAGGAAGCTAACCCCCAATTGGAAAGCTTAGGATTAAAGGACTTAATCCGCCCAGATGAGCCAATGACTGTAAGATGGGCAATCATCCCCTTTGACAGAGGAACAACAATGGTCTGCGGAATCAGCATCGAATACGACCCACTAGACAAAGCACTAGCGGAAAAACTAAGTCAAAGTATTCAACCGTTTATAATCACCATGTTAAAACACGGTGGAACAATTCCACTAACAATGCAGGCACTAACAAACATGTTGCTAATGCCAAGCTACGCAAACATAATACGCGGCATCAAAAAGCTCCTAGACCCAGAAAACATACTCGTTCCAAACAAATTATGTTAAAAAAGCAAATAGATCTCAAATGTTCACACCACACCCATGGTTTGGAAGAGACCCGTAAAAGCCTTCTTTCACCGAGAAGGATAAGATAAACAAGATGATGTAGTTTGTGAGAGAATGAATAATTTTCTAAAAATTAAGAATAACCACGATTTGGTGAATTTTATTGAAAGATGTGTCAAGTGCGCTTACTGCTTAGAGGATTCCAAGTCTCACTTGCCAATCTGTCCTTCCACCGAGTACTTTCACTTAGCCTCCCACCGCCCAGCGGGACGCCTCGAGTTAGCAAGAGCATTAATAGGCATGTATAGTAATGTCGAAACCAATTTAAATATGGATGAACTCTTAAAGAAATTCTACTCCTGCACATTATGTGGCGCATGCGATTATAAATGCAGAGAGTTAACCGGGAAAAGCCCTTTAAGCGTCTTTATGGAAGTACGAAAAGAACTCGTCAATAACAAAGTAGGTCCACCTCCCGCTCATAGCATTTTACTCGAGAATGTGTTAAAACACGGTAACCCACAGGGTATGCCAGAGGAGAAGAGGCCTGAGCGTATCCTAAATCTCATCAATAACCCTCGCCACCTGACGAAAAATGCACCTCTATTATACTTTGTAGGTTGCGTTTCATCCTACTCCGAAAACCTACCGTCACACGCAGCTAACATGGTTAGAATCCTGATGAAAACCAAAACTAAATTCAGGATTCTCCCCGATGAACCTTGCTGCTCGCATGTGCTGATTAAGACCGGGCAAGAAAACCTAATCATTGACTACATGAAAGAAGCATTTGAAAAAGTCAACTCAGCTGGAGCGGAACAGGTGCTCTTCACATGTCCCGCTTGCTACAGAGCATTCAAATATGAGTATTCAAAACTGCTTGGTGTCGAGCCCAACTTTGAATGCATCACATCATCAGAACTCATATACAACCTATTAAACGAAGGAAAATTACAGCCAAATGGAAAAGAAAACGGGGAAGAAGATGTCGTAGTGACTTATCATGACCCCTGCCATTTGGGGCGACAAAGCGGCATCTACGATCCGCCTCGAAAAATCTTGGAATCCCTTAAAGGAGTAAAGCTTGTTGAGATGCTGAGAAATAGAGAGGCCTCTTGGTGCTGCGGTGTAGGTGGAGGAGTTAAAACAGCATTCCCAGAATTCTCCAAAAAGACAGCGGAAGAAAGAATAAACGAAGCTAAATCGGTGGGGGCATCCATCTTAGTAACAGCATGCCCCGCGTGTGAAAGCGGATTTATAGACGCATTAAAAACACATCAAGGAAATAACAACCTGAAGGTCCTAGACATAGTTGATATTATAACTAGTTTGCTATACTAGGTCCTATAATAAAAGGTCGTTTATCGCAAGTGGTCTTTGAAAACTTTGATAGCACTCCTTTTAAATCGCAGCTTATTTTTGTAGCTCTTGAGCAATTTCTTTGAGAAGTGGCATGATTCCTCCTTTCTTCAAGACTTTGAGCATATCTGGTGATAGGTGCTTTCCTTCTAGTATGATGTTTTTGTTTAGGTTTTTGACCCTAGCTTTCTCTAGGTCCAATTCTAGAGTGTCTCCTTCCCCAAATGCTTCAGAGACTTTTGGGCACTCGAGTATGGGTAGACCGATGGCTACTGAGTTTCTGAAGAATATTCTGGCAAAAGACTCTGCGACAACAGCCACCACTCCCAGCCTCTTTATCAGTTCGGGGGCTGTTTCCCTGCTTGAACCACAGCCAAAGTTTCTTCCCGCGACTATGATGTCCCCTGGCTTCACTTCTTTGGGAAATTTTGGATTTACTGCCTCCATGACATGTTTTGTTTGTTCTTCCATTGGAGCCTCTATATATTTGGAGGGAGATATTACGTCAGTGTCCACATTGTCTCCAAACTTCCAAACCTTTCCTTTAATCGCATACATTTTTCTTTCCCAACTCCTTAATATTTTCTCGGATCCGCTATCTTGCCCTCAACGGCCGAAGCGGCAACGGTTGCTGGCGATGCCAGATAAACCTTGGATTCGCTGTCACCCATCCTCCCCCTGAAGTTTCTGTTGATGGAGGCGATGCAAACTTCACCCGCAGCAAGTAATCCCATGTGAGATCCAAAGCAGGCTCCACAACTGGGGTTGCATATTATGCCCTCAGCCTCGATAATTGTTTCAATAATCCCCTCTTTTAGGGCTTCCCAGTAAACTTCCGTGGATGCAGGTATTACGATCAATCGGGTATCTGGATGGACCTTTTTGCCATCAAGAATTTTTGCGGCGACCCGGAGGTCTTCCACCCTACCGTTTGTACAGGATCCTAGAAGCGCTTGGTTGACTGGTATACCCTCAACCTCCGTAACAGGTTTTACGTTGTCCACTGTGTACGGTTCCGCTACCTGTGGCTCGAGTTGGGTTACATCCTTCTCATAGATTTTCTCGTATTCGGCGTCCTTGTCTGCCTTCAAGTTTTGAATTGGCTCCCTCGTCTTGTTTTTGAGGTAGTCAACTATTTTCTTGTCCGTTTCGAAGAAACCGAATTTTGCACCCATCTCCAGAGCCATATTGCTCATAGTCATTCGGCTAGAGACGCTCAGCTCTTTGGATAGGCTTCCAGTAAATTCAATGGACTTGTACTGCGCCGCTTCCGCGGAGTATTCACCCAAGAGTTTAAGGATTACATCCTTGGACATAACATTGTAGGGCAATTTTCCGCTGATTTCGAATTTGATGGTTTCTGGAACACGGAACCAGAGTTTCCCGGTTGCCAATACGTAGGCCATCTCTGTAAAACCTATTCCGGTGCCAGCTGCGGTTAACGCCCCATAGGTAGTGGTGTGAGAATCCGTACCCACAATCAGCATACCGGGAAGCACATGACCTTTTTCAACCAGAACTTGGTGACAGACCCCCGCCTTTTCATCGTAAAAATTCTTTATTCCTAGCTTCTTTACTGCCTCACGGATCATTTTATGCACTCCGGCGTATCTCACATTAGGAGCAGGTGCCGCATGGTCCAAGAGAATTACAGTTTTGTCTGGATTCCATACCTTGCTGATTCCGGCACCCAGTAATCCCAAATAAGCTGCACCGAAGCCCTCATGCGCCATAGCCAAATCGATATTAGCGGTAACATACTCCCCCGGCTTCACATACTCTCTACTCGACGCCCTCGTCAGTATCTTTTCCGCTAATGTCATACCCATAAAATATTCCATCCCAAATTTTATTCGATTTATTTCAATTTCTGAATTATAGCCTTCGTTACATTGCGGGTCTTTGACTTACCACCCATATCTGGTGTTAACACTTTCCCTTCCTCGTAGACCGCTTTTACCGCGTTTTCCAATTCTTCAGCTTTCTCCCTCATTCCCAAATACTCAAGCATCATAACAGAGGATAGAATAGTTGCGGTGGGGTTAGCGACGCCTTTTCCCGCTATGTCTGGTGCGGATCCGTGGACTGGCTCAAAGTAAGCGTATCTATCGCCTATACATGCACTGGGAGCCATACCCAACCCACCCATGAGTTCACCAGCAAGGTCGGACAGTATATCCCCAAACATGTTGGAAGTTACTATAACATCTATATCCTTGGGGAATCTGACGATTCTTCTCGCCATGTCGTCAACATAGAAGTGTTCGTATCTGAGTTCAGGGTAACCCTTAATTACCTCCTCGCAGGTTTTCTGAAACAGTCCACAACTCTCTCTCAAAACATTTGATTTGGTGACACAGGTCACCTTCCCTGAGAACCCTCTCTTTTTCCGCTCTCGCGCCTTTTCACAGGCAGCCTTCGCTATCCTTTTACACCCTTTCTCTGTGATAATTCTTATCGCGAATTTTCCTTTTCCGAAATCGGCAAACGATTTTCCCATGAGATCTTTATAGTCGGGTAGCTTCTCTGCTAGCAGAGAGATGTCTCCCTCCCTTCCCGGGTACATGCCTTCCGAGTTCTCCCTAACTATGAGAAAGTCTATTCCTTCAGGATCCTTTATTGGGGTTGAAACACCCTCATAGTATTTAATCGGTCTCAGGTTGGCGTAGGTGTCAAGAACCCACCTTAGATAAGCTAGAATGATGACACTGGCTTGTTCGGTCGCCCCGAAGAGTATGGCGTCGGACTGATTCGTTAAATCCATAGCTTCCTTGGGAAAAGGAGTTCCAAACTTTTTTATCGCAGCTTCTCCGCACAACGGTTTAAGTATCTCTAAATCTAAATTCATACTTTCCAAAACTTGAATCGCGGCATCAACCACTTCCGGTCCGATTCCGTCTCCACCTAGCGCAACAATCTTCTTAGTCAAATCACACACCTTCAAGATTCTAATAATTCGGTGTGCAGATTAATAACTTTATATATAAGAGCGTTATATTTATATCTTTTAATTGCATCTTCTATTCTATAAAAACCCAACAACGATTAAAAGTATGTTATAAAATATTACAAATAGAAAAAGTACTTTATATAAAATCCATTCAAAAAACATTACGAAAAAGGGTGAAAGTTAATGCTTGCGAAAGATACACTAATGTTTGAGTTTATGACTTATGGGTATTCAGGCATACTGAATGCTCTGGTAAAATTGGGTTTAAACATGCCTCTGGTAGCGAGAACTGCGGCACACGATATGAAACCCAAAATAAGAGAAATGCTTAACCTGATGCTGGGTGGAAACATACCCAAATCTGTACAGGATGTAGCCGATAATGTGATACCCTTCTTAAACAGGACTTTTGGCTTAGAAATCGAGACAGAGTTTCCAGAGCCAAACATGGCAAGATGCAAGATGAAGAACTGCATAAATAGACCTCTCGCTGAACAATCATTAGCCCAAGGTAACGAGGGTTGCCCCCTGTGTTTAGGAGCGTTCATGGCGTCGTTGACCCTATCAGCCTTTGACGTAGCTGAGATTGACCAATTCTATGGTAAAGCTAACTCTGATCACTGTGTATTCGAAATAAAGTTCCAGAAATAGGTTCAAAAAACGTAAAGAAAGAAATCAGAGAAACTGAACAAAACAACTCAAGCTATTACCTATATTATTTTTTCAGTTCTCAATCTCTACCTTTTTTGGTCTTCCCTTCTAAAGATTCGGTATCCTTCTTCTTTTCTAAAATCAGTTAAATCCCCAAATAAGTTAGGTGTATAACTTGTCTCCAAATTTATTAAAAAGTGAGGCAGGTGTAGATTGCCTAAGGGATTTTTACAATTCGTACAGTGCATTTGGGATTACTGAACTCCTGTACAGCGAAATCGCAATCTGCGATTATTTGATCTCTGATGTTATAACTTAACGATTGTCCTATACCACAGATATAACCACCACCAAAACGGGTAATGTTTTCTGCGATAAATGCATCACACGAGTCTTTGAAAGGGCAGTTATCAACTATAATTTTGATTGTGTTTTCATCCTCTATACTGTAGCTCGTATCCGGTGGCATAACCTTAAAAGTTACAAAAGCATCCACAGTTTGTTTCCAAGCTTGCGCAAGATTTAAGGCTTCACTATGCTGACCAACATTCAGTTGTTTAGCTACCTTAGCTGCCGCAATGCGGCTAGTTCCCGTTTTACCTTGAAGAGTAATCTCTGTCTTGGCCCCGGCATATACTATAGCATTAAAAATGTAGGGATACCTCACAAGGTTTTTCTCCAGGTACTCCTTTACCTGAGGCCAGTCCCACTCATCCGAACCTTCAGGCGGTTCTTCTCCAAGCCTTTTTGCCACAAACTCCACAGCATACTTTTTTACAAGACGAGTGTAAACTGGACCGTACATCTTCTCTTCGTTTTGAATAAAAACAATACAAAAATCCAATAGAGACTTGATGTCAACTTGCTTATATTCAACCTCAATTTTACTCATTTAGTTCGCGCCTCTCACTTGCAGAGAATATAACATACTTATATAGCTACAAACTTTTATATATTACTATATAAATAAATTATATTTTTCTTCTTAAATCTTTCCAATTGGAGCGAATCCTTTTACTTTATAAATAGTTGCCCAAAATAACCCGTTCTATAGTTTAGAGCTTTTATTTACCTATTTATCCTAATAAGTTAGATGTATAACTTGTCTCCAATTTTTTAAAAATAAAAAATAGAGTGGGGCAGGTGTAAATGGCCTAAAGGATTTTTACAATCCGTACAGTACAATTTGGGTTTGCGAACTCGTCTAAGATGTAATCGCAACCTGTAATTATTTTCTGTCCAATATCAGAACTTAATCCACGTCCTATACCGCAGATATGACCACCACCAAAATGGGTGATGTTTTCTTCAATATATGCCTTACAAGAGTCTTTGAAAGGACAGTTTTTAATTACAAACTTGATTGTGTTTTCATCCTCTATACTGTAACTCATCTCTGGTGGCAGAACCCTGAAAGATACCCAGTTACCCATGGATTGTTTCCACGCTTGTGCAAAATTTAAGACTTTACCAGGCTGACTAACGTCCAGTTGTTTAGCTACCTTGGCTGCCATAATACGACTAGTTCCGGTTGCACCCTGAAGAGAAGCCTCTGTCTTACCCCCAGCATATAACAGAGCGTTAAAAATGTAGGGATACCTTTCAAGTCTTTTCTCCAGGTACTCCTTTACCTGAGGCCATTCCCACTCATCTGAACCTTCAGGTGGCTCTTCTCCAAGTTTTTTTGCTACAAATTGCATAGTATACTTTTTTGCCATGCGACTGTAAACTGATCCATACATCTTCTCTTCGATTTGTAAATATATAATACAAAAATCTAGGAGAGCATTAACGTTAACATCCTCATATTGAGCATCTATTTTATCCATTCGATCCACAACCTCTCACTGGCAAAGCAATTTAAATAACACTTTCATATATCTTTAAGAATTTAAATATTCTTGAATAATTATTGTATATTTTTACTTCTTAAATTTTTTTAAAAAAAAATAGGGCATCCGCCCTTTGTTTATGAATAGTTGTTCCCTAAATCAGAGCTTTTTATCACATATTTACCGAAGACTACTGGTGTGAGAATCTTGACTAAGAATTAAAATTAGAACTAGTCTTCTTAAGCCATTTAACCAAAAGGGTGTTAAGCTTCTCCACGAAAAATACTAAACATTGTATCGTAAATAAATGCTTCCAAGGCTGTAATAGCCACTAGTACTACCATACATGTGATTTGGCCGTATCACGTTCTAATAAAGCTCCAGCGCCAGCGAGTAATTCTTCAGATGTGTTTAGTTCAAAAAAGGTTTTTTGAGCATAAGGTGGACTATTCTATTTCTTGGTTTAGGAGTTTTCCTGGGGAGAAATATTCCCCGAAGGGCACACATAGCACATGACCCTGAAGTCTCTAGTTCTCATGATTTTCCTCTAGCTACACTACGGGCTGCTTCAAGGCAAAATTTAAAAAAAGTTAAATAGAATAATTAAATTATATACCATATTATTAAGCTTGGATGGGAAATTTAACCTAAGATAAGGCGGGGATTTTAAATAGTGAAAGCAGAAAAATTTTGGAAGAAGAAAGTAAAATCAAAAAAGGATTGAACCAAACAAAAATATTCACAGGCGTAATTCCGCTCAAGATGCTGAGATGTAAGAATGGGAGGTTTAAGGAATAGTGCTGGAAGACTATAAACGTGACATGTATTGGTGCTCAGCGTGTGAGGGTTGTAGGCTTGGGTCATTTGAGGCGTTAGACGACCCTATATGTCCGACTGGAGAAAGATTCCTGTTTGAATCGTATTACGCAGAGGGCAGAATGGTGAACGCTAGGTGTCTGATGGATGGGAAACTAGAGTGGTCGGAAAGGCTTATTGACCGCTACTTCACCTGCCTCAGGTGTGGAGCCTGCGCGGAGATCTGCTATAAAGAAATGGGGAGACACCTACTTAAAGTAATAGAAGAAGTAGAAAAGGAACTCGTAAGGCGAGGAATAGGACCACACCCCAAGCAGCGCTACGAGAACTATGAGAAATTCTTTAAGAATTATAGGGAGAGGCAAGAAGAAGCAGTTAAAAAGATGTCCGAAGTTGAGGCAATGTACTTTTTGGGATGCGATCTATCATGCTATAACAAGCACATAACTGAAGCCACAATCAAGATACTAGAATCCGCAGGAGAAAAATTCGCTACCTCACCAAGAGCATGGTGCTGCGGCTACCCCATAATATACACAGGGCAGATGGAACAGGCAAAAGACATAGTCACCAGCAACGTAGACGCCATAGAGAGCCTGGGCATCGAGAAAATCATATCAAGCTGCCCGCATTGTACCAGAATATTCAAGTACGACTATCCCGAAATTCTTGGAAGTGAGCTCGGCTTCAAAATTCTCCACACATCGGAATACTTATCAGAAATGATAAAAGACGGGGCACTTAAGCCAAAGACACCTGTTATGGAAAAAGTAACCTATCACGACCCCTGCCTCCTAGGAAGACAGGGTGGAAAGGTTTACGACCAGCCAAGAGAAATATTGAGAAGCATACCTGGAATCAACCTGGTGGAAATGAACAGACGCACAGGAAATGCCTAGTGCTGCGGAGCCGGAGCAATGGTAAAGGCAGCTTACCCTGACTTCGCCCTTTGGACCGCCACAAAGAGACTGGAAGAGGCTGAATCAAGGGGGGTAAACGCAATAGCCTCAGCATGCCCAGAGTGCAAAGAAATGCTTACGGAAGCCGTAAACAAGAAAGGAAAAATCTTAAAGGTTTTGGACATTAACGAATTGCTTGCAAAGTCCCTAGGCCTAATATAACTTTGTTTTGTCAGTACTTGGGTAGTTGCACTTTAAACCTCTTTTCCGCGTCTCTTACGGCTTTGATATGGGCCTCGATCATATCGGGCATCATTGGTGCCATTTTGAGGGCGTCATCTGCAGAGGGAGCTATTTCGAATATGCTTCCTTTAGGGATTTGTACTCATATTTTCTATCCTCAAGGGCGCGGTAGCCGTTGTAAAAGTCCTTGTAGTTTATTATGGTTTGTCCCGTGTCTTTCTTTGATTTGAAATCAAATAAGTGCCCTCCGAAGTGAAAAAATAGTTCAGCCTATCTAAGGGCTATCTGGAACCTTTTCAGTGAAGCTCTTTGCTATGCGATCCGCTTCTACGAACCTTTACTGGATGGTGTTCATGTTTTCTGACCAACGCTCAAGAAGAAATCGAAGGATTTCGGGTGGAATGTCCTCGGGTTTCGAGATCTTCTTTCCCCTGTTTTATTAACACCTCCTCGCTTTCATAACTATTTGCGCGGGGCTTCCTTATACTCTAGAAAATTTGATATTTGGTCAAAAACTCACGCCTTCAAATTCTTACGATTCTGTGTGAGAATTAATTATTTTATATACATATGAAAAGTTGTGGCTTCCTTTTTATTAGATTGCCTCGGTATTAGAGAGCCTTTTTTAGCTTGATTTGATAGAAAAAACAAAGCAGAAACGCAAAACTCGAGTTTCTCCGCTTGATTTTTTGAAAGACTTTATAACCAAATAGAATCTGTAATATTCTTAACTATTTATGATAAAAAAGGGTAAAGAATATTTTTTCGAATTAATTTTTAAGTTTTAATTATTCTTCCAACATTTCTAATTTCATCGTACACTTGGTTCCGTCATACTCCGCCTTGACACTTGAAATTTGACCTAGATTTAGAGCTTTGATGGTTCCCATCAAAAAAATACTTAAAGCGCACAGGGGGCAAGCAGTATATCCAAGGGTTTTTCCAAATTCAGCCATTTCTCGGTAAAAACAGTCACTTGATTTCATTATGAGCTGGTTTCCAGAAAAACTCACTTCATTTCTTTCTGGATCCGCTAGTCCAACATCCTTCATCATCTCTTGTATATCCTTTACAAGTTCTTCCATGTTTGATGGGGGTTTTTTACCCAAAGTCTTTTTGAATATATCACCTAGTAGGGGAACTAATACCGTAGCTGTTTGACGTCCAAGCACCATAGGATTTAGTCCAATCCTATCTGCAGCGCTCAGTAGTGAACACACTACTATAGAATTGTATAGAGACTCCCTCACTTTCAACATTTTCTCATGTCTCCTATCAATTTTTAAAGACGTGGACCTGAAAAATTCAGGCAGTATATTATTTTTATTTTTTAAATATTATAAAGTTCTCTTTTCATGTTAATAATTATAATTTATTAGGCTATTTACTTTTCGCTAAAAAATTAAGTTCCTTGTTTTCTTTTTTGATTACTTCTGCACATTGAATGGCACAGCCCAAGGCCTTATCCGACAAGATTCCACTAGGAACTCTCTATGTGTCGCCCGTGAAATATAATCCCTTAACTGTCGGCGATTTGAAACTGAGGTTACTTGGAACGGTGATCATATGATATTTCCCCAGTTATGGATCCTTATGTATAGCCCTCTCATACAATTGCCTTTGCATTTCAAATTCTGCAACTAATTATTTAAATCCCCCAAACCTAAACCATGCTTGCAGGTGTTGCTTAGGTGGGCTGAAACTAACGCGGAGGAAGCCCCTAATAACCCCTACTTTTCTTTTAAATCTCCCCACAGCAACGGGAATCTCTTATGTCTTAGGGGCTTCCATTCCGCTTTTCAACTAGCTAGTCGCCGACCATTAACTGCTTCGGCTAGAACCTCGCTTATATCTAGAACTTTAGAACCGTTGTGCTGCTTGAGTGCGTTTCCTAGTGCCAGTTCGCAGGCGGGACATGCAGAAACCAAGTAGGATGAACGCTTACCGCCTATGTTTGCCAGAGTTCGAGTGGCTTCAGATGCACGGTTGTTGGAGACCCAGGCCCCCATTTTGAAAGGGTAGGACCAGGCGACGCCTCCGCCAGAACCGCAGCAGAAACTGCCCTTTCTGTTTCTCTTCATCTCTAACAGCTCCATTTTCGGTATGTTAGATAGTACGTTTCTTGGCTCATCATACATAGGATTTTCTGCCTTCCGACCAATGTTACACGGATCATGATAAGTAGCCACTGCGTTAATTGGTTTAAGCGCTAAACCATCGTTAATCAAAGTTTCAAAGAACCTCGTGGTGTGGACAACCTCAAAGGGAACCGTATCTACAAGCTCTGGATAGTCTTTACTCAGAACTTGGAAGCATCCAGCACAACTCGTTAGAACCAATTTAGCCCCCGTTTCGCTAATCCTTTTAATACTGCTTTTCACTAGGTCTCGGGCTTTGTCCTGTTGACCAGTGTGTATCAGCGGGTAGCCGCAGCACATCTCATTGTGCATAATCGCAAAATCTACGCCTGCCTTGTTTAGAACACTCATTGTAGCTCCTGCAACCTGCGGGAGGCTGTGAGCAGTGGTACACCCTATAAAGTAGAGCGTTTTACTTTTCTCTGTTATCTCTGCCATTTTGGGTATTCGAAAGAACTTCCCTACTTTAGCCGCCCTAGATTTCCCAGTTATGAAGGGGGAGCTATGAGCTAGTACGTTCTCTCTAATCTCGTTGAATTTCTCTGGAATGATGTCCTTCTGTGCCAGTGCCTTTCTTACTTCCTTGAAAATCTTCAGAGGATGTTTCCCCGAATACTGGAAGCAGGAAGCATCACACGCTCCACACTCCGTACAGGCGAAGTATCGTTCACTCAGGGACTTCGGATTAAATCCAACAAGTCTGCACAGTTCCACTATATCTGTGGCTGCGGGCGTTCCTTTGAGTTCAATTGCCTTAAGTGCCAATTGTCTCGCAAGCTCCATTAATCCCGAGGGGCGGTAGGATTCCTTTACAAATCTCTCAGCCATAGGGCACAATGCCTCGTAACTGTAGTTCTCAACATACTCGGTACAAGCCGAACACTTGTTACATCTTTCCAGCAACTCCATATATTCCGCCAAGTTAACCTTAACCATCTTTACCGCCCCCTACATTCTTTGATAACCTTCAAGACTTGTTGTGTAATGGGACTCATCCAATTTTTCAAGTTTCTCAATCTCTTCACTTAATTCGTTAATCATTTTCCTAGCTGCGTCCCCAATGTTCTGACCATCAGTTTCCAAAGCTTTCTTTAGGAGTTTGAAGTACTTCTTTAGTCCCGTCCTGTAGCCCGCGATTTCCGCAGTTAAGTGAATGTTCTCCATGCCCATGATTAAACGGTTTGGGTTCATTATGTTTCGGTGGTCGATGAGTTTCTTAAGCGCCTTGAGCAAGTCAGTGTAGGACGGCATCAGAATAAGATCTGCTAATGGTCCCATTACAAGAGGAATAGCTCCATAATTCTTTTCCATTATGGGCAGGTAATTCACTAGAAACTCCTTAGCCTTCCTGAATGACTCCTCCTCAAGTACAGTGAAGTCTAAGTCCACTCCTATCAGATTCGTGACACCACGATCGTGAGGAACAAAGAACCAACGCCCAAAGAATGGTTCATTGGTGGTAGGGTGCCTAATATCAAGTTCCTTCATCTTCTCGTTAGAATCGTTATAGAATTGGAGAATGTGCGTCCTCGGGACTTGGCACCAAAGAGCTATCATACTCGTGGGCTCTGCTAATGCTCGTATCTGCGCACCCCCATGGTGTGTAGAGAACTCATCGAGCCGTTCCATGAGCAACTCGGAGAGTTTCACATCTTTTCCACCATATTTTTCCACGATCTTCTGAACAACCCTTTCCTCCGCTTTGACCTGCTCTTTAGCACCCTCAAGGTTAATGAACAGAATCCATTCTGACAAGCTCTGTTTTATTTGATCCAGCATCTTTTTGTTCATGTCCTTGCGTTCAACTGGCGTTGTTATTGTTGAGAAAACGTTTTCACGGTTCACACCAAGGGTGGCTGTTCCAATCCTATGGTACTGAATTTCGTCTGAAGCTTTCATTAAGGATTCGAGGTTCTTAAATCCAATTTTCAAACGTTTTTCAGCTTCTCCCCCACTATAACACCTCAGGGTTACACTTGTAACGATTCCAAAGGCAGCAATGCTACCTCTGAATAGTCCAACAATATCTGGACCAAATGCCATTCTAACGTACGGGTTTTTCTCCTTGTAATTCTCATCCTTCATAGCTTGGGAACCCGTTCTCATAATCTCTCCTGTAGGAAGAACTATCTCCGCAGTAATCACGGGGTCGGTCATTCCGCCCATAGCATTCCAGGGACGGACGTTAGCCTGCATCCAGTTACCTATAAACCCTCCCTGTCCCCCGCCTATGTGTGAGGGCACCTTCAATCCGTACTGATTCAAAATGGACTGGAGATAGCCGAACGAAACTGCCGGTTGAATGGTGACGGCCTGCGCTTCAGGGCTAACCTTCACTCCCCTCATTAGCCGTAAATCCATTATTATTGCTCCTTCCTTTGAGGGAATAGCATTAGACGCCATGTTTGTACCCAGAGCGAAGGGAGTCACAGATATCCTGTACTTGTTAGCGATCCTAACGGCCGCCGCAACCTCTTCTGTGTTTGCGGGTAGAACCAGAATTCCGGCCTCGGCCACGGAGCCGAGGAAGGCTTTGGCCACTGGTGTATAGAAATCTTTACTGTATACCTTGAGATCCACTGGGTCCGTTGAGACGTGGTCTTCTCCGAGAAGAGCAGTAAGCTCGGCGACAGCCATTTTTTTAAGCTCATCTGGAGTTGGCTTGTGTTCAACTTCCTCTATGACTTCCTTTGTAACAGCTCTGCTAATAACCTTTTTTTCAATCCTCTCTTCTAGAGATTCACTATCTTCCTTCTTTTCTAAACTCAGTTAAGACCCTCCTCTAAAGGTGGTTATCCCCTTTTTAATTCCTATAAATTAATTAATATAAACAAATATTTAAAATTTTATATAGAATAATTTGAAAATTCTATTTATTAATTTGATTTATAAAAAATTTTTTGTGTAAAATATTAATTTCCTTAATAATAAACAATCTCAAAATTAAAATTTTTGTAGTAAACCTACGTTTTGAACTCTCCAACTGTGTTCAAAATCTTCATTACATTAGAATTACTGCACCCCGATTAACCTTCTCTTGAAATTATTTTTAAATGATTTCACGATAATAATCCGTAAAGTACGCAAAATAAAAATTTGAGAGCTGCGTACTAGGAAAATCAGCTTGAATTAATACAGATTTTATATTTATGAAATATGATTTAAATTATTTAATTTATAAAAAACATCAATATAATGTTTATATTATTTTTTATCAGCTCTGGAGGCAAATTCATGAAACGATTTGTTGTTCGGTTCGAGCCAGAGGGCAAGAAACTCACAGCAGACGGCGGATCTACCATACTAGATGTGTCGAAAGAGAGAGGAGCGGGAATACGCTCCGAATGCGGTGGAAAAGGCAAATGTGGAAAATGCAGGATCATAGTTGAGGATCAGAGTAACTTAAGTGAGGTATCCGAAACAGAGAGGGAACACTTGACACCCGAAGAGATTAATCGAGGATATCGATTGGCTTGCATGGCTTCAATCCGTGGAGGTTCCCTTGTATTTGTTCCCAGTGAGAGTCGGTTGAGTGTTAGGAAGATACAAATACATGGCATGGAACAGCCTGTTAAGCTTGATCCAAATGTTAAGAAAATTAATTTAGTTTCAGTTTTGGACAGGCCTACTGTTCAGAATCCGATTGCGGATGATGTAAATATTTTGAGCAATTTGGAGAAGGTGTCTAATCTTCGAGAATTGGAATTTGAGTATGAGTTGCTCAGAATACTTCCCGATGTTCTGAGGGAGGGGAATTGGAATGCGACGGTTACCGTTTTGGATAGTAAGAAAATTATAGATTTTGAACCTGCTGATACCGCTTCCAGAGTTTTTGGATTTGCAGTTGATATTGGTACTTCCAAAATTGTTGGGTATCTGGTCGATTTGAATAGTGGGGAGGTTGTGGGTGTTGGATCCATAGAGAATCCTCAGATTGCTTATGGTGAAGACATACTTTCTCGAATTTCCTATGCGGAAGAGGGATACGAGAATAAGCAGAGATTACAGAATCTGGCAACAGAAGGAATTAACAGAATAATTCAGATGGCTTGCGAAGAATCAGGTGTAGCTTCCAAGGAAATTTACGAGTTGACAGTCGTGGGCAACACAGCAATGTTCAGTCTATTTCTAGGTATCCAAACCCGGTATTTGCACCTGGCACCCTATGTTCCGGGAGTAAAATTCCCGGTCATAGCCGGGGCGAAAACACTAAACATAAATGTTAACCCTAGGGGGAGTGTTTACGTTCTGCCTAATATTGCGGGCTATGTGGGCGCAGATGCGGTTGGCGACGTATTAGCGACTGGCATTCATGAACTGGATGAAATGTGCCTGCTTGTGGATGTTGGTACCAACGGCGAAGTTTTTGTGGGCAATAAGGAGGAACTTGTTTGTTGCTCCTGTGCTGCGGGCCCCGCTTTTGAGGGTGTCCATATCCAGTACGGTATGAAGGCTGTGACTGGGGCTATTGAAAGGGTGCAAATACAACCCAAAAATTTTGAGGTTAAATACGAAACAATTGGAGGCTCAAAGCCAGTTGGTATATGCGGTTCCGGAATAATTGATGTTGTGGCTGAGATGTTCAAGTGTGGAATCATCACCGAGAGAGGAAAATTTAACGACCTAGACACACCGCGAATAGTTAGAACAGAGGGAAAGCCCGAATTCGTGGTAGCTTGGAAAGAAGAAACAGACATTGAAAAGAACATTACTGTCTCCATAAAAGACGTGGAAGAAATTCAATTGGCGAAAGCCGCCATACACACGGGCTGTGCGGTTCTAATGAAGAAGAAAGAAGTGACTGAAAACGACATAGACAAGGCTTTCATAGCTGGAGCTTTCGGCAGCTACATTAACCCGGAGAGTGCAAAGTTTCTGGGTCTCATTCCCGATATTCCCACCGAAAAAATAACGTTTGCAGGGAATACCGCTCTCGCAGGAGCTAAAATGGCTCTTATATCAAAGGATGTTCGAAAAACCGCACGAAGACTGTCTAGATGGATAAGATACGTGGAGCTTATGGCTGAACCAGGCTTCAAAAGTGAATTCGTCAAATCAAACCTGATTCCTTATAAGAATCTGGAAGGTTATCCCTCAATAAAGAAATATTTAGAAGAAAACCGATAAAGAAACATTCCATTTCGTCAATTCTCTCTGTTTCTTTTTTACAGCTTTAAATCATAAACCTTTTTCAGAGCATCTATCTGCTTTTTTCCGGTTTCTGTTTCGGGTTTGGGTTCTTCTTCTTTCTTGCGGTCCTTGGCTAGTATGATTTGGTCTATTCGTAGTACTATTCTCGCAACATCTGTGGCTGCATTTAACGCATGAACCTTTACCTTTAGCGGGTCGTAGACCCCTATTTTTTGCATATCATCGACCTGGCCGTCGATCACATTTACACCCGCCCAGATCATTCCCTCGCCGTGTTTTGCCTTTAGTTCGGTTAGAATGTGTAATGTGTCTAGTCCCGCGTTATCCGCTAGGGTTTGTGGTACTATTCGCATTGCTTCGGCGTAAGCTAAAATCGCTAACTGTTCCTTTCCCTCAAATGTCTGTGCGTATTCCCCTAAACACTTGGAGAGTTCTATTTCTGATGCTCCGCCGCCGGGTATAATTCGGGGGTCTTCCTTAATGTTCCTGATAACGTGGAGTGCGTCGTAGAGGCTTCTTTCAGCCTCTTCCAGAGCGTATTCGTTTCCCCCTCTTATAATGACGCTTGAAGCCCCCTGAGCCGGGCATCCCCTAATTACTATGTAGTTTTCTTTTTCGGAGGGCTTCCATTCTTCAACCACTTCCGCCTTTCCCAATTTATCACTTGTCAAATCCTCATTAAAAATGTCGGACACGATAGATGCCCCAGTCAACTTGGCAATCCTGTTAATATCCGGTAGAAAAACACGCTTAACAGTCAGTATCCCCGCTCGTGCGAGATAATGTTCAACTATCTCATCTATGCCCTTATTCACAAGAGCCACATTCACTCCACACGAAACCAGTCTAGTTACCATTTCTTTAACTATCGCTACTCTCTTTTCGAGGAAGGCTTTATGTTCTTCCAGTGCTCTGACCTGTATCTTCATATTTTTTCCCAAAGCTTCCCACCAACTCCCCGAAATTTCCTTTAATTCCAGACTTCTCAACAGAGCGACCTTGGCGTTTTCAACCCTTCTCGGCATATCTGGGTGAACGATTTCCCTATCCTCTATAACATAACCGTCCACAACGTAGGAGTCGCTGAGAGAACCTCCCCTCTTTTTAATAACTTTGACGTCTTCAATTTTCAGTCTCGTTTTTCCAGAAACTTCACTTATAACTCGTTTAGTTACTTCGAGTGCCATTTTGCTGAACTCATTTACTGTTTCGGGTGAGCTGGTAATCTTCGTGTTTACCGCGGTCGAAGCTGACTTCCTTAAGATATCCTCATCACCAGGTTTTACCGGAATAGCGATTTCCTCTAATTTTTTAGTCGCCCTTTTTAACGCTAAATCGTATCCTTTTAGGATGGTTGAGGGGAGAAGCCCTTGATCCATTAGGTTTTCCGCCTTTCTGAGAAACTCGCCAGCCAAAATTACCGCGGTGGCTACTCCGTCCCCCACTACGGCGTCCTGCGCTTTCGCCATCCCAATCAAAATTTTAGCCACAGGGTGCTCTGCCTTAAGATTCTTCAGTATGGTGAATGCATCACCAGTTATCAGCACTTCTCCATTCTTTTTGAGGATTGCCTTATTCACACTATACGGTCCGATGGTGTTGCTTACAATCTGGCAAATAATACTGGCCACCATGATGTTACTTTTAAGAATCGCTAAATCTAACCCGCGTTCCTGCTTGTACACGGGCTTAAAGCTTAGAGACGTATCTTTTCCTAGCAAAAGCTCTCACTTTCCCAAATTCTTACCTCAATGGAATATAGAGGACGAAGGACTCACTTATGCTGTTCTTTCGCCTGCTTCAGGGCCTACTGATTGATTGTAGATCTCTAAGGGCTCTAAAAACCAAACTCCCTTAACTTCCAGTCCTGAGTCCATGATTATGATTCCGAATCTCTGTTTGAAGGCATCAAACGCCACTCCTTCGGTTAAGTACTCCTTTGGTTTCGCCTTTATCTGATAGCTCAAAGAACCCTTAACCGCGGTGGTGGTCACTATTTTATCGGGGTTATTCAGCAAATTTTTGTGCGTTTCCTCGGCCATGATTACGGCGAATGCTATAATGTCAGGGGATGGAATTGAAAGGGAGCCTATAGGAACACAGTGAGGGACATTAGACTCGTTCAGTGTTACTAGAACCTTTACCGATTCCGGGTCGTTAAAAAGATTGGCTATCTCTCTTGGGATTTTAACCACAGCGGCGAACCTCTACTTTACATAAACATTAGGTTTAAAGATTTTTATGTCCAACTCACAATTTTCTGGTATTTCTCCATAGTGAGGTCAACCCATCCTCCGTAATCCACCAGCTGTACTCCTTCTATCATTCTTTCCTCAGGAATTCCTCTAGCTGCAGCATCTGGTTTCAAAACGTACACATTAACGCCTGCGTCGAGGGCGGTTTTCAGAAGTTCTTCTATTTGTCCCTTCTGTCCCTGAATTGCGCTAAGCACCGCATCCTGTATTAACATCACACCGACTTCTTCGTCCATATTCTTCAAATTTAAGGACGCTTCAAACGCATACACGTTATCCTTCGTGATATAAGGCGACTTGGATACGAGTATTAATGTTGCCATCTTCATTCATCTCCCTCAGAAAGCCATTGCGATATCATTTTCAGCAATAATTTTCGCTACATCACTCTGAACGATACTTTCAATGGGAAGGCCGGGAATTAAATCATCTATAGTGAGACCCCTCTCATCAAGCGATTCTTTAACCACATATAATTTGGACTCGAAATTCTGTAACATTTTAAGAAACCGGTCTATGGCTGAGTATCCGATAGCTTTTGGAAACTGATTCTTCATGGGACAGTAAACGCCGTCGTCTATGAAAAGAAGAGTTACCGGAATTGTGAGAGACCCTGCCGCGGCTGCTAATCGGACGGCTTCAACAATATGTATCCAGCCAAACGGAGGCTTCCTAATTATAAGCAGCAATTTCATCGCATTATCTCCCTCCCTATATCGTAATAGCGAAAAATCGGTCTGCATCCCTCATGATTTCCAGGACTGTGGTTGTGCTCTCTATGGAAGCACTGGGAATGAAGTCTGTCTCGGGTTTTAGTCCACGAGCGGTGCAACAAGGGAAGCAGTTAACGAACTTCACTCCTTTCTCACTCAGTTCCTTAAACCTGCCCACAGGAGAGGGCATATCCTCCACGATCAAAAATTTGGCAGCATTATAAACACCGTCTCCCATACCGATAACAGTTACCTCGTGTCCCTTCTCAAGAGCCGCGTTTATAAACTCAATCGCGGTATCCGAATTCTGAAACTGTAGAGGAGTAGTGAATAGTAAAATTGCTACTTTACCCATTCAATCACCACACATTTGGACTATATTCTGCCTATCTTTACCTAGAATATTTTGTTTAAAGGATGCGAAGGCTCCTGTCTTATCCGATATTTTCTTTTGTTATAGTATGCTACAAGACCGTTGACCATAGCACAGGCGGGGAAAACTGATTCAGCCTCCTCAATGGGACCGTATAAGGCAAAGTCTGCACCCACCATAGCCGTTACCAGTACAGAGCCGGATATGCACGCCTTATACGAGGCTGGTGGGAATTCTTTTTTGATCTTTTTCCAGGCAGTAATGGCGTTTGCGGGGCCGCATCCTGAAGGAAGTCCGAACTCGTTTTTCACTGAGTATATGGTTTGCGCTGCGAAGGATATGCTCACAACGTCAAGCACCGCGGTGTCCACAAGCATGTTTTTGATTCCCGCCTCCTGCGCCTTTTGGATTAATCCCTTCTCACCGCCAGCACCCTTTAACAACTCTATTCGGCCTTCCGGCATCAAAGCCTTGGGGCTAAACACGAGTATCATGCTGGATTTTACACCGAGTTCTTTAAGAGTGTTAAGTTCACTCTCTTTGGAGTGCACGTCTATCGAATTGTAGATAGCCCGCTCAACTAATCCCGCTTCAACAGCGTATTTAATCGCCGCCAGACGAGCGTCTGGAAGAGTGCTGTCCACGAGAAAGGGAGCCTTTGTTACTGAAGCCACAAAATCAATGTGTTTTTCGAGAGCTTCCGCGGTATCCCCCACAATATCCAATATGCAGGGGTTCCCGGTTTTATCGGACATCTCATCCTGCTTGTTGATTAGCTCTTCCGCCTTTTTCTTATCGAATATTCCCTTTTGACGGTCTGAAACAATTTTGTGTTTATCATAAAAAATGCTTCCGATCAATACTGTGGGATAAGCACCCGGTTGGCCACCGATTTTTACACCATTAATGTCCCAAACCTTTTGTTCCTTTTCAAAAGCAAACACATCGTACACCTCACTTTTCAACATTCACGGTCTTGCACTCGGTTATCAGAGTGAGTTAATGGGTCTTCCATCCGACCTAAGCTCGTTTGTTAATCCACGTTTTTTGTGTTTGTGCGATTCTAAATCGTATAGAGTAGTAGAATATGAACTTGTTATTATTTTAGCTTATTAATTTTTATTATGTGATTGCGAAAATCTCAACCATAGAATATGAGAACAGTGCAAAACTTCTAGGCAATCCATAAAATATAATGAAAGGGTCGGACAAAATATTAATCTGTATAGAAACTTAGTATGCCTCAACTGAAAATCTACAAATTTTTTACAAGCAGTAAGAAGAATTTTTTATTCTAAGGGACTCGAATTGTCTGGAGATAACTATTCCTATAATTCTTCAGAGGACTTGTCTTCTCTACGAGAGAGTATCGTCGCAGTCAAAACCTTAGCGGATTTCATTAAGAGTTCCTTTGGCCCCACCGGCATGAATAAACTTATTGTTGATGAAAAAGGGGACGTTACGATAACAAGGGACGGTTTTACTATTTTGAATAAGGTGGGGGGAGGTCACCCTGCAGTCAAGGTTCTTAAGGACGCCGCCGAGACGCAAGACCTGGAGGTTGGGGATGGAACAAAGACAACGGTGATTCTTGCCAGTGAGCTTCTGAGCAGGGCTGAACAACTGCTTGATAAAGGAATTCATCCTACAACCCTAATACGGGGATACTCAAGGGCCTTCAAAGAGGTCTTAAGGATTCTTGAAGAAATTGCCATCCTAATTGATCCAACCAATAGGGAGATGCTGAAAAAAGTAGCAGTCAATGCTATGATGGGTAAGCTCACCTTAGAGCTGTGTGAATTTCTTTCGAAAATGGTTGTGGATGCTGTCTTACACGTTTCAAAAAATGTTGGTGAAAAGCGTTTTGTTGATGTTCAAAAAATCGTAATTGAAAAGAAATTGGGGGGCGTAGTTGCAGACAGCGAGTTGGTTAAGGGCGTGGTATTAAATAAGGAAGCCGCCCATAAGGAAATGCCGAAAAGTGTTGAAAACGCAAGAATAGCTCTTATTAAGTGCCCTCTGGAAATTGAAAAAACCGAATTCGATACCAAAATTCTAATAGAGAATCCAGAGCGAATAAAAGATTTTTTGGAAGAAGAAGAAGCAATAATAAAACAAATGGTTGAGAAACTGTCAGAACTGAGTGTGAACGTTGTCTTCTCCGAAAAAGGAATCGACGACCTCGCCCAGTACCACTTGGCTAGTAGAGGAATTCTCGGTGCTGAGTGGGTGGGAAATGCTAATATCCAAAACGCTGCTTCAGCAACAGGCGGCAAACTCGTAGCGGATATTAACGACCTTAAACCAGAAGATCTGGGATACGCAGGTGTTGTCCGAGAAAAGGAATTCGGAGAAGAAAGAATAATACTCGTTGAGCAGTGTGAAAACCCATTCACCTTGACGGTTCTTCTGAGGGGAGGAGCCCAAAGCATTCTGGATGAGGTGGAAAGAGCAGTTCATGACGCAGTTTGTGCAGTAAAGGATGTGGTCGAGAACCCCCTGATACTAGTGGGTGGGGGAGCCTCAGAAACTGAAACCTCGAAAAGAATCAGAACCACCACCCAAGGAAACGGAAAAGAACAATTGGCATGGACGGCTTTCGCAGAATCTCTAGAAGCGTTAACCTCTTTGCTTGCCAAAAATTTGGGTCTTGACGCATTGACCAAGATCTCAGAGCTGAGAAGGAGACACGGTTCAGGAGAAACCTATGTCGGCATAGATGTAACTGATGGGGAAATCAAAGATCTAAGGAGTCTCGGAGTCTACGAACCCTTCATTGTGAAAACCCAAGCTATAAAATCTGCCTACGAGGCTGCAATAATGATTCTCAGAATAGATGATATATTTGCAGCCGAAGAACTTGAAGAGTCGGAAAAGCTGGATTATATGCGTCCCCTAAAGGAAATCAAGACGCGGGAAAAAGTTTTCGAAACCACTCTCAACAATATATCGGCTTTTAGTGTCATCGCTGACGCAGTAAAACCCTGCTTTGGTCCCCGAGGAAGAAGCAAACTCCTCATAGACAACATAGGAGGCCTAAAATATACCAGTGATGGGGCAACTATTCTTGGGTTCATGTACCTTAAGCATCCCGCAGCAAAAATGTTAGTCGACCTCACAGAAGCTCAGAGTAAATACATAGGTGATGGGACGAAAGCCAGCGTTATCCTAGCAGGAGAGCTGCTGAAGAACGCCGAGGAACTGTTGAGCCAGAAAGTACACCCCACGGTGATTATAAACGGTTACAAAGAAGCGACCAAAAAAGTTTTGGAACTTTTAAACAACATGGCACTAACCATAGGCCACGAGGATTCTGAAACTCTGAAAAAAGTCGCCCTAACAACTATAGGCGGGAAAATCGCTGATGGAAAAGAGTTATTCGCTGAAATGGCTGTAAGAGCAATAAACAGCGTAGCAGAAGAAAAGAAAACCCCCACTATTGATACTGGAAAAATCAAGATATTGAAAGAAAAGGGGAAAAGCCTTAATGAAAGTGAACTCTTCCCGGGAGTTATTCTGGAAAGAGAAATCATCAACCCCAAGATGCCAAAAAGAGTTGAACAAGCCAGGATCGCATTGCTGGATTGTTGGTTGAGGGTCTCCCAACAGATTTTTAGAAGAGAGCTGGAGATTCGTATCCGAAGCTCCGATGATTATAAAGTTCATCTAGACACTCTAAACGAGTTGGCGAGGGATATGGTGAAGAAGATAGAGAGTGGGGGAGCCAATGTTGTCTTATGTACAAAAGTCGTTGATGACTTAACAGCACATTTTCTCACGGAATCCGGGATTTTAACTGTTGCTCAGCTACCAAGCATGGATCTCAAAATAATATCTGAAGCAACCGGGGGAAAAATCGTAACCGACCTAAATGATTTGAGAGAGGAGAATCTTGGAATTGCGGAAATTGTTGAGGAAAGAAGAATCGGTGAGAAGAAACTCGTTTTCGTTAACTGTTCAGGGGTAAGATGCGCCAGTATTATAATCAGGGGGGGCACCGAGGATATACTGAGTGAAGCGGAGAGAGTATTCCGTAGCGTGTTAAAAGTTTTAAAGGCTGTAATTATGGAAGGTAAAGTAGTCGCGGGAGGCGGGGCGGTGGAAATAGAACTTGCCAAAGAGATCAAAAGATATGCAAAGAATTTTTCTAGAAGAGAACAACTAGCAGTAGAGAAATACGCAAAGGCTCTTGAATCAATACCCAAAACCCTAGCGGAAAACTCTGGATTGAATCCATTGGAAACTTTGGCTGAGCTCAAGGCTCTGCACGAAAACCCCCAAAATGTATGGGCCGGAATCAGCGATAAGGGAAAACTAGAGAACATTATGACTCTAAAAGTTTTAGAACCGTTAAGCCTCAAGACACATCTGATTAAGTCAGCAAATGAGATAGCCGAAACTATTCTGAGAATAGATGAGGTAATATTAGAAAAAGAAAAAATAACGGCGGATAAATCCGAAAAGGCGTTAAACGAAAAGTGATATCCTCTAAATTTGAGTAAAAACTTATATAACTGTTAAATAAAATATAATAGAGTATGTGTTTCTTTTTGAAAATAATTTTGAGCGAGTGATAGTATGTCGAAAGAAGAAATTTTTGATAAGTTATCCAAAGCATTAATAGATGGTGACGACTTACTCGCTGCGGACCTTGCTAAGCAGGCACTGAAACAAGGAATATCCGCCATAGACATACTGAACAAGGGATGCACCCCGGGAATGCTCAAAGCCGGAGAAATGTACGCATCCGGACTCGGAGGAGCCTCACTCACCGACCTCCTGATGAGCGGCGAATCTATGCAGGCGGTACTAGGAGTAATAAGGCCCCACCTGAAAGCGGAAAAGGCGGAAGCGGCCGGAAAACTGGTTATTGGAATGGTGGAGGGAGACCTGCACACCATAGGAAAATCCGTTGTTATCTCAATGTTTGAATCCGCTGGCTGGGCGGTCACGGACTTGGGTGAAGATGTACCTTTACCAAAGTTCATCGAAGGTGCTAAAAGAGAAAAAGCAGACATAATCGGCGCAGCATCCGCGATTACCGGCTGTCTGGACAAATTAAAAACATTGAAGGAAATGATCGATAAGGAGAAGCTTCCCGTCAAATACATGATCGGCGGATGGGCTACAGGCCCCGAATTAGCTAAATCTGTAGGTGCATACTTTGCAAGAGATGCTTTAGCAGCAGTACAGTTAGCCTCAGAACTAATGGAAGAGGCTGAATAAAGAAGTTAGAGGTGTGGAGAAATGACCGAAGGTGAAGAATACTTATCCTGGTATAAGAAACCCGAGCCATACACCACCGTCTCCGAGAAGCCAACCGAAGCCGGTGGGAAGAAGGCAGCTCCCTGGTGCGACTACGCCTACAGCGAATGGGAAATATACGAGAAGCTGAAAATACCCGACTGGTACTGGGACTTCAAACCCCCCGAATGGTCCGAGGAAGAGCAGGTCATAATGGAGCGCATCTTGCTTAAGATGCATGAGAATATCGCCAAGGAAAAAATGACACCCCTAGACAGATACTGGGCTACTGCCTACGGCGTTGAGAGAGACCGCTGCCCCGTAATGGGAGGCAACTACGCACTTGCAACCAACGCCCCAAGACTATTGGATGCCTATGGTGTAATTTTGAAGGGAGTGGACTTTCACAGGTATCCTAAGCTACACGTACTGGCAACCACCATGGCTGTGGCGAAGTTCGCTACAGACATCATATTCACCCACAAAATCACTTACTCCGAAGCCGAGTGGGGTGGACACGTTTACCTAAAGGAAACCTCTGCTCCTGTGTGTAGAAGCGCTGGAGCAATGGAGACCGGCTTCAAGGTTCCATGGTTACCGTACCGGACTGCGCCCTTTCTCTCACACAAAGTACCAGAAGCGGACTATGGAGCATACGCCCACCAGTTATGGGAAATCAGGATTATTAAGGAGTATCTCAGAAAGGCAGGGCTCTGGGGAGTAATGCCCCTCATGACAAACACCTGTGTAGGTCCCATCGGCACAGCCGGAGCAGGCATCGGTCCAACTCTAGGCATTCGAGAGAGGGCCATAATGTACAAGCGAAATCCTGAATGGTATCACATGTGTATGAGAGAGGCTCTCAGATTCTGCATCAGACACCACAGAGCGGTAAGGGATGCCGGCACGGACATAATGTTCTTCTGCGATGGTCTTAACACTATGGGTACAGACATGACCGCAGACCTGATACCATATCATGTGGATCTGTGCAAAGAGGTCCACTGGCCTCCGGGAGGAACCTGTATAACCGGTGGAGACTTCCGACGCCATGTGGACATCATACTTCAGGCGCACGGAAAATACGCATATTTGGTGGGCAGCGACCACGTGTGGCCAATACAGGACGCTCTTAACACAGTTCTCCACTATGATAAGATGTGGTTCGACTTCCCAGACTGGGATAAGATTAAGGCGGCTAAACTTGAGGACATTGCTGCCTATGAGAAAGAGAGATTCAAGATTGCTTGTCAGGATCCGAAGAGCAAGTACTGGAACCCTGGACCGGGTGACTACTGGATACCCATGGAAAACTATCAAGCCTGGGCAGACGCATCTAAAAAGTATGGTTCCTACCCCAATGGCTGGGAACAACCCTAAAAATTAGGATAGCTCCTACGAGCGAGGTGAAATATGGTGGCTACCGCAGAAATGGCTGATGCGTGTTATCAGCACAGCGCTAAAAGAATCAAGGCTATGGCTGAGGAAGGATATGGTGAAGGATGGGAACCCTTCAAAATGTGTTTCTGGATGAGAGACCTGAAACGGGGATACCTGTTTACATTTAAAAAGGATGGCATACTCGAAAGCACAGAAATAGTGACCAAGGAACCAACAGGCATCAACGCCGTCATCATAATGAACAGCGATGATTGGGTCGGCCAGCACACAAAAGAAGTGGACTTACAGGAGAAATACTATTCTGGAGAAATGCAAATCAAAGGCGACGTCGCGGTTCTACAACAATACAAAACCTTCGCGTCCTACGAACCCTATTACCCACCGGGACACCCCAAATACAAAAAATAACTTCGCTAACTAATCCCTACCAACGAATCTACCAAACTCCTTCCCACATTTTTTACATTTAAAAATCCGAAAAATCCCCGATACCACCGGCTCATCCCTCAAAGCCTCCACGGAAAAAGAGCCGCAATGCTGGCACCGAAACCGACTGATATCAAATTCGGGACCTCTCGGCGGAAACAAAGCATCAGAATCACTCCCAGATGGTTCTTTTTCTTCCGGTTCAAAGGGCACACAACTCACCACCAGACTTGTTGGAAACCTATCGAAACATTTTTTTCAATGAATTAAACCAAATTTTTCTCCTTAAAAATGTAGAAAAGCTAATATATATTGTTAATGAAAAGTATATAAAAGCCAAATTTATTTTGTGAATTAGAGCCTAAAAATTTCAAAAAGAGGTGTGGTTCTACATGGCTAAAGTAGCGAAATGCGCAAAATGCAAATCTGAAAAAATCCAGATGAAGGAAGTCTCAGTACCCTCAATACTTGAGGTAGGAAGAAATTTCCCAGCTGACGCATATGTTTGCCTCAATTGCGGATATACGGAATTTTATTTCAGAGAACTTGACTATACTACCCGACCACACTAAAAGGGAAGTAGAGATAAAGGGAATAATACCGAAAGGGTTTACAAAATAAGTCTACTCAGGGATTGGAATGGCCAAAGTCGCAAAAATAGGAGAAATGTTCTTCCCTCTAAATCTACACTATTCGCACATTAAACGTGGCCATACTTGGGTTAAAAAAATGGACGACGGAAATCTCCAGATAGGCTTGGACTACTACGGTGCCATACCCATAATGATTACCACCATTTCTCATCCCCTACCATACCTCATTGAACTTCCCCCCACAGGAACGCAACTCAAACAGGACCAACCCTACGGACTTCTTGAAACCGCAAAGTATATTGGACCTTTCTATGCACCATTAGCCGGAACCATTGTCAAAGTTAATCCGGATAGAGTGTCCTCTCCACCCCATAATATTAGAAATCCTTACACAGATGGTTGGTTCCTTATTCTGAAACCAGCGAATTACGAAAAGGAAATAAAAAATCTTCTAACCGGCGAAGAAGCAGTAAAGTGGGTTATTAAAGATATAATCGAGTACTCGGAAGACGAGGGACTCACAGAACAAGCAAAGCAAGGATACACCATTGAGGAAACGTGATAACCTTAACTTATCAAAAACCTCCTCTTTTTTGGATATTCTAAAACATTAACCCATCCCTTTTATTACCAGCATTGTTACGTTATCGGATCTACTCTCAATGCTTCTTTTAAACTCATCAGGATTTTCCATAACCCCGCCGCTGTCGTATACCAAAAAAAGAACATTTCTACATAAGCTGCTGAAAGCTGGAATGTGAGAAATTATTGCGGTCACTGCTCCTTGTAAATCCTCTTCATTTCTGACCAGTTTTACCTCCATAGCCAGTGACCCCCCCAAGAGAATGAAATCCACATTATGGGCACCCATATAACCTTGTATAATCTGGTCACGTAAGAGAGTAGAATCAAAGGATAAGCAAATGTCTCTAACCCAATCCTTCAAATCATCCTCATCCACGAAGTCTTTTACCCCCTTACTCAACTCTACTTCCAGCATCTCAACTATCTTTTGAACCTGATCCTTACCCTTCGACTTCTCAGCGAAATATTTAGAAAAATCTTTGAAAGACATTCTGCAACCCCAACCAATCTTACCTTAATTTCATTATATAAGCTTAGTCACTATTGACTATAAATTGAATGGGGGTGCAGCCTTCTTCTCCACACGCCACTCTTCTAGTGCCTTGCCGAATCTGTCCTCCACCTGTTGTCTATAAATATTATTGTAAGTACAAAAGGGAATTATTCTGCCGTCCGGAGTAGGATAATTTATGTCACAGTACTGGACTCGCTCCAAGTCAATATTGTACGGATCCATAAAATGCATCATCCCCAGCATAATTATGTTGTGCATAAAGTCTCTTAGTGAACTATAGCTACCTCTTTTTAGGAACATTGAGGTAAGATCCTTAATCAATCCCTTCTTCTTGATATGCCTGAGGGAACCCGCGAGTTTAAGTTTAGCACGTACACCTGCAAACCGCTTTCCCTCGGCGTAGAGATTGCATATGTCCCCCAGAACCTTCAAGATTTTATCTATATCAATAACCTCAGTAATCGGGTAATAGGAACCATCCTCTTTAAGAAACAAGAAACTTGCCATACCGCACGCAAAGTGTGCACTTAGCTCAAGCTCGGGACTACCTTTAATAAGCCCCAACGCTCTTCCAAGCAACACCATTGAAGGAATGGTATACCAGTCCGTTGCCTTGATCCTACCGAGGGTCTGCTCTTCAATAAGATGAACTACTTCCGGTATAGTGATACGCATCTTACCGAGTTTTTCGTGGTCGATTCGGCCAGTAATACTTACGGGCTGAAAGTTGACGCATCGAACAATGTCTCGATTCTCCAATGCAAACTGAATCATCGCCCCCACTTGGTCGTCGTTAACTCCCTTTATAATTGTTGGTACTAATATGACGCCATCCAGACCCGCTTCCTTACAGTTATCCAGTACCTTCTGCTTAATAGGTCTCAGATCCGCGTCTCTAGCTGCCAAGTAGGGTTCAGCTGTTACGCCATCAAACTGGAGATATATAGTGTTTAGACCAGCTTCCACAAGCTCACGTATGTAATCGGCACTCTTGGCCATCCTAATTCCGTTGGTAGCAATCATAATATGATTGAAACCTAGTTCTTTAGCCCAATTAACGTATTGGAGCAGGTTCTCACTGAGTGTAGGTTCACCACCCGCGAACTGGATGCTTGGGCAAGGCACTGGTAGGTTGCGCCGGAGATTCTTCATCATATCAAGCACTTCTTCCGGAGTCGGCTCATAAACGGTTCCGGACTCGCCCGCATTGGCAAAGCAGATTGGACAACTCAAATTACATCTATTGGTTACATCAATTATAGCCAGAGCGGTGTGCGACTTGTGATTGGGACACTGGCCGCAGTCCTTTGGACAGCCCTCAACAGTCTTAGTCCTTGGGTTGTCAAGACCCACCGTCTTATACCAGTAGGGCATAACACGTTTGAACATCTCCGCGTCAGACCAATACACATCTACAAACTCACCGTGCTTGTCGCAGGTCTTCTTCATCATAACCCTGCCGTCTTCCTCGTAGACCGTAGCATCTATAACCGTCACTATTTCATCTTCGAGTTTGCACAAGGGACAAATTGACTTAGTCTGATAGGGCGGTTCCCGAACAGGGTGCTTTTCAACGAGATATCGGGAAAGATCCTTACCCGTATGCGTGGGTGCCACTTCGGGATAGGTTTAATTGCCTTTGTTTCCATTAATAAACAAACACCCTCCATAGTAATAATAAGACGGTTAATTATAGTGTTTTATATTTAAAAGGCTATGTTCGTTATAAACGTTTCCAATTCTTACTTCTTGAATACCAAAGCCAGATGTTTTTATATTAGGTCAAAAAATGTTTATAGGAAAATTATTTTTATAATAATAAAATTTAAGTGAAAGTTAAACGAAAATATAAATGAAAAATTGCAAGGGATGCAATTCCAAAAGAATAAATAATCGAGAAGCCATCCCAAGCACCAACATTAATAAATAGAGGTGTAGAGAAATGCCCGAAGGTGAAGAATACTTATCCTGGTATAAGAAACCCGAGCCATACACCACCGTCTCCGAGAAGCCAACCGAAGCCGGTGGGAAGAAGGCATCTCCCTGGTGCGATTACGCCTACAGCGAATGGGAAATATACGAAAAACTCAAGATCCCTGAGTGGTACTGGAATTTTAAGCCTCCTGAGTGGTCGGAGGAAGAGCAGGTCATAATGGAGCGAATAATGCTTAAGATGCAGGAGAACATAGCTAAGGAGAAAATGACCCCAATGGACCGGTATTGGGCGACTGCTTACGGTGTCGAGAGAGACCGCTGTCCGCTTTTGGGTGGCCTTTACGCCATGGCAACAAACGCTCCCAGAATACTAGACGCATACGGAGTAATATTAAAGAGCGCTGACTTTCACAAGTATCCCAAGCTACACGTTTTAGCATCAAATATGGCAGTAGCAAAATTCGCAACAGACATAATATTCATCCATAAAATTACTTACTCTGAAGCCGAGTACGGCGGCCACGTCTATCTTAAGGAAACATCAGCTCCAGTATGCAGGAGCGCCGGAGCAATGGAAACAGGGTTCCAGGTACCTTGGTTACCCTTCAGAACCGCCCCATTTCTTTCACACAAAGTGCCTGAGGCGGATTACGGAGCGTACCCCATGCAACTATGGGAGATCAAAGTCATTAAAGAGTATCTTAGAAGAGCGGGACTCTGGGGTGTTCAGCCCCTTATGACGAATACTTGTGTGGGACCCCTTTCCACCGCAGGAGCAGCCATAGGACCAACGTTAGGCCATAGAGAAAGGGCTCTTATGTATAAGCGTAACCCTGAGTGGTTGCACATGTGTATGAGGGAAGCGCTCAGATTCTGTATAAGACACCACAGAGCGGTAAGAGACGCCGGCACGGACATTATGTTCTTCTGCGATGGGCTGAACGTTATGGGTACTGATATGACCGCGGATCTTATTCCGTATCATGTGGACCTTTGTAAGGAGGTTCATTGGCCACCGGGAGGAACGTTGATTACGGGCGGAGACTTGAGACGCCATGCGGACATATTGCTTCAGGCCCATGGCAAGTATGCCTATCTCATAGGCAGTGACCATGTGTGGCCGATAGACGAAGCTCTCAAAACATGTCTCCACTATGATAAGATGTGGTTCGACTTCCCCGACTGGGACAAAATCAAAGCCGGCCCTCAAAGCGTAATCGCTGCTTACGAAAAGGAGAGATACAATATCGCATGCTCCGATCCTAAGAGTAAGTATTGGAATCCCGGCCCCTCTGATTATTGGATTTCAATGGAAAACTACCAAGCTTGGGTTGACGCCTGCAAAAAGTATGGCTCCTATCCCAATGGCTGGGAGCAGTCCTAGAACCAGTTGAATAGTGACGTTTGTGTAACTTAATAGTTTAGAGAATGTGGCTTAGGAGGTGAAACCTTGGCGACTGCAGAGGATTCAGACGCCTGTTTCAATTTTGGTGTTAAAAGAATTAAAGGTATAGATAAGGAGGGTCTCGGTGAGGGATGGAGCCCCTTCACGGTGGTAATGTGGCTGAAAGACCTGAACCGCGGATACTGGTATAAATTTGAAAAAGACGGCATTCTTGGAGATTCAAAGATAGTGACTGGGAAACCGCCAGAAGCTACTGCTGTTGTCTATATGTCTAGCGATGACTGGGTTGGTCATCATACGAAGGAAGTGAGTCTAGCTGATAAGTACTTTTCCGGAGAAATGCAAGTCAAGGGTGACGTTGTGGTTCTACAGCAATACCAAACCTATGATTCCTACGAGCCCTATTATCCGCCTGGGGATCCTAGGCACAAAAAATAACTACGTTAACCCTCACCAATAAATCTACCAAACTCTTTCCCACATTTTTTACATTTAAATACAAGGGCTTTCCCGATTTCCATGGAACGATTGAGGACATCATCGCTGAAGGCGACAAGGGGTGGATTCGTTTCAAAGGTGCAGGAACACACAAAGGCGAATATCTTGGATTAGCCCCTACTGGCAAGAAGGTAACCATGACGGCTTTTACCATCTATCGTATAGTTGAGAACAAGGTTGTAGAAATGCGCTCAGTCATTGATATGTTGGATTTCTTCAAAGAATCAGGTGTTATCGAATACAAAGGATTTCCTGACGGAGTTATGTAACTTATTATTAGTCCGATAATCTTATTACTCCAATTAAATTTAAGAGAATGTTGTGTTGCCAATGAAATCTCTATTGGTTTTGTTTTCATATCATCACAATAATACTGAGAAAATCGCTAAAGTCTTCGCAAAAGTTCTTGATGCACAAATAAAAACGCCACAGCAAATAAACCCTGAAGAGCTTCAAGAGTATAGTCTAATAGGCTTTGGCTCGGGGATAGATGGCACAATGTAATAATTATGTTTTTGGGAGTTAGGTTAACTAACCTCTTTTTGTCTAAATAGGGGTATGTTAGTCGAAGAAGTTTTTGAGGGACCCAACCCTGAACACCTCCACCACCTCCCCCGATTCAAGGAGATCAAAGAAACAGTATGGAGAGGACTCACGCTCCAAGAATTCAAGCTCCCCTCAATCAGCCTCTCGAGCCGCGTCCTGTTCATGGCCCGCATGATTCTGGAACCAGTCAAATCCCTGTGG
>JAUQZE010000040.1 GCA_030587365.1 Candidatus Freyarchaeota archaeon | reverse complement strand
TCTTCGAGATCTGGTATTCCTCAAGGATGCTTTTCAGGGGGTTGAGGCGCCAGCATCGTATGATCTCCAGGTTCTTTTGGGCGTATTCCGAGAGCCCTTCAAGGTCTGCGGAGGTGATCCCCACCAGACGCTTCCGAAAAAGCAAAAAGGACTGGTCACTATTATTACTACTCGTAGGCTTGGATTGTTTCATTTCAATCACCGTTTAACCAATTAAGAAACATCCAAGTCTACTTAATTTTGCTACTACACACTAGGATACAATCCTTGAAAAAACTTAAATTCTAGCTTCGCGTTTTTCATTCCAACAATAAAACGAGCCGCCGTAGCTCAGCTCGCAGTTGCCCAAGACTAAAGCAGCCAAAAGCGCCAGACTTGTAATTTGGTGGTCACGTGTTCAAATCACGTCGGCGGCTCCACTTTCTCCTATATTTATTAACGAAAATAAAATAATTTGAACTATTTTTATAAGGCTTTAACCAGAGGTAATTCTGGAAAAGGAAAAATGGCTCAAAAGTTTGAGCGTTATTAAGGTGGTGCCCAGAGCCAGATTTGAACTGGCGATCTCCGGATCTCTTATTCCTGGTTTTCTGACCCCATTCTATACAAGATTATGAGTCCGGCGCTCTTTCTGGAATAGATGAGCTAACTGCACATCATTGGCCATGCTGAGCGATCTGGGCCCCAGTTTGTGGTTACACGATTACATTTTCGTAAGATAAATTTTTTCGTAGGAGCCTAAATTAGTTTAGTTAACTGTTTTTTGGTCTTATTTTGTTTATCATAACTATTAAAGTTTACATGAGTAATAGTTAAGCTCTTTAGGGGAGTGTTATATTTAAAATTTAGGATTCTTGGTGGGGTTTTTATGAGGTTGGAGTTCTGGATACTGGATGTTGGTCAAACGGTTGAGGATGGTGTTTCTAAGGTTTTGATTTGGGGTGTTGATAGTAGGGATGGTAGAGTTTTGGTGGTGGATGATACTTTTCAGCCGTATTTTTATATTGTTCCAGAGGAGGACGTGAATGTTGGGGTGCTTGCTGAGTCTTTGAAGGGTTTGTCGATTTCCGACTCTCCTATTTTGGGGGTTGATGTTGTTAAGAGGAAGTTGTTTGGTAAGGATCGGGATGTTGTTAGGGTTGTTTTTCGGGATTTTGATTATGTTTTGAAGTATGTTAAGGTTTTTAAGAAAGTTGATGGTGTTGAGGATTTTCTTGAGGTGGATATTAGGCATTATGTGCGTTACTTGGCGGATAAGAGGATTCGTCCTTGTGGATGGTACTCGGCTGAGGTTCAAGAGGTTGAGGGTTTAAAAAATAGGGGGTATTCGGTCTATAGGCTTGTTGGGGATTTGAAGCCTGTGGAGCTTATGGATTTACCGGGGCTTAGGGTACTGGCGTTTGATATTGAGATTTATAGTCCTTCTGGGGCTTTGAATCCTGAGAAGGATCCGGTGATAATCATAAGTGCGGCTACTAATGGTGGTGTGGAGAAACAGTTTGTTGCTAAGAACGGTGAGGATAGGGATGTTTTGAAGGAGTTCTTGGGATACGTTACAGAGTTTAATCCGGATGTAATTGTAGGTTACGATTCGAATTTTTTCGATTTTCCGTTTTTGATTGATAGAGCTAAGAAGCTTCGTGTGAAGTTTACTGTTTGCAGAGATGGTTCGGAGCCTCACCTTAGTGTTTATGGGCATGTTTCCGTTGCTGGGAGGGCGCACTTGGACCTCTATGATATGGCAGAGATGGTGGTTGAGGTCAAGGTGAAGACTCTGAAGAATATTGCGGATTATCTTAGGGTGATGGCGAAGAATTCTCGTGTTTTGATAGATCATGCGCAGATTCCGAAATATTGGGATGATAAGGGTCTAAGAAAGCAGCTTCTATTATACGCGGCTCAGGATGCTAAGTCCACTATAGGGATTTCTGAGAAATTGTTGCCCACTGCGATTTCTATGGCTCAGGTTTCGGGTATGCCTCTGGATCAGGTTATGCGGGCGGGGGTTGGATTCAGGGTGGAGAATATGCTTCTTACTGAGGGGCATGCGATTGGGGAACTTATTCCTAATAAGCCTGCGTTTGGTGGAGGGACGTATGCTGGGGGGTACGTTTTGCAGCCGGTTTCGGGGGTTCATGATAATATTGCGGTGTTTGATTTTGCGTCCATGTACCCGAATCTCATGATAAAGTATAACATTTCTCCTGATACTTATGTGCAGCCGAATGAGAAAGTTTCCGAGGATGAGGTGAATATCGCTCCAGAGGTCGGACATAAATTCTGGAAGGAGCCGCCCGGATTTTACAAGAGAGTAATTGAGGAGTTAATAGCGGAGAGGAGGAAGATTCAGAAAGGTATGGAGAAGCTGAAGCCGCAAACATTACCGTACATTATGATGAATGAGAGGCAGAAAGCGTTTAAAATTATGACCAACGCAGTTTATGGTTATTGTGGTTGGCTGGGTGCCAAATGGTATCTTAAGCCGGTGGCTGAAGCCACATCCGCGTGGGGGAGAGAGATCATTAAGGAAACGATTGAGATGACTAAGAAGCATGGTCTTAAAGTGATTTATGCTGATACGGATAGCGTTTTTGTAACTAACGTGGAAGGTGTTGATAAATTTAGCCGGGAGGTCACGCAAAAGCTGGGGTTGGAAATAAAACCGGACAAGGTATACAAGAGGGTCTTCTTTACTGAGGCGAAAAAGAAGTATGCTGGACTTTTGGAGGACGGCGCACTGGATGTGGTGGGTTTTGAGATTGTGAGAGGAGACTGGCCCGAGATTGCGAGGGAAGTACAGGAAAACGTGCTCAACATAATTCTCAGAGAGAAAGATTTGGAAAAGGCAACCAAATTTGTTAACGAAACCATTCAGAGGCTGCGGGAGGGTAAAGTTTCTTTAGATGAACTTGTAATCTGGGAGACCCTGACTAAACCCCCAGAGAAATACAAGATTAAGGCACCGCATGTGAGTGCGGCTAAGAAACTTATGGCGGCGGGCGGCCGCCCAGAAGCGGGTTCAAAAATAGGTTACGTGATAGGAAAAGGGGAAGGCAGCATTTCAGATAGAGCGGTTCCCTATAGTCTAGCCGACATTAGTAATATAGACATTGATTATTACATTGAAAGGCAGATTGCATCAGCAGCGTTAAGGGTGCTTGAATATTTTGGGGTAAAAGAAAGCCAGTTATCAGGTAAAAAATCTACACGACAAGCAAAGCTAAAGTAGCAATTTCATTCTTCTTATTTTATACATTTAGAGAGAGCATATAATTAAAGTGAAGCCGCTTGGATATTCATACTGACAAAATGATTAATAATACTGGTTCTATTAACACGTTGGGCATCGGATTGAAGGGGAACCACCTGCATACTCTGACGCTGCTCTCACGTAGCGTTCCTCGGGAGGCTGTGTAACTAGAACTTGTTCTCTTTTACTTCCGTATCTAAATATTGTTATACCCTTACATTTTAACTTGTAAGCAAGCCAGTATATTTTGTACACATCATCTAATGTAGCTTCTTGTGGCAGATTAACAGTTTTGGACACCGCATTGTCAACGTATTTCTGGAAGGCTGCTTGCATTTTTACATGCCACTCGGGATCTATGTCAAGAGCTGTGACGAATATTCTACGAACATCTTCAGGTATAGTTTTCATACCCTGAATTGAACCCTTTTTGGCAATCTCTGTCATTAATTCTGAGCTATAGAATCCACGCTCCTTAGCCACCTTTTCAAAGAGGGGGTTCGTCTCAAAGAGTTGAGTTCCAATTACGTTTCTAACGAATGAAATGGCGAACAGAGGCTCTATACCACTTGATGTTCCTGCAATTATGCTTATGGTTCCAGTAGGAGCTATTGATGTTAAGGTAGCATTTCGCAACGCTTTACATCCTCTTTCTTTCCATACACTGTCTTCAAAGTTTGGGAAGGAGCCTCTCTCCAAAGCTAATTCCTCAGATCTCTTCACCGCCTCTTTACTTATAAAGGACATAACCTTCTCGGCAACATCAATAGCCTTGTTTGAATCATATGGAATGTCAAGCTGAATTAGCATATCTGCGAAACCCATCACCCCCAACCCTATTTTTCTGTTCGCCTTCGTAGCTTTATCTACCTGAGGAAGCGGGTACTTACTGGCATCAATTACATTATCCAAAAAATGCACAGCCAACCGAACAACATTCCTTAACTTATCCCAGTCTATGTCACCCTCTTCAATCATTTTAGACAAATTAATTGAACCAAGATTGCACGCCTCAAATGGTAGTAATTGAACTTCCCCGCAGTTTTTAGTTTTTATAAATGTAATCTTCTCTTTTTCTGACTCTTCGGATTTAAAACCGCCAACAAAAAAGGTGTGAAACTCGTCTACTGTACCATTATAAACTGGTTCCTCACCGATATACTCAACACTTATTACTCGGTGGTTGTAGAGACTAGCGGCTTCTTCTAATTCGGTATAGGTAGTGAATCCGTATTTTGTGCCTAATCGGGAGGGGATATCCGCTTGCTTGCATCTTTCCATCCATTCCTTTTTTAGGGGTCTGCGTCCAAATTCTGTTTTCAAAGTAAGAAAGCATTCAATTTGGTTCTCTTTCGTTTCTTCGGATTTTTTGGCACAAGTTTGCTGAACACTCCTTGTACGTTTTTGATAAATTTCCTGATTTGTGTTCAAGTGTTCCGTAGCGCATTTCTTACTACAATAACTGATTTCTCTCAGGCTATAGCTAATATTAAACTTCTTTTGACACGCTTCACAAATCTTTTCAACGAAGACATGATTGCCAATTAAGAAACAGGGGAGATTCGTTGTTTCTTGGCGTTCCTTGAGTTTCTTTAATGCTCTATTATGGAATCCTGCATTTGCATTCTGACGGTGTTCCTCGTTTTGCCATAGTTCTTTAGAGATTTCTGAATGCTTTTTCTTCAGATTAGGATTCTTTTCATAATTTTCTTTTATCGATTCACTTATTTTAGTTCGTGTTTCTTCGCTAATCTTGACACCATACCGAGGATTATTTTTCCCCCGGACATTATAAAAAGGATTAGATGCTTTATATTCTACCCATCGTTCCTCATTAGCTTTAATTTTGTAGAGGGGATTATTTTCTCCTTTCATCGACTCACAATGTATCTCATCATGCATCCCTTTCACCATTATTTCCAAGTTTTCGGGAGCATTATTCTCAGAGTCAAAATCAATATGATGAACCACCATACCCTCGGGAATTTCTTCCCCGTTGTTATGAAAGAACATAGCGATAAGCGTATGTTCTGATTTTTCTGATTTCCCTTTGTTGAACATACGCCAATAACGTTTATGGGGATTAATTGTGTATTTGCCTCTCTGATATTGAAGCAGTTTTGTGAAAACATGTAAACGGTCACCCGGTTTCAAATCCATCGTTCTTTTTTCTGTGCCATCTCTTAGATAGAATATGTGGTTTCCCGTCGCTTTTATTGTATCTCCCGAGTCTAACCTTATTAAATAGACTTTTTCCATCCCAGTTTTTCTGGGCCGCCTCATATACCTTATAGTGAGTTTACCAGTATAGTCTTCCGTGAATACTGGTACGTCTTTCCCTTCTTCTGCAAGCTGTTTAATGGGTACAGCCCCACGTCCATCTGCTGTTGCCACTAACGTATCTCCCGCTAAACAGGGATTAGTGCTCTCGATTTGCCCGACGCTTGGTGTAGGATTGTGGCGATTTATCTCATCCAGAAAAATCATACCCGGATCTCCCGTTTTCCAAGCGGATTCTATTATGCTATTAAAAACGTTCCTTGCTTTGAGTTTCTTAACATGCTCTCCCGTTCTGGGATTGACGAGCTCATAAGTTCCATCTTTTTCAACGGCCTCCATAAAGGCGTCCGTTGCCCCAACTGAGAGGTTGAAGTTGCTGAATGAACCTTCCCTCTCCTTAGTGGAAATGAATTCCATTATGTCGGGGTGGTCTACGCGTAGTATTCCCATATTGGCGCCTCTTCTCCGTCCACCCTGCTTGATAACATCTGTAGCAACGTCAAAAATCCTCATAAAGGAAACAGGGCCACTTGCAACCCCCTTAGTAGAACCAACAATGTCGCCACTCGGCCTTAATCTAGAAAACGAAAACCCAGTTCCTCCACCAGACTTGTGAATCAATGCCATAAATTTCAAAGCATCGAAAATCTCATCTATAGAGTCCCCCACAGGCAGAACAAAACACGCCGCAAGCTGACCAATATCTGTACCCGCGTTCATCAGAGTCGGAGAATTCGGTAGAAACTCTAATCTAGACATTATTCCATAAAACTCATCCTCAGTCCTTTCTGTTTCAACGCCACTATCATATAATCTATCAACAGCAGCTAACACACGAGCCACTCTGCGAAACATTTCAGAAGAAGTTTCAATAACTTTACCCTGGTCGTCCTTCAAAAGATATCTATTCTCCAAAACCTGTACAGCGTTTAAAGATAGTTTTAAATCGTCACTAACCCCCAACAACTTCTTAGCTTCTCTAAGCTCCGTCCTCTTCTGACGATACAATATGTAAGCCTTAGCAACATCCGAAAAACCATTCTTTATAAGCACCTTCTCAACAGTATCCTGAACATCTTCCACCGAGGGAATCCTACCCCTAAAATTCTCCTCAATAATCGCAACCACTTGATCCGATAGATTCTTCGCGGTTTCCCCATCAGCCTCTTTAACCGCAACAATCGCCTTATGAATAGCATTAGTAATCTTAACCGGTTCAAATTTAACTATACGACCATCACGCTTCCTAATTTCAGAAATACTTGATTCTTCAACCATTTTTACTCCCCTTTACTAAACCCAATTTAAAAAAGGAGGCTCGTTTACTTTTCAATTCACACTAATTTGAAGATTATCAACTTTTAAATTATTTTTTGTCTGATAAGGTTAACTAAAATTAGGAAGTTTAGTATTTATAACTAGCTATATTAAATTTCTTGGTAGAAAAGAGGTTTATAAATGGTGCGGAGAGTGGGATTTTCGGGACACTAGTTTAGCGCGTCCTTTCGAACCCACGAACCCCTACGGGACTGGATTTCTTAGCCGTCTGGTCTGCATTTTTGGATCTTAAGTCCAGCGTCTTTGGTCTTGTCTGACCCCAATTTGACCAGCTCGACGATCTCCGCGTTTTAGTTGAAATTTGGGTAGCCTTTGTTTCTTATATTTTTTGTTGAGGGATAAGCAAAATTTATTTATGGGGGATTATAAGATTTTTGTGCCTAACTGCCCTGATAGCTCAGCCTGGCTAGAGCGTCTCATTGGTAATGAGAAGGTCGCGGGTTCAAGTCCCGCCCGGGGCTCCAATTTCTTTTTAATTGTTATAATGAATAATCTTAATTTCAGGGTTTCTTGTTTTTTTAATTAATTTTCTTTAAGAATGCTTCATTTTGGATGAAGAGTTGTGATAGTTATATGGACTGAAAATTATTTCTGGGCGATAGATTGATTAATATTTGTTGTATTCTTTGTATATTCTTGGGTGGTGATGCTGTGGCGAACACTGAGTCCAAGAGGCGGGCGGCTCTGGCTGCTATAAAACATGTGGAGGATAACATGGTTATTGGTGTTGGCACGGGGTCTACGGTTTCTTGTTTTATTGGGATTTTGGGTGAGAAGGTTAGAGGGGGGTTGAAGGTTCTTGCGGTGCCCACTTCTTATCAGTCGGCTATTTTGCTCTCGGAACAGAGTGTTCCTTTGACCTCTTTGATGGATCATCCTTCCCTCGATATTGTGGTTGATGGTGCGGATGAGGTTGATCCAGATTTGAACCTTATTAAGGGTGGAGGAGCGGCTCTTACCCAGGAAAAGATTGTTGCATCCGCTACTGAGCATTTGATTATTATTGTTGATTCCTCCAAGCTTGTTCAGCGTCTCGGCGAAACTGGAGCGGTTCCGGTAGAGGTGATACCGATGGCTTGGAAACTTGTGAAAACTAAATTGGAAGAAAAAGGCGCAAGAGTAGTTCTTAGGGAGGGGACTGGAAAAGCGGGTCCGGTGGTCACGGATAACGCTAATTTCGTTTTAGACGCCTATTTTGCAAAAATATCTGATCCTGGCAGCTTGGAAAGTGAATTAAAGGCTATACCAGGGGTAGTGGAGAACGGTTTGTTTATTGGTATGGCAGAATTGGTTTATGTGGGGTCAGATAAGGATTTGAAGATTTTACGGAAGAAGTAGAGTAAATGGCGGACCGGGCGCGAGTTTCGCTGTTTTTGATTTTTTACAGTTTCGAACGCGCGGAATCAGGCTTAGGAGGCCTGCGCCCTTTCAGTTTTGTGTAATCCTGTCTAGCCGACTCTTATGCAGTTAGAGTCTAGGCGACCGGTCCGCTTTTTGGAGATTTTGTTTTTGGTTATTTTTATTTATGTTTTTGCGTATATTTTTTTTCTGTTCTTGATGTTTTCTGTTAGTTTTTTTCCGTAGAATGTGGTTTTTCTTACGCGTATTTGTCCGTCTCTGTTGGTTTTTGAGGTGAATATTGGTTCGTCGTCTGTGTAGAATTGTAGGTAGGTTTTCCCGTATTCAGGGGGTACTGTGAGGATTACGTGTTTTTTGTTGGTTTCGACGTCTACGGGTATGGTTGCTTTTTCTGCTGTTCCTTTTTCTGCTGGTTCAAAGTTTTCATATCTTTTCTGTTTTTTTCTGGAGCCCTTTCTTGTCTCTCCTCCGATTTGTATTACTATGGTTTGTTCACCGAAGGTGTATATTTCGTATTGTAGTTGGTTGGTTTCGAAGTCGCGTACTTCGATTACTGGACGTGATAGGTCGGATTCGGTCATTCCGGTGGGGACTTTTACTAGTAGTTTTAGGGAGAGTACTTGGTTTACTTCGCCGTCTTCTATGAAGATTACGGTGTCAACGACTCTGCTTATTAGTCCTAGTTCCACTCTTCCGATGAATCGCTCGATGGCGTCTATGGCTCTTGAAGAGTGTACTACGCCGACCAGGCCTACTCCCGCGAATCTGAGGTCGGTGTAGATTTTGAAGTCCTTGGTTTTACGTAGTTCATCGTATATTACGTAGTCTGGTCTTACTAGTAGGAGGATGTCGGCGGTTTTTTCCATATCTCCTCTGAGTGCTGTGTACTGTGTGATTTCGGGGCCCACGGGAAGGTCTCGGGGTTTTTCTAATGTTTTTACTATTTTGTCTTGTTTTTGATAGAACCCTGCTAGGGCTGCGGCGAAGGTGCTTTTGCCCGCTCCAGGTTTACCTGCAACTAGTATGCCTTCAGCCTTTTCTTTTAATCGCTCTTTTAGTCTGTCCGAAAGATGGTAGTCCTCTAGTTTCACTGATAGTAAGGGTCTCACTGCAGTTATTTCCATTCGGTCTGATAGGGGTGGGCTGATTATGGCTATTCGGTATTCGTGTAGTTGAACTACTGTTGCTCCTTCTTCGTTTATTTCGATGAAGCAGTCCTTATCCACCTCGGCGCTTTCAATAATTGAACTGGTGAGTTTCTGTAATTGTTGCAGAGTCATAGGTTCATCGCTTATGTTTTCTAGTTTCCAGTTTCCGGGTCTTCCTCTTTTTGTCTGGGGGGGTACGCCGTCCTTCAGGTGCACGGAGAGGGAGTCTGGTGCAAAGAAGTCCTGTATCTTTAATTCTGGTTCTTTTCGTTCGCGCTGTATGTAAATCACATCTATTCCTTCAGCTTCGGATATGGTTGCTTGGACATAATCGCTGGTCATTAGGATTGCACCGTTTTTCCTAGCTTCTGAACGTATGAGCTCATCGAGAGCTCCGCTTTCCGCCCTTGTTATTTGTTGGAGGCTGGGTCTCTCACCAGTAATAGTCAGATTTATTCTTCCTTGGTTATGAAGACTCCGAATTTTTTTTAGCTCCTCCAATCCTAGAATTCCGGTTGTTTTGGAGCGGTTGGCCTGATTTTCTATTTCTGCTAGAACCGTCTGCGGTATAATTATCTCAATGTCTGTTTCGTTCTTTAGGCATCCTTCCTCTAACTCTTTGGAGAGAGTTGAACCCAAAAGTACACTGGTGTCAACAACGTACTTCATTTTCTATTCTCCGAATAGATGGTTTTTAAAGTTTAATTAAAGTTTAATTAAATTACGTTGTGAAACGTACAAAACGGATAGCCTAAAAAGATTTTCTACACTAGAAAAATTTGAAACGCAGTAAGAAAGATTGATATAACTCTTTTGAGGTAAAGTTTAGGGAAGGGCCTGTAGTCTAGTTGGATAGGGCGCCGGCCTTCGGATAAATGCAATGTTTAGAAGAAAGCCGGATGTCAGGGGTTCAAAAATGTACCTCAACAGAAGTATATTGAGATTCCCTTCAGGCCCGCCAACCTTTATTTCCATTGTTTCGGAACTGACAACGTTTTTGGGTAGGTTTAAATGGGGCCTGTTCTGAGTGGAAGAGAGATTCGAGAGATGATTCTCGGAGGAAAGCTTGTTCGAGAGTATCTTGACTTGGATACACAGTTGACGCCAAATGGTTTTGATCTCTCCTTAAGAGAGATTCACACTTTTAAAGGGCAGGGCTATGTAGATTTTTCGAATAAAAATAGGCGTGTTTCGGAAACTGAGCTTTTGGATTTTGAACATAAATTGTTTCTGGATCCGGGAGCCTATAAGATTGTTTATAATGAGATTGTGGATCTTCCTAATAATATATTAGCTATTGGGCGAACAAGATCAACACTTCTGAGGTGTGGGGTGAGTGTGGTTTCAGCTGTTTTTGACGCGGGTTATGTTGGCAGATGTGAATCTCTGCTTATAGTGAGTAATCCTCATGGCTTCATGGTGGAGAAGGCTGCTCGAGTGTTACAGCTTATTTTCTTGAGGCTGCCTTCATCTTCTGAAGGATATTCTGGGGTGTATAAAGGAGAAAACATTTGATTAATTAAGCGTATTCAATATTTGAAAACAGATTTTTGGAAATAATATAGATTAGATGCTTTGGTTGAAATTATTTTTTTGTTTCCGATTTTTGGAGAATATTTATATGTATTTGGAGAATCATTTTAATCGTTTCGCTATAATGGAGATATATTTATTATATCTTGATGATGTAATATCCGAAAAAGAGCCTTGGGTGAATTTGACATAGATACGTTTATCGGAGTAGACGCAAATTGACGCAGGAAACACATGCCTTAGACATTAAAAAGAGAATAAAATCAGTGGAGCTTTTAAAGATACTTAAAAAAAATCACACGTATGAAGAGTTGTCCAAAATCACAAATTTGCCGATAACGGTTCTTAACCGATACGTCAAAGGGCATGTGCTCCCCAGCAAAAACCGGGCGGATGAGCTGTTTGAAATATTTGATAGGTTGTTTGATATTAAGGAAGAGGTTTCACGAAGGATTAAGTTTGATGGGCGAGAGTATTTCGACAATACCGAACTATTAGGTGACACACTACTTATGAGAGTATTGGCAGAGATGGTTTCCGAAAAGTTTGCGGCGCATAAGATTTCAAAGGTTTTAACAGCCGCGGTGGACGGGATTCCCATAGCAACACAAATAGCGAACCAATTGGAAGCCCAGCTAATAATAGCGAAAAGGAACCGAGAGGTGGGGGTTTCAAAGTTCATAGAAGAATCATACGTGCCTTCATTTTCGGGTGTACTTATGACACTTTACCTACCGAAAGCAGCCCTAACCAGTAAGGACCGTGTCCTAATAGTAGATGACATAATCCGCTCAGGAGAAACACAAAGAGCATTAGTAAACATCGCAGAAAAATCAGGTGCCAAAATAGTTGGAATATTTTTCATAATTTCAATTGGTAAAAATTGGGAGAAAACAATAAGGACCCCACCTAATTGTACTGTGGAAATAGTTCTTCAGATCCCAGAACCCAACGCTTCATCGTAAAGTAATAGTAATCCTAAGGGCATTATTTTCATAAGAAAGGTTAAACAAAAAACGCGTTTCTATATTTTGAGCTTAAAAAAAGAGCAAATAACAGCTATACCACTAGCTCCATTATCTTTTCGTGTAGTATATTATTTCCTGCTGCTACAAGGTTTTGTTTTCTAGCTAGGTCGATTTCGCCCTCAATGGGGTTACCCTTATCATCTGAAATGATTCCACCCGCCTCCTCTATAATAAGCTTCGCAGAAGCAAAGTTCTCAGGTGCCAGAATATTTCTCAAGTCTAGAAAGGCTTCATAGCCCCCTGAAGAAACATAGGAAAGTTCAAGAGAGTTCGACCCTATTTTCCGAATCTTTCTCGCCCCTCTCAAAACCGGTATAACCCTATCCAAATCCGACCTGTTCGGAAAATCCAAATCAATACCCACAACAGCCTCCTCCAGCTCCTTTACGGAGGAAGGAGTTACCCTCAATCCATCAAGATAAGCACCCTTACCTTTAATAGCATAGTAGGTCTTTCCAGACACCACATTCTTAACTATAGCAATTTCGATCTCCTCAAAATAAGGCGAAGGAGAAACAGCCACAGCAATAGCACAAAGACCAATCCCCCTAGAAAAGTTGGTCGAACCATCTGTCGGATCTATAACTACATATACGTCGTTTCCCTCTTCGACAACTCCGGCTTCTTCTGCCAAGAATGTAATGTTTTTGTAAATTTTCCTGATTTCATTCATTAGGAAGTCTTCGGTGGATTTGTCGAAGCTTCTCGTAATATCTCCTTTTATGTTGTGGCCTAAAATTTCATCAGCCCCAGGGCCTTCTTCAAGAAGCTTTAGTCGCGCCCTTTCAACTACATCCAATAACAGTTTAAGATAATCACTTTTTCGCATGGTAAACACCTTATGATATAGTGTTTTGGTTGCTCAAATCAGTTTTGGAACTTGTTATTTAACTTTTGGAGTTGTTGAAATACCACAAATCAAAGGTTTATTTAATTATCTTCCACTAGGCAAAAAATTGTTTGAACATGAAATTTGGTTGAGAAGAGGTAGATGCTTGAAGCTGAAGATGGTAAGTAGAAATGGAAAAGGTATAACTGTTAAATGTACATGTCTTCTCGCGGTTCTCTTCTCTGTACTTCTTCTTGTTGTTTGAGTATTTTCCCCACTTCTTCTTCTATCTCGCGTGCATCCCTAATTAGTTCGGTGGTGGATATGGATAATCCATAAAGGGCGTTAATTTTCTCGATTGCAATAGCGGCTGCTCTGGGGTCAGGTCTTCCTCTTTGAGCGAAGGGAAGTATTGCTAGGGCGGGGAAGTTTTTAACTTCTAGATAGATTAATGTTAGTGCTAAAGGACCGAAAACATTTAATCCCTCCTCTAGTAAAACGAGTTTATTTTCTTGCGTCTTTTTAAGCATTGCTCCAGTGGGAACTACCCTACAATCCGTGTCTCCCGCCCTAAACTGGTTGTCTAATCCTCCTATTAAAACGGCTTCACGGAACTTGTTTTCAATTAACCATTGTGTTAGGGTTTGCGCGAATCTTCTCTGCTCCGCACGGTAAGGAATTACTCGTGGGAAAAGAATAACTAGATTTTCACTTTTGAAAAGTTCGAAGGGGAGAGTTAACTGGGAATTCTCCAGACCTGTTAGTTGTGGTAAAAGTGTGGTGTCTATGAAGCCTATACGCTCAGGTCGTAGAGTTTTAATTAAATGCCTAACTGCAATATAGCCGGTTTCACCAATGACGCTGTGAAAGCCCGTTATAAAAATACAATCTTTAAGGTCAACATTCTCTTTGAGCTTAATTTCAACATCCAATCCACTTCACCTCTTACACAAAATCGTAAAAATTGTCAGAACACAGTTTTTTCGTTTTTAAAATCGATTATATTATAAGTGGAAACGTTAGCAATAATTTGGCCTAGCATACCTAAGCGAAGTAAACCGTAGTACGAAACATTGAGAATCATGGAAATGAAGTTTTTAAATTTAAAAAAGGTTTCCCACGGAATGTTTTTATAGTTCTCTGAGAATTGTAAAACCATTAAGAAGAAAACCGTGTTTCTTTAATGATTATTCACCAGCCTTTTGATATCAGATATAATGAAAGGTTTGGAAATCAGTTGTTTCTCTATCATACAGTAATTTCCAGAGAAACGACAAACTTACAGAAGGAACATGTGTTATTCAATTGTTAGATTCTACGTTATATTAAACAGATACCATACGGAGGTTACTCTAATGCAAATTACTTTTCTAGGCGGATGCCAAGCGGTCGGTGGTTCTGGGATTTTCGTGTCTGCTGGTGAAACGCGAATTCTTGCGGATTATGGAATTTATATGAACCGCCGCAACGAGCCAAGGTTTCCCCTTCCGCCACCAGAAGAAGTTGACGCCGCATTCATGACGCATGCACATTTGGATCATTCTGGAGCGTTCCCCCAACTCTACTCTACTACAGATGATTTTCCACTTTATTTGACATCTCCCACCTATGATTTTGTTAATCTTCTTTATGATGATATGTTAAGATTGGAGAGATTTCCTTTCGGTAAAGAAGAGAAAAGAAAAGCTTTGAAGAATAGTGTTCCAGTAAATTATGGTCAACAGATATCCCTAAACCATGATTGTAAAATCACCTTTTTGAATGCGGGACACATTCCGGGGAGTTATTCTTTGTTAATAGAGGCGGAAGGAAAAAGACTGCTTTATACATCCGATTTCAATACCACTAGAACCCAATTATTGGAAGGGGCGAACTTTGACAATTTAAAACTCGACGCCTTAATATTAGAGAGTACTTATGCACTTGAAACCCATCCGAGCAGAGCAGCTACGGAGAAACAGTTTATAAGAACCGTTCATGAAACTTTGGACAATGGGGGAATTGTTTTGATACCAGCGTTTGCGGTGGCACGCTCTCAAGAAATATTGTGCCTCCTTTATAAGAATTATAGGGACTACCCCATCACACTGGACGGCATGGCTAGGGGCGCAAGTAGGGTGATAAGTCAATACCCGGACTTCGTTAGAGATTATGAACTCGTACTAAAATCACTCAGCTCATGTCGATGGGTGAAAAATGATAGTGACAGAGTTAAAGCAGTTTTTACCCAGGGAATTATAGTATCCCCCGCGGGCATGATGAAAGGCGGCCCCGTAGATCACTATATGAAGATATTGGCTGAGGAACCAGATAACGCCGTACTCCTCGTGAGTTTTCAAATTCCAGGGACACCGGGGCGAACGCTTTTAGAGACTGGGCAATATTTTATGGAAGGGAAGATGAGTAAGGTAAATGCGCAGGTTAAAATCTTTAACTTTTCATCCCATTCGGATAGACCCCAACTATTTCATACGATTGAGTCGCTAAAGAATAACTCGGAAACTACTGTTTTCTTGGTTCATGGTGAGAAGAAAGTGTGTACTACCTTTAGGGATGAGGTAGAAGAAGAATTTAAATTAAAAACCTTCTGCCCCAAAAATGGTGAGGCATTCATAATTTAAATGTCGCTTTAAGATCGAAAAGATTGTTTAAGCGAATCTTTGGGGAGGGGCTTAGCGGGGTTTTATTTTTCTTGCTTCCCTCTCCGTTTCTCTGAGCATTAGTATGTCTCCTTTTTTTACGGGGCCCTTAACGTTGCGTGTGAGAATACGGCCCTTATCCCGCCCATCAAGAATACGCACTTTCACCTGTATTATTTCTCCGGTTACGCCTGTACGGGCAACTACATTTATCACTTCTGAGGGAATAGATGCATCTTCAGTGCTCATGTCTTATCATTCTCCAAAATTTTCACTAGGAGAGGAGAATACCTAAAACCTTTAAAACTTTCGCTGAATACAGCTTATTAACTTGGATAAAAACTTGTTTAGGATAGTTCTCTTTTTCTTAAAAGTAGAAAGATTCTTATATTCTGATATGTAAAGGGTTTCGAACACATTTGGTCTAAGGCGACCGAAGATGGTAAGAAAGTATAACTGTGCGTTCTGTGGAGATGAAATTGAAACGGGAACAGGCTTTCAATATGTTCGTAGAGACGGTTCATCTCTTTATTTCTGCTCTAGCAAATGCAGAAAGAACCTTCTAGTTCTGAAGCGAAAACCACGAAAATTCAAATGGTCTAAGCTCTATGAAAAACAATAAAAATAATAGTAACTACTTTTTGAAAGATGTTTTAAACTAGGATAAAAAAATAATTGCGGGTGGTTAGGTTTCCAAAACTGCTTGAATAATCGCGTCTTCAAGATTAGTTAGTTGTTTTTTATTTGAGTAGGGATTCTCAGCCAGAAGATAGTCTCTTATTTGCTGCCTAATGGTTTTCACGAGATTGTGATTCTCTGAAAGTTTTTTACAAGCTTCTCTAAGTTTAGGAGTGACGTCTATGCTAATTTTGGGAGTCCATTCAGAAATATATTTTTCAGTGTTTTCGTATCCCTCACTTTTGCCCAGCGGCGTTTTACTTCTCCAGAGTTTTATCTCACGTTTTGCGCTTTCACTGGTGTCCGAAGCGTGAATGACATTGATTCCGCGCCAAATTCCATATTTTCCCCTAATTGTCTCAGCATCTGCTTTGTTAGCCATTGTGGCTCCTGCCATTTCACGAATCGTTTGAATAATTCCACTTCCAGTAACCACCATTGCCACAACGGGGCACAACATTATGTATTCTTTCAATCTAGGAAAAAAGGGCTTATCCTTATGCTCTGCGTAATGTTTTTCCGCAAGTTCTTCAGAAACCTGAAGCTCCAAAAAATTTTCAATTCCAAAACCTTTCTCTAAAAAGTTTTCCAAGACATAGACGCCGACAACTCGTCTAAGCACAGCATCAGGTTTCAAAAGAACCAAACTTTGCTCCATCAAACACACCTCACTAGGAAAATTGAAATCTAAATCTGTTTTTAATTTTTATTAGGATTTTTAGAAAATCAAGATGAGAGGATAGGAGGCTATTACTTTTGTTGTAATTGCAGCAAACTTAGTGCAACGGCTGCGGTTGCTGGGTGCACATCTTCGTATTCGGCTAAGATTATCATTACTCCGTGAGTGTTTTTGGGGTGAAACATAGATTCTTTTAATGCTCCTAGGTCAAGTTTTCCTACGTTTCGGATTCCTTTTCTCTCAAATTCTGCATTTGCCTCTTCGATGTTTGGAACTTTAAATACAACTGCGTAGAGACCTTCTCCCCTTTTTTCCACAAATTTTCCAACCGGTGAATCGGGTTGGGTTGCCTCCATTAATTCTATTCCAGAGGGGCTGTATGCGGCTCTTACAAGCTGCTCACCTGAAGAACCTGTGGGATCGAATTTTATACCCAGAAGGTCTGAAAAGAATTTCATTGCTTCGTATAAATTTTTTACAGCAATAACTACTCTATCTATTCTTTCGATTTTCATAGATGGTCACCTTCCAATCCTTTGGAGATATGGAAATTTAAGTATTATTCCGAATATTCAAAAGGCTTAATTAGAGTTAACAGAGCTTTTTGGTTCTAGTTTCGTCTCTAATTGTTATAAAAGACTTTTCCCCGCAATATAGGTGTACGCTTCGATCTTCCCTTGATTTGTTGAAACTTGAACCTTAATTCGCTTGTACAAACCCGAATCCACCCCTTCGTACCTGTCAAGAATTTTTAAAGACTCCTTGTCTAAACCTTTTATTAGCATCCCCTCAACTTCACAGCCATCGTGAGGTACAATATAATTATAAGGAAAACTTTCGCTTGGATTAATTTTTTCAAATCCGTAAAGCTTTGCCTGCAAATAGGTTAAGCGTTTTCTAACCAGATTTTCTGCAAACTCTTGATCTAATAGAGTACCGTAAACGAACAAGTAAATTTGGCTATCCATCGAACACCAACCAATTTTCAAATACTTATAATTGGGTGACAATTATCAGATTTTAGAAAAAATAAATTTATCAGTTAATCTCCACTTTTAATAATAATTAGTTTCTATGAGGTACTAGATAACTCTATAGAAAGGCCTTAGAAAATGTTAACAAATAAATATAACGTGTTTCTCAAATCATTTTGAGGTGTTTAAATTTGGAAGTTAAAGTAGTTATTGACGGGAAAAAAATCGAAATGAATGAATATGTAAGAAGTGTCTTTTTCGAAGTATGCACTGGCTTATTAAGAACGCTCAAAGGAGTAAAAGATTGGAAGGAATTTGAAATTCAAATAAAAAAATAAAACTAGATCAAAAATTTTATCCAAAAAAGTTTTAGGCTTTAACCAAAAATCCGTTCATATATTTGAGGTTCTGTTCTTTAGTAACTTCTGTTTCGTTTGATATTTACCTCTTTTCTTAAACACCTGTCTTATACGTCTTTTACTCCATCTTCTTCTATCATAAAGACCACTTCAGCCTCAGGTAAGTAGGGGCTGTCGATGAGGCGAGCTATTCGCTGATTACCCTTGCTTTTTCGCAGATAAATTCTAGTGGTACAGTTGTGGGCAACTATATGCCCGCCAACGGGTTCTGTCGGGTCTCCAAAGAATGCGTCTGGTTTTGCCATAACTTGGTTCGCAATAACCACGGCTAAGTTGTATAGTTCGGATAGCCTTAACAACGTGTGAAGATGCTTGTTTAGTTTTTGTTGACGTTCCGCTAGCATACCACGCCCTATGTACTCTGATCTAAAGTAGCCGATAATGCTGTCTACAATAATTAGTTTAATATTTTTGCCCTTCTCAATAACCTCGCCTATATTCTGGGATAGGTAAAGTTGGTGATCTGAGTTATAGGCTCTAGCAAAAATAATGTTTTTTAAAACTTCTTTAGGTTCTAGTGTAAATCTCTCAGCCATTGGAATCACGCGTTCAGGTCTAAAAGTTCCTTCAGTATCAATGTAAACCGCTCCTCCGCCTAACCCTCCCAATTCTTCAGGTAGTTGGACTGTCACAGAGAGTTGATGGCATATCTGAGTTTTACCCGTTCTGAATTCTCCGAACAATTCGGTAATCCCTTTAGTCTCAACTCCCCCGCCCAACAATTGATCCAGATTTTTGGTTCCCGTCGTAATCTGAGATACGTTTTTCCTTTGATTTAGAAATTCCTGAGCGGATATGAAGCCAATATTCAGTCTCTCCCTCGCTGCTTCAATAATTCTTGTGGCAGTTGACTCACCAATATCCGCTGCCAGGGCCAATTCTTTGGGGGTGGCAACAGCTACAGCTTCGGGAGTTCTAAAACCCCCCTCACTTAACTTTTTAGATATTGCGGGGCCTACTCCGGGAAGATCCTGTAGTGACAATAAGCTACTCAATCAAATCGTTCTCCATCATTATTATGTTTAGCTTATAATTTGATGGGGGGTTGAGAGAGGACGTTTAAACTGCTTTTTTCAAGCAGGGCGTGAAAAGCGGCTTTCAGGTGGAGGATGCGTATATGGCCCCGTACTGAAATGGGGGGGGTCCGGCGGTCAGAGAGGTTAGGAGACGCCTTAATTTACTCTTTGAGCTTTTTTAGGGGTGGTCATTATAGCTCTCTTCTCTGACCCGCATCGGACTAAACGTCCTCTCTCTGGGAGGTGTAATACGGTTTAATTATTGGTTATCAAGTTAATAACTACATGTGTAAGTGCTATTTCCAGTATTTCCAGTGTTTCCTCAAAGATTATTGAGGACACAAAAAGGATTACCGTTTCTAAGAATGTGTATTTTTGCACTCAGCATTCTTACTGAGCTTTGGTAGCCGCGGTCCCATCTGTTCCGGCGACACCTGTACGTAAATGAAAAAAATGTTTAGAAACAAGAGTTTATATTCTTAAATTTCAACCGTCAATAAATTTATTTAACGAGCATAAATCATAAATGGGATAATAATCATAAAATTAGCAATGAGTGTCCAAAAAACTGACGAAGAGTAATAGGAGTTTTGGTATCGAAAAATACTTCTTAGGAGAGTTAAGGAAATTGTCTTCCAAGAAGGAAAAGGAAAAATATTTGAAAAATTTACTTAAGAACTGGGTTGAAAAAGGAGCAAAGGCCAAAACTAAGGATAATAAAGATTTGAACATTGATATTGTTTCTGGTGCTGTTAAGGCAGCAATATCCCAAAAGGAGATTACCGATTTAGAACTTAAAAAAATAGTAAACGAAGTCCGTAGCGAAGAAGTGATGTCCTACGCCCATTGGGAAGGATTTGAGGATCGCCAGAAAAGGTTTAATGCATTAAAAAGTAAGTTAAAGGAACTGAATTTGCAAGTCTAAATCCACGGTTGAATGCCTCTTACGCGTCTAAAGAAGTCTTGGAATTTTTGTTGTTTTTCAGCCTCTTTGGTAAATTCGTATGTATGGTCCTGGTGTAACCAGTATGTATTCGTTTCCCAGTTGTGCTATGTCTCCTCCTATTTGGCGGCAAACGCCTCTCAGCTGATCTACTGCTCTTTTAAGTTCGTTGTTCGATTGCTCTCTCTGGATAAACTGTCTTATTTGTATGATAATTATGTTTCCTGACTTTAGCTCCTCAGCTATTCTTGGAATATCTGATAGTGTTAAAAGCGGAATGGATTTTATATACACCACACCCGAATCTACCACTTCTTGGGGGATTTCTTCTGTTTTGGTCTCCTCCTCAAAGACTCCCATTTTCGATAGATACTCTTCCGTGCCTAATGAGACATTATTATCATCTTCTGAGTTTAGAGTTTCTTCCCTTTTTCCTTTAACTTTTTTAAAGAATCCCATTTTTCCACCAGCTTATATTTTACAATAGCTATTTTCTAATAGATTAAAGAAAGTAATCTCTACGGAATACATTGGATAAATTTATTTGATTTTCACTATTTCTCCGCAAGTAAGCCCATGGGCTTTAGCTGTGGGTTCTTGACATCTAAAAATGTTTATATTACGTTTTTAGAAAACAGGGGTCTAAAACTTGATTTTTACCATTTCGCGTTTTTTTCCCATCCATTCAGCGAAGTTTTTCTCAACCATAATTTTCATAATCTCTTTTACATCCTCGGTAGGTAAGCTACTGAACTCTTCTTTTTCATCCATTATCTCAAACAAGGTGAAATCGAGACGACCGGTCTCTAGCGCCCAACGATAAATAAGTTCACACCAGTCCTCGAGAGAACGCCAGTAAATTCTCACTAATGTTTTGTCCTTATCCCACCACTTTATAGTACTCTTTGAATTCATATACTCTAGTATATCCCTTAATGCTACCTCGGATAGTTTGTCGAATGGATTTTTCTGCATCAGTTCTGCTACACTTATCAAGTGTATTATCAAAAATTTTGCCCATTTTAACATATAATCAGACCAGTCACTTCTCCAAGACTCTAAAAATTTAGTATTTTCAGGTTTAACATACATCCAGGGTAATTTTACCCACTCGGGTAGAGGGGCCTTCCTTTCAACAACCTGTTGAGAACTATCTATAATAATATCCTGGGACGTAGTGGAGGGTTTAGTTAGTATACCCATTGCTGAACTCTTTATGATTTGCAGTTCGGTTTTTAACCTTTCAATCTCTTCCCTGAGCATTTGGATCTTAAGCTCGGTTAATTCCGAAGCGTCAAGTGCCCCATCTATCTCTGTTTCGTCCGAGATATTTGGCTTTTTGGTGGTTTTTTCTTTTGCGCTTTCCTTCTGTTTTTCTGCCATTTTTATCCCAAGACCCGTAGAATTTATTCTACAGCAAACTCATCAGCCCATTGTTTGAACCTAATCAACTCCGAGGGAGAAACCACGGGTTTTACTCCACGTAACGCCTCTAGAAAATCTTGACGATTTACAGAACGTACCTTCACATTTTTATCATTAAGCGCGCCAACCGCGTCCAACTCTCTGATAGGCATCATTAAAGCTTCCCTACATATCATAGCAATATCGCTGCCCACATAGCCTTCCGTTAACTTCGCCAATTCTTTAAAGTCTACGTCCTTTTGCAGCTCAACTCCTCGCGTATGAATTTTGAAAATTTCGTCCCTGGCTTCCTCCTCAGGCATATTAATATAAATTCTTTTTTCAAATCTCCGACGCAACGCTGGATCAAGCTCCCAAGGCACATTAGTTGCACCAAGAACAATTAGTCGATCCTTACTTGATGAGGTCACCCCATCCATTTCTTGCATAAGCTGAGTTTTCAGTCTACGTTCCCCACCTACTTCGTCCCCTTCACGCCTTGTTGCTACGCTATCAACCTCGTCAATAAAAACTATTGCGGGTTGCTTTGCGCGAGCTGCATTGAAAAGTTCCTTTACCAGTTTTTCAGATTCACCCAACCATTTCGATACGATACTGGCTGCGGACACATTAAAGAATGTAGCTTTGACTTCTGATGCGACCGCTTTGGCGATTAATGTTTTACCACAGCCCGGTGGACCGAAAAGTAGTATTCCTCTCCATGGTTTTCTTGCTCCTTCGAATAGGTCTGGTCTCATCATTGGTAGAATTATGGCTTCTCTCAGGGCTTGTTTTGCAGTGTTGAGATTTGCAACATCGCCCCATTTGACATCTGGTTTCTCCGCTATTATTGTGGAGGATACTGCTTTTGATAATTCTGCTTCTTCGTCCTCACCTTCTCCTCTCATGGTTAAGCCAGTTTTCATAGAAGTGGTTGTGCGGGGTGAAACTGCACCCTTCTTAATTTGTTTACAACGTTTAACATATTTTTGTGCTCTTTCGTAGTAAATTTGTCTTAGTTCAGGATTGTCGGTGAATTGTATGCATCTGAGTAGTATGTCTGCGGCTCTTAGATATTGTTCATAGGCTTGTTTATAGTTACCGCGGTTATCCTGGTCGATTGCGTCTTGAGCTATTTGTGAAGCGTATTTAAACAATTTTTCTGCCATTTTTCCCCACTTACTGATATTTCTAGTTAATAAAGAGTTAGCCGAAAGTTATTATTCTTTCTCTAAGTGCAATTTAAAATATTTCTCGAAGTTCCTTAAAAAGGAATACTCCTTGGCAGGAAGTAATCCAATTTTAGTATTATTTTTTGATGTTACAGATTGTATCATTCCTTTTTTTCATCTGCGTATGTCTTTGGTAGTCTTTTGTAAGCATAGAGAAATCTCTGGAGAACTGTGAAATGTGTTAGGAAGGCCAGTATGATAATAGTCCAGTATATAATTGGCTGCTGAGTGGGAAGTGATGACGTTAAAAGTATTATTCCTTGGACGAGAATCGCAACTCCCAGTATTACAAGACGTTCGGGTCTTTCGGCTATTCCAATTCCTACATTTTTTAGACCTGCGGCTTCTGCACGGGCTCTGGCGTAGCTCACTAAAAGGGCTCCGACTAGGGTAATAATCCCCCAGATAGGGTTACAGTAGCCAGCGATAATCAACGCAGCAAAAATGAATACTTCGGTATAGCGGTCTAACACCGAGTCGAGGAACCCGCCGAATGATGTTATCATACCCGTTGATCGAGCGACAAGTCCATCGAGTAAATCGCAGAATCCCATGCCAAAAATAGTTAATGAAACTAAAACTAGTCTCCATCCTTCGTCAACGATATTAACGGGATATATTAGGTTTCCAACAATGAAGATACTACCAATAATAGATAAAATAAATCCTAAAACGGTGATGCGGTTAGGTGTTAGTCCAACTCTCACCGCACCGTGTGCAACCGGTAAAAATAATTTTGTAAGGATTTCTTTGAATTTTCCTAGCAAACCATTACCTCCAGAAAGTATAATTCATCTTGGTAAATTAGGGGAATTATGAGTCATATTTCTTTATTAATCAAGTTCTACTTTTTTCTATTGGTAAGCTTCTCTTAATCTTTGTAGAAGCAAGTCTCTATCCATTAACAGTATAAATGAAGCGAGCCTTGGACCCTGTTTTTGTCCAAATAGCACCAGATAAATCAGTTGGAAAAACTTTTTAGAACCCAAGCCAGCCTCATCCTTTGCAACACGATAAAGAATATTTTCTAATTCGTTCTCTGTAAGTTCCCTGTTGCCTAATCTATCAGCAAGCACCCTTAAGGCTTCTTTTTCTTCTTCTTTAAGCTGTTGCTTTAGAGTAGCGGGAAGTTCCTCGAGAATTTTTAACTTGAATCTCTCGGGGGCGTATTTCTCAATCCAAGCTTCAGCCTCGTTCAGTCTTTTTTCGATTCTGATTTTATCCTCCTCGGAGGGTTTATCGCTGAGAAGACCAGTATTTTTGAGTTTTGTTATCGCATTCTCGAGGAGCCTTTCTTTGGAAAGGGTTTGTATTAGAGTCACAGCATGGGTGTACCTTAGCTGGAAAGGTAGAACTTTGGGCGGGGATCTAAGCTGAGAAAGCTCATAACTTCTTCTCATCTCAAATTCTTCTTTTTCCTGTGTAACCTTTTCAACTCCATAATATACTCTCTCCGCTTGATCATAAGTCTCAGAGAACTCAGGGACGCGTGATACGTCTATAACTACCCTCTTCATGGGCTTATTTTTTAGGTAGAGATACCTAAGAACCTCTGGCTCCGATACTTCTAACCAATCAGCAGGGGTGATACCCAAAAAATCACTAGAACCCATATCGCCCATATCTTTACCATCCACAGAGAAACCAACCCACTCATAAGGATAACCGAAAGGCGGTTTCCTTTCAAAAATTTTTTCAATTATCTCAACACAACTGTCACGAGAACCACCCGGAGTAGCGTGATCCTTACCATACGGCTCGAAGCTCACATTAAAAAGCGCCCACAGAGCAGACCACTCAACTCGCCAATTAAGTTTCCCGTCCTCCATACTAGAAATCCCTTGAGCCCCGCAACGGTTACAAACGTATTCAACCGTGTAGTTATCCAGGTTTACACTTAGAATCTTATGCTGACCGATGGTAAGACACTCATTACAAAGGGTTTCGAAGGGTATCCAGTCTTCAGGATAGGGAGTTCTGCCTCTGTATTTGTTAATAATCTGTCTAAGCTCTTCTTTTCGCCGAATAGTCTTTCTAACAAGCTCCTTCATCCCATCAGTTTTATAAAGATCAGTGGTTAAAAAAGTTTTGACTCCTATGGAGAAGCTACTCAAACAGTCCCTGAAGGGTGACCAATAGTGTTCCACCCAGTTTTTGTGACAACCAAAAGGGTCAGGCACATCGATTAAACGCCTATTACGATATTTTTCAGCTTCCTCTTTGCTAGAGAACTGCCCTAACTGAGCCCCCTTGCCCTTCCACTGATCCTGCGTATAAAGAACCAAAAAATGTTCAGCCTCTTTACCCATCCTTAAAAGCTCTTCCTTAACCGTATTCGTTAGAACAATTTCACCACGAAGACGACCAAGATGTTGCAACCCAGAAACAGACATTCCACAACTGCAAACATAACGCTCCTGATCCTTCCAGTATTCAATAACATTTTCCACCGTTTCATCGATCCAATGCCAATATTTTTCCAATACACCACCTTTCTTAGCCTTTTACCATCATCGGAACAAACACATATTAGTAAACCTTTCGGACAAACACAATTTTACCTAAAAATTACTTCAAACAGAAAATAATAGAAATATTTTAGTTATACAAGAGCCAGGCACAATGTAATAATTATGTTTTTGGGAGTTAGGTTAACTAACCTCTTTTTGTCTAAATAGGGGTATGTTAGTCGAAGAAGTTTTTGAGGGACCCAACCCTGAACACCTCCACCACCTCCCCCGATTCAAGGAGATCAAAGAAACAGTATGGAGAGGACTCACGCTCCAAGAATTCAAGCTCCCCTCAATCAGCCTCTCGAGCCGCGTCCTGTTCATGGCCCGCATGATTCTGGAACCAGTCAAATCCCTGTGG
>JAUQZE010000009.1 GCA_030587365.1 Candidatus Freyarchaeota archaeon | reverse complement strand
GCTTGTCAGGGGAGCAATCTTAGTTGCATTATCATGGTTCTTAGCATTTCTAATACGTGGATTTATTGCTATGAGGATGTGGGGTAATGCACTACCCGTTACTTGGACAATGTATCAGACAGGTAACGTGTTACAACCTCTGACTCCTACCGAACCTTACGACTTTTGGGTCTCAATACTATTGGCTGTAATCGTTGGAGCAACTATAATCAGTCAACTTAATCTGTTCCCGAACATGGCTCAACCCAAGAGGGGTCTCGTTGCCTTCATATTAGCTATTGTACTTGGACTCATCCTGTGGGGCATTATTACCTTAATTTTAGGCAATTCATCACAAACAATACTAATGCCAACACCAGCACCATGGCTATTCACATTCACGTATGTAAATCACGGCGCCGTCTCGGCTTACTTGGCCTTCCCGTTGGTAACTCTGTTAGCTGGACAATTGACTTTCGCAATGTGGCCCTGGGCAAAATACGGCAACAAGGCTGGTCTAATTTTGATAATCGTAGCATTCATAGTCGGTAGCATAATCTATTGGATTATAATGGTTGGTCCATGGGGACTTTCTGGCGCGATAACTGGTGCCAATCTGATAAACCCAATGAGTGGACTACGAACACTATACCTATATGATCTTGCAACAGGTTCTGCCACGACTTACTGGGTCCATCTACTTTACTTTGAGGGAATTGCCGCGTTCGTTGGTCGTGCGATGATGTTTGCATGGATTTTAACTGTCTTGATCTTCTATCTGCTGGCTTACGAAGGCTTCGAGCACTGGCCTTGGAAATAGGCTTAACATAAATTAATTCCTTATTTTTTTTATTTTTTCTTTTTAATTTCTATAAAAGTTCGTAGACTCAAGTTTTCCTAATGAATTCTTCAATGAAAGTTCGATTTTAGTTAACTATCCTTTTTTAAACTTAGGAATTATAAGATTCTAGATTTGCGGTTTTGTGCCCACCTGAATGGATGTAATGTATAAATTTTGGGAGTTTTATTACAAAAAAAGGGTATCTCGTCCGATTTCGTACTCCTAAGGTGTTTAATAGGGTGATAGAGTTTCTAAGCCTGACCCAAAATTCATTACCATATAATAAACATGCCTACCCTTTTTTCTAAAAGAATACGATGCCTAGATACATGGAGAAGGGGGTGTCCTAGTCTTCGGCGACGAGCAGGTCTCAGGAAGTAGAGCTAAACTGTTTTTGCCCCAAGGTTGCTGGTATCAAAAGGTTTAAATATGATTCTAGTATATAGAGTTAACAATAATATGTCATTAATATGTAGAGCTGTCAATAATTGGTGTGATTGGAATGATATGGGAAGGACGAGGCTTCGGTAGAAACATTTGGAATAGGCTTCAGAGAATAAGCCCCGTAGAGTTCCTTATTATGGTAATGATAAAGGAAAAGCCGCGCTACGGTTACGAAATCATCAACAACCTTAACGAGAAGTTCCAAGGATTCTGGGATGCTAAGGCAGGCGTAATATACCCGGTACTCTCCCGACTTGAGGATAGGAAATTAATTCAAGGAACGAGGGAAGAGAGCGATAGGGGACCCAGCAGAAAAAGATATGAGATAACACAGCTGGGAGAGGAAACTCTGAAAAATATTGCTGAGAAGTTCGATAAGGAAATTGATTTCTTCCAGCATTTTGTGGGCTTCGTGGACAATCATCTTTGTTCTGGTTTAGAGAATTACGCTCAAAAGAGGACTCACATTATGGCCAAAAGAATAGAACAACTAACCAAGCTCTCCAGAGACTACACAACCTCTCCTCTCCCTCCAGAGGAGATTCTCCCCATGCTAAGAGAATTGAAGACCCATCTAGAATCAGAACTGAAATCCATCGATGCGGCAATCAAGAAGCTGGAACACGAGTCCTCCAGAGAACCACCAAAGAGGATAAAGGTTGAGTAAGGAGGTCAAGAACCCACTCCTTAAAGGAAGTGGGCTTGTAATGGTGGTAACAATGCAAATCTTGACTAGACTAAGTAGTTTCGGACTGCTACCCGTTTCGGGCTACAAGAACGGCTGGATGCATATCCTAGTCCCGCCCTCTTCGGCAGAACCACTAAATGCCACGCTCCCATGGGAGCTAAGCCTGACTCGGCTTGTCGAAGGATGCTAAACTCCGAAAGGAGGGTTATCCCATGCAAAACGTAAGAGTTGCGGTAGTAGGAAAAGACGGCGAGCCCAGAATGCCCACAAAGGCATCAAGAGCAAGAAGATGGATTAAACAGGGAAAAGCCGTACTAAAGTGGAGCAAGTTGGGAGTATTCTACGTTAAACTTACTGTGGAAGCTGGAGACAGGAAACAAAGCATAGTCCTAGGCTTGGACCCAGGCTCAAGGTTCGACGGTGTCGCCGTTGTGTCAAAGGAGAAGGTGTTGCAGACTGGGATGCTTGAACTCCCCAAAGGCGTAGCAAAAAAGATGGAGCAAAGGAGAAACATGAGAAGTCTTAGAAGATACAGAAAGTGCAGAAGAAGACCCTGTAGATTCGACAACAGAAGAAGACTGGATGGGTGGATTGCACCAAGCCAGAAATCCAAAGTAGACTTTCTACTCAAAGTAATTGAGGAATTAGGGAAGATATATCCAATAAACAAAGCTGTTGCGGAAGATGTAAAATTCGATCACTACAGGAAACGGTGGGGAAGGTTCTTTTCAACCGTTGAGATAGAAAAGACAAGAGTACATAAGATGCTGGATCTCTGGTTCCATGTTCTGAAACTGGTTAGCGGCGAGGATACTGCGGAACTTCAGTACCAGTACAACGCCAAGAAGTGCTCGGATAAGGGAAAGCGGGTTGTTGAGTCCCACGCCTTGGACGCCCTTGTCATATCGGCGGATGAGGTAGGTTTGAGTGAGCTTGTGGTGCCGTCTTTCTACGTTTGGAAGCGTTACCAGCATCCTCAAAGACAGTTATACAAGTTTCAGTTCGCTAAGGGTGGTAAGAGGAGAAGGGAGAGTGGTAGCAGAAGTTTGAACGGATTCAGGAAAGGAGATGTTGTTATGTGGAAGGATGTATTGGCTAGGGTAGGTGGTTTCCGGAATGGGCTGATTTCGCTTCACAGTTTTGACGTGGATAATAAGAGGTTTACTCAGAGAGCCAAACCAAATGATTGTATTAGACTGTTCAATCAGAGAATAATGAGTACCGCAATTCCTCTCGCCTCTAAAGAAAGCGAGATTCATTGAGTAGGAGGTGAAAAGGTATGGAATGGAAAAAGGGCTGTGCACCAGGTTTTCCTCATTGGGGTCCCAGATTTGGACACCACTTTAAAGAGATGGGTAAAATGATGGCGTTGAGATTCCCGGAATGGTTTGATAAAATAAAGGCATTTGTGTCAACATATGTTGCCGAGGATGAAGAATACATCACCGTAGAGATCGATATGCCGGGCTTCGAGAAGGACAATATTGACTTGAAGGCTGGAGACTATTATCTTGAGGTCAGCGCGGAGCGGGAACACAGTGAGGAGGAAATCAAACTACGAGGAACCGAGAAGAAAACATTCAAGGCAAACGTCAATCTACCCTCTAAAGCTAAAGTGGACGAAGTAAAGGCTACCTACACAAACGGCGTACTAAGAGTTGTACTAAAGAAGGAACCCGAAAAAAGCGTTGAAGTGGATTAATACAGGTCCAACAGTAGAATTGAAAAAGAAACTTAGTTATATTTTCTTTTTCATTTACCTATTTTTATAGGGAAAAGAAGAAGTAGATTAAAATTTTTGGATGGGTGAAACAGGTATTATATTTTTTTATGGGGATAAGTTAGGAACTTATTCTTATTTACTTGTTTTTTTGGAGTTGTTTTTTATCCTGTTATTGTTTTTAGGGTTTCTATGAATCTTTTGTTGTTTTCAGGGGTTGATGTGGAGACTTAATTTTTCGTTTAAACCCTTTTGGTCGGGTAGGTTTTCGATGAGAATTTTGTTTTCTAACAGTTTTGCGATTATTTTTCCAGCATAGTTTCTTTGGTGATTTCTACGATAATCAAAACTGCCATGATGCTTTCCAGTCACTTAAAGGATAAAAGAAATTAAGCTAACATTATTCATTTTAATATAGGGAATTATAAGATTACACTAGTAGAATGGAAAGAAACAATCTAGAACGGTTTTTTAATACCGAGAAGCTAAAATTTGAGGTTGTGAGGATTAAATGAAGATTAAGGTACTTGGTTCTAGTTCTGGCTGGGCACTTCCTAGAATTGGTTGTAGTTGCAAAATCTGTTCTTCCACGAATCAGAAAGATAAACGGTCGAGACCGTCCATTTTAATTAATGATTCAATTTTGATCGATGCTGGACCCGATGTTTACCATCAATTTTTAAGACTTGAGATATCAAAGGTAGATTCGATTGTTCTAACTCACAGCCATCCAGATCACATTTTCGGTTTACATGATCTTATTCCCAAAAAATTCAAGGCTATGAAAGGCGTTCCTATTCATGGCTCAGAAAAGACTTGGACGACTTTTAACAGACTTTTTCCGAATGCGGGGTATAAGAAAGAAATTTTTGAGGAGTATATACCATTTGAAGCGGGAGGACTGAAGTTCACACCAGTGCCCGTAGTTCACTCGAAGAGTGCACCAACTGTAGGATTTGTTATCGAAGACGGAAACAGCATTCTATGCTACTTTTCAGATTTTAGAAGCTTTAGTAAAGAAGAGGACAAAAAATACTTTGAGGGAGTAGATTGCCTATTTCTAGACGGCTCAGTGCTGAAGAACCCCTTCCCCGTCTGGACTAACAAATGGGGACATATAAGCATCATAGAAGGAATAAAATTAGCAACCGAGTGCAGAACGAAAAAAACAATATTCACACATATTGGACATCGAACGATACCCCATGATGATTTGAGCGAATTACTCAGAAAGAAAGGCGAATTTTACCCCGCCTTCGATGGCATGGATTTGCAAGTATAAAAATGATTCCGAGCGTGGTGCATCTAAATACTACCTTACAAAAACTGGCCTCTTTTTGGTTCCCACCAGTCCACAATCGCTTTTTCTTCCTCTGTACCTGCATTTTCGATCCACTTTGGCACACCACCCATCTGTCTTCCGGTAGTATTTACACTGACCCATTCTCCGTTTCGTCGTCCTTTTCTTTGGCAAAGTTCTCACCTAGCTCAAGTTGATTCTTATCCCATATAAGTTTTTCAGCTATTTTAAACCACAGTATTAGTGGAATTCAAACGAATCTAACGGGAATTATTTTTAATAGTGGAAAATTTTTTGTTAGATTATAGCATTTAAAGGATTAGTGTTGGTGGCTGTTTTGAGATTTGGGAAAGTCGTCAAAGGAATAGAAAGTAAACGTGAAGAAATGGTAAAGCTGTGTTGTGGTTTGATTGATTTTAAAAGTGAGAATCCGCCGGCAAATGTTACTGACATAGCTTACTTTATTAGAGATTACTTTAAGGAGAGAGGGTTTAGGGTTAGTACCTACGAGCCCAGAAAGGGTAAAATAAGTGTATCTGCCAGATTGGAAAAAGGGGAGGGGAAGAGACTCTTATGGAACGGTCATGTGGATGTGGTTCCGGCGGGTAGGAGGGAGAACTGGTCGACTGATCCATACGTGGGGGTGGTGCGTGACGCAAAAATCTTTGGTAGGGGGGCTTCGGATATGAAGTCGGGTGTAGCAGCCGCTATGGTTATGGCGTCTCACCTCTCAGAGATAGACGCAGATTTTAGCGGGGGTATCCAGTTGGATTTTGTTCCCGATGAGGAAACAGGTGGAGATTATGGAACAAAGTATCTGGTTGAGAAGGGAATAAGCGTAGGCGACGCCTGCATTGTCGGTGAAGGCACCTCTTCCAGAGAGTGGGGCTTTGCTGTGCGTGTCGCGGAGAAGGGGATCCTTGATCTTAAGGTGTCTGCCCAGGGAAGGACTTCCCATGCGAGTTTACCTTTCCTTGGAGAGAACGCTATTGATAAGCTTATGAGAGTGCTGTCGATGGTTAAGGAACTGGAGAATAAAAAAATCGAGACCCCGCCCATTGTGCGGAAAATTATCGAGCAGAGCATACCTTACTATGAGAGAATCTCTAAGAGTTTTGGTTTCCCACTTGATAATTTCAAGCAGTTGTTCAGCAAAATGACTGTTAATATTGGGATAATTAGGGGAGGGGTTAAGACTAACGTGGTTCCGGATTATGCTGAAGCCAAGGTGGACATCAGGCTGCTTCCGGGTCAGAATCCCGAGGAGGTGTTCTCCGAGATTGTAAAAAAAGTGGCTGATACGGGTATAAAAGGAGTTGAGTTAAAGAAGGATGTGGCTTTACCCTCTTACGAGAATCCTGAAGGCACATTCGTTTCTCTTGTTAAAGGTTGCGTTGCGGAAGTTACGGGAGCAGAGCAGGTGAACACTATTATTGGTTCAGGCGCCACGGATGCTCGGTACATAAGGAGTTTGAGGGGTATACCCACGGTTAATCTGGGTCCCGGAAATGAAACCGCTCACTCGGCGAACGAGTACATTAATATTGAGGACATGGTTACAATATCAAAAATCTATGCGCTAATCGCCTTAGAGTTTCTCTCGTAACAATTCAGGTTATCCGCTAAAAAAGGAGAGGATTTTTGATTGTGTTATTTGTTTGTTTTAAATTTTTTGAGCGTTTCCCGGGAGACGTTTCTCACTCTGCTTTGTGTAGGTATTTGTATACTTCTAATTCGAATTTTATGGATTCTTCTGGCAAAGGTTTGGGTTTGCCGATGAGTAGACTGGTGACGTATACTTGTGACATTCTTTCTAAGAACTCTGTTACGTGAAACGCTTCTTTGAGGTCTTTCCCACAACATAGCGATCCATGGTTTGCTAGGAAAACCGCGGATCTGTTTCCCAACCCTTTTAAAGCGCTCTCTGCCAAATCCTGAGAACCAGCCATTTTGTATTCAGCTACCTCTACCTGGCCCCCCAGTCTTATCGCCATTTCGTCTATTAGCATAGGGAGGGGCTTACCCACAACTCCCAGAATAGTTCCATAAACAGGGTGAGCGTGAATAACCGCGCCCACATCCTTTCTCGCATTGTAAACCGCAAGATGCATAACCTTTTCAGTTGAGGGAGCCAATTTACCTTCTAGTACTTCACCCTTCAAGTTGACTAGGGGTATATCCTCAGGTTTTAATACTTGGTATTCTATCATACTGGGAGTGATTAGAATAGTGTTTTCCCCGGGAACCCGAACACTAAGGTTTCCCGATTTACCTACAACCAAGTTTCTTTCGGGCATAAGTTTTCCATACATGACTAATTCTTCTCTTAGCTTCTGCTTTACAGCGCTCATGGACATCACCTTCACTAGAAGAATGATTTATTTTTGTAGATTTAACATTTTTGAGTATAGGTCTTTCCACTGCAAGTAGCAGCCCTGGTACTGATTATGAGTCGCATCATCGGGATTCAATGTTTCATCCCAAACTATCATGGATTTCACGGCTTCATTAAAGTTCTTATAAACGCCAGCACCCACAGCCACACATATGGCACAGCCGAGAGAAGTGCCCTCCTTAACTTTTGGTGTCATCACTGGCACACCCATAGAATCGGCTAGAATTTTCAACAGTATTTTGCTTCGTGACAATCCACCAGTAACCCTCATGGTGTCAAATTTGACCTTGGAGACCTCAACCATCCGCTCGCTGTTCGCCCTTATAGCGAAAGCAAAGTTTTCAAAAATAGCCCTGATCATATTCTTCATGGATAACGCATCGGAAACCAACAAGAGAGGAGGAAAAACAAGAGCCGCGGGATAAACAGTTACATCCTGACTGAAATCCATTATCTGAGGACCCAAAGACGCCCTCAATCCATTCGCGCCCGGAGGAGCTTCAGAAGCCCAACGGTTAAGCACATCATAGATGTTAAATTGATTACTGACAGCCTCCTTCACCTCAAGGCCGATTACCCAATTTTTAAACCATTCTAAGACCCTACCCATTATACCGCAGTTACCTTCTATAACCCATTTCTTAGGAATAACGTGGCATCCAGTCCAGATTTTTCTCTCGGCGTCAACTGTGGGTCTGGAGAGAACCATCTGAACAGGAGTGGTAGTTCCTGCAATAGCACCTATTTGTCCTTCATTTAGAGCCCCAGCTGCTATTAAGGCGCATTGAGTATCCGCCCCACCAGCAATTACGGGAGTGCCCTTCTTCAACCCGGTCTCGTCGCTTACCTCTGAGGTTACCTCACCCACTACTGTACCCGAGGGGTAAACGTCTGGTAATATTTCGGGGGAGATTTGGAAGCTTTCAACTATTTCGTCAGACCAGGTCAAACTTCTTATGTCGAACAAGAATGATTCCGCAGCACCAGTGGGTTCCGAGGAGTACACTCCTGAGAGTTTGTATAAAACCCAGTCGTTAATCATTAGCATATGAGCTATCTTTTTATACAGTTCCGGTTTGTTCTCCCTAAACCAGATCATGCGTGCAGGTGCGAACAATGAAGGAGGCCAATGTCCCGTGATTCTTTGAAAGTCGGTCCGAACCAGTTCCCGGACTTTGTTATCTACAAGTATACCTCTAATATCCAAGTTTGGACCCGCGTAGAGTTCCTTTCCTTCCTTGTCCAGAAGAACAATACCCTCTCTTTGACTGGTGGAACTCACACCTACAACTTTCTCTTTACTGATTTTACCCTTCTTCATTGCTTCTTTTATGAGATAGGCGATTAAATCCCACAGTTGGAAGCAGCTAAACTCTTTTCCCAGGCCAAAAGTTTCTGGAGGGGTTTCATAGTCCCACACCTGGGAAGAGAATGAGACTAGGTTTCCCGTGGTGTCAAAAATTGCGCATCTTACGGATCCTGTTCCCACATCTATAGCGATTAGATTTTCTCCAACCATGCTATTTCGCTCCCTTTTTTGGTTTAGGTTTTTTTAGAACCTCCTTGTTAAGGACGTATTTGGGTTCCTTTCCAGTGAGATAATTATCCAAGTCCTCTGCTATCATCTTGGATTGGCGTGTGACGGTATCGGTTGTGTTTCCTCCTATGTGGGGAGTGGCTACAATGTTGTCAAGGGTTAGAAATCGGTCGCCGGATTCTATTGGGTCTTTAATGAAGACATCTAGACCTGCTCCCGCTATCTTTTTGTCTCTAAGAGTTTCAAATAGGGCGTCCTCATCTGTTATGGCGGCTCTTCCGGTGTTTATGAAGTAGGCGGTTTTTTTCATCATATCAAAGTGTTTTCTGGTAATCAGACCCTTAGTTTCGTTGGTAACCCTAGCATGGACGGTTACAATGTCAGACTCTCTCATCAGGGTCTCAAGGTCAACACTTTTACCATCGACCTCCTTTAGGCGATTCATGTCCACGTAAGGGTCGTAGACCAGAATTTCTGAACCGAAACCGTTTCTCAGTCTTTTAGCTACCTCAAAACCTATCGCGCCCAAACCGATTATGCCCACTTTTTTCCCGCTGAGTTCTATTCCCTTAAATATGTTATGGTACTCTAAAAGGTCGGCTTCACTCTTGTAGATAATCTTTCCCGCTCTCAAAAAGCGGTCTGCCTTTGTGATGTTGCGTGCCACACTCAGCATAAGTCCTATGGCTAAGTCGGCGACTGACTGGGTGTTTCTGTGGGGAGCGGAGAAAACTGGAATACCCTTTTCTGTGGCAGTTTTGATATCCACGTTCCAGGGGTCGTCCCTGCAGGAGGCGATTATTATTGGTTTGCATTGCTCTATGACGTTTTTCAAAACGAAATCTGGTTCAACAATAAGAACATCTGCTCCCACGCTCTTAATTTTCTTAATAAACTCGTTCTCATCATAGTAAATTTTTTTGGTATCACGCCAGCTCTCGTAAACGTATTCCATATGCTTCTTCAATAGTTTAAGTCCATACTCGTCAAAATCAGCAGTTATGAACGCTTTCATAAAAACACCTTCAATGAAACAAATTTTGATTATTTAACTAATTAAGAAATAGACAATTCAGTTTAATAACACTTTGTAGGTACAATTACTGTGAACTCTTGCATAACAATCAAAAAGGGATAGCTAGTTAAGTTAAACTCATAATAAGAGAGTGAATTCAGATTTTAAATGCATGGACATAAAAAAGGTTTGGTATATGAGTGAAAGGGGTAAATCTGAATCCTACAAGATTTCTTCTGAACTTTTGAAACGAGCGGTAGACTTCCATGGGCATTTAGGTCCTTTCCTAGTGTTAGGTCTTATGATGTCGAAAACAGCATACAGATTTTTAAAACAAATATCTGTTGTTAAAGTTAAAACTAGATTTGAGCCCCCGCGTAGCTGTGTCCTTGATGGAGTTCAAGTAGCAACCAAATGCACATTGGGTAATACAAAATTGTCCTTTGTTGAATCCCAATCGGAGATAAGTGGTGAATTTAGAGGCGATGAGGGGAGGATATTAATATTATGTAAGAAGAGTTTCTTGGAGAAACTTGAAAGTCGTATGAAAAGAAAGGAGCATACTGTTGAAGAAGAGGCTTTAAATATCTTAAAAATTAATGAAGAAGAAATATTTGATATACGAAAATAGGATAAGATTTCGATAAACGGATTTATCTACTTGAAAGCCCATTTATATTGCATACACATCCTTAATCCAACTTTTTTATTTGGTGACGAAGCATGTTCGATGCGAAACAATTTATCATGGAAAAGGTGGGTTGGATAAAGCAGGAAGTGGGCGACGAAAAAGCCATAGCCGCGGTTTCAGGCGGAGTGGATAGTTCAGTTACCGCGGTTCTTGGATTTAAGGCATTGAAGGATAATTTAACAGTAGTTTTCCTAGATGATGGATTGATGCGTGAAGGAGAGCCGGAGGCGGTAACCAAGATTTTCAGGGATATGGGAATTGAGACAAAGATCTACGATGTTAAGGGAAACTTTTTCCAGGCAATGAAGAATCTAACAGATCCGGAAGAGAAGAGGAAAGCCTTCCGGCAGACCTTCTATGAAACCCTAGCTAATGCTGCCCGAGAACTGGGTGTAAAGGTTCTTCTTCAGGGCACAATAGCGGCCGATGTTGTGGAAACGGTGAGAGGGGTTAAATCTCAGCACAATGTTCTTGAGCAGATTGGAATTAATCCTCTGCAAAAATTTGGGTTCAGGATTATTGAACCGGTAAGGGAGCTTTATAAGCCCGAAGTTCGACTGGTAGCTAAGGAGCTCAAACTTCCTGATAGTGTTGTGAATCGTAGACCTTTTCCGGGTCCCGGACTCTCTATTAGGGTGGTTGGTGAAATAACACCAGAAAAAATCGAGATGATTAGAAAGGCTACAAAAATCGTGGAAGAGGAGTCTGAGAGTCTTCCCTCATTTCAGGTTTTCGCCGTTCTGCTTAACGACAAAGCTACGGGAGTAACCGAGAAAGGGGAAAGAGCCTACGGAAATATAATCGTCATCCGAGCGGTAGATTCAAAGGACGCTATGACCGCTGAATCCACTAAAATACCGTGGGATCGGCTTCTCAAAATGAAAAACCGTATAGTATCAGAAATTCAAGGAGTTTCCAGAGTGCTCTACGACATTACCTCCAAACCGCCAGCAACAATTGAGTTCGAATAGGAAGCCCCCTCTAGATTAGCCAAGCAGTTTATTACAAGCTTTATATTTAGGAAGTAAATTAATAGTGAACTAGTATAAAAACACGTTTTAAATCGAGTTAATTGAAAATTTTCAAATATGCAGGGTGATATTTAATGAGAACCGCGGTGGTTCGCGTAGCAGAGGCGAAGCCTCGAGATGTGGGACACGGAATTGTTAGGGTAGACCCCCTAGTCGCCGAAAAACTCAACATAACCACAGGGGATACGGTTGAGATTGTTGGCAAAAATAGAACCGTGGCGCTCTCCTGGTACGGTTATCCAGAGGATAGAGGGAATCAAATCATAAGGATTGATGGCGCAACGCGGAGAAATGCTGGTGTAGGAATTGATGATAAGGCAAGTATTAGAAGAATCGAAGCTCGCCCGGCTTCCAAGTTGGTTTTAGCTCCTACTGAGACCCTTAGCTTGATCGAAGGAGAAGAGTATTTCAAAAAAGTCTTAGAAGGTAGAGCCGTTACTTCAGGTGACTTCCTCGAAATACCCATAATGGGTGAAAAAATTCTGCTGGTAGTAGTTTCTTATAAACCGAAGTGCGACTCGGTAATGGTTAACAAGGGAACAGAAATAAAAATCAATCCCAAACCAGTTAAGGAGGTTAAAGATAACAGGGTGCGTAAGGTCTCGTACGAAGATATCGGCGGTCTACATGAGGAGGTTAGAAGAGTCCGTGAGATGATTGAGCTTCCTCTACGCCACCCTGAGGTTTTCGATCGTCTGGGAATCTCAGCGCCTAAGGGTGTTTTGTTGCACGGACCGCCCGGAACAGGCAAAACACTTCTCGCGAAAGCGGTGGCAAACGAAACCGAAGCATACTTTGTTGCCATAAGCGGTCCCGAAATCATGAGCAAATTCTACGGAGAGAGTGAAGGCAGACTGAGAGAAATATTCCGAGACGCGGAGAGAAACGCCCCCAGCATAGTCTTCATAGACGAGCTTGATAGCATAGCCCCCAAAAGAGAAGAAGTAACAGGAGAAGTGGAGCGAAGAGTTGTCGCCCAACTCCTAGCACTAATGGACGGTTTGCAATCTAGGGGTGAACTGGTTGTTATAGGTGGTACCAACCGCCCCAACGCTCTCGACCCTGCTCTAAGACGGGGAGGACGTTTCGATAGGGAAATCGAATTCGGCATACCCAACAAGCAAGCCCGATTGGAAATATTACAGATACACACCAGAGGAATGCCGCTGGCAGACGGCGTAGATCTAAAATTCTTGGCAGAGTACACGCATGGTTTTGTAGGTGCGGATATCGAGGCTCTGTGTAAAGAAGCGGCTATGCTCGCTTTAAGAAGAGTTCTACCAGAGATAGATTTAGAAACAGAGAGTATACCCGCAGAAGTACTAAACAGAATAGAAGTAAACATGCAAGACTTTACCAATGCTCTTAGAAATATTGAGCCCTCCGCCATGAGAGAAGTTCTAATAGAAGTCCCAAACGTAAAATGGGAGGATGTCGGAGGATTGCAGGAACCAAAACAGCAACTAATAGAAACTGTTGAATGGCCCCTCAAATACGGCAAGTTTTTCAACCACATGGGTGCAAAACCTCTAAAGGGAATATTTCTACACGGCCCGCCGGGAACCGGTAAGACTTTGCTGGTTAAGGCTTTAGCGAATGAGAGCCAGGCAAACTTCATCTCCATTAAGGGTCCAGAGTTTCTTAGCAAATATGTTGGAGAAAGCGAGAAAGCGGTTAGAGAAACCTTTAGAAAGGCGAGACAATCATCTCCCTGCATCGTATTCTTCGACGAGATTGACGCCATCGCTCCGATTCGCGGGGTAGGTTTCGGCGACTCCCATGTTTCCGAGAGGGTCATAAGCCAGATACTCACCGAAATGGACGGATTGGAAGAACTCCATAATGTGGTTGTTGTCGCCGCAACCAACAGACCAGACATCGTGGATCATGCACTACTACGTCCAGGCAGGTTTGATCGCATAATTTACATTCCTATTCCAGACAAGGAATCGAGGATGGAGATTTTCAAGATTCACACCGCCAATAGTCCAGTGGACAGAGATATTGATTTGAAAGAATTAGCGGAGAGAACTGAGGGTTATACCGGAGCTGACATTTATGCTATCTGTAATGAGGCTATTATGATAGCGATAAGAGAGTACATCATGAGCAACCAGATAGACGAAAAAACCGAAAACTTCCAGATGTACACGATTAAAAGGAACCACTTCGAAAAAGCTTTGGAGAAAGTCAAACCCTTAACGAAAGGGCAACTAGAAAGATACGAGGAAATAGCCAGAAACTTCGCTGAAGGCTTAGCATAAATCCTAAAAATTTCAGAGAGCATAAAAATGAGGGAAAGAGCTACGCCAATCACATGGAGGTTTCAACCGGTTTCTTAAATATTGGGCGAGAAAGGGACTCGCCTTAGCATGTTGTTGTCTTTCTTTTACATTTGTTTAAGTACACCTATTATCCGTTCTCCGGCTCTTTTCATTTCTACTAATAGAAGTCCGAGGTTGGCCCCGGGTTTGGTTATGGCGGATAATACGGCTTCTGATCCTACTCCTCTGAGTATTATGTCGCCCTTACTCCCGCTCACTATTACCTTGTCCATTTCTCCTCTGGCGAGCTCCGCTACAGCTCGGTTTCCTATGTTGAGGAGAGCGGCGCTCATGGCTGCGATTAAACCCTCATCTGCACCTTTGGGTAGAGCTGAAGCCATTACCAGACCATCGGTTCTCACAATGGCAGAAGACTCTATATCAGGGTCAGCATCTTCCATAGTTTTTAATAGGTTTTCGAGTTCATTTCTCCAACTCTTCGTCGGCATATTTTTCTCACCTACTAGACTTTTTCAACACAATAGGTTTCTACTTTTCAAAGAACATACAGTTTTTTGTCTTTAACTATTAACATCTTTATTATTAAGGTTTATTTTTGCCATAATCCCTTTAATAATAGCGTATTGGTCTCGGGGACCTTATATAAGTTATAAATTTTAGATTTATCTTGACTAAGATTTTTGAGAGAGTGAATATAAACCCTTTGAAAGGCTTTGCGTTTCTAAAAAATATGGATAAAATACCGGGGAAATGTTATATTTTTTTATCAGCTAGGTAATCAATATAGTAGAAGAATTTCTAGAAGGTTAAATGTTTTTCCGCAAAATATTTCTCTAATAAACGCTGATTGCGAGTAGAGAGATGTTGTAAATGAGTCGATTCTTGAGAAGGATTCAGGGACGGAGTGAATCCAAGGAACACAAGATTCTGAAAGTTAGAATTAAGGAGGAGGTTGTGGAGGGTGTTCTGGAGGCTTGCAGGAATGTCCATCCCCGCGAATTTATCGGCCTTCTCAGAGCAGAAGAAGGCATGATTACCGAAATCATTTTGCCTCCAGCAAGTATTTATGGTAAAGGATTAGCACAGTTTCAACCTCACATGCTACCATTCGACTTCTCGATTGTAGGAAGCATTCATTCACACCCTTCCGGTTCGGGCAGACCCTCTGCTCAGGACCTTAACTCCATGTTTAATTTCGGTTTCGTACACATCATTGTAACATTTCCCTACAGCAGCTATCAAGACCTGCACACATATGACAAAAAGGGGAACCCCATTCAATGGGAAATCGTGGAATAATATTATGCCTAGTTTAACAAAAAATAATAACATTACTTTTCGGATAATTAAAAAAGTTAAATATAAAAATTAGGACAATGAAATGGGGTATATATAAGAATAATAACGCTTTTATAAAAGTAGGTTCGAAGGTGTTTATAGTCGCTCACGAGGTGAAAATTTTTGTGCAAGTTTTGTTACAAACACGGCGCTGGTAAGAGATGGTATCTGAACGAAAGAAACCTCTCCGTAAAATTGGCAAAGGAGCTAGGATACGAACAATGGGAGCTGGATCACTGGAAACTAATCGACAAGGTCTATGGTGACGCATCAAAAATGGTAGCAGACGTACTCAACGACCCCAAATTACTGGAACCGACTAAAAAGATGATCGAAGATATGGTACAGAAAGACGAAGGTCCACGAGTCTTCCCTGAAGGTCACATGGGTCAGGTAATTACTTTGGAGGAGGCGAAAAAGATTTGCGAAGTCGCCGGAGACGTTTACCGAGTTATGTGCCCTTGTCGCAGAATGAACCGGAACGAGAAAGTCTACACCTGCATGCCGTTAGGATTACACGGAGAGACCGTGGAGGGATACGTAGACCACGCCCCAAAGGGAGTGGAAAGACTCACCGTTCAGGAGGGACAAGAATTCTTGGACGAGTGCGACGAAAAGGGGTTGGTTCACACAATAGCGGGAACACCACTTCCACTAGCGTTCGCAATGTGTAATTGCCAGTATCCGGAATGCATCGCCCTGAGACCGAGAATAGACTTCGATATTCACCATTTCCTTAAAGGACACTACGTGGCAAATGTAGACGTAGACAATTGTACAGGATGCGGAAGCTGTGCGATGCGCTGCCAGTTCGGAGCAATAAACATCCAGCCCACACTAGGCAGAGCCCACGTCAACCAGTTCAAGTGCTTCGGATGCGGAGTATGCAGAGGCGCGTGCCCGGTGGACGCGATTACGCTGATTCAGAGAGAGGATATTCCAGCATTAAGAGAGGAGTGGTAGAAATATGCCAGCTAAAGTTTCTGTGGAGTGGCTTGAAAAGAAGTGCCCCAGACCGCAGGATTGTGGAAAATGTTTAGAAGTTTGCCCCAGTATGGTTTTCGTCCTGTATGCAACTGAAAGGGAGCGTTACAAAGAACCAGAGCACTATGTGATTGTGCCTTCATTCAAAAACTTCTGCGTAACATGCAACAAGTGTATAGACGTCTGCCCCAACGACGCGATTAAAGTAGAAGTAAAAGAATAAGGTTTAAAGACACAAAATAACATCAATGCAACTTTTTAATAGCTACCATTTTTTATTTTTCATTCTTTTCAATTTTTTGGGATCTTTTTTAATTGTTTTTCTTTATTGTTATTCTGGTTGTTTTTTGAATGTTGGAAGGGGAGAAGATGTTACTCATTTTTTAGTAGCAACTCTTATATGTTAGGATGGATGTAGTTCCCTAGAAATCTAGGTGGCCTAATATGCCCTCAGAAAACATTAGCAATGCAATAAAGAGTTTGGCTAAGGGAAAATTCATTTTATTGTATGATAGGGAAGGCAGAGAGGAAGAAGTGGATCTAGTGAAGTTAGCAGAGGAGGTTAGACCGGAAGATGTTTTCAGGATGAGGCGAGATGCTGGTGGCTTAATTTGTGTTGCGGTGCATCCAGAGATCTGGCATCGCTGGGAACTGCCTTTCCTCCATGAGCTGTTTCAATCATGCTATAGTAATTACGGGGTTCTTGAAGCATTGATTCCCAACGATATTCCGTACGATGAGAAATCCGCTTTCTCGGTGACCATTAATCACAGGAAGACATTCACGGGAGTAACCGATAAGGATAGAGCCTTAACTATTAGAGAGTTGGGACTGTTGGGGAAGAATACATACTTTGGTAACAGTGACAACAATTGGAAAGAGGAATTAGGTAGGAATTTCCGGTCCCCTGGTCATGTGCATCTTTTGTTGGCTACGGATGGTTTGTTAAGAAAGCGTCAGGGACACACCGAGCTAACTGTATCCTTGGCGGAGATCGGTTCATTGAATCCGGTGACGGTTCTCTGTGAGATGCTTGATGGAAAAACTGAAAGGGCTCTTTCGGTTAACGAAGCGAAAAGATATGCGCAAAAGCATGATTTGGTTTATGTTAGCGGCGCGCAGATAATGGAAGAATATTTCAAGAGGGCTGAGCATGGCTAAAGTGAATGTGGGTGTTGCCGACACAACATTTTCGCGTTACGACATGGCTAAGGTTGCAATTAAAGAGATGGAGGAAAACAGCTCAAAGGTTAACATAGTAAGGTACACCGTTCCCGGTGTGAAGGATCTTCCAGCGGCATCAAAAAAACTGATTGAGGAGCATGGTTGCGAAATAGTTATTGCCTTCGGAATGCCTGGACCAGAACCTATCGATAAGCAGTGCGCACACCAAGCTTCACTGGGCATAATAGGAACACAGATCCTGACGAACAAGCATATTATCGAGTGCTTTGTTTATGAGGACGAAGCGGAAACTTCTGAAGAACTGGTAGCAATGTGTGAAGACCGTGCCCGAAAACACGCTAGAAATGTGCTGAGATTGTTGTTTGATAGGGAGTGGTTAACTAGACATGCGGGGCAAGGGTTGAGACAGGGCCACCCGGATGTGGGACCTCTACTCTAAAATTGTGATGTGAGGGATTGTTATGGATGAAAAAGTGAGACTGGGTATTGTGGTTGGAGAATTTAATTACGATATAACGTATTTGATGCTTCAGAGAGCGCTTGATCATGCTGAGTTTTTGGGAGCCACCGTGGAAAAGGTGTTGAAGGTACCTGGGGCTTTTGATATGCCTCTCGCTATCAAAAAGCTCCTTGAAATGGATGAGGTTGATGCGGTGGTCACTCTGGGTGCCGTTCTTAAGGGAGACACCGACCACGACCAAGTGGTGGCTCAGCATGCCGCACGAAAAATGATGGATCTCGCTTTAGAGTACAGAAAGCCGGTTTCATTAGGCGTATCCGGACCGGGAATGACCAGAGCGGAAGCAACGGAAAGAATCGAGGAATACGCGAAGAGGTCCGTTGAATCTGCCGTGAAAATGGTTCGGCGTCTTAAATAAAATAGTATCGTTTTTGTTGCGTAGAGGCGGATGGTATGATTCAATTGACGTTAATACAGCTTGATAACTATGGTCCTTGGACTGAACTCTTAGGAATGGATCGCGAGTCCGATTTGCAGATATTACAATCCGAACTCTACGCTGATCTTCAAAGGCTGTTCGCCCTAAAGAGGGGATTAGTTTTCTTTAATCGTTTTGATAATATGCTTGCTGTGTCCAACGGTATATCGGTTAAGGAGCACGAAGTAATGCTGAGAAGTGTGACTCGAAGATATCCGGTTTCTATTAGTATGGGTATAGGTTCCGCGGAATCTCCCTATGAAGCTCAGGTGTTAGCCACAAAGGTTCTTCAAGAGATTGGTAGTGCCCATTCCGAAACTAGGAAGTCAATCCTTGCGCATAATTCTAATGATAATAGTGGACAGGAGTATGTTCAGATTGCGCATATAGACATAAATGGGTTCACAATGAATATGACCGACCGTGAATCGGCTTATCAGAGTTCCTATGTGATCTATTCCTCTACCGCTATTCTTATGAGAATGTTTGCGGATAAGGGGGCTCTCCTCTTTTTTAATGGTGGGGACAATTTTATTGCTGTTTGTAACGGTTTAAAGAAGAGTGCCCTCAAGGAGATATTCGACAGGTTTGAGACTAGCACGAATCTGAAGCTTAAGGCGGGGATTGGTTTTGGTAAAAATGCTTTGGATGCCTTATCCAGAGCGAATGTGGGTCTCTCCTTGATTAGGGTAAAAAAAACGAATGATGCAATCGTTGTTAACGAGGAAGAGATGCTTTAGACCATGTCTTACACCATCTATGCGGACTTCTGTCTGGCGGGAAGGGAACTAGACCTACTTGAAGAGGTGTACATCACAATTTCGCGTGAAGGTTACTTTGAAAAGATTTCAGATAAAGCCCCGAAATCAAGCATTTATTCGGTTTTTGAGGATTGTCTCGTACTTCCAACATTCATAAACGCCCACACTCATGTGGGAGACTCTTTTGCTAAGGAAAAAGGCTACAATCACTCCATAGAAGAAGTGGTTGAACCCCCCAATGGATTAAAACACAGACTTTTGGCGGACGCTTCCGAGGAAGAGTTAATTTCTGGAATCCGAGACGCCTGTTTGGAGATGCTGCCCACATGTACATCTACGTTCATTGATTTTAGAGAAGGGGGGCTTAGAGGAATTAATCTTCTGAGTGAAGCAACAAAAGATTTACCTGTTAAGGTCATAAAGCTCGGCCGACCGACCGAAGAAGCAGTTCTGGAAGAGCTGATTCCAGTTGTCGATGGAGTCGGGTTAAGCTCCACAAATATCTATACTGATGAGGAATTAAGGCAGATTTCAGAAAAATGTAGGAAGAGCAACAAAATCGTCGCGGTGCACGCTTCGGAAACAGAGACGGAAAGAAAAGTAGCTCGCGAAAAATATGGCTTTTCAGACGTTAAGAGAGCCGTAACTGTTTTAGAGGCGGATGTTCTGGTGCACTTGACTCATGCAGATGAAGATGATATAAAGCTATTAAAGGGCAGAAGCGTAGTTTGCTGCCCGCGTGCAAACGCTTACTTCGGTGTAGGCTTTCCCCCAGTGGAGGAACTCGTAAAAGCGGGAACGAATGTTTGCTTGGGAACCGACAACGTTATGGCTAACTCCTTAGACCTTTTCAGAGAAATGGAATTTTTGGGAAAAACACTCCGGTGTAGAAATGGTAAAAACGCGTTACACTCCAAGAAAATTATAGAAATGGTTACAGTTAACCCCGCCGATGCGTTTAACTTAGAGTCGGGATGGATAGGTGAGGGACGCAGCGCCGACTTTGCGGTTATGGATCTGGACGCTCCCAATATGAGACCGGTCCACAACATTTACCATTCAGTTGTTCACAGAGCAAAGCAAGAAAATGTTAAACTTGTTTATATTAATGGTAGAAAGGCTTATGAAAAAGAGAGCATTTAAAGGGGAGCCCCACTTTGAGAAAACCTTACGTTATTCTTAGTGCCGCCATGAGTGTTGATGGAAAAATAGCAACTCGAGGAGGAGATTCCGCCTATTCTGACGAAGAGGATTGGAAACGTGTCCATAAACTTAGATCCGAGGTCGACGCCATAATGGTCGGCATTAACACCATTCTTTTAGACGACTCAAAACTCACCTCAAAACAGGGTAAAAGCCCCCTAAGAGTAGTTGTTGATAGTAAAGCAAAAACACCCCCCAACGCTAGAGTAATCACGGTAAGACCAGAAGTCGAAACAATCATAGCAGTAACAAGCAAAGCCTCCCCCGAAAGAATCTCTAACCTGCAAAAAAAAGGAGCAAAAATCCTAATCTGCGGAGACGGAGAACATGTAGAGCTGGAAAACCTCATGGAAAAGCTCTTCGACTTGGGTGTTAAGAAATTGATGCTTGAAGGAGGAGGAAATCTAAACTGGGGAATGCTAAGCAAAGGACTAGTGGACGAAATCAGAATCGCAATCTCCCCAGTAATAGTGGGAGGAATAGAAGCAGTAACCCTAGTTGAGGGCGAAGGATTCACCCGTGTATCGGAAGGCGTAAACCTAGAACTAGTCAACAGTGAAAAGGTAGGTAAATGCCTAGTTCTCACATATAAAATTCTACGGGATGCTGAGAGGGGATACTAAGTGGAATCGGTTATACTGCCAATCGGTAGCACAGAGCAACACGGACCCCACTTACCCCTAGGCACGGACAGCTATATTGTAAGAAGATTATCCGAAGCCGTAGCTGCGGAATTAAAAACGGACTTACTCCCCGTACTAAACTACGGAATTTCATTTGAACACGCAGATTTTCCAGGAACAATAAGCATCCAACCAGAAACACTAATCAAAACAGTTAGGGAAATCTGCGAAGCCCTACTAGAACATTATCAGAGGGTAATCATTATCAACAGTCATGGGGGTAACACCGCAACACTTCGAAGATTAAATAGTGGAAAAACAATTTTTATTGATTTGTTCGACTTTCTGAAAAAAATACTAAACGATGTAAGAGATACGGAGATAGGGGGAGTCTGTCACGCTTGTGAGATTGAAACCTCCCTAATGTTGTACCTCGAACCCAGCTTGGTGAGAAGCGAAAAAATAACTGATGAAATAGTTAAATACATTCCTCAGCTAGACCCCCAATCAGAAGAACATCTCCCAGACGGATGGAAAACCATAAATTTTTCCAATTCAGGCGTAATCGGCGACCCCAGAAAAGCAACCACAGAAAAAGGAGAAAAAATATTCCACACCCTGGTCCAAAAAATAACGGAATCACTAAAACAAGATTCTCAAAAAGGAGAATAAGTAAGAATAATCCAAAACCTGAAAAAGTAGAACCGAAAAGAGGCCTGAAAAAGCAAAATGAGGACGCTATTAAAACGCAGCAGTTATGAACCGTATTTTGGAGAACTGAAAATTTTTTGGATGAGGCTATAAAAAAGTTTTATTACGTTTTTACCAGTTTTGGCTGATGATTCCAAATACTCGACTCCATGACTTGAAGTGTAACTAAGAGCCTCCTGTCTTTGCACCCTGCGAGAACCACCAAGATCATACTTGTTACCAGCAAGAATTAAAGGCACATCCTCACCCAAATTCGACTCAACCTGAGAAAACCAATCATCCAAGACTTGAAAACTATTTTCATTTGTAATATCAAAAACTATCACAACGCCATCAGAACCTTTATAAAGAACATTTTCCCCAAACCTAAACTTCTCCTGACCACCAATCTCAAAAATACTCAAAGTAACATGCTTATTATCAACAACCAATTCCCTTGAAAAGATACGCGTACCAACACTTGCCCTATAATTCTCCTCAAAAATACCATGAATATATCTACGAATAATACTCGTCTTACCAACCCCAGGCTCACCAACCAACACTATCTTAAACGTATATTCCCTTTCAGCCAACCCAAACAACCCCTAACAAACTAATTTTAACAACCCTAACCAAAACAATTAAACAAAAAATTACAAAATAAAAATCCCCCAGCAAGAATCCCGCAACAAAAACAAAACAAAAGTGGATTCAAACACCTTTACACTTAATGATACCTCGAGCCAACGCTAAAAACACATTCTCTACATTATCACCTGACTTAGCTGAAGTCTCAAAAAACGGCGCATTTATTCCATCCGCATAAGCCTTACCCTCACCCTTCTTAACTTCCCTCAAATTATCCAAGTCACACTTATTACCAACCACAACAGAAGCCGAAACATCACCACCAGTATTCTTCTCCATCTCAGCTCTCCAGTTTTCAAGATTCTCCAGAGTCGACTTACGAGTAACATCATAAACTAACAAAGCACCGGTAGCACCAAGATAAAAACCAGCCCTAACAAACTTAAAATGCGGCTGACCAGCCAAATCCCAAACAATAAGCTTCACAGAACTACCATCAACACTAAGACTCTTCGCAAAGATCGACGTTCCAAGAGTCATTTTGTAATCTTTTTCGAATTTTCCGGTCATGAATTTTTCGATTAGGCTTGTTTTGCCAACAGCTCCGTCCCCGGCTAGAATTACTTTGTACATTAGTTCTTTGGATTTTGTTTTTGGTTCTTTGGACATTTTTCCACATCCATTATTTGATGGTTTAGAAATTTGATTGGTTTTGTTTGTTTTTTCTTGTTTACTTACTCACTTTTCTGCTTTCCTTTTCATTTAAATTTTTGGTTTGTATAAATATATTATCACGGGATAATATTTGTTTTTTGGATGAGGATTATTTGTGCTGCTGTTTAGGCTTATATTTCTTCTTAATTATGCCAACATTACTTATATGATTGGCACTTGAAGAAACGCTCGAAGAGCTAAAAAACACTCATGAAGGAAATACTAAAGCTTAAAATAAAACGAGCTTAATAATAGTAATAAGAACATTGAGGGGTGTATACCGTGTCAGGAGAGCTTCAACCAGACAAAAACGATGCTGAAATGGTGGAAAACTGTAAGGAATTGCTTGATAGGGGTGCTGCTCTCTATAATCTTGGTAGATTCGATGAAGCTATGAGATGCTTTGACGAGGCAACCAAAATAAACCCAAATGACGACGACGCATGGACTAATAAGGGTGCTGCTCTCTATAATCTTGGTAGATTTGAGGAAGCTTTGATATGCTTTGACGAGGCAACCAAAATAAACCCAAAGCTCGCTGAAGCATGGTATAATAAAGGTGTTCTTCTCGGTAGGCTTCGTAGACATGATGACGCAGTAAAATGCTTTGACAAGGTAACCAAAATAAACCCAAAGCTCGCTGAAGCATGGTATAATAAAGGTGCTGTTCTTAATAAGATTGGTAGAGTGAAGGAAGCTATGAGATGCTTCGATGAGGCAATCAAAATAAACCCAGAGTATACTGAAGCATGGAATCTTAAAGGTGCTACTCTTCTCGGGCTTCGTAGATTTGATGAGGCTATGAGATGCTTTGACGAGGCAATCAAAATAAACCCAGAGTATACTGAAGGATGGTATAATAAAGGTCTTGTTCTTCATAAGCTTGGTAGGGATGAGGAAGCCGTAAAATGCTACGACGAAGCAATCAAAATAAATCCCAAGTATACCGAAGCATGGTATAATAAGGGTGCTGCTCTTAGTGGGCTTGGTAGGGATGAGGAAGCCGTAAAATGCTACGACGAAGCAATCAAATTAGACCCAAGGCTTGAAAACCCGCTCAGATAGATATAGATTTCTTCAAAAATCCACTCAGACTCTATTGGAGCGTAGGATAAAATGATTGCTTAAATTAATTCATTCTATTAAAATCGAAGAAATAGCTCCGCAAGAGGATAGTAACGGCACTCCAATAATAACTAAAACCAATGTTCTGCAAGAGTCCCTCTTTCTACTCGAACTTTTGCCGGGTGTCTCTCGTTAGGAAGGAATGAGGACTACCATGTTCGAGAACAGGTAGCATTTGTATTTGGAGAAAATAATTGTGAAGAAATAATTGTGCGACTGCAGGTAATAGTGTTTATAAATGTGTAAAACGGTAAATAATATTAACGCAGAACGCGATTAGGGTGAATTTTACTCATGTTTAGATTAAAGAAGTCGGGTAAGTTGCCAGACTACGTTAAGAAGAAAATCTGGTTAAAGAGCTATCCCGAGGGCTACCCTCAGAAGATTAAAGTTCCCAAAAAGTCTTTGCCTGATGCGTACAGAGAAGCGGCAGAAAAGTACGGTGACGCAGTTAGCCTGATTTTTTATGGTAAGGAATACACCCGTAAACAGGTTATGGAGTTGGTCGATAGATTTGCAACTGCGCTCCACAACTTGGGAGTGAAAAGGGGCGATGTGGTGGCGATTTACCTTCCGAATTGCGTCCAGTTCCCGGTGGCGTACTATGGCATTCAAGGAATAGGGGCTACTGTTACCGCTATCAGTCCACTATTTGTGCCCCGTGAGGTTGCTTATCAGTTAAAAGACAGCGGAGCAGAGACCATAGTAACAATAGATCTTTTCTACAACACTGTGAAACAGATTAAAGATGAAACAAGACTCAAAAATATTATCGTGTGCAACATCGTTGGAGGGAAGCTTCAGGTCGAAAAAGAAGACCTAGATAAAATATTGAACTACGATGAACTAATAGAGAAAACTCCACCCAACCCGCCAAAGGTAAAGATAAAACCCACAGAAGACGTAGCAGTACTCTTGTACACGGGCGGCACAACCGGTCTGCCTAAGGGTGCAATGCTTACCCATTACAACGTTTTAGCCAACGCATTGCAGGTAGTACCCATCATAGAGACCTTGAACAAAAAATTAGGCATTGAAAGAACAATAGCGATTTCGGTATTACCTTGGTATCACAGTTATGGTCAGACCTGCGAGATTGTCGCTGGTGCTTTGTTGAATAATCTCGGTATTTGTTTTACTCAGTTTGATCCGGTTCCGATTCTTGAAGCGGTTCAGAAATATAGGCCGAACACATTTATGGCGGTTCCTGCTATTTTGATTTTTTTGTTGAATCATCCGAAGTCTCGTGAGGTTGACTTTTCCTGTTTGAAGTATCTTAATATGGGTGCGGCTCCTACTCCTGTGGAGCTTTTCAGGCAATGGGAAGCTCTATCGGGTAATCCTCTTAGTGAGGGCTATGGTTTGACCGAGGCCAGTCCGGTTACCCATAATCGTTGTGCTCAGCTTTTTGACGGCGTGCCGGGTTCTATTGGTCCTCCGGTTCTTAATACTCTGGCGGGTATTGTAGATCCGGAGACTAACGAGTTTTTGCCTATTGGTGAGCTGGGTGAGTTGGTGGTCAGCGGTCCTCAGGTCATGAAGGGTTACTGGAATCGCCCCGAGGAGACAACGAAAGTGTTCTTTAAGGCTGGTGGTGTGAAGTGGTTGAAAACCGGCGACCTTGCGCGAATGGATGCGAAGGGCCATTTCTACGTTGTGGATCGTACCAAGGACATAATCAAGTACAAGGGTCACAGCGTTTATCCACGGGAGATTGAGGAGGTTTTGTTTGAGCATGAGGCGGTTATGGACGCCGCCGTGATTGGTGTGCCTGACCCGGACGCGGGTGAGAGTATAAAGGTGTTTGTGGTTTTGAAGCCCGATTTTAAGGGTAAGGTCAGGGAGGATGACATTTTGGACTGGTGTAAGGAACGGATGGCGGCTTTCAAGTATCCGAGGTACATTGAGTTTAGGGAGCGTCTTCCCAAGAGTTTGGTTGGTAAAACTCTGAGAAGGGTGCTGAGAGAGGAGGAGGCACAAAAAGCATAGGTCGCCTAGTTTTCTCCACTCCTTTTTTTAACCTTTTTCTTTTTCTTTAAACGGAGACAGAAACTTTCTTCTGCCCGCGGGGAGACTCTATGTCCTTCCATAGGTTCCTCCGGGTGCAAGTGTTGGTTGAAATGGTTTTTAATAGTGTTAACGGCGAAAAGGACGAGCTGTATCAAATTTTATGGAAGCCCTCGGAAAGGAGATGGGAAATTTTTTTCTTTTAGGGTTTTTCAAGTAATTTTTATATGGTTTATTTTGTTATGGTGTTTAGTCTTAAAAAAGTTTGATTCGGTGTTTGGTGGTTTTATGGAAGAGTTACTGGGAGAAGTGCTTAGCCATATTGGTAAGGCTAGGTCGGTGAGTGATGCTGAGGAGTTGAGGTTGGAGGCTTGGTTGGCGCGATCTAGTTTGGAGCTTTTTCTTGTTAAGCTGGTTCTGTTGCATGGTTTAGAGGAGAGAGATTCTCCTCCTGCGCCTAGGATGAAAAAAGACGAGCCGGATAGAAATTTGAAACTTTTGAATTTGGCTGAGGAGAAGGTTAAGGAGGGTTTGAAGCATTTCGGTGAAAAGGATTATGTTTTGACGTATGAAAATGTTTGGGAAGCTAAGAATTTTCTCACTAGGATCGTAACTTCTACATCTTAGCTGAGAGCAAAACACGACTTTTAGTAGTGGGCTCGTTTCTGAGTGTGTTTTTCGTTTGTTTTGGTGAAAAGTTTAAGTTTGTTTTTTGTGTTTCTTTTGTTTGTGGGGTTTTTTCTTGAAATTGGGTGTTAGAGTTTTGGGTATTGCGGAGAGTTTTGTGAAGGGTACAAGTAAGAGGTCTGTGCTTGCAGGAGTGGTTATGAGGGGTGATCTTCAGATTGATGGGTTTGCTTTTGCCACTATTACTGTGGGGGGAATGGATGCTACTGAGGGCGTGATTGGGGTTTACAGGGGTTTGGATAGGAGTGATATTAACTATCTGTTTTTGAATGGTTGTGTGATTAGTTGGTTTAATATTGTGGATTTGGATCGGGTTTACGGTGAGCTTGGCATCCCCCTTGTGTGTGTGACTTATGAGGAGTCTGAGGGGTTGGAAAAGTACTTTAAGGAATACTTTGCGGATTGGGAGGAGAGGCTAAAAATTTATAATAGGCTGGGGGTGAGGGAGCTGGTTCGACTTCGGACGGGTTATGATGTGTATGTCCGTTATCTGGGGATGGGTAGGGAGGAGGCGGTTAGGGTTGTGAATAAGTTCACTCTTCAGGGGTCTGTTCCTGAACCCTTAAAAACAGCTCGGTTGGTGTCCAGGGCGATTATCAGAAGTGGGATCATAAATCTGGAGAAATAGTCCTGACTGAACTGGACTTGTCTTTTCGAGTTTTCCCTCCTTTTTGAAGGTTTAGGGTTGTGAGGCGTGCCTTTTGTTTGTTTTTTGGTTTTTAGGTTTTTTTTGGTTGGTTTTTTGTGTTCCAGAGGAGGTCTTCTATGGCTTGGAAGTTTATTATGCTTTCTGTGTTTCCTCCGACTATTTTAAAGACCTCGTTTTCGAAGTTTTCTAGTTCGGTTTTGTCCTTTCTTCCGTTTATGATGATGGTGTCGTGTTTGTCTTGGAATTTTTTGTAGACCTTTTTGATTTTTGACATATCTGATGAGTCTAGTTGGGCGTCGATTACTGCAATTATTGTGAATTCGGTGTCTCTGTGGAATATGAATCCGTTTTGGCCTAGGACAAATGAGGAGAATCCTTCGTCTTTGTTTTTTTCCGAGAATTGGCTGGCGAAGTCTGCTATTGCGGAGACAAAGTTACTTAGTTCTCTGATTTTTAGGTTGCTTTTGGAGTATTCTCTGGTGAATATTGGTTTGCCTTCATTTGAGAGTAGGTATATTGCGTGAATCAAGTTCTTTCCCCGCTTTTTTATTTTTATATTTATTCAATAATATAATTACAGAAATCTTAAATAAAAGTTTTTTGCAGTTAAGATTTACTATTAGATTTTAAAGAAAAGCGTTTAATTTAAAGTAAGGAGTATATTTTTAATATAATTTTTAATAACTTTGTTATAAAATGAGGGGCGAGGTAAAAACTTCAATTAGCCCCCTTGTTTTGAAGCATATACTCATATGGAATAGTAGTAGAGCATTGCTTTAGCAGGGAAAATTATCGCACCTATGACGCTCGAGATTCTTGAAGCATTGGAAGCTGAGGGCGTGTTGGTCAAGTAACGTGCATCTATATTAGCCGAACCAAGCGGGATGAAGATAAAACCCATTATCATAAAACCTGTCCAGATAACGAGAAAATTCGGTCTAGGTATTTCAAAAACGGTAGCCAAGGTCATTTCTACGGGTATTTTTACGGCCATGTACACTGTTGCTAGATTTCCTATAATGATAAGCAAAGCTCCCAATGTGATTCCTATACTGCCGAAGACGAGGCCCACTACACTCAGGGCCCCGCCTCCAATTTTTTACATACCGTAGAAACATATACCAGTCAGTATTCCAGTCGCAATAAGAAATATAACCAAGATGGATGAGAATACTTAAAACTCGAAACTGGACGGAAAAATTGGGAGTGGATATTGATAGTTGGCAGGTGCCTTACTCCCTCAGTTTGTTTGGTGACTACAACTGACTCAAAACAATTGTGATTTTATTTTTTTCATTATTTCCAATATACAAAGGAAAAGTATATTAAATTTCTTTAACAAGTTTAACCTAACGATATGTATTAGATTAGTGAGTATTAGAAGACGTGGTGTAACGGATGTCCTCAATTAACCCCCTTTATTTTGCAATAACTTTTGGAGCAATACTGAGTGCCCTGGATAAGTTGGGAATACACCCCAATTTAATCGCACGCCAATCAGCCAGAGTAATATCCCCCCTAATTGACGACCTATCCAAGACGATTGGCGGTGATAAACCATCAAACATAGAAGAAGCTAGAGAATTTTTCGAATCGGCTATGAAAAACGGCCCTGCTTGCTCAGCGATACAAACGTCTGCCTCCGGAAAACGTTTCACCACAAAATTAACTGAATGCATATTTAGCCCGCTTGCTGACTTCGTAAAATCCCTAGGATACGGTAGCTGTCCCGTTTGCGCTGTAAGCGTCATATTATCCGGCGGTATCATGGCATGGGGATTAGGTGAAATTTCACATCTTAAAATAGAAACCAAGGGAAAAGTTTGTACCCTCGAAATAAACTTATTGGAAAAGTAAATTACAACTTTGACGTAAGAGTGTAAAACCCTCACCTTACTGACCTTGACAATCTCTTCGAATTGCTCATTTAATACATGTTTTTCTGGGGATAGAAATAGATAATTTAGGTTTTTGGTGTGTAGGCGTCGGCAAACAGTTCGTAGAAGTCGTGTAGTTTGAATCAGACTTCTTTCTTTTGGTCTAGGACTCTCTTTAACTGTAGCAGGCAGAATGTACAATTGGTGAAAATGTTTTTATGTTGTGAAATATATAATTTTTTAGCTATGACTTTAGTCATAAATATGTTATAGCCAGAATTATATCAAGCGAGGTGTTGGAAAGTGAAGGAATTGAAACTTTCTGATTTTAAAATGTTTGAAAAGGCTCCGTATAAACTGCCCCCGCCCAGTGCCTTCACAAAGCTAGCTATAAGTTCGCTGAGAGAAGAAGAAAAAATGTATGGGCCCGTGTTCAGCTCTAAAATAATAAAGAACTTTCGATGGTTTGTTGCTCAAAAAATTGGAGAGGAGCCACCCGAAGATATCGAAACCTTGGAACAGATGGCAGATTTTCTAATTTCAATATCCGATAAACACCCCATCGCCTACAGCGCAATTCTATACTCCCAGTTCAAGACTGAAAACGAACTACAGGGCCAAACTGGAGCAGGAACTCAGACTGGGGCGATAGGTTTTTCTAGAACTATGACGAAAAGCCCAAACATTAAAGAGAGGAATGTTAATTTAGACGATCTTCTATCCAAGTATCGCCAGACTTGGGTTGAGGTAGGAGTTGCTCACCACGAATTTGGATATAAGAAGAATGAAGATGGAAGCGTAGACATAATCTTCCCAGAGTGTTACGTTAAGGACGGATGCAGAATGTGTTTCGATGAGGGCTTGATGAAACGCCCAGTCGGCGGATTGCAATGCGGTCACAGTTCAGTTGTATGCCAGTTTTTTAAATTACTTACAGGATACGAATGGGACTATAAACTCTTAGAATTCGATAAACCACAGTGTATAGCGAATTGTTACATGACCTAATCATTCATTAGGGCGATGAGGATTTCAGAGAAGTTTAGTCCCACCTCAACGGCAGCTTCTCTGAACCACTCTTGGATTTACAATATTCTCTGTTCTATTAGTCTAATAGCATATTTTTCAGCTCCTTCCTAAATCTTCTTTTTATTTTTTAAAGAGAGTTTTGAGATAAAACTTAAATATATTGAAAGCAAATATAATTTAAATTAAATATATTGAAATCATTCTATTAATAACTTGTTAGCGTTTTTACGCTTTGGAAGGGAGATGTTATTATGAGGGTGGTCAAAGAGCATAATCCATTATATGACTCGTTAGTAGGTATAGTTGGTTCCAGATACGTTGCAGACCAAGATTTTGCGGTGTATGCATATTCTCGTGAATCCAGTGCTTATCCACCAGAGATTCCTGGAATAATTGTTCGACCCGCTAACACTGAAGAAGTTTCAGAGATTGTTAAACTAGCAAATCAAACCCTTACCCCTTTAATTCCGAGTGGAGGCCGTGTCTCGATTCATGGTAATCCACCCGGAGTGCCCGGTAAAAGTATTGTCGTAGATTTGACTCGAATGAATAAGATAATTGATATAGACGAAGAAAGTATGACCGTTACTGCTGAGGCGGGAATTATTATAAATGAATTGGATACCGAATTAGAGAAGCGTGGGCTACATGTAGAAACCCCAGCTGGTCCTTCTTACGTTGTCACCCTTGGGGGTTTCATAAGTGGTGTATACGGCGGAGGGTTGATCAGAAAGTTTTCGACAGGAGTTTATAATAATCATATTCTCGGTTTAACTGTGGTACTCCCTGATGGAAGAGTCCTTCAGACCGGAGGAGGACCTGGAAGACAGATACATACAAAGAAAACCTTCGCACGGGATGTTGCTGGGCCAGATATTACAGGAATATTCCTCGGGGATAGTGGGATCTTTGGTATAAAGACAGAAGCAACACTAAAAATTACACAAGTATTAGAATTTTCCAAAGGTGGAAGCTACCTCTTCGATTCATTCGACGATTTATGGAGGGTTCAGAAAGGGTTAATGAAAATTGAGCCGATTCCATACTATACAGTAACTGGATTCCACCCGAGAACAACAGGTAGGTTCTGTGGTGAAGAAGCATGGAGTTTACTATACAAAATCGAAGGAAACTCACAGGAGGAAATGGATCTCAAATTCCAATACTTAGAAAAACTTGTTGAAGAAGTGGAAGGTAAACCGGGACCCATGGAAATGAATGAAACGGCGATAGGTTACTGGGGGCGATCGAAGGTTTATGGTGAGTTACTTCGAGAGTTCGGCAATTTTATCACGATGGGTATGTGGAATTGGACGGAATGGATTGCCAGCATTGAAGATTTTCCTAGAATCTTTTTGGATATGGTGGAGTTCTTAGATAAGAGATACGAAGAGGAGGGCCTCGATGAGTACGGTTGTATCAGATTTGATGGCTATAATCCAGTCGAGCGTAACTATGTCTATGCATCAACAGATATCTTTTTTGATGATAGCATTCCCGAATGTACCAAAAAAGTCTTGAAAATAGGTAGGGAGTTTCGCGAGCGCGTTTTGAAATCAGGAGCATTTTTGGGCGTCGGAGCTGGTTACCATCTTTGGGATACCACCGCGGCATATTGGTCTCCGGTATTCCATGATTTTATACGTACACTGAAGAAGACACTTGACCCAAATAACATCCTAAATCCGGGCTTCTACAAATTGGAGGGAGGAAAAAAATGAGAGTAGATGAATACATGTATAACGTTATGAGATGTACCAGGTGTGGTATGTGTCGTACCAAATACAATTATTACATTGAGCGAGTGTGCCCCACGGGTGAGTTTAGTTCAGGTTTCGAATACAATTTTCCTAGGGGAAAAGTTTCTATAGCAAGAGGGATTCTAGAAGGTGATCTTCAGTATTCAAAAGAACTTGCCGAAGTTCTCATCATGTGTGTTGGATGCTGGAGCTGCATGGAGCAGTGTGGAGCTAAAGATACCAGAACAGGACTCCCCCTGATCAATCCTGGTGAAATAACAGAAGCCATGAGAGCTGACTGTGTCGATTTAGGTTTAGCTCCCAAGGCTTATCAGTATCTGGCTCGGAATATTGAAAATCATAATAACCCTTCCGGTGAGGATCACAAGGACAGGTTTAAATGGGCAGATGGCTTGGACATACCCACAGGAAAATCTGATACAATACTCTTCGTGGGCTGTACCCCCGCTTATCAAAGACCAGAGATAGCTAAGAATAGCGCTAATATACTTAAAGCTGCTGGTGTAGATTTTTCGATTCTTGAGAACGAGGTGTGCTGCGGTTTTCCCGCCAATTCGGCTGGTTTCATAAATTTGGCAAAAGAATATGCGGAGAAAAACGGAAAGGCATTAAAGGACGCTGGTGCGAAAAGGGTTGTCTTTGCATGTTCGGGTTGTTATAGAAGTATGATGATAGATTACCCCAAGCTCGTGGGGAAGCTTCCATTCAAACTCATACACATAACGGAACTCATAAATGAACTCATAAAGGAGGGGAAAATCAAGCTGAAGCAGGGCATAAACCAAAAGGTAACCTATCATGATCCCTGCCATTTAGGTAGACATCTCGGTCTCTACTCTGTACCTAGGGAAATAATAAAAGCCATTCCCAAGCTGAAACTAATTGAAATGTTTCCAACTGAAAAGAATTCGTGGTGTTGTGGCAGTGGAGGCGCATTAAAACTTGTTCATCCAGGTATGGCTGTAGAAATAGCGGGCGTCAAAATAAAACAAGCCGAAAAAACCGGAGCAAAAGCCATCGTTTCTGCCTGTCCTTCCTGCAAAACAAACATCACAGACGCCATTAACAAGAATGGAAGCAAACTAAAATTTTATGATATAACAGAATTGGTAATAAAATCAATGGAGGCGGCGTAAAAAATGCCAAAGTGGTGTACAGTCGAGTGGTTTGAGGAGTTAAAGAAGCATTGGTTAGAAGATGAAGAGGCTCAGAAACTGCTTAAAGGAGTAACGACAATACACACTTACAGAGTCGTAGATAAACCAGATATAACACCAATTTCTTTCAGTATTGTTGATGGTAAGCCCGGCGAAATTGACCTTGCTAAACCAGAATTTGTCGGAGATTATAATTTTGAGGCAACATGGGAAAATTGGAAAAAACTGCTTCAAGGAGAGGTGGATCCCGTTAAAACCATTATGAGTGGAAGGATAAAGTTGAAAGGCCACTTACTATCACTTCTAAAACGACTCAAAGGTTTTCTCAGACTACTTTCTCTTTTGAAATCTGTGAAAACAGAATGGTAATGTACTGTAACATAAATAAGCAGACTAGATGTTTCCTTGTAATATTTGCCAGTCACTTGTATCAGCTGCCGAGCTTCCGCGCAGTGGGCGGACTGCCTCTTCTGTCCTCCAGTGCCAAGTGTCCTCCTTGAATGAATTTCTGGATTAGTGTGAAGGACCTGCTCTTTGAGATCTGGTATTCTTCAAGGATGTTTTCTAGGAGTTAAGGTGCCAGCAGCGTATGATTTCCGTGTTCCTTTGGCGTAGTCCGAGAATCCTTCAAGGTCTGCGGGAGAGATCTCCGCCAGTCGCTTCCGAAAAAGCAAAGAGAACGCGCGGCAATCATTAATATTGGCAGACTTGGATTGTTTCATTTTAATCATCTCTTAATCAATTAAGAAACATCCAAGTCTACTTAATTTTGTTACTACCACTTAGCAATATACAGTGAGAAAAAGCAGTTGCAGATTTTAATCATTGTAGTAAAAATTTTTGGGGGGATATTAATAATTAAACGAGGCTTCTTACTTTTCTATAATTTTTTTGAGAGGACGATGTACTTCTCTGTAAATCCCATTCTTTGGTATAGTTTCTCAGCGGGTTTCACGCCTTTCTTTAGATTAATTAGTGCTTCTTTGCCTCCCTTTTCGTGTATAAATTCGATGGCTTTTTGCAAGAGAAGTTCTCCTAGGTGTGTTTCTGTCTTAGGAAATCTAGCGGGTCCGACAACTACAGTATTTCTTTCCTCAGGAATAATATACACGTTTTTTATTAACCCTGATTTGCCTTTAACCTCCACGAAAACCATGCCCACAGGGGTGTCTCCTCTCCTTGCAATGAATCCCGCATAATTTTCGGGTTCAAGGATGTGTTTTTCGAAAGTGCTTTGCCAGCGTTCTTCATAGAATTTTGTTTCCATGAATTCGCATAGGCACAGCATTAGTTTTGTGGCATCATCATAATCGTACTCTGTCACCCTTTCTACCTGAATAGGAACTTCTTCGGTTGTTAATCCCATTTTTTCTTGCCTCCAAAACGTGCAATTTAAAAACTTTTAGACGAGGATATACTATAAAATATACATGGTATAATGAGTAAGTATACTATTTATACAAAAACTTTTCTGTCCTAAAAAATCCGAATTAAAGAAATCTATTTTAAAAAGCTCATTCAAAAAACGCTAAATTGCATTACTGAACAGCATCATTATATCGACCGAAAGATTTTTGGAACCACTTCTGAAGGCGCAGTAGAGCCGAAGCATTCGTCTCGTATATTTTCTTTTTCGAATATTTTTGAACATTTTTGTTCCTAAAAATGTAATATTTTTTAAAAAAAATTCCGCTATTAGTACTAGGAAGTAAAGCATATAAAGAAATTATAACTAATTTATTCTAATTCAGTCCTTTTTAGACCGTTTTTTTAGGAGGTAAAAGGCTAATTGGAGACGGAAATAGCAAGCATTTCAAAGGAACTCTTGCAGAGATCGATAAACGCTGAGAAATTACGTTACTGTTATGGGTGTGGTACTTGTACGGCTAGTTGCCCTGTAGCGAAGGTTGTTCCAGAGAACTTTAATCCTAGAGGGCTATTACAGAAAATTTTCTTTGACCTGAACAAAACATTAACGGAGGATGAACTCTGGCTGTGTGCCTGGTGCTACACATGCTACGAAAGATGCCCTCAAGAGCTAAAAACTACGGAAATTTTTCTCTTAACCCGAAATCTCGCTGTTGAGAAGGGTTATTTTCCCAAGCAACCCACAGCCCTGATAAAGCTAATTTTGAGATCCGGCCGTACACTGGAAGTCACGCCGGCGCGGGACAGGAAACGAGCGGCGCTCGGACTGCGGGAGATTGGTGAAACAGTTTCAGAGAAGGCATTAAGGGAAATTAAGATTATAACTGAAAAAAGCTCAACCTGGAGGGTTAGGGAGTGAATCTGGAGTATTCACTTTTTCCGGGGTGTGTGCCTTCTGCGCGAGAATTTAGCTGCGAGGTTTCTGCTCGGAAGGTTTTTGAGGCTCTGGATGTCGAACTTCACGATGTAGGGGATTTTACTTGCTGTATGCCTGCCTGTTTGGTGCATTCTTTTGATTACGTGACCGGACTTGCGTTGACTTCCCGAAATTTCTGTGTAGCTGATGAGTTTAATAGAGATATTTTGACTCTTTGCGTCAGCTGTTATGGTAATCTTTCGCGTGCGAAAAAACTCATGTCTGAAAACGGCGATTTGCGGCGTCGGGTTGATGAGCTTTTAGCCGCTGTGGGCAAATCTTATGGAGGCAAGGCAAGCGTTAAACATTCGGTCACGGTCCTGTACGAGGATATTGGTATTGAATCCCTGAAAAAGAATGTTACTAAAACTCTGAAGGGAATTAGAGCTGCACCCTTTTATGGTTGCCATCTGATCCGCCCCCGAGAATATCTGTCCTTTGATGACCCGGCGTTTCCCGTGAAGCTTGATGAACTTATTAAGGTCACGGGGGCTACCAGCGTTATGCATAGAGAGAGAGCTGGCTGCTGCATCGGATGCGGATCCTTTTTTGGCGAAGTTGCGGAGGAAGCTGCCTTACGCCTGAGTGTGGATATTCTGGATAGTGCGCGGGAGGCTGAGGCGGATTGTGTAATTGTGACGTGTCCCTACTGCTTCCTGCAAATTGAGATGGGTCAACTGCTCTTTAAGAGAAGAACCGGGGAGTTATACAATTTGCCTGTGCTTCACTATACAGACTTGTTGGGTCTCTCGCTGGGAATCGAACCCAAAGAACTAGGTATGGATCTCCACAAGATAGATCCAACTCCGCTTCTCGAGAGGATTAAATGAATTCTAAAGGGGAGAATGATTCTATTGGAGAATGTTGGTTCGGTTACGGTTATTGGTGGCGGGGTAGCCGGCATCCAGGCAGCTTTGGAACTAGCTAAATTGGGAATGTTGGTGTATCTGGTTGAGGAAAAACCCAGTATTGGTGGTCGTATCATTGAGTTAAATTGTTCTTCCTGCCAGCTTGAGGTACCCATGGATTGCTCAATATGTCCGGTTATACCCAAAATGGTCGAGTGTCACAATCACTCGAATATTAGATTGCTCACGAAAACTCATGTGACAGGTTTTTCTGGTGCGGTTGGAAATTTTGTGCTAAGCGTTTTGAAGCAGCCTCGATTTGTTCATGAAGACAGGTGTACTGGTTGCGGTGCTTGTGCTGAGAAGTGTCCTGTAGAAGTATTTGACGCGTTTAACATGGTTCAGGGAAAGAAAAAGGCTATTTATTTCCCCGTGCCACAAGCGTTTCCCCAGATTCCAGTTATTGATAAAGAGAACTGTGTACATTTCAGGAATGGAAACTGCAAGAAATGCTCAGAAGTCTGCCCTACCCATGCTATAGATTTCAGTGACGAAGATATGAAGATTGGGATTGAAAGCGACGCCGTTGTTTTAGCCACCGGACTTTCTCTCTATGATCCTGCTGCCATAAGGGAATACGGATACAAGAGATACAAGAACGTCATAACAATCCTAGACCTCGAACAAATGACAAGTATCCACGGTCTCACAGGAGGGAGAGTTGTTAGGATTTCAGACCAGAAGAAGCCAAGAAGAATCGCGTTTATTCAGTGTGTGGGATCAAGAAGCAGAAGGACGGGGAACAATTTCTGCTCCGGCGTGTGCTGTTTATACACGGCGAAGGACGCCGCCCTAGTAAAAATGTTACTCCCAGAAACAGAAGTGTATGTCTTTTACATTGATCTTCGAGTCTTTGGGAAGGGCTACCAGGAACTTTTAAACAAAGTCAGAAACGATTTGGGAGTGAAGTATATCAGGGGCCGCCCTGGAGGAATCTGGGAAGACCCGAAGACAAAAGACCTCATTATTAGCTATGAAAACACGCTTATCCGGAGAGCGGAGAAGCTAAGGGTGGACATGGTTGTTTTATCCCCCGCTCTTCTGCCTCACCCCAGTAATCAAAAATTAGCTGAAATTCTGGGTTTAGAGGTGGACGAGGATGGCTTCTTTAAGAGCCCAAATCCGGTAGCATCACCTTGTGATACCACCCTAGAGGGTGTTTTTACGTGTGGTTACTGTAGGGGGCCAAGGGGTATAGCTGAGTCTGCTACCCAAGCTAGTGCCGCTGCGGCGAGAGTTGCCGAAACAATTGCTCTAACAAAAAGTAGGAGGGTCAAGAGATGAGGGAAGATAATCCAAATCAAGTTCCGAGAATAGGGGTATTTGTGTGTGAGTGCGGAGCCAATATCGGTAATGTGGTTAACATTCCCGAAGTCGTTGAAAATGCTAAAAAACTTCCTGGTGTTTCCTTTGTAGAGCGTGATGTTTCCCTTTGCTCTTCAGCGGGAGTAAAACACGTAAAAGATGCTATAAGTAAAAACGGTGTGGACAGAGTTGTTTTTGCGGCTTGTTCTATCAAAAACTACGGCTCACTTTTAGAGGCGGCTTGTGAGGCGGCAGGAGTTAACAAATATCTCATTAGTTTTGCAAACATTAGGGAACAGTGCGCATGGGCACACTATGGCAGCCCAAAGGGGGCCACAAGGAAGGCTATTAACTTGGTGGGTATGGCTGTGGCGAGGGTTCAAAAATCAGAACCTTTGAAAGATTTAGAGCTAGAGGTGGAGCCCTCCACACTAATTATTGGTGGGGGTATATCGGGGATGACCGCCGCCCTTTGCCTAGCTAATCAAGGTTTCAGGGTTTTTCTGGTTGAAAAAGAGCCCGAACTTGGGGGGATGCTAAACAAGCTTTACAAACTATATCTTACGAATCAAAGTGTTTCAGAAGTTCTAAGCCCAATCATTGAGGGGGTGACGAGCCACAGAAATATTAAACTTTTCACGTCCGCTTCCCTCAAGGAGGTGGAAGGACACTTCGGTGACTTTGAAATCACCGTTTCTGCTAACGGGGGGATTGAAAAATTCAGGGTGGGTACAATAATTCTGGCTACTGGAGCGAAGGTGTTTGAACCTTCTGGAATGTATGGTTACGGGGACAAGGAGGGAATAGTTACTCAGCTTGAGTTGGAGCAGATTCTCAAACAAGAGAAGTTGAAGCGACCCGGGAAGGTGGCTATGATTCAGTGTGTCGGAGCCCGGGGAGAAGAGGGGGTGCCATACTGTTCCAGGATATGTTGTATGGTTGCCGTTAAGAACGCTACCCTGATAAAGCGTTTATATCCAGATTGTGAGGTTTACATTATTTACCGTGACTTACAGACCTATGGTAAAGAGAATGAGGAGTACCATGCAAAGGCGAGAGAGTTGGGAATACGATTCATAGAGTACACTCCAGAAAATCGCCCTGAAATAATTCCCAACGGAAACGGCAAGCTTAGAGTGAGGGTTTATCATGCTCTGTTGGGAGAAACCCTGAACGTTGACAGTGATTTGGTGGTTCTTTCCACACCCTTGATTCAACACAAGGGCGGAGAAGAAATTTCGAAAATGCTTAAGGTTCCACTAGGCTCCGACGGCTTCTTCCGAGAAGCATACATGGAAATGCAGTCAGTAGCCTTGGGAGTTAACGGCATCTACGTTTGTGGAGCGGCTCAGGGACCGAAGAGTATTGATGAGAGCATAACCCAAGCGTACGCCGCCGCAGCGCAGGCCGCCTCTCCAATGTTGCTTAAGAGGGTGAAAATTCCAGCCATAACCGCGGAAGTGGATGAGGAGCGGTGCATTGGATGCCAGCTCTGCATGGATGTCTGCCCATTCCACGCAGTCATCTTTGAGGAGGGAAAATCCATGATAATTGAAGCCGTATGCCGGGGTTGTGGAAATTGCGCCGCAGGCTGCCCTTCTAGAGCCATATCCATGAAGGGGTTTAAGGACGAACAGATACTCGCGGAGGTGCAAGCAGCTTTCAAGGGAGAATAGAAAAAGAGAGGGTGATACTACATGAATGAAAGTGAGGGAGACAAGGAGTTTGAACCCAAGATATTAGCCTTCACCTGCAACTGGAGCAGTTATTCCAGTGCAGACCAGGCGGGGGTAAGCAGGATAGGTTATCCGCCTAACGTTCAAATAATTAGGGTTATGTGTAGTGGTCGAGTGGATCCTCTTTTCGTTGTGGATGCTTTCCTAAACGGGGCGGATGGGGTGCTCATCGCAGCGTGTCACCCTAACTACTGTCGCTACGACAGCGGAAACAGATACGCAAAAACTAGAACCAAGTTTCTAAAAATGCTCATGGAGGAGGTTGGTATTGAACCCGCCCGGCTGCGAATAGAGTGGATCTCGGCGCTGGAAGGCAGAAAATTCGTAGAAGTAATCCAAGAAATGGTAAAGGAGCTTAAGGAATTGGGGCCGCTACTCGCAGAGAATGATGGGAGGAAGTCCGTGTGAGTGAAGATTCAGGTTTGGGTGTTCTTATAATCGGTGGAGGAATAGCCGGAATTCAGGCTGCGCTTGATGTGGCTGACCAGGGAGTGAAGGCTTATCTTGTTGAAAGAACTCCCAGTGTGGGTGGCCACATGGCTATGTTGGACAAGACCTTCCCCACGCTGGACTGCGCGGCTTGTATTCTCACTCCAAAAATGGTGGATGTGGGTCGGCATCCCAATGTTAAGATTCTAACTTACTCTGAGGTGAGAGAGGTCAAAAGGGAAGGGGATGGTTTTGAGGTTAAGATTCTGAAGAAGCCGAGGAATATTGATATGTCCAAATGTACGGGTTGCGGAGTCTGCGCTAGATACTGCCCCATCGAAGTCCCCGACGATTTTAATGCCGGTATCGGTTTTCGGAAGGCGATTTATGTTCCCTTTCCTCAAGCGGTGCCACTAAAATACACGATTGATGAGGAACACTGCATCAAATGTGAGCTTTGCAAAAGGGTGTGCGAATCCATAGGAGCTCAAGCCGTTAACCTGAATCAGACACCCGAATATGTCAGCCTCAATGTGGGGGCAATTATTATTGCGACCGGCTACAAGCCATTTAATGTTCAACAAGAGAAGGCTTATGGATACGGTAAATATTCGAACGTTTTAACAGCCTTGGAGCTGGAGAGACTGCTCTCTGCCGCCGGCCCAACCGCGGGTCACATTTTGCGGCTCTCAGACGGCTCCATACCCAAGAGGGTAGCTTTCGTTCAGTGTGTGGGCTCAAGGGACTTGCATCATGGTTATTCATACTGCTCCAGAGTTTGCTGCATGTACGCCATTAAGGATGGCATACTTTTGAAGGAACACTTGCACGACGTGGATGTCACCATTTTTTACATGGACATTAGAACCTACGGGAAAGGCTTTGAAGAACTTTATCAAAGGGCAAAGGAGGAATTCGGAATACAGTTCAAACGGGGTAGAGTGGCGAGGATTTACGAAATCCCAGAAACACACAATCTGATAGTGCGCGCCGAAGACACCGAAACCGGGAAACTTGTCGAGGAAGAGTTCGACGCGGTGGTTCTCTCTGCGGGCCTAGCGCCGCCAGATGGGATAACAGAATTGAGCAAAATTCTAGGAGTGCCTTTAGACGAATACGGTTTCATAAAGGAAGCGGACCGCAAGATCGATACTATTTCAACCCCAGTACAGGGCGTATTCGTAGCGGGAACCGCGCTAAGCCCGAAAGATGTGCCGGACAGCGTGTCTGAAGCCAGCGCGGCGGCTATGAAGGCGGTAACATTTTTGAGAGGGAGTAAGTGAGATGGAAGAAGAAACGCGTATTGGATGTTACGTCTGTCACTGTGGACTGAACATAGCGGGAGTCGTCGATGTAGAAAAGGTTTCCGAAGCCACAGGAAAACTTCCGGGGGTTGTGATTTCAAGGCACTATGTTTACATGTGTTCAGAGCCAGGTCAAGAAATGATTAAAAGAGACATCAAAGAGCACAATTTGAACCGAGTTATTGTGGCTTCCTGTTCCCCCCAAATGCACGAACCCACTTTCCGTTCCGTTGTGGAAAATGGAGGTATAAACAGGTATCTCTTCGAGATGGCGAATCTCAGAGAACAGTGCGCATGGGCTCACTCAAAAGACCCCGGCAAGGCTACCGAGAAGGCAAAGGATCTATTAAGGATGGCTGTAGCTAAGGCTCGCTTACTTCAACCTCTAGAAAGAAGGGAGGTTCAGGTAAAACCCAAGACCCTTGTGGTGGGGGGAGGAATAACCGGAATCCAGGCAGCTCTAGAACTGTCGAATAGAGGATTTGGAGCCTACCTTGTGGAGAAGTCGCCCTACCTTGGGGGAAGAGTCACCCAGTTAAATAGGGTGATTTTAACAAATCAGAAGGCCTCAGAGATTTTAAACCCGATGCTGAAGGCGTTAACCAGCAACCCAAACGTAGAGGTCTTCACCAACACGGAAATCGAGAAAATCGGCGGTTACATCGGTAACTTCGAAATAAGACTAAAGAGAAAACCCAAATTCGTTACCGAGAACTGCAACCTCTGCAAGAAATGTATTGATGCGTGTCCAGTTGAAATGTTAGATGAATTTAACTTTGGCTTAAACAATAGAAAGGCTATCTACATCCCCTTCGAGAACGCGGTGCCCAGCATTCCTACTATTGACGAGGCTAACTGCACGCATTGCGGGAAATGTGTGCAAGTCTGCAAGGAAAAGGCTATTTCTCTGGATAGCAAGCCCATAATGGAAGAGGTTTCGGTGGGAACCATAATTATTGCCACCGGTTATGATCCGTATTTACCCGTTAATGAATACGGCTTTGGAGAGTATGATGATGTAATCACTCAGTTCCAATTGGAACGGATGCTTAGCAGTAATGGCCCCACCGGTGGGCGATTGGTTCAACCGTCCACTGAAAAGGTGCCCAAAAACGTGACATTTATTCTGTGTGTGGGTTCCAGAAATCAGGATAGACCGTACTGTTCTAGGATTTGCTGCTCTGTTGCCCTGAAAAACGCAATGCTCATCAAAGAAGAGTATCCGGAAACTCAGGTCTCCATACTCTACAGAGACATCCGAACCTTCAGCAAAGGCCAGGAAGAACTTTACGGAGAAGCCAGAATGGCAGGTATAAACTTCTTCAAATACCTGACTGACGCCCCCCCAAAGATTTCCAGATCAGAAGACTTGATTCAGGTGCAGGTCTCCGATCCAACACTAGGAATGACTGTTGAAATCCCCACCGACATACTGGTTCTTGTTGAGGCTATGACCCCCCGAAAGGATGCTGCAGAATTAGGTTCCAAAATGGGCGTTACACGCACCCCCGACGGATTTTTCCGTGAAGCACACCCGAAGCTCAAGCCCCTTGACACAAATTCTGACGGAATCTACCTCGCCGGCGTCGCTCAGTTCCCAAAGGACATCACCGAGTGTATGGTTCAGGCTAGCGGAGCAGCAGCTAAAGCAGCTATTCCAATGTCTAAGGGTAGGGTGGAGGTGGAGCCAATAGTAGCCTCAGTTAATGAAGATTTGTGTATCGAGTGCGGAACCTGCGAGAACACATGCCCCTACGGGGCAATAAAAAAGGGTGAAGGGGGAAAAGCGGAGGTTACGGAGGTTCTCTGTAAGGGGTGCGGCGCCTGTGCGGCGAGCTGTCCGGCAAGGGCTATTACCGTATTTCATTTCACAGACGATCAAATCCTTGCCCAATCACTTGCGGCAATAGGGAGGGAAAGAGATGAGTTATGAGCCGAGAATTGTAGGGTTTCTTTGTAACTGGTGTGCCTACTCCGCCGCCGATCTGGCGGGTATGAGCAGGATTAGTTACCCTTCGACAATACGTATTGTGAGGTTGATGTGTAGTGGGAGAGTGGATCCAGTAATAGTAGTGGATACACTCGCTAAGGGTGCTGATGGTGTGCTAATCGCTGGGTGTCGTCCAGGCGATTGTCACTATTTGGAGGGTAATCTCAACGCTGAAGTTAAGATAAAAATGTTGAAAAGACTGATAGCTAAAACGGGTTTCAATCCAGATAGATTACGTCTCGAATGGATCCCCGCTTCAGGAGGAAACCTTTTCGCTGAAGTCGTCACAAACTTTACGAATCAATTAAGCTCCCTAGGTCCATCACCTTTGGCTGGAGATAATCCAGACCAGAGCATATTAGAACGCTTGATGGCGGTTAGGGACACTGTGGCGGATGTACGTTTGCGGGAGTTGGTGGGCAAGGAGAGACAAGTTACTGAGAAGGAAAACATGTACGGGGAAAGAATCCTCGCGGAAGAGTTTGAGAGAAGGTTGAACGGTTACATCGATGACGAGTTCGAACGCCACATAATACTGCGCTTAGTAAAAGATCAGCCCTCTTCTATAAAAGACCTATCTGAAAGACTGAAACTGAGTCCAGACAAAGTGCTTCGCCATATTTCTGTTATGCGACGAAAAAATCTGGTAGCAGTTAACAGCATCGAGGGAAGGTCTCCTCTGTACACGGCTTTGGAGGTGGGATAATGGAGGATAAAGTGGGAGCAGTACTCGTTGTTGGTGGTGGAATCTCAGGAATTCAAGCCTCTCTTGACCTAGCGGACTCGGGTTTTAAGGTCTATTTGATGGATGAGTCGCCCTCTATAGGTGGAGTGATGGCTCAACTGGACAAGACCTTTCCGACAAACGATTGCGCTATGTGTATTCTGGCACCAAAACTGGTTGGTTCGGGCAGACACCCTAACATTCAACTTTTAACAAACGCTTCCATAAAAAGGGTTGACGGTAAGGCTGGACATTTTAAGGTGACCATAACCAAGAAACCTAGACGGGTTAACGAGAAGAAGTGTACGGGGTGTGGTGTTTGTGCTCAGCGGTGCCCTGTTGAAGCTATTGACGAGTTCAATGAGGGCTTGGGTGATAGGGGAGGAATTTTCGTCAAGTATCCACAGGCAGTGCCCCTGGTTTTCCTAATTGATAAAGAGAAGTGTATCGGATGCGGAATATGCAGTGAGGTGTGCAGAGCGAAAGCGATTGAGTATGACCAGAGAGAAGAGGATTCAACTTTAGATGTGGGTTCCATCATACTATCGTCAGGATTTGACGAATTTGAACCAGAGGCTCTTCAGGAGTACGGCTATGGACGTTTTCCTAACGTAGTGACGAGTATCGAATTTGAACGCATCCTGAGTGCTTCCGGTCCTTACGGTGGGTTGGTCATCCGCCCTTACGATGGAGAGATTCCTAGAAACATCGCTTTCATACAGTGTGTGGGTTCCCGGGACACCCGGTTGGGAAACAATTATTGTTCTGCCGCGTGTTGCATGTTTTCAATCAAGGAAGCGGTCATCGCTAAGGAGCATACCCAGAAACCCCTTGATTGTACCATATTCTTCATAGACATGCGTTCATATGGGAAAGAGTTCGACAAATATTATGAAAGAGCTGAAAAGGAGTACGGGGTTAGATTCATCAGATCCAGAGTTCCAAGTGTCGTGGAAATACCCAGATCAAGAAACCTTCTTGTGAAGTATCTTGAAGACGGAGAGCCTAAAGAGGAAAAATTCGACCTCGTGGTGCTCTCGGTAGGCATGAAACCTCCTAAGAGTTCTAGGGACTTGGCGGAAAAACTCGGTATAAATCTTAACGAGCATGGTTTTTGCGACACCAATGAATTTTCACCTCTTGAAACATCGGTGCCCGGGATTTATGTTTGCGGTGCTTTCTCTTCTCCCAAGGACATTCCGGACAGTGTAGCTCAAGCAAGCGGCGCCGCCTCAAAGGCGGGAGGCAGTATATCCTCGGAGAGGGGGAAGCTTATAGTTTCGAAGGAATACCCGCCGGAAAAAGATGTTGAGGGGAAGGAGCCTCGAATTGGAGTCTTCATTTGCCACTGTGGGATAAACATTGGCGGAGTAGTCGATGTGCCCAGAGTTGTGGAATATGTTAAGACACTTCCAAACGTTGTTTACGCGGAACATAACCTTTACACTTGTTCTCAGGATACCGGAGCCCGTATAGTGGAAAACATCAAAAAATATGATCTTAACCGCGTTGTAGTTGCTTCCTGCACTCCAAGAACACATGAACCTCTCTTCAGGGAAACAACCCGAGAAGGAGGTCTCAATCCCTACCTCTTCGAGATGGCAAACATCCGGGACCAGTGCTCGTGGGTTCATATGCATGAACCAGAAAAAGCCACAGAGAAGGCTATGTCTCTTGTGAGAAGTGCTGTGGCAAAAGCTAACTTTTTGAGACCTCTACAAAAACCAATGATTACAATTCACCCCTCCGGTTTGGTAATTGGTGGAGGATTATCGGGGATGACCGCTGCTTTAGAGTTGGCAGGTCAGGGATTTGAGGTTCATTTGGTAGAGAAAGAGAAGCAGCTCGGAGGAAATCTGCACAGGATACGTTTCCTACCTAACGGCGACGAACCCAGTAAAAAGCTCAAATCGTTAATAAAAAGGGTGAAAGAAAACAAAAACATACATGTTTATACGGGTGCGGAGGTAACAAGTGTTGAGGGGTATATTGGAAACTTCAAAGCAACAATATCCTTTGGTGGAGAGAAGAAGGAAATCCAGAATGGCGTAATAATCGTTGCAACAGGAGCCGCCGAGTATAAACCAAAGGAATACCTCTATGGAGAAGATGACAGGGTAGTAACACAGTTAGAGCTGGAGGAAAAATTAGCGGATGGGGAACTTAACGCCAACACCATACTTATGATACAGTGTGTTGGCTCGAGAAACAATGAACATCCGAGTTGCTCAAGAGTTTGTTGCACAAGCGCGGTTAAGAACGCGTTAAAAATCAAGGAACTAAATCCGAAAGCAGAAGTTTACATACTTTACAGAGATATGAGAACATATGGTTTCAGAGAGAAATACTATCAAGAAGCTATGAGAATGGGAGTCGTATTCATTCGCTACGATAATGAGCACAAACCCGAGGTCACAAAGAATGAAAACCTCAAGGTACTGGTTAGAGACCCTATACTTAAGAAAAAAATCCTAATCGAACCAGATCTTCTCGTATTAAGCGCGGGAATCAGCCCAAACCCAGATAACAAAAATTTGGGACAGATATTGAAGGTTCCACTTGGTAAGGAGGGATTCTTCATGGAGGCACACATGAAGCTTCGTCCAGTTGATTTCGCTACTGACGGAGTGTTCCTGTGCGGACTTGCGCAGTCACCAAAATTCATAGACGAGAGCATCTCTCAGGCTTGTGGCGCCGCCGCACGAGCAATTACTATTTTGTCTAAAGGAGCACTAGAAATTGAGGGAGCAATAGCTAAAGTTGATGAGGACCTCTGCGCTGCATGCAAAGTCTGCGTATCCATTTGCGAGAGCGGTGCTGCACAAATCGTAGAGAAGAACGGGAAACGGGTTTCCAATGTAATAGAAGCTCTTTGTAAGGGGTGCGGACTATGCAGTGCCGCCTGCCCCTCAGGAGCAATAACTATAGAACACTTTACCGATAAACAAATTCTAGCTCAGATTAGAGCAATACTAGGAGGTAGTTAATATGGCTGAATTTGAACCCAAAATAGTTGCGTTCTGCTGTAGCTGGTGTAGTTACGCCGGTGCCGATCTAGCCGGGGTAAGCAGACTTCAGTATCCCACTAACATCCAAATAATTAGGGTTATGTGTAGCGGCAGAATAGATCCAACCTTCGTTCTTGAAGCCTTTAAAAATGGTGCTGACGGCGTCCTAGTGGCGGGGTGCCATATACCCTCCGACTGCCATTATCTCTCCGGTAATCTTAGAGCTCAACGCAGGATTGCCATAACTAAAAACCTGCTGAAACAGTTTGGACTGGAACCGGAGCGATTAAGACTGGAATGGGTTTCTGCTTCAGAGGGAGACAAATTTGCAGCTGTAGTAAAAGAGATGACCGAGAAGATAAAAGAGTTGGGTCCAAGCCCCCTTAAAGATGGAGTTGAGATGAAATGACCGAAGAAGATGAGAGCGAAGTTATCAGAATATCGGAGACCGACCCACAATTCAAGTACGAACTCAGTGAGACCTCGGAAATAGAGAATCTTATGCTTTGTATGCAGTGTGGCACATGCACCGCTGACTGCCCGGTGGCTCGCTTCAGCGGCACCTATAGACCCCTTAAGATACTGAGAATGGCTCTGCTTGGAATGAAGTCTGATGTTCTCTCAGCTGATGAGCTTTGGCTCTGCGCCTCCTGCTATACCTGTACCGACCGCTGTCCGAGAGGTGTGGAGTTTGCAAGCGTATTAAGAGTCCTCAGAAATAAGGCGGTGGAGGAGGGACGTGTTCCTGATGCTTTTAAGGAATTGTCACTTAACATTTTGGGAACTGGTTATGCTTATGAAATTTCCGAGTCTAGAATGAGAAAAAGGGAGGACGCGGGTCTTCCACCGCTGCCCAAGTCTAATCCTAAACGGCTTTCAAAGCTCGCCGAACTTGTAGGGTTTTTAAAGCCAGTGAAAAAGGAAGAAGGAGGGAAATAGAATTCCAGAATCAACTTACCTGTTCTATCTAGGATGCCTCATTCCTTACAGGGTTCCCAGCTATGAAATCGCCGCCAGAAAGGTTCTCGATAAACTGGATATAGAGTTAAGGGAGATGCCAGACTTTAACTGCTGTGGGCTTCCTGTGGATCCCATTAGTCATGAGATGATGCTGGTTTTAGCTGCACGGAACCTTTGTTTGGCTGAACAAGAAGAACTTAGCATAATGACTCTATGTCCCGGCTGTAATGGCACTCTCCACAAAGTGAATAGGATTCTTAAAGAGAATGATAGGGTTAGGGAAAAGGTTAACAGTTTTCTGAAGGAGGATGGAATGGAGTTTAGAGGGAACATAGAGGTTAAGCATCTGATTCAGGTGCTCGGGGATGTGGTGGGTCCTGAAAGAATTAAGGAAAAAATAGTAAACCCCTTCAACGGTCTTAAGGTTACGGAGCATTATGGTTGCCACATTCTACGCCCCGCGGAATACATGAGTTTTGATAGTTCTGAGAACCCTACCGTTTTGAGGCGTTTAATTGAACCTACAGGAGCAGAGTGCTTAGACTATGTGAATAAGACCGAGTGCTGCGGTTATCCTATAATAGCAATAAATGAAAATATTCCATTCCAACTAGCGAGAGACAAGCTTAAACACATAAAGGAGACTGGTGCCGAAGCTTTGATCACTATTTGCCCCTCCTGCTATCTTGCTTTCGATATAAATCAGTCTAGGATAGAGAAACTTTTTAACGAGAAATTCGGAATTCCGGTGCTTCACTACCCAGAGCTGTTAGCATTAGCCTTGGGTATAAAATCTGACGAGTTAGCGTTTAAAGATCATAGAGTTAAGATTTCAAAAAACATTGAAAGGTGATTTGGGAGGCAAAGTGGTTGTCAGAGAATTTAAGAAATAAGCTGGAAGCGGCTGCGGGACTCCTAGGAGATGTACGTGTCAGATGGCTGATTGGGCGAAGTCAAGCTCTTCTGGAATCGGGAAGCATAAGTGAGAAAGAGTTGGAATCACTCATGAAGCGTGTCATGAGAGTGGAGTTAGAGAGATGGCTTATCGTGAAAGAGATTGAAAAACAATGCCCCCTTACAATTAGAGAGATTTCAAAGGGAACCAGCCTACCTGAACATTCAATAGTAGAACATATGCTTGCTTTGAGGCGACTTGGCCGTATTACTACTATTGGTGAAAAAGAAAACTGGTACTTGTATGATTTGTCAAAATGAGGGAGTTGAAATCAGATATTTGAGAGGATGAGTGGATATGACTGAAGCAGAATCTTCAAATTTGAATTCGAATGAGAAGCAAACAGTTCTTAAATTGCAGGACATGGATATAGTCTTTAGGGAAGAGATTAGCAAGTTACCGGGTTGCGATAAACTGATGCTCTGTTTTCAGTGCGGCACCTGCACTGCTGACTGTCCGGTGGGGAGGCATGTGGAAGAGTATAAGCCGAGAATGATAGCAGTGATGACAAAGCTAGGATTAAAGAATACACTCTTCTCGGGAGATTTATTATGGCTGTGTACCGGATGTTACACCTGCCTTGAGCGGTGTCCTCAAAACGTTAAATTAGCAGAGATAATTTCCAACCTAAAGGGAGTTGCGGTAAAAGAAGGCTATCTGCACCCCGCGTTCAAAAAGGTTATTGAAGCATTAGCGGAACATGGCTACATCTATGAGATAACAGATTTCATAGATGAGGAAAGAGAGGTTCAGGGACTACCCCCCGCACCCAAAGTTAACATTGGAGAAGTCAGGAAAATTATGAAAAGAGCTGAACTGGACAAACTGATAGGAATAGAGCTAGAGGAGGATTAATTGTTATGAGGTACGCGTTTTTTGTGGGCTGCACAACATTGGCGAGACTTCCGAGTTATGAGATTTCTGTAAGAAAGGTAGCTGAGGCTTTGGGCGTAGAGCTTGTCGACATGGAGGGGGCGGGATGTTGTGGTACTACTCATTTAAAGTCCATTGATCGTAGAACTGGTTTGGCTCTGGCTGCGCGAAACATATCCATAGCTGAGGATATGGGAATGGACATCGTTACCATTTGTAATGGTTGCACAGAGGTTTTCACAGATGCGAATAATACACTAAAAGAAAACGCTGAACTCAGAAATGATGTGAACGACATCCTCTCAGATGTGGGTCATGAGTTTAGGGGGACAGTAAAGGTAAAACATTTTGTTAGAGCACTTTTGGAAGATTTGGGAACCGACAAAATTAGAACCCATATTACAAACAATCTGGATGGATTAAGGATAGCTGTACATTATGGTTGCCACCTATTGAAGCCGTTTGAAATAATGAATTTTGACGACCCAGAGGATCCAACCTCCTTGGATAAACTCGTTAACGTTACAGGGGCAGCCAGTGTAGATTACCCGGGTAAGCTGGACTGCTGCACCGCTCCGCTACTAACACTTAGACACAGAAGCGAGCTGGCGGTTTCAATCGCTAGGGAAAAGCTGTCGACGGTGAAGAAGTATGCAGATATAATGATTACCGTTTGCCCGTTCTGTTACTTAATGTACGAGCAGAGCCAGCTGCCTCCTCATGAATCCTTCGATATTCCCATAGTTCATTATCCCCAGCTCCTGGGTTTAGCTATGGGAATTGATTTCCAAGATTTAGCCCTAAATGAGAACCGTATAGACACCTCAGTAATCAAAAATTTTTCAAAATAGATTCGTTTCTTTTAAAAAAATCAATCATATAACATTGCACTATCATCCGGTTCTATTACCTTTTTGGGAAATACTTATTTTTGTGAACATAAAGTGTAGAAATCATTTATTGGCTGGTAGAATAATCAGAAATCCTAATAAAGGGCTAGATGATTGTGTTCACGGATGTAGCCCAAACGAGATAAAATGGTGGTAAACTTGCCGGAAGCTGACACAGAACAAACTGTTGTAGAAACGGAAAAGTTGGATTCATCATTTCTTAGAAAGATAATGAAGCATCCCGGCGGTGAGAAGATCCTTGTTTGTTTACAATGCGGGGTTTGTAGTTCCAGTTGCCCTCTAAGGTTAGTGAGCCCCGAGTACAATCCCAGAAAAACGGTTAAAAAAGCGATTCTGGGCATGAAAGACCAGGTGCTCTCCAACGAGTTTGTCTGGTTCTGCGCGGATTGTAACGCTTGCACTGAGCGATGCCCGCAGGGCGTTAACCCCTCAGAGGTGATGAAGGCGATTAAAAACGTGGCTGTAGAGGAGGGGGTTGCGCCAGAAGCGGTTAAGAAGATTGTAGCCAACCTCGAAGAACATGGAAGAGTGTATCCTATAGAGGAGTTTACGAAGGACGAGAGAGAGATGCAGGATTTGCCGAGCCTTGAACCTGATGCCAAGGTCTTCAAGATTAACAAGAAAAAATTGCTGAGGGAAAAGAATTGAGTGAAGAGGAGTTTGCACTATTCTTAGGTTGCACCATTCCGGTGAGAGGTCTCGGTTATGAGATATCCACTAGGAAGGTTGCACAGGAGTTGGGAATTAAGCTGGTTGATCTCAACTTTTCCTGTTGCGGCTATCCTCTAAAAAGTGTGGATGTCGTTGCCGCTAAATCGATGGCTACAGCTAACCTTGCGCTTGCAGAGTCCAAAAAGCTTAATGTACTCACGATTTGCAACGCCTGCACCGGGACTTTGACGGATGCCTGTGTTAGTGTTAATGGTGAGAATCCTGTAGGGGAAGAGGTTAGAAAAGAGGTTGAAAAGCAGGGATTAAGTTACAATGGAACAATTTGGGTTAAACATTTTGCGAGATATCTGTATGAGGATTATAGTGTTGATAAGTTAAGGGAGCATGTAAAAGTTCCTCTAAAAAACCTCAGGATAGCTATACATTATGGTTGCCACTACCTGAGACCGTCTGAAATATACGACGAGTTTGATGACCCTGAACATCCAGAGAGTGTGAAGAAGATTATTGAGGCCCTCGGAGCAACGGTTGTGGACTACGCCGGAAGACTTGATTGCTGCGGAGGAGCGACGATGACCTTCAACCAGAAATTGGGAGCTACTCTGGCTAAGAAGAAGCTTGATAATGTTAAGAAAGCCAATGTTGACGCCTTGGTTTTGTTCTGTCCTTTCTGTTCGATAATGTATGATGGGCATCAGAGGTTTATTGAGGATGAGTTTAATTGTGGGCCTTATAATATTCCTGTTCTCTTTCTGACTCAGTTGATTGGCTTAGCGTTGGGTGTTGATCCCAAAGAACTGGGGTTCGATTATAATAAAGTGGATGTGCAACCTTTACTAGATAAAATAGGTAAGGAGGGGTGAATAGTATGATTGGAGTGTTTATTTGTGAGTGTGGAGGAAACATCGGAGATGTTGTTGACGTTAACGCAGTGAAGGAAGCCGTTCAAAAGATTCCTGACGTTAAAACTGTTAGAATCAACCGGTTTCTCTGCTCCAAAACGGGTTTGAATCAGATAATCGACTCGGTTAAAAAACAGAATCTGGACCGAGTGGTCGTGGCTTCCTGTTCTCCCCACATGCATGAAGAGACGTTTAGAGAAGCTGTGGTTGAAGCGGGAATTAATCCCTACATGTTTGTACACACGAATATCAGAGAACAAGACTCGTGGGTAACAAAAGATAAGAAGAAGGCTACAGAAAAAGCAAAAGCGATATTATCGGGAGCCGTGTACCGAGCGAGAAAACTGGAACCGCTCCAACAAACCCGAGTGGAAATTTCCAAGGACGTTATGGTTATAGGCGGTGGAATAGCGGGGTTAACGGCGGCTTTGCAGTTGGCGAACTCTGGATACCATGTTATACTGGTAGAGAAAAAGCCGAGCATAGGAGGAAAGATGGCTCAACTCAGCAAGGTTTTCCCAACACTCGACTGCGCACCCTGCATTCTCAGCCCGAGGATGGCTGACGTAGACAAGAGTTCCAATATTACGCTTCTAACCAGCTCAGAAGTTGAGGAAGTAGCCGGTGGACCTGGAAATTACCAGGTAAGAGTTAGAACCATGCCTAGGGGGGTTGATGTTACTAAGTGTTTAAGATGTGGCAAGTGTGAGAAGGTTTGCGAGGTTGAGGTTCCAAATGAGTACGAGACTGGGCTCTATACTCGTAAGGCGATACGACTGCCATTCGCGCAAGCCGTTCCTTCCTCTTATGCCATTGATTTTGAAAACTGTACTAAATGCGGCGCGTGCCAAGAAGCTTGCCCGGCGGAAGCTATTAACATCAACGAGGAGGAAAAGAGAGAAACCTATAATGTGGGAGCAATCATAGTCACCACAGGTTACGAATTGCTTGAAAAGGGTGAGATAGAAAGATACAAGATTGACGAGTCCTCCACCATAACCTCTCTCCAGTTAGAAAGATTAATAGAGAACGAGCTCGCGGCGGGGGAAGTCTTGAAAAAGCCTCAGGGTAAACGCATAAAGGATGTTGCTTTCATTCTCTGTGTGGGCTCAAGAAATCCTCACAAGGGAGTTTCCTACTGCAGTAAGGTCTGCTGCCCGTACGCGGTTAAGGAAGCGATACTGCTGAAAAAGACTCTGCCTTACCTCAGAATATGGATATACTACATCGACCTGAGAATGTCTGGACGTGGCTATGAAGAACTCTACAAACAGGCACGAGAAATGAACATAAACTTTCTCCACGGCAAACCCGCAGAGGTGACTAAGGATCCTGAAACGGGAAGGCTTCAGATAGTCGCCGAGGATATTGACACCGGCCAACTGATAAAGAACTCTGTGGACTTGGTTGTTTTAGCCTCTGCTATAATCCCTGCTAAAGACCTGTCTGATTTAGCGGGCACGCTCGGCATCTCCGTTGCGGAGGATGGTTTCATCGCTGAAAAGCATCCCAAACTCAACCCCGTATCAACTCTGAGAGAAGGTATATTCGCCGCTGGAACATCCCTCGGTCCCAAAGATATCAGAGAATCGGTGGTGGACGCCAGATCAACCGCTGCTCAAGCAATTGAATTTCTGGGTGAGGGATACAAGGACCTCTCACCAATTAAAGCGCGCCTGGTAGGCGAGTGTCATGGGGTAGGCGAGTGTGTAAGGGTTTGTCCCCACAACGCTATATCGATAAACGAAAAAACAGGGAAGGCGGAGATAAACATTCTTGCCTGTAGTGGTTGCGGAGCCTGTATCCCAGTATGTCCTTACAACGCTCTACAATTAGCGCACTACACAAAGGAGCAAATACTAGAGGAGGTAAAGGGACTCCTCTCAGTGCCATCGGAGGATGTGAGAATAATTGGATTCTTTGGAGACGCTACGGCTTATCCTGCGGCTGACGCTGCCGGCGTTGCACGTCTGCAGTATCCTTCGAATCTACTAATAGTAAGGGTACCCTCTACCGCGGTGTTAGACATAGACACTCTCGTAAAAACACTGGAGATGGGTGCGGACGGAATCATGTTGTGCGAAAACGGAGACACGAAAGAAGGGGAATTAACGGAGCAAAACGTAAAGAAAGCGCAAGCCAAGATTGCGGAAATGGGAATGGAAAGAGACAGAATATTCTACCAACCCCTTGCAATACCTGCATACAAGTCTCTCCCTTATCTAGTAGAAACATACCTTTCAAGAATCAAAAAAATAGGAAAAGTAGGAGCCAAAGCCGCAGCCCCTCTCTAGAAGTTAGTCCTAACCATCAGGAACCAACTTACACATCCTTTTTTTATTTATAGTTTATAACAATCATGATGGATAAAAAAAAACTGCATTTAGATTTTCTGTCCATTCAATATTTTACTGTTTTTAACTCGTAAAAAGCGAGAAAAAGAGATGAATTCAGTTTCAATCCATGTGACTTTCTAAAGCCTGACGAGGAGCCTCCTCTTAACGGCGCCCAGTTTGAACAGTTGATTTATCCTCTCTTAAAATTTTGAAGAAGTAGGGATTTGCGAAAATATTATCATCAGAGGATAAATATGTAAAAAACGAACTCAGAGATAAGGGAACAAACTTTCTTGGAAACAATCTGATAAACACAAAATTTTTGTATAAAAATGAAGCTTTTTTATTAAAGTTGGAATGAGGAGAACTCAGATTCTCAGTACAATTTGAGAATTCCAAAAGATATCAGGAGGTTGAAATATGGGTAAGGAGATAAAGACAGTTTCCATGATTGGTGCGGGTTTTATGGGCAAGCAGATTGCCGCCTGGGCAGCGACGCATGGTTATGCTTTACGTATTTATGATAACAGCCCTGAGGCACTGGAGAAAGCTAAGGAATTCGTGATCGGGACCATTGAGTTTTACTTTATGGGTAAGGATGCTAAGGGAGATAAAAAAGAAGTTCTTAGCAAAGTCACCTATCACGATAAACTCTCTGATGCGGTGGCGGACGCAGATTTCATTCTTGAGGCGGTGCCCGAGGATTTGGAGTTAAAGAAGAAAGTTTTCGCCCAGATAGACAAGGCAGCTCCACCCCATGCGATTATCGCTACAAACAGTTCCTCGATTCCGGTCTCGAAGATCGAGGGTGCGGTTAAGCGGAAGGATAAGGTGTTAAACGTTCACTTTTATGCTCCCATCTACCAGAGACCCATGGTGGACATCATGAGGGGAACCAAAACCAGCGACGAGACCCTTGAGAAAGGAAAAGAATGGATTGAGAGTATCGACTGTGTCCCGCTGGTAGTGAAGAAAGAGTGCCTAGGCTTCGTATTCAACAGGGTATGGCGGGCGGTTAAGAAAGAATGCCTAAAGATTTGGGCGGGCGGATACGCGGACTTTAAGGATGTGGATCGTGCATGGAGAATATTCTCAGGTATGAATATGGGGCCGTTTGCCCTAATGGACTCAATCGGTTTGGATGTGGTCTACGACATCGAAATGTCGTACTACAAAGAGAGCGGCAACCCCGATGATAAACCACCAAAAGCATTGAAGGACATGATTGACAGGGGCGAGCTTGGGATGAAGTCCGGCAAGGGCTTCTATGACTGGAAAGGCCCACTAGAGTTTACATCTCCAGACTTTATCAAACCTAAGAAGAAAAAGTAGTATTAAATTCTCCCGAATAGTAAGATGTGAAGCTCACCTCACATTTTTCCATATAGGAATTATCGTTAAGTATGAGAATAATGAATTATTCAGGTAAGTAGTGATTTTCTTTTTTAGGGATATAATTGTAGGAGGTAAATTATGGATGCAGAAGATGTTAAGAGGGCTGTTGTTGTTGGAGCTGGCGTTATGGGACACTCCATTGCTCAGGTGTTTGCCCAGGCTGGCATTGAGGTTGGTCTTGTGGATGTGGAGGAAAAAATTCTGGAGCGTGCTATGAGACTGATAAAGTCTAATTTAGATACGTTGGCAGAGTTCAAGCGTGTATCTAAGAGTAAGATTCCCGCGATTCTCAAACGTATTCACCCATCCACAGATCTGGCTGCTGTGGCTCAGGGGGTTGACTTTGCCTTTGAGGTAGTTTCTGAAGTTGCTGATGTGAAGAAGAAGATTTTTTCGCAATTGGATGATATCTGTTCTGAGGATGCGGTTTTGGCTAGCAACACCTCAGGACTAGACATCTTTAGTATTGCGGAGGTCAAAAACCCTGGACGGTTGATTATTGCCCATTGGTTCGCTCCGCCGCACATAATTCCTTTAGTTGAGGTGGTTCCAGGACCGAAGACCTCTCCAGAAGTCGTCACCTTTACCGCTAAGTTGATGGAGAGGCTTGGTAAGAGGCCTGTGGTTTTGAAAGAGTTTGTGCGCTCCTTCATTGTCAACCGGATTCAAAACCAAATCTTTCTCGCGATATTAGAGATGCTGGAGAAAGGCTGGGCAACCCCAGAGCAAATCGATCTAGCTGTAAAGACCAGTCTTGGGGTCCGACTTCCCATCGTGGGGGTGGTTCAGACTTATGACTTCACGGGACTTGATTTAGTGCTCGATATAATGAAGAGTTACGGGGTGAGTCACCCTCTTTTTGAGGAAAAGGTGAAGAAAGGACACTTGGGGGTGAAAACCTCTAAGGGCATCTACGATTACGGCGAACGGAGCGAAGAGGAAATCCTCAAAAAGAGAGATAGAATGTACCTCAAAATGCTTGAACACTTGGAGAGTATAAATGCCTTTGAACCAGTTTGAACGCAATGTTGGTTGGCAAAGTCTGGAGGCTTGAAATTCAATAAACGTTAAAACTCTCAGATGACTTTTTATATTATTGTTAATTGATTATGAGGAAATTTTATGGCTGTAAAATTCACTGATTCGGAAATTGATTACATTACAATTTTTCGCGACGGCGCTAGAGTGACTCGTATCGCCAGTACAGCTCTTGAACCGGGAACCCATGTTCTGAGTTTTGAGGTTCTTACGCCCTACATCGACACTAACTCTGTGAGGGTTAAAGGCAAGGGTAAGGGCGCCCTGTCTAACATAAACGTTTACCCCCTCTGGAGGGAACTACTGCCCGAGGGGGATTTGGTGGCGCTTCTCGCCCGGAAGGAAGAGCTTGAAAAGCAGTTAAGAGAGATTCAGGAGGAGATACAGTTCTATGAGGGCCGGGTTAAACAGTTCTCAACGCTTGTCGATAGTTTCGTAGCTACCTTCCCGCAGTTCTACTCGGCTGGAGAGAGCGGCATAAACACTCTAACCGACCTCGACTCCCTCACGTCCGAGAAAATTCTAGAGCTGAAGAAAACCATTAGGGAGAAGTCCAGGAAGCTCAAAGAGGTAAGTGACGAGCTGCAAATAGTGACTAATAACATTCAGAAGTACAGCAAGAGCAAAACGGAGCAGGTATATGTTGTAGACGTAACCATAGATGCAGCCCAACGCTCTGAGTTCAAAGTTGAGATAACGTACCAGACGGGTGGCGCGGCGTGGGCTCCGGTATACGATGTGAACATTGAAGGTGGAAACGCCGTAATTAGAACCAACGCTGCTGTAGGAAACAGAACGCGGGAAGACTGGAACAATGTGCAGCTAACGGTTTCCACAGCCACGTCGAAACCCGCTGTCGTTATTGAACCAACACCCTATTACATAGATGTTTACAGACCCCGACCAGAAAAGAAGTCAGCTCGTGAAGCAGGAGCACTGGCCTCAGCTCCAGCGGGGCGCGATGAAGCAAAGGCTGAAATAATGAAACAGGCTGAAGTGGAGGAAACTGGGGCGGAAGCTGAACTCGTTGAGACCTTTGCTACGCCGGAAGTATCCCTTTCGGGAATCCAGATATACAGCGTTCCGGGACGTGTCTCGATACCCGCCGATAATGCGAATCACCCCATAGTTTTAACTGAGAACACCTTCCCCTCCGAGAGGTTCTACTACTGGTACAGTGAGGCGGGGGGCGAGGTTATAGCCCAGGATGAAATAACAAACGGTGAAGGAGTCCTCCTTCCGGGAAGGATGAAGGTTTTCGCTTCCGGAGACTACATGGGGGAGAGTTCAATAGGTTTGATATCCCCCGGGGAGAAGTTCAAGCTGGGTGCGAGGTTCACATACGATGTTAAGGTTGAAAAGAAACTGGTTGCAAGGGAAGCTGAGAAGGGCGGAATAACCAAGGGCAAGCTTAGAAACGAGTACAAGTACCTGATAAAATTAAACAACTACTCCAGTGACAAGACCAAAATAGAGCTGGCCGACAGAATCCCACACAGCTTATCCCCAGAAATAGACGTTAAGATAAATTCGATAAAGCCTCAGCCAGATAAGCAGGAGCTAGGAATTCTAAGATGGAAACTAGAGCTCAACCCCGGAGAGGAGACTGCAGTAAGTTACGAGTACAGTGTGGAGTGGAACAGAAACTACACGGTAACCGGATTGCCCTAAAACACCAGAAAGACAAATATCCTACCCTTTTCTTTATCCTTTTTTTCACCTATTTGCTTGGGGTAAAATAATGAAAATAGAACGTGCAGTAATTGAGGATATGCCGGAAATTCTTGAACTCCAAAAGTTAGCTTATCAGAGTGAAGCGGAAATATATAACGATTTTACCATTGCCCCATTAACTCAAACTTTAGAAGAAATAAAAAATGATTTTGCGAATCAATTATTTCTTAAAGCGGTAACTAATGATAAAATAGTTGGATCCGTAAGAGCATACAAGAAAGGAGACTCCTGTTTTATTGGAAGACTAATAGTACATCCTGATTTTCAAAACCAGGGAATTGGAACAAAACTTATGAATGAAATGGAAACTATTTTTGAAGGCTGTAAAAGATTTGAGTTGTTTACAGGTCATAGGAGTAAACGAAACCTGTACCTATACCAAAAATTGGGATATAAGAAGTTCAAAACTGAAAAAATAAGTGAGAATCTAAAACTGGTATACTTGGAAAAGTTCAGGAAATAACAACTTATCGGGAAAAGTTAAAAAGAATAGGAAGAAGAACTTTTAGAAAATCTCATCCCAGTTTACGACAGCGTCAACTTAGGGTTAGGTTAGCGATAATAACATCTTTGCCCATGTTCCGGTTCCGTTTCTTCCGTTTCTTACTTGCGTTCAAGTAATCTATTATCCGAAAGAAGCGACATTGTGGAATAATACGAAAGGTATTTAAAAAAAATAAAACGAAATTTTTGGTGTGGTATCTCTTGGTATCGAGTACATCAGACCTAATAAACGAAGTTCTTACCTTTCTGAAGAAGGTTCCGGGTGTAAGGAAAATTAGGGTTTTAAGTGATGTCGAGCGTTGTTCTCTTCTGCAGGCTGAGTCAGCGGCAGAAGGATGTGTTATGGTTGGTTGTCGTAGTTTTAATGAGGGGCTGCGGGAAGTGTTATCTAGGGAAGTGGTAGTTGCATGCTCCACGGATATGGATTTTGAGTGGCCTAGTGGTCCGCATGTGATTTTACAGCATGGGGAAATCATTATTGGTTTTATAACTGACAATGTTGATCAGGTTAAATCGCAGTTCGGTGAGGAAATCCGCGTTTTTGGGAAAAATCTCGTCATCTTTCCGGAGAGGCTGCGAAAACTGAGAGGTGAAAAGATGGCTCCCACGCTTTTTGTTTGTAGAGGATTCAAACTGGATCAGTTAGAAAGACAAGCCGGGGTCAAAAATGTGGTCTTCGCCTTTTGCACTCGTGCCGGCGATGCATATTTAAAGGGATTACTTGGGGAGGAGAACAAGCCGGAACTAGGGTCGATTGTTGTAGGATTTGACATCTCCTAATTTTATTATCGATGAGGTGTAATTTGCCGTCTCGGCTTGCGAATCTATGCTGGCTTTCGGTAATCACATATTATTAATTTTAACGATAAAAATAGAACGTTAATGCTTTAGGAGGCGCAAGTACATTGCCTAGCATAAAAGTTTAAGTGATTCCAATACGCCATTCAACCAAATCAGCTCGTTACTCGCTTAAATGAGGAGATAAAAGGTGGCTACGACGCTAACTGGACGTCCAATGTCGATCTTGTCTAAGGGCTACAGTAGACATAAGGATGTAAGAAGAACGAACATTATGGTTGCAATGTTGATTTCTGAGGTTGTAAAAACAATGTTGGGACCTAAGGGAGTGAACAAAATGCTGGTCACTGAGACAGGAGAAGTGGTCATCACAAATGATGGTAAGACGCTATTAGATAAGATGAAAGTTACTCATCCTATTTCCAAGATTCTTATAGATGTTGCGAAGACACAGGATACTATCGCTGGTGATGGCACTAAGACCGTCGTAATACTTGCAGCAGAACTGCTTAAGGAAGCTGGGAAGTTGTTGAATCAAAAGATTCACCCCACAGTTATAATTAAGGGGTATGATGAAGCTACCAAGAGGACATTAGAGATTTTAGATGGTATCACGATACATGTGTCCATCGAAGAGGAAGAGACCCTGAAAAAGGTAGCACGAACCGTTATGGGCGGCAGAATCGGTGCGGATTTGCAGAATCATCTTGCTGATCTTATCGTTATCGCAGTTAAACATGTTGCCGAAGAGAAGATGGGCGAAATAATAGTAGATGTGGAACACGTTGGTTTCATTAAAAAAGCCGGGGGAAGCGTAAACGATTCTGAATTAGTTGGAGGATTGGTCATCTCCAAAGGTAAGCCTCATCCAAGGATGCCGGGAAAGATTGAAGACGCAAAAATTGCTCTTTTGGGGTGTTCACTTGACCCTCTCACACGAAAGACCACGGATTGGAGAAAAGAGTATGTTATTAAGAAACCAGAGCAGCTGAAAGGCTTCATTGATATGGAGAAAGAATTTAACAAGGGAATCGTGGAGCATGTTAAACGTGCCGGTGCAAGGGTTTTGTTCTGCCGTAAGCGCATTAGCGAATCGATAATTAACTGCTTTGCTGAAGAAGGGGTATTAGCGTTGGATTTGGTGGGAGAAAAAGATATGCTAAGATTGGAGAAAGCAACGGGAGGCAAAATCGTGTCGAATGTGGATGATTTAACCGAGAACGACTTAGGCGATGCTGGGTTAGTGGAGCTTCGAAAAATCGCGGGCGACGAGATGCTGTTCATAAATCGCTGCAAAGACCCAAAGGCAACCACAATGCTAATCAGAGGGGGAACCGAACATGTGATAGAGGAAGTTGAGAGGGTTGTTAAGGACAGCCTTAAAGCTGTGGCTGTTACCGTCGAGAGTGGAAAAATTATCGCGGGTGGCGGAGCTATCGAAATGGAAGTTGCTGGAAAGTTAAGAGATTTTTCAAGGACGTTTAAAGGCAGGGAACAGCTGGCAATAGAAGCTTTTGCAGTTGCCATGGAAGTTATTCCAAAGACTCTTGCAGCTAACTCCGGATTAGACCCGATAGATGTTTTGATAAAGTTGAGGACCGGGCATGCTAATGGCTGTACGCATCTTGGAATTAATGCCATAGAACGTGAAGTTGAAGATGTGATGAAGAGAGGTTTGGTTGACGCATTCAAGGTCAAACAGCATGCAATTAAATCTGCAAGCGAGACCGCAGCAATTATTTTGAGGGTTGACGATTTTATCGCCGCCACTAATCAAAAGGAAATAAAAGAAGAGGAGAAGAGAAAAGAAAGCGAACGAAAACGGATCATGGATGAGCAGGTTAGAAAAGTTCTAGAGAAAGAAGAAGAGCTGAAAGAGATCGACAAGCGGTTTATGGAAAAGATAAAGCATCCAGAAACCATCTAAAAAAGAGTGTCCTAACCGCAAACCCTTATTCTTATAGTGAAAAATTTTTCATGTGCGAGTGGGAGGATAAATAAAAAATGGGGGAGTTTGTTATTCTCTCTTATATTTATTCCTATTTAATTTCGAGGAGTTCTTTCACTTTCTCCAAGGCTATGGTTACGTCGGTGGCGTAGCCGTCAGCCCCCACCTCGTTGCACCATTCCTCTCCTGGAAACGCTCCGCCGCCAACCATGTATATATACTTGTCCCTGAGACCACTCTTCTTGAGGGCGTTGCCGAGGAGCCTCTGTTGCTGAAGCGTGTTGCTCATCAGGGCTGATGCACCTATTATGTCGGCATTGACCTCTTCAGCCTTCTTTATGAAGTTTTCTACTGGCTGGTCGGCACCTATGTTGTACATCTTAAATCCTGCCGCAGAGAAAACTGCAGTTACTATGCTCACGCCCAAGTCATGTATGTCGCCTTGAACAGTTCCAATAACCATCGTGGCTAAGGGTTTAGGCAATTTATCCTTCGGGATGTGTTCCTGAAGCTTTTCAGATGCCTTGCTCATAACCTGAGCAGCCAACATCAGCTCGGGGATGTAGGCCTCGCCCTTCGCAAACTTATCACCGATATCCTTGATACCTATACTGAGACCTTTCATGATGGCCTCCACAGGATTAATCCCAGCTTTAATTGCTTCGTCCACAGCAGCCATAGTAGCATCCTCATCATAACTTGCAACAGCCTTCGCCATTTTTTCCAAGATTTTTTCCTTATCCGTCATTCCTTATCCCACCTTCAGCTCCTCGTTTCCTTCTTTCACTATGGCTTCCATCCGTTCAACTACGTCATTCGGCAATGGTTTTGGTTCGTGTTTCTCCAGTTCCTTCAACTTCTCCCTACAACGAACGTAGACCCATGAAGGCGCTCCACCTTTGAGCCAATCATCAAAAGCGCTGCTCTCAAGGCAGAAAGATTCGCGGTATATTTTGTTTAAATGACTAAGGTTATACTTGTGTGTCATCCATTTCTCTCCCTTGGCCCCAACCTCTTTAATCACGTCAAGAGCAAGGTTTTCAGGTGTAGGACTGATCTGATCCCAAGTGGACATGGTATTTTTACCCGCCCTTGCTATCTCAGCGGCTATAGGTATCAATGCAGGATCAAAGGCTTCTGTTCCACATTGTATAAATATCATGTCGGTTCCCATCGCCATTTGCAAAGCCATACCACTCGAAAGAGAAAACGCTTGCTGATCAAGGCTTGAAGCGAAAGTGCCGCCATACTGTGCCGTCGGAAGGCCGTAAAATTCGTGCCATAGCTGATTCATAGCGCCTGAACCCAAAAGAAAATGTGCGCCCAACCCGCCTCCCCTTCCAATCTTTGGGCTCAAACTGAAAACTATATTGTTTGCTACCGCTGCTGTGCCTGGGTTGTAGAACTGTTGGAGCGCTATCATAAAGAGTACCCCTGCGTGGCTGATGGCTGTGTTTCCGGCGGCCATCGCGGGAGCCTGTAGTGGCGCTGCGGCAGTCACGGCGGGCATTATTGGCCAGTGGTGTTTAATCGCCGCTCGGAGCAACCAGCTGTTGAACCTGTTTAACTGCAGTGTTCCTATGTAGTTGTAAACGGTCCAGAAGAGGGGTCTCTTTCTTAGCTCCTCTTCGCCTCCGGCTACTTCTGCGCCTAATCTTTCTACGTAGTCGTATTCGTCGATTTTGGAAACGGTTGTGCAGAGGTGTCCAGCCCACTTCGTGGTTCCCTGAAGCATGGCGTTCATCTTGTTGAGTTCTGAAGGTAGTCCTCTCTGCCCCTCTTCGGCAGCGTCGTAGAGGTAGATGTTAAAATCGAAGTCATCTATGCCGTCGACTATTTTGGCTCCATACAATGTATCTTTTGAACTTGCTCTTCTTCTATAATATGTCTTCTTCTTTTCATCCCATTCGATGCTATCTGTAGCTCCGCTTTCCGGTGCCCAGAACTGTTTTCTTGCAGGTCCCTCAATGACGACATCCCACTCCGGGTCTCTGCCAGCTAATATGAAGCTTCTAGGCGCCTTGTGCACATTCTCTTTAACTACGTATTCAGGAATCTCTTTGACTATCTTCTTCTCATAGTCGACGCTGCCTCCCATTTTCTCCGCCATCTTTAGTAGCTCCTCATCTTCTATGAAGACACCGGCATCGTTCAGAATTTTGTAAGCAGCAGCATCAATGATATCCAACTCTTCCTTACCTAACAACTTCCATAAACCGTGTGATGGTAAAGGAACTCCAGGTTTAGGCATTTTCCATTTTCCTCCATACTTAAACAAGTGCATGTTATAATGCGCTTATAGGTCGTTGTTAACTATTTTTTATCCTTTTAATAAATAAATTTTGTGCTATTCAGTTGTAGAGTTGTGCTAGATAATTATCTGAAGAATCCATTGGATGTGAATTTAGGAATCGTTGGTGAGTGGTTTAACGATAGGGCGGGCATAGTCTTAGCTTATTCTTAGCTTATTAAAAGATACTCTCTTTCGTCTAGATTTTTGAACAGAACTAAGTGAACATCTGCCACAATAATCGCATAAAAAGAAAAACAAAATTTAATAGTAAAATAAATTAATGAGAATTTATAAAAAAGCTTTTTTAAAAGCAATTGATGAATATAAAAACTTTAAGATGAGTGGTTCAGATGGCTATAGAAGTGGAAGTTATTTTTCAACCGGAAGGAAAACGTGTGAAGATTAAATCTGGCTCTACCATATTAGAAGGGGCAAAACTTGTAGGGGCTGATCTAACCTCTATTTGTGGAGGAAGTGGCAAGTGTGGAAAATGTAGGGTTATAGTTGAAAAGGAAGGGAGAAATGCGGGTTCTATAACAGAATTGGAGAAGGAGCTCCTGTCGCCGATGGAGATATCTGCGGGCTATAGGCTGGCTTGCTGCGCATCAGTTAGGGATCATCTTACCGTTAGAATTCCAGAGGAAAGCAGAACTGGTAAGCAGAGACTGCAAGTCGAGGGAATAGAAACCCTTGTAAAACTTGAACCTCTCGTCAGCAAATATTTTGTCAAATTGCTAACTCCAACTCTCCAAGATTCCAGGTCCGATGTCGACAGACTGTTAGACGAGTTACGAGTTCGATATGGTCTTGAGAACCTTAAATTAAGCTATAATCTTCTTCAACGTTTACCGCTCATCTTGAGGGATAGTGAATGGGAGCTAACGGTTGTCGTGTGGGGCAATGATACAATCATTGGTGTGGAGTCTGGAGACATATCTCACAGAATCTTTGGATACGCTGTGGACATAGGTACGACTAAACTCGCGGGGTACCTCCTAGACCTAAACACAGGAAGGGTAATGGCGGTAGAATCTTTGATGAAACCGCAGATACCCTACGGTGAGGATATAATAACAAGAATCACTTATGCAAACAGGGGGCTCGAGAAGCAGAAAGAACTCCAACAAGCCGTTGTCGATGGTATAAACCAAATCCTTAAGCGACTCTTAGATAAGACCGATGTGAATCCGGGAGAGGTGTATGAAATGACCGCCGTTGGTAACACCGCCATGCATCACCTCTTCCTAAATATCTGTCCAAAGTATGTTGCTTTATCGCCATACCCGCCAGTCATAAGGCGGGGTATAAACGTTAACACAGAAAATATCGGGATGAAAATCAATCCAAATGGTAACATTCACGTCCTTCCTGTAATAGCAGGATTTGTTGGAGCTGATACTGTTGCGGTAATATTGGCAACCGAAGTTTATAAGAGAGATGAGCTTTGCATGGCGTTAGATATTGGGACAAATACTGAAGTTTTTTTGGGTAATAAAGACGGGATAATAGCATGCTCCTGTGCGTCTGGTCCAGCACTTGAAGGTGCTCATATAAAGCACGGAATGAGAGCCGCTACGGGCGCGATTGAGAAAGTTAGAATAGACCCGGATACATTTGAGGTTAAGTATTGGACCATAGATGATGCTAAACCTTGTGGAATCTGCGGTTCAGCTATGGTGGACATACTTTCTGAGATGTTAAAAGCGGGAATAATCGAAGTTACAGGAACAATGAATAAAGACGTTGCCTCACCTAGATTGCGCGCCGTGGAAGGTGGACTTGAATTTGTGCTAGCGTGGGGAAAAGAAACCTCAACTGGAGAAGACATTGTTTTCACGCAGAAAGACATCAGAGAAATCCAGTTAGCGAAAGCAGCGATGCATACAGGGACCATGGCGCTAATGAGAAAGAAAGGTGTAATTGAGGCAGATATAGATATACTCTTCATAGCAGGAGCCTTCGGCTCTTACATAGATCCTGAGAATGCAAGGATAATTGGTATGTACCCTGAGATAACATTGGAGAAGGTGAGAGTTGTGGGAAACGCGGCAGGAACTGGAGCAAGAATGGCTCTAGCTTCTAAAACGGCTAGGAAAACCGCTGAAGAAATATCAGATAAGGTCACATATGTGGAGCTTGCTGCAGAACCTAATTTTCAGTCGGAATTCTTTAACTCAAATGTTTTGCCCTACGCGGATCTAGCGAGATACCCACAGACAAGCGAACTGCTCAAGAAGTTGGGTAAGTATCCTAAAAAACCTCCAGCATACTTTCATTGATATTATTAAAATGATAATTCTGCTCCTATTGATTTTGCAACGATGCTCTAGATGTAATAAAAGCAAGTTTCTTTTTCCTCAAGATCCATAAGAACCTCGTCAACTTCCTCTTTAGTTCCCTTCAAACTAGCGGTTAAGTTATGCATATTGCGCTTGTTAGTTCACCAGTCGCCATTTTTGGGTAGCTGCCTTTTCTTTCGCTCATCTGTACAGCACAGTAAAGGAACTCTCTAGTTAAATCTAATATTCAACGAATTAAACGCAATACTTTAATATTATAGGTACTCATTTAACATTCTTAGAGTTTCTTAATTGGGCACTAGAATTCACGTAAGCGAATAGTTTTGTGATGTTAGGATTTGGATATAGTCATCTGAGAAGGTGTAAACCATATGGATAAGGAATTTTATACCATGAATGATTTTGATTTTGATGGAAAGACTGTTTTGTTGCGTGTGGATTTTAATAGTGCTGTAGATCCGAGTACAAAAACGATTTTGGACGATTCACGCATTAGGAATAATGTTCCCACTTTTAAAGAATTGATTAAGAAAGGGGCAAAGGTTGTGGTTCTTGCTCATCAGGGTCGGAAAGGAGATTATGATTTTATTTCCTTGGAGCCGCATGCTAAAATATTGAGCAAATTATTGGGTAAGCCTGTAGGATTTGTAGATGATGTATATGGAGATAAGGCAAAGACCGCTATAAAAAATTTGAAGAAAGGGGATATTCTAGTTTTGCAGAATGTTAGATTTACTCCCGATGAGAAGGCCAAGTTGCCTCCAGAGAAACTTGCGGAAACGGATTTTGTTAGTTCCCTCTCAAAGCTTGCGGACTGTTATGTTAATGACGCTTTTAGCGCAGCTCACCGAGCAGATACCTCTCTAGTAGCCTTTGGGCAGGTTTTGCCTGCTATGGCGGGTAGACTTATGGAGCGGGAGTTGGAAAATTTGAGCAGAGTCTCTAAGAACCCTGAGAACCCATCCATCTATGTTCTCGGTGGCATAAAGGTAGAGGATACATTTACAATAATTAAATACGTGCTGGAAAAGAACATAGCGACCAAAGTTCTAACGTCGGGGCTAGTCGCCAACACTTATCTTTTAGCGGAGGGATATGACCTAGGTGATGCTAATAATTCGTTGATAGAAAAAAGGGGTCATCTCAGATACCTCTCTCCTATCAAAGAGGTGCTAGACAAGTTCAGAGACAAAGTAGAACTGCCCGAGGATTTGGCTTACGATAATGATGGAAAGAGGGTTGAGATTGGTGTGGAGAAGTTGCCTGTAGAGAAGCCGATAAAGGACATCGGGTTCAAAACTATTGAGAAGTACTCCAAAATAATTCAAAACGCAAAGAGTATAGTGTGTAATGGTCCTCCGGGAATATTTGAAGAAAAAAATTTTGAGATGGGAACAAAAAGGCTTTTTGAGGCGATAACCCAATCAAAGGCATTTTCACTAGTTGGAGGAGGACACACCACAGCAGCACTCCGCAAGTTCGGACTGGAGAAAAAGGTTTCTTACTCCACCACGGCGGGAGGAGCCTTCATATCTTACTTATCTGGCGAAAAGCTGCCCGCAGTTGAGGCGCTTAAAAAATCCTACGAGAAAGGTTCCAAATAATCATTCAAAATTATTGAACACTGAAAGCTTCGCTGAACGGTAAGGTGACAGCAAACAGAGAATAGGAATTCTTATTTTGAAAATCCCATCATAATTCTTTTTATATTATAACACATATTACTACACTTTAAGGTAAGGAGGATAACTTATGGTTACTGCAAAGGGTAATAGAGCAATTGTGGATGCACTTGTAAAAAATGAGGTGGAACACGTCTTCGGAATTTGCGGCACTTCGGTTGCAGGATTTCTATCCGCACTTAGCACGGAAGAGAGTATAAAATATGTGGTTGCGCGTCATGAGCGCGGTGCAGGGAGCATGGCGGATGGTTACGCTCGTGCCAGTGGAAGGGTTGGTGTTTGCCAGATGCACTCTGGTCCGGGCACCTTAAACGGTGTTCTCAGCATAGTCGATGCCTACAGAGATTCCTCCCCGGTTGTTCTGCTTGCAGGTCAGGTAGCGAGAAAATTCATCGGGCGAGAAATCTTTGGTGAAGCAAACCAGTTCGCGGTTCTTAAACCCTACACCAAATCCTGTGAACGTATTGGGCGTGTAGAAGATATTCCGAGGATCATTAGTAACGCCTTTTACTTGGCGAGGGCAGGTAGACCGGGACCAGTTATGGTTGAGATGCCTGAGGATATTTATAGTGAGGAAGGGGAAGTGGAGCCAGATTTTAAAATAGAGGTTGATTCTCAAACCTTATCTCCGTCAGTTATCCAAGAAGCCACGGAGAGATTGTTAAACGCTGAGAAGCCGGTTATACTAGCTGGCGGAGGCGTAATATGGTCTAATGCCTGTGAGGAGCTTAGAGCTTTAGTGGAGATGCTGCAGATACCTGTGACCACGACCCAGAACGGTAGGGGATGCTTACCCGAGGATCACCCCCTAGCTTTGGGTTTGAGCGGATGGTACGGGGGGAACAGCGTAGCCGATGACGCTCTAGAGGAGGCTGATGTTATTCTTGGAGCCGGATGCACATTTTCCTCACTGACCACCTACAACTTCACAACTCCGATTAAGGGAGATGTTATTCACGTTAATATCGATCCCTCGGCGCTTGGTAGGAATGTTCATTGTAATTATGGTATTGTGGGAGACGCCAGAACGGTTCTTTCAGAGATGATAAGGATTCTTGATTCTAAGGGGGTTGGAAGGAAAGCATCCTCCTGGGCGGAAGAACTTGCTAAGAAGAAAAAGGACTGGAGTAAACTCTGGGGAGCTGACATAGGGTCTGATAGTGTACCGATAAAGCCTCAGCATTTAGTTCGAGACATCCAGAAAGCAATTCCCAAAAATTCAATAGTTGTCGGTGGCGCGGGCCTTCACCACCTGTTCCTCACATCTTACATGCAAACATTTTATCCGAGAACCTTCATCTCCTCGATTAATATGGGATCCATGGGCTTCGCTTTTCCCGCAGCGATAGGCGCAAAGGCTGCGAAACCCGAAGAACCGGTGGTATGCGTTATTGGAGATGGAGACTTTATGATGAGCATCCAAGATTTGGAAACCGCAGTAAGATGCGGATTCAACGTGGTTACCATTATCATGAATAACTGTGGTTACTGTGCACCAAAAATTTTCCAAAAAATTAACTTCGGAACGGAGTTTGGCAGCGATTATTGCAACCCGGACTTTGCCAAGGTGGCTGAAGACTTTGGAGCTGGTGGTTGGACGGTAGAGAGACCAGGTGAGATTATTGATTCAATTAAAAACGCATTAAATTGCGAAAAACCAGCAATTATAGATGTGAAAATAGACTCCACAACAATACCCCCAATAAACCTCAAGGCTTCCTCAAGAATGAGAGGTGCCGACGCACAGAAAGCTGTGAGTGGCTTACGCTAAAATAGCACATAATTAATTTTTACAAAGGATGAACTATTTCATCCCCATTTTTGACGAAAACTAGGAATATTTTCTAGCAGAGAATGCCGAATGGATTCGTAAAAGATTCTAAAATAGAATCAAGAATGTTTGCGTATCAGCCTTTTTTATAAGGGATAAGGATATAATTATAATAAATCTCTGTAAAAATATAGTGTTTTTGGGTGAATGGTATGGATCAGAAGGAAATTTATGAATCCCTAGAAGCGATTGTTGGCGAAGACGATGCAACTATAGACCCAGTTGAACTCTTGGCCTATGCATCGGACGCCTCCTTCCTGAGAGTAGTACCGGGAGTAGTGGTAAGACCCGAAAACAAGGAAGAGGTTGCTGAAATCCTCAAATTCGCTAATAAAAACAGAATACCAGTAACCCCCAGAGGAGCGGGAACCAGTTACGCCGGACAATCCCTAGGATATAACAATGCGATTCTAATAGATTTTGTAAAGATGGACAAGATACTGGAGATCAACCTAAAGGACAGAGTTGCAGTGGTTCAACCCGGCGTAGTCTATGGAGAACTAAACAAGGAGCTTAGAAAGTACGGATACTGCTTCCCCCCGGACCCCGGCTCAGCCATCGCCTGCACAGTCGGAGGAATGGTGGGAAACAACGCCAGTGGAGTGAGAGCGCTAAAGTACGGAGCAACCATAGACCATGTACTTGGTTTGGAAATGGTTCTTCCCGGAGGCAAAATTATTAGAACAGGTGGGAGAGTCTGGAAGAGTTCCTCGGGTTACAATTTGACCCGACTTCTAGTTGGTTCTGAGGGAACCCTCGGAGTGTTTACCGAAATAATTTTGAAAATCACTCCAGCACCAAAATACACCGCTATGATAATGCCGATTTTCGAGAAGTACGATCAAGGTTTAGAGGCAGCCACGGAAATCATAAACACAGGAATCCTACCCTCAGCCATGGAGATTCTGGACGACATATGCATAATGGTTCTGAACTCAGTTCTCAAAGAGAAACTACCGCAAGCCGGAGCAGTACTATTCATTGAAGTTGATGGAAGCAACGAAGAAGCAGTAAAGGAAGAGGCGGATCTTGTTAGAAAAGTCTGCGAAAAAATAGGAGTGAAACAAATCATATACTCCACGGATTCCAAGAGAACAGAGGAGCTTTGGAGGCTCAGACACTCGCTAGCAAACCTACTGGCAAAACTAAGGGGAGAAAACATTGCTATAAACAGTATCATGGACTTTGCAGTTCCCATATCTCAGGTGCCAGAAGCCGTGAAGGCGGTTAAAGCATTAGCCGCAAAGTATGGAAGGCTCATGGCGACATTCGGACATATCGGAGATGGAAATGTGCATATGGGTAGTGCGATTAACGTGGAGGATCCTGCGCAGAGGGAGATTGCTTTGAAATTTTCAAAGGAGGCGGCGGAGGTTATTATTAAGAAGTATGGTGGAACTTTGTCAGCCGAGCATGGTGTTGGTATGGCAAAATCGGCGTTTATTAACATGGAGCATGAGGATACGCTTCCCTTGATGCGGAAAATCAAGAAGGTCTTTGACCCTCAAAACATCATGAATCCTATGGTAATGGGTCTCACGGAGATTCCAGAGCATGAATATATTTACATGGCGGGGGTGAAATGAATGGCTGTTAGTGATGAAGAGAAAAAGAAGGCTATGGAAGATTGGGAGAAACTGAAGGCGGCGGAGAAAAATACTCTAAACGATTATCGAACGCAGCTTGCTATGTGTAACATTTGTGCCTTCTGCAGAATTCGCTGCCCAGTTTATCAGCAGGTTAAGTGGGAGTCGGTAACACCGAGAGGAAAGATGCAGATACTCCGGAATATTGTTAAGGGATGGATTAAGCCCACGCCCCAAGTGGCGGAAAGGATTTTCTCGTGTACCACCTGTCAGATATGCAATGTGCAGTGTGATGCAGAGGTTCGCCCCTTTGACATACTCAAAGTCGCGAGAAGGGAACTCACCGGGCAGGAATTGGGTCCGCTTTCCGCAGAGAAGAAAATGGACAATAGGATAGTGGAGTATAAGAATCCTTACAAGGAGCCTCAGGAGGATCGTTTCAACTGGTTGGAAGTTGAGGTACCGAAAACCTCGGACACCCTGCTTTACTTAGGCTGTGTGACCGCTTACAGATACGGAGAAACCGGGAAAGCCATCGTGGAGCTGCTCAAAAAAGCCGGGTACAACTTCACAATAACTCCTGATGAAGGCTGCTGCGGTATGCACCCGTACTGGGATGGTGAAATAAAACTCACCGCCGACATAGCCCGGGAGAACATTGAGATATTCAAAAAGACCGGTGCGAAAAATATTGTGACGGCGTGTGCGGGATGCTATTCAACCTTCAAGAACGCTTACCCCGCACTCGTAGATAACTTCGACTTCAAAGTGATGCACTTCTCAGAACTCCTGTTGGACCTGATAAAGAAGGGCAAGCTTAAACTAAAGAAAACAACCCCGATGAAAGTGACTTACCACGATCCCTGCCACTTAGGAAGACATGCGGAAGTCTTTGATGCTCCCCGTGAAGTGATCAAATCCATTCCGGGAGTGGAACTAATAGAGATGGAGCATATCAGGCAGGACTCGAACTGCTGCGGAGGCGGTGGAGGGTACTTCACTGCTTTTCCAGAAAACTCGGTGGAGATCGCCGAAAAACGTGTACGTGAAGCCGAGGAAACCGGAGCAGAAGCGCTGGTTACAACCTGTCCTCTCTGCAAAACAAATCTAGACCTAGCGATTAAGAGACTGGACTCGAAACTTAAACTCTACGACTTATCAGAGCTGGTATTAGAACACGTAGCCTAGAAATAGGGTCAGAACTTAATCTCCTACCCCCTTTTTTATTGGCTTATTTTCTAATCTATTTTTAGCACGTATTAGTAGTAGTGTATGCTTTTTTTGAATTGCTGATGCTAATTATTATTTTTTAACTTGGAGACCTTATTTCATTTCTTTTTTGGTATTTTTTGTTAGAAAATGTTTTTCAGTTTTGGATAAGTATATTTTGTTATGGAGCCTGAAGTTTACGTTGAAAAGTTTTTGGAAATCTTTCCCCCTATCAGTGAAGCAATGACCGCTAAGATGAAAGAGGTTAACAAGTCCATAAAGGAAAAGGACAAAAAGAATCCTTTTGGTATAATGCAAAAAATGTGGAAGGCTACTATGGAAGTGCTTAAAAAATTCGAGCCGGAAATTAAGAAAAAAACAGGAATGACGGCTGAACAATTCATGAGTTACCAGAAGGAACACGAAGAAGAAATAAACGCGTATCTAGAGGAACACCCGGAACAGAAGGAGAAAATGGAAAGTCTTAAACTAAAGGTAAACATAAACGAACTATAAAAAGCCGTTATGGCTTCCTTTTTTTATTATTTTGCCACCCTCAAAAGGTGTCGCTCATTAATTCATAATTAGAGTTTCCAAAGGTTTATTGTGGTTAAAAAATGAAAAAAATTTGGTGCCGTCTTTTTATTGGTTAACTTTTTCTCCTATGTTATCGTTATCTGTATGAGGGGTTTGTTCCCTTGGCTTAAGTATTTTTCTTTGATCTCGCTGAAAAGCTGCTCGTTACAGTATCTTACCAGGAGTATGTTTAGCAGGTTTTCCAGCCCCTGGGTGCTCCAGTGCATCCACTTGTTCTTAACCCTCTTCGCTATCTCCCCCATCAGCCTCTCGATGAGGTTGTTCGTGTACGGTACCTTTATCCCC
>JAUQZE010000041.1 GCA_030587365.1 Candidatus Freyarchaeota archaeon | reverse complement strand
CCAGTGGTTCAGAGCCGACTGGTCGTTGTGCCCGGTGAAGCTCTCGTTTATGCCGGTGATCGTCCGGTTATTGCAGACTATGAGTCCGGTTAGGTACTGTGCGAAGTGCTTCAGCTGGGGTTTGTTGAAGACTCCCTCCAGCCGAGGCAGAAAGTTCTCAACAATGCAGGGATGACATGTAATAGGCAACATAATTAACACCTAAAGATGGTAAGGTCAGAGAAAAAATTAAAATTTGCCAAAGTTTAGTAATAAGACAAAATTACTTACGTATGAGCGAGAAATATAGTAAAAAAATTAAAATAAACTACTAGAAAATCACAAGTCGCAATAAATAAGGCAGATATGACTTGTTGAAAAATTGGTGAGGGGGAGAATCCTCTTGTATTGCCGTTGCGATGGCTAGAGGATTCAAAATGCTCACAGATGATTTGGATGCAAGAAGATACGCTCAAAAATTTGGTGTTCCAGTATCAGGTACAATTGGCGTATTGGTTTTATACGTGGGTAAAAAAATATTTCAAGAGATCAGGGGAATTATTTGCTCTCAGAGATGATAAGGATGGGATTTATTCCCCTGTTTAAAGTCTTGATGAAGTTCTTTAGTATTCAATTATAACCAACTTTGAAGAAAAATTCTCTTTCTTCTGAACTCATTTCTAAAACTTCTACTCGACCTAACTCTATGGTTGGCATTAATTCTCTCTCCACACCGAAGTTTATTTCCTCAATCACCTCGAAAGTGGTACACAGGTTGACTAAGGCCTTTTGAAGTATATCTAATCTTTTGACAAGCAGAAAATTTGAAAGAACAGTGGCATCTATAACTATTTTTACCATAACTTCGTTGCCTCTGCCTCAGCCATAGCATCTTCTTTAGATGGTACCCTGATGGGTGCTCCTTTTTCCAAGCTCTCTCTGAAGTTCGATTCTGCTTACCTCAAGCAATTCTGCTGCTTTGCTCAGGCTTATTCTCCCATCGACGTACGCTCCAACAACTATCGATTTGTATACTTCCGGGCTACTTCTTCGAATCTCACTAAGGAGCTTGTTTATAACCTCGGGTTGAATCTCACCAATCTTTCTTAGCTCATCTAACACCCAAATCATACATCTCAACTCATAACTATTTTATAGTTCAATTGATTCAAATCTTCGCTGTTTGAAGTATTAAAAAATATGAATCGAAAAAACCGTTTTCCAAATAGTTCCAACTTTTCGAATGCCTCTTCTGCTTCTTTCAGTTTTAAGGGCATAGTGCAGAATCAGTCTTCTGGCCAGCCTATCTAAGGTCGGGTTTCCAATTCCCGCCTCCTTGAGCATAGCTTCAGTAAAAACCTTTTTTGTATATTTTAGGCGATCACTTTGCCATTCTTTTTAGTTTAGGGGGGTTAAAGAGTGGGCAATCGATAGTATTACCGATGAGGCATCCTATGCAGGAGGAACTCATCTCCTTCTTATCTTTGCAGGTGAGTGCTCTTAATTGGATATAGCGCGGCATAATATCTTCTTGCATTTCTAACGTCATTTGGCTAAAGCTGCGTTCTGTGTTGCTTAACCATTTCTCTACCATTTCCTTATTTTCGAAGTATTTGTTAGGCGAAGTGTATCCCGGCATGTGATTAGGCTCAGCGCCCGGTATCTGCTCCTTTACCTTGTAGGGTACAATGACTATTTTCTCTTTACCCGTAATTTCATTTAATTCTTCTAATTTTCCTTCTTTCGCTTTATCCTTAAGCTGTTTCTCTATAGTTTCTAATTTCCTCGTTGTTTTTTTCAATTCTAACTGCTTTGTTTCATCTCTCTCCTCGAATAGTAACAGTAAAGTGGAATGGATTTCGGCAGGAAGCCCCACGTCTTCTAGAATCCTTCTACGATGCTGCGGTGAAAAGGTCTGTAACTTACTGACCAAAGTATGTGCGTCTTGGGCGTTCAAGCCCAATCCAACTAGAAAAGAAATAATAGGATCCACTATTTCCATGAGCGTTTCACTCCTCCCATTATACTTGTTACTTTTATTGGGCAATGTCATCACAGTGCTGTTCTGGTTGTGAATGTCAAACTTCCCTTGAACTAGGTAAAACGATATAATGACTAATAAACATTATGTCGTGATAGCCAAAATAAAAATACATAAGCAAGAAGCATACTGAAAAAAAATAACTAAAAATCCAAATGTGCAATAACATACAGTAGTAGATACTAAAGCAGCCTATAACCTCTCCAAAATAGAATAGTACTGAATACGGCTTCTAATGAAGAGTTCTGTAAACACATAGAAACCAGAGGCGGATGCACCAGAACCACCTCCAGTTTTACACAGCAATTCAGAGCGGTCACTGTAAAATTGCTGGTTTTGAGTTTGCGTGGGCGGTTAGCCTATTTTGTATTCAATCTTTCCATTTTTTCCGTTTTTTGGTGGTTCGACTTTCACCGATATGCCAAACTCGTCGCAGTAAGCCTTCAAGAAGGCTTCGCAGAAGCCGGGACAGAAGTCAGTTACACCGTTAATTCTCGCCGTGCAGTAATATCCGCAGCTTTCAGGGCTGCACTCCGCTTCGAATTTTTTTCCTTTCGTCTCCTTGGGGTGAGGAATACCCAGGGATGAGCCGATCATCAGAAGATAGCGTACAGCATAATCTTTATCTTTACCAAAAATCCTCTTGACGCTTTGGGCGGCGTTAACACCCTGCGATTTAGCATATTCTTCTACCTTTCCCATTTTTTGGGCGAAGCGGTAACCATCCACAATCGTAGCTAGGCAGAAGGTTTTGGCAATTTCCAATCTCTCATCATTAGAGAATGACATATTCTATCCTTCCATCAAAGCATTGTCAATAGAATAAACGATTTTAAAAATATAAAGTTTGGGTGTAGAAGACCCGCAAATGCTTTAAAGCGAAGTCCGCGAAACAAATTCAACAAACCATATCATTCAGAATCAGGCTAGCATACAGGAACATCGGGATGTTTAAAAGCTCATTAGGGGGCAATATCCTGTTATTACTTGGGTTTCGGAATCGTATGTTGGCTTATCACAAATCTTAAATTCAGAAAAAATTCCTTTTCCTATGGAAAAACGAGTATAACCTTTGGAGACGGGTATAAATGGCAACAGAAAAGTATGCTGATGAAATAAGATTCTGTGCTTCGTGCGCCAAGATGTGTCGTCACGTTTGCACCTCAGGCACTATCACCAAGTCCGAGTCTGCAACCCCCTATGGGAGATGCTTGCTTGCTTATTATATTGAGAATGGACAGCTTGAACCCACTAAAGAGATACTCGACATCATGTATCAGTGCACCACCTGCGGTTTATGCCAAGCCAATTGCCTGTTAGAATATGACATTCCGAAGGTGGTCGAAAAACTGCGTGCGGATCTGGTTGAGAGGGGTTTTGCTAATGAGAATGCGGCCAAGCTTGCGAAAAATGTCGAAAAGGAGCATAATCCTTATGGTGAGCCTCACTCGGAGCGTTTCTCAAAGGTCAAGGCTGCCAAAAAGGAAAAGGAAAAGGAAAAGGGGAACCCCGAAGTGGTTTACTTTGTTGGTTGTACTAGTGCTTACCGGAATCCTGAAATTGCTGAGGCTGTCTTGAGGATTCTTGATAAGGCTAAGGTTAATTACACGATTCTGGATGATGAGTGGTGTTGTGGATCTCCTATTCTTAGGACTGGTTATAGGAAACACGCTGAGGAATTAATGAAACACAATCAGAGAGCGATCAACAGTTTGAAGGCTAAAACAATCATAACCTCCTGCGCTGGATGTTATAAGACCCTGAAGCAGGACTACCCCGAGCAGGGTTTTTCCCTAGATGCCGAAATACTTCACGCCTCAGAGTATATTCAGAGACTAATAGATGAGAAGAAAATCAAACTCGATAAAAAGGTTAAAAAATTAGTAACCTACCACGATCCATGTCATCTCGGGAGACACTCAGAAATTTATGATGCCCCCCGAAAACTCCTGGAACAAATTCCCGGAGTAGAGTTGGTAGAAATGGAATTCAATAGAGAAAATGCACACTGCTGCGGAAGCGGAGCAGGAATGGAAGCTACCTACCCCGAAATAGCAAATGCCGCAGGAAGTAGAAGGATAGAAGAAGCCAAAGAAACGGGAGCCAAGGTCATAACCACAACTTGTCCTTTCTGTAAGAAACAATTAGTAAAAGTCTCCGGCAATGGAATAGAAATCTGTGACATCACGGAGTTAGCAGCCAAAAGTCTAGAATAACAATAGCATAAACATAACCAAAGATTCAGTTTTATCTTTTACTTTTATAAATGAAAATCTTTTTATGTTTTAATAAACATAAATAAAGGAAAAGTCGGAGGCTTAAAAATTGCCAAGAAGGAGAAGAACAACGAGAAGAAGTCGAGGCCTAAGCGACGTTGAGCTGCTTCTGATAATCCTTCTAATAGTAGTAGTTTTTGTGATATTATTAGCAATTGCCCTTTAGACGCTAAGAGTAGGAGCACCCTCTGAATGAATCCACTCGGGTATAATTAACTATAAAACTCCTTTTATTTTCTTCCACCGATGAGGGCCACGAGTTAAATCCTATGATCAGTCCTTAAATGTAGATTAGCTGCGTTTGATTTACCAATTTAAGGTTGTCTTTGAGGTGCCTGAACTACCTGAGGTTGGAACTCTCAATTCTTATATCGAGCAGTGGTATTTCCATTAAATTAAGGAGTTCGATGTTCGTGGCGAGAGATTTTTTGTAATATCAATTAAAGATTTCAGGAAAAAAGTTAACAGGAAAAGGCTCAAAAAAGGCTATTAGCTTTTCAACAAGTTTAAGTATTTGTGCACATATGTGCACATATGACTAAAACGATTTCTCTATCTGATGAAGCGTACGAACTTTTGAAGAGCATTAAAAGAAATGACGAGAGTTTTTCAGATGTAATAAAGAGACTAGTAGGAAAAAAGGGTAAATTAATTGATATACTAGACTTGTATCCAGAATTAAGCAATATACAGGAATATGGGGAAACGGTAGTTGGGATTAGGAAAGAAATAGACGGAAGGCTGGAAAATGAAATGTATTGACACCACTTATTTTGTAGATCTTATCCGAAAGCCAGATGCTATTAAAGAACTCACCAAAAAACTTGATGATGAAGGTATCCATGCAACCACAGCTTTCAACATTTTTGAGGCGTTATTCGGGGCTTATGCAGTAAAAGAAGATGAGAAGAGAGTAAAAATAATAGATAAGCTCGCAAGAGCCTTTGAAAGAATGGAAGTTCTGAGTTTTAGATATAGCGATGCAATCTTGGCTGCAAAAATAGCAGGAGAACTCGCAAGAAATGGTAAGCGTGTTGGAGCTGATGCGGTTATAGCTGCGATTGCTATAAACAACGGATGTAAAGCAATAGTTACAAAAAATGATAAACATTTCAAATGGATTGAAGAAACTACCGGGTTAAAGGTGGAGACATACTAGTCCTTCCAATCAAGAACTACTAACTAGTCCTTGCGATCAAGAACTAATAATAAAAATGAATGAGTTCAGATTTTTTTTGGGAAAAATTACCTACACTATATGTCACAAATTAAGGATGCTCCTGATTTGCCCGAATTACCTGATAAGAATCACTTACATTTTATGGAGTATGGTGTAGACCAGGCGAGAAGAGGATGGTGCACAAAAAACAACTTGATTAACACTTTGAAACTCTCAGAGATTGAGAAAAGATTCGGTATATAACGTAGGGGGCATAACCAAAAATGAAATCTATTTGTTCTAAATCAACTATAAATGAGGTTTTAAAGGTTGTTTCGAATAATACTCAAAGGATTTTCTGATTGGGAGTAGCAAAGTTTCGGGAGAGAACTTTTTGAAGGATTTTCATCTTGAAACACTAGATGATAACACAATTTTTTGAAAGATTTTTTCAAATGTGACTAGAAACCCTTTTCAAAATCGAAGAACTTATAAGTTATAATAAAAATAACTTATACAACCTAAGTAAAATTATATAAACAATTACAAAAAAATAAAATTCGTTGGGGTAAGAGTATGGAAGCGAAACCAAAACCAAAACCGAAACCAAAATCAAAACCGAAGGTTTCTGGCCCGTTAGCTAGTGCCCTTGCTTGGGAGAAGAAAAGTCTAGCCACCTACCAGAAAATGGAAGCTGATGCTACGAGAAAGCAGCGCAAGACAGAAATGAACCTTTTCCGCAGTCTGAGAAGCGATGCGGAGAAGCATGTTAAAAACATCGAGAACGCCATAGTAAAATGTAAACAGGAAGAAGCTAAGGCGAGAGAAAAAGCAAAGATGGCTAGAGAAAAGGCGGCTAGAGAGAAGGCAGCTAGAGAAAAGGCAGCTAAAGCAGCTAAACCGTCCGTAGCTAAACCGTCCGTTATGTAGCCTTGTTTGGGCCAGCGTAGATTCAATATCAACATAACTTCCATTAGCTTGCTTCTTTTTTTTATTCCCCTATTTTTTTAAACTTGTCATTTCAGCTCGCTAGGTTTTTATGAAATTAAGTGACTTGTTTTTTAAATTCCATTAATTCCTTTGATTCTCTTATAATACCCTGATATCGGTCTGTGGATATGTGTCTACTCTCGTAGCTCTGGTATCCCTCTAGCTCGATTTCTGGTATTTCTTTATACGGTGCTTCTTCCCCCTCGGTTAGGTAGGAAATCTCGATTGATTGTTCCTCCATAATTTTGCCGAACTTCCATGATAAGTAATACATTTTTTCGGTTGTTGTTATCTCTGGGTTAATGGTTGCTTTTGTCAGCTTTAGGGTTATGGGAATTCTGTCCTTTATCTTAACATTCTCAAGGTCGGTATGTGTGGTGTTTTTAAATTCTATGTTCACCAGAGTCAGGGATTTGCCTTGTTTATTAATTGGCTCGATGATTTTTGTTAGCTTTCCTATGTTTCGCCCATCCTTTAACTGAAGCTGTTTTTCGATTATTCTGATTGTTTTTCTGGGTTCCAATAGATATGTGATTTCAAACTTATCATTTTTCCCAAAGTTAGATAATATCTGCTGTAATAGGGTGTCTTCCATATCCTTTGCGTATGGTTGAACATTCCCTAGGGAGATCTCTACAACCGAGAATTCTAAAGGAATTACATCCTCCAAGATAACATTACCCATTACTTTTTCCGTTTTATTTAGGAGTGTTAGATGTGATTTGAAACGAGTAGCTGTTTCCCGAATAATTGGAATATGTGTTCGGATCGCCCATATTTCTTTACCCTGCCCTATTATCACTGTACGAGAAATATTTCTTCTTAGTGTAAAATTAACGTTAATTTTTTCCTTAGGTGATAATTTCTTAAAGTCAAATGATGCTTCCACTCCTTCAAGGGCGGGTTTTGTTTTCGGTCGAACCTGGGAATCTATTTTCTCTACATCATAGCAGGCGGGGATGTAACACGTAAGGACGGCGTCCTTCAAGGAAGCTTCATAGCTATTCTCAAAATAAACCTTGGCCACGATTTCCGAATCCTCTTTTTCAATGTTGGTCTTGAAGCTTACTTCAAAATCTTCTTTTTCCCTTTTAGCCGTAATTGTAGAAATGATCTCGTTTTTTATTCTCACTCTTTTGTTCTCCAGAGTGGTTCGGAGTAATTTCTGTAACTGGCTTGCCGTTGGTTTGCCTTTTAATTGAATTCTCTCTGTGGTTGGAATAAAATTACCTGCTTTACCTCCAAGAATCTCATAAATTTTGTCATCCGCTGGTGCGATTTCAATTTTCTTCTCTATTTCTTTAAGAGTAGCTTCCATTCCTTCATCTGTTAGGGGTTCCTCATAGGTTAACTCCTCTCCCCTCTTAGATGCTTCTACTCTCTCCTTCATAAATTCAATTGCTAACTGAAAAGTTTTGGATGATTTTATTTCCTCTTCTTGGATATTTTTCGAGATTTCTTCCGCAGCTTTAATGTTACCTGAAAACGAGTAGCGCATTATCGCGTCTTTGAAAGCGCTGGCTGCATCAAAGTAATTCTTTTTCCCTCTGTATAATTCTCCCAAGATGTAGAATGTTTTGGCTACCTGTTCACTTTCTCCGGCTTTATCAAAGCACTCGGCGGCTTGTTTATAGAGTTCAATTGCTTCTTTAGTTTCCCCTTTTTCCTGTGCTTGTTTTGCTTTTTCTATAATCTCCTTGCAATCCATACCATTTCCCTCCAAACTAGATTTACGTATACTTCTTTTCTATAATCTCAACAAAGGAGTCTCTGACGATTACATTCTTCTTACGTTGCTCCTCTAAATCCCATCTCCTCTCCTCTATTGGTGGTACATCCTTGCGAATCCTGTATGATTTAGCAAAGATTAGCCATGAAACTCTGCTTTGGCTCTCCACGAACCCTTTCAATTGCTCAAAACCCTTCTCATCTAGATACTCTTTAAAAAGCTTATAGAGTTGTTCTTCAGCACCTCTATCCCTCCTTACAAGACCGCTGACTGCAATAAGTATATCTCTCTCAACCCAATTTATCTTTCCCTCTCTGAATAATCGGTGTGCATGAGCCAAATTCCCGTTTATAATAGAAACAACCTCACCATACTCCAACTCATCTAAAGCCATCAAAACACCCCTCTGATCAAGGAAACTTTAATTTTTTATTTATAAAACAAACATAAATGTCTTCCCAAATAGGTAACCAAAAGCAAGGTCTGTCTAACAGACTTCTTAACAATATTTTTATCGGTATCTGTAAACAAGAAAGCAAATAAAGTTTCTTCCAATTTATTAAACAACAAAGGCTTTATTAAATTATGTGAATAATCGCAGTTTATTCCAACTGTTTTGAGGTTCACTTATGAGCGGAAAACCTTTGGGTTTAATCATAATTTCAGTTTTCTTATTCTCCATGTCTTTTATAACAATACTAGGTGGATATCTTTCCTATCTGATGCCGATGCTTAATTGGCAAGAAATAAACCTTCAAACAGGTTTTTTAATCCTTGTTTATTCACCGGATATTCTAGTCTCTTGGGTCTTCTCTTATTTAATCCAGTTACTCAGCGGCACTCAAACTCTTGTAACTATTATAATTCTTTTCGCTTTGGGTGTTAGCCTGTTTGTATCCGGCGTAGGATTTTACAAGCAGAAAAAGTGGGCTTTTATTTTCACGGTCTGCTACGCCGGATTTAACATAATTCTTCCCTTCACACCACCCAGTTTAAACCTGAACTTGTTATACTTTCTATCTTCGCTAACCTCCAACATCATATTGATACAAATCTCACGCTTTATTCCGGCAATAATAGGTTTTGCACTCTTAATCTACCTTCCGGGTGATATTCTAAAAAGATTCGAACAAAACCAGAGCAAAAACAAACAGTTAGTTCCAAACAAAAATAATGAGGAAGATATTTCCAAAAGTTAAATAATAATTGTGTATCTGAACAGAGATATCAAACATAATTCGAGCAAGTTAACCAACAAACATTCCCTTTTTTGGCCAAAAGTTTATTTTGTCCAAAGTGTGGTTCTCTATTGAAAAATTATTCCAGTGGCTGAGTTGAAGAATCAATGCGAAAAGTGTGGTAGCACCCTCAATGTGGAGGAAGTAAACGAAAAGGGTAGAAGTATTTTACTTTGCCGAGATTGCCGTGAAGGAAAGAGAATCACCATTAGAGATCTACTTAACGCGATTAGATGGGACAAGAGACACGACCTAGATTCATATTCTATAATTTTTATCCACAGAACCGATGAGGGTAACATAAAGGAAATCCCCTACTCCAGTATCACTGAAATCGCTGGTGGCTTTTTCACATACTCTTATATGGGTGATGAGGCTATAATCCCCTTCCACAGAGTAATTCAGATTAAAAACAATAAAACAGGAGACATACTCATAGATAGAGGACTAAATAGAGTCAAGAAAAAAATTACAAAATAGCTTTTACAATAGAGAAAAAACTCCTCTTGCCGCAGATAATGTAAAAATAGCAGAAAGAAAAGTATATAGTATTATTCCTGCCTTCTCTTTTGTAGTATTCTTGGGATTTGGTGATGCTTTTGGATGTGATGCCCAAGGCCAAAATCTGGTTGGAATTCGAGGGTGAATCTCTTCTAGGCAGAGGTGGAGCTAAACTTTTGGAAAGTATTGAGAAGGAGGGTTCTCTCACCAAAGCCGCGAAAAATCTGAACATTTCCTATAGATACGCTTGGGGATACCTAAAAAAAATCGAAAAAAGAATAGGTGAACCCATAGTTGAAACTTTCAAGGGAGGAAGGGACGGCGGAGGTGGTATGAGGCTTACTCCTCTAGGAAAGTATCTTCTTAGAAAATACAAACGCTTTGAAAGCTTTATCGAACACGCGCTGGAGAACTCTGAACTGTGGGAGGCCTGCGGTTTCTCCATTCCCGATAAAAATCGATTAAGCGGTGAAATAGTCAACGTGGAAACCGGAGACTCCGCCGCCTTTGTTCAGATAGAGTTGAAAAAACCCTTTACTTTAACGTCTGTAATTACCACGAAATCAGTTCGAGAACTCGAAATAAATGAAGGCAGTCAAGTAAAAATATTCATAAAGTCCACAGAGGTAATGGTAGATAAACCAGAACAGCTTTAGAATAAATAAGGGAGGAGATCAAGATTGAAGTTAAGTGCAAGAAACCAAATGAAAGGTAGCGTTACAGAAGTTGAAATGGGAGTTATTACCGCAAAGGTCAAAGTAAAGATTGATACACCAGTAATAATCACCGCGGTTATAACCAAGGAAGCAGCAGAAGACTTGAAGTTGAAGGTGGGAGACAAGGTACAGGCAATAGTAAAGAGTACAGAGGTAATCCTTGGAAAATGAAAACTCCCAATTTGTATCTGCTATTGAAAATCGCTGCTTTACACTAATTTCATAATAATCCAAACTGCATCAGTCTAACAAATAATAAATACCATCAAGTTCCAGTTTCTCCCCTACAATAATATTTTTATATCAAAATCAGTTCGACAGAGAACACTTTAAGACTATTGGAGGTATGTGTTTGAATCCTGATCCCGCAGGGAAAGATGATGGGTACACTAAGATAAAAGAAAATCAAAAGTCTGCTGTGGGAAATGGGAAAGATGCCGCTTATCGTGTTGCAAGTTTGGTCTCTAAGGTTCTTACTCCGCAGTTCATTGCTTTCTCAGTTGTCTTAATTTTGGCTTTTGCGTCGCCCATTGGTACCGGGCCTCTACTGAATTCTTTATATTGTTTTTTACTTGGAATAATATTCATTGTTGTGCTTCCGATCTCTCCAGTATTGGTTGCATATGCTTTAGGTAGAGTTGATATTTGGGTGTCTTCTCGTACGCGTAGAACCCCCTTCTTCATTCTTGCTATTGTGACTTATTTTATTGGTGCACTGATATTTTTTTATGGAAAATCAACTGCTATGTATGCTATCTCCCTATCTTATGCTTTCGTCACTCTGGCTGTGACCCTAATTAATCTGAAATGGAAAATTAGTGTTCACACAGCAGGAGTTTCAGGGCCTTCAACGGCTCTCGTGTGCGTTTTTGGAATCGTAGCGCTTCCGGTTGTTGCTATGATACTGCTGGTTATCTGGGCAAGAATCAAGATAAAAGCACACACGACTTGGCAATCAGTAGCGGGAGCAATAGTTGCAACGCTAATTACGCTAATTGTTTATCCCCTAGTTTATCCTCTATTGGGTCCGAGTTTCTGGTAAACGCTTTCCTCCAAAACTCCTTTGCCCTATTTAAATTACATTTCTTTATTCTAGTTTCGAAAAAGAATATTTCGAGCACCCAGTTTTATGGGATAATCACAAAAAATCGTGTACCAAATTCAAAGCGTAGATTCTACCTTTAAATTTGGGCTTGAAAACCACGGATTTACTTATAAATGGCACCCTTCCCTTTTTTATAAAAACCTTTATTTATATATTGTACGTATTTTGTATTCTATACTTTATAATACTGTTAAGGTGGCGCTAATGGATATTAGTGATATGAAGGAAAACATCGAATTTCGCAAGGTGCAAATAACTGGCAAATCCTCCTACATTGTTTCTCTACCTAAAAATTGGATAAAAAATAACAAGATCAAAAGAGGAGACACCATCGCCATAATGGAGGAAGAAGAGGGTCAACTGAGAATAACCAAAGTTCTTGAAACCAAAAAGAAAGAGAGACCTGCTCCAAAAATAATCTTGGATAACCTTTCCGATTCAGAATTAATAACAACGATTCTGGGTAACTATGTAATGGGCGTTGATAATCTAGAAATAGTATCTAAGAAAAAGGATATGGATTCCTCACACAAAAGAGCAGCAGTAGACTCTATACGCAACCTCATAGGTTTTGAGGTCATCTCGGAATCTCAGAATTCAATTAAAGTCAAAAACCTTTTAGAACCCTCCGACTTCCACTTGGAAGAGGTTGTTAACCGGTTAGCACTAGTCTCCTCATCCATGTTCAAAAAAGCAATAAAAGGCATAGTAGACACGAATACCGAAAATCTGAAAGAAATAGACGCACAGGACGACGAGGTCGACCGACTATACCTACTTATACAAAGATTACTAATACTGGGAATACGCGATAAAGCTATTGCCAGAAAAATTGGTTTAGATAGTAACGGGGCCGCGATGGGCTGGAGCGTTGTAGTAAGAAGCATAGAAAGAATTGCGGACGCGTCGATGGAAATATCCCAACAAATAGAATCTCTTAGGAACTTTAAGATTCCGGGTGATGTTCAAAAGCTCTACTCAAAACTCAGTGATGAGGCAATCACCCTAATCGACGAGGTTCTAGCGGCTGGAACTCAAAAAGATCCCAAGGCTGCTCATGAAATAATAAGGAAAATAGACAAAGTATGTAGAACCCGTAACGAGATAAGAAAGGCAGAATCGGAAAAAACAATGGAACCCAAAGCACTACTAGCCCTAGAAACAATCAACTGCGCTCTGAAACAAATACTTCAATACGCTCGCGATTACTCAAAAGTGATAATAAACTCTGAATACTGGGAACATATCAAATAGTAACTTTCCAGCCTTTAAAAAGGGACACACACTACTCAATTTTTATACTCGTAAATAATTTAGAAAAATAAATAGTGCGAGAGTAAATCCCCGTCCGAGGACGCACATCCTTCGGACCCATCCTTCCTAAAAGTATTTTCCTCCCAGCCTTTGGTTCGCATTATTTTTCCTTTCTCGCTTAATTCTTTGAAAATATTTGCGGGTTATTAACCTAACCTCAATCCCTAACGCTGCTATAACTATTATAGTGCTAAGTAGGTCACGCTGCAAAAGGTAGATGAAAACGCCAAAACCTCCAAAGAACAGCAACAGAGTCAAACTTATCGCGGCAACCTTCTGCAAGTCAAATAGACTGTCTCTCCTAATTTTGGATAGAATCAACCTCCAGAAAACAAGGGGTAGCAGTAGATAGTAAATCACAGCTAAAAGATCAGGACCACCGGAAAACTGTGCAATATATGGAATCCAAAACATTAGCTCAAATACCAACACCAAAATTACAAAACTTTTCCTGCTTACAAACTCTTTCTCTGAACTATCCAGTTTCAGTCTCGGTAAACGTATCACAAGTACAGACAGTACCAAAATAGCAACCAACTGAATGGCAACAGACTCCCAGGAGGGATAAACCCTAACCGAGTTAATCAGGAAGAAATTACTGAAGAAAAGCTCAGGCTGAAACAGGAGAAAAGCTAAGTTGCTTCTCGTACTAACCATGTTTATTACATGGTTTGGTACAAACAGGTAGAGAATCGCCAAGTATGTCAAGACAGGAACATATTGCCATTTGGAAAGCACGGGGCCAGGTTTTTCTCTGGGAATAATGAGATCCGCAATTATGAAGGTTAAAACCACAGTGTATACCGCGTGAAACTCCGAAATAAAAATGGTCCACGGGACGTTCAATCCATAGTAACGACCAAACCCCGGCTTAAACCCTGGGGGAGCTGGTAGTTCATTTGTCAGAGCTAAAAAACCTTCTTCTAGTATGCCGTATATTAATCCTATCAGAAACAGTTTGCGATAATTCAAAGAGTAACGAGAAACCAAATCCTCAATAATAAGCAGCATAAGCCCGTAGAACATAAATGTAACAAAAATAGACCATGGATCGGATATCCACTTGTAAGGCGGTGTGGCGGTTGAAAGCGATTCTGCGTTGAAAGCTCCCAACACCATTATGGTGATATTCCTTTTCCATTTCCGTCTATCCATCCGATTCCAACTCAAGAGAACTTTAAATGTTTTTATATACGCATCTCCCTTAAATTTACCTTTCTGTTTAGGAAAATCAAACTTTCTCCACAAATTCCCCGAAAAAAAGTTTAATTCAACTTCCTTTATACAGAGTGCTTAAATAAGAGTTCAAAAAATATTCTATTACTGCATTTGAAAAAGGGAGAGATACTTTGATAATTGATGTTCACACACATCCGGTCTGTAAAGATTTGACACCGGTACCCGACCCGAATACTCTTATTAAAAGCATGTTTGGTGAAAGAGCGAAAACTGCAAAATCTCAAATGGTCATAAACGGTTTCTTATTCCTACACCAAAACCAAACCATCGAAGACTTCGTTAAGGCTTTCACCTCAGCGGGAGTAGACAAGGCGGTAATAGTTCCCATGGATATGTCAGCCTCCTACGGAACCCAACTGGGCACAAACGAGGACATCTCCAGAATGGTGAATAAAATCCCCGACAAACTAATAGGATTCTCCTCCGTAGACCCCAACCGAAAATTCGCCGTAAACGTCCTAGAGTACGCCGTCGCCAAGCTAAAGTTAAAGGGATTAAAACTAGTTCCCCCACTGCAAAAATTCTATCCAAACGATGAGAAATATTACCCCCTATGGGAAAAGGCACTAGAACTGAACATACCCGTGTGGTCTCACGCAGGCCACCAATCATCCGTCCCCACATCCGTGGCAAAATACGGACAACCCATGCTCTGGGATGAAGTAGCTCTGAGATACCCCGACCTCACCATCATCATGGGACACCTCGCCGCACCCTGGTACATGGACGCCTGGTCAATTTGTCTACGCCACGAAAACGCTTATCTGGATGTTTCCGTCTGGTATAGTCTCTACCCATACTTTCCTTGGCGAGCGTTTACCGATAATGGAATAGAACACAAGCTGCTTTTTGCCACCGATTTCCCATTCACCCCATTCGATGTTGGAATAAAAGCCGTCAAAGACCTACCAATAAGTGAGAGCTTCAAAAGGAAAATCTTGGGCGAAAACGCACAAAAACTTCTAAACATCAAATAACCAAACAAAGCAAATACGAAGAAATAATTCCCGTAAAGAGAAAGAAAATCTACAAAAATGTTCTCTATTCTAAAATTCGAGAGGATAGTGGCAGATATACAAAAATACGAGGTCATAGTAGTGGGTGCAGGGCCAGCGGGCAGCATGGCCGCCATGAAAGCAGCTGAGGGCGGTGCTAAAACTTTACTCCTAGAAAAATTACGATTACCAAGATACAAGCTCTGTGGAGGCGGCGTGGCAAACTGGATAATGCGAAAATTCAAAATTCCCGAAGAAGTCATTGAACGGAAATACAAAAACATAGTTACATACACTCCACCCAATTACGAGAAACAAGTTTTCCCTATGCCAGGGCTAGGCTATTTCGGGGTATGCCGAGATAAATTCGATCACTGCCTCACTAGAATGGCTGTCGACGCCGGAGCAGAACTAAAGGAAGGCCTAAACATCAGAGATGTAATAATAGAAGAGGGATACGTTAAGGGCATTATTACATCTGATAGTCAGATCTTTAGAGGAAACGTTGTAATAGGCTGTGATGGCGCTCAATCTATAGTGGCAAGGAAATCGGGATTCTGGGACATATGGTTTGATCAGAAGGGCGAAAACTGGAAGGATCATATGTGGTTCTGCGTCGGTGCAGAAGTTAAAATGGACAGCAAAGTTATTGATGAGAGGTTTGAGGATTCCTACATGTTCTTTACCGGGAGAGAAGTGGCACCATTAGCCTACGCTTGGGCATTTCCCAAGAGGGAATTGGTCTCGGTGGGCTTGGGTTCCTTAGCGATTTCTATGACCAAAAAGCCGATGACCTACATGAATCATTTCCTGAAGAAACACCCCGTCTTACCCAAACTGTTGGAGGGTGGTAAAATCATACTAACGCGTGGAGCTTGGTTACCCATTAGACATTCCCAGCGGCCAAGTTACGGCAATGGAGTTTTGTTCGCTGGAGATTCAGCGGGTATGGTGTCTCCCATTTCGGGTGAGGGAATATACTATGCGGTTAGAGCCGGTTTAGAGGCGGGCGCGACGGCAGCTGAAGCGGTAAATCTTAACGACTTCACCGCAGAGTTTCTATCAAACTATGAGGAAAGATGGCTAAGCGTAATCGGCGAACAACTACTTTACCAGGAAAAACTGTTCCTAGACACCATTGGAAAAGCCTTGGAAGTCGAAGATGAGAAACTCCGCGATGAACTGTACGAGAAAAAGTTGATGGAAGCCATAGTTGGGTATACGCAATGGATAATTGAATGGATACGAAAACAAAAAGAGAAGGCTAAAAAAGACCAATAAAAGAAGCCTCTTTCTGTATAAAAATGTTTAAACATTATTTTATCTTACGTTTTTGACGAATCAGTTCCACCATTTAAGGGTAAACTTATAAATTGACTCATAAATATGATTCTAATAATTTATTGATTAAGGGTTGAGAATTTGTGGAGCGGTTTTAATGGCTCAGAAGTATGATGTGATTGTTGTTGGTGCGGGACCCGCTGGCAGTATGGCTGCTATGAAGGCCGCGGAAGGTGGAGCAAAAACCCTTATTTTAGAGAAGTACAAACTTCCAAGATTCAAACTCTGCGGCGGCGGAATTGCAAATTGGGCAGTTAAAAACTTGAATATACCCGAGGAAGTTCTTGAGCGACAGTACAAGGTTTTATCTTTCTTCACTCCACCAAATTATGAACGTCACGATATCAACTTGGGTGGATTGGGATACTTTGGAGTTTATAGGGACGCATTCGATTATCAGTTAACCAAAATTGCACTAGAAAAAGGTGTAGAATTAAAACAGAATAAACATGTCGACGGTGTGATTAAGGAGGAAGGGTACGTTAAGGGCGTTACCACCAAGGACGGGGAGAAATTTAAGGGAGATGTTGTGATAGCTTGCGACGGGGCTCTCTCGACCGTAGCGAAAAAGTGTGGTATGTGGGATATCTGGTTCAAAGAGAAGGGGGAAACATGGAAGGATCAGATGGTTTTCTGTGTTGGTATCGAAGTGAAACTGGGAGAGAAAGTGATTACCGAGCGATTCGGCGATAGCTATATGATTTTTACTGGAAGGGATATTGCTCCTATGGGATATGCTTGGTGTTTCCCGAAGCGGGAGAATGTTTCGGTTGGCTTGGGCTCTATGGCTAAAACCCTGAAGAAGAAACCCCTAGATTATATGAATCACTTCATAAAGAATAATCCCATAGCCTCAAAGTTATTGGAGGGTGGAGAAATCATTCTCCAGAAAGGAGCTTGGATTCCTATAAGAAATGCTTGCAAGCCTAGCTACGATTCAGGATTATTGATAGCGGGTGACGCTGCTGGTATGGTTTCACCCATTACTGGAGAAGGCGTGTATTATGCGATGAGGGCTGGTATGGATGCTGGGGTTACTGCTGCGGAGGCCGTAAATAACGAAGACTTTTCTGCTGAGTTTCTTTCAGTATATCAGGAGAGATGGGTAAAGTCTGTGGGTAACATTCTAGATTTCCAAGAGCAGATTTTCCAAAACACAGTGGGGAAGATTCTGGCTCTGGAGGATGAGAAGGAGAAGGATGAGCAGTATGAGAAGGGCTTCATTGAGGCATTCAACATATTTGTTTCGATCATTGAGAAATACGCTCAGCAAAAAAAGGAAACTACCCAAACTACCGCACAACCCAAAAAATCTTCTTGAAATAAAATGTAAAAAATCAAATTGTTTGGTTATTGATTCTGTTAAAAAATTGATTTTCGGAAAAACTGCATGGTGAGTAGGGTGGTTCGAAAATACGATGTGATTGTTGTTGGTGCAGGTCCAGCTGGAAGTACCGCTGCTATGAAGGCGGCTGAGGGCGGAGCGGATACGCTGATTGTGGAAAAACAAAAGTTACCTCGATTCAAACTCTGTGGGGGGAACGTAGCAAATTGGGTGGTTCTCAAACTCAATATTCCAGAGGAAGTATTGGATCGAAAATATACCTCGATAACTTTCTGTACTCCACCAAAATATGAGAAGCGAAACTTTCCAGTACCTGGCGCCTACTGGGGTGTTTACCGAGACCGATTCGACTATCATCTCACAAAGATGGCAACTGAAGCAGGAGCGAAGCTAAAAGAAGGTGTACATGTCACTGACATTATTAAAGAGGGCCAAAGTGTTAAAGGGGTGGTCACGAGTGAAGGGGAGGAGCTTCGTGCCGATGTGGTGATCGCATGTGATGGGGTTTACTCAAACATATCTAAAAGGTGTGGTTTTTGGGATAAATGGTTTAAGGAGCGGGGGGAAACTTGGAAGGACAATGTGGGTTTCTGTATGGGTGTGGAGATGAAGATGGACAGCGAGACTATTGAGGAGCGGTTCGGAGACGCTTACGTGATTTTCACGGGCAAAGAGATAGCCCCTCTTGGATACGGGTGGATTTTTCCTAAGGATGGTATGCTTTCGGTGGGGGTAGGTTCAGCAGCGGGTATGATGGACAGAAAACCCTCAGAGTACTTGAACTACTTTATGAAGCATCCGGCTGCGGCCCAATTTTTGGAGGGTGGCAAAGTGATTATGCGGCGTGGAGCTTTTATACCTTACAGGCGAGCCTATACTCCAAGCTTTTCCGCGGGGCTCCTGGTGGCTGGGGACGCTGCTGGTATGGTTTCGCCAATCACTGGAGAGGGTATATTCTTTGCTATAAGAGCTGGTATGGATGCTGGATTAACCGCAGCGGAAGCCGTGCAGGGTAGAGATTTTTCCGCTGAGTTCCTCTCTCGATACGAGCAGAGATGGATGAGGTCAATTGGTCAAAACTTGAAATTCCAGTCACAAGTGTTTGAGGAAACTCTGGGGAAAATTCTTAAAATAGACAATGAGTCGATTCGCAGAGAACAGTACGAGAAGGGTGTGATTGAAGCCTTTTTAAAGTATATAGTCTATGTTGCTGAGCATAGTTCAAAAAAATTGGAAAAACTGACATAACCACATAATTTTAGAACATTCTCAGAACAGAGAAAAATGTAATCCCCTATTATTTTTCATCTTCCACAATTAAGTAAGGGAGTATTGCTCTCATATCTTTTAAATTCAAAATAATCTTGGCGTATTTTTTCAAGCCTTCGGAAGGATTAACGGCTATGCTGTATTTTGCCTTCAAGAACATTGGTATATCCATCTCGTCGTTGCCAATCACCGCGCACTCTGAGGGATCCACACCAGCCTCCTGGGCTACTCTTAAGAACAAGTCTGCTTTTTCCTTAGCTCCTACCGGTGGGGCTGTAAACCTCCCAGTAAACTTTCCATCTACAACTTCTGCGGAGTTACTGTAAACATAGTCAAGTCCTAGATTCTCCTTGACTGCTTGAAATCCAGTGTTACTTCCACCGCAGCTTACAAGAGCGGTTATGTATCCCGCCTCCTTCAATTTTTGTACGGTTTCCTTTGAGCCCTTCCGTAGCTTAACCTCTCTCATCATTTTTAGAGTTCTGTCTACCTTGATATCTTTCCAGTAGAGTGCGGATTTAGTTATGGCGTCCTCAATGGAAATTTTTCTCTCTCGCATATCCTTAAGGATCTTCTCGACTTCTTCACGTATTCCCAGCTTTTCAGCCAATTCCACGCTGTGGCTATCTCCATCATATAAAACTCCGTCAAAATCAAAAACGACCATTCGTAATTCTTTTCCCTCAAACTCTATCCTACGCATTTATAATCGCCTTCGTTTCCTTAACTAACCCTATTAAATAGGTTAAACTTCTTTTTTAACCTTTATACCTGCGTCTTCCAGAATTTCGATTTGAAACCCATACCACCAATCTGGTACGTGTATAATGTCTCTCTCGATTATTTCCTCAAAAAACTTAACCTTTCGCACCTCTTTCCCGGATCTCAACGTTCCACCAGTCGCCTGCGTCGAAAAAGCGATAAGGGTCGCGTCTACCTGCTCCCCCTGATTCAGGAATCGGAAAATATAAACTCCCAAAAGTCTCTCCACCTCCACATCTAGACCGGTCTCCTCCTCGATTTCCCTAATCGCAGTCTCCTCATAGCTCTCGTCACCTTCGGGTTTTCCACCAGCCAGAATCCAACCATCCAATTTCATCGGCATCCCGTAAGCATCTCTGATAACCACCGGCTTTTTAATCATTACCACCCCACCGCCCATCTTAACAACAGCGACCACCCTAAGCCACCGTTCATCTTTAAAAAAGTCGAAGATGGATCTCACCACAGGTATCTCTATGATTCTTTTCCTAGCGTGCTCATAACGAGAGAGAAGAGAATCCAAGGATTCCATGTCTATCACTAACCAGAAAAACACCAATACTAGGGTAGTCGTTCTGTAAAAGTTTTATGTCTAATTTTCCTTCTTTTTGCCAACGTATTTGTCCGATTTAGGTCCATACTCTCTAGTCACTCTCCGATATAGCCCAATTGCTGCAAATATGAAAAATACAATAACCGCGATTATGCTCCAGGTCAGATTCGAAAATCTCAACAATGTTACCCCGATACCCAAGGAGTATCCTGTTGGCACCCTAATATAATTTTTACTCTCCCTACCGAAAACACTCTGAGTCCACCAATCAACCATTGCAGGCAGAGCCAAACCAATCGCCAAAAACAGACTCAAATTCTCATCCAAATAGTTAATAAACCTAAAATACTGCAATAAGACACCGGAAATAAAACCGAGAGTTAGACCAGTGCATCGGGCACAGAAACAGATTTTCTTACCAAAAAATTTCAAGCAAATAGCCCGGTCAAGATGTTCTTCAGTATGATGCGACAATAAATAAAGTATAGCTTTCTTTAAGCCTTCCCGATTAACCATTAAACCACCGCTTGGAAAAATTGGAATAAATTAAACCAAATGAGTTTACAAACAACCTAAAGTCATAAATTATTTTCTAGTATATGACAAGTTTTGTGGAATTAGAATTCTGGGCGCTTAACTAATCTCGGGAGCTTAAAATATCTTTTTCAAGGCATTTTGCTCCAGAAACAGATAACAATTCGGCTTTTTGCTTTCTAGTTGTTAAGTAGAATCGGGTTTCAAATTCCATAAAAAAAGTAAAAAAAGGAAATTTGTGGAATAGAATTACTTTTTTACTCTCTGACAATTAGGTAAATAATAAGTCCAATTAGCCCTAAAAGAAGGACTATGATCAGCCAAAGAGCACCATTCATACCTCTGGATTCAGCGTCTCTGTACACCCAGACTGCCAAGATGATCCCTATGATACACCACACTACGATGAAAATAAACCAGACAAGGGATAGACCAAATATTGTAGTCCCAAATTGTAGGGGCAGCATATTTTTCCTCCTTCTTATCGATAGCAAGATATTTTAGTTTGTGTTATATAAATGTTATTAATAAAATTTTGTTACAATCATTTTTTCATCAAAATTTTTTGAGACAATTTTGCCTTCATTCTTAATAAAAAACCTCCAAACCCTAAAAAAATATGTTTTAAGACATTTCAATTCATAATATCTCATTCAAATTATTAATAACTGAAGATTAATTAAACAAAGTATAAAATTAGCACTCAATCAAAAAATATATCTAAAAAAGCTTCTTTTTAAGTTTTTATAAAGTATAATTCCTTTAATTCAAAATTATATCCTTTATTCCCCTTTTATGTCTCAATAAGATTCAATAAATGCCATAATTCTAATTCCTATCGTATAAGTAATTCTTTTTTAATTACACCTTTCTCCATTTATTTTTTAATTAAAATCCCCAAAAAAGATTTCAATAATCTTCTAAAATCCTAAGTCTGTAAATTACAATAATTTAAATTGCCATGTAAATAATTTCAAAAAGACCTATTCCTGATAAAAATTTAAATCATTAACACGACTTCAATACTAAATTTAGTTGAAACACCCCCTCCCCTCAGTAGGTGGATGGTTGTTTTCTGGAGAAATGATCAAATGAAGATTATTCCTTTAGCATTTGAGAGTCTTGGTACGAGAAGTATGGCGACTTTTGTTGAAACTAGAGATTGCCGTATACTTATTGATCCCGGCGTGGCTCTCGGCCCCTGGAGGTACGGTCTTGAACCTCACAAAGTAGAGCTGGAAAGAAAGTCCCAGCATTGGAGGGAAATAAAATCTTACTCGGAAAATTCGGACATCTTAATCATTACCCACTATCACTACGACCATTATAACCCCAGGGAAACAGAAATATACCGCAGTAAAACCGTCTTGTTAAAACACCCCGAGAAGAATATAAATTTTAGCCAGAAGAAGAGATCCAAGTATTTTCTGAGCCAGATAGGGAGTTTGCCAAGTGATATTCGGCACTCCGATGGGCAAACCTTTGAATTCGGAAACACCGTCATAATTTTTTCTGAACCTGTGTATCATGGAACAGATTCTAAGCTAGGATACGTAACCGAGGTCGGATTAAAAGAGGGGGAAGATGTTTTTCTACACACATCTGATGTTGAGGGGCCAAGTCTCAAAACTCAAATCTCGTTTATAATCGAACAAGACCCCGATACTATTTTCTGTGACGGCCCAATGACCTATATGCTGGAGAATCATTATTCTCAAGAGAGCTTGCAGAATTCAATCCAGAATATTATGGAAATAATGGATAAAACACGGGTTAAGAAACTTATACTAGACCATCACCTTCTTAGAGATCTTGACTGGAAAGAAAGAGTTAAAGACCTCTTCCCAGTCGCCGAGGAGAAAGGAGTAGAAATTATTAGTGCTGCGGAATTTAGAGGCTCAAAAAACGAGCTACTAGAAGCTAGAAGGAAAGAATTATGGAAACAATATTCACCCTCCAAAACCAAGTAACACCACTGAAGAACAAAAGATGGCTTTATAAGTCGTACTTGAACAGGTTTAGCACTTATTCTCCAATTCTCTTTTGCTCAATTTCGAAAGAAGATCCGCTCGTCTTATGGGTTCTGGTATACGGAACTTCGAGGTTTCCAGCACAATTCCTATAGCTGTTTCAAGAGAGATTTTGTGCCCCACGCTGACAAACACTGGCTTTGCTCCCATCCGGGTGTTCACTGCAGCTCCCACCACCTTTCCGTTAAGCATAATTAATGAGTATCTACTTTCCTCTTTTTTAGGAAGTATCTCGCCGCAGAGTAGAGTTTTGGCCACACCAATCGTCGGTTGATCTATAAGGATTCCAAAATGTGATGCGGCTCCCAGAAGAAAGGGGTGCAATCTTCCGTTGGAATCCACCATAAACAAATCCACATTACTCTTCAAGCTTTTAGCAACCTTCAGAATGGGAGGCGTTTCTCGGAAAGAAAGAAGTGTTGGTATATACGGGAAAGAGATCTCTGTGTAAACCACTCTCTCCTCCAAGATTCGCATGTCCTTTCGATTTAAAACAACTCCACATGCAATCGCCGTATCCTTATAGTAGGATACATCCAAACCACAGATATTTTCAATTTTACTAAAACTGTCCTCCTCAATTACCTGCGAAGCTAGTTTTTTCTGAAGCTCTCTTGCCTCCTCCAGCGTCAAACCAATTTTACGTAACTCCTCGTTCCAACTGCTTCCCCTTTTTAACTTATTCGAACGCAATTGAAAAATTCCTCTCCTGCCTAAATAGTCCCAGTCACTCTTCGATCTATTAACTAAGTTTTGCTTCTCAAAATTCCCAATAATTCATAGAGTACTAGCCCCTATTTTTAATTTTTCAAATTCGTAGAAAAATGAAAAGGTTTAGATGTTGGTGTGGTACGGATTAAACCTTAATGCTTAAATCCATACAGCTATTGCGGGTGGAAAGAACACATTAGGGCTTAGTGAAAGAACTTGGTAGGCTATACTGTTTTTTTGTCCTAGGGTCGTAATCCATACTCCCTGAAGGTCTCCTATAGTTGCTAAACTGTTAATAGGTTTGAAGTCCTGTAGATAAACAAAATAGGGACTCATATCCTGGCCATCACACTCCACCGTAACCCTTACATTCCAGTAATAAATCGTCAATAAAATGGGACCCAAAGGTATGAGGTAAGCTCCATCAGGAGTGGCAAAAGTGTAAGGCCACTTAGCAACCTCAACATGTTTGGACCAGGAAGATGTATCATTAATTTGGTGGAAGGCATCGAGTGCATTAAGTAATCCGTATCCTGAGGCGGGATCCCAACCCGGAAGTAGTATATCATTCATCGCAGCGGCTCTAATTATTGCAGCACGTACCCGGAGAGACCATTCCCATCTTGGGAGGTTGAGTTCCTTACAGGTTTGCGTAAGCATAGCTGCAACTCCCGCGGTCTCTGGAGCAGACAGACTTGTGTGTCCACTAGCAGATGGAGAAAGCACCTCGGGTTTCGGTTTACAATCCCATGTGGGTCCAAAGCTGGTAATGCTTGATGGAAGACCCAATTTATTACAAGCGCCTGCTGATATGGCGTACTCAGCATCACACGGGTTTGAAACCGCCTTTAGTTTATTAGCACCGTTCCCTAATGCTAAGCAAACTACTATTCCGCAGAAACGTTGAACGTAATTAATCAAATCTGTGAGTGTTTGGCTCATGCGAAGAGGGTTATCTGTTCCATCGCTAAAATCGATGACAGTAATATTGTACTCATCCCGGTTCACTACACACCAAGCTATCCAATACATGAGATTCGAAGGATCATAGCCAAAATCCCAATCAATAACCCTAATATCAATCATGTTCGCACCCTTCGCAACACCCCTATTCTTACCACCAGCAGCGGACCCAGCGACAGAAGTACCATGGTTCACCCCATAGGGGTGAATATCGGGAAGAGGGTCAAAAGTGGTATTACTGGTATCCCAAACTAATCCTGTCGACCCTTCAACGTTTAGAATCACTTCACCTATGCCGTTTTTGTAAAATAGTCCAGTCGGGGTTTCAAATTGCCAGTCATCTATTCCAGCATCTAAGAAGGCTATACTCACACCCTCACCCGTTATATTATGTCCATTCACTCGTAAGTCCCAGACTTCATTAGCACGGGTTAATTCTACCCACCACTGGAGTTCCTGCTGCTGTTGTATGTCCTTTGTTTGGTACGATTCCCCCTCTGTGGTACGCGAACTGATGATCTGAAGTATATCTAAAGTTTCATTAACTATGCAGTCTGGGGAGATATATTGTTTAAAGTTGTTTTCCACGTATAGTATCTTATCCTGATATATTTTGGTGAATTCTTCCAATTTATCGTACCCTTGAATCTCACACGTCAAAGTGTGTATATGACCCAGGTTTACTAGGAAAGGATCACCTTGAGCAGTGCACTTGATTTTTAAATACGTCAGGTTTTCCAGTTCCTCTACCATGCTCATATCAATGTAATCCTTGAAACGTATTATGATTGGAATCCATTCGCCGTCTACGCCCTTTGCCATTTGTTTAATTCTCGGGTCAATAATCCAGTTGGAGTCAATACCGTTACTAGAGAATGGAACTACGAGCGGCGGGGATGTGGGTCGAAAGTAATATGTTAAGGTATAAGCGGACATTAAAGAGATAGAAATAATCAGGAAAGCTGTCATTCCCTTTTTTGACCACACACCCAATTTAGCCATTTTCGCTATTGCTCCTACATTTCTTTCAACTCTTTAGTAGCTTGTACTATTTATGTTTTTATGTTAATATTAAAAATTATGGAATAAACAGCGTAATGCTGCTAATGTTTTATTATAACATTGTTTAATTTTAATGCATTTTGGGAAACTGTGATTTATAGGTAACATAAAAGATATATTTTCTCCCAAAAAAATCATGAATGATTGGAATCGTTCTATCTTTCGGAACATGATTGTGTATTTTTTTACTTTGTTTAAGGTGATCTTAATTTTCTGACCCAAAACTTTTATGAATAAAAGTAATATTTTGCATTGAAAAATATGAGAAAAAGGTATAAATATTAGTATTCAGATTATTGAGTTTATAAACTTATAATGTTGAGAGAGTCAGCATGAAACTAACCCGAGTGACATACACCATTAAACAATCAAAACTCACAATAGAAACAGACCACCCCCCCTCAATAAAAATTGCAATAGACTCTGTTAAAAAGAACAGAGAGGAGTTAGAAGCGTACATACTGAAAAATCCTGAATTTTTAACTTCGTTTGAGCCCTTAGAAGTTAGAGACGCACCCGAAATTGTCCAAAACATGGCAAATGCCGCACTCGAGGCAGGGGTGGGTCCCATGGCGGCGGTAGCGGGTGCCCTAGCAGACTTGGCAGTTGATGCAATGCTGGTAGCAGCGAAGGTAGCAGTAGTGGAGAATGGTGGAGAAATTTCTGCTAACTCGAACACCTCCATTATCGTAGGTTTACTGGCGGGTTACTCTTCATTGTCCGGTAAGATTGGATTTAGGTTAAAACCGGAAGATTTTCCCATAGGTATTGGAACAAGCTCTGGGACTGTGAGTCACGCAGTCAGTTTCGGGGAGGCGGATGCCGCAACAATCATCGCTGATAATGCGGCTCTGGCGGATGCGGCGGCCACAGCAGTGGGGAATGCAGTTCAGGGAGATGATTTCGAAAAATCGGTGCAGAGGGGTTTGGAAACCGCAGAAACAATTCGCGGAGTGAGAAGTTCACTCATTATCCGTGGTGAATACGCGGGGTTAGTGGGGAAGCTACCACAACTGGTGAGAATTGAGGGTGAAGCCTGGAATAAACTGGAAAGTATTAAAAATTATCTTCAGCCAAAAATCAAATTTATCTAAAAACGAGCGTAAACAGAACGCCTTCAAAAAACGAAAACAGATTAATTCTGGAAATTCCCGGCGTAAAAATATCTGAATTCTAAAAAATTTTTGGAAAAGGCTCCAAATACCCAGTTACATTACCGGATGCAGTAAAAGCCAGTTAAACCAATTCTAATCATAAACAAATTATGTTCTTAATGCCCTATAATCTAATTTCTTCTCTTCTGTTTTGTTGTCTTCTGGCTCTCTTCGGTTTTTTCGAATTCTTAGTTGGACAGTTCAGTATCTCGTTTATTTTTTCTTGTACTTCGGGTGGTATTTCATTGTTGGCGATGGCGTAAACTTTGGAGATTAGGAGCAGGTCTGCTTGTGAGATGTCTGGGCTGCTCGACCATCCGCTGGTAGCCAGAACCATACATATCTTCTCCTTTTTAATGCAGTCTCGGTCACAGTTTTCACACTGAGCTGGTTCCACGTACACTTCACCGTTTCTTAGGTCGACCGTGTAAATTGCTTTTTCACTTTTCAAAATTATCTCATAATTTTTAGCTTTGAATCCCATTGCCTCTAATATTTCCTTAACAATGGGGATGTTTAATGGAATGGTTGTTAGATTTTCTAATCTCCTACGATTCAGAAGTTGCGAATAAGGGGGAAGGACACTATATGAAAGCCTCAAATAAACAGGCTCAACTTCTCTATCAAATATCCTCTGGGCGAGAATCTCCAAACTTTTCACTGGATTATCAATGAAACTATTCCCATACTCTAGGGCGATTTCTTGTGGGTCCTTCTCATCCACAATGATGACCAGCACCGGTATTTCCCCACAATACTTGTGAATTTCTTCAATGTATTTAGGAGCCTCATGCTCCACTCTTTCCGTTAAGAGAACCAAGGCACCATAAGCTCCCTTAGAGTAATGGTGAAACATGGATTTGAAAGGTGGAGAATCATAAACATCCCAAATCTGAACCTTAACCGTTTTACCCCTAACGTTAACAACATTCACCTGCAGGCTAACACCCACAATGGACTTGAAACACTCCAGGAAATAACTATCCGGACCCATGGACAAAAGAAAACGATCCTTAACCTCCTCCCTAGGACCGACAACCAACACTTTAAAAACAAACTCCGAACTCAACATCAAAAATATTCCCTCTCTAACTTTTTAACCTCCAGCTATGCGCGGTAGAACAATAACAAGGTTTCCCTCGTCGACATAGGAATCAAGATTAGCCTTTTTACCGTCCACAAAAACCGCAAAGTAGTCTTCACTCAAGCCCAACTCTTCAAGGAGCTGCTTAACCATAATACCCCCATTACTCACAAACCTAAACATCTTTAATTTACCAGAATCTTTACTCATCACTTCACAGCCCGCTACAGCTTTACACAAAACCAAATAAAACCTCGTTACCAAAAAATATAAGCTTTATGACACAAGCAATCCACAAAAAAGGGACAATATAAAGACCCAATTTATATGCTCTAACTCCTATTTCCAACACCCCTCTTCCTCAAGCAATATAACCTTTTCCCTGAAGGGCGTCATATTTGGACACTTTAAATCCGCAAATTTTTAACATATTATACTTGCTTTGGACTGTTTTCTCCAATTATCCTCCAGCTGCTGGGGGTGATTTAATTACTTTGTCCATATCATTGAGCTTGCTTTCTAACCCGTTTAGGAACGCTATTGCGCGGCCATTTATGAATATTGAAACATTGTTTCGTATGTCTTCTTTATCGGGGTTCATAATCGAATTTTTAAGGTCTATTCCAGTTAATTTTTCCAGCTCCGCTATAAGATCAACTATAGTAGCTCCTGATGGTAGCGTCACCCAGAAATAAGAGGTTTTAAATTGCTCCCTAAATTGGCCAAAGAAGTGTGCATAGATTTTCAAATTAATCCTTCCCAAAAACAAAGAAATTAATTTTATTCAGGGAGTTTACCCTCCAATTTTAATATTTGAACCCTTCATTTATTTAAAAATAATATTTAAACTTTTGGTAGGGCTTTCAAGTGTGGGATGGAAGGAGTATTGAGAAGGAGGAGAAGAGGGAGCCGCCATCAGAAGAAATAGCTAAATATGAAGAAGTAGCAAAAGAAGAAGCACCTTCTCTCTATTTTTGACAGTTTAACCCTATTTGTTTTATTCCAGTGTTTTTGTGACACGCCCGACTGTTCTTGTGCTTCCCTCTCGGGTAACAATTCGGTCTCCTACTCTTAGGAACTCGGGGTAGTACTTCATTCTCAATTTAATCTTGGCGAAGTCCCCTACAACCAAATAATCATGCCCCTCAATTTCCTCAAAAATCGCAGTTTGGTGAATCGTATTGGACTGAAGAACGGGTGAGTATCCCACAGAAATTTTACTCGGGTGTCTGGTTACCACAATATTTGCTTCAAAAGTTCTGCACGCTTCCAACTCGAAGTCCACATCGGAGATGACCTGGCCTCTTCTCAATTTCTTTGGGTCTACACGCTTGACATCGAAGCCGAATATATCACCCGCCTTGACACGCTGGACGCGTTCCCGAAAAACCTCCACGGTCGCAATTCTCCCTTCAAAGAAATCCCCGTTTTCATCAGGGCCTATTTTCACCTTCTGTTCAGGTTTAAATATCCCCTGTTTAACTGTTCCGGTAACCACAGCATTAGTTCCACGTATTCCCTGGTAAACCTTATCGATGTAGGCAAGCGCTGGTTTAAGAATTAATTCCTGAGTTATGCGTGAGGGTAGACAGGCTAGAATTTTTACTAGCAGATTCAAACCTTCACCCGTGGTGCTACTAACTTCAATTACGGGAACAATAACACGATGACAAATCTCTTTCTGAACAATTTCAACGTCATCATCATCTCTAACCCATATAGGAAGTCGACCTATATTTTTAATGGTTTGACGAATTACCTCTCTCACCCTTTCGAGTTCAGAAGGCTCCACAATATCCATTTTTGAAATTAAAATAAAGAAGGGAGTTTCTTTATTAGCCATAAGTAATAGATGCTCCCTTGTGATATCGTCTAAACGCCAGACCCCTGTCCGCGTCTCTTCCGCCAACATAAGCTTGTACTCGTCTCTCGCAGGAACCAGTATTACACCATACTGAGAATCACTACCCAGAATAGCCCTAATCATAGTCTTAATATACACCGAATGACCCGGTGAGTCCACAAAGTTGATTATTCTTTTCGCCTGGTCTAATACTCTGGCCCTTTCTTCGGGGTTGAGTGGGTTCTCTAGTGGGGTTATTTTATTGTTGTGGTCTAATCCTATAAAGGCGAAGTGGAGGTCTGCGGTGTGTCCTCTTTCCAGTTCCTGTGGGTGTTTGAGGAGATACGCTCTCGCTGATCCATGCCCGTTGTCTAGCTTGTTTCCTAGCAGTACTCCTATGATTGTGCTTTTTCCAGAGCTCACTCTTCCGGCGAAGCCGACGGAGATTAGGTCCTGTAACTCTTCCGTAGGCGTCTTTGTCAAAATGTATTTTGTTACAAGTCCTTTGCTGGTGTTGAAAATCTTTTTATCAATTATTGTTATTCCGGCTTCTTGGCATATCCTTCTTAGCACTAGATCAGAAATCTCAGTCTCTTCTTCTGTTAACCCGAATACTTCCCATTTTTCACCGTTTAGGTCCTCGATTCCCACAAAGAATTTTCCTTCGCCCTCGCTGGTTATATATTTTAACTGTGCGATCAGCTTTTGTTTTCTCTTCGGGGATAAATCTTCCGCTCTTAAAAAACGTTTGAATTCTGTGCTGGAATCCTCGCCTTGTTCCAATAAATCTCCCAGAGAATCGTCAGGCAACATGAACACCCATTAATTGTAAAATAAATAAAATATGGATTTAAATATGTCCTAAGATTTGTTTAATTCCTTATAAGAACAAAATATAAACTTATTTTCTTTTATCAAATTATTCTTATTTTTGCTTATTATTAGTTTAATAAATTTCTAAAAAAATGGGAAGTGTGGGTTCTCCAAATTTTACCCAACCTGAAGCAACAGAAAAATGCTATATTTATACTAAATCTTTGGTTAGTAAGTAATCGTGCACCGTTCTTCCCCGATCTGTTAATACCAACTTTCCATTTTTTTGAGAAACGAGTTTTAAGAGTTTTAAAACACTTATTATAAAGGTTGCCTCTTCTTTCTTAATGCCGCTAACGGCTAAAACCTCCTCCAGTGACAAAACACTCCAGCCTAGACTACTAATAATGTTTGTTCCGTTTTGTCCGATTAACGACATAAGAAAGTAAATTTCCTCAACAGAATTCTTTAAAGAGAAAGCGTCACTAATGTACTCGCATCTGTACCCGTTAATGAAGCACCTACCATTGCAGTTCCATGCCCTCCGCGAGTAAGGGTCGAGAAAACATTTTGATTCAACGGACTCCGAAAAGAAGCGGCATTCTCCCACATTGGATGTATAACCTGAAATAAGTGCTCTGACGCAGTCATCCGGAATTAATGGGTCGAAAGTTTTTGTCTTGTTTTCTTGCTTTTTTCCTATTGCGTTTTCCAAGGTTTGCACCCTAAAGTAATTTGGAAAGTTTATATGTGAATCGAGAACACTCGCCTATTTTTAAATATTTTAGTATTTCCCTCCGCAGATAGTTAAAAATGTGTTATATTTACGCCCTTTTTAACACCCGAATATCCAAAACACTCAAATAAAAGCCAGGATTTAAGCTCCTTATTCTCCTCTTATACGGGATTTCGATCTCTAAATTTAATTTTTCGAGTCTAGTAGTAACCCTTTCACTTAGCTTATCTAGTTGTTGAGTTTTTGTTCCTCTTGCTGGTACCGTGTCGTAGTAGTGAATTGTCCCTCCAGGAGTAATTTTTTTGGCGGCGATTTCCAAACAGTCATAAGCTTTGAGTGGGAGAGGCATTATTATTCGATCAGCCAGAGTAGGTTCTTCGATTTCGGCTGCGTCTCCGAGAATGGCGATAACCTTATCTTCCACCTTGTTAAGCCGGATGTTCTCCTCTAAATATTCAATCGCAGAGGGGTTAATATCAACCGAAAACACTTTACAGTTTTTCACCCTCCTTGCAATCAATATTGAGAATGACCCAATTCCCGAAAACATGTTTAGCACAACTTCTCCACTCCTAACGAGTTTTGCCACCCTGTTATGTTCATAGCTCAAACGAGGAGTAAAAAACACCTTTGTCAAGTCAAGCTTATACATACAGTCATACTCACTGTGTACGGTTTCTGTTCTATTTTCTCCGGCGATAACTCTTACTTCCCCGACCCGTTCTTCATTTATTATACGTCCGGTCCGCACTGCAACGACACGAAAATGAGGATGCCGCTCAAGAACGGCTTTACCTATCTCGGGGTAAAAATCCGATAATTCCTCAGGAAGTCTCAATAAACAAATATCCCCAATCTCCTCATGCCCACTAGGAATCAAGTGCCAATAATTCTCCGGAACCACCCCCCTAAGTGTTTCTAGTAACCTCAAGATTTAATCCTCTCCCTCTCCGCTACCAATTCTGCTGAAACCAGAAATCTCGATAAAAGTTAACTAAGGGGAAAAAATAGGACTATGTATGATGTCGGTTGGAGTCCTTTCTAAAATGTGTCATACATATCTTGGAACTGCGATTCTGGAATTACATCGTGTGGGAGCCCTTCTCTAACACCAATCATTGTTCTCTTGGAGAAACGTGCCTTTTCCCACATTTCCTTCGTGGTTCTCGCACCCACATAGCCGTAACTCGCTTTAAGTGCGGATGCTAGGTCTCTGACTAGAGTTCTAACAGAGCCCCTATAGGATACCATACCTTCAACGCCCTCAGCTATCCTCTTGGATCCTCTTGTATATCTGTCGACTGTGTATCTCTCTCTGAGGGCGGATGGGGACGCCATTCCCCGGTATCTTTTCATGGGAACCCCTCTGATATAGACCTTCTCACTTGGAGCCTCGTCGGTGCCTGCGAATAGGTAGCCGCACATAACGGCGCTCGCACCTACACCGATCGCTTTTGCGATGTCCCCGCTTGCTCTAATTCCTCCGTCAGCAACTATACTGATGTTTGCGTCGTGTTCCTGAACGGCGTCCGCGGCAAGTGCTGTTGCTGATAGCGTTGTGACTCCCACTCCCGTGACTTGTGTTGTTTGGCAGATGCTTCCTCCGCCTAGTCCCACGCGTAGACTTGCTAGTTTATTTATGTCACTTGTGATTACTTCTTGGGCACCCTCTTCTGTTGCTATGTTTCCGTACATGATCCATGCGTTTATGTCCTTTGAGATTTTTTCTACCGAGTTTATTGCGTTCACGTTCATTCCGTGGGCGATATCTATGACCAAGATGTCCACTCCTACTAGATCTAATCTTATAGCTCTCTCGTGGTCGAAGGGGCTAATGCTTGCGCCCACCATTAAGCGTCCTTCCACATCCCGAGAGACGTGTGGTGAATCCTCTAATCTTTTGAGGTCCTTAAGGGTTATTAGACCAGTGAGTTTTAGGAGTTCATCCAAAACCAGCAGTTTTTCGATTCGGTGAAGGTGGAGTAATTGTTTAACCTTTTCTGTGTTGAGTTTTCCATTTTCAAGTATATCCTTCTCAAGGGTTGTAACAAGTTTTTCCTTGGGGGTCATCTCTTTACTTACTGGAGAGTCTGGATTAGCAGCGACAACATCTCTATTTGTGATTATTCCCACTAAATCGCCGGATTTATCCAGAACGGGTAATCCTGAAATGTTTTTTTCACGCATAATTCTAATTACTGTTGAGATGGGAGTATCCGGTGTTACAGTATATGGATCTCTTATTATTCCCGATATCTCCTCGCGTTTAACTTTCTTTGCCATATCCACTTCCACTTGCATAGGGCAGTTCCTGTGAAGTACACCCAATCCTCCTTCCCTAGCTAAGGCTATGCACATCTCGGACTCAGTAACACGATCCATAGGAGAAGATATAAAAGGAATAGCCAACAGGTGCTCAGGTGTTATCCATACCGAAATATCGGCTTCGTTGGGCTCGAAGTCACTCTTTCCTGGCAACAGAGCAACATCATCAAAAGCCAGATGCTCGTTGATTTTATTTTCGTAATGTATCCCTAACTTTTCCGCAAATTTCATAAATTTCACCGGATTTTTAAATGTTTGATTAGATATTTCTTGATGTGAATTTAAGATTTTTGCATACGTAAACCCATTAGGAATCCTCTTCTTAACCCAGCGTCTCGATAGCTCTTTAAAATCTCTATTTTTGCTTTTTTCTTAAAGATACTTCCTCAGACCTTCTCCACTAAGTTATCTATCAGTTCGTAACTTACCAGTTTTAAAGAGTCCCCCTAATAGGGCATATTAAAGCTTAATTTCTTTAGTACCTATTATCATTGGAAATTTTTATTCTTAACCTCCTTTTTCATCCCCTCATTCATGGTTTCTGCAAGTCCTCTGGTTTATCTTATGGTCATAAATTAGCTTTAGCTCTAATTGTAGAGTATAATTGTTTAGTTTTGTGGTTCATTCAGCCGCGGTGGTTGGCGTTACTCCCGACTTTATCTCTATGTTCTGTATGGATTACATTATTTTATTAGATTATTTTTGGAAAGATAATAAAAAATAATTTATCATATACTTTCATATTAAGTGTATAGAGGCGCTGGCAATTGACGGATTCAGAAGACCCCTTTTCTGCAGCTGAGAAGATGGAGAAATCTGGAAAATACAGTGATGCCGTAGAACTCTATCTTGCCGCTGCAAAAAAATTTGAAGAAGCTAATAACTTGAAAAAATGTAGCATCGCCTATGCAAAAGCAGGACTGTCACTGGAATTAATTCAAAAAAATGTCGAGGCGTTAGAATATCTTCTAAAAGCAGTAACCATACTACAAAACCTCAACTTGGAGGATGAAAGTAGTGCGTTTTATTACAGCCACTTGGGATTTAATTATTTTATACTGGAAAATTTTGAGAAAGCAGCAGAAAGCTATACGACCTCAGCGAAAATCTATGAAAAGGACAAATCATTTAAAGCTGCGACTGAAGGCTATTGGAGGGCTGGGTTCTCATACAAGCAACAGGCGGATTATGCAAGGGCCGAAAGCTGTTACAAAAAAGCTCTAAAATTATCTGAGGAATTCGGGTATAAATACCAGCAAGCTATAGTATTCGGACTCTTGGGTATACTATACGGGGACGCTATGAATATGCATGAAGAAGCGGCGGCTCTATATCTCAGAAGTGGAGAACTCTTTGAAGAGTTGGGGGATATGATTGAAGCGAGAGATAAATATATTTGGGCCTCCCAAAGCTACCTGAGTGCCGGTAAAGTGGAAGCTGCTGAAAAATTGATAGCTTCAATAAATAGAATTTTCCCGGAGAACAACGAGTACTATATTTGAATTTAAAAATTTTGTATTTCTTGAATCTAATCTAAACCTCCGAATTTAGTATGCAAATCCTGGTTCTGATTGTCTTATAATTTTGTTATTGATAATAAGTGCCGAGAGTTTCCCTTCTTCCTGTGCATTTTTAATGATGCTTAGAGTTTCTTCTCCTCTTGGTGGAAACCATATTTTTGAGTTCCGCATAATATAGCGTAAATCATTAAGGTTGATTCTTTCACTCTTCTGAAGTGCCCTTCTAAAGGCTTCGACAATAAATTCCTGAGCCTTTGGTTTTTCGAATGCTACTAACTCCTTCTGAGTTACAACCGCGAGAATTATTCCCTGGTAAATAATCTTGGAAAGATTACTGTATAACTGCTTTACACTAAATCCACTACCTTTAGCAATCTCGGAAAGCTCAAGCTCTTGGCTTTCCTTCAAGAGCTTTGTAACTCTTTTAATCATCGGAAACGTAAGGGCGTTTTCAAAGAAATTAACGCCGTAGACTCCCAGAAAGAGTACTAGCAGTAAGACGATTGCACCTATTCCTTGTTGTGGATACAAAAAGATTCCTGAAAGCCAGAGTAGCCAAAATTGAGTCTCAGAAATACTTAGGGTGGTGAAGAACCTCTCCCCGGCAAAGAGTAATGGCGTAAATATCGACAAGCGGGCTAGATTAAACCTTTTAACGGATAATAAAACCAGTTTTAAAATTATGTATATCGGAATTATGATCCATAGCATTGGAGGAGCAGACCTACTGTACAACCAATAGGTCAATAGTGGAGGCAAGGTTTCAGCAGAGTAAACAAAATAATAAACAGTTGTGAAAATTCCGTAAACATTCTCATAAATTAAACCTGCCGAATAAAAGTAGAGCATGGACTGCCATAAAATGAAAAGGGAACCGAATAATCCTAAAGCTTCGAGAGTAAGAAAAACAAGCGAGTATGCTAAGAGACTTTTGTTTAAATTCAATTAGACAACCTTCCTTTTATGAAATGTTATTAAAACTCCTCGAAACTAAAAGCGAAGCTTCCCAATAACTTTCTTTTAAATCCTATTATTCAAGGGTAATATAGCTTTCTAACAATAGTTAAAGCTTACCCGACGTTATTCGACTTTTTGTCTCCCAAAATTTTTCATGCCGAGAAATATTGCTTATTTTTTCCACAATTGAACGGTGAAAAGTAGTATCCTTGGAAAGATAGCTTCTAATTAGATATTCTTTAAATTATCATACACGTTCAAGCTACCACATCTTCTCTTCATCTTTTAGAGCACCCCTAATTCTAGATTTTTTATCTTTTTTTAATAATGCTCTCTCAAAGTCGATTGATAAAATACTTTCCACACTATCCATTAGAACTTGAGAAATTGGTTGTCTGTAAACATAGTATTTTTTAATGTCCTGCACGATTCTTTTCGAGTGCTCTGAGAGAATCGGAGCAAAACGGTAAAGAGCATCACCGTCCTCCCTGTTCACAACGAAACTAAGTGTACCGACTCTCTCTCCTCCCCTCGCTTTCTCATCGGCTATAGAGAAATAGTACACAAAAGCGCTCTTCCCTTCCTCCTGAATGGGAATTATAGATTCTCCCTCACCCACTTGGTGACTTAAAGCAACTGCACCAACCATAGTCTTCAAAGCGATCTTATCAGCAGTTGCCTTTTCGATTCCCTTAAAACAAACACTAATTGGACCTACATGCTCATCGTAAATAGCAAAACAAACGCCCCGCTTTTCAAACAAAGTATCACGCTCACTATTCCCTTGAATATAAGCCCACAAGCTTCTTCTTAAATATTTTCCAACCCTACAACCATGTAGGTGGCGCCCTTTTTTGTACATACTCAAATATAAACCTGTCGAAAACATCTAAAAACTACAATTTGGGGGATACCGTTTAGCAATGCTAATCATGTTGGTGCTTGGGATAGATTCTAAACCTCTTAATCCGAAAGTATAATTCATCCTCCCCCGCTTAATTTTGCGCCTAAAAACTTATTAAAATTCATTAATAGAATATTTAACTCACCAAATTTTTCAAAAATAAATTATTCCAAGTCTAAAAACGAAGATAGCTGATTAGGGATGTTGTTTTTCTGCACAGCTGGAATACTGATAAGTACCCTGAAAAGAAGCCTCTCTTAGCTGACCATTAGAAAGAAGTGAGTTTAAGGGTTTAACTAGAGGGATAAGGCCTTTTTTGATAAACCTGTAGATAGAATGAGTAGCATTAAGTTCGTCTACGTATAGACAATAGCCCAAATAGTTGCAGAGTATCTCATATCCCTTCTTTACTTTTTTTATCTCTCTCTAAGGGATTCTTTAAAACTTTGGTATTCTGTTTTTGTTTTCCTTATTTTTTTAAGTCCTATAGGTTTTTCTTCAAAATCCGATTTTGGAGGTTGCAGTTTAGTGGTTCTAAGTATCTCCGCTAGGATGAAGAAAGCTTCCATTGACGGGTTTGATCGCTTAAGTCGGTAAATCTTCTTATTTAATTCGTCTATTTCAGATTCTTCCATAGCTAGAAAGTTTTTCGATAAAAGAGCCCAAACAATATTTTCACTAGCGTCCATTCCGCACAGATCAAAATTCTTTCTTTCAACTTCACTTGTTCTAGAAATTCGGGTAATTTTTTCAATCATCTTCTCATCAAATGAGCCATCCCTTCCCAGACCCAATTCGTTAAGAACAAATAATACCTCCAGTGACGGAATATTCTTTCCAAGTTTATCTAAAAACACATATAACTTCTTTTTCTCCTCATTACTCATCCTTGAAAAATTACAAGAGAGAAACACCCAAACAATATTTTGATCCTTATCTCTTCCCACAATATCTATTTTATCCCCAAAAATTTCTTCATTCCGAGAAATACTGCTTGTTTTTTCCACAATTGAACGATGAAAAGTAGTATTCCTAGAGAGATAGATTTGAATTAGATATTCTTTGAAAATAAAGGGCAGAGATACTCTTTCAAATTCTTGGATTGATAAAATACTGTCCACGCAATCCATTAGAACTTGAGGAATCCGTTGTCTGTAAACATAGTATTTTTTAATGTCCCGCACGATTCTTTTCAAGTGTTCTGAGAGAATCGGAGCGAAACGGTAAAGTGCATTGCCGTCCTCTCTTTTCACAACGAAACTAAGTGTACCGATTCTCACTCCTCCTCTGGCTTTCTCATCAGCAATAGCGAAACTAAACACAAAAGTGTTCCTCTGTTCTTCCTGAAGAGGAATTATAGATTCTCCATCAGCCATCTGCTGATTAAAAGTCATCGCACCGACCATGCTCTTCACTGCAATCTTATCCGCGATTGCCTTATCAATCCCCTTAAAATAAACACAAGTTGGTCCTTCCTCCTCGTCGAAGATAGCGAAACAGACACCGCGCTTTTCAAACAATGAATCACCTACACTTTCCCTTAAATATAAATATGTATAACCAACTTTAAACATTTTCCAAATTTCTCCAACGAACACGGTAGGCTATTTTTTTATTATGCACCTAAAAATGGACATAGACTTAGTTGAAAACGTCTAAAAATTAGTTTTTAGGGATTTTTTTGCAATAACGCAGAAGGAAAGATTCCAAACTCCTTAAAAAGGTATAATTGACCCTTTTTCTATCAGTATCTTGCACCTAACAAACTTAACATTCATCATGGAATACGAGCATCGATAATTTTCAAAAAATGAATCATTTTCTAAAACTTTAAAAAAGAAGATAGCTGATTAGGAATGTTGTTTTTCGGCACAGCTGGAATACCGATAACTACCCCAAAAAGAAGCTCCGTAAACGGTATAAAGAGAGTGAGAGAACTCGGACTGGATGCTATGGAACTTGAATTCGTTTACGGAGTAAAAATGAGTGAAACCCTTGCCCAGAAAATAAAAATGGTGGCAAAACAAGAGAATGTTTACCTCACAGCTCACGGACCTTACTACATCAATCTAAACTCTCTCAAAAGAGAAACTGTTCAAGCTAGTATCGATAGGATACTAAAAACGGCTAGAACCGCAAAGATCGCGGGGGGCAAATCCATAACCTTTCATGTGGCAACCTATGGAGGATCCAAACCAGAATCCGTTTATAAAACCGTTAAGGATCATCTTTCCCCAATTGTTAAGGTTCTTCAAGAAGAGGGGAATAATGTTTGGATAAGGCCGGAGACTACGGGCAAAAAGAGTCAGTTCGGAACCCTTGCGGAGATAATAACACTGAGCCAAGAAATAGAACAGGTTCTTCCAACTGTTGACTTCGCGCATCTTAATGCCCGCACAAACGGTGAATCAAACAGATATGAACACTTTGAATCGGTTCTCAACACGTTAGAGACCGGTCTGGGAAGGGAAATTCTCAATAACATGCATATCCACATTTCGGGAATAGAATACTCCCCAAAGGGGGAGAGAAGACACACTACGCTGGCGGATTCTGATATAAATTATGAGGAGCTCACAAAATCTTGGAAAGACTATAAGATAAAAGGGATTGTAATTTCAGAGAGTCCTAACATAGAGTTTGACGCATTACTCTTGAAAAAAATTTATGAATCAAAAAACGATGAATGTCGGGAAAAGGGATTATAAATGAATACTCCTTCATCATTGAAAACCTCAGAGGTACCCTTTACTAAGAGTGGTTCAAATATTATTGCTTCAGCTCCGGGGAGAGCGGACTTCCTAAACACTCATCAGGACTACAAGGGATTACCTGTAGTGCCTGTCGCGTTAAACCTGAGAACCTACATGTCTGGCGAATTTAGAAATGATAATGTTTTTGAAATAAGGTCGCTCGATTTTCAAAGAGCCGGAGAAGAGTTTCAAGACCAATTCTCTATAGGTGAAATAGAGTATCTCAAGAGGGGATGGTTCGGAAACTACTTCAGAGCCATAGTAAAAATTCTAGAAAAAAGAGGTCTTTCGAAAAAACTTGGGGGATTACGCGTCCATGTTAAGAGTCAGGTTCCCATAGCGTCAGGACTCGCGAGCAGTGCTGCACTGGAGGTTGCCTTCGCTACTCTACTGAACAAAGCGTGTAAAATAAACTACAGCAAAAGAGAGTTAGCAGAACTAGCCTACGAAGCAGAGAACAAGGAGCTAGGTATACCCTGCGGACGCCTCGACCAGTACGGTTCAGCATTCGGTGGAATAATAAAGCTAGAATGTAAACCCCCCTATAAAGTCCAGAAACTTCCTGTAAAAGACCTCACTTTTGTAATTCATGATTCAGGCGTCAAACACTCAACAGCAGAAATCCACCCCCAGAGGCAAAAGGAAATCAATGTCGGTCTCAAAACGCTCATGGGAAGTAGCCAAGTTCCCGATAAAATAAAAAACAAGTTAGGGTACCAATATGATGAGTCGGACTGGGAAAACATAATGGAGGGGGAAATTAGCGAGTACTTAAACCTGCTATATGATGATGTAGCTGATAGATTACGTTTCACCCTGAGAATGCAAAGATCAACCGAAATAGCTCTAGAAATCCTAAAAGGCAAAAAGCCAAAACTCAAAGAAAAAGGACAACATATGAATCAGATACGGCAGAAAATTGAGAATAAATCCTCAAAACTCGAGATTCTAGGTGAAATCATGAACTACCAACACGAACTACTAAGAGAACTCTACAAGGTAAGTATAATAAAACTGGAAAAGATCCGGGATGCAGCATTAGAGGCAGGAGCCTACGGAACAAAAATTTCGGGAGCAGGAATGGGTGGCAGTCTAATCTCACTAGTAAACCCACAAAAGAGTAAAGCGATTCTGGAGGCAGGAATATCCGCAGGAGCAAAACAGGGTTGGATATCGGGAATAGGTGAGGGAGCAAAAATACACTAGCTCAACTTTCACAATGCTTGACACCATCCTTCAATCCAATCTTAAATCAGATAAATCCCCTCTCAAAAATTCAATATTTGAGAAAAGAATAGCATAAACTAAGTTTGAATAATTCTACACTTCGAGTCCCTTTTCTGGCACTATTCTTGACTCTAGAAACGCTTCTCCGTACCGGGTTCCAATTAGGCTCCCCCTAAAAATCGCTAAGCCCTCTAATGCCCGTAGAACATTAGGTAGAACGCTAAGCTGCGATGCAAACTTTTCCATAGCCTTCTTTTTAAACTCAAATGTGTCGGTTATGTCGACGATGTGAGAAGGAAAGGTGAACGGTGAAAATATTTCAAAATAAAACAACTTTTTAGCCCTCCAAGGCTCACCCAGTTCTATAGACACGTTTTGTCCCGCCTGCCACCAAGCCTCACTCACAATTCTATTAGCTGCCACATGGTCCCTATGTCTATCCTCAAATCTGTGGGTAAAAATAATTCCCGGCTGGTACTCCCTTATTGTTTTTATGACCCTTTTGAAGGTTTCTTTATCATTTATGAGACCCATATCCTCTATGTCAAACATGTCGTGACTTTTAACGCCCAGAACTTTAGCCGCATTTTCCAACTCCTCTCTGCGGACTTCCGATATAGCCTCCTTGAGCTCAATTTTGGGGTAACCTTCGTCTCCCCTTGTAAAAACAACTATCCGAACCTCGTGACCTTCTCTAACTAGCTTCGCGATAGTTCCACCCATTCCTATAACTTCATCATCGGGATGCGCACCAAAAACAAGTATTCGCGACAAAGAAGAATCCTCCTAAACCTGAAAATATTTCAAATACTAACTAATTAACATGAGAATGAACTCTCACCACTCCATTTTTTAGACTTTTTGGTCTACTTTTGGGAAAATTATTAAGCCATTTTTATTATGTTAACAAGTTGGATTCATCCTCAAAAGGAGTTTGCTACCTTGTTAATGTTCACACCCAGACCCACAGAGGTTCACCCCCGGGTTCTCCAAGCAATGGCTCGTCCACTGCAAAACCCAGATTTGGATCCAGATTTTTTCACCTTTTACGACGCCCTATGCGAAAAGACTAAGAAAATCTTGAGAACCCGCAGCGATGTTATACTGCATTCCACGGAGGGGATCATCGGTCTTGAGGCTGCTGTGGCGAGTCTGATTAGCCCAGGAGAAAAGGTTCTCACAATTTCCTCAGGAATCTACGGAGACGGATTTGCGGATTTCGTACGAATGTATGAAGGAAAACCAGTAATCGTCAAATTTCCCTACAATGATATAGTTAAACCAGAGGAAGTAGAGAGAGTCTTAGAAAAGGAAAAAGACATCGAAGTAGCCACTCTAGTTCACTGCGAAACCCCTAGTGGAACTCTAAATCCCCTCAGAGAAATCGGCAAAATTTGTAGCGACCACGGCTTTTATCCTTATAGTCGATGCAGTTAGCAGTGTTGCCGGCGTCCCGGTAGAAACAGATGAGGGAATGTAGGAGTATGTATTGTGGGCTCCCAGAAATGCCTTAGTGCACCACCAGGCGTCGGTATAGTTTCCGTAAGCGAAAACGCTTGGGAGAAGATGGAAAAAAATAAACAAGATAAACATAATAAAAGGCTTCTATCTTAACCTGTTATCCTGGAAAAGGGACTGGTTCGAAAAAAGGGAATTCCCCTACACGCACACCGTTTCCCTACTCTACGCCCTAGACGAAGCATGTAACCTTATTCTAGAGGAGGGAATAGAAAAGGTCTATGCAAGACACGAAAAAAAATGCAACAGCTACGAGATATGCTATCCGAGCCATGAATCTGGAACTATACCCCAAAGAGGAAGATTACTGTTCAAACACAGTCACCGCCATTAAAATCCCCAAAGGGATAGAAGACGAAAAACTAAGAAACCACATAATGCAAAAATACGGAGTAATGATAGCTGGAAACTGGGGAGAACTCAAAGGAAAAGTAATTCGCCTAGGACACATGGGCTACAACGCCTACGCTCACAAAACAATACACGCAATCTTCGCTCTAAACCAAAGTCTTAAAGACTTGGGCTTTAAAAACAGCACCGAAGACGCAATAAAAACCCTAAAAGAACACTTGTAGCCCTTAATCTCCTCTAAAAAATAAAATATACCGAGATACAAAAAATTAAAAAATCAGGAAATCAAGAACGAGTAACAGTTTAATAAGCTTTAAAAAATAAGTTGAATGTTCTCCCGGTCTACATCACACGCCTTATGAATGCTTTTGGGTACCCTCAGCTTCTAATCTTAAATTGGGAGATTAAAGAAAAGATAACTCTTTCTAGCTCGAGTGATACAGGTGTACAGCCCATCTGAAATATCCGTAATAAAATAAAAAATAATTATATTTTTAGGGTTTTGAAATAGGCTGAAACGTCTTCTCTTGTCAGGTAGACGATAATAATTATACTTAGAAATAATCCGATGACTCCCGCCACTGTACCAATTGGGAAAATAAATAGACCTAAAATACTACCAATAATAGTCAGGATTGCGAGGATGATGGTCAAAATTCTCGCCCAGTTCTTTAACATCCAGAGACCAAAACCTAACATCAGGTAGATCGCACCAACGATTATACCGACTATTCCTATAATAGGAGAAAAACCCTCCTGTAAATTCATAAGAGTAGGCGCTGCCAAAATGAGGGCTATGATACCTCCAACTATTATAAGTATACCGAGAATCATGATTATTATAACAAAACCAGCTACATGTTCAGGCCGTTCACTCAATTTTTAATTACCTCTCAATTTCATTTTTATAAGGTATGGGCTTAAGCTATCTTCATAGCCTATGCCAAAGGGTTAATGCTTTTAGAAAGTTTATCTATAATATATTTATGGTTTTCGTCTATAATCGAATTCCTACATTTATAGGGTTTAAAGATTTAATTCCACTCTCTCTACTTAAATTATAACATATTATAAAAATATACAAACGTATAAAAAGATAAAAAACAGATTTCCAAGCCTCAAATTTTCAGCTCCCCAGTAGAAATTAGTATTTTCCGCTACATAAAAAATAGAAAAGAATAGTATTTGAAATTTAACTATTTTTGTGGAATCATTGATTTGCCACAGCAAACTAGAGTTCCTTTTCCCGCTTTCAATACCTGTACCCTATTTCCGCAGACTCCGCACAGGTAGACTTCGCCCACTTTAGTCATATAAACTCCACCATCTAAAATGGATATCAATCACTAATGAATATCAATCAACTATTTATATGTATTACTTATTTAACAAGTTATACACTTATATTTACAGTTAATTTTATAATTGTTGCTTCTGTCTATATTAGTCATAAAAAATTTTGTTTTGAATTGGAGGTGGAAGAATTGGCGAGCGAGGAACTAAAAGATATGTTAAACCAAGCCATAGCCAGAGAACTACAAGTAGCTATTCAATACATGTGGCAACACGTAAAAGCCTCTGGCTTTATTAGTGTAGCAGTAGTTGATGAGCTAAAGAAGATAGCCATTGAAGAAATGAAACATGCCGAAAGCATCGCAGAAAGACTCGACTATTTTGAAGGGGACCCAACAACTAAACCAGCCCCAATCACCGTAGGTAAAAAATTAGAAGAAATGATTAAACTGGACGTCAAAGCTGAAGAAGAAGCAATCATAATGTACAAAAAGATAATCGAGATGGCCTTAAAAGAGAAGGATTACACAACTAAATACCTTTTCGAGGGAATACTCCAACAGGAAGAGGATCACCACTACAAATTCACCACATGGCTGAAAGCCGCGTAAAAACAACCAACAAAACACATCATTTCAATAAGCCATCTCTTATCCAATGGGTTACAAACCTATGGTGAAATAAAACATCTTCCATCCTTTTTTTACTCATACTTTTAAACTAATTAGATTTAAAAAACGTAAAACTCTCTCTATTAGGGATTATTTTCCTATCCATTATGAGCGATGGTAAAGCAGATTGTTTCTTTCTTATTTTTTGATTGATTTTGCTAGTTTGGATATTTCTAAAAGGGAATCTTTGGAAATGCTGCCAATTAATTCTATTATTTTGCGTATTCTTTCATCCTTCAATTTATAGAGACTTCTCTGTCCGTCTTTTCGGTAATCCAGAACTCCAGAATATGTTAGGATTTGAAGGTGCTGAGAAATAGTGGATTGCGACTTCTCCATAGCAGGGACAATTTCACACTGACACTTTTCATCCGTCCCTAAAAACTGAAGTATTCTCAATCTCGTTTCATCCGCCAACGCCTTCAATAATTCGACATTTTTTTTCCCAATGAGTTCCTCGATAGCCAATAAAATCCCTCCTTAATTTAAGGCAAGCATTAACCCATTGACATATTTTTGCGAGTCTTCACCAATATGTGCAAGGATAATCTGGTAGGAGTTTTCTAATCTTTCTTTGTCGATTCTCTAAATAATATTTAGTATACCTAACTATTATAAAATTATTGAAATATGGTAATATTCACATAAATTTTGAATTTTGTGAGTAGATAAATCAGCAAGCACTCTAACGCAGAATTTATAAATCCTATAAAAAGCGATGCCCGAATATTGATATATTAACATATAACAATAAACTTAAAAACGTACAATTAACTTAAAACACAAGAAAGAACTGAAACGCTGACGCTGAGCATTAAATTACAACATCAAGAATTGATTAAAATAAAAATTGCGTATAGTTACCACGTCCTAAAAAATATGTAATAGATAGGTAGGAGGAAAGGTTCTGTGTCCAAAGTTAAAATAGATATTTTCATTCCAATAGGCTCCTGTTCCTGTCAATTCTCCGCATTCATGGATCGGGTTTTTAACGTACTCACAAAATACCGAAACCAAGTAGAATTTGATATAAAATCTTCCTCATCAGAGGAGGCTAGAGAACTCAACATAGGTAGCAAGGGATTAATAGTAAACCGCACCGAAAAGTTCCCTGAGTTTTTCAAACCAGAAAAATTGGAAAAAGCAATACAAGACGCTATAAATGCAACACAAGAAGCTATAAAGGCATAAAAACCCTTGACTCAAAATTTGACAGTTTAGTCTTGCAAACTTCTCCAATCCGCTTTTTGTCTTTTAGCTCTTTCTTGTTGCTCTTCTATCTTCTTCTCAACCAGCTTAGCGTACTGCTCAGCGTTCAGGAGTTTAGATAAATCTGCTTCAAGGTCAAAGGCTTCAATACTTAACAACCAACCCTCGCCATAGGGATCATTATTCAGAATTTCAGGATTTCCCTCCAGTTTAGAATTTACTTCCAAAACTTTTCCACTAATCGGAGAATAAATCTCCAAGACCGCTTTTATTGACTCTAGTTCCCCGATTTCCTCAACGGTATCGATCTCACTTCCCGCCTCAGGCAGGGTTACAAAAAGGATGTCACCAAGCAGTAGCTGGAAAAAATCGGTTATGCCAATAACGACCTTAGAACCCCGCTTCACCCAAGTATCGTGCTCCGAGTAAAAGAGTCCAACAGGAATTTTCACAAAAAATTTCCCAGCAGATATTCTAATAACATCATCCACAAACATCTACCTCCACAAAATCAGTTGCAGGTTAACTTGCCACGGGCTTTATCCGCTTTCTATTCCTCTTCCTTGCTCTTCCGTTTCATTTCGCTCAGTATTCTGTCTACTTCCTCTGCTATTTTCTCCGCAACCCTCTGAGCCAGCTTTTCGCCCTCTTCGTCCAGCTTCACTCTACATCCTGCTTTTAGTTTACACTCCTTCATTATATCGGGAATCCGAATCACCGCAGCCGCTTTTCCGTTATACTTCTTAATACTCTTTTCAGCGCATCTCCTTTCACAGCCATCCACAACGATTGTGGGTTGTTTCGTAACAAATTCCTGATCCTCTTTTCCACCAGCAAGGTAGAGCGGTAAGCAGATTGTTATGGTTCGGGTTGGTCTTAGCTCTTCCAAAACGATGCGTGCAGCGATTCTAGTAACTGTTCCTTCAGGTATTTCCTCACCACTGCAAGGAACTATTCCCACCAAAGGTATAATCACCACTCCTTCAACTCCCTCCTTCCAAGTCTAATATCCTATCAACTTCCTGTGCTATTTTTTCGGCTATTACCTCAGCCAACCTTTGTCCCTTAGAGTCAAGATCTCTTATAGCAGTCTGACTAGGCTTCAACTCCCTGTTCTCTTTCAGAAAACTAGTAACATTAACTGATTGAACTATTTTCCCACCAGAGTTCTTGACAGCCAACTCTGCACACCCTGTTGGACAGCCATTAATAACGATACACGGATTCTCCTGAACAATCCTCCTAGCATCCTCTTCTCCCACCACCAGCAAGGGTAAACAAGTAATCAATGTTTTCTCCGGTCTCAACTGCTCAATAATCCTGTAGGCTGCGTCACGGGCAATCGTTCCATAAACCTTTCCTACACCACTGCATGGCAGAACCACGACTTTTTTAGTCAGCTCCCATTTCCTCCCTTACCATTTTCCTTAACTCCTCTTTCTTAGGAACTCTTCCGAATGTTTTCACCTTACCATTCATCACTATCACAGGAGTTAAGATTAATCCTTTTTCTTTCGCCCTTTCAACATAGGGCTTAAGCCATTCATCTATGGCTTTGAAGTCACGTTTCTCGAAAAGTGCATCAAGCTCCTCTGTTTCGACTCCAATACTATCGAGGAAGATATGAGTATCAACAATCTTACCATACCTTTCCGCCTCCTCGGATCCCGCAAAAACATGGGTTAACTCTATGTTTGCATTATCCTCTCTCTTTATTTCCTTGAACAATTTGGATATCCTGCGGCACCGAATGCACGGAGGATACGGACCAATTACTTCTACATGCATAAGCTTTATCCACCTTTGCTATGGGTGCTTATAATTGCGCAAACCTCTTGTTTTTTGAAATTTACTACTTCCGATGGAGATTTTCCTCTTATTACATTCAGGTTAGGGAACGGATCTTCTGCAATTTATACAATTTATGTGAGCTATATAAATTTATCACTTTATGACAATATACCAATATTCAAAAACACGTTTTGAAAAAAAAAAACAAAAAAGAAAACAATTGAGCATAAAACACAACAACTTGCAAAAAATACAGCTCAAAGACAAAGTAGATGTGGCTTCCTAAAGAGAAGCTCAGGCTGACATACAGTAATATGTTCAAATATTAATCTCTTTTTCTTTTTCTACGATTTTTTCGTAAACGCCTATGTTGTTTATGCATCCCGGGTCAGGAGCGGTGATGTCACCGAAGTATCCATAGGCTCTAGCTCTGCATCCTCCACACATTTCTCTATACTGGCAGTTCCTGCAATTCCCTTTTAGCTGGTTTCTGTCTCTGAGGGTTTGGAGAATGGGGTGGGTGTCCCATATTTCTTCAAGTCTCTGCTTTCTAAGGTTTCCCAATTCCAATGGCAGGAAAACACATGGCTTAAGCATGCCATCAGGTTCAAGACCTGCATACATTCTCCCAGCTCCACATCCACCGATAAAATCTCCCAAGTTTTGGAGCTGATCCGCAAGAACAGGATTGTAGAAGTGTCCTGGTATAATCCTCTTTTCTGAGCCATTTTCATTTTGCAGAGCGACTCTTGCAAACTGAGGAGCGGTGGACAGATACTGCATTTTTCCACCATTAAGGAGCCTCTTCCACAGAGTTTTGAGGAGGTCTTCTCTCTCTTCTGGGGTGAGGTCGTTTTCTACAATGAATTGTCCTCTACCCGTCGGCACAAAGTTGTAAACCATGTACCAGTCTACGCCAAGCTCCTCGCATAGGTCTGCGATTCTTGGAATCTCCATATAGTTCAGCTTTGTGGCCGTGGTTGATGCCTCAACAAATAAATCATTTTCAACACAGTTCTTTATTCCTAGAAGCGTTTCTTCATATGCTCCAGGTATACCACGAAAACTGTCATGGGTACTGGAATTTGCACCGTCGAGGCTTATCTGCACAAAACCCACACCACAATTCGCGAGTTTCTTAGCAACCTCTTTGGTTATGAGAGTCCCATTTGAGGCGACGGCTGGGTAGACTCCGTTATCTCTCAGACGCTTTATGGTTTTGAAAATGTCTTTTCGCATCAAGGGTTCTCCCCCCGAAAAGGCAACAGCGGTAACTCCAGCATCGGCAAGCTCATCAGCAACTCTCAGTGCTTCTTCCCCACTCAGCTCGTTATGTAAGGGTTTTCCAGCGGAGGCGTAGCAGTGTTTGCATCTCAGGTTGCAGGCGTTTGTGTAATCCCACACGATTAGGAACGGTGCACCGGGAACGAATGGTTTTTTTATGCCATACTTTGCGATTCCCTTAATCACATCTATAAGACCAGTACACCAGTAAGGATCCTTGAATCTGTTCTTCATGTCCTCTCCTGAAACACCAAATGCCGATCCTCCCCTGCCCATGGCCCAGCGAACAATAGGTAGGGCAACATGGCTGCATGTGAAACAACCCCTCTCTCTCGCGCCTGAGAAGAGCTCTAGAGCGACACCCAGTCGGCTTTTGCCATCCTTTTTGCACTTACTGGTTAGCCGTCTTAAAAGAAAACGCACAAATCTGTTATCAATAGTAGATTTTAAAACCTCTACCGAAGGGGTTATGCCGCTCGTCCTTACACCTCCTGCCATTCAAATCTTTTATAAAATTTGGGTTATGAACTCCTCCAACAATGATTGGCATTCTTAATATAAAAGAATTAGAGTGGTTAATCTTTTTCTGTTTTCAACATTTTCTCTGTATATATATTGTTATAAATTTATAAGTTTAAATGTTTGACTTTCGATATGACTTCAAGTACAAATGTAGGTAATTAGAGACTTGGGAAAATCAAAAATGCAATTTTGAAACGCTCCAACTCAATCTTTCATTCTTCATGTTGATTGAAGATAAGGAAATGGTTGAGTCAACAAAAGTCTTCCCCTATCAATTTATTCTTACAGCCCAAAATTAAAGTCTTTGAGGTTAAAATCTCATGGCTAAGAGGAACATCACTATATTTAAATACTGTAACGCAAAAAGTTACCTTAATATAGTTATATCTACATTTATCGATAAATAAACTGAATCTGAACCCTGTAATTATAAGCCCAAAAAGAGATAACGATAGTATTCCAAAAAATGAGAGGAAACAGTTATGTCGGGGCAACAAGCTGAAAAGCTCTCACTGCTAAACAGATTTCTAACCCTGTGGATTTTTCTTGCAATGGCTATAGGCGTTTTACTAGGTGCCATTTTTCCCGAGATTTCTGGATTTCTTAACGAACTGAGTCTAGACACCGTCTCACTACCCATCGCCATAGGCCTCATATGGATGATGTACCCCCCTCTTGCTAGAGTAAAATACGAAGAACTCTCAAGACTCCTCGGAGCCAAGAAAGCATTCGGAGTCTCCCTTGTCCAAAACTGGATTATCGGTCCAATACTAATGTTTATAGTGGCATGGATTTTCCTACCGGATCTTCCCGAATACCGGATGGGGCTTATAATTGTTGGTCTCGCTCGTTGCATAGCAATGGTTCTTGTTTGGAACCAACTTGCAAGAGGGGACAATGAACTCTGTGCGGTTCTGGTCGCCTTAAACTCAGTTTTCCAAATGATAATGTACTCCATACTGGCATACCTGTTTATCACCGTACTGTCCTCATGGCTCACCGGAACACCAACATGGCTTGCAGAATCAATGTCGATCCTAAGACTCCTAGGTATACCCACCTGGATCCTGAACCTAACAGGCGCTGCGGTAGTAAATATATCAATTATTGATATAGCTAAGGGTGTTCTAATTTATCTAGGCATACCCCTATTTGCGGGTATGATCACTAGGTACGCTCTGATCAAGAGAAGAGGAAAGGAGTGGTACGATGGCTACTTTGTAAAGAGACTTGCTCCAACAGCTTTGGTGGGCCTACTCTTCACCATAGTTGTGATGTTCTCACTTCAAGGTGGAAAAATCGTTAATCTGCCTTACGATGTCCTGAGAATTGCGATGCCCTTGCTTATATACTTCGTTATAATGTTCCTCGTGTCTTACATAATGTCTTGGCGTCTAGGGTTTAGCTATGAAGAAACAGCAACCATATCCTTCACGGCTGCAAGTAACAACTTTGAGTTGGCAATAGCGGTTTGCATAGGAGTTTTCGGCATAGCCTCAGGTCAGGCATTCGCTGCAGTTATAGGACCACTGATAGAGGTTCCGGTACTCATAAACCTGGTAAACGTTTCCTTCTGGCTCAAAAAGAAACTGTTCAAAAAAGAAATAACTCCCATTCCCAAGAAAATAACACGATGAAAAACAGAAAAATACACCACCCCCTCTTTTTTAATCCTCCAACAAACAAACTTATCAGTTGGGAGTGCGAAAGAGTTGCCAAAATTTTATACTTCTATCCCCAATCTTTCAGCTACTATTAAATAAAAACTTGCTAAACCTGAGACATACAATTTACGCCCGACTAAAAAGAAAAAAGTTTATATTTTAACCACAAAGTATAAAAATAGTTTATTTTATAAATTATGTAGAGAAGTGTTTACAATTGTATACTAACAAATTTAAAATCACTTCAATAAAAGTATTAAAAAAGGAGGGACTGGAAGAATGACTTCAAGTGTCAAACAAGAAACCGTAAGTATACCCTACAAAACACTCATTGGAGAAGAATTCGATGAAGATGTTCTCAGGGTCATAGAACATCTCACCTTTGATTACGAATCTACTGACGAAGAACTCGCATCAAAGACTGGTATGACTGTTAACGAAGTTAGAAAGACCTTATACAAACTTTACGATTCTCGTATTGCAACCTATCACAGAGTCCGGGACCTTAACACAAGTTACTTTATACACTTTTGGAAACTATTACCAGTAAAATCCAGTATCCTAGCCTATAGGAAAAAAGCTCTGCTTACAATAGAGAAGCTAAAGCAGAGATTAGAATATGAAAGAAATAATGTTTTCTTCCACTGCGGCACGAAAGAATGCCCAAAGCTCACTTTTGAGGAAGCCGCGGAATCCAAGTTTAAATGTCCAGTTTGCTCCAATCCCCTACAAGCATTAAACAATGAAAAAACAATAGAATTTTTAAGAAACAAAATTGAGGAGTTAGAAGCGGAAGTAGAAAACTTATCTAAAAAACTCTAAAAACCTTTCACTCTAGGAATAGTGTAAGATTGACCCGCTTCCAATCACAAATCAGGCTACGGGAATGAAAAATGGACGACCTCGATAAAAAAATAGTTGAGCAATTAAGCATTGATGGAAGATCCACCCTTCAGGAGATAAGTAAAAAGACTGGCTACACCAGTATGGGCATCAAAAAAAGGCTCGACAAACTAACTAAGAGCGGAGCAATCAAAATCACGGCACTACTTAACATTTCCCAGACAAAACTCATGCCAGCACTAGTTCTTCTTGAAATCGAAACTGCAGAAGACATGAAAAACATCATAGAAAGATTCCAAAAATGCCCCAGAGTAGCGAAAATGTTCACATCTATAGGTGGGTACAACTTAGTCGCCTTAGTAGTTGCTGAGGATCAAAGCACCCTAGAATGCATATCAATGGGAAAATGCTCAATAAGAAGCCAGAAAGGCGTTCGCAGATCAGATTTCTACCCCATAAGCGAAGTCTACTATGACTCTTACCTCGATGTAAATCTCTCCCCGACACAAAAACATGAAAAACCGCCATGCGGGGTAGACTGTGAAAATTGTGATAGATACAAGGAAGAGAAATGCGTAGCCTGCCCCACGACAAACTTGTATAGAGGAAAAATTTAACTTTAAATTTAGAAGGTTAGGGAAAGATTCCTCTATTCTGTAAAACTTTTATAGCCTTCAAGATTGCGAAGGCGAATGCGGCTTTTCTCATATCGAGGTTGTAGTCCTTAGCAAATTTGGATATATTTGTGTAAGCGGTAATCATTTTCTTACGAAGCTTTTCTTTAACTTGGCTTAATTCCCAGCTTTCGCCTGCTTTGTTTTGAAGCCATTCGAAGTAACTCACCGTGACTCCGCCAGCGTTTGCAAGTATATCGGGTATCACGTAGATTTTCTTGTCGATTAAGATTTCGTGGGCGAAATTAGTGGTAGGCCCATTTGCGAGTTCCAAAATCACTTTTGCTTCTATGTCATCGGCAAATGCGCCTAAAATTTGTGTCTCTTTCGCAGCGGGTATTAAAATATCACAAGGGCTTGTAAACAGCTGTTCTTCGTTTAACTGTTGAAGTCCATCGTATCCCACCACAGATTTTTTAGCACTTATTTTTTCTTTATAATTCAGTACATCCTTGGGATTCAATCCCTCTTGACTATAAATTCCTCCCTTTGAGTCAGCGATCCCTATAATTCTACATCTATACTCTTCGTTCAGAATTTTTGCGATGTAATATCCCGCGTTCCCAAATCCATGGATAACGACAGTAGCATCTTTCAAGGAATTTAATCCTTTGATGTGTCCTTGTTTAATAGCCTCTTCAAGAACGTATGCCCCGCCACATGCTGTGGCTTCTGTTCTGCCCTCAGAGCCCCCTAAATTGAGTGGTTTCCCAGTCACGACAGCCTCAGCATGTGGAGATTTTGGGTGGAACATTTTATAAGTATCGTAAATAATCCCCATCTCTACCTCGCCAGTACCGACATCTGGTGCGGGAACATCGGCATCCGGGCCTATCATGGGAAAAATTTCGAAAGCATATCTTCTTGTTAATTTATCAAGCTCTCTTCGCGACATTTTCTTAGGGTCACAACAAACTCCTCCCTTTGCTCCTCCATAAGGAAGGTCAACAACTCTACATTTCAGTGTCATGTCAAATGCAAGGGCAGTAATTAGATCCAAATCCACATCAGGAGCAAAACGTATACCTCCCTTAGTGGGTTCGTATACTCGGCTATGCTGGACCCTGTATCCTGTAAACATCTTTATTGACCCATCATCCATTTGCACTGGAAATCTAACAATTAATTGCCTGAAAGGTCCCTCTAATAACTGTATAAATCCTTTTTCTACGACTTCTACTTCTTTATTGATAAACTGAATAGCATCTTGAAATTCTAACTTCAGTCTTTTAAGAAAGTCTAACTCCTCTTTGGTTCCCAACGGCTCCCTAGCGTTCATCGAACAAATCACCTCTTGCTAAATTTCCCTACACACGATACTCAACATAACCTCTTCGGAAACCCGCTGAAGATTCGAAGACAAAAATCTTCATAATAGGTCCCTATTTTACCTTATTTAAAAATTATAATCGTTTCACGCCTTTCTCAGCACATAACTTTTGATTTGGCAATTAGGAACCACCCCTAAATAAAATTTTTGTTGTGAGGTGGTTGCCGCATTTCTGTAAGTAACCGTAGAAAGCGTAGGCAGCAACTGAAGGGTCGACTATAAAGAAATTCGGTTGCCGGTTAACAAGCCTTTGATGTAATCGTTTTGATTTCTATATTACTTATGGCGTTTCCTTAACTCTAAGAATATTACGCAATTTCGAATAATTCATATAACTTATAGTTAAATTTGCTAGAATAACAAATATGTCAAATATTTTTATTAAATGGTCGTACCGAAATTAAAACAACAAAAATGTAGTAAAAAAATTACAACCAATTCATAAAATATATAAATTAGATATACATTAAAATGTCTTGGAGAAGGGAAATTGTTCCTCAAGAAATGTATCAGCATTCTCTATGGGAGCATAAATAATCAAAAAATTAGGGCCTTAGAAAGAAAACTGGGAGAGTACTATGATAATACACAACATATACATAATAAATAATGACGGACTTTGCCCACTAAGCATAAGGATAAGTTCTATTGACGCGGATCCAGAACTGGTTGCGGGGATCTTCACAGCCTCTCAGAAGCTCTGGGAGGAGATTACGGGGGAAGCGCCCAAGTATATTTCTTTTCAAGACATGAACGCTTACATTAAGCCTTTTTCTACGGGGGAAAAGGACTGGTATCTGATTCTGATAACCGAGGCGGAGAAGCCGGAGCTTGTTGAAAAGATTGAGGATTGTATATTGAAGGTTGTGGGAGAAAAAGGTGAGTTGTTTGAAAAATTTTATGCGGAGCCCAAGGATATTGATATGATTGTGGGTGACTTAATAATTGATAAGTTAGCGCAAACTCCGTGCCCTCACGTAAGTAAAAGACTGCTCAAACACGTTTGTGAATGCGATGGCGAGCCGGTGGAAAACCTCAATTGTAACCTTGTTTCCGTGGCAATGTGTAAAACAAAAATCAGGGATTACCAAAAGAAGAATCCCTCATCGTAACTATTGAAATTATCATACCATTCATCCTCACCTTAATAAATGCCGGTACAAACATATCGGTCCAAATTTTTGGTATAAGATAACTCGGAAACTCTCCTTTTACGGTATCATCCCTTATACCTATTGACTATGGGCATTTTCCATCCTATGCCAAACGCTTTTGGTGTAATCTTTATGCAAGGTGGAGCCTGCCATCTTTTATACTCCGCTCTTCTAATCCTTCTATAAGTATCTTCCACAACTTCCTTAGGGTAGTTCATATCGATTAATTCTTGTTTACTTCTCCTATTCTCTATGATCTCATCTACTAATGGGCTAACAATTTCAAAATCGAAAGGATCGAACTGCCCTTCCTTAAGCTCCGCCGAGGGCTTTTTCTTAAAAACATTCTCAGGTACTATTACTCTACCCTCTTTTTCATTCACATATCTTGCTAATTTATAGACCTCAAGCTTGCTCACGTCACCAATGGCTCCGATTCCCCCAGTCATATCTCCATATAGAGTGCAATAACCAAGAGCTAGCTCAGTCTTATTCCCCGTATTCAGGACTAATATTTTCAAATCTTTCAGCCGATTAGATATATCCATTAAACAATTTCCCCTAGCTCTGGGCTGAATATTTTCATCGGCAACTGAATCGTCACTTTCTTTTGTCACTCCGAAGTATTTTCTTATTTCCTCCAAAGGGTCTTCCAAGACTCTATGATAAGCGTCTACAATTTCCTGAATAGGAACACGAACAAAGCATATCCCGAGATTTTCAGCCAATTTCTGAGCATCCTCTTTGCTGTGCCCGCTAGAAAACTTGGAAGGCATAGAAACGCCGACAACATTCTCTCTGCCCAAAGCTTCAACCGCTATGCAGGTTGTGAGTGATGAATCGATTCCCCCACTCATACCAACGACGGCTTTCTCAAAACCAGTTTTTCTAAAATAGTCACGTATTCCTAACACTAAGGCTTCAAACATTTCTTTTTCTTTATGATAAGGCGGAGGCTTTACTTTCTCAGCACTACCTTTATTTAGGTCAATTTGAGTTATTACTAAATCCTCCTCGAATTGTTTACCAATGGCTATCAAATTACCAGAGCTATCCACTGCAAGGCTTTGCCCATCAAAGACCAGTTCATCCTGCCCACCAACCAGATTCGCATAAAAAAATGGAATCCTATTTTTGGTAGACTTCTCTCTTAGCAGTCTTTCTCTCTCAAACCTCTTTCCGACATAAAAAGGAGAAGCAGAAATATTAACAATCAAGTTCGCTCCTCTCTCTGCAAGTAGATCGGTAACTTTTATGTCATAACTTTCATCCCAGAGGTCTTCGCAAATTTCTACACCAAGATTGAGTTTCTCACCATTGGCGCGCATTGATATGGGCTTAATCTCCTCTTCTTTTAGTGGTTCGAAGTATCTGTCCTCGTCAAACACATCATACGTCGGCAAAAGAGTTTTGTAGACTACACCAACAATCCTATTTCGGCGAAAAATGGCTGCAGCGTTGTACAGCTTTTTTCCTTTATAATCGACGAAGCCAATTATTCCAGCCATGTCAACATTATTTTGTTCGATTAATTTCAAAAGTAACTCCTTGTTCTTTTCCACAAATGCTTTCTCAAGCAACAAATCCTGAGGTGGATAACCGGGGACAGCCAGTTCCGGAAACACTACCAGATCAACCTTGTACCTATATGCATCATCTATGAACTTTTTTATCTTCTCTACGTTTCCCTCTAAATCTCCCACGGTAGAATTTATTTGAGCCATCGCAATTTTCAAGTAAAGCACCTCTCAAAGCGTATACTCGGCTTTTATTTTTAGATGCAAAGGTTCAAACTACGATAAATTACTTTTTTAAAATAAATTACCTCTAAACTAAGATTTTCTTCTTAGAGCTTTTTTAAGGGTTATTTTTGGGCTTTCGCTTAAGAGCTAATATCTCAAGTTTCCTTTCTTCCAGTCTAAGAATATGCTTGCCATTTTTTACTAATTGTGGAATCTTTTTAAATTATAAAGAATATTGCAATTTCCATTAACCCGTATAATTTATAATGAAATCTACTAAAATAACAATAAATCATAACGGATATTTTTATTAAATAGTTTTTCACAAATAGAAATAAAAAGTGGTGTAAAACAAGTTTCACCCAATCAATTAAAACAACTTAAAGTAAACCCAGGTGAGTACAATGGTCATACACAACATATACATAATAAATAATAACGGACTTTGCCCACTGAGCCTAAAACTGGGCTCTATTGAGGCAGACCCCGACCTAATCGCGGGAATTTTCACCGCCTCCCAGATGTTCTGGAAAGAGGTTACGGGGGAAGCACCAAAATCCATTTCCTTTCAAAACATGAACGCTTACATTAAGCCTTTTTCTACAGAGGAAAAGGAATGGTATCTGATTCTGGTAACCGACGCTGAGAAGCCGGGGCTTGTTGAAGAGGTTCAGGATTGCATATTGAAGATTGTGGGAGAAACTAAGGAGTTGTTTGAAAAGTTTTTTGCGGATCCCAATGATATTAATAGGATTGTGGGTGACTTAATAATTGATGAGTTGTCACGAATTCCCTGTCCTTACATAAGTAAAAAACTGCTTAAACACATTTGTGAATGTGATGGTGAGTCGGTGGAGGGTCTCGATTGTAATCTTGTCTCCATGGCGTTGTGTAAAACAAAAATCAGGGATTACCAAAAGAAGAATTCCTCATCTTTACTGTTGAATTATCATACCATTTAAAGAAGCCTTTAGGCTTGATTACGATTTCTTGGATAGGAAACCGCATAGATTAAGCAGTTTAAAAGTGTCATAAACTTAATCCTTAAATATCTCGAAAACAATATTTTTATCGCTAAACTACAAAAAAAGCAATGTGAGTGAGATGGAAAGTATGGCTGGCGAATATGCGGATGTCTTTACGTGTATAGAATGTAGGAATCCGAGAGTAGCAACTGATTCGAAGGTAAGAAAAGATTTTGCCTTAATTTCGGGAAAATGTCTCAAAGGACACTCCTTCGACCTGAAACTCCCAATGGATCAGGAGCACAAGTGGATCGGATATCTCAAAAACAGCATATACAAGTGTCGATGTGGAATGCCCCTCGAGGACTTCAAGGTAAAGGAAGGAAATAAGGAAACCCAGCTCACACTCAAGTGTACAAAACACACGCAGACGAGAAATGTAGACACAGTACTCTGGCTCACCATATCAACAGACAAAGAAACAGAAAAAACAATGCAACAAGAATTGGGACCAGAACCGGGTACAACAATTCCGAAACCCAAAGAACTTGAGAAAGAAAAAGCTATGAGGATATAAACGAAATTATTAATGAACTTAGTGAAATACGGGGAATCGGGGGTTGGACAGCGGAAATGACTATGGTTAGAGGAATGCAAAAATTAGAGGCTATACCCGCTGACGATAGAGGTTTAAGGAGAACCATTTCTTCCTGATTCTCGTTTCTGGGAAGTCATAAAAATACTATACCGATTATGGAGTTTTTTGTTAAAATTATTAGAATATTGTGTAATTGCCGTTAAAACGTATAATTTATAATGAATTTTATCAGAATAGTAATAAATTATATAAGGAATATTTATTAAATAGTTTTTCGTCAATTAAAATAGATACATCCACATTAAAGGGTTGGACAGCGAAGGAAATTATTCCTCAAGAAATGTCCCACTTCTCTCTATGACATTTGAACCAGAAAAGAAGTCTTCCCAAACAATTCGGGACAACCATAAAAAATACACAGGAGATTCGTGTATGGAAATCATCTACGCGATTTGTAAAAAATGTCTAACCTATAACAAATTAAACTGCGAGTGTGAGGAATGTTATACAAGAGGATTCATCTGTAATAACTGCGGAAATTTTAATCAGTATAACCGAAACGACATATTAAAACTAGCTAAATAAAAATACTTATTTTTACAAACAATAGTCCACCTCTAAAAAACGGAAACAGAAAAGGTCCGCTAAAAGTAGATAGAGTAGTAGTTGCAAACCAATAGAATTATCATATCATTCAAAGAAGCTTAAGGTTAACCGTAAATCAATCAAAATCCTAAGATGCTTGCGGAAAAATTGACCAGAGTAATGTCCTCATTCTGTCGCATGGATAGATGAAATTTAAAATATCCTTATTCTGGTCAACTCCGCTAAAAGCAGTCTTAGAACGATATTATTTTTTATTTAGATAAAACCGGATATTCGATCCCCACGTAATATAAATATAAGGTGCAATCTGCTTTTTCTTGAAAAAACCTCTTTTTAAAAATTAATGAAGCCATTATCCGGTTTCATCATCTATTATAAACTAGGAAGATGTTATTCTGAAACCTTATATTTTTAATTAATTACAACCGTTGATTTAGCATATTTCTATAAGAGATATATTTTTAATATCTATTCCATTTAGTCTCACTACTCTTTTATTGGAGAAATGAAACATGTGCAAGCAACAGCTTCTGAAAGTTCTGGAAGTAGTAGAGAAACAGGACACTTGGAGAAAAAAGGAATGCATAAATCTAATCGCAAGCGAGAACATAATGAGTCCTCTAGCCATAGAAGTTTTTAGTTCCGATATGATGCACCGCTACGCCGAAGGCTTACCCTACAAAAGACACTATCAAGGAACAAAGTACGTGGATGAGATAGAAACCCTAGTAATAGATTTGGGCAATAAACTCTTCCGATGCAAACATTACGATCCCCGACCAATATCCGGAATGATTGCGAATCTCTGTGTTTTCGCAGCCCTAACCGAACCCGGAGACAAAATAGCAAACCTGAAAATTCCTGATGGAGGACACATCAGCCACTCCATAGTTGGAACCGCAGGAGTAAGAGGCCTAAAAACCCTAAACATGCCATTCGACTCCAAAGAAATGAACATTGATGCAGAAAAATTAAAAAAAGTCAAAAAGGAGAAAATCAAACTAGTCGTACTAGGAGGAAGCCTGTTTCTGTTCCCCCATCCAGTAAAAGAGATTAAAGAAGTATTAGACGACACCAAAATTTTGTATGACGCAGCCCACGTTTTAGGACTGATTGCAGGAAAGAGATTTCAAGACCCCCTGAGAGAGGGAGCCGACGTGGTCGCCTCATCAAGCCACAAAACATTTCCCGGCCCTCAGGGCGGCATGGTTTATACGGACAACGAAAAGATATCAAAGCAAGTGGCACAAGCCATTCTACCGGGACTGATTTCCAATCACCACCTATTCCGACTTCCCTCCCTGGCAATAACCCTAATTGAGATGCTGGAGTTCGGAGAAAAATACGCGGATCAGACAGTGAAGAACTCCAAGAAACTAGCCAGCAGCCTATACGAAATGGGCTTCAAGGTTCTCTGCGAACATAAGGGTTTCACAGAGTCCCACCAAGTGGTAGTTGACGTGAGAGAAAACGAGGGTGGGAAAACCGTAGCTGAAACACTTGAAAGAGCAAACATAATCTGCAACAAAAACCTCCTACCCTGGGACAATAACGAAGACACTGATGATCCTTCAGGCATCCGACTAGGAGTCCAAGAATGCACCAGAACCGGAATGAATGAAAGCGAAATGGAACACATCGCTAACCTAATAACCAGAGTAATAATAAAAGGTGAAAAACCCGAAAAAGTAAGAGAAGAAGTAATCCAATTCAAAAAAGAATACAGCAAAACAAAATACTGCTTCACATAAAAAATCCCTTTAGAAGTAATAACATTTTGAGGTGCCACCCCACGTATCGATAAAAACCAATGTTCTACACCCTAGATTATATCTTGCATATCCTTTTAGTGGACTTCCTGCTCTCTAATAATTTATTTATTTTTAAAGTTACAAAAAAATTAATTATGAATTTTATTTAAAAGCCACGCAATATCTTTTCCCAGCATCTTCATATCTGTTTTTCCTTCAGAATCGTTTTGAACTTCACCAGGAAATGTACCAATTCCTATACCATAACCTACAATAATCATCCCGCTTATATAAAAAAAGAAATTCATCGTATTTAAAGCTTGAATTCCACCTTGCCTCCTTTTTGCTACGACTGCGGCACCAATTTTTCTTGTTAATGGTCTATCATTTGCCGTAGCGACAAAACCTGCTCTCTCAATAAAACATCTCATTTTTCCTGTAGCATCACCAAAATATACTGGTGCTGCAAGTATAATTGCATCTGCTTCGACCATTTTAGCGTATATTTCATTAAGATCATCTTTTTGAGCACACTTATTATCTCTATTTTTAATGCATTGAAAACAAGACAAGCATGAGTTTATTGTTTTTCCCGCTAATTGTATTATTTCAGTTTCTACTGTATTATCTTCTTCTTTTATTGCGTCAAAAACCATTTCAATTAACTGAAAGGTATTTCCCCTTGGACGAGGGCTACCATTTATTGCAAGTACTTTCATTTTAACATAACCAGCTTCATAATGTGTTCAAATTTTCTTAATATTACATAATTAATAAATTTGTTTATTTGTTCAAATTCGCTTCATTCCCTTTTTTTAATAATCTCCCATTTTGGCATTTTCTTAGAAACCTATACTTCTAAGTGTAGATTTCCATCCTTCATGAGATTCTATAATATCTAAACTTTGTCTTAACATTGATAAATGATATTCAAGTTCATCTTGAGTTGATATAAATTGAGAAGACTCTATGTTCCTTGTTAGTGAAGGGGGTGATTGAGGTTATGCGGGCGGGTCTGAATGCCCGCTTCCTGTTCCTCAGCTCGCAGTGGGCTTCAACATATTGCTCCCTACGTCTTCCACCGAATCGGAGAACCTTGAGAACCTAAATGTTTCGAGTTGTGACGACCCCGTGATTGTTATGCTCGATTCTGTATCTACCTCCCTCCTTCAGTTCTGGAAGACGCGGGCCTCCCTTAAGCGGTCTCCGGCCCTAAACCCTAGTGGGTGCAATATGGACGGCGCCCAGCCCGTAAAATTAAAGTACTACAATTGATACGTCCAAAGCAGTTTTTAAAACAATGTTTTTAGGGCTGCACCACTCAAATAGCCCAGAGGTTGGACTATGATCACTTCCAAAATAATTAAGGAGAGAGCAGTTCAAGAAGGAGCAGATATCTGTGGGATTGCTCCTGTAGCCCGGTTCGCAGATGCTCCAAAGGGTTTCCATCCCTGTGATATCTATCCTGATTGCAAGTCAGTGATCGTCTTTGCATCCCATTTTCCCCTGAGCACCCTCCAAGCAAGAACTAACGTTCCATACACCTTCATAAGAAACATGATGGTGAATAAACTAGACGGAATCGCGTTTCATCTATCCCAGTGGCTAGAAAGAGAAGATATTCTATCAATTCCCATACCTTCCGCTGACCCTTACGAATACTGGGATCCAGATAAAAAACATGGGAGAGGTATTCTCTCATTGAAACATGCGGGGCAACTAGCGGGTCTTGGAGTAATTGGAAAGAACACCCTTCTCATAAATGATAAATATGGAAACATGATCTGGCTCGGTGCTATTCTGGTATCCATAAATCTAGAGCAGGACCCCCTTGCTTCTTATGAGGGCTGTATTCCTGAATGCACATTGTGCATAGACTCATGCCCACAACATGCTCTTGATGGGGTAACCATTAATCAAAAACTTTGCAGAGAACGCTCTATCTCTCGCACGGATGGCGGTGGATGGGTTCTCTCGTGCAACATTTGTCGAAAGGTCTGCCCTAACCATAAGGGGCTTCGAAAAATTTAGGATACAAAGATCAACAATTAAAGCGGTTTGACTATTTTCTAGCTCAAATCTTTATAATGTCCTATGAAAATACTTTTTAGTTGCTTATTAACATTAGAAATTTAAGTGTAAAAATAATAGAGGGGATATCTATGCCAAACGAACAGGACGAAGTTAAAAAAAGATCCGAGCAGATGGTGGAATTCTTTATAGCAATGAAGGGTAAAGAATTAAAAGATTTTCCTGTTCCGCCCTTTACAAAATGGTTAAATGGAACTATCATAGATGTCAAACGCGGAGAGATGGAATTAGAATTCGTTGTTCGCCCCGAAATGGCTAACCCTACTGGAATTTTACACGGCGGAATGCAATGCGCTCTAATGGATGACACCATTGGAATAGTATGCGCAACCCTAGGATACGAAGGATTTTTGATAGGCATCGATTTTCACGCAGACTACTTAGGAAGGGTAAAAGTGGGCGAGAATGTTCGAGTTAAGGGACGTATCGCACGCGAAGGGAGGAAAATTGTACACGCAACAGCGGAAATCCACGATATGGACGGGAATATCATTGCAACTAGTGAATGCAACCTAACAAAAACAAGTTTCAGGCCGGATTATGCGAAATGATTCGAGAATGAATAGAATTTGATAAGCAATTAATTGACTCCTTTAAAGACGTTTGCCCCAACTCTTCCCTTAGCTTCCGCTAAGTTAACATAAACTTTTTAGAACAAAACAATAAAAAGAGGAATACTGATTAAGTTATCACATGAGATGATATCTTTTCAGCCGATTTGGGGTGTGGATATGAGTATCGCAGTTTTGGGTGGTTGTGGAGAGATTGGAAAATTTATTGCCGCAGATCTTGTGGACAGTGGTTTTAGTGTTACAATAGCTGACCTCAGGGAGAGAGAAGGAAGACTGCTTGCTAAAAACTTGGGTAAGAAAGCCTCCTTCCTGAAGGTTGACGTGAGGGATTTTGATACACTTGTAGAATTTCTCAAGGGTCACAAATTGGTAGTAAATAACATTGGGCCCTACTTTGAGTTCGGTGATTTGGTTCCTAAGGCTGCTATCCAGGCAGGAATAAACTACTTAGATATTTGCGATGACCACGACGTGACCCTAAGTCTCCTTAACCTGAATAAAATAGTGAAAAGGGAAGGGTTAACATTCCTCATCAATATGGGTGCTTCTCCCGGCTTGACCAACATTATGGCGAAAATCGGGGCGGAGAAGCTGGACGAGGTTAGTTCAGTAAGGGTCTTATGGTACGAGGATACTGGTGAAACAATTGGTCTCGGCCAATTGATGCACTGGGCACACATTGCTATGGGGAAGATTCCCACCTACAGAAATGGGGAATGGACAAAATTTAAAGCCCTCACGGAAAGGGAGCTTGCCAGATTCCCCGACCCATGTGGATTCGTTCCCGTTTACCATGTCGGACATCCAGAACCAGTAACAATCCCGAGGTACATAAGCACAGACGTAGCCGTGTGCAAGGGAGGCATACTCCCCGAGTCTGATGTGCAATTAACAAGAGTTATAGATAAAATTCTTCCTTTGAAAACCGTTAAACTTGTTAAACTTGTCAGCAAGTTCTTTCTGAAGATCCTACCTCTCCTCACCGGCGAGACAGAGAAGAGAGAAATCCTCTCATCATTCAGAAGCGATGTCACAGGTTTAAAGAAAAGAGAACCCACCCATCTGTCCTATGCCGTTGTGGGAGCGGTTGCAAAATTAACCTCAGCACCCGCATCCATAGCAGCCCAGCTGATTGCCAAGGGAGAAATAAGCACAGCAGGAGTTTTCCCACCTGAAGGTTGTCCCGACCTAGACATCAACAAATTAGTGAAGGAGCTCGAGAAAAGAGAAATCCATATAATGGAAATCAGCCCCACACATTAAACTGAAAATCACATACTCTCGGGTTGGAAATTAATTTTAATTCTCTTTCAAAAATAGAACTCGAAAAATATGATTTAATCAACTTTTCCGGAAATCAAAAATAACTAATAAAAGTAGGATATTCTATCAGTTCGCGATAAAAAATAAGGCTGGGATATTATCCCAATAAAATTTTTACTTTAAAAATGGAATTATGCGGGTCCTGCGGCTAAAATCTTTTTTCCTTCTTCAAGGCCGAACCTGAACTGCTCGATGCTCTTCTCTGGTTTCCACATCTGCTCCCTGATAATTTTCTCAATGGTTTTTATTTTCACCGGAATCTTTCCGGTAGCCATAGCGACGCCTAGAAAGATCATGTTAACCCCGGAGTAATCCCCATATTTTTCCTCTGACAACTTGTTGGCATTAACCACGTACACGTTTTTGTTAAACTTCTTCACATTCTCTAGAACCTGCTCAATGGTGGGGTACTGTGCTTCACCAGTTCTCACAGTGGGGGGCCAGATCTCATACCTGTTCATTACAATGGTGCCGTCTTCGGAAACGTACTTAATGTTACGCAGCGTTTCCGCCAGTTCCATGCTCAAATATAGGTCAGCTTGGCGGGTGGGAATGAGAGGCGAGTGAATCGACTTACGCTCATCAAACTCCTCATCAGGCTCAAAAACTGCGAACCTTACATGGCTGTCCACAGCACCCTCACGCTGGGAAGCACCTCGAGACTCCGTGCCAGTAACCACCATATTCTCAAGCACACCAGCCTGCTTCAAAAGCAGACCCAAAGTCATGGTTCCCTGCCCACCTACACCACAGATGTAAACGTTGACCTTTCTCATTTACTCTTTTCCTCCAGAATAGTTTTACCTGGGTAAACCTTAGTGACACTGATAGCGCAACCCTTGCAGAGATGTTTGCATACCATGCACTCTACGCATCTGGACATATCAATGTGGGAAACTTTCTCACCCTCAAACTCTGTAACCGTCATCGCTGGGCAGCCAAACTCCTTGATGCACTCCTCGCAGAAGATGCAGGCATCCTCATTAACATCGATATACTGTCTGACACCTTTCTCCTTACGTTCTTCTATAGCCGCCCTGTTGCGTCTCCTAGTCTCCAAAAGACACTCCTGCTGAGAAATAACCACACGGACGCCGGTCTTCTTCAGAGCTTCCTCGAATATCGCAATCGTGTTCTTAACATTAAATGGATCGGCCATGCGTACATAATCAACACCCAGAGAGGTTACGATGTCCCTAAGATTCACAGACTTGGCCTTCTTACCAGACCAGTTAATACCCGTTGCGGGAGTAGGCTGGTGACCGGTCATAGCTGTCCACCGGTTATCCATAATAACCAAAAGTAAATCTGCATCATTCCAGACAGCGTTTAAAAGTCCTGGAATACCCGTATGCAAGAAGGTTGAATCCCCGATAAAAGCCACCGTCTTCTGTTTCTTAGTCTTATAACTCATGCCCGAAGCAATGCTCTCACCCGCAGACATACAGGTCATCAAATCACCCATCTGGAATGGAGGCAAAGCTCCCATAGCGTAACAACCAATGTCGTTAGACCACACCACATCATAGCCCTTGCCTTCAACCGCCTTTTTGATAGCGTAGTACGTGGCTCTGTGTGGACAGCCCGGACACATGGCTGGGGTTCTCATAGGCAGTATTACCGCTGCCCCAAATACCTTCAAGTTTAGTTCGTCCATGTTTATGGGCGGTACTTTGTCAAACGCCTTAGCGTAGGCCTGCATCGCTATATCTGTATTTAGTTCTCCTGCCGACGGGAAGAGCTCCTTACCTCTAATCGGGATCTCTAGCCCCTGGTCATAAGCTATCTTTTTGACTTCTCCCTCAAGGAAGGGGTCTAATTCCTCCATTATAACAACTTGGTCTAGATTTGATGCAAAATCTGTGATCTGTTTAGGTGAGAGAGGATACACTAATCCGAGTTTAAGGATGGGCACATCGTGAATTCCAAGACTGTTCAAGGCTTCCAGAGTATAGTCGTAAGACATTCCCGATGTTATTATTCCTGTTTTAGAATCGCCAGGAAGTATTTTATTCAGTTTAGTGACTGGGGCATATTCCTGTATCATTTTGTTCTGATTACCAATTAGTTTCTGATGGTTCATTACCGTCAGCACCTGGGCGTTGTAATATTTTGCCCAGTTTTTCTTGAAGTATCCCTCCTTTGGCGGGTCCTTAAGTTCTCCGAGTTCCACAACCCCTACCGCGTGACAAGCCCTAGCGGTGCTGTTCACAATTACTGGCACATCATATTTCTCAGATATGTTAAACGACTCAACCACAAAATCCTTGCTCTCCTGCGTACTTGAGGGTTCCACAACCGGAATGCGGGCGTGCAATCCATAGTATCTGTTGTCCTGTTCATTCGTGCTGGACGATGCACTGGGATCTCCACCGTTAATTACAACGAGCCCCCCGACGACACCACTGTACGCTAATGTAAACAGGGGGTCGGCTGCAACATTCATTCCGACCATCTTCATGGTGCAGAGTGATCGGACTCCGGCCCAGCTGGCTCCGATTGCATTCTCCAGTGCTACGTATTCGTTGGTTGAGTACTGGAACGTTAGTCCCGGTAAATCTTGGGCTATTTCGGCGATGCTGTCTCCAACTTCGCTTGCGGGGGTTCCTGGGTATGTGCTCGCGAATCCTATTCCGGCTTCTAGTGCACCTCTTGCCATGGCTTCGTTTCCTAGCATTACGACTTTTTTGCCCTTTTCTCTGCTAATTAGTTCTTTTATTCTTGGCACCTCCAAAAAACATGATAATCATTATCATTGAAACGTGTGTTTAATCTATATAAAAATATAACCTCAAAAATTGAACTTTCTAAAAAAACGCTTTAAGTGGTGTGTTTAAGCCTGTTTGTTAAGTATTTTATGGGACAGAGCATAAATTTCTGTTCTGGTATTTTTTGCTAAGTGGAGAAAAGTGAATAAAAGAAGAGAAAAAGATGATTAATCTAACCCTAATAAGGAAAATTGAGTAAAAGATTTGGAAGGTGGGTTTTTAACATTTATAATTTTTTAACCGTTTCTATTCCTGGCATTACTTGATGTAAAGATGTGGAATAATATGGATTGTAATTTACTTTTTGGTTTTCTCTTTAATCTTTCTCTGATTTTGTGTAGGAATTAATCCTTTTTGAGGGTTGGGTGTAGTTTATGATGCGTTGTATGTGTATGTTTACTATTTTGACCACTTTTGTGGTGCCGATTGTTCCTCATTTTTGTCAGCTTTTTCTCTCTCGAGTTCTTTGGGTTTCGGAATTGTTGTACCCGGTTCTGGTCCCAATTCTTGTTGCATTGTTTTTTCTGTTTCTTTGTCTGTTGATATGGTGAGCCAGAGTACTGTGTCTACATTTCTTGTCTGTTTGTGTTTTGTACACTTGAGTGTGAGTTGGGTTTCCTTTTTTCCTTCCTTTACCTTGAAGTCCTCGAGGGGCATTCCACATCGACACTTGTATATGCTGTTTTTGAGATATCCGATCCACTTGTGCTCTTGATCCATTGGGAGTTTCAGGTCGAAGGGGTGTCCTTTGAGGCATTTTCCTGAAATTAAGGCGTAGTCTTTTTTCACTTTCGAATCTGTTGCTACTCTTGGATTCCTACATTCTATGCACATGAAGATATCTACATATTCGTCAGCCATACTTTCCATCTCACTCACAATGTTTTTTAGGAATTTGATAGTAAAACTATTGTTTTCGAGATATTTAAGGATTAAGTTTATGACACTAAAATTGCTCAATTTAGTATTTTTTAAAGACTTTAAATCTGGAAAGAGGCAGATGAATTACCCTTTTTATGTCTTGCTGCATATTGATTTATCTATGAAATAATTATGCTCATCGCTTTTCGTTTGGCTTCAAATGTGTGGTGTGTTAGCGAAACCGCTGGAAGGTTGGATATGCTAAAAATAAGGGACGCAAAAATAAATGATCTAACAGCAATTACTGAAATATATAACGATGCCATTATTCATACAGTTGCGACGTTTGATACTCAACCTAGAACAGTAGAGGAACAAAAAATTTGGTTTAGCAATCATAATTCTAAATTTCCCTTAATAGTAGCAGAAGATAATGACTTAATTACTGGGTGGGCGTCTTTAAGCATGTGGTCCGATCGATGCGCTTATTCTGATACCGCAGAAATATCACTATACGTTAAGGAAGGATATAGAGGAAAAGGGACCGGTAAAAAGCTAACTGAAGCTATTTTGAGTAAAGGAGAAAATGCTGGTATTCACACCATCATTGCTAGAATTGAAGAAACCAACAAAGCAAGTATTCATCTATTTGAAACTTTGGGGTTTTCGCATATAGGGACTATGAGAGAAGTAGGACGCAAGTTTGGAAAGCTCTTAGACGTACACTTGATGCAAAAAATATTTAATAGTCCCGGCAACGTTGCCTAACCAGCATTTCCGGTTTCTGGGCTTCCTATCAGGTTGAAATTAAACATGGGCCATCAAAACAGTTGCGGTTCCTCTTTCTAGGCTAAATTTTAAATGAAGTGTTCCGATTTAGGTTTCTGTTAGAGATTCACTTTTCATTGTTCCTGCTAGGCGTTTCACTGCTTCGGTTGTTGGGTAATCTGTTAGGAATTTCTCCCAGAGTTCCTTGGCAAAGGCGACGAACTTCTCTTTTTCGAGCATTGATTTCAACTGCTTCACGGTTTTGAATCCGCTTTTTTCGGCGTCTACCTCCTCGTTGAATCTGGGTTGTCCCCTTATTAGTGCGAGGAAAACATAGTTTAGTTCTAGGTCTTCTTCATCGAATTTCAGGCTCAGATAGGGCTTTAGCACGCCTTTTACTCCCATTTCTTCCCAGAGTTCTCTCCTTGCACTTTTAATAATGGATTCGAAACCGAAATTTTCCTCGTACAGAACATGTCCACTGGCACTGTCTGTGTACATTCCGGGGTGGCTCTTCTTGATGGGGGATCTTTTCTGAACCAGTAACTTTCCCTCTCGATTGAATCCAAGTATCCTGACTACCAGATGCTTAACATTTTTTTTGTGCGCTTCCTCTCTTTCCATCGGGAAAATTCTGTAGCCACCCTCAGTATTCTCGACGCAGACGATAATCTCTTTGGATCTCAATTCTTACCAAAAAACCTCGCACAAATTATGTTGTAGCGGAGCCTTTCGGCTCTATTATCGTTAAAGTTTGAATATGTAAAAAGGTTTTCCCATAAAAAGAGGAGATGGGAATTTTAGAGAGCTGGTTTAAAGTATTTGATGTCCAGTATGCTTCCTGTCCTATCTTCCTTTGGTCTGAACTCGGGCACGACATCCATTCCTATGTAAATGTCTTCTGGATCCACTTCGCCGAGTCTGTGTATTATTCCGCCTTCCACCTCGTCAAACGCGATGAGAGCCCAGATTATTGGTTTCTCAAGCTTGGAGCCGTCCAGGTCGTAGAAGGATATGCTGTAGGTGTAGACGTATCCTGGCAGGTCCACTTCGATATACTCGATTTCCGTGTCGAAGCAGTCCACGCAGAAGGCTTTCGGAGGAAGCTCAATCTTCCCGCACTTTTTGCAGCTGCTGGCAACTATCTTTCCGTTCTCCTTTAACTCGTAGAAGAACTTGGAGCCTGCGAATCCTGCTGGGAACTCGTAGTAGTTGTCTATATTGCTCTCGTTCCAGTGGAGGGTGTTCATTCCAGTGTATGGAGGTTTGTTCGGTTCAGCCATCTTTCATTCACCTCAAATGGGTTTAAAGTATTTTATGTCCAGTATTGAGCCCTTCCGGTTCTCTGGGGGCTCCCAAACCGCCTTCACTTTCATCCCTATCTTCATTTTTTCCGGTTTCACCTCGTCGAAGTGGTGCATAAAGCCTCCCCAGTGCCTCACCGTCTTTGATGCTGGTGTCTCAAGCTTTGTTCCGTCAAGCCAAACCACCCCGCTTATTATCGGCTTCTCAAGCCTCACCTTGGGGTCGGCTGTTATATACGAGACCGAGTAGGTGCTCACAATACCTGTGTCGGCTACCTCAACCCACTCGTCGGTATCCCTGAAACACCACTCGCAGAAGAGTCTGGGTGGAACCAGAATTCTGCCACACACGTTACACTTTCTACCGAGTATTTTGCCCTCTTTCAAACCGTTTAGAAAGGTTCCTATAGCGTAGCCCGCGGTTCTAGAATAATTGAACATCAGCCTCCAGTTACCCAGATAAATGCCATTGTCGAGTTTCCAGTTCGGAATATAAGTCATAAGCCCCTTTTCACTAAGGTCTTTCTCCGTCTGAGTCTTCTTCGTGGGAGCCTCAGTTAACTCCATCTTCTCATAGAGTTTCTTAAGGTCTGGTGGAAGGTGCTTGAAAAACTTCTTCAGTTGGTCAACCATAGCCACAACTTCAACAGATTTTTCACTCATATCATAATCCTCCTTATGTTCTACACACGACAACAGTTCCTACCTGCATTAGGTCACCCCATGCTTGCGCTATCCCCGTTTTCGCGTTGTCGATCTGCCTCTTCCCTGCCTGGTTGCTTAGCTGCCAGTATATCTCACAGACCTTCATTGTTCCCGCAGCGGCTATGGGATTCCCTACACCCTGAAGTCCTCCCGAAGGACAAGAGGGATAGTCACCGTCCCTCGCTAGCTGTCCCTCCGCGAGGAGCTTTGGAGCATAGCCCTTCTTACCCATTAACCCATCTAAGTGGTGCAACTCCTTATAGTCGAAGGGATCGTAGGGCTCCCAAACATCAATATCCTTCAGCGGATCGCTAATACCCGCCATCCTGTAAGCCTGCTGGGAAGCATAGTACACGTAGTAGGGGAAAGCGAGATCCCTGTTTGTCCAGTACTGACTGTCGAGGCACATACCAACGCCGTCAATCCAGACTGGTGTATCGGTAATCCTTTTGGCAACATCCTCCGAGGCGAGTATAACGGTTGCTGCGCCATCTGATGAGGGGCTAATGTCAAGCCTGTTCACGGGCCAAACGAGTATGGGTGAGTTCAAAACGTCCTCGACTGTAATTTTCATGGGTAGCTGTGCGTGGGGGTGGTCCATAGCGTTGCCCTTGTTTTTCACCGCTGAAAGGGCGATGGTCTCCTTCTTTACTCCCCAGGTGGTCATGTATCTGTTCATTTCTTGAGCGAAGATCCAAACTAAGTTGGGTCCCAGAGACCACTCTAGGAGAGGCTCGAATATTGTTGTGAACAGTTTCTGAGCGTGTGGAACTGGGGGCGACATTTTTTCGAATGCACAAACTAGCACTATGTCGTACAGGCCTGAGGCTACGTAGTACCAGCCGTTTACGATACAGCCGACACCGGTACCGCCTCCCACGAACTCACGGGCGTAAGGCTTGCCAACTGCGCCCATAGCGTCAACTGGATTCCAGCCCTTAATGTGAATGCCATCGAAAGCGTCAGGAGCGGAGGCACCTATAACCGCCTTAACGTCCCTCGGTGTTAGGCCGCAGGAGTCAAGAGCCCGCTTTGAAGCTTCGAAGCATAACTCTCTTGTTGTGTGAGGCAATATTGAGCGGAAATCAGTCATACCTGCACCAACAATAGCCACTCTCTTCTTCCTCAAAAAACCTTTAGGATACATAACCATGTTCCCAAACGCCATTCTCCATCACCTCGAAAGTACAACAACTCCTCCACACTTTATAATCTCGGAATCACTTCCCACAGCAACGCCGAGCTCCACATCGGGGATCTGCCTCTTACCTGCTTCACCGCGCAGCTGAGTAACAACCTCAACTATCCTCTGTAATCCCGTGGCTTGCGGTGCGTAACCCATGCCTAGACAGCCTCCTGAAGGATTCACAGGTAGGCTGCCCTCTAAATCAAAGGTACCTGATTCGAGTAGATTACCTGCGGTGCCACTGCAAATATTTAAGGCTTCAAGAGCTTGAAGTTCCTGATACGAGAAGGCTTCTGATACCTCCACAATGTTAACTTCCTTTCCGGGCTCACTTATTCCCGCCATTTTATAGGCTTCCTGCGCCGCTGTTTTAATCCACTGGGCTTCACCCCAAGACCAGCATTCAATGTAGCTTGAGTCAGTTGCGTGACCCACACCGGTCACCCAAACAGGATTATCCGTGATGGATTTCGCCTTATCCTCAGCCGCCAGTAAAACAACGGCAGCGTAGTCAGCTAATGGAGCAATTTCTAAAAGCTTAATAGGCCAGAACGCATCCTCGGACCTTAACACATCCTCAACGGTGAGCTTCGCACCAAAGCCCGCACCCGGGTTGAGGAGAGCGTTACCCTTATTCTTAACCACAACTCTAGCACAATGCTCCTCTGTCGTATCGGTGCCATCAAGATAGCTCATCATGTCCATGCCTGCGATGTAGTACGGATGCCCCCCAAGCGGCCTATTGTAGACAGGGTCAAGAGCCGCAAGCAAAACCTCTGGATAGTTAACAACATCAGTTGCGACTTTGGAATGCGACTCAACAGCCACTATATCCGCAGCACCGCTAAGAATCAGCAAATAGGCGTTTATGAATGCGATTGTCCCATCATTGCACACCAAGTTGTCAAATTTAAGCCTAGCACCAACCTGGTCCGGCGTATACTCGTCAGCAATACTTATGCCCGCAAGAAAGTCGTACTCATTAGTTATAAGAGCGTCCAAGTCTCGTGGCGTCAGCCCAGCATCATTGTAGGCCCTCTTCGCTGCAGAGTAAATAAGTTCCCTAAAATCTTGAGTCGGGGTTAAGGCCCTACTTTCCGTTTGACCAATACCAACAATAGCAACAGCTTTTGACATCTCCATACCTCATAAAACCATTAGCTATTCAGTAGAGCTTTTAGAATAAAAATTTTTGCCTAAATATAGAGAATATATTCCCCAAACAGCGTAAAACCAACCAATAAAGAACCCCCCTCAAAAACAACTACAAGTAACCTCACCACTGTTTTTCTAAAAAATAGGTTTAAATCCCTCCCGTTTTTAAAAAAATAAAAAATTTTCAAAGAATGGTTGCTGCTCTAGTAGAGTTCTTTGATAACGAAGTCCAAACCTAATTCTTCTAATTTTTCTTTCGTGGGAATACCGTTTTCGTTCCATCTGCAGAGTTTATAGTATTTTGGTAGCATCTCGCCGAGTTTTATTACCTGACCTTTAAACGGTCCACTGGGCAGCGGCTCATTCGTGGAGCGATAAGGAAGCGTATCATCCTTGCTCGTGAATCCTTCGCGGGCGTTGAAGCTCCGGGTAAGATTATTTATTCTCTCTCCGACAAGGCGAAACTCCTCCTCCGTATAGTTGAAGCCTGTGGCAGCGTTTATCATTTGAAGTAGAGAGTCGTAGGGCGTATCATATGTTGAGGCGAACTGGCAGAGTCCACCGCTTTGAATGAGGGCTTTATTTTGCTGTCCCTGCTTCACCGCTTGAGGCTTATCATCGGTGGTCTTTGGATCCAGTTCGTTCCAATAGTGTTCCGCCCCGTAGAGCCATGGTCTAGTGTGGCAGCCTCCCCTGTCCGAAACCGCGTAAGCTAATGCATGCCCGTGACCAGCTCTAGGTACGTATGCAGGTATCTCCAATCCCTTAACATGCATAGCAAATCTTTCCGACCCCTTTCCAATTCTCTCCGTCGCCCTCTTAACTCCGTTTGCGAGAAGTGAGCCGAGATTGCCGTAAACGTTACCCGCCATGTTCACCGCTTTGAGGAAAGCCTGCTCGTTACCAAATCTCAAATCAACCCCGTCAATATCCTCAGCAATCACCAGTCCCTTCTCCATGCACTCCATCACGAAACCGATAGTGTTTCCCAATGATATGGTGTCGAGGCCGTAGTTATCACACATCTTATCCGCCACTGTGATTAATTCTCTGCTCTTTATTCCGCAGTTGGGTCCAAACATGGTAATGGTTTCATACTCCGGACCCTCATCCGAAACACCCGCATACTCCCCCTCCCTTATAACCGCTAGGTGGGCGCATCTTATGGGGCAGTTATAACAGGGCTTCACATATTTACCCCCGCCCCAGAGAGTGTTCTGGAATACATCCCCAGCCAACTCCTCTTCCGCCTCATCCCACTGACTTTCGCTGAAGTTTTTGGTCGGCCAGCCCCCAGTAGAGTTTACCCCTCTTACATTCCCTGCGGTGCCGGTCGCCGCCATTCCTGCGCTGTCCTCCTTCGCGTCCTTGTGTGCTTGTTTTGCCAGCTCATTGAATTTTTGAGGATCCGCTATGGGTATCTTTCCATGGCCTATAACTGAGATTGCTTTTAGGTTCTTGGAGCCCATAACTGCTCCTGTTCCGCCCCTCCCCGCGGCTCTCATGTCCGCAATGACCGCTGCTATCCTAGCCTTCCTTTCACCAGCGGGGCCGATGGTCGCCACTCGCACAGTTCTATCCGCCTTATGTCTCTCTCTTAGATAGCTTATAGTGTCCACGGCGTCCATCCCCCAGAGAAACCCCGCGTCGTTTATTGAAACCTTACCATCATCTATATGGATGTAAACCGACTTCTCCGCTCGCCCCTCGATTATAATACCATCAAGATCTGCGAATCTGAGCTCCGGGCCCCAGAATCCGCCGCAGCTGGAATCCACCCAACTACCAGTTAATGGAGACTTGGTACAAACCACAAATCGGCAGGACGAGGGTGCCCTAGTACCGGTTAGCGGCCCAGTCATAAAGATAAGCTTATTTTCAGGGCTCAGAGGCTCCACTCCTTTCCTCAGTTCCCTAAAAAGGTAGTACGCCGCTAAACCCTTTCCACCTAAAAAATTTCTAGCAACATCTGAATCTATTTTTTCTGTTGTAATATTTTCCGTGTTGAGATTTACTCGAAGGAGTTTACCATTCTTCATTGACATCTTGATTCATCACATCTTAATAATCATAAAAAAACTAGCAAAATAACATTAGAAGCTACACTCTTAAGGTTAACTTTTCCGAAAAACTACTAGAATCAAAAAAACATTTAGCGCAAAAATTTAAATGGAGGCAACTCCATTCTTCATAAAATATACTGATTATTTTATCGAGATTCCAAAGGGGATTTATGAATTGAAAAGGCTGGGAATAATCTTTGATTTTGATGGAACTATTATAGAATCCTTCTCGAATCGCATAGAATCACACAAAAAAGTGGCAAAACTCATAACCGATTTCCTAAAAAAAAGGGGAGTAAAAGCCAACTTCAAAACTATACTTGAAATAGTAATAAAAACGGAGGCTGAGCAGGAGAAAAGGCTAATACGAAACAGAGACGAGTGGTGGAAAAAAATTTTCAAAGAGCTAAATGTAACCAACATTTCCCCAGACTTCGTCACCAAACTAACCAATACTTACTGGACAATACTGAGAGACACATCTAAAGTCTACGAAGGTGCACCAGAGCTTCTAAAGGAGCTCAAACAAAAGGGGTACAAGCTTGGGCTGCTAAGCGACACCGACTTCGCACCAGGATGGAAAGAGAACCGATTCAAAGCCTCTGGACTGGCGAAATTTTTTGACACCTACGTAGTCGCTGGAGAAACAACCCCCGAAGCCAAACCCAGCCCTCAACCCTTCCTAGAAATCCTGAAAAGATTAAACATTAAACCCGAACAAGCCATTCATGTAGGAGACAGCCAACAAACTGACATAAAAGGAGCGAAGGCAGCCGGCATAGACGCCGTATGGATAGACTGGCAGGTGGATCCCAACGGAAACAAGTACGGAGCTATTGTAGTAGCAAAAGGATTCCCCGAACTCAAAGCCACCCTCTACAAAGTTCTAGGCATCCAAAACTAAACCCAAAAACAAACAAAAATAAATAAAGATAGGAATAAGGTAGCCGCTAAACAACTATTTTCCCTTGAAAACAGGTTCTCTTTTTTCTAGAAATGATACTGCAGCTTCTCTGTGATCCTCCGAGGCATAAAGCTGGGTCAAGTTTTGTGCGTATTAACCCGCCGAAAATAGAAATTAAAAAGGGGAAGAACAATAGCCTTTGTCTTCCATGCTTCCTTAGACTTCCTTAAATGCCATGCGATAATCCTGCCGACCAAGGCAATTATGGTATGAGTGCAACGCCCCTATGCTGTAAAGGGGTGAATCTCTGAATGTCAAGCAGTCTCAGGGGATAGCCGTGAGATCGTCTTCCTACAAATAAACCATTTTTTGGCAGTCCAAAAAGTTCATAGTCTATGGAAACTAGAGAATTTTTAGATGTTTTTGTCTAATTATTGATGAGGCATAGTGTAAAAATATTTTTAATCAAATTGTGAGGTGGTATGTTATTATGTCTGAGATCAAAAAAATTGCTGAAGAGTATATTAAAGCCCTTCAAAAGGGAGATTTTAAATTTTTGGAGAAAAACTTTGATTTTAATGAAGCTTATGAATTTGACAAAGAATTTATGGGGCAAATGAGTCAAGCACGAAAAATGTCGTTAAATGATTATGAAAAGGAAGGCAAGAGTGGTCTAAAATGGGTGTTTAAAAAGTGGGATAAAAAATTCCAGATTAGGTGTGTTAAAGTTTCCAATGATCGAGGCATTGCAGTTATTGATGCGGAAGGAGCTAAAGGAATAGCCCGCGCTTTAATATTAAGTAAGAAAACAGGTAGCTGGAAAATAATTTTAATGCCAACTTGGTATTTCGAATAATAATATGTTATGGAGACGGTTTAAAATTGATAGTTAGAAGTAATGATTTTGAAAATGAGGGGAAATTGCCGGTAAAATTTACATGCGATGGAGAAAATATTTTTCCTCATCTTGAATGGTCCGATGTTCCCGAGGGAACTAAGAGTTTTGCGATTCTATTTCAAAGCTGGGGCGAACCAGTTCCTAGTCATAAGCATTGGTTGGTTTACAATATACCCAAAGATGTTCGGGAAATTCCTCAAAACGGACCAGTACCCGGTATAGAGGTTTTAAATGACTTTGGCTGGCTCGGTTATACGGGTCCATGCCCTTCGAAAGGTGAGCAAACTTATTATTTTACGGTATATGCACTCAATGTAGAAAAATTAGAAGGAGTCGATATATTTACTCGGGAAAAGGTTGGTAGTGTTGACCGTGCAAATTTTGTAACATCCATTAATCAAGTACAAATTGCTTATGCAGAAATTGCTTTGAAATATTCGAAGTAATTATAGGAAAAATCAATTTAAACGCCACACACTGTTCTTCTCATAAAGAACAATCTAACTCAAGACACCTAAACCACACCACCTCAAAAACATTACCAAACACTCAAACACCAAAACAACCAAGCAAACTAAACAAAAAAGAAGCTACAACTCATGAAAGGAAACAATTCCTAAAAAACTTTTGCAAACCATAATTTTCAAAAAAATAAATATTAAAAAAAGAGGGGAAATGCTACGCAGGCTTTGTTTTCTGTGTTTCTCGCTCTCTCAGCACCCTTCTCAGAGTCTTACCAACCATACTCTTAGGAAGACCGTCCAAGAACTCTATGTACCTGGGATACTTGTAAGCCGCCATGTGCTCCCGGCACCAGTAAGAAATGTCATCCTCCCTGACCTTACCCTTAAAATCGGGCTTCAACACAATAAAAGCCTTGATATTCTCACCCGCCTCCGGGTCAGGAACACCAATCACAGCAGCATCCATAACCGCCTCATTCTCAAACAAAACCTCCTCAATCTCCCTCGGATAAACACTGTGACCCTTATACTTGATAATATCCTTGGTACGATCCACAATGTAAAAGTAGCCCTTCATATCCATTCGCGCAAGGTCGCCGGTCTTCAACCACTTCACACCACCAGCCTCAAAGAACACTTTCGCAGTCTCCTCAGGCCTCTTCCAGTAACCCTTCATAACCTGCGGACCGCTCACCACCAGCTCACCCAGCTCACCCAGGGGCAAAAACTCGTTAGTCTCCGGATCCACAATACCCGAAAGAGTATTCGGAACCGGGGGACCCACAGAACCAAACTCCTCTCCGAAAATCTGAGCAGGACGAGTATGAGTGACCGGACTAGCTTCAGTCAAACCATAACCCTCACTGAGAGGATTACCCGACAGAGCCTTCCACTGTTTACCAAGCTCTACTGGAGTGGGAGCCGCACCCATGTTGAGATACTTCAAGCAGGAGAAATCAACACCCCGAGACTTCGGATGATTCAGTAAAAAGATCAGGATAGCGGGAACCGCAATTAAAGTGTTCGGCTTAAAGCTCTGAATAGCATCAAGGATCGGAACCGGATCAAACTGAGTAAAACAAATAGCGATTGAATCCAGCAAAGCACTGGTAGCGATCTCGCAGGTCTGACCATAAATATGATACCACGGCAAAACAGAAATCGTCCTCGTCTTATCAAGGCCCAACATTTTGTTCAAGGTTTCTGTAATAGGCTTCACCTGATAAGCATTCGCAATAATGTTGTAGTGTGTAAGCATCGCACCCTTAGGCAGGCCGGTTGTGCCTCCCGTATACTGGAGCACCGCTACGTCCTCTTTGGGTTTTATCTTTACCTTCGGCGGGATGGGCGGAGTTTTCTCTATTAGCTCGTCGTAGTTCAATATTTTGTCCAAGTCTTCTTTTTCGACTCCGAGCTTCTCTCCCATGATGTTGGTCACGATAATGTTTTTGAGCCGAGTTTCACCTTTAATCTGCTTCACGTTGTTGTAGAAAAGATCCATTGTTATTAGGATTTCTGCTCCACTGTCCTTCAACTGGTAGGCAACCTCACGGGGCACAAACAGTGGACTGATGGCAGTAACCGTAGCCCCCGCTAATAGAATGCCCACGTACGAGACTAGGAACTGGAAGCTGTTAGGGAGGTAAATCGCCACCACGTCACCCTTTCTCACTCCCAGGTTGTAGAGAGCTGCTGCAAACCTCTTAGCCCGGTCCATAAGCTGATTACGGTTGTATTCCTTACCATAAAAAATGAAGTTAACTGCATCACCCCACTTTTCCGCCGCTTCTATGAATATATCGGGTAAAGACTTGTTTTTGGGAATTTTAATCTCCTTAGGATAACCCTCTGGATAGTGCTTCAGCCAGATTTTCTTCCTAACATAGTCAGGCAACAGCACAAATTTTAAACTAAACATATTAAGAATCCACCCTAATGCATTGTTTCTTATACTCTTTATCGGTTTACAAATTTATAAATGCTATCACAAACAGTAATTATTAAACAGTCGTATAATATTTTAAAGAAATAAATATAAACAAACATAATTCAATCTTAAAGTTCAAAAAAAGAAAAAAATGAAATAGAGGGATGGGATTACTTTTTCTTTTTTGCAGCATCTTGTTCTCTCAGCACTCTTCTGAGAACCTTGCCCACATTGGTCTTGGGAAGAGCGTCAATGAACTCCACGTATCTGGGATACTTGTAGGCTGCCACCCGCTCCTTAATCCAGTTCTTCATCTCTTCCTCAGTTATCTTGCCCTTGTAATCCGGTTTGAGCACGATGAACGCCTTTATGTTCTCACCGGCCTCAGGATCGGGTATACCGATAACCGCACCCTCTAGCACCGCGGGGTGCTCGAACATAACTTCCTCGATTTCCCTGGGATAAACGCTGTGTCCCTTATACTTGATTATGTCCTTGGTACGGTCAACGATGTAGAAGAATCCCTCCTTATCCATCTTGGCTAGGTCTCCGGTTTTGAGCCACTTGTATCCTCCGGCTTCGAAGAAGACCTTCTTGGTTTCTTCAGGTTTGTTCCAGTAGCCCTGCATCACCTGGGGACCGTTAATCACCAGCTCCCCCATCTCACCAATGGGTAGGAACTTGTTGGTTTCTGGGTCCACTATGGCGGCCAGTGTATTGGGTATGGGTGGACCGATGCTGCCTAATTTTTCGCCGAAAAGCACTGCTTGTCGGGTGTGGGTGACAGGGCTTGTTTCAGTTAAACCGTAGCCTTCGCTGAGCGGCCATCCTGAGAGCTTCTTCCACTGCTTCGCAACCTCATCCGGAGTCGGTGCGGCTCCCATGTTCATGTATTTGAGACAGGTGAAATCCGTTTCCTGCGCCTTGGGGTGGTTCATGAGTGCGATAAGCAGAGCGGAAACTCCTAAGAAGAGCCAAGGTCTATACTTATTAATGGCTTCACAAACAAGTTGGGGGTTGAAATCTGCAAAAAGCACGGCGGTTGAATTAAGTATTGTGCCAGTCACGATCTCGCAGGTCTGACCATATATGTGATACCAGGGTAGTATGCTGATAGATTTAATCTTATCTTCCTTGAACCTCTTCTCCATTGCTTCTGTTGAACCTTTAATCTGGTGGGCGTTTGCTACGAGGTTGTAGTGTGTGAGAAGTGCACCCTTGGGTAGACCGGTTGTGCCTCCCGTGTACTGGATTACTGCTATGTCTTTCATGGGGTCTATTTTCACTTTGGTCACGTTGGGCGGGGTGTCTTTTATCAGGTTTTCGATATGGTAGATTCCTTTCTCCTTGCTCTCTGGCACGTTGGGTGGATTTCCAAAAAGGTTCATTAAGACGATGTTTTTGAGTTTAATTACATTTTTTACCTCGTCTGCGGTTATTCGGGGGTAGAATAAGTCCATGGTTACTATGGTTTGGGCTCCGCTGTCCTTTATCTGGTACGCAACTTCTCGGGGTACGAAGAGTGGACTGATGCAGGTCAGGGTAGCTCCAGCCTTCAGTCCAGCAAAGTACGCTGTTATGAAGTCGGGGCAGTTGGGCAGGTATATTGCTATCTTGTCCCCTTTCTTAATTCCCAGTTTCTGCTGGAAGGCTGTGCAGAGCCTATCAATTCTGTCCTTAAACACTTTTCGGGTGATTTCTCTTCCGTAGAATATTATGTTTACAAAGTTAGGATCCTTTTCTGCGGCTGCATCCATCAGGTCAGGTATCGCCTTGTCCGTGGGAATTGTAGCTTCTTTAGGCACGTCTTTTGGGTATATGTTCAGCCAGATTTTGTTCTTTATATAGTCCGGTAACTCTCCTTCTTTTGGTTTAGCAACTTCTTTTGCTGCTTTGGGTTTCACAGCTTCTTTTGCTGCCTTTTCTGCTTTGCTAGGCTTTTCTTTACTTTTCTTACTCATTTTGAAACCTCTCTTCTAATTATTCCTTAAAAAGGATTCCTCCTTTAAATAGGTCTTATCACTATGTTTTCACATGTTTTATTTAAAATTAACTAATCTTACCTGGTGGTGCCTAAAAATAGACACGGAGATGATTAAAAATTTGAGCGATAACGCTACCACATTCTAGCGTATAACTCAAACACAAACTCCAACTCCCTTCGAGGCGGGGAGTATGTCCGTTTCCCGAGTTTTGCTTCTTTTTCTTACTCCTTTTTTAAAACCTCTCCATCCTGTTCTTTCTAGAAAAAGGGGGTTTTTCAAGTAAATTATCTTGTATCGTATTCTATTTATAAAAGGCTAAAAAGTAAAAAAAGAAAAATAGAGAATAGGGGTAGGATTACCCCATTTTTGCAGCTTCTTTTTCTCTTAGCACTCTTCTCAGAACCTTGCCCACAATGGTCTTGGGAATATTGTCAATGAACTCCACGTATCTGGGATACTTGTAGGCTGCTACCCGCTCCTTTATCCAGTTCTTCATCTCTTCCTCAGTTATCTTACCCTTGTAATCCGGTTTAAGCGAGATGAACGCCTTTATGTTCTCACCGGCCTCGGGATCCGGAATACCAATCACTGCACACTCCAGCACCGCAGGATGCTCAAAGACGACTTCCTCGATCTCCCTGGGATAAACGCTGTGACCCTTATACTTGATTATGTCCTTGGTACGGTCAACGATGTAGAAGTATCCCTCGTCATCCATTTTGGCTAGGTCTCCTGTTTTGAGCCACTTGTACCCTCCGGCCTCGAAGAAGACTGCCTCAGTATCCTTGGGCCTATTCCAGTAACCCTGCATCACTTGAGGACCGCTGATTACCAGCTCACCCATCTCTCCAATGGGTAGGAACTTGTTGCTTTCCGGGTCCACTATGCCTGCTAGTGTATTGGGAATGGGTGGACCGATGCTGCCCAATTTTTCACCGAACAGCTCTGCGGGTCGGGTGTGGGTGACAGGGCTTGTTTCAGTTAAACCGTAGCCTTCGCTGAGCGGCCATCCTGAGAGCTTCTTCCACTGCTTCGCGACCTCATCCGGAGTCGGTGCGGCTCCCATATTCATGTATTTGAGACTGCTGAAATCCGTTTCCTGCGCCTTGGGGTGATTCATGAGTGCGATAAGCATAGCGGAAACTCCTAAGAACATCCACGGTTTATACTTCTGAACGGCGTCAAGAACAGCTCCAGCATCGAAATTTGCAAAAAGCACTGCACATGAATCAATCAAGTTACCCGCCACGATCTCGCAGGTCTGACCATATATGTGATACCAGGGGAGCACGCTGATAGACTTGATCCGATCTTCATGGAACCTCTTCTTTAATGTTTCAGATATGGGTATAATCTGGTGGGCGTTTGCTATGAGGTTGTAGTGCGTGAGAAGCGCACCCTTGGGCATACCCGTTGTGCCTCCGGTGTACTGAATTACCGCAATGTCTTTCATGGGGTTAAATTTTATTCTTGTTACATCGGGGGCGGTGTCTTTGATCAGGTTGGTCATATGGTATATTCCTTGTTCCTTGTTTTCTGGTACGTTGGGTGTCTGTCCAAATATGTTGGTTAGGAGGATGTTTTTGAGTTTAACCTCATTTTTTATTTGTTCTACGTTTTTCCAGAACATGTCCATGGTTACTAGGGTTTGGGCTCCGCTGTCATTTATCTGGTACGCGATTTCTCGGGGTACGAAGAGTGGGCTGATGCAGGTCATGGTTGCTCCGGCTGTCAGTCCAGCTAGGTACGCGACTATGAATTGGGGGCAGTTGGGTAAATATATCGCTATCTTGTCCCCTTTCTTGATTCCCAGTTTTTTCTGGAAGGCTGTAGTGAGCCTGTCGATGAGGTCTTTAAACTCTTTCCGTTTGAATTCTCTCCCGTAGAATATTATGTTTACAGAATCAGGCCACTTATTTGTGGCTTCTTCCGCCAGTTCAGGTATCGACTTGTCCGTGGGTATTTTAACCTCTTTGGGGAAGTCACTAGGGTATTTCTTCAGCCAAATTTTGTTTTTTATATAGTCTGGTAACCCTATTTCTTTTGGTTTAGCAACTTCTTTTGCTATCTTCTTTGCCTTGCTAGGTTTTGCTTTGCTAGGTTTGGCTTTACTTTTCTTACTCATTTTGAAAACCTCTCTCCTCTATTCTTTCTAAAAAAAGATTTCTACTTTAAACAGTTGTATATATTATATTTTATATGTTTTATTTAAAATTAACTAAACTACTCGGGAAAGGCTAAATGCTGCTTCACAAGCGTTAATATTTATTTGGATGGGCAATTAAAGCCTTATTGATTGCAACATATAGGAAGAGAAAAAAAGGGTATCATTTGATGTTTTTTTATTGGAGAGGCATAGGCTTGGATTCGCAGAAGGTTAAGGATCTCGTTAACAAGGGCAACGAATTCTTTCATCAGGGCAAGTTTGAGGACGCTATTCACTGCTATGATGAAGCTCTAGCTCTGAAACCGGAAAATTCAGAGGCCTTGTTTAATAAGGGTACCGCTCTCTGTGAGCTGGGTAAACTCAAGGAGGCGATTAATCTTTTTGATAAGACCTTGGAGATAAATCCTCAGGACTGGGAAGCCTTACACAACAAGGGCAACGCATTGTTAAACCTTTGCTGCTTTAATGAGTCTCTTGAGTGTTACAATAGGGCACTTGAGATAAATCCTAAGGATGCGGAAACCATATACAATAAGGGCAATCTCCTCCTTCGTTTGGGCAGATTTGAGGAAGCGGCTAAACTGTTTGATGAGGCTCTAGCCTTGAACCCTCAAATGGCTGAAGCCTCTCTTAATAAGGCCTTAGCTCTGCTGGTCTTCCATGAGACGTTAAGTTGTGAAGATGCAATCTCCAGGGTTGGTGCGGTTCTTGAAACCTTGAAATCGGTTTGGGATGAAGAAAAACTGTCTCCCGAGATTGTCCAAAGATTCAAGGCAGACATTCCTTACATTATGATTCCGGTCATACAGAATCTGGCTGAAGTCTGCGGTTCTGAGGCTTCAACAACCGTTGCGAGCATAAAAAAACTTTTGATTAGGATTTTGGGGGAACAGAAATATCAGGACTTCATTAAAAAAACAAATCTGGAAATTCACCCCGAAGCCGCAATATACAGAGATATTCTAAAATAAGTGCGAAACAAAATCCAAATTTAACAAGTTAAATAACTGTTCTTTAAAAAACAAAACATAAAACCTAGAAAGTCTTATTTAATCCAGACTGGAGGAAATTACGGAGATAAAAACCAAGTTTTTGTAATTATTAACAATGTTAGCTTAGAAGGAGGGTTAATTATGAATTCTGAGTCTGTAGACGAACTTATTAACAAAGGCAACTCTCTAGTTGATAAGGGCAAATATGAAGAGGCTATAAAATTTTATGATAAGGCTCTGAAGATTAATCCTCAAGACGTAGTGGCTCTGACTAACAAGGGCACGGCACTGGACCAGTTGGGCAGATACGAAGATGCTGTAGAGTGTTTCGACAATGTTCTAGAAATAAACCCCAAGGACGCAGAGGCTATAAACAATAAGGGTAGCTCTCTTATAAAACTGAATAGATACGAGGAAGCCATAGAATGTTTTAATGAAGCTTTAACTATAAATCCCAACAACTTTGTAACCCACTACAACAAGGGGATCGCCCAAGGAAAACTAGGCAAGTACGAAGAGGCCATAAGGAGCTACGATGCGACTATAAAAATAGTCCCGGACTACGCGATAGCCATCTACAGCAAAGGCGCAACACTCCTAAACCTAGCCTCCCAACTCAGTTGCGACAAGAGGGTTAAAAAAACAGAGGAAGCACTAGAGCTTTTTAAAACCGTCTGGAAGATGAGGAAGAAGATCCCAGACAAAGGCAAAGAACTCCAAAGCTCCTTCCAAGACTCGATGACTGATATTTTCCTAATTCTAGTTGAACAATGTGGCTCAGAGGGGTTAAGAGCCGCCCACAAAATAAAAGACTTCCTCTGCGATGTCCTAGACCAGAAAATGTACTCAGACTTTCTAGAGGAGATGCAACTAAACGTACCCGCGGATTTGAAACAATACCGAGAAGTAATAGCACTCCTAGATGAGCCATGCCCAAAACGTAAAAAATAGAAAACAACAGTTACCATTTCCTTAACTTTAAAAACACTCACTGCACGTAATAAATACCCCAATTATGAATAACAAAAGGGTATACTATTTTATCTTTTTAAAGAATGGAGGAGGTGTTTACAAGACGAAGGATAAGTTCCAAATGGTGGGCACAAAAATTCCAGAATTTAGCCTGCCGAACTCCAGAGGAGAGACAGTTAACATAAGGGACTTTGAGGGAAAGAAAAACGTGGTAGTAGTTCTGCTGAGAGGTATCTCCTGACCATACTGTAGAGGACACATCGCCCGACTAGCAAACCACATCAATGAATTTGAGCAGTTAAATGCAGCGTTATACCCTATTACTGCAAACAAATTAGAAAACGCTCAAAAAATGGAGACAAAATACGCAAAAGGAAGGTACCCCGTATACTATGACCAGACTAAAAAGGTTCCCAAGACTGAAACAAGAGGTTAACCCTCTGAAATTAGGAAGAATGCCCGCTTTACTAGTGGTAGACAAAGAAGGAATCATACAGTACGCATATTACGGTGATTCAATGAAGGACATCCCTAAAAACGAGGAAATATTCGAAGCCCTTAAAAAATTAAGTTAAAGATTTGGTGGGAATAAAATCGAAAAGATAGATGAAATTTTATTCCTCAAACTTAGCAGAGTTGACCAAATCCCAAATCTTCTCCTTTTTATTAATTGATAATGATTAAATTTTGGGGAGCAATTTATAGCATTACCATCAATGGGGCATGAAGCTAAGATGGGTTCGGTGAAAGCTAAAGTTTTAAATATAAAGTAAACAAGTAATAAATTTTGGAGAAGGGCTGGAAAATACTGTTTATGCTCCAGCGGGAAAAAGTGATTTCCTTATTTACATATTAAAAATCTTGGTATATTCTCACCGGCACGCCCTTTTCTGTGTCACGACGGCACTCGAAAAATAGCAAAAATAGGGGAGAGTAAAAACGAAGCGATTTAAAATTGCTGCCCTTGTTTTCTCAGCGCTTTTTATTATAGGTTTTGTGTCTCCTGCTGTAACAGCCACATTTAGTACAATAAATCCTGGGATACTTATTGCGGCTTACAATTTCGGGATACAGGGCAATAATCCGATGCAGAGCAAGTCGGGAAGTATAGTGAATTTAACAATTTTACACCATAGCGATTTTCACTCGGAACTGTTACCTTGTCCATTAGCCGACTATAAGACTGGTACAGGTAATGATGATACTGTGGGAGGGATAGCCCGTATAGCTACTCTGATAAATCAAATAAAAACTGGAAAGGGGGCAATGAACGAATCAGTTCTGACATTTATGGCTGGTGACTTTCTGATGGGCACCCCATTCTCATGGTTAGGCACATTTCCAGGTGGATCCTCTCCTGAACTCGTACTAATGAAGATGCTCGGATACGATGCTATAGCTATAGGAAACCATGAATTTGATTACAGTCCACATGGGCTATCATTGATTCTTAAAAACACCAATTCCACATTGAACGGGAATATGCCTCTTATACTGTGCTCCAACTTAGATATGACCTTTGATCCCTATGGTCTTAGCAAATTCATACAGAATAATAAAACAATAAACGTAATCACGAATGGCCAAACAGTGAAAATTGGTCTCTTCTCTGTGGTGGGCTACGGAGCGAATGCAACAATGTTCTTCCAAGCTCCATACAAAATTTTAGATCCAATTCAAACCGCTGCAGCACAAGTTGCTTACTTCAAGAATCAGGGTGTGGATCTCATTATCATGCTTTCTCACAATGGTTACAAGGAAGATATGTACTTCGTTTCAAAGGTTGATGGCATTGACTTGATAATCAGTGGTCACGATCACGCATTGTTAACCCAACCTATTGTTTTGTCCACACCATCTGGAAATACAACCATAGTTGATGCGAAAGCTCACGGCGAATATTTAGGTAAACTTGAATTAAGTGTTGCGTTGGGTGGTAATGCGGGGCAAGGAATTGGAATCAGGAGTTACAATGCAATAAGCATAGATGACTCTATAGCAGAATCTCCCGGTATTCTTGATCCATACACCGCTGCTTTGAACATGATTCTTGCTGGAATAGGTTTGCCTCCGTATAATACTATAATTGCTCATTCCAGCTTCAATGTTCCGAGTTCCTCTGGTGAAAGTGCAATAGGTGACCTGTTAGCGGATTCCATAAGGTGGCAAATTGAGGTTGCTACCGGAGAATTGGACTTTGCGTTCATACCGGATGGAGTTATCAGACACGGATTTTACAGCGAGAATGGATATATCACCCTCTACGATGCAATCAGCGTGGTACCTTTTGGCGGTGTACCCTACCAAGGACCTTACCTAGGTTGGCTTGAATGCAAATTCTATTTGTACGGATATGAAGTTAAAAGGGCACTGGAGATGTCGGTGACCCTACGTGGAGACTTCTTCCTCCAAGTTTCAGGGCTTCGATTCTGGTATGATGATGCTGCACCTCCAACCATGAAGGTGGTTTACGTTGAACAATTGACAAAAGACGGCTATTGGATCAGTTTGGATGACAACAAACTCTATAGCGTAGGCGTTAACCTAGAGGGAGCTCTCTTAATTCCACAGATTGGTCAAATGTATCCGATGTTTGAACTAATACCGAAGAACTCCACTGGATACCCTCTACCGATTGACCCCGCCCAGTATATTCCAAAAGTTCTAGTTTTCGATCCATCAACCAAACAACCTATTCCTGAGTGGCTTAGTCTTGTAAATTATCTCGTATATGACCAAGAGGGAGAAGTAGATGATATCTACAGTGCTCCTCAACATAGAATTAATATGGTGACGCCGATGGCTGAAGGAAAACTTTGGCTACGCGTTGATAGCTGTTGGAAACTGTTTGATGATGCTATTATTTACAAGACCTTGGACGACATTGATTCGGATGGACAAATAATCATAAAAGCGAACGAGTTTTCTGCTATGTGGAATATTGTTAAACACTGGCAATGCTGGAAACTAGAATTCTATATATGCAGGGGTGAGTTGGGTCCACTCAAAATCAATATTATTCATCTCGAATGTAACCCTGTTACAGCTCATAGCCCGGGAATCCTTTTCATGGGTAAACTAGTGTAATTTAAAAAAGCAGGATTCCTTTCTCTTCTTTTTTTATTTCTATTATTTTCAATTGTACAGAGGGAGCGAAGTAAACTTTCATCGAGAGTTTGGATTTGCTCTTTTTATTTTGATTTTTTTAGAATATTTAACAATTTATTAAACCTATGTTATAAGCAAATAATTTATTAGTATCTTGCAATCAATATAAAACATCAGTTTAAAACTGGAGGACGAAAACCTTGAAACCCGAAGCAGTATCAAGATTAGCTCTTGCAATTCTGATCTTAATAGGCATAGCAATAGGACTGATGACTTTCCTAATAATTACACAGGCGCAAATACTGGGTGTTATAAATATTACCTTAACAGCAACACTACCCGGAGGGCCTCTCTATGGTAAGCCCCTAATGGCACTTTTATCGATCGTTTTTAGTATTCAAATATATTCAGGGACAAATATTCTGGTAACAATAGGTGTGGCTTTGAACGAACTTTTCTTTGGAAGCTATTGGTGGATGAATTACGGCATAAATTATCTCATAATATCCTACCTCATACAGTTTCTCGGAAGCTTATAGCCTTCTATTCCTTTTTTTATTTTTATTAATCCGTTTCAAGAAGTTTTTGCATGCTTTTGCATATCGTACATCTCGATTATCTCTTTTACGGTGGTAGAGTCCTCCGGTTTTTTATCTTCCCTTATCCAACTTACCATTCTAGGGAATCTGAGTGCGTATCCCAGTTCATCGACTCTGCCACAGGTGTGTGACGGCGATAGTGTTATCTCATCCGCAGACACCGTAATCACGTATTGAGGATGGGTCCAGACATCGGGAACTATGATAGCGTCCACATTTTTGGGCTTGTTTTCAACCCTTATCTCGTCTAACATCTGCTTCAGAGTTTTCATCTGCTCCTCTGTCATTCCGGAGCCTACTTTGGCTACGGTCTTGAAGGTCTCAGATTCCTCGTCGTAGACTGCTCCTAGTAGGGCACCCACCATTTTTGCTCTGGCTCCTCTCCCGGCGAGATATCCTACAATTGTGACATCAATCGTATCCGCTAGTTCCCCCTTGTATGATCGCTTCAATTTTATCCAGGCAAACTTTCTGGCTCCGGCGGTGTACGGTGCGTTCAAATCTTTTGCCACAATTCCCTCAAGTCCCCTCCCAATGTTCTCGTCAAAGAATAGTTTCAACTCCTCGGGGTCTTTGGTTTTTATCTTCTCTGAAACTTTTATTGTTTCTCCTTCACTAATGCTTTGTTCCAGAATGCTTCTCCTTTCGATGTAGGGTTTCTTTGTGAGGTCTTGGCCGTTGTAAAGCATGTCGAAGGTGAAGTACACCACAGGGTACTGCTCCACCATTTCTTCCACTCCGTGTTTTCTCTTTCTTCGAATAGTGAACTGAAATGGTAGAAATTCGCCTGTGGATTCATCATAACTTATAGTTTCTCCCTCAACTATGGCATCTCCTTTGATTTGTTCCCTGGCTGCCTGGACTATCTCAGGAAACATGTGGGTCATTCTCTCGATTCTTCTCGAGAAAAGTTCAACCTTGTCCCCCTCTTTATGGAGCTGGATTCTGAACCCATCATATTTGGCTTCCACGTAGCACTCACCAATCTTATCAATTATCTCCTCCACACTGGAGAGCCTCTCAGCCAAAGCCGGCTTAATGGGATTACCCACCTTAATACCAAAGTTTGTAATTGCTTTCCTATCCGTGTATAGTGTTTTGGCAACCAAACCCATGTCGCAGCAGAGATTGTAAGCCCTCTCAATCTCCGCCTTCATAGACTTATCACCCACAGTCCTGACGGATAACGCATCTATTATGGTGGCGTCCCCTGCACCCAGCCTAAGCTTCCCCAAAGGTATCCTGACCAAGTACCTCGCTTCCTTTGGGGAAGAATTCTTTAAGAGTTCCGTTAAGCTTTTAATTTTCACTTCCTGTGTGCCTTTACCCGAAACCGTCGCAATTTTCATGAAGGCGTCATAAACCTGGGAGACCGTAAGAGTTCCTTCTTTTTTGGGAAGAAGATCTGAAACCACTATTCCCAGATCACCGGATGTTTTATACTCCTTAACCACCTCTTCCTTTGAGACACCAGATGCATTGGATACCGCTTGCTGAACAAACTTCTCTCCCATACCAATCTCTATACCCTTAAAGGGAGGAGCCACAGTGCCCTGAAGCATGTAAACGACCTTGTCTATATCCTCAACCGTACACTCTTTGAAGAGACTTGCCAAGATGTCGGTCATTCCAAGCCTGCTTGAAGTATTTTCTAAATCCTCAAAACACTTCGCAAGAGTAGAAAACTTCACAATCTCACCCCAACTATAATCACTTCATGAAAATCGGAATACTGCAATTGCCCCAAAACCTCGGTTAATTAATCGGTTTCATAAGGAACTTAACGACTGCTCAAAATACAAATAATATGCAGAGAGATAAAAATGTTAATATCATTCAGGAAGCTCTGAAAATTTACTAAACGAAAAAAATACCATAACCCTAGTTACCTAGAGATAATCACTGAAAACTGATTGATGATGATTCATAAAGATTGATCAATTTGCTTGATGAATTCTAGGCAGATTCTTAGCGCATCAGCTACCAGCTTATAATCCAAATTATCTGGAACATCGTCGGTTGTGTGGTAATACTTGGGAAATTTGGAGGAACCCACAGCAATTATTGACGCTGACTTTATACCTTTCTGTGCGAAGGACATGGCGTCTGTGTAGGCGTCAACGCAGCCGCTGTTAACTTTTATTCTCAACTTTCCAGCTATGCTTTTCAGAATATCAATGACTTCCGGTGACAGTTTAATTAAGGATCTCACTTCCTTTTCCACAATGTACAGTGAGGATTCCTTCTCGCCGACTATGTCGAGGTTTACGTTGTAAGCGTCTTTTAATTCATCGTAATATTTCTTTACGAATCGCTTGCTTCCCCTGTCTCCTATCTCTTCGCATCCAAAGGATACCACCCAGACTTCCGTTTCTTTTGGACGGAGTTCCTTAGTGGAAATGTATCTCGCCACTTCATAGCAGACAGCCATTCCCGTGAGGTTATCGTTGGCACCCATAACTGGAGTGTCAGAAATCAAATTTGGATAAACGTACACCAGAATTGGGATAGGAGCTACCAGTACTAATAAGAGGATAATCTCTATAAGAAAACCAAGCGGTATTCGAAGAAGATACAGTATAAGTCTAATTATGAGTATAGCAAGAATCATGTAGTTGGAAATAACGGAGACCGCCTGCAGCGAAGTAAATTTGCTTCCAAACTTCCTTATCATTGGAAACTCCCAATTCGCATCATGATGCCCGCTGATCAACACTAGCTTCTTTGCATTTCCTTTGGGTTTCATTTTACCAATAACATTGGTTGAACTCTTCTCTCGGAAAAATATGTCAATCGTCTCCTTGGTATACATCAAGCTTCCCACTATCACCACCACTACGGAAAACAGAGAAATACTAATCGCTACCAGAAGAAGTAATAAGAAGAAAAACAGCAAATTCGCATCCCAAATTGAAGCAAATACCGAATAACCACCGAAGAGCGTCGATGCCCGTAAACCAAAATAGACCGCGACGATGTACGAAATCGTTGATAAAATATACAGTATAATGGGTCCTCTGAAAGCCGCTCGATAAGCACCCGGACGACAGGTAAAATTCTCTATAGAAGTTTTATCGCAGTACTCATCAAATTTTTTCTTCAACAGTTTCGCAGCCTTGGCTTCCTGTTCACTGCACGGAGGACGAGGACCGACCTCCTCACAAAAATATTTTATGAATTCTTTTATCTCCACTGCGGCATTTGAAAAGCTAACCATAATCTCGCAACCAAGCCTTTTCCAATAAATCTCATGCACGTATTAGACTTTTTCGAATGCTATAAAATAGCATCTTCCTATTTAATAAATTTAAACATAAGTATTAAACTAAAATTTCGCGATAAAAGTAATTGATTGAAACAAACTTTAATACTTAAAAGCAAAATAGAAAATAAGATTAAGATAAATTTGGAGAGAGTGTGAAAATGAGCAGGGTTAAAATGGTCAAAAAGAAGGACTCCAAAGAATTTTGGGAAGGTGACGAGTTGTGTCACCTTTACTTGAAGTCCGATAAACTGGTTTTCGGCACCTCTTACATTGAGCCCGGAAATGAGGGTGCCGTAGACCCCGGCCATAAATACGGTGAAGAAATCTTCTTCGTGGCGAAGGGAAAAGTTTTATGCGAATTCTCAAAAGAAAAAAAGGAATTGCAAGAGGGAGACGCTGTAATCATCCCCATTGGTGAACCACACAAACTGATAAACAAGTATAAAGAGCCGACCTTAATCTGCTGGGCCCTTGCACCCCCAGACGACTAAAAACAGGTGGAAGGAGGTATCGCTTCTTGGAATACATCTTAACTCTCGATGCTGGAACAACCGCTTCAAAAATAGCTCTTTTTAACACGAAGGGCGAGCTTCTAGGAATATCCACCAAAGAGTATACACTGCTCACACCCACCGCTCTTGCGGTAGAGCTTCCCGCGGAAACCTTCTGGAAAGCCTTCAAAGACGGCGTTAAAGAAGTCCTCGAACAAACCAAAGTCAATCCCGAAGATATAAGGGCCTTGGGAATCTCAGCACAGGGAGAGACACTATTCTTCATAGACAAGGATGGAAAGCCTCTGAGAAACGCAATAATTTGGCTGGATAACCGAGCCCAGGAAGAGGCGGATACCCTATCAGAGAAGTTCGACCCCGACCAATACGCCTTCAAGATTTCGGGACAAGTAAAAATTGTTCCAACCTGGCCCGCATCAAAAATCTTCTGGCTAAAAAGAAACGAGAAGAACATTTTCGACAAGGTTGACAAGTACCTTCTCATAGAAGACTACCTGATCTACCGGATGACTGGTGAACTGGTAGCCGAGGGTTCACTGCTCTGCTCCACACTTTACTGGAACATCATCACCAAGAAGTACTGGGACGAAATGCTGGACTTCCTCGGAGTCACACAGAATCAGCTACCCTCCATAAGAGAATCCGGAGAACCGGTGGCGAAATTTAAATCCGAGGTAGCCAAAGAACTAGGATTATCTCCGAAAACCATGGTGACCACCGGCGCTTTAGACCAGGTGTGTGGTGCCATAGGAGTGGGAAATGTTGAACCGGGAATGTTTTCCGAAAATACGGGAGCCGCTCTGGCGATTTGTGCGGTTTTGAAAAAGCCCATTTTTGATAAGCAAGGTAGAATGCCCATCCACTACTATGGTATACCCGACACTTATATGGCTCATACCTTTACCACGGGAGGAATGGTTCTCAGATGGTACAGAGACAATTTCGCAAATGAAGAGATGAGTGTGGCAGAGCTACTAGAGACGGATCCCTACAATGTGATAGGCGATGAAGTGGCCCAAGTACCTCCAGGAAGCGATGGGTTAGTTATGCTCCCACATCTCCAAGGAGCTATGGCACCGGAAGCGAATCCCAAGGCGAAGGGTGTTTTCTTCGGCTTTACCCTGAAACACACGAAAGCCCACTTTGCAAGAGCCATAATGGAAGCCATAGCCTTCATAGTGAGAAGAAACATAGATGTTTTAGAAGACATGAAAATCCCTGTAAAAGAAATGAGAGTTCTAGGCGGAGGAGCACGCAGCGCCGTATGGAACCAGATCAAGGCAGACATTACTCAGAAAACAGTTCTACAAACCAAAATCGAAGAGGCCGCCAGCCTCGGAGCAGCCATACTAGCAGGAAAAGCCATAGGAATATACAAAGATGTCAGGGATGCAGCCAGCAAAATGGTGAGCATAAAGAAAAAATACGAACCCAATCCCAAAAACTTTGAGGTGTACAACAAAGCCTACAAAAAATATGTGAAATTGTACGAAGATTTGTGCGGGCTGTTCGAGTTCGAATAATTATAAGAGGTTGATGTGAGATGAGTTTAGCTGGAAAGACAACAATCGTAGTGGGAGGCGGCGGAGGAATAGGAAAACACATTGCTCTCGCCTTTGCCCATGAAGGAGCAAAAATTGTAGTAGGAGACATAGACGCGGAATCCGCCACAAAGACCGCCTCAGAAATAAAATCAATGAATAAGGAAGCCTTGGCACTAAAAGTTGATATTCGTAAAGAATCCGAAATAAACGACATTATCCAAAAAACAAAGGAAAAGTTCGGGACAATTGATATACTCGTTAACGTGACCAGAATAGCCTCACTGGTCAAAATGGTCGACCTGTCGGAGGAAGAATGGGACACCATAATAGATTACAACGCAAAGGGCGTGTTCTTTCTCTGCAAGGCGGTGGCTAAAGAGATGGTTAAAAACAACAAGGGCAAGATGATAGTAATTTCCTCCACAGCGGGAATATGCGGGCAGGAGCAGCTGTCGCACTACGCAGCCTCAATGGGGGCTGTAACCGGTTTCGCGCGCAGCCTTGGTACAGAATTGGCGGGTAAAAATATTAAAGTGAACATAATTTGTCCCGGTTATGTTGAAGCCAGAGAGCTAAAATTGGGAGCTGAAATAAAAGGAGGTCCCCCAGTGGGGGAAGACACCATTGTACTCTTCTCACCACTACGCCAGATAGATAACGAACCGGAAGCCGTTGCGAAAATGGCGGTTTTCATGGCTTCTGAAAAGGGAGACTACCTTAGCAACATAACATGCCGTCTATGGGATGATGAGGTAACATTCAGTCGCAACATGACCATACCTCAAAAGCGGTCCTTATGAGATGAGATAGGAGGTGAATGAAAATTAGGCTAAAAGACAAAATTGCAATAGTAACGGGTGCGGGAAGAGGAATAGGAAGAGCGATAGCACTAAGGTTCGCCAAGGAAGGAGTACACGTCGTTGTAGCGGACTTAAATCTGGAGGAAGCAAAGCAAACCGCTCAAGAAATAATATCAGTGGGAAGGAAGTCTCTAGCCGTTAAGGTTGACGTAACTAAAAAATCTGAAGTAGAACAAATGGTAAAGCAAACCGTTGAAAAATTTGGCAGAATAGACATTCTAATGAGCAACGCAGGAGTATCCTCAATGGAATACGTCCTGGATATGCCGGAGGCGAAGTGGGACTTCAACATGGATGTAAATCTGAAGGGCATGTTCCTCTGCACCCAGGCGGTCGCAAAAAGAATGATCGAGCAGGGAGGAGGCGGCAAAATAATCTGCACCGCCTCTATGGCAGGAAAAATAGGAAACCCTATGTACGCTCACTACAACGCAAGCAAAGCGGGTGCTATAGCATACACGAAAAGCATCGCATTAGAATTAGCTCCCTATAAAATAAACGTGAACTCTATTTGCCCGGGACTAGTTGCTACAAGCATGCAAGAACGTGAGGTTAAATGGACATGTGAACTCCGTGCTGATGGAAGCACACCCGAAAGCATACGCCAAGAGTACATCTTCTTCACACCCCTAGGACGAATAGCGCAACCAGAAGATGTGGCAAAGGTTGCAGTATTCCTAGCATCAGAGGATTCAGATTTCATGACCGGCCAAGCAATCAATGTAACCGGCGGAATCATTACCACAAGTTAAGGCCAATTGGAATTCATAAAATTTGAATTTATTCTCTCCTTTTTTTCAATTATAATCCTTTTATAGAAATTAGCTAAACTTAAAGCTCACTCTTCTTCAGAGGCGGTGGAAGTTACATAACATAACTATTTTTAAGATTAAAAACCACTATTTAGAATATATTACGAATATTTAAATCCCTAAAAATAAAAAAAGATGAAAATTGTGAACCAAGTTTTGATATGAATTATTGGAGAGAGAAATGAGATATGAAACCTAAAAAAGTTGTTGAATTGAGCAGATTACTGAATCCCACTGACCCTAAATGGGCTAAGGACGCGCAGTGGGGAGCAACAATCCCCGAAGATGAAATAAAGATTGAGCCCTACATTTTCGTACACGACCGCTGCATGTGTGAGTGGATACGCCTGTGGAGCCACGCCGGAACACACATCGAGGCTCCTTACCACGGATACCTGGTTAACAGCAAGGTGACAATAGGTGACGTACCTATTGAAACGTTTGTGGGTGAGGGCTACTCCATCGATATGTCCTTTGTGGGAAAAGAACCCGATATGGCAAAGGTATTTGAGAGATACGAGCGTTTCAGTGTATCTGGACCAATGATAACCAGAGAACACATCAAACAGTATGAGAAAGAAAATAAAATAGATATTAAAAAGGGCGACATTGTATTATTCTGGACCAATATGATGCTACCGGACATTCCGGTGATATCCGGCGATGCTGCGGGATACTTAGTAGAGAAGGGAGTAAAACTTGTTGGAACCAATGACGATACCATAATCTACTCCTTCATGGCTCACATGAATCTACTACAGGCAAACATTCCCCTTGTAGAAATGTTGACCAACCTCGATAAACTGGGTAAGGGAAGAGTGACAATAATCGCGCTTCCGCTGCCAATCAAGGGAATAGGAGGTTCGCCTGCTCGAGTACTAGCCATAACCGATTGGGAAAAATAAGAGAGGAGAAATGGGCATTTGACCAAATTCATCTTCATGTTAACGTACAATGACGTGACGGTCAAAAACGCCCTCAAAGTCTACGAGGAAATCAGAAAAACCAAAGTAAAATTCGTGGGATTCAAAGACATAGGCTTACCCCTAAACCAGCTCAAGAAACTGGTAAAAACGATGAAGGAAGACAAGAGGACTATTTTCCTTGAAGTAGTAAGCGAATCAAAGGAAGCCGCCATCCAGTCCGCAAAAAACGCAGTCGAACTAGGCGTAGACTACCTCATAGGGGGAACCTACATAGAAGAAACACTACCCCTCATACATGAAACCGAAATAAGATTCTTCCCCTACATAGGCAAAATAGTAGACCACCCCTGCCTTCTGAGAGGCACAATAGAAGAAATTGTAAAGGACGCCAAAAGAGTGGAAAAACTGGGGCTTTCCGGAATCAACCTACTAGCCTACCGATATGATGGAGACGTCGAAAAACTCATGGTATCTGTTCAGAAAGCGGTTAAAATTCCCTTGATCGTGGCTGGAAGCATAAACAGTTACGAACGGGTACGAAAAATGAAAGAACTAGACATATGGGCCTTTACAATTGGGGGAGCAATTTTCGACAAGAAATTCGTACCCCAAGGAAGCTATAGTGAAAACATAGAAGCAGTTCTGAAAGAAATTAAATAGCAACCTAAATCCCTCATTTCTTTTATTAGTAAAAAATAAAAAGAGTTTGATTTTATCGCTACGATGACTATTTCTTGGTGATTTCTTTCCTTCTCTGTTCCAGAAACTCGTGAATCTTGGCTTTATCCTTGTGGTAAGTTCTATAAGCTAGTGACCAGATGCTGAAGCTTGCAGCCCAAGGAATGGCAACTGTCAAGGCTATGGCAAAGGTTAGCGACTCACCTGAAAGCCACAGAATATAGAGCAGAAGCGGTACATCAACGAAAAGGAGCCATATACTAAGGTAGGGAGTTATCCACTGCATAGCAAGTCCCGAAACTCCGAAGTTTATTTTGTCAGCGATCCATCCCGTAAGGACAGCTCCAAAAGCCGCGAACACCTGTTCAAACATCTGCTCCAGAGCCCAAGCGGTGCTCTGCGCCTCCGGTTTATTAACAGCGGAGACAATAGGCTGCACCGAGCCTACACTGCCCCAGTTTATCATAGCTGCCATGGCGAATGCGACGGCTATGTACAAAATTAAATTCATTCTAGTAAATAGAATCAAGAGTACACCCGGGATGCCTGCGAAGGTGGAAATCTGTGCAATTATGATTCTACCTCTTTTCGGGCTTCTCCTCTCCATACGGTCTCCGAGAACTCCACCAATCAAGTTTCCCAGAGCCGCACCCACAACCAGCATTGCAAAAATCAGAGAAGCCTGTAACGGGGGAATCTGCCGAGCGGTTTCAAACCAGTGAATGAACCAAGTCTGAAGAACAACATAGGGAAAATATCCCATTACTCCCTGCCCGATGATAACCAGCATTGTGCGATTACTCAGAACTTCTCTAAAAACACTACGTTTAACCTTGTATTTTTCAGCTGATTCCACGGTGATAACGTCCGCAAGCTCTTTTTCTGATGCACCTTTTGGAGGCTCTTTTATGAGTAGGGCTGCTAATCCGGCGATAACAATGCTGGCCACACCCAAGATGATGAAGCCCAATCTCCACACTCCAACATAAACAGTGCTTTTCGCGAAGGCGTCTAGCAGTAAAAGATTTCTCAGAATGAGCATAAGCATTTCCGGGTACCCCGCTAGAGTAAATGCCGCTTGGTATAACGCTAGTTGGTATACGTCTGATTCTAACCCGCCAGTAAGACTCGGGGCATCTATAAAGCCCAGTAATGGTACAATTGTAACTAAACCCACAATCCCGAGGGCCCCGTAAATCGCGAAGTATTTACCTCTTTTTTCCATGGGATACATGTCCACAATGAGGCTGAACCCGGTCGGCATCATGACAGCCATTCCCACGCCCGTGACAATCCTAAGAATGGTGAGTTGCTGGTAATCCCCGGAGAACGCAAGAAGAAGTGTGGTAATTCCCCAGATCAAGCAACCGATGACTAGAACCTTCTTACGCGACCACCTGTCAGCCAGGAAACCCCAGAGAGGCGTGAGCAAAGCCTGGATCCCTACTTGGGAGGTAGTTATAAAACCTAGGGCGGACCGAGTTGTACGCAAATCTCTGCCCATAGAAGTGTAATAAACTGGGAACGCCTGCATCTCAGCATTGTTGGCGGCATATGTTGCTCCAAGTGTCACCAGAGAACGCGTCTTTCCTTTAGTCTTTTCCTTCTTTTTGGATTCGCTTTCCTTTTTTTTCGGCATTAAAAATTCCTCTTATAGTTAAAATAAGTCAACTTTTAATATAAAAACGTTATAGTCGACACAGTTTTGCAAAAGCACTAAAGAAGCTGTGCATACATCACTCGTAAAGGTAGGGAAATCCACGCCTTAGAATTCGAAACTCTTCCGCAAATTCTACTCCGTGTGTTTCTCCGGTCTTGGCGTTCTCTCTCCGGGCATAATTAGCCATCTCTTCTCCCAACTGACTCTTATGCTGCCTTAGGGCATCCAGCTTTTTATCTATTGTATCTGTGATGTCTACCCAGTGGTTGGGATTGTCTGTGTTAAACAACCATATTTCAGCCACCAGATGCGGTTCAAGGGGAGGGCTCGCCGAGGTAAGCTCCAAGCTATACAGGGCAAACCCCGCAGCCTCAATCGCCATCATACCCGTATGGCGGTGGTCCGGATGACACTCGTATCTTTTCCAGGGATCATGGGTTATCACAATGTCCGGTTTGTACCTGCGAATCTCATCAATGAGCTTGGCTCGGAACTCATGCGTTGGCAACACATCATGGTCAGAGTACCCTAGGTAGACAATCCGACTAATACCCAGTACTCTAGCAGAGTTGTCTTGCTCCTTCTTTCGGGTCTTGGCAAACTCGTTCATATCTGTACCAGTATCAAGTGTCCCCTTCTCACCACGGGTAACCACCACCAAAACAGTATCAACACCCTCCTGCGCGAACTTCACCAATGTTCCACCGCAAGCGTAATCGGCATCATCAGAATGTCCCGCCACAACAAGAATCGATTTCCGCTTATCCACAATAACGCCTCCATCTAAACTTCAAGAAATCAGAACAAAAATGCTAGTTTAACGGAACTTTCAACAAACATTCTAAATATCAAGAAGTAAACCGACTATTTAGGTTTCTCGAAGTAACAAAAATTCTTTTAATATTTGGAAGTTGTACTGTAGCATAAATAAGTGGACTAGGTGTTTCCTTGTAGTATTTGCCAATCGCTGATATTAAAAGACATCCCCTTAGGCTTTAGGTAGAGTTCCTCAAAAGCCTCCAACGCTTCCTGTTTCGTGAGGGAAATCTGGGGGTGGAGCTGAGCCGGGCTGGCGCCGTAGAGGTGGTGCCCCTGGTTCGGAAGCCAGTTGTGGAAGAGATTAAACAGAGAGAGGAGATACCGTCCCTTGTGCAGGGGGTCTTCTG
>JAUQZE010000031.1 GCA_030587365.1 Candidatus Freyarchaeota archaeon | reverse complement strand
CCAGTGGTTCAGAGCCGACTGGTCGTTGTGCCCGGTGAAGCTCTCGTTTATGCCGGTGATCGTCCGGTTATTGCAGACTATGAGTCCGGTTAGGTACTGTGCGAAGTGCTTCAGCTGGGGTTTGTTGAAGACTCCCTCCAGCCGAGGCAGAAAGTTCTCAACAATGCAGGGATGACATGTAATAGGCAACATAATTAACACCTAAAGATGGTAAGGTCAGAGAAAAAATTAAAATTTGCCAAAGTTTAGTAATAATATTAACTCTTAATCTTCAAATTTCTATGGAGTGCGGTTCAGACACGCTTCACCTTTTCTCAGCCTCTCCCATAAATCAAGATTGTTTATGCATCCTGGATCTGGTGACATGTAGTCTCCAAAGTATCCGTACGCCCTAGCTCGACATCCTCCACAAACGTACCTGTATTCGCACTGCCCACATTGACCCTTAAGTTTGTCTCTGTCCCTTAGCTCCTTGAAAACAGTATTGCCCCACACTTCTTCGAAGTCATCATCCTTTATGTTTCCGACATTGAGTGGGAAGAAAACACAGGGAGTTATTGTTCCATCAGGGTCCAATGCGCAGTAGACTCTTCCCGCTCCGCAGCCGCCGATAAACTCGCTTAACTCAACCAGTTGCTCGAAGATGCGAGTATTGTAAAAGTGCGTGGGAACAATCACCATATTATCCTTTGCTTTATCCTTGGCTTCCTTCTCCATTTGAAGCGAAACCCTAGCAAACTGGGGAGCCGTTGAAAGTACCTCCACCTTACTGTTGCTCTTAAGCCTCTGGTATAGTTGCCTTAAGATTTCCTCTCTCTCCTCCGGTGTGAGGTCGTTTTCCGCAATGAACCTTCCACGACCGCTGGGAACAAAGTTATACAACATCCACCAGGGAACATTAATTTGCTCACATAATTCTATTATCTCCGGTATCTCCTCTTTGGAATACTTTGTTCCAGTAGTTGAGACCTCAACGAAGATTTCCTGCTCCACGCAGTTCTTTATTCCCTTAATGGTTTTCTCGAAGGCTCCCGAAACTCCGCGAAAACCGTCATGGGTCTCCGGCTTAGCCCCGTCCAAGCTGATTTGAACGTACCCCGCTCCGCTGTCCTTTATTCTTTTTGCAACCTCTCTTGTTATGAGTGTGCCGTTAGTTGCGATGGCGGTGTAGATGCCATGATCGTGGACTGCCTTTAAGGTGTCAAAAAAGTCATGCCTCATTAGGGGTTCTCCTCCAGAGAAAGCGATTATTAATACTCCAGCGTCCGCGAGTTTCTCAACGGCAGCTATTGCTTCTCTGGAGTTAAGTTCATCTGAGCGTGCCTTTCCGGCTGTTGCGTAGCAGTGCTTGCATTTCAGGTTGCAAAGCCAGGTGTAGTTCCAAACTACTAGGAAGGGTGCGCCGGGAACGAACGGGCGGTGCACGCCAAACCTAGCCACCCCACGTAGAACACTTGCCACACCCCTTCTCCAATTTCCGTCACTCAATAATTGTTTGACAATGTCCTCGGGGAGCCCAAATGATTTCGCTCCATTCCTGATATGCCACCCAACCATTGGTCGGATAATATGAGAACAAGTAAAGCACGCTGAGTCCCTGGCACCCGCGTAGAGCTCTAACGCTACTTCAATCCTCGTCTTACCATCCTTCTTACAAAAGCTAGATGCCCTACTGAGGAAGAACCGTGAATATCTCCTGTTAACTGTCGAGTTCAAAACCTCAATACTACTCATAGAAGGCATTTTCTCACTCAAAACCTACGACCCCAAATCAACTCATACAAGCACACCGCTTCTTCAACAAGACTCAGCTCCACTTTTCGCAGACAAGCGGAAAAGGTTGTCCGCTCAACTTAAGAGGTAGGAGGGAAACTCGCAATATTTTTAAAGAATAAAATATTGAAAAATTATGCTACTAAAAGTGATATAAGCCTTTCTCTAGAAGATTCACAAAAGCCTTTTCAATTACGCTCCCCATTTAGTTTTTTATTAAGGTTCGTTTTATTCCTGTTTTGGTTGGTGTTTGTGTGTCGGGGTTTATTGTTTCTTGGAGTGGTGGTAAAGAGAGTACGCTTTCGCTTTACAGGGCTCTCAATCAGGGTATTAAAATTTCCCATATGATGAGTTTTGTATCGAGCGACGGCAGGTCCATGTCACATGCACTCAAAGTGGAATTATTGGAAGCTCAGTCCCAGGCTCTAGGAATCCCCTTGGTTACCAAAGAGGTTACTTGGGAGACGTACGAGCAGGGATTCAAGGAACTTGTTAATGAGTTAAAGCCGAGAGGAATAGAGGGATGTGTCTTCGGCGATGTGTGGGTTGCGGAACACAGAGAATGGACTGAGCGCGTTTGCAGAGAACTGGGAATAAAAGCTCTATCACCCCTCTTCAGCAACAAACCCGAGAATCTTTTTAGAGAACTTATCAACTTGGGCTTCAAGGCGGTCGTGATTGTGGTTAAAAAGGAATTTCTGGGAGATGAGTGGCTGGGACGCAAACTGGACCAAGAATTTCTGAATGAACTGCTTGAAATTAACGAGGAAAGAAAGGTTGATGTCCTAGGAGAGATGGGTGAATACCACACATTCGTCTACGACGGTCCAATATTCAAAAAAAGAATCAGAATCCTTAAAACCCAAAAAGTTCCCAGAAATGGTTACACCTATATGGACATCACGAATTTTAAGCTCACTAACAAGTAATTTTCTTCGTAACATTATGATCTCTTTAATTATTTGTTCCTTTAGCTCCTGCTTGCCATGGATGATGTGGATTGTTTCGGTTATAGGTGTGGAGAAAGGGGATTTTTTTGGCTTCGTTCGGAGAAATAAGGTGTTAGAGAAGCCGGTCAGGAAAGGGGAGTGGCATGAGTAGGTTTAAGCTGATGAAATGTTTGAAATTGAAAAAACCCTAAAAACAGTTCTCCAGAAAAGAGAAACTGAATAATTCTCCGTCACCCGCGTTATTGAGGAGTAAAACTTATAAATATATTAATGCCATAAAAATATGGCATTAAAAACACATTAGGACTTTATCTTCTTAATTGGTTGGAGGACTATCCGGAGGAGATGGAGGTGTTATACGCCCAACTTATTCCTCCTAAAAACTCACACTGCACTTCAAAAAAGGACTTTCAAATCTAAAAATCGGAGGCAAGTAAAAGATGATTGAGAAACTCACTTATTCTGAAAAACCTTGGATAAAGATATACAATCAATTAGGGCTTCAGAGTAGTTTTGAATACCCGAAAATTCCTTTGTTTGAGCTACTAGATAGGGCTGCGAGGGATTACCCAAATAGCTTGGCGGCTGTATATATGGGGAGAGAGTACACTTATGGGGAGCTCAAGTCCCATGCGGATAGACTGGCAGCGGCTCTCGCTGAGTTGGGGGTGAATAAAGGTGATGTTGTTGGCGTGAATTTTTGGAATTCGCCTCAGTTCATCATCGGCGTTTATGGTAGCCTAAAAGCGGGAGCAACCGTCAGTTTGTTCAACCCGCTGCTACCGCTTCCCGATCTTACTTACGGGCTTCAAAAGTCGGGGGCGAAAGCGATAATCACTCAAGATGTGAAGTCAGACGACGTAGTCTCTATAAAAAGCGAAACAAAGCTTGAACATATAATAATCACATCCATCAAGGACTATTCAGCCGAAGAAGAACCAGAAATTAAAGAGAAAAAAGGCACCCTGCAACTAAGGAATTTGATAAGTAAGGCTGAACCAAATCCTCCCAAAGTTGAAGTCAACCCAACGGAGGATGTAGCATTGTTGTTCTTCACAGGGGGCACAACCGGTGTACCTAAGGGAGTAATGCTCACCCACTACAACTTGACAACAAACATTTTACAGACCTTCGGCCCGACTGCAGGCATAATACTAGACGTCTACCGGGGCGAATTCGCTGTACTGGGAGCCATCCCGTTTTCCCACATCTACGGATTCACTTGCGCCATGAACTTAGCCCTAAACTGGGCGGGGAATTTGCTCCTAGTTCCAGACCCTAGGGACAATGAGATGATTTACCAACTCATAAAAAAATATCACCCCCTTTTCGCACCAGCTGTCCCCACGCAATTCATGCGATTAGCAGAAACTAAGGATATTGACCTAAACGAGCTAAAAGGAAGTATACCCTTCAGCGGCTCAGCGGCTCTCCCTCCTGAGGTCTCCAAAACTTATGAAAAGAAGGCGGATATACTCGTGAGTGAGGGTTACGGGTTATCCGAGACCAGCCCAGTCACTCACTCGAATTTCGTAACTATACTGAAGGGAGTCGGCATCGATATTGACCTACCAATTAAGCTCGGATCCATAGGTATACCTGTTCCCGACACAGAGGTGAGAATCGTCGACATTGAAACCGGAACCCAAGATATGCCGGTTGGAGAACCAGGAGAAATGATCATCCGTGGACCGCAAGTTATGAAGGGATACTGGCCCACCCCAGGCGATGGTTTAAGGAACGGATGGGTATACACGGGAGACATCTGCAAGATGGACGAAGATGGCTACTTCTACGTGGTCGACCGCATTAAAGACATGATAAACGTTTCAGGCTACAAGGTGTACGGACGTGTGGTCGACGATGTTCTATACGAGCATCCAGCCGTTTCTAGGGCAGCAGCAATAGGACTTCCTGACCCTAAGCGCCCGGGCAGCGAAAGAATAAAGGTATTCATAAGAGTGAGAGAGGAATACAAGCCCAGCAAACAATTGGAGGAGGATATCGTCAGGCATTGTAAAGAACGTCTCCCACCCTATGCTATACCCAAGTTTGTTGAGTTCAAGGACGACTTGCCACTGACTGCTACCGAGAAAATATTCAAGAGAAAGTTACGGGAAGAGGAAATAGAAAAACAAAAGGCAAAAGGCAAAGGGAGTTTTGTGACGAAAAAGCCAAAAACTGCTAAAACAAAAAAGCCAAAGACTGCCGCAAAGAGGAAGAAACCGAAGGCTGCTGCAGAAGAAAAGCCAGAGGCCGCCGCAGGAGGGATGGATTTGAAGAAAATGACAGAAGAAATGCTCAACATGCCAGACAAGGACCTAATGCAGATACTGCCCTCCGTGATACCCGGAGTAAAAGACAGCGTACCAGAACTGCTGACCGCCATGCCAGACCTACCCCACAAATTAGCACAGAGACTCTCAAAAAGCGACGTCAAAAAGTGGGCAACCGAAGCACCGGAAGCAACAGACGCATTCACGGTGATGCTCTGGGAAGTAACACACGCACTGGTCGAAAGAGATCCAGAATTCAAAAAAGCGGTTGCGGGTGCAGGAGACATAAAAGTAAACTACGAAGCCACAGACAGCCCCATGAAAGGACACTACCAAATAAGCGGAGGAAAAATCACCGGCGGACCGGGTAAGCTAGATACTGTCGATCTCACCGTCACAAGCCACACAGACACCCTAATAAAACTGGTCACAGGCGGACAGGACCCCATAAAAGGCCTAATGACACGCAAATTCAAACTCGACGGCCCCCTAGCCACAGGAATGAGGCTGGCCGTAGTAATGAAGACAATGGCCAACGCCTTTAAAGGCGAACAGAGGTTAGCCACAGGATAGAATGTGTAAGAAATTGAAGAGTTTCTCTCTAATAAGATAGAGCTGTTTAGAGATCTCAGACGCAAACACTAAATTTACCTTCTATTAGACTGTTCGCCGCCCAAAAACTCAAGAGGAACGATTACGACTGCATAAAAACCGCTTTGAAGCAAACGTAAACTCAACCATCGTCTTCTATCCCTTCAAAGAACTCAAATTCCCGAGAAGTACCTAGTCAAACAATTATCCTATTTTGGTTTTTTAATATAGTCTCTATCCAGCTTCCTCTAAAATCCATTGATATACTGCTGAATTTTGTTAAGTTCAGGGGGATCTCACTCGGGTTCCCCATTGTTCCACCTAGCCTCGGAAAGCTTCATCCTCCTTTTGAAGGTTGTTGTTTTGTGGGTAATGCTTTTATAATGAGTCAAAATAACGTTTTTAACACTCTTGTAGAAGCCTTGAAAATTTAAGGGGATTCTGCAGTCCTTAAAGGTGTTATCATATTTTTCACGATCCTCACGTTTTCTAGGAGCCTTTCCCTTCTGAGCCTATAGTAAATATTTTTAAGCAGCTTTGGGTCAGCTTCAATTTCTTTTGCAATTTCGTTAATATCCGCTTCCCCTCGCTCTCTGAGCTTCTCTTTCACTATACTTGCTATTGGCTCCTTGAGGTATACATAATTCCCTGAAACTCCGAAGTATAAAGCTCCCTTTTTGTCGGCTATAGTGGCTGCTCTGTTGAGTGTTTCTCTAATCCATCTTTTATCTATGGATTCGAGTTCCAGCAATTGCTTAACCGAGTCAAGTGGGATTAAAGGCTTCTGTTTTTTAGACTCTCTAATCAGTATTGGAATAAATTGCTCCGCTACTCGATCTAACGCACGGTTTCTAGTTCTCCACGAGAGAAAATACATTGGCCAATAAAAGATCCAAAAAACTGAAACAAAAGTCATGGCTGAGGGATAGTCTCTTGCGAAAGTGAGAAGTAGAGGGTACTGTGGAACCTCAGCTTGAAGAATCTGAGTCTGGAACCATCCCGCTAATAGGAACACAAACATTGGAGCTGCTAACGCTAAGAAATCCATACCCGTAGATTTGATAATCTTGAAATATTTGCTAATTGTAGGTTCAACTGAGAGCATATCCACTTTCTTCTGTAGAGTCCAGATGAGAAGAATGAGTGTATTGCTTCCAAAGAGTATTGCGGGTAGAATTATTAGGTAAAGGTTTTTTGAGGAGAGCAATATTAGAAATGAAGGTGGGATGATGGGTAAAAATAGTGGAGTTCTCAGCACAAGTCCCAGAGGCTCACCACCCACTAAGGGAAGTAGAGAAAGATATTGCACTGAAGCAGTTAGTGAAGCTGAAGTGGAACAAAGTAAGGCGACCCTAATCCTTTTCAAGGAGATTGAAACAATAGCTGTGAAGGCGAAGATAATAAAAATTAGCGTTAGAGGAGATAACCTCACTATAGATAGGGGAATATTAGAGAACAATAGAACCAGCCTTGGATAAATTTCAAACAGGAGAAATTGACTCAGAGTGAAGATTCTGGGGGTCTCCAAATACATTATGTATGTTGCAAATGTCTGGAAGAAACCATCAATTAGACCTAAGAGGTAGATAAGTAGTCCAGCAGAAAAGGCTGTCAAACTCATTATGAGCATTAGACGGGAAACCTTTTTCATATCCTACTCCACCCATAGTTTGGTTCTTGGGTTTTAATTATTAAGCCATTTAAGGCTCGTTTCTGGATATTCTTTTTTGGGAGTTTGTTAGATTGTGGGTAATGCTTTTATAATGAATCGAAAATAATGTTTTTATACCCTTGGGTGTTTTGGTTGGAGGTTTGGTTGTGTTTAGGGCTTCGATTTCAATTTTTCCGGTAAAGGTTTTGGGTGAAATCGACCCGCGTATTTACGGTCATTTCATAGAACACTTGGGTAAATGCATCTACGGTGGAATCTGGGACGCTGAGAAGAGCACTCTTAACGAGGAGGTAATTAAGTGTGTCAGGGATTTGCAGCCGCCGGTGGTAAGATGGCCCGGGGGATGCTTTTCTGACAATTATCACTGGATGGATGGAATCGGGCCAGTTGAGGAGAGACCGCTAAGAGAGAATATGCCTTGGAGTCTACTGGGACCGGAGTTTGGCCCGAAGGAAAGTAATCGGTTCGGCACAGACGAATTTATAATGTTCTGTAGGAGGGTGGGGGCAGAACCCTACATTAACCTGAACGTGGGTTCGGGAACTCCTGAGGAGGCGGCGAACTGGGTGGAATACTGTAACGGCGACGAATCCAGTGAATTCGGCTCCTTAAGAGCAAAGTATGGAAATCCCGCGCCGTACAAAGTCAGGTACTGGGGAGTCGGAAACGAGCTGTACGGACTCTGGGAGACCGGTCACATGTCCGCGGAGGATTATGCGGAAAAGTTCATTGAATACCACGACGCCGTAAAGGAAATTGACCGCAAAATAGAACTGGTGGCGGTGGGTGCAGACCAGCGTTTCCCAGACTGGACAAGAACTGTTCTTGAAAAAGCGGGGAAATACATTGATTATCTATCGATTCACCTATATTTTCCAGGAGCCCTTCCAGAGGAAGGGGGGTCAGAGATAAAGGAGGATCTCAAAACCTATAGGCGGATCATTGCTTCATCCTACAAGTTCCAAGAGATACTTGAGTGGGTGAGGAACATCATTGAATCCGTAATGGGCAAAAACCACGGAGTAAAAATCGCGTTCGATGAGTGGAATCTCTGGTGGGACTTCAACCAGCTCATACACGCAAACTACAATATGAGAGATGGATTATGGGCAGCCTCAGTGTTAAACAAGATACACAAAATGTCAAGCATAATAAAGATGGCTAACGTCGCACAACTGGTAAACGTCATAGGAATCCTCCAAACAAACGGAGAAAATGTCTTAAAAACAGCCTCCTACGAGGTGATGAAACTCTATCGGGAACACACCCAGAAATACGCTATCAGCGCAGAGGTTTACGCACCAAAATTCACATTTGAACCATTAGGCATCCTAAACGAAACTACAGAAATACCCTACATTGACTGCTCCGCAACCAGAAGCTCAGACGGAAAAACACTCACCGTATTCGTGGTAAACTTTCACCCCAAAAAAGACATACTCACCGAGATAGAAATACCCAAACTGAGATCATACGAAAAATTGCTAATCAAAGAAATGAACGGAGCAGACATACACACAAAAAACGATTACCAAAAAAGCGAAATTACCATAAGCCAGAAAGAATTCACACACCTACCAGACAAAATAGAATACAAGCTCCCCGCACACTCCATTTCCACAATAATAGTAACAAAAGCGTGAAAATTTAATTAGAGTAGACTAACTTCTACTTTTATAGGTTTAACCGTGAAAGAACATTTGAGGTGGAAGCCTTGAGGGAAGAAATTTTATATGAAACGTTCGATGAAACTTTTCCATTTGAGCCTCACTTCACGACGATTAACGGTTTTAGAATGCATTACGTTGATGATGGAGAAGGTGAACCCATCGTCTGCCTCCACGGAGAACCCACCTGGGGATACCTATACCGCAAATTCATTCTCCCACTATCCAAAACCAACCGCGTAGTCGTCCCAGATCACATGGGATTCGGTAAGAGCGACGCACCCCAAGACAAGCCCTACACACTAGCCCAACACATAGACAACATAACGAAACTCCTTCTCAAGCTGGATCTACGTGATATAACCTTGGTGGGCCAGGATTGGGGTGGTCCGATCATGTTTGGTTTCGCCGTCAACCATACCGAAAGAGTCAAGCGATTGGTAATAATGAATACCGCGGTGGGAGTGTTTCCAGAAGGTTCCCGTACCTGGGTAAGCAACTTGAAAGAGAGGGGCACCTATGACAGCTTTTTCGAAAATCTTCGAGAAACACTACCCATTTTACTCAAGAGAGGCGGAGTCGGTAAGGATACCGAGGTTACCGATATCATGATTCGGGCTTACACCGCTCCCTTCCCCGACAAAGCATCATGCATAGGAGCAAAAGCGTTTCCACTCGATATCCCCGTAGGAAGGAACCATCCCAGCGCAGCTGTGATGCACGGCATTCGTGAGAAACTGGACCTTCTACGCGATAAACCTAAGGTAATTATTTGGGGACTACAGGATCCGGTTTTTCCAAGAATGTTTATAGATGCATGGCTCAAAATCTACCCCGGAACCGAAGTTCACGAGTTACCCGAAGCGAGTCATTTCCTCCAAGAAGACGCGCCCGAAAAAATAGTTAAAATCATCCAAAAATTTCTAAGAAAGAATCCCTGATTGCAGAATTTTCCTCTGCCGTAATAATAAATTCTGTAATTAAAAAAAAGTAGGTAGGGTGGATTATCCCACCTTTTTAAATATCCTCCATTTATTTTATTTAATTTAACAACCGGGCTTTGCAGGGGCTGGCCCTTTTGCCTTCTTCGGTTTAGCCTTTGCTGGCTTTGGCTGCATTTTTTTTATCAACTCCCTTTTTATGGAGAAAATAGATAGTTATTCTTGTTTGTCCCTCGTTATTTTTTCTAGCACACTCTTCACATTCCGTTCTCTCTTCATTTCGCTCTGTCGAAAGGGATACGGCTCTCCATGTACCGATATCCCCATTATTTCTTGGATATAGTATAATACCAATAAAAACCTTTCTTTAAACGCCTCAGTTAATTATCTCAAAATATTCTATATTAATAATAACATCTCTATAACTTTTCTACTTTTAATTTATTTAATAAAACGCGTTGCTGAAATCTTCGAAAAATTTATTACAGTTATTCAAAGAACATATTTAGAATGAAAAACACGAAATCAGAAAACCTCCATTATTTAGTTAAAAATACCGTCTTTAGAGACATTATCGTTGTCTGGCAGGAAATACCTAAAATCAAAGTGAAACATATCTTGCTTCCCGCCCATAAAGAGACTTTTGATATCAAGTATTCAAAGGCGAAATACTCAACTAATAACGAAATCGAGAAATTAGCTAATGACATTGCAGAATTTTTTAAAGGTGAAGACAAGCAATTCAACCTAGGTGTCATTGATTTAGATTTATGTTCAGAGTTTCAAAGAAAGGTTCTCATTGCAGAATACGGAATACCCCGTGGCTGGGTCTCTACATATGGCAGGATAGCCAAACATATAGGCACTCCTCACTCTAATAGAGCTGTTGGGAGAGCTTTGGCTACAAATCCATTCCCTGTTGTAATCCCTTGCCATAGAGCCGTAAGAGAAAATGGAGAGCTCGGGGGATACCAAGGAGGAGTAACAATGAAGAAAAAGCTCCTAGAAATGGAGGGAATAAATTTCATTAGCTCTAAAAAAATCAAAATGAACAAAGTTTACTATTAATATCACATATGCGACAGCTTTCATGCAATTCTAAATAACTGTTAATAAACGTATAGTTCTAAAGATACTCTCTCTTTTAAACAAAAATATTTAGTAAAATAAGAGATTAAATCGTATTATTAGAAAGGCTTTTGGTCGTTTTGACCCCCTTTACTCTATCAATTGGGCAGTATTACTCCTTGGACTATCAATAGATAATTGTTTGATGCTTGAACTATTTTTTCTCTCGCTCTTTTGCTTCTAAGATGATTTTTGTTGCTAGTCTGGCTGCGTTCCCCACAACTTTTGAACAATGCTCCATCATGCCAGATGAAAATGCTTCTTGCAGCTCTTTTTGATCCCACATATTGTAGGTTCTGCCCATGAGGTTCTTTTGAACATCGTAACATCGACAGGAGCCATACTTTTCCACAAACTGGTCGTGCAGCTTCTTGACTAGGCTGTAGGCTTTCATAGGCTTACGCATATCTTTGAAGTCCTTCTTTTCCCTAGGAAACAGGTAACTTATCACCATAGACGCCCCTACAAGAGAACCACAGGCTCCGTCCCCCGTTAATCCCAATCCGTCCGCCAGACCGCTCGCCGCCTTAAACACATCATCGTTCCATATACCCAAAGTATCGAAGATGGCTGCAATCACAGTTTGGGCACATCCCGTGTATTCCTTTTCGTACTTCTGACCGAGTTCAAAAGCTTTACTCAAAAGCTTCTCCTTCGAATTTTCCACGCAGGCTCTCACCTCAAATAATCTAAATCATAAAACTTCTACTATATAAAACGAGGGGTCTTCCCCATTGTTTAAACCCTTTTCCAATTTTTTTCTCTAATACTTTACTTTATCAATCGTCCAATATCAAATGAAGTATAGATATTACACTAAAGGTTAGTGAGGTATGAAGTTCTTTTATAAACTGTAATTGATCTGCCATTCTGCAGAGAGATAAGAGAAAGATTTCTGAAATCTGTGAGTTTTGAGAGCTAGAGGTCTAGGGGATAAGGAAGGTAATAATGTCTACTGCTGCGTGTGCTGCTATCAGGGGGACCAGGGTTCTCCTCTTCACGTAGATATACGAGTAAATTATTCCGATTACAAATGTTAGTGGGATGTGAAAAAGCCATACGTGCCACACTGCGAAGGCTAGGCTGGTAAGCAAGATTGCCTTGAGGGCTTTGCGGGTTTTGGTAAGCTTCTCCACCATCGTTACCCCGTAGCCGCGCCAGATTATTTCCTCTGCGATGCCCGCAATAATGGCAATAGTCGGGGCTATAACGAACCACAGTGAAGGTTGAGAGTAGGAGATGCTGAAAGTAGCTCGGAAAGACATACCATAAAGCGGATATAAGATAAAGTAGAGGGATAAGGTTATTCCAACTGTTAAAAGAATGGTTAACAAAACGTTAAACTTGAGTTCCTCACGCTTGTGAGCAATCAAATCTCTCAGGCCAATCCCCTCCCTAGAGGAGAGGCGAACCGCAATAATGAGGAAAACAATTTGCAGAATCGGGATGTAAATCAATTCAAGGTCCCGAGGGTAGAAGATATAGAGGTAAAAGTACGAGAGGGTTATCCCAACCATGTAAAACAAGTAATTACCATAATAAACACTTAAAATAAACCCCAGAATTGAGGACATACTTTCCCTCCCTAATGAAGGAATAATCAAAAACACCGGAATATAGTACAACAGAGCGTGAATAGCCGCAGGAACAAAAAGCACGGCTAAAACCAAACTCCACCTAGCCACTCCAACACCTCCAAACCCACAAACCTGATACACGTATAAAAAAATATTTTTATCCCTTTAATATAGATTTTGGCGAATAAATATGGATAAATTTGAAATTTTCTATACTCTTCTATTACCATTTTCTGGAAAAAGAGACCTTTCGGAGACGGTTATAAATGGTTTCAGGAATCCGTTGGTATAAGAAACTTAACAGCTTAAAGAGTATGGGAGAAGTTATTGATTTCATTAATGAGCTTGAAGCTAAATCCTACCACGTTCCAGAGTTTTTTTCTGATTCCAAAGATTCTTTACCGTATCAGAAGGCGACCTGTGTGAACGATCTTCCCTTTTTAGACGAGGATAATGTTAAGATTTCAAATTTCGAAAATTTCGATGTTACAATATGGGTATTGCGCGTCAATTATTTTTCTCATTTTTAGAAATAAAAAGGCTTAAATTTTTCTTTTTTTATATTATTTTTGGTGAAAAATTTGGATGATTTAGAATTTTCTATACTCTTCTACTTGCAAGAGGGAGTTCAGAGTATTCGAGTGTTATCCTCATTGGTTGGAGTTCCTACGTCTACAATGTACAGGAGGATAGGAGAATTGGAACAGAGGGGCTGGGTGAAGGTTAGGAATAGGGAGATCAGCCTCTCAGAAAAGGCCGTCTTACTTCTAAAACAAAAATTTGAAATCATCGTTGGCGTAATCCATGTAGAACAACAAATGTTGGACAAGATACTTTTAAAGGGAAGCCAGCCTAAAGGTTGGGAACATCAGGTTGAGGTTATAGTTGAAATATCCAAATCAGAGGGCTTAGATTATGCAGTTGCCGCAGAAACCGCGGCTTATCTACACACAGGTTACCAAACTCCCTCGGCTTGCATCTCGTATGTACTGGAAAGGGACAAAAAAATTTGGATTCAATTCTTAAAGAAAAGATGGTACGAGCAAAATTTTGAGGGAGAAATGGCTGATATCGTTTTGCTTTCTGTCCGTTCCATCCCTCAAAATATAAGCGTGAATGGAGTTCAGTGTGTCTCGCGGAAGCGTGTATTCCTTGAAGGGCTTTCATTAATGGGGCGAGGGCTCCTAGACTCATTGGTTATTTCCAACAGCTTAGGAGAGAAGATATTTTTAACTGTTCCGGAGGAGCTTACCAATGTCGTTGCTTAATGACTTTCTTCTTGCCTGCCAGAAATCTAATGTAAAGTACGCTCTGGTGGGTGCATGGGCTCTGATTCAAATAACTCGATATAGAACAACACACGATGTGGATGCGGCGGTACTGAAAACGGATCTTTGGAAACTCAAAGAGGCACTTGAAGAAATCGGTTATTTTTATCTCCATAATCCGCGTTTAGGGAAACACGAATTCAAGCACACAGAAAAGGGAGACATTGATGTTTACACAGAAACGATTGGAGGAGTCCCGATAGAGCAACTAATAGGAAGAGCTTCAACTATAGTTTTTGAGGGGCGAAATCTGAGATGCGTGTCTCCCGAAGATCTTATTCTAGTAAAGTTGGCTGCTGGAAGGGAGAGGGATAAGACAGACATCGCTGTAATTTTGTATTATCTGATAGAAAAACTTGATTGGCACTATCTGAACGAGGAGGCAAAAAAACTAAACATCAAACTTGGAGAAGGGCTAATTAATAGCGTGGAAAGATTACCTATAACTGTTATCAATCCGCATAAAGTCAGGAAGAAGTTGACAGAAAGGATAAACGATTTAAGCGAGTCTTAATTTTCTATAAATCACGCAGATTTCGTTTTTTACTGTTCTAATTTATCTTTGGAATGGAATCATGGATTTGGGGTTGATGGTCCCAACTTTGGGAAGCATGGACAACTGGAGAAGGTTTTAAATGGCTTTGGGAACTAGTTTGGCAAAGAAGCTAAACAAACTGCATAATATGAGAGAAGTTATTGATTTCATTAATGAGCTTGAAGCCAAATCCTATTACGTCTCCAGAGTTTTTTCTGATTCCAAAGATTCTTCACCATATCAGACGCCAACTCGTTTGAACGATCTTCCCTTTTTAGACGAGGATAATATTAAGATTTCAAATTTCGAAAAAATGATTAAAGGGTCTAACAATTTTGGTGAGATTGGAAAATTTATTGAAAGGATTAACTGTGTGAGTGGAAGTATTGGGGAGAAACTGACGCCGCTCGTTTGCGAGAAGATTAACAAATCTGATACTCTTCGTCAAGTGATGCTTTGTTTGAATCAAATTGTGGGTCGAAACTTTTCTCAGTGTTTAATCAATTCTTCTCACTCTAACACTATTCATGACTATAACAGAATAAGATTGGCGGCTCTCATTGTTGAAGGATTGGATGAGAAGACATTAGTAAAGAATATAATCCATTCGAACAGGCTTAGAGACGTATGGGAAAGTATACACACCCTGAAAATCATCTGGGAACCCCTCGCCGACCGGGTATTAAGCAACCTAGATTATAAAATAATTATAGAGAAGCTAAACAAAACAAGAAATCCTTACAGTGTGGGAAATTTACTGAGAACAATCCGGGAAATAGACTCCCAAAAAGCCGACCTTGTTCTCCGAGAACTTATGGAAAAGCTGAGGGCATCCGATAACTTAGTATATGTAGCAACCTGTTTTGGTGGAATCGCAAATTTTGAAGTGAAATCGGCAACTGAACTGCTACCCCTGATAATTGATAAGATGAACGCTTCCAACAACCTTACAGAAGTGGGTAAAAGTTTCAGAAAAATTAGTTTAGCAAATCGGAATGCGGCAATGGAATTATTCATTGGACTAGACGAGGAAAAGCAGAAATATCTACTAGAAAAATATGGACGATACCTAAAAATAGAAAATCGATAAAATGGTTTCGTTAAACTTGGATGTTTCTAACTCTGCTTATGAAGCTGTTCAGCCACTGGTTTATTGCCACATCCGCCGCTATTTCGCCGGATTTTATTTTGTTTATGGTGTCTTCTAGGATTGAGCTGGACTGATTTATGTTGCTTTCTCCGAAAATTTTTTCGCTGCACTTCTCGTCCAAGTCTAGGAGATAAAAGTCGTGGAGGGCTGATATTCTTCCCCGCAGATTTATTGCAGATAGTCTAGCAAGGTGTTCTTCCTTTAATACTACTATTACCGCCGCTTTTTCTGTGATCCTCATGAGGAAGCTGCGACCGTTGTGTATACTGTCCCCCTCATGCATCTCGGAAATTGGGAATTTTAGATAATACTCGATGTATTCGTCCGGCACATCGCCTCTTATACCAATGATGGAGTTTTCAATATTCATAATAGCTAGTCCACTAGAATTCCAATTACCCTTATTCCTTTCCACATCATCCATTAATTTTTCGATCAACTGCTCACGAATCATCAGACCCGCCTCTAAAATAGATAGGTCAATTTCGGATTCCCATTTTGAGTTTTCAACCTTGTAATTCACCAATTGTTTTCTGAGTTCGCTTAAAAAGCCCCACTAATCGAAACATTCTGTTCAATGTACCCTTGAAGAGAGCGGAAAACACAAATAGAACAAAAAAGCAAACAACATTCAAATCTCAGAAGGAGCGGTGGGAACCGCTATTTAAAACTTCCAAGAAGCAGAACCATGTAAAAAAGCAATAGCGCTGGGGGGTTAAAAGCCACTGCTTAAATCCCTAAAGTAAAGATATCACTCGACGAATATGGCTGTTGCCAGAGCCTTTGCAATAGTTTTGTCTCTCTCATCGCTTACTGTTAACTCCACGTTTACTATACGCCTCCCCTTACGCAGAACCCTCCCTTCTCCAAGAAGTTTCACCCCCAGATTAGCTGGGCTTAAGAAGCTTATACTGAAGTCGACCGCCACCGAGGGCTTCTCAAACATGTTCGCAACAACCCCAAATAGGTAGTCCGCAAAAGCCATTATAGCTCCCCCATGAATCCCACCCACCTGGTTTACCATACCATCACTGGTCACCATCTCTCCTCTCACGTAGCCCTCAGACATTCCAACGATTCTAAAACCCATAAACCTAGCGAAAGGGGCTGAATTAACCTCCTTTAAATAAGAGTCTAAGTCTTTCATAGCCTCCTTTGGCAATTAACTCACCTCATCATTTAAGCGGAACATAACCGCATGCTTCCGAAGGGTCTCTGAAAGGAAATATGCGGATGCTTGGATGGATTAGACTAACAGAAATTCGCAGTAGAGCTTTTTAAATCATTCAGTTTTCTGCTCGGATTCCGTTTTTTCTTCCTTCTTGGCTGTGGGGGGGAGGCGGTCGATTATGAATGTCTGCTGAAGACTGCGGTTTTGGTTCTTCTTTCGCTTTTTATACTTTCAAAAAGTGCTTTTAAATCGTTTAACATTTCTTGCCTACTGGGTATATCCTTATGCTCTGAAAAGATTTTATCAAGTTCTTTTCTTATCTCTGAGGGGGAAGTAGGTTGGGTGTCTTCTGGTGCAGTCTGTTCTCTTTTTTCAGCCAATCTTACCAATTTTTCTAGTGGGTCTGCGACTTCACCTTTATCGTCGATAACGCCGCGTTCTTTAAAGATTTTTCGAAGTGTTTCCGGCTCTTCACCCGTGGATATCCAGAACATTCCGCTGGGAGCGTTAATCAGAACCTTTGTTACCAGATGAATAACCTTGCCGCAATATTTGCACCTGAAATTGTAAAGCTCTCCGTCAAGCAGGTCTCTAATAAGGTAGCCTGAGAGCCAAATGTTTATACTAGCTTCGTACACCACATTCAACCTATTTCCACAGGGACACTCCAACGCAGCAGTTGACAATCTCGTCAAAAAAAACCTTCCTTGTAATAATGGCATAGTTATAACAATCATATGAAAATCAAAATCTATAAACCTTCTTTAAAACCCATTTTTCACACATTTGTGAATTCTATAGTGGTATTCGGGGTTTTCAACTTTTGAACGCTCTATTTTGAAAACTATGTTGGGTATCTTTAAGAAACACGTACAAGTAGCACTCTCTACACCGAGAAGGATTCAATGTTACGAAGAACTTGGAATCCGCGAAAAACGGGTTAAAAGGGCAAATTTAAAAAATATAGGAATGCTGGTTTAGCCCCCTTATTGAGGCACAGTTAACCGGACGTTTCCTACTGTGAGTTGTGACTCCACTAACTTTTTTAACCCTTTAGTATTCGGGTGAACAATTATTTTTCCTTTTTTTAAACACTTCTTTAAATTTAAAGAAGACACCCTCCATACATCTGAACCTAACTCATAATAAAGAACGCTGGGTTAACTATGCCCTTTTATTTACCAAAAGATTTAAGTAAACTACATAAAGTAGTTAATATATTCGTCTCAAAAGCATGAAAAAATAAAGTAGATTTATATGAGAAGAGAATACCAAATCGCATCCATCGGAACCATAGTCAGCATAATCACATTCATCCCCTTGTTGGTATAGAAGAGTTTTTATATAACGTATGACTAAAAAATAATCATTTCGGGTGGTTTAAATGCTGGGGCGGCTTAGAGAACTTGACTGGACGGTAAAATTTATTATAATTATCACAGGAATTAGAGGAGTGCTCGCAGCCATCCCCGTGCCTCTAACATGGGATGAAGCTGTATACATTAATCTGGCACGCGACTTCTACTACTTCGGCATCAACATCCACTACTACCTCTTCCAGCAACTACTCGATTTCGCTAGACCTTCCCTCCTCCCCTTCACAATATACTTCACCTATCTCTTAACAACTCCAAACATTATAATCGCACAATACGTTACTTTCCTTCTGTCTCTACCGGCGCTGTACGCCATTTACCTGCTGGGAAAGGAGCTCTACAGTGAAACTGTAGGAAAGTTCTCAGCCCTGGCCCTAACAAGCGGCTGTCTCGGCTTTACCTTTTTCTTGGGGATACTCACGGAGATTCCATTCGCCCTCTTCTCAACACTCTTTTTACTGTGTTTGGTAAGGGCTCAGAAGAACCCAAGGTACTACATACCCGCCGGAGTTTCATTAACCCTGAGCTTTCTTTCAAGATCCCCCGGGATTCTCATCGTCTTCGTTGGTCTCGCTTATGTTATCTTAGCAAAGGGACTTAGAAGAACAATTAGGTCTCCTTGGCTCTACTTGGGTTTGCTTTGCGCTTTCCTAACAGTATTACCTTGGCTTCTTTACAGTCAAATACTTACGGGAAGTTATTTCGGTCTCCTTAATGTCTACTCCCTCATACAAAATTACTGGAGTAGAACCCTCATCCAAATCATTCCACCCACAGCTACACAGACAATTCTCTGGAACTTGGAGACAATTGCTTACGCTGTGATTCCATTGTTTACGCCCGCCTTTCTCCTACCCTACTTCTTTTCAGCCTTAAGAGCAGAGAAGAAATCAGTTCAGGGATTGCCTCTAATCCTCTGGGTGGCTATGTTCCTTGTAGCCTACCCTCTGATTAATCCGGACGCCCGTCTCGTAGACTTCTTGAGGTACAATCAAACCTCACTACCAGCAATTAGCATCCTATGTGGATTAGGCCTAGCAATGATGCTAACAAACGAGTTTCAACTCAAAAACGGGAAAAGCATTCTTAACGGAAAAAGGATTCTTAAGAGCAGGAAAAACCTAGCAATCTTCTTACTCCTCCTTAACCTTTCAATAGGGTTCATAGGAATTTACGCTGTACGAAGCTATCCCGAACTTTCACAACCAATCCCAGTATACCAATATCTGAAGTACACCACACTCCCCTGGCAGGTAATAGTTACAAATACTTACCCAATGGCGGTGCAATACACAGACAGAATGTGCGTCTGGGTACCCGACCTACCCTCTGAGGTTGATATGTTGGCTCAAAGTGGGTACGTTAGAGCAATCTTCATAAGCTTGTTCGACTATGCTTCCCCCATAATTTTAGCACACCTCGAGACAAGCCCGCTCTACGAAAAGGAGCTAGTAATATTCTACCAGGGAGTCCCCTCCATGATAGTTTACAGAGTAAAATAAGAAACATGCATTGTTAGGGCTTTTGAGTTTGGTTTTCCGTAGGCGAAGAATTTCAGTAGGATACGCGTTTACCCTTGTTTTTATTTTTTTAGTTTTTCCTGCAGTTTGGGTCCGATTGTTTTCACTGTTTCCATCATTGCTCTGACGTTTTCTAGCTTGGTTTCAACTGTTGGAGGAACCTCGCATCCTGTTGAAATAACGAATTTTGATTTGTGTCCTGATTCCTCTAGAGCTTTTGCGACTTCTTCCATGAAGATTCTTGTAGCTTTCTTAACGGTTTCAACGGTTCCGAACGTGAATAGCTGGGTGTCGAGGGAGCCTACTATGACTGCGTAGTCGCTGTACTCCCTTATTATTTTTGAGATTGAGCGGTTCTCTCCCCGATTAGGGTATGTTGCCAAGCTGTAGATGGGGCACTGAAACTCCTTTATCTGAATGTTGAGCATTGGAGACTCGCCGCAGTTATGAATATTATATATGTATCCCTTTTCCTGAATTTTCTCCCTAATTTTCGGCTCATACTTCGCCTCAAGCCTTCGGTAATCATCATCACTCATTACCGAGCGGTTGCCCCAGAGGTAGTCCATACATAATGAACCCATGCCTTTCCCGTCGGGGTAGCAGTCTAAGTACTCCACGATCGCTTCCGCTATGACTTTTAGGGCACAGTCAATAGCTTTGGGTTCTCTCTTCATGTCTTTTAGAACTCTTTCGACACCGGCAAGTTGAGTTAGAACAAGGAGGGGGCCTTCCACAAGAACTGAGAAGGGTACCTGCCCCGAGACCTTCTCCATTATGAGTGTTGTTGTCTCAATCTGGTACTTCATTCTCTCCCCGGGAATTTCTGGTGCCTCAAGCTTCTCATAGTCTTCAACACTCTTTATTAGGGGTTCTTCTACCATAGGTGTGTTTTCCTCCGGGAAGCGTACCCTCGCCCCAAAGTCCCCGGCAGCTACTGATAGGTCGGTAAGCAGGGGTACACAACCCATGTCGAACTCCCTCTGAGCTGCTAGGAGAGAGTTTGCGGCAACTCTGGGATCAGTACTGAACTCTCTGTGAGTAGCTCCCACAAGTCTCCTACTCAAACCGCAAACCATGGGGAAAGCAGGCAGTCTGTCCACAGGCTCATCAAATATACTAGCAAACATTCTTTCAAAGTGACTGAACTGCTTCATAGTGTTCACCTCACCCCAAAACCTTTTTGAAGAAATCCACAGCCTCTATTGCATTGGTAGAGTAAATATGTGCACCTATATCGTCAGCGTACTCCCCGGACACCGGAGCGCCTCCCACAGCTATCTTAACTCTCGGCGCAAGACCCTTCTCGTAAAGTATATTCGCCACCCTCTCCATGTTCGCCATGGTTGTTGTCATAAGGGTGCTCATTGCCACAGCATCAGCACCATGCTCCTCAACTTCTGAAACAAACTTCTCAACGGGGACATCTCGCCCAAGGTCTACCACCTTGAAACCTGCGGCGGTAAGCATCGTCTTAAGAATGTTTTTCCCAATATCGTGTACGTCGCCCTCCACCGTTCCAATAACGATTTTCTTCGGTATTCTTTTTCCAATTTTAATGTGGGGTTCGAGAATTTCAAGGCAGGCATACATGGTTTCCGAGGATAACAGTATTTCGGACATAAAGGCCTCTTTATTTTCATACCTCTTGGCTACCTCAATCATGCCTTCTCTCAGGGCTTCGATAGCCGCTGCAATATCTATTTTTTGTTCAACTATTTTTTCCGCTGTCTCCACGGCTTCCCTCTCATCAAAATCGATAACGGCTTTCTTTAACTTCTCAAGAATTTCGGAACTATTCAAGATCTCCACCCCTCTGTTCTGAATCCACTAATTTTTGAACTATTATATTTTCTGAAATCCCATTTCGCCATAATTAAGTATCTATTTACTTCTTTACCCGTGCTGCAAATTTTCTCGCGAAATTCTGAATCTGATCCCAGTCCCGAAAATCATTCTTTCCGTCTTCATCTATTTTCGTACCATACTCTTTGGTCATTTCTTTTGCTCCCATCTTCAGCAATCTTTTATCCATGCCACCCATTCTTGAGGATTTAGAAAAATCGTAAACTCCTCCAAAGGCATCATAAATATCCGCCTCAATTCCTATTTTGGCCATAACCTTTTCCAAGTAATCACTCTTCGCCTTCTCACAATTTTCGGGAACCGAAGCCAAGCCACAACTCACAAACATGCCAAGAATCTTCTCTTTCTTCTGGATTTCCACTCTGTGTTTCTTGAGAAATTCCTGAGGCTCATTCATCCACTTGAACATCTTAATACTGGACCCGACTAGAACTCCATCAAACGGCTCCAGAGAAGGCCATTCCTTAGCTTTCGTTTTCTTAAGGTCAACGAGTTGGACTTCCAGTCCCTCTTTTTCCAAAATCTTCCCAATCTCTTGAGAAATCTCCTCGGTGCTTCCAAAACGAGTACCATAAGCAATCAAAACCTTTTTGCCAGACATAATCATACACCACAACTCATAATTAGGAGAACTACCGATTATTATTTTTAACTCTATTCTCACCCAAATGAATTATACGATAAAAAGGTTAGGTTAGCAAAAATCAGGCTCCAAGGAACATCAGAATAGCCCTGTTAAACTCGTCTGGTTTTTCAAGCATAGGCAGGTGCCCTGCGTCGGGAATTATTTCAATCTCCGATTCCTTAATGTTTTCATGGAGAAATTGTGACAGTGAGAGGGGAAGTATGTCCTCTGCTCCAACTATTATCAGTGTTGGAACAGCGATCCCTTTAATCTTCTCTCTGAAGTCTACTGCACCTGCGGCCTCAAAATCGTCAGCTAAAACGTTAGGGTCAAAAACCGAACTCGGCTGAAGGTGTTTCAATATAGAAGCCAAGTTCCCTTCTGAGAGGGTTTTCTTAGAAAAGAACATGGGCAAGAGTTCGCTAAGCGTCTCAGGTTGGTTGCGAACGCGATCCGCAAATTCCGGTGGACCGGAACCGGGAAACTTAGCAGCGCTGTCAACTATAATGAGTTTCTCGATTAGCTCAGGATGCTTTAAGGCTAGTTGCTGAACCACCAGTCCACCCATTGAGTGACCTAATATAACCGCTTGGTCAAGTTTAATTTGCTTTACGAAACCAGCTACGTGCTCAGCGTACCGCTCTATGGATACCCTTTCTTTCAGGCGCTCGGACTTTCCATGCCCCGGCAGATCGATAGCAATAACTCTGAGCTTCTTTGATAGTTCGGAAAGCTGGATACTCCAGTACTCACTGCTGCCACCCGCCCCATGTATCAGAATCAATGGTCTTCCTTTCCCTCTGGACTCGTAGAAGGTCTTCAAGCCATTAACATTAACTAAAGGCATATCGAATTAACCTCTCAAAATCCAAGCTTAAAGTATTGTCTCATTAATCCTTCTTTTAAATTTGACTGACTGAACTTAGTGTAGACCCCACCCCAAATGAATTATACGATAAAAAGTAGGTTAGCAAAAATCATGCTCCAATGAACCTTAGAATAGCCTCGTTAAATTCTTCTGGTTTTTCCAGCATAAGCATGTGCCCTGCATCGGGAATCACTTCAAGCACCGAACCCTTAATGTTTTCGTGTAGGAACTGAGACATTGAGACGTGAAGCATGGAATCCGCCCCAGCTATTATCAGCGTCGGAATATTGATGTCTTTAATCTTCTCTCTCAAGTCCGCTCCCCTTCCAGCCTCAAAATCGGTAAACCAAATGCTAGGGTCATAAACCGAGTCCGTTGGAAGGTACTTCATTATGGAAGATAGGTGCCCTTTTTCGAGCGTTTTCTTAGAGAAAAGCCTAGATATAATTGCCTTGGAAAGCTCCGCAGGTTGTTTATTGAGATAGGAGTTGCGAATAGCTTCTAAAGTTGCGGACTGGTTTGGATCTCTGGCTGGATCGGGAAAACTAGCAGTGCTGTCAACTATAATCAGTTTCTCGAAAAGCTCGGGACGCTTCAACGCTAGATGCTGAACTATCAGCCCACCCATTGAGTGGCCGGCTATAATGGCACGGCTAAGTTTAATCTGCTTCATAAAACCAGCTACGTGGTCAGCGTACCGTTCTATGGTAGCCTTTTCTTTCAAGGGTTCGGACTTTCCATGTCTCGGCAGATCGATGGCAATAACTCTAAGCTTCTTTGATAGCTCGGAAAGCTGAATACCCCAGTACAAGCTGGTACCACCAGCCCCATGTACCAGAAGCAATGATTTTCCTTCTCCCTTGGATTCATAGAAGGTCTTCAAGCCATTAACATTAACTAAAGGCATACTGAACTCACACCTCCAAATCCAAACTTGAAATATTATCTCATTCATCCTTCTTTTATATTTACCTGACTCAACTTAACGTAGAACCACAAACCCTTAATAGTAGGGAATTATTTGTCGAATAATAAAGTAAGACTTGTAATTGGTGGTGGTTAAAATAACCCTAAAAACTAGTGAAGAGTACATAGAAAGCCTACGCAAAAGAAGACTTGATGTATACCTCTACGGGGACCAGGTAAAAAACCCAGTTGACCATCCGGTCATAAGACCATCAATTAATTCTGTTGCCGCTACCTACGAAGTGGCAAACGACCCAAAATATGAGGGCCTCGCGACTGCAACATCTCACCTTTCAGGAGAAAAGATTAACCGCTTTACGCACATTCATCAGAATATTGAAGACCTAATTAAAAAAGTGAAATTACAGCGGATATTGGGACAAAAGACTGGCACGTGTTTTCAGCGATGCGTAGGATGGGATTCCCTCAACGCGCTCTCAATCGTAACCTTTGAAATGGATCAAAAGCTGGGAACCACATATTATGATAGATTCAATCAATACCTGAGATACGTTCAAGAAAATGACCTCGTGTGCTGCGGTGCTATGACGGACCCGAAGGGAGATAGGAGTTTGAGACCCAGTCAGCAAGCGGATCCCGACCTGTATCTGAGGACGGTTGAGAGACGAGACGACGGAATTGTGGTTAGAGGTTCAAAGGTTCACCAAACCGGTGGGATAAACTCTCACGATGTAATTGTTATGCCAACCCGAACGATGAGGGAGGACGATAAAGATTATGCTGTTTCCTTCGCAGTTCCAAACGACACCGAAGGACTGATTTACATCTACGGCAGACAATCATGCGATACAAGAAAACTTGAAGGAGTAGAGTTTGACATGGGGAATCCAAAGTACGGAGGGCAAGAAGTGATGATAGTTTTCGACGATGTCTTTGTGCCCTGGGAGAGAGTCTTCATGTGCGGAGAGTACGAGTTCGCATGGCCACTCGTTGATACTTTCTCAGCGTATCACAGACAAAGCTATGGCGGCTGCAAATCCGGTGTGGGAGACGTACTGATAGGCGCAGCAGCCAACATCGCCGAGTATAACGGGACAGCGGGAGCGTCAAGCATTAAGGATAAGCTCGTGGAAATGAATCACCTGAACGAAACAATATACTCCTGCGGAATAGCATGCTCCTCAGAAGGATGCAAAAAACCATCAGGAACCTACTTTGTTAACACTCTTTTAGCGAACATTTGCAAGCATAATGTAACCAGGTTTCCCTACGAGATTACGCGGTTAGCAGAGGACATTGCAGGCGGTCTGCTGGTAACTGCGCCATCAGAGAAGGATCTTAAAAATCCCAAAATCGGAAAGTACGTCGAAAAATACCTAAAGGGCGTTAGCGAATGCCCAACGGAGTACAGACTACGCATGCTTAGACTCATAGAAAACCTATCTATGGGACTAGGATCTGTTGGATACAGAACTGAATCAATGCACGGTGCAGGCTCACCCCAATCCCAAAGGATAATGATCGAAAGAGAAGTGAACATGGAATCTAAAAAGAAACTAGCCAAAATCATCGCGGGAATAGAGAAAGACGAGCTACTAGAAATTGAAAAATAAACTTGACTCAATTTTTTACTAGGAACTTTACTATGATCCTTGCTCGGAGATTTTTCTAATGAGTCAGGATGGGAAAAAAAGATATTTGAAAGTTAAATTCCATGCTAAAAGCTTGGAGGGAAACCCCCTAGGCTCACCAGTCGATAGAGAACTCGCCGTATATCTTCCGCCAAAATATCATGAAGACAAATCCTCACGTTACCCAGTCATATACTTCCTTCACGGGTATGGAGCTCAACCCCAAAGATTGACAGCTCTTGAGGATGTGGAAACTTTTTTGGGCGGCAAAGGAATTGCGAAGACGCTCAAAAAGGTTCTCGGCGTTGACCTGGACGATTTTCCCTCATACCGGAAATTTGACCAATTGATCCTCGACGGTGAAATGGAGCCCGTGATTTTTGTTCAACCAGACGCTTGCCTCCACCTGAAGACTATCCACGACCTGAGCGCTCTCGGACCATATTTCGACCAGATGAGGAAAGGCTCGTTCTACGTAAACTCACCCTACACGGGTAACTACGAAGACTACATCGTCCAAGACGTAATCAACTACGTCGACAACAATTTCCGAACCATACCCGACAGATTCAACAGGGGAATGGCAGGCGCTTCAATGGGGGCAATTGGAACCATAACCTTGAGCGTAAAACATCCTGATAAGTTAATCGCAGCCTCCGCACTAAGTGGAGCCCCACAATTCATTGTTTCAGAGTACGATTTTCTAATGCAACTTAAAGAGCCACTCAACCTAATCCCAGGATACGCGAAACTAGGATTCTCTCAGGGTGTTATGAAAGAATACATGAAAAAATTCTGGAAGGATGTAACAGATACATTGGAACTGATATGCTCCCCAAAAGAACAGCGGCTCATACCGACGATTAGGGAAGGACGAGACGGAACCATTACGTTTGACCGGTCAGCTTTTGAAAACTATAAACAAAACTACAAAAAATATTTTGTCGAGTATACGAGAGCTCATCCTGATGCCTTCAAACAGGTACACTTGCAGCTGAAATGCCATGCTTATGATCCTCTAGCACCGACTGTTGAAGCCTTTCACGAATTCCTAGAGTTCTTCAAAATCCCCCACGACTACCAATTATACACAGGCAAAAAATACGATCTCTCTCCACATGTGTTTGGATCCGCTTTTGAAATCATTCCTGCTGTACAGTTTTGCTTGAAACATTTCCAACAGAAATAGAAAACCGTAACCCCCAACACTTTTTAAATCATCCAACCTAAGTTGGAGTCACTGTTTTGTAATTGTTCATAATTTTTGAAAAAAGCAAGAGAAGACGATGATTGAGTTGCTTAAATTACCACTTGCTCTTCCAGTCGCCATCAACTAAACATTCTGTCTGCTTGGCACCTGCATCTCTCATTATTAAACTTCTTTTAATAATATTATGAAATTACTTCCTTTCTTATAATCACCCTTTATCCTATCCTCGACCCATATCCTGCCCCCATACTTATCCACGATCCTCTTAACGAGAGACAATCCCATACCCATACCCCGTTTGCTTATGTCTTCGGTATACCTTTTCTTGAACAACGTGTCCTTTCTCTCGTCGGGTATGCCTGTCCCATAATCTCTAAATTCAAATTTCAGGTATTGCATACCGTCTTCCCGTATTTTAGAAATCTTGATATCAATTTTAACTTCTTTATCGTTTTCGTTGTACTTTACAGCGTTGTTCAGAACATTATCAAAGACATCAATCAAAAGTTCGTCCCCAAGTATTTTCATATCCTTAGATAAACCGTCAATTTGAATGTTAGCATTCCTTTCTTGAAAGACGGTGAGCGTGTTTTCCACCGCTTTATTTAGTACATCAAAAATTTTAATAGGTCTTAATTCGGCTTCGGTTTCGTCTAATTTCGTTAGCTTTACGACATTTGAAATTAATTTAGCTCCCCTTTGAGCGTGATAGTTAACAACTTGTACAATATCCCCTAACTCTTTTAATTTCTCAGGACTGTTTCGATATCTAGAATAGAAATCTGCTGACAAGATAATGCTCTGAAGTATGTTGTTCATATCGTGGGCAAACAAATCCTTGTAAAAATTGACGAGATTATACTCATTTCGATATTTTTCTTCGGATTCTTTTAACTTCTCCTTCGCCACCTTTTCCTCGGTGACATTCTGCACTGTTAAAACCAGTCCTTTTACAACACCTTCAGAATCTTTAATCGGTATCAAGCTCCAATCCCAATACGACACACCGCGCTCTGGATGTTCGGCGTACTCAAACGGTTTAGCTTTCACAAAGTAGGGTTCACCAGTTTCTACCACTCGCCGAAAGATCGCCTCGTTCTCTTCGTTAGGATACAATTCAAAGTGGTTCCTGCCTAGAAAGAACGATACTTCTCGTTCGTCCGCCTCTGCGTAGGCACGGTTAACTCTTATGAAGTTAAAGTTGGAATCCATATAAGCGATCATTATGGGAGTATGATCGAGGACGGCGCTAAGAAATTGATTGGTTTCTGCAAGAGTCAGCTCTGTTCTTTGCCGTCTTTCTGATTTTCTGACAGATCCGGATACATTCCTCTTCTTTTCTTCCATTTTATTTCCATCCATATTTTAATTATTTGAGCGGAAATTTCTAAACTTTTTTTATTTCTCATACTATTTATTTTGTTAAGCCCTAGAAAAATGCTTTCTAGTTTCCGGTTCCGGTAACCCTTTGACAAAAGGTTATATACACTTTCAGCTCTTAATTATGGGTGTTGGAAAAATTTTAGGAGGTATTTTTATGGTGGAAGAAGTTTACATAGTGGATTATCTCAGATCACCGTTCTCAAGATCGAGACCTCAGGAACCTGATAAGGACGTTTTTAACAAGGTGTATATGACTGATCTTGCAGCTATGCTTGTAAACAAAATCATTGAGAGAACCAGCATAAACCCTGAGGAAATAGGGGACGTAGTCACAGGCTGTACTATGCAGATGAAAGAGAACTGGTTGTACGGGGGAAGAGCAGTTAACATGCTTGCTAAACTCCCATTGAATGTCGCGGCTCAATCTATTGACCGGGTGTGCATTTCATCCATGTCGGCAATTCACAGAGGAGCCATGGAGATAATGACAGGTTACTCGGATGCATGCTTCGCCTGCGGAATTGAACATATGACCCACCTACCGCTGCAGTTAGATCTTAATCCACATATAGGAGTCAGCCCCACACTTATGAAGCCCGAGTTTGTGCAGAAATACGACTTACTTACCGCAATGAGCATGGGTTTAACGGCGGAGAAGCTCTTCGCCAAGTACAAGGACAAGCTTGGCTGGACTAGGAAAGACTTGGATGAGTTTGGGGTTAGAAGCCACCGGCTCGCCGCAAAAGCTCAGAATGAAGGCTACTTCAGGAATGGCGCGGGATACCCCGAAGGCAGAGACGAAGGCGAAATAATGCCCGTAGAGGCTGAAATGCCTGATGGAAGCAAGAAAGTAATAGACGCCGATCTATCCATAAGACCCGACACCACACTAGAGGCGGTTGAGAAGCTTAAACCCGTCTTCAAGCCAGATGGAGTCATCACAGCCGGAAACTCCTCTCCGCTCAACGCTGGAGCTACAGCAATGCTTCTAATGTCGAATAAGAAAGTTAAAGAGTACGGCTTGGAACCCATGGCAAGAATAGTTTCAATGGGCTGGGCTGGCGTCGACCCCAGCGTAATGGGTGAGGGCCCCGTACCCGCTACTAACATGGCGTTAAAACACGCTAAACTAAAAGCCAAGAACATAGACTTCTGGGAGATAAACGAAGCCTTCACAGTAGTGGCACTCTACGCAATCAAATCACTAGGACTAGACCCAGAGAAAGTAAACGTGAAAGGAGGAGCCACCGCAATCGGACACCCACTAGGTGCCTCGGGCGTAAGGCTCACTGGAACACTGGCCAGAATACTTAAACTCGAGGACGCACAATACGGCTGCGCCACACTCTGCGGAGGCGGCGGACAAGGAGGAGCCACAATCATAGAATGCGTATAAACCAAGCATCGCAAATTATATTTTTTTATAATCTCTCTTATTTTTCAAAACCTCACACACAGCTTTTTAACACACAGGAGAGATACTGTTGCCCGCTGACAGAAATAAGGGAATGTGGAACCCCAAAGAAGAAACCATGACCAAAGAGGAAAAAAGGACACGCGACCAGAAGGAGCTAGTTAAAATTTTTAGACACGCGTACAACAACTCCCCCTTTTACCACGAGAGATTCAAGAAAGCCGGGTTAACACCCGAAGACGTGAAAACACTTGAAGACCTTAAGAAGATTCCCTTACTGCAGAAACCCGAACTACAGGAAGCCCAGACAAAGAATCCCCCCTTCGGAAACAATCTAACCGTCCCCCTGAACAAGCTCTCCGAGATATTCATATCTCCCGGACCAATTTTTGAAGGCGTGGTTACAGAGGAAGCTGAGACGATGCTAAACGCAAGGTGCAAGGCATTCTATTCCTGCGGAGCCCGACCCGGAGACATAGTCATGAACACATTCATGTACCACATGGTACCCGCGGGCTTAAACATCCACCTAGGTTTCAGACGCTTAGGATGCACCGTGGTCCCAACAGGCGTAGGTCAAACCGTTTACCAAGCCATAATCATGAGAGACCTTGGGGTAACAGTGTTTACGGGAACACCCTCATTTCTAGCTATGATTGGTGAAGAAGCCAAGAAGGGTGGAATAGACCCCAGAGAGGATTTAAAATTGGAACTGGGAATTTTCTCCGCGGAACCCCTGCCCGACAGCCTGAGAAAATCTCTCACGAATAATTTTGGAATTCTTGCGCGTCAACTTTTCGGCACCGCAGACCTAGGCACAATCACCAGAGAATGTCCGGAGGAGAGAGGCATGCACCTAGAAGAATCCATGATAATGGAGATAATCGACCTCAACACACTGGAACAGGTGGCACCGGGAGAGGAAGGAGAAATCACCTGCACCATGCCTCACAAGTTGGCAAGTCCTATTATACGCTTCAGAACTGGCGACGCCACAATTCTCAGCGAAGAAAAGTGTTCCTGCGGAAGAACATCACCCAAACTGATGAAAATACTGGGAAGAGTAGACCAGCTAGTGAAAGTTAAGGGAATGTTCGTGCACCCGGTGAACATTAAAAACGTGATAAGGAAGCATCCAGAACTAGGAAATTACGAAGCTATCGTCGACAGACCCCAGCTATCAGACATCCTAACCATTAGAATAGAGTTTGAAGACGCAGGAAAAAGCCTACCAAAAAATGCCGAGGCAGCTAAGTTAGAATTAGAAAATGAATTCAAAGAAGCCATAAGAATCAAAGCTGTTGTGGAACTATTAGAGAAAGGCTCAATCACCGAAACAAAAGAAAAAATAATAGACCTCAGAAAAATGGAATAAATAATCATTTACTATCATCATAAAGCACCTTCAAGGGTTCATCTAATTAGCAGCAAATGAAAATAATGCTCTTGAGGTTTAGGTCTGCTATCTTTGCTTAAGTCGATTACAATGAAAACAAAAGATACGCAATTAAATGTCTCAAGCTAAAAAACTCGTGTCTGCTAAGACCTCGAAATTAGAGTAGTTTTACGAAATCGTTCACAGTTAACCCAGCTTCTTTGATTATCGCCCTCAGGGTTCCCTTCGCTATCTCTTTGTGCTTTGGAATAGTTAATCTCCTATGAGGAGGATCTTTGTGTCTTAGAATTATGTGGCTTCCTGTTTGATGGTCAAAATCGTAACCTATATTGCTGAGTGCCTTTACAACTTTTTGTGCTGAAACTACTGGGAGCTTAGACATTTACATCAACTAGCTCTTCCTCAATACTTGGAGGTACTGGTTCTCCGTGTTTCCTCAAGCTTTCAATGTAACCCTTTATTGCGTCCTTTATGTTTTCTAAGGCTTCCGCTCTAGTTTTTCCCTGGGAAATGCAGCCCGGTAGCGAGGGAACTTGAGCAATATAAACCCCTTCTTCATCGATTTCGATAACAACTCTAAACTTCATAATATAACTTCACCGTCTAAAAGAATAAAAAGTTATTGCGAAAGTAGGTGGCTATCTTTTCCCTCGGAGGATACTCGTGTGGTTAATACTCATTCTCGACTAAGTGAAAAAAGAAGAGAAAATAGAATTGGAAAAAGAATACAAAGAAGCTATCAGAATCATAGACATTGTGGAGCTAGTAGAAAAGTGTTCAATAACTTTAACAAAAAGAGAAAAATAATAGACCTTAGGAAAACGGAATAAGAAAAATGAAATAAAACATTTCCACTTCATTTGATTATTCTTGGTGAGGCTCTTACCCACTTTGAATTCGGATAACTGGATTAACCAAATTAAAATAGTTTTTACAAATTACCTCAACAACGTTAAATTTATTCTATTGCTGTTTATTTCTCCTAGATTTTTCTTTTCATGTTGAGGAAATTGGCCTTTTTACCGTTTTTAAAGTCGGAAACGAAACCAACTTGAAACTTAACATTGTCAAGATATATAGAAAAATATATTTATGTGTATAACTTATTAATAATACATCATTGTTATAATCAGAATAATAAGTGAGGTGTTGGAAAGTGGCCGAATTGAAAATATCCGACTTTAAAATGTTTGAGAAGATTCCCACCACAGAGCCCGAGCTGGGATCCTATACAGCATTAGCTGTGCAAGCTCTAGGAGCGGAAGAAAACATTTACGGTCCAGTATTCACCACTCGATTAATAAAGCATGCCTTACGGTATATTGCTCAAAAATTTGGAGAAAAAACACCAGAAGACATCAAAACCCTAAGCCAGCTGGGTGAATATTTAATCACATTATCCGAAAAACACCACACCGCCTACCAAACATTTCTGTATGCCCAGTTCAAGACTGAAAATGAGTTCCAAGGCCAATCTGGGGCAGCAGCTCGAATTGCTTCAGTAGGATTTCACAAAGGCACGGAGAAAAAACCAAACGTCGAAGAGCGAAAAGTTGATTTAGACAATCTTCTATCAACCTACCGCCAGACAATGATTGCCATGAAAGTTGCCACCCAGGAATTGGGGTATAAGAAGAACAGAGATGGAAGCGTAGACGTAATCTGGCCAACATGTTACTTTTTGGATTTATGCCAATCCATTTTCGAAGAGGGCTTATCAAAGCGGCCAGACGGCAGATTGCAATGTTGCCACTCTCTTGCTATGACCCAGTTCTTCAAACTGGCTACAGGCTACGATTGGGATTATGACCTATTAGAAACTTACAAACCACACTGTATAGCACGAGCTTACATGATCTAAACATTCATTCGGAGATAAAGCCTTTAAAAGTATTCCCGCCGAACCAAAAGTTATTACTTTAAATTAATCCTTCCTATTTTTACTTTTAAATTATAAATAGTAGGAAACAGAATCATCAAAGATTTTAGGAAAAATCATCATTTTATTGGCAGAATTAATTGTGTAATGTTAACACTTATACTCGATTAAGTGAGAAGAGAATTGGAAGAGGAATTCAAAGAAGCCCTAAGAACCGAGGCCGTTGTGGAGCTATTAGAAAAAGGTTCGATTGCGGAAACAGAAGAGAAAATAATAGACATTAGAAAAATGCAGTAACTTGAAATAAACCCGGTCCGTGCGGGTTTAGAGCAGTTTTACGAACTCATAAACCAACAATTCTACACCAATTAATAATCTTACTATCAACTTTTGGGATTATAACACAAAACTAGGCAAGATTTGTGTGGGGGATTAGGTGGTCATAACTTGGGGAAAGGAGAATTCCTCAAAATAAACCTTGAGTTGGCAATGATGGGAAATAATTATTATGAATGTGGCTATAAACTAATAAAGAAGTAATTATGTAGTATTAATACATAATAGACAAAATTTTTATAATGGAAAGCACTTTCTAATATCATAGAGATATAATCCGGTTGTATCACGAATAATAGCAAGTGGGGTTTAACGATGGCAAAATTGGAGCTGTCAAAGTTTAAAATGTTTGAAGAGCCGCCATATGATGAATCCCAAGTAGTAAACCTTAAAGAGCTGTGTATGAACGCTGCAAGAAACTCGGAAAAGGTGTATGGTCCTGTATTCACAGCCAAATACATAAAGCACTCTCTAAGGTTTGTGATTCAAAAAATCGAAGAAGAGCCACCCGAAAACATCAAAACCCTAGACCAGTTGAAGGAATATCTATTCTCAATAATCGATAAATACCCTACTCCCCACTGTGCACTCATTTACGCTGGGTTCACGACTGAAAAAGAGTTACAGGGCCAAATCGAAGCAGGGCTTCACGTTGCAACTATGGGTTTTTCTAGCGATGCAGCGCAACATCCAAATTGTAAAGAGAGAAATGTTGACATAAACGCGCTTCTAACACAGTATTATCCGATTTTGAATGATTTAAAAACTGTTAATTGTACATCGGGATACAGGAAAAATGAAGACGAAAGTTTTGACATTGTTTTTATAAACTGCAACGTTAAGGATGCCTGCCAAATGGCTCTCGATAATGGCGCGTTAAACCAGACAGTCGGCGGTTTGCCCTGTATTAACCTTTCAACCATGTGCAAGATTTTTAAACTACTTTCAGGCTATAATTGGGACTACAAGCTTTTAGAATTTGATGACCCGCTTTGTTTGTTGCGTTGTTACATGATTTAATCCCCGCCCAAGACAGGCTTTAAGAGAAAGTTCCGCAAAAACAAGAGCAATAACCAATTTTTTTTCTTTTTAACTATGCATATATTTACCGTATTTTTTCGTGGCTTCGGTCATGGCTTTGAAGTTTTCAATCTTAACAGCGTTGTGGATGGAGTTGCTGGAGCTTAAAATGTATCCTCCTTCGCTCGCTGCTTCTTCTATGCATCTTTTAACATCTTTAACTGTATCTTCAACTGTCCCGAGGGGCAGCACATTGGTTACATCCACGTTACCCATTACGCATATTTTGTTTCCATATTTTTCTTTGACTTCCTTTAAGCTCATTCCCGCTTGAGGTTCTATAGGGTGCAGAGCGTCTATTCCAGTGTTCACCATATCATCTAAGATTGGCCAAATATAGCCGTCGCAGTGCTTAATGAATGGTATTCCCCCATGATGGACAGTGTCTACGATTTTCTTCAAATAGGGAGTGATGAATTCTCTAAAAAGCTTCACAGACATAAATGGTCCATGTTTATACGCATAGTCATCCCCAGAAATGAGGGCGTCTACCCCTAGGTCAATCATCGCTTTTGCGAGTTCGATGTTATAATTCACAGATGTTTCAATAATTTTCCTCGCAAAGCCTGGATTACTATAAAGGTCTATGAGAAAGTTGTTCACCCCCCTCATCTGTGAGGGAATCTCGTAAGCATCGTGAATTCCTCCCACAACTGCAAGTTTCTTCTTATTGTTTTTTATCACTTTTCTGAGTCTATCAAGTCTATTGTAGTCAAAAGGATCGGGAGGAGAAAAGTTCTCAAAATCTTCGACGCTATTTATTGTGCCCTTCACATAATAGGTGACTTCATTCTCCTCAACTCCCCAAACTCTAGCCCAGTCATCAACGAAGTACTTCTCGTCAAGAGACCTCACCAGTCTCCAATTGTCCCAAAAATTTATTCCATCCAATCCGTAGCTGCTGAAAACCTCATAGAAATCCAAAGCATCCGTCGGCGTTCTTCCAAGAAGTTTTCTAACTATCGGCAAATTTATCTCAATCTCAAAAAGAGGAACAGTATCTGGCTCCTCTCCATACAAAGCTCTTAATATTCTCTCCCTCGGAGTCATTTACCCCAACCACTGTTAAGCGAATTAAAAGTTTTACTAAATACTTATCGGATTTTTTTTATAGCTTGTTTTAATCCTATTCGTCAGCTCCACAGCCTAAAAACTTTACGAAAACCTAGTGTAAAGGATATTTCCCGTACTCCTTAGCCGTTTTGATTTGGGCAAGAAAGTTTTCTGGCTTGCACCAGTCGTTGATCTGATGCCCTGAGCCTAGGAGATAGCCTCCGCCCGGAGCTGCGGCGTCTATGGCTCTCCTCACCTCTTGAGCAACTTCCTCGGTGGTCCCGAAGGGAAGAAGATGGGCAACATCAATGTTTCCAACCAAGCAAATCTTATCGCCCCACTTCTCAGCCACCTCATCGATATTCATCCCCGCTTTGGGTTCAAGGGGTTGAATGGCGTCCACCCCCGCCTCTATTATCATGTCCATAAGTAGGCGAATGTCTCCATCGGAGTGAACCATGAGGAAAGCTCCTCTCCGGTGAAATTCGTCAGCCGCCCTTTTTAAACAGGGAAAGATGAACTGCTTGAAGTGTTTCGGTGACATCATGGGTCCATTTGTGTAGCCGTAGTCATCCCAGTCCAAGAGAACCTCAGCCCCTAGGTCTATGCATGCCTTTCCCAGCTCAATGAGGAATTTTGTGGAGTCCTCCAAAACCTCCCTGACGAAATCGGGTTTAGTGAACATGTAACGGAACATATTCTCCCACCCCAGAGCTTCACCCTGAACCTCCCAAATAGAGCCCACAGCAGCCACAGGAAAGATACGGTCACCTGCAGCCTTCAGGGCAATTTTACACTGTTCGATCCCAAATGAGTCTAGCGGGTCCAGTTTAGGAAATTCCTCGTATTTTTCAGGGGTGGTCAGGTATCCCCCGATATAGAACCGAGAAATGTACGCTGCTGAAACATTAGCACTATAGATTCGACCCCAAGAATCAACATACCTATCCTTGTCGATTCCTCTAGAGTTTTTCGGGCTAAACATGAGCGTATATATGGAGGAGCTATCCAGCCCGAGTTTTTCGTAAAGGTTAAACTCAGCCTCCCACCCTGCGAATATCGACAAACACTCCTCTGGTTTCTTGTTAAAAATCTTGCTGAGTACCTGGGGACTGACCGCGAGTTCAAATAATGGAACCCTATCCGGTTCTTCACGCATGAGGGCTCTGAGAACTCTTTCACGTGGCTTCATAGTCGGGACATCCTTCACCATATCGGCTCATATTCTATTCCTCATCCTTCTTTTAAATATTTATGAGGATACACATATACGCATTGTAAGGATTGACTGAGCAGTTCACTGTTTTTCGAAGTCGGTGTTCAAGAGGGGCGTCGTTTTTTAGCGGCTTTCAGTTGGGTTTCGAGGCCTCCAACCAGGTAACACCCCGTAAAATTTTGGCAGCAACTCAGAAGGGCTTAAGGACAGCTTAGGGGAGGGACTGCGTTGGTGCAGGAGGGAATGAAATTAACGGTTAGTAGGATTGATTGCTAGATTTTCTTCTCGCCTATCTGCTGGAGGATTTCCGAGTCCATGACCAGAGCCACGACGAAACACTCCCAAAACAAGGGTTCGGAAACATGAGGAGGCGTAGAAACCGCATTATAATAGACCCTAAATAAGGATCTATGTGAAGAGTAGATGCACCCCCAAATCCTGCAATGCACTAAAGACTTTTTACGCCCACCTTTTATTTAGTAAAAAAACTAAATACATTAACTTTTAGCATTATTGATTCAGTTTTAAAACATTATAACAACGTTATTTTTTTAGATGTCTACGAATAAACGGTGTATAATATGCAGTGTTTCTCACCAAGTGGAACTTAGCGAAGAAGAGATAAAAATTCTGGTTGAAATTCTGAGATACGCATTAGACTACCGCCCAGTCGAAAGTATAAGCCACGAATTAGACGTAACTAATGAAAAAGTTGAAGACCTAATCGCAAAGTTGGAGAAAGCATTAAAGCCACGATAGCCGACTCCATTTGAGTTTTTATTAAAGTTTTTAGAAGAAGGAAAGCTAATTTTTCCTTTGAATACCAAAAATAGCTCTAAAAAAGTTACCGAACTGAAAGCCACAACAGTGAGACGCAGAACGCTTCCCTCTCACTCCGAAAAGAAGCGTTCAACAAAGCTTCCTTCTCGACCTAGCAGTGGTAGTTTTGCCTTCAAATTAAACATTTTTGCTTGCGTTCCCTTTTTTTGGGGATTTCTTTAGTTGCTAATTGAATTAGCACCAAAAAAAATTAAGGAAACCATAAATCATAAATAAGTTACATGCCTACTACAAATGAACATAATAATCTCGCTATTAAACCCAACAGAGAGGAGAGACGAAGAAGGCAGAAAACTCAAACAAACAGCCACCCACATACCTACCTAGTGCTACATCTATTTTGAGCACCCGAATAAGCGAGGCGAGAAGGAAAGCGAGGTCTCCTAAACTAAAAGTGGAGCCTTGCCCTTTTTGGGGAAACTTTAGTTTCTACTCGAAAACGCTAATCGTACAAAAAGTAGAATTGAGGAAGAGTTATGAAATGCGTCAGGAGAAACAGGAAAACCCTAAGGATGGCAGTAGTTTTAGTAGCGGTTCTACTCACAGCCACAATCCTCGCGGTTACCACAATCCAGAGCCAAAGCCAAACCCAGAACCAGAACACCTATCCCCTCATCAACGCCTACCTGCAGGGCGTCTCCCCAGACACTAACAACGCTATCATTTTACCAAAGTATAACATCTCGGATAACACGATATTAAACGGGAGCGTCTACTATGAAACTATAAATGTGCTGGCGGACGACATAGTGATAGACGGAAACGGATCCACAATACAGGGCCCTGGAACCGGATTCGGGTACGGCTTAAATTTAACTGGCAGAAGCAACGTAACCATTTTTAACGTCACAGTCACAGGGTGGCAACACGGCTTCTTCTTATCCTCCGGCTCAAACAATAATCTTTCGGGTAACACTGCAAACGGCAACACGTTCTACGGCTTCTTCCTAGACTCCAGCTCGAACAATAGTCTTTCGGGTAATACTGCAAACGGCAACAGGTTCTACGGCTTCTTCCTATACTTGGACTCAAACAACAATAATCTTACGGATAACACCGCAAACAACAACGACGTAGGCTTCGACATATCCTACGGCTCAAACAATATTCTTTCGGGTAACAACGCCACAAACAACACCGGCGGCGGCTTCTACCTAAGCTACAACTCGTACAATAGTCTTTCGGGTAACATCGCAAACAACAACGACGTAGGCTTCTCCCTAGGCTCCAGCTCGAACAATAGTCTTTCGGGTAACACTGCAAACGGCAACACTCTATTAGGCTTCGTCCTATCCTACGGCTCAAACAATACTCTTTCGGGTAACACTGCAAACAACAACACCTACTACGGCTTCGAACTGTACGATAGCTCAAACAATAATCTTACGGGTAACTACGTGAACAACAACGGCAAAAACGGCTTCTACCTGCAATATAGCTCAAACAATAATCTTACGGGTAACTACGTGAACAACAACGGCAAAAACGGCTTCTACCTGCAATATAGCTCAAACAATAATCTTTCGGGTAACACTGCAAACGGCAACCAGTACGGCCTCGTCCTAATCTCCAACTCAAGCAGCAATAATCTTTCGGGTAACACTGCAAACGGCAACATCGACGGCTTCTACCTAGGCTCCAGCTCCAACAATACTCTTTCGGGTAACAATGCAAACAACAGCTACTGGGGCTTCTATCTATACAATAGCTCGGACAACAATAATCTTTCGGGTAACACTGCATACGGCAACCAGTATGGCTTCGTCCTAACCTCCAGCTCAAACAACATTCTTTCGGGTAACAACGCCACAAACAACAACACCGGCGAGGGCTTCTACCTATACTACAGCTCAAACAATAACATTTTTACGGGTAACACTGCCACAAACAGCATTTACGGCTTTTATTTGAGTGGGGCATCTATTGGTAATAGCCTTCTGGGTAACATTGCTTTAAACAGTACAACTGGAGGATACTACTGGGATGCTAGCTGTATCAGTAATGATTTTACGGGTAGTGTGGAGGCTTACTATCTGCGGGTGAATGTTGCGGATATTTGGGGTCTCCCCATTTCTGGTGCGGATGTTGAGGTTGAAACCGATGGAACAATTGTGTACGCAACACCCCACTTCGGAGGGTTGAACGCTACAACCGGCTCAAACGGTTTAACCCTGTGGATCGCTGTCACCTACAGGACATTCACAACTAACTATACAATGACTGTGAACACCACCACCGTTACCGTGTACTATCAGGGGCTCAGCATCTTGAACAATCCGAGAACAGTGAACATATCCTCGTCGCATGTGGAAACATTCCAGGTAGAGCGGGCGGCGGCTGGGGAGCAGTCTTCACTGCTTCTGATAGTCTTATCCTTGTTGATGTTGTCTGGTGCGCAGGGTGGTGTTGGTCCCATGGTTTACGTTGCTGTGGGTGTTGCTGGTGTGGGTGTGGCTGCTGCGGTATTATTCTACTACCTCCGCATACGTAGGGTTTAATCTGGATAAGAACAGGGATGAGGGAAGTTTGTGAAGCCTTAAATCGTTGTTTAGGGTTTTGCTTTCCTATTCTTCCTTCCCCCTCTTTTTTTATTTTCATGCTGTTTACTGTTTAGCTCTTTTGGTTCTTTTCCCTTTTTTTGTTTCGTTTTGTTTTTCTGCCCCTGTCTTTTTTCTTTTTTGAGATATTATAGTGTGGGTCGCATATCTTTTGCAGCGCGAAGATCACCGCTTCAACATTGTGGTGAGCAGTTCGGATTGTAATAACAAAGGATAAATATTAAAAGGGAAATAGATGGAAAACATTGAGAGGAAAACAGAGGTTAGAAAGCGGTGGCATCCAGGCAAGAAATTAGGATGTTGCAGGGAACCGTTTTGGGCGTCGAGAAAACTGGTGAAAAGAAAAAAGACGAAGAAGGAAATGTTTGGGAGAAATGCATTTTCAGCCTTGAACTAACCGGCTTCTCAAAGAGAACCCCCGATGAGGTTCTGCCAAACAACTTAAAGGGCAAAGAGATTAAACTAGTAAGATGGTGTCTTTTCGACTGGCACTACAAAATTAGGGTCCGAAAAACCCTTGAACCAGACGAAACCGAGGCTGTTATAAAGGGTAAATCCTCAGATTCAGTTTATTGGTGACTCGGAATGAGTAAAGATGAAATTTTAAGAAGGTTAAGGGACAGCGTTGTAAACTTGGACATTGAAGGAGTAAAAAAGGCCTGTGAAGAGGCCTTAGCTAATGGGATTCCTCCAATTAAGGCTCTCACAGAGGGAATGGCTAGGGGCATGGATATTGTCGGACAAAAGTATGAGGCGAAGGAATACTTCCTAGCCGAACTCATCATGTCTGGAGAGGTAATGAAGGAGGGCATGAAAATTCTGGAGCCCCACATAAAGGAAGCGGATGTTAAAAGCCTGGGAAGAATTGTAGTCGGCACGGTTAAAGGGGACCTTCATGACATAGGGAAAAACATTTTTGCCAACCTGCTTCTGGCAGCGGGATTCGATGTCATCGACCTCGGTGCAAACGTACCTGCGGAACAGTTCGTGGAAACGGTGAGCAAACATAAACCGAGAATACTTGGACTGTCTGCTCTGTTAACAATCACCATGCTAGAATTAGAAAATGTCATAAAGGAGCTTGAAAAGGCTGGATTGAGGAGTAAGGTTAAGGTCATAGTTGGTGGTGCACCCCTGACAGAGGATTACGCCAAAAGGATTGGAGCCGACGCCTACGCCCCGGATGCTGTTGCAGGGGTTAACATTTGTAAAAAGTGGGTAAAGTGATGATTAATTTTTGAGAGGAGTTGGAATTGACTGATATTTATCGAGATGTTAGTCGACCGATTGAAGAGAGAGTTGAAGATCTTCTCTCCAAGATGAGCCTAGAAGAAAAGGTGGGACAGATGACCGGCTTCTTCATCCTAACCCCAGAAATCGCTGCGGAGGCGGTGGAAAAGTATCATGCGGGAGCCGGAGCCCCGTTTTTTATATGGGAGAACACTCATAGTCTTGTTGACTTGGTCAACATTATCCAGAGTTACGCTTTAGAGAAGAGCCGGCTTGGCATACCACTCTTACTCTACACGGATGCCGACCACGGCCACGCCTTTGTTAAGGGAACCACAGTTTTCCCCCATAATCTGGGTATGGCTTCAACTTGGGACCCTGCTTTTTCAACAAGAGTAGCAGAGGCAACCGCAAGAGAGACCAGAGCTACCGGCATACACCAGAATCTGAACCCCGTGTGTGATATTGCTCGGGATCCGAGGTGGGGTAGAACCTACGAGACCTTCGGAGAAAGCTCCTACCTATGCTCTATAATGGCTGCAGCGATGGTGCGCGGTTACCAGGGAGGAGAGGGTTTCAGTGTGGATGACGAACACTTAGCGGCTACAGCTAAACACTTCCCCGCTTACAGCGCCCCCGAAGGAGGAGAAGACACCGCCCCTGTAGACATCTCAGAGTACACTTTCTATACCATTCATCTGCCCTCTTTTGAAGCCGCTGTAAGATCTGGGGTTCTATCCATAATGCCCTGCTACAATGAGATAAATGGTAAGCCGGTTCACGGCTCGTATGAGTACCTTACTGAGCTTCTTAGAGGTTCAATTGGTTTCAGAGGTATAGTGGTTTCAGATTGGGGCGGCGTAGAAATGCTCCATAAATACCATAGAACCGCTGAAAACTACAAGAACGCAGTGAAACAGACAGTAGAAGCAGGTTTAGATATAGACTCGATAGGAGGAACTCGTTTCTATCAAGCTCTCCTAGAGCTGGTCAACGAAGGCGAAGTATCAGAGAGGAGAATAGACGAATCGGTGAAAAGAATACTAGGGGTAAAGTTCAGATTAGACTTGTTCAATAAATTCTACGTAGACCAGGAGATGGCATCAAGAATTGTGGGAAGTAGTGAGCACAAAGATTTAGCTTTAGAAGCATCTAGAAAATGCGTAGTGCTGCTTAAGAACGAAGGTCTTCTGCCCCTAAAAAAGAATTTAAACTCCATACTGGTGACTGGGCCTAATGCTGATAACCTGGAAGGGCTTTTAGGCGGCTGGACAAACCATTTCGGTCCTTGGCCCTCGGCTATAACCGTTTTGGAGGCTATAAAAGCCAAAGTTTCATCTAAAACCAGAGTTTCCTACGTGAAGGGTGCTGGCTACAACGAGCTTGAGATTTTGGATGAGGTTAAAGAGAAGGCGAAGGAGGCGGATGCCGCTGTAGCCATACTGGGTGAATCTGCTTACATACATGAGTTTTGGAACTTGGCAGATTTGGCGTCTACTATGAACCTTGAAACCGGTTTGCCCAATGTCGAACTCACAAAAGAGTTGAAACAGAAGCTTTTAGCTAGACTTGATACATTCCCCTCCAGAACTCTTTTGGAGCTGTCAGATGCTCAGTTAAAACTGGTTAATGCGATACATGAGACAGGCACTCCTATCATTGTGGTGTTGTTAGCGGGTAGACCTTTAGTTATAAAGTGGATAGCTGAGAACATACCTGCCATTCTAATAGCTTTCCACCCCGGCTTAGAGGGCGGCAGGGCAGTGGCAGATGTACTATTCGGAGACTATAACCCAGGAGGGAAGCTCCCCATCTCCATACCGAGGTCGGTGGGCCAAATACCGGTAAGACATAATTATAAGATTAGACCTTTCAGCGAGGCTCACCCACCAGCCTATGCGCCGCTCTACGAGTTTGGACACGGCTTGAGCTATACCCGCTTTGAGTACAGTGACCTTGAAGTTTCCCCCAAGAAGGTCGGCGTTAAGGGTAGAGTCAACGTATCGGTAACGGTTAAGAACACTGGGGAAATAGCAGGTGATGAAGTAGTCCAGCTCTACATTAACGACGTATGCAGCTCTCGGGTTACACCCATTAAGGAACTAAAAGGGTTTGAGCGACTATCTCTTAAGCCAGATGAAAGCAAGAGACTTACCTTCGTACTGAACATAGAAGATTTAGCCGTATACCAAGATAAATGCAGATTCGCTGTGGAGCCAGGTCTCTTCAAAGTCATGATTGGCGCATCCTCTGAGGATATAAAGTTAGAGGACGATTTCAAGGTCGACTGACATACTCCCAACCCGAAGGGTTAGGGGTTCTACACTTCTACACTGTTATTGTTAGAAGTGTGGGGTGTGCCACCACCCTGTTAACGGCTTCCACACCTTCTTTTTCTTTTTGTTGTTGGTGAGCATCCATGAAAAACCTCTGCGCTTTGAAGTGGAGGAGTGGCACCGGAGATGCTGCACTGCACTACACGTGGAGCTCTCTCATTTTTGGGGGAAGCTCTTCTAGGGCTATCCCTGTCCTGCTGTTGTTAGCGTTTCTAACTCTGCGTTCCAGCTTCTTAAACTTTCTCTTCACGGACTCTTCCCTTCTGAACCGGTACTGCTCTCCGCGGGTGAGCATGTGGTACATGGCGACCGCCAGCTCTCTCGC
>JAUQZE010000021.1 GCA_030587365.1 Candidatus Freyarchaeota archaeon | reverse complement strand
TCTTCGAGATCTGGTATTCCTCAAGGATGCTTTTCAGGGGGTTGAGGCGCCAGCATCGTATGATCTCCAGGTTCTTTTGGGCGTATTCCGAGAGCCCTTCAAGGTCTGCGGAGGTGATCCCCACCAGACGCTTCCGAAAAAGCAAAAAGGACTGGTCACTATTATTACTACTCGTAGGCTTGGATTGTTTCATTTCAATCACCGTTTAACCAATTAAGAAACATCCAAGTCTACTTAATTTTGCTACTACACAACATTAGCAAAAAGCCAAAAATTTAATTAATACTAAACCATGATACACGATACCAAAAGCTTAAAAACTTGGAGTAGATTAAAATCTATGGCAATAGTAGTATTCTGTAATCATAAAAACAAGTACAATTGCTAAATTATTTGGATGCAACCCAGGAATCAAAGTATAGTTTCTGGGTGAAGAGCGTAGTGAATTAAGGCTCTGAGTCTTAAATCATGATGATCGCTATGCATAGGCTTTAACCTTACAGACGCTAGTCAGTGGGCATCAAGTAAGGACCCGATACACATACGCCATCTGGGGAATGGCTAGGCTTGGGCGCCGAAGAAGGCCGTGACAAGCTGCGATAAGCCCCGGGTAGATGCAAGTAGTTTTTGATCCGGGGATCGCCGAATGGGACCTCCTACCGACGGCTAATAACCGTTCGGTGTTCCAATTATGGAACGGGAACCCCCCGAACTGAAACATCTCAGTAGGGGGCGGAAAAGAAACCAAATGGGATTCCCTCAGTAGGGGCGACCCAAAAGGGAACAAGGGCAAACCGAACCCGCCATGGAAACATGGTGGGGATGTGGATTTGCAGGGTCCTGCCACCACTTCGCCAGAGAAGCCGAAGGAGCCTGGAACGCCTCACCGCAGAGGGTGATAGTCCCGTAGGCGTAATCTGGAAAGTGCCGGGCGGGTTCTCCTGAGTACCATGGATCGGATATTCCGTGGGAAGCTGGGAGCCACCAACTTCCAACCCTAAATACGTCCCAAGACCGATAGCGCACTAGTACCGTGAGGGAAAGTTGAAAAGCACCGCGGAAGCGAAGTGAAAAGTGCCTGAAACCAGGTGGCTATTAACCGTACATGGCTCAAAAGGATAGATCCTCCCCGAAGGAACCTCCGGCGACGAAGTAGTACTAGGGGAGGGGACCAGAGTCATGTGATCCGTCTAGAAACACGGGCCGGGGAGTTCATAATTGTGGCAAGCCTAAAAGGTTCAACCTTGCAGGCGTAGGGAAACCAACAAGCCCGCAACCAGCTCGACTGGCCAGGGGCGGGGTCTTAATAGGGCCCGGAGTCACAGTTATGAGACCCGAAACCAGACGATCTAGCCCTGAGCAGGGTGAAGCCAGGGGAAACCTTGGTGGAGGCCCGAAAAGATTCTGACGTACAATTCGTTCTCATGACTTGGGGCTAGGGGCAAAAGACTAATCTAGTCTGGTGATCGCTGGTTCCCCCCGAAGAAGTTCGCAGACTTGTCTGGCGGGAGGTAGCTGGAGGGGTAGAGCACCGATTGGAAAGCAGGGAGCCGCGAGGCTTCACTTTCCTCTCGAACTCCGAATCTTCCAGCGCCGCAGAACGCCGGAAACGGGCGCCAGGGGGTAAGCTTCTGGGCCGAGAGGGGAACAACCCTGACTGAGGTTAAGGTCCTCAAGTGCCAGCTAAGTGTTAAACCGAAGAGCGTCCGTTGCCAAAAACAGTGGGAAGGTAGGCTTAGAAGCAGCCATCCTTAAAAAAGTGCGTAACAGCTTACCCACCGAGGTAACGGGCCTCGAAAATGGACGGGGCTAAGCTGGCCATCGAGACCTCAGGGCACGGTCAGAAAACCGTGATCCGGTAGGGGGGCGCGTCGATTGGGCAGAAGCAGGGTTGTAAAGTCCTGTGGACCGATCGATGTTGCAGATCCCGGCGGTAGTAACAGCATAGTCGGGTGAGAATCCCGACCACCGAAAGGGCCAGGGTTCCTCGGCAATGCGTCGTCAGCCGAGGGTAAGTCGATCCTAAAGCTAAACCTAACTCGTGAAGCTGAAAGGGAAACCGGTTTATATTCCGGTACCGCGGAGGTACACGTGGCGACACAAGCCCAGCTTCTGACACTTCAGGGTAGGTCGAGCGGAGCCGTCGCTTCGTTTAAACGTATAAACCTGGGGAGAGCCGTAATGGCGAGAACCAGGCGAAACCGCGAATAGTCCCCCGATTTTAGGGGGGTTCGATCAAGCTCTGGAGTCCGTGAAAAGGAAGCTGGGATGGATCCCCCGCGACCGTACCTAGAACCGACACAGGTGCCCCTAGGTGAGTATCCTAAGGTGTATCGGAATCAACCCAGGCAAGGGAAATCGGCAAATTAGCCCCGTAACTTCGGGATAAGGGGTGCCTGGAGTCTTCAGGTAATACTGGGGAAACCAGGTCGCAGTGACCAGGGGGGCCGGACTGTTTAATAAAAACACAGCTTTCCGCTAGCCCGAAAGGGTTCGTACGGAAGGTGAATCCTGGCCAGTGGCGGTCCGTCAAAACCGAGTCCAATCGGTCGAAGCGCCGCTAAACGCCGGGAGTAACTATGACTCTCTTAAGGTAGCCAAATGCCTTGCCGGATAAGTACCGGCGTGCATGAATGGATCAACAAGGTCCCCACTGTCCCTGCCTGGTGTCCGGTGAACCCACTTAACCTAGCGAACAGTCTAGGGACCCCCAACGGGGAGAGAAGACCCTGTGGAGTTTTACTGCAGCCTGTGCCTGTGGCATGGTTATGAACTCATAGCGTAAATGGGAGCCGCTAATACCAGCCTCTTCGGGGGTTGGAGTAGGCGATAATGGAACACCATTAGCTCGTGGCTATGCCTCTAACCAGCGCCCCTGAGCGCTGAGACAAGTATAGGTGGGCAGTTTGGCTGGGGCGGCACGCCCCTGAAAAAGTATCAAGGGCGCCCTAAGGTCGGCTCAGGCGGGTCAGAAACCCGCCATAGAGGGCAAGGCCAAAAGCCGGCCTGACTGCATCCTGGACAACAAGGGATGCAGGAGCGAAAGCTGGGCCTAGCGATCCTTCATGTCCCCACTGGTGGGGGCTGGAGGTGACAGAAAAATTACCCCAGGGATAACAGAGTTGTCACGGGCAATAGCTCACATAGACCTCGTGGCTTGCTCCCTCGATGTCGGCTCTTCCTATCCTGGCCGTGCAGCAGCGGCCAAGGGTGAGGCTGTTCGCCTATTAAAAGGGAACGTGAGCTGGGTTTAGACCGTCGTGAGACAGGTCGGATTCTACCTGTTGGGGGTGTTGGTTGCCTGAGGGCAGGGAACCCTCAGTACGAGAGGAACGGGGTGCCGCGGCCTCTAGTTTACCGGTTATCCGATAGGGTACTGCCGGGCAGCCACGCCGTAACCAATAAGGGCTGAAAGCATCTAAGCCCGAAACGGGTCCCGAAAAGAGGCAGCCATTCTCTAGCTAGGTCTTTATGGCGCTCGGGGCAGGTGACTGTAACGAGTTGCTAGGGACGAGGACTCCCATAAAAGATGGGTTTAATGGAACCGGGGTGTACGCGCCAAGCTTCGGCGAGGCGTTCAGCCCGCGGTCCCCAACCGTCCGAGTGTGCGGGTCCGGAAAAATGTCCGCTGGTGCGAAATCTGTAGGGTAAAGCCTTCGCTAATTACTACTTTTGAATGATAGTACTTTTTGAATTAAACTGTGAGGAAAAATGCTCACTTTTTTGTTCATGTTTCTGTTGGGGGATGGTTCTTGACCGAAAGTTTCAATAGTTTGTTTTGTTTTTTATTTTTTAGCCCGCCTTCGAGAACTATCTGACCTTATTTTTGTTAAAATGGGATGAAGTTTAGGGCAAGAGGTTGGGCTACATTTCTTGCCGCGAGATACCTATTCGACGGGCTTCTTCAGGATTGTGGCGGTTGCCTTTTAGATGATTGGGGAGCCGACCCAAGTAGGTTACAGCGGCTTGGGAGCTGCCGGTGATTCCCTGGTATGAGAGAACACGGCTGAGGCACGAGCGTGTCGCTCCATCCTAGGATGTTGTGTGTTAGTATCTTCAGGGTACACGGCGTCTCCTAATATCTTCTTTTTTAATTTCTACAAACTTTCTCGCTGTATTTTAGTGTGAAATGTGTTTACATACTGTACAGCTGGGGAGTCGGTTTTATACTGTTTAATGAAAATATATAAATACTTATAAAGAAATATTAATAAGTCGTTCTTGCACTTTTAAAATGGCGTGTGTTGAATTCACTTTTGAAGGTGCTCACGGTGAATTCTTTGAAGACACGAACAAAAGTCTCTCAAGCAGATGATGATAAACTTGTCATACTTGATATAGACGGTACTTTAGGGTTATCACTTATTCCAGAGGAGGAAGCGTTTAGGAAAATTTTTGGATTGGTTTGCCGTGAAGTTAACAAGGATTGTGATACGAGGATTAGCGAGAAAGAAGTAGAACAGTTTTACAAGCAGGCAAAAAAGGAACATTATGAAATGTATCCCCTTAAACCAAAGAGGCATAACAAGAAGTTAAGATTGAGAATATTTCTTGATAAAATACAGGAGAATAATGGATTAGAATTTGCCTCTAATTTCCTCGATAAACTTCATAAGGTTTATTGGGATTATTTTGTAGCTCACGCAAAACCGTACCCTGATACGTGTAAAACGCTTGAAGAGTTAATGCAGAAATCGATAGTAGTTATTGCCACTAATAATGAGGACAAGGAAACTAAAATAAAAACGAAATTATTTGGGCTTGAGGCGGGAAAACACTACCGATATCTGTTTTCCTCGGAACAGTTAGGTGTTTGTAAACCGGCACCGGAGTTCATTGAAAAATTAATTCAACGCTTAGAAGAGGACTTGGGTAAACCCATTTCTTGTAAAAGGGTTTTTGTTGTGGGTGATGATCCAAGTAAGGATTTTGCTTGGGCAAAATCCATTGGAGCGATTACGATACGTATAAAAAGGGATTTACATGCTAACAGAGAACCAAGTAATTCAGATGAGAAACCAGATTATACGGTAGATAATCTCTCAGAACTTTTAGATATAATCTGAAAGTTTATTGGTTTACTTAAATCGTCTTAATTTGATTAGGGTAACCTTTTCTTTCTTATTTGCTTTACTTTTCATTTAATTTTAACGAAATGTTTTTATGAAAAATATCAGGATTATCAATAAAAACCTTCTAAATTCTTTTAAAAAATTATACGCTCAGTTTGAAGTGGTTTCTATGGTTCAAGTAGTTAGTATGGGTGCCATAAATTATGATATCAATCTTTTTTTAGAAAGATTTCCCAAAATAGGGGAAGAGGTGCCGGTAAAAAAGATAACACGCATTCCCGGGGGAAAGGGAGCTAATGTTGCTGTGGCAGCTGCGAGAGTATTAGATACCGGAGAGGTTGCGTTTATAGGTGGATTAGGTGATGACCAGATAGCTGAGAGGCAGAAAGAAGTTTTGAAGAGTGAGGGGGTTGATATCAGCGGGATTATAACGGTTAAGGGTGTGGAGTCAGGCCAGGCCTACATTGTAATTGATTCTAAGGGTGAGAATGTTATTCACACACTTTTTGGGGCGAATCATAAAATTTCTCCAAATGAAATAGAAGAAGAGAGTAGACTAGCTCTGATACGTGAGGCTAAGGTTCTCGCCATAGTCGACCCCCCGCTTCCCGTGGTTAAGAAGGTTATGGAGCTTGGAAAAAGATACGGGGCTATTAACATCTGGGACCCCGGAATACACTGTACGAAAGGGTATGATTCTCTGAAAGATATTTTAAAATTTGTTGATATCCTTTTGATGAACGCCGTCGAAGTTGAAAACCTAACCGGTGTCAGCGAACCCGAAGAGGTGAGAAAACGTCTCATCCCTATTAATAAGACTTTAACTGTCATCAAGAAAATGGGAGCAGAAGGTTCCCAGTTGATCGAACCGGGAGATAAACTGAGCGTCTTAATAAAAGGAATTCCACTACAAAAATACGGTTTCAAAGTGCTTAACACTGTAGGTTGCGGCGACGCTTTCCACGGTGTCCTTGCAGGTTCACTGGCTCAAGGATATTCCCTTATTGAGGCTTTGCAAAGAGCAAACCTAGCAGGAGCGTTTAAAGCAACTAGAAGTGAAACAAGGGGAAGCCCAACCAAAGAAGAATTAGAAAAATTCTCTAAAAAAATAAAAAACCAAGAATAGACCACCGAAATAAGAAATTCTACAACCATTTTTAACTTTTAATATCTGTTATCAATCATAATGGAACCCCAAAATTTATGTAGGTTTTCATGATTTTTCTGTATCTAAATAAGAGAAATTCAAATACTTAACTAGAAATAGTAATCAATCTTTCACGGAGTTGCAGGTAAATGGTTGATATTCAAAAAGTCTTTAAGAAGATAGGGCTCGAATTTGACGCTGAGAGTGGAGCTTATGTCCACAACAAAACAAACATTCCCCTTACAGTTCACTACGAACCAGAAGAGGAGACCATGGTTCTACTAGACCAGACAAAACTTCCTTACGAGTTTACAGTGTGGAAAACCAAGGATTATCGGAAAGCCGGCATTCCAGGCATAAAGGGAATGATCGTCCGAGGAAGTCAGGCAATAGGATGCGCAGCAGGTTATGGAATGTTACTGGCAGCTAACGAGTTTAAAAAGGAAAATAAAAACAATTTCATGAAAAGGCTGAGAGAAGCCGCTGATTTCTTAAATAGCACGAGACCAACAGCCTCACCCCTAAAGTGGGCAACAGAGCTATGTCTTAAGACCGCGGAAAAATCTCTGAATAAAAATGGCAATGTGGGGGAAGCCGTTGAAGCTGTAAGGGAAGCTGCAGACTATTTTCTGGCTGCGGATCTTATACTAAGTTGGTATCTGCGCCAGGATGGAAAGCAACACCTAGAGGACGGAGACGTGGTCATGACTCACTGCAACGGCGGAAGTATGTCCTCAAGTTACGGTGGTCATGCTCTGGGGATGCTTGAAGAAGCCTATGTTGAGGGAAAAGACATACTTATGGTGTCAAAAGAAACACGCCCCCGCAGCCAGGGATACAAACTCACAACCTGGGAGCTTAACCGAGCTCAGATGCCGATAATAATCGTAACCGACAATATGATCTCATCCGCCTTCGAACGTTTTAGAGTAAATAAGGTTCTCCTAGGAGTGGACAGAGTTGCTAGAGATGGGTCAGTGGCAAACAAGATTGGCTCTGCTGACATTGCAAGAGTAGCAGATCTTTATGGAACTGTGGACTTTTACTACGCCACTTCATACAGTACAATCGACCTACTAACTGAAAAAGGAACCGAAATACCAATAGAGGAACGCAGCACAGACGAAGTCACATATTTATACGCCCTCGAGGCGGAAGACAAGAGAAAGAACAAGGTGATCAGCGAAAAAAGTCTAAAAGAATGGCCGCCAAAGAACATTCTCACCAACAAAAAGATACCTGGAAAAGGAGAAATAGCCATATACAACCCCGCTTTTGACGTCACCCCACCCAAGCTAATCGACCTAATAATAACCGATATCGGGGTCTTTGCGCCACACCAGATTAAAACTCTAACAGATGAAAAAATGAATCAGATCGTAAACCAGAGATTGGAAGCTCAGGGAGTCAAAGTCCCAGAAATTATAATAGAATAAAACACTTCCAAAGTCAACCAAGCTACTAAAAAGTATAAGCTGGAGAATCTCAGTCGAAGGATTCTCCATACTTTTCTAAAAACGTATTAAGCTCATCCCCATAATCCCCTTCGGCTCTTAGGTCAATGAGCTTTTTCCCCTTTCTACCAATAACTGGGATACTATCCTTTTCCACAACTTTTACAGATGAGGGGTTAAACCAGAGCTTACCACCAAACCTATCAGATAGACTCTCAAGTTGACTAGGAGTAAGCGAATCAGAATCAACGAAAACATCTATACGGTCCAAGCCCGATGAATCCTCACCAACAACCACCAAGTAATCTCTAACACCCTTATAACTGAAAATCGCAGAATCGATGGCAAAAGGACTAGTAAGAGTCCCCTTTATCTTAATCAAACCATCCAAACGATACTCCGGTGGCATAACCCTTCTAGTAATACGGCCACAAGAACAGTCACCACTAACTAAATAGGAACTGTCCCTAGACCGATATCTAATAGCTAGAGTACCCGTCCTAGAGAGAGTAGTGTAAACCAATTCTCCCCTCTCGCCTTCAGGCACCCTCTCATCAGTCTCTGGGTCAATAACCTCAACAAATGAAAGATCTTCAAGCCAGTGTACACCAAATTTCTCCTCACACTCACCCCCACTACCAACCTCCGTCAAACCATATCCAATCCTGAGGTCAATATCCCAAACATCCTCTATAAGCTTCCTCTTCACCTCCGGCACAGGCTCGCCAAGAGCATAACCCCTCTCAAGAGAACTTTCCCGAGGATCTTCACCAAACATCTCCTCATACAGAGAAGCCCACTTCAATAGAAATTGAGCAATACCAATGACTCCATTAGGACGATAAAAGTGAATCATATCCGCCTGCTGCCTACCTGTTGCTTGCTTACCCGAAGGAACAACAACAGCCCCTATCCGCCTAACAGCCTCATGAAAACAAATTCCTGCGAAAAACATACCATACATACTTGTGTTGATTACTGTATCTCCTTTTTTGAAGCCGGCTGTTAGTATGTTTCGGGTTTCATTGGAGATTTGGGTTTCGACATCGTTATTGGTGTAACCTACAACGGTTGGGGTGCCCGAGGTTCCTGAGGTTGTGTGGAAGACTGAAAGGTCGTTGGGGTCTGCGATTGCCGCTCTGTAGTCTTTCACTATGTCTTGTTTGCTGGAGAAGGGAAGCTTGTCTAGGTCTTTGATGCTTGTGATGTCTGCTGGTCTTAGTCCTGCTTCTTTGAACTTTCCGCTGTACAGCGGTGTCCCGAATGCTAGTTTCATTATGCGCTTGAACTTCTTTTCTTGAAGCTTCAACAACTCTTCTCTGGTCATATCCGGCTCCATAACAACACCAACAAGATTTTAGAATTAAAGTGTATAAAAAGATTATTGGACAATGAAGTCGTGGATGACGCAAATAACTTCTGAAAACTCATTAGAAATATGGTGTTTGATTTGCAGCCTAAAAATTGTAGGGAAATGAGTGATGAGGAAATAGAATCTTGGAGAATAAATGTATTGGAGAAAAGTATAGACGTAGATTCTAAAGAGTGGCACAGAAGAGCTCTGCTCGCCATGCAAAGTTCTATCAGGCGCGAGATTCTGATGCTTCTCAAAGATAAGGCTCTAACAATAGACGAAATAAAAAATAATTTAAAGCTAGAAGAAAAGGCGGTGCATTTCCATCTCCAGTTCCTAAAGCAAACCAATTTCATCATAGTAGAAGGAAGAGTTGTTGACCTAACACCTTTGGGAGTCGTATACCTAAAAAATGTAATCAGATAAAAGCAATAATAAAGTAAATATTAGTTAGAGCGCATCCAAACGTTTTTTTGAAGAATGTGTAAAGAATAATAAGAAGTATAAAACATCTTACTGAAAATAAATGGGGGAGATAAGCTCAGTATTAAAAAAAGGGAGCGGGGAATATTTTTTAGAAGCCATAGTCTGTTACAATATAGTTTTTATCAGTTCCTATGCTGAAAACGCTGAATTTTTTGCCTTTTGGTGTTTCTATGTCGAGTTTCAGTAAAGGATACACGGATATGGGGTATTCTGGAGTTTCACCGCCTTTAGCCGCTTTTTTCTCTAGATCCTTGAAAGCTGCCTTAGCCTTGTTCATTTTATCCTCTACTTCTTTGTTGAAGAATCCTAGGTGTGGGGTGATCTCCTTTTCGTTAAGGCTGTTGTAGTCATTAATCTTTATTCCTTCAATGTTAGCGAATTCTTTGTCAATAACCTTTGCCAGATGTTTTTCGAATTCTGATCTGAAGAACAGATTGGGGATAACTGCGGTCTTGAAGGGCACAGAACCGGTAGCGTATTCAAACAGAGTACCCGTGCCTTTGCACTGCTTGCAGGGGGTTTTTGCTTCTCCATGACACTTGTCACAATCAACCTTTCCGGTACCACCACAATTACTACATTTTATCGTTCCAACGCCCCAGCAGACATCACAGTTATAAGGCATTTCCACATCGCTCTTCTTTCCCTCTGTTAGGACCTTCAACTTTGCATAAAGTTTTCTATCTCCTTTACAAGAGGGACAGGTAAGGTTTCCGCTTCCATTACACTTCTTACACGCTAAAGTCCCTGAACCGTTACACTTATCACAGGCGATAGAACCCTTACCACTGCATTCATCGCATCTGATTTCTTTTATCGAAGAGTGAAAGGGAACAAGGTTCTTGTCTTTCCATTCCGTTATGTCCACTTGTTTGTTTCCGAAATCGTAAAAGGTCACTTTCGATAACTCATCAATGTTAACTACATTCTTCTCAACTTCCTTTGTAGTAGAAGGGTCTATCCTAGAATGAAAGAAAAATACTGCATGCTTCTCCACATTCTTAACAGACTCCGCAACAGAAATATTGGACTTCTCAAACTTAACCCGCTTCACAGAAAACAACTTCTCAAGCTTACCCAGATCCGCACGTTCCAACCACTTTGCGAAAACATCATCTGAAACTGGACTTTTCATAGACATAAAAAATACACCTCTTAAAAACTCGGTAGGATATATAGTAACCAAATTTACTTAAAATCTTTACCAAAAACCAAAGAAAGAAAAAACGCGCAATCGAAGAAAACCTATAGATAAAAAATCATAAAAAAAATAACCAAGCAAACAATCTTAAAATAAAAATTACATTGCGTCACAAAAAGTAAAAAAAATAACAAATTAAACCAAAATAGATAATTCATAAAAAATAATTATCTCTAAATATTTAAATGCATTCCAAAATATAAACCGAAATAATAAGGGAAAAACCCCCTAATGGTAGTAGGAATCAGTACAGTGCAAGATCAAGAATTCTGCCACAAGAACATTTCCGCTCTTTTGGAATTTTCTCCAAAGCAGTGTATAATAACTTTCTAACATTAGATATATTCTTACGCATCGACTCGGCCACAGCTGCCGCATTAACCGGCCTTAGACCGTAAACATCCACATCTGTAGGCATCGAAATGTTCACCAAGCAAATCTCTGCTTCTTTTGCTAATGCACACTCGGGGTAGCAGGTCATTCCGACAACTGAGAATCCTTGACCCTTGTAGAAGAGGCTCTCCGCTCTTGTGCTGAACCGTGGCCCATTTATACAAACATAGGTGCCCTCTTCCCATATCGGAAGACCTAGTTCATGAGCGGTGTCAATAGTCACTTTCCTCAACTCGGGGCAAAAAGGATCCGCGAACTCCACATGCCCCACGACGCCTCCTTCAAAGAAAGTATCCTTCCTTTGTCCGAAAGTCCGATCGAAGACCTGTGTCGCGATCACGAATTCTCCGGGCTTTATTGTTTCTGGTTGTAAGCTTCCGCAGGCGGCAGGGGAAATGATTCTTGTTACCCCTAGGCTTTTGAATGCCCAGATATTGGCGCGGTAGTTGATAGCATGGGGGGGAATTGTATGATTTCTTCCGTGTCTTGCTAGAAAGGCTACTCTGCGTCCTTTCACCAGTCCAATTATAACATTGTCTGAAGGGGGGCCGTAAGGGGTATAGACTTTAATTTCTCTGGGTTTTTCAAATATTGCCGGGTCATAGTTTCCTGTTCCTCCCAGAATGCCTATTTCTACTGGTAGGAACTCTTGAACTTCTTCTTTGGAGGTACCAATCGGCACAAATACAGCTTCTTTTCTCGTCATTTGATTATCCTCCTATTTTTGTTTGTTTTTGATAGGCAATTATTACACTGTTTTTAGCTCTTATTCTTTGGGTTTTTTTATTTATAAGATTAATTATTTAGAATACAATCAGGTAATTCATTCCTCGTTTATGTTTCTCATTATTCACATAGACCTGTTGCAAAGGAAGCCCACATGCTTTAGCAGTGGGAGGAAATTGCAACCATAATTCATTTATAAACTGAATTATATATCAAGTATCGTGCTGCAAACTCTGATGATTAAACTCGCTCCATCCAAAGAGCAACACGAAGCCCTCCTTGAAACCATGCGCCGGTTCAACGAAGCCTGCAACCACATCGCCCACATCGCCTTCCAAGAGAGGTGCTCCAACAAAATCAAGCTCCAGCCCTTCAAGGCGGAGTAGTTGACATCTCTCCGTTTAAGCGTAATGAGCAGAATGAATTATTTCAGTCGATTGTTATTTGTTGAGTTGTTTTTTAAGATTGTATGGTGGTTCAATGATTTGGTTTTCTGTTACTATCTTTGAGATATACTTCGCGGGTGTGATATCAAATATGGGGTTTTTAGCTTGATCTGTGGAATAGAGTTTAATTATTTGAAATTCCTTTTTTTCTTCGTTGTAACCCTTTAAATAAGTTATCTCCTTCAGGTCTCTCTCTTCTATTATAATGTCTTTGGCCTTTTGGTTAAGGTCTATGGATGTTGTAGGGGCGGCTACCACGAAAGGGATTTTGTTTTCATGTGCCAGTGTTGCCAGTGTATATGTACCTATCTTGTTTATGATATCGCCGTTTGATGATATTCTATCAGCACCCACTAACACAATTCGGACATCTCCCTTTTTCATATAGTATCCTGCGGCATTATCTGCTATGACATAGTGTTTGATGTCCTCCTGCGTCAACTCCCAGCTGGTGAGTCTCCCCTGCAACCAAGGACGTGTTTCGGTTGCCAATACATAGAAGTCTTTATTCTGATAGTGAGCGAACCTTATTATGCTCAAGGCAGTTCCGTAATCCACTGTTCCTAGGGCTCCGGTGTTGCAGTGTGTTAGCACTCCGTCCCCATCTTTGATTAGGTTTCTACCCAGGAGCCCAATGTTCTTACATGCTTCAGCGTTCTCTTCCGCTATCCGTTGAGATTCATTAAGAGCGATTTCTACGCATTGTTGAGGAGTTTCCGCTCGTTTCATAGCCATCAGCATTCTTGCGACCATGTTGTGCATGTCAACGGCTGTGGGACGGGTGTTAAGAAATTCTTGGGCAACATCCTCCATTTGTTCCCAGAATTTTTTTGTTTCCAAACCCTCAAATTCTAGGGCGGCTTGTGCTAATCCATATGACGCAGCTACACCAATCGCTGGTGCTCCCCTAATCTGCATTCTTCTTATCGCTTCGGCGGTCTCCCTGTAATTTTTTGTCTTGTGCATCCTGAACTCAAAAGGTAATCTGGTTTGATCAATCATGTTAACTGTTTCGCCTTCTATCCAAACGTTGCGGTAGCTCACCGTTTTTCCATCGATTTTAACTTTCATGGAGACACCTTAAAGCTCAATATGGCTTGGTACACCGAGTTTCCTATTAAACTAATTCTCCTTTATGAGTCTTCTCAGAACTTTTTCGGGATACACTTCATTAAATCTTTCACGTTCAAATATTAAATTGGAATGGGCAGCCTTCTTGCGAAGTCAAATAATAGTAGTAACTTTTTTTAACTATAACTTTTCCCAATTTATTATAGGGCAAACTTCAGGCCCTGAAAAAGGAGAGGCGAGTTTCAATGGATTATTACAATCGTGACCGACTTCAAAAATATTTCAGCAAAATATTAGGCGCCGACGTGAAGATTATAAGTATTAGCGGAATGGGCGGAAAAGAAGAAGAGAAATTGAAAAAGGGTGGGCACAGTATCCACCGCCTAATAGAACTAGAGTTTAAAGGCTCTATAAAAAAGTACGTGATAGAACTTATAGCACCTTCACAATTTGGACACGAAACCATGCCTGACCGGGCACAGGTTGCTCTCTTAGCGCATAACACTTATAATCGCCTGCCCCTCCACGCCCGTTCGCTCGACTGTGGAGCGTTTATGAGGGATGGAAGCATCGTTTCGGTGGGTAACGCTGAAGAATTTTTCATGAATGTTGAATTCATTGAAGGCACCATTTACAAAGTTGATTTGTATAACATTTCTGAAAGAGGTAATTTGACAGACTTGGATAAACAACGTGCACAGAAACTGTCCGATTATCTAGTAGAAATTCATGCCCAGAAAAAGAATGAGCCGGGCCTCTACATTAAAAGAATAAGAGAATTGGTGGGTCACGGTGAGTGCATTTTCGGATTAACAGATTCTTATCCTCCAGATTTCGAATTTGCCAGCCCCAAAAAGCTCAGCGAGATAGAAAAGAAGTGCATAGATTGGCGATGGAAACTTAAGAGCTACACACACAGACTGTGCCAAGAACACGGCGATTTTCATCCCTGGAACATTATATTTAGGGAAGGAACAGATTTATCAGTATTTGATAGAAGCCGTGGAGAGTGGGGAGAAGCCGCAGACGATGTCACCGCTCTAACCATAAACTACATTTTCTTCAGCATAATAAAGTACGGAAAGCTTAAGGGCCCCTTTGAGGAACTTTATCACTTATTTTTTAATAATTACTTAGAAAAAACTGGCGACGAAGAGATACTCGAAGTCCTCCAACCCTTCTACGCTTGGAGGTGTCTAGTCACAGCAAATCCCATTTGGTATCCCCATTTGAAGGCGGATACACGAATCAAACTGTTCAACTTCATAGATAACGTCTTGAACACCGATACCTTTGACCCCAAAGAGGTGAACTCATACCTCAAATAGCTAGTAGTTCCTATCAAGAGTTGCATTAAGATTGATTTTTAAATATGTACACTATTATTTTCAACTCCACAAAATTTAATTATTTAATTTGTTACGTAAATTTGTAATTTGCACCGAATATCAGGGCTTGATAAATTTGCCAAAAAAAGAAAAGGTTGCAATTTCGGGTTCGGCAGCGTTTGATATAATAGCATCTACCAAAGAAACACTTGATGATATTTTCACAAATGCTATTAACGGGAAAAAAGGAGACGCAAGGATTAGCATTTCTTTTTTAGTAAACAAAAAGGTATCGTTTGGCGGAACCGCTTTAAATATCGCATACAATATGAAATTAACTAACGGTGATCCTCTTCCAATATCTTGTGTTGGAAGGGATTTCATCAGCCGGAATTATAAAGAACACTTAGAAAATTTTGGGATAGATCTAAGTGGATTAGTGGTAAATGACGGGGAAGATACCGCCGAGGCTTACATCGTAACGGGCAGAAAGGGGGATCAAATGTCTATTTTTCATACCGGGGCACTTGATGATACTTGTAATATCAAAATAAGAGAAATAGTAAAAAACAAAAACGTTGAAATGGGTATCATATCACCAAATCCCACAAATACTATGTTGCGCCATTCTAATGAATTTCAGAAATTAAATATTCCATTTGTTGCAGATCCAGGGCAAATGATCAACAATTTTAAACTCGAAGAATTAAACGAATTCATTAGCAGAGCATCAATGCTAATAGTCAATGATTATGAAGGAATGCTAGTTGAAAACAAATTGCAAAAGAAGCTAAAAAATATTATAGACCCAGTAATTATTACCCGCGGCGAGCACGGCTGCTCCGTTTATAAAAACGATAAACATGTCGACGTACCCGCAGTAAAAATTTCGAAATTAGTAGATCCCACAGGTGCTGGTGACGCTTTTAGAGGCGGCCTATTATCAGGGCTTTCCAAAATTAATCAGAAACTAGAAGATTTAACCCTACAAGAATTAAAAACCGCGTGCCAAATGGGAGCAGTCTGTGGTGGATATGCCGTAGAATATGAAGGAACTCAAAACCACGTATTCTCAACTGAAGAGTTCAAGGCAAGATACGAAAAAAATTATGGAAAAATCGATGAACAACTTCTATTATAAAACTCTTTTCATTTACCAACAAAATCCTCCACCCCCTCCTACACTTGGAGACACCCAGCGGTGGCAAACCCTATTTTTTACCCGATTTAAAGACCGCTACACACAACAAAACTGTCCAACTCCAACATTTTCGATAACGATACATCCAACTCGAAAGAGGTAAACTCACACCTCGAATGGTTAGTAGTACCTATCAAGAATTACACTGAGAATTTTTTCAGCGTTCTCCTGCGCTGTAAAACTCACAGAATCCAGAAGTATATCAGGGCTTTCAGGCACTTCAAATAAGATTCCTATACCAGGCACAGTTTTGCTCTCCCCTGTTAATCCTCGTTTATATATATCTCGCGGCGCTCCATAGGTTTCCTTCCTCTCCGCCTCTCTCTCTATGCAAATATCTAGAGGGCACTCCACATATGCTATCAAGAGGTTTTCAATTTCTTCTTTTCCCTTTTCGCGATAAGCCCTACGGTTAGCTGTCGCATCCAGTATCACATTTACGCCATTTTGGTTCAGAATTTTCGCTATAAAAACCAGTGTTGCATAAACTACTTCACGCTCCTTCTCGGTATAGGTAGGCTCAGGTGTTACAACTTTTCTGAGAATATCTGTACCCAAAATTTGGGCATGCATCCTCTTTTCCTCCAAGAGAGATAGAAGCGCTCTAGCTATAGTCGATTTACCTGAACCAGGACGCCCACAAATCCAAACCGTCCAAACCAATCAAGAAACCTCCAAAAGAGATGTACATTTCTCATTCCTCAAAAGCTTTATTAACTAAAAAATTATTTTTCCACAATTAATTTATTTAGGGACATGATAATCATAACTCTAACAAATAATTTTTTATCTATCGAAGTTTAACCTTTAAAAATCACTGAGGGAATAACAATGGATAAAGTAATAATTGGTGGTTCTTCCTCATACGTTTTAGCAATAAAAATAGCAAGAGAACTGAACGCAACCCTACTAGGAACAGATATTAAAAAATTTCCAGACGGAGAGAAATACGTCCGCATAGAAGGAGACCTAGAAGGAGTCGATGCCGCAGTAGTCCAGTCAATGTACCTAAACCCTGATGAGTATCTCATGGAATACTTCCTAATGGTTGAAGCCCTAAAAGAATCGGGGGCAAAAAAAGTTACGGGTGTAATCCCTTACTTCGCCTACGCACGGCAGGATGAAAGATTCAAACCTGGAGAAGCAATAAGCCTCAAAACAGTCTCCAAAATCATAGAAACCGTGGGAACAGACCAACTCTTCACTGTTGACATGCACCTCCACAGAGTAGATGATATGAGCAAAATTTTCAACATTCCCGCAGAAAACCTCACCGCCATACCGGACATAGCCCACTACATAGGAGAACACCTCCCCTTAGAAAAACCTCTCATTATAGGACCAGACGAAGAAGCAGAACAATGGGCTCGAACCGCCGCCGAACACTTGGAAACAGATTACGACGTCCTAGAAAAAAAGAGGATAAGCTCAACAGAGGTCGAAATAACCACCAGAGAACTGGATGTAAAAAATAGAAACGTAGTAATAATAGACGACATCATATCCACCGGAGGAACCATCGCAAAAACCATCGAAGCCCTCAAAAAGAAAGGCGCAAAAAAAATAGTCGCCGCGTGCACCCACCCCATACTAGTAGACAACGCACTAAAAAAGATATACAACGCTGGTGCCTACAATGTCATAGGAACCACAAGCATCCCATCCCCAATATCCGTCGTTGAAATAGCAGGCACCTTAGCCAATGCTTTAAAATAAGAAGCATCATTTTTTCAATTATTCCCTTAATCCTAATATAGGTTCAAGTTCACAAATACGAAAAATTTATCTAACAATAAACATCTTAAAATCATGCCTGAAAGGGCTACGAAGCCCAAAGCCAAGTCCCGCAGTAACTCAGACTGGCTAGAGTGCCCGGCTGTAGAGTTGCACTCGTTAGTGTGACTATTCCCAGTAGGCACTCAGACACCGGGACGTCCCTGGTTCAAATCCGGGCTGCGGGACCAATCTTTCATATATTTTTTATTCTTCTTTTCTTTTCGATTTTAATCGGGTTAGAACGCGTTTTCTGGGAATGCTTATAAAGCTTTTATGTATGTGTTTTAGTAGTTTGATGGAGTTATTGTTTGGTGTTGTGTGATTGTTATGATATTGCCCTCGTTGCAGGTACTTGGTTCTTCTGACCCTCTTATCCTTATTATGAATATTTTGATATTTGTTTTCTTTATTTTCATGATTTTTAGCGGGCTGATTTTAAAGGTTCAGTCTATGCAGTATTTGGCTCAGATTCGGGAGGTCATAACCCAGCTTGAGAAGTGGTCTGATGAGGGCAAAAGTGTTACAATTAAGATGATTAGGGAGTTGGGTAAACCTCAGAGGGATCCCACTTCCTTGGTTGAGGATTATATGGAATTTGTTTTGATTGAGCCGGTGGAGCGTGATCCTTCGGGTGTTCTTAAGAGGCTTGAGCATCTGCTTGATGTGAGGAAATCTAGATTTGATGATGTTGTTGCGCAGTTGGCTCCTGCGGCTGATCGGGATCAGAGGGCTAATATTGAGATGACTTTTGAGGCAGCTTTGGCTTTGCGTCAAATGTTCTTGGTTATTCGGCACTTGTACTTTATGGGTAAGGAGACTAATAATTACGCTATGATTGTAAGTGTTCAGGTGGCTCTTTCATTTATTATGAAGTACGCTAAGGCTTATTACAGCGCTTTGAAGGCTTTCACTGAGGGACAACCTATTGGTGATGGCACTGGTGCACTTGTAGCTTCTATTCTCATAAATGAATTCTCGAAGAACATAAATGCTGAGACTAGTGAAATCGCCGAGGATGTGTCCTTAACTGCTACGGTCTTTGAGGATAGAAATGTGTTAATTGTGAGAGCCATTGGTCCGGGTGGGCGTGTTGGAAAGCCCGGTGAGGCTATTGTTAATTTGATTAAGGAATCTAATGGGAGTATTGCTAGAGTTATTATGATAGATGCGGGATTAAAGTTTGAGGGAGAGAAAAGTGGTAAGATAGTGGAAGGTGTTGGTGCCGCTATTGGTGGACCGGAGGTTGAGAAGTTTAAGATAGAACAGGAGGTAACGAGTCAGAGGGTTCCTGTAGATGCGGTTATAATTAAAATATCCATCGAGGAGGCCTTAACTCCTATGTTGAAAGAAATTTCTGATGGTGCTCATAAGGCTGCTAAGCGTGTGAAAAACATCATCCTTGAACGTACCAAATCTGGGGACACGGTTATTGTTGCCGGGATTGGTAATTGTATTGGTATAGGCTAAAATAGGGGAAGGTAATGTGTCGCAAAGAAGAAGAAGGATCTTTAATGCGGTTTTATTTGCATTCTCGGGTGCGCTTGCCGCATTTGGGGTTTACCTGATATATCTTCACTTAAATGCATCATTTTACGATCTGCTTCTTGATCTGGTATCTGGTATTAGGAATCAGAGATTGTTCTACGCCATTTTGTTATTAATTTTTGCGATTTATCCTGCTTTAGCATTTTCTCGCTCTAAGCCGGTTAAAGAGCGTAAAACTGTGGCGGTTGTGAGCTGTTATGGTTGTGATTACCGGGAGGTCAGGGATTTCCAAAAAGGTGACTATGTTTTCAAAAAATTAGGTGGTTGTAGCGCTTGTGATTCTGAACAATACATAAGTGCTATATATTCTATACCAATATCTAGAGTTGAGGAGAAAGAGGAGGCGCTCTAAGCAGAGGTTACTTCGCATCCATTTTTCTTTACAATCAATGTGTGTTCTGCCTGTGAAACAATGCCTCTTTCCTTTTCTATTAAAACTGGATAGGCTTGAATAGTTCCAGTCGATGCAAATCTTTTGATAAGTTCTTGGGCTTTTGGGAATTTGGAGACTAACCATCTGGCCGCGAAAGGTAGAGTTTTAAACTCGTGGGCGATGTGTGATAAAAATGGGGTTGAAGTTTTCTGACTAGGCATCCTGTAAATATAGGAATATTTAGAGTCCTCAACTATTCCTGCTCCTGTTGTAGCGAAGGGTTCAATAGCGTAAACTTCACCCTCTTTTAAAGTGAATCCTATTCTTGTTTTAACGTTCGGAATAGATTTTCCAGCGTGAAGAGTGTACTTGTCTAACAGATGACCTGTAAGATTGGATATGGGTTTGAAGCCAAATTCCTTTATTGTTTTCTCAACAATTTCGCCTACATGACTTGATTTCACACCATGCTTGATGCTTTTCAAAACTTTTTCAAGAGCAGATTCTGAAGCCTTAACCAGTTCTAGACCTACCTTACCTACACTCACAGTCAGTGCGGTGTCGGCAATAAAACCGCCAACATGAACCCCAATATCCACCTTAACCAAAGCCCTAGGGGGAACAGTAGATTTATCATGCGGCGGAGAAGTGTAATGCGCTGCAGCATCATTCACTGAGATATTTAATGGAAAAGCAAGCTTCCCATTCTCTTTTATGATCTTTTTCTCCAGTACTTCACAGATTTTTATTAGCGGCGCCCCCTCTTTAACTATTTTTTCCACTTCCCCCCTAATCTTTGCAGCTATACTGCCAGCCATCCTATAAGATTCTAAAACGTTAGCATCAAGCATTGTTTATATCCTCTCTAATGGTTTTAGTACGCGAAGTATTAAGTGAGGATATATATAATTATTACCAATCTACTAGCGATATTGGAGAAGATGGTATGCCCTACAGGTTTAAATTGGTCGGAGTTTCGGGAACCTTTGACAGGCTTCATATCGGGCACAAGGCCCTGCTACGTAAGGCTTTCGAGGTCAGCGAACGCGTAATGATTGGACTAACTACACGCAGAATGGCTCGACATAAAACTCTGGCAAAGAAGATAGAACCCTACGAGGTAAGAAAGAAAAAATTGGAGGAATTTCTTAAAGAAGAGCGTTGCCTAGAAAGAGTTGAAATAATTAGCCTAGATGATCCTTACGGCCCAGCTATAATGGACTCGGGATTGGAAGCCTTGGTCGCAACTGAAGAAACCTTGCCCGGAGTTCAAAAAATTAATATAATACGCGGAGAGAAAAGATTACCCCTCCTAGAAATCGTACTAGCACCCATCATCTTAGACCAAAATGGGCAGCGTGTTTCAAGTACACGAATTCGTGAAGGAAAAATCGATACGCAGGGAAAGGTGTTGAAATGATCAATTTTTATTTCAACCGGATTAAAATTATCCCAATCATATGTTGAAGACGGTTATAATTGTATTATTTTTATATGTGATTTTTACGAATCTATTTAAAAGTTGTTTATAAATCGTTACCAAAAATATTTATGAGGATTTTTAGATAAGGGTAACCCAAATTTTTTTAAGAGTTCTCAACGTTTGGTTAACGCTGAGCCAATAATTAATTACTAGCCCCTTTAGGTTTACGCTCCGGAGGAAAGAACATGGAGAATGAGCAAAGGAAGTTACGAGAAATAGAGCTTAGAATTCTAAAAGCCTTAAACAAAAGCAAAGCTGAAATGACAATTAGTGATTTAGAAAAAGAAACTGGGCTGGATCACGTTGCAATAATTAGAGCCTCAGCATGGCTAAGCGAGAAAGGCTTGGTGGAACAGAAAGAAACACAAGAAGTTTATGCCGAACTGCTCAGAGAAGGTTACGAATACGTGGAGCAAGGGCTTCCAGAGAGAAGGCTTCTAAATACTCTAGTAAAGTTAGGAGGCAGCGCTACTTTATCTCATCTTTCTAAGGAAACTGGCCTTTCTGATAAAGACTTAAATATAGCTCTGGGCTGGATTAGAAAAAAAGGCTGGGCTAACTTTAGGAAGCGGGATGGCGAAAATCTCCTACAGGTTAAAGAGTCTCCTACTTTAGGATATGACGAAGAATTATTGAAAGTTTTAAAAGATAAGGGCGAAGTGGAAGCTTCCCGGCTTTCAAACGAAATGAGAAAAACTCTTGATTCCTTGCAAAAGAGAGAACTGATCAATATGCGTCAAGAAACAATTCGCTCTCTAATCCTTACTGAGGCGGGAACAAAACTCATTCAGTCTGGTGTCAGTGTTACAGAGGAAGTTAGCAACCTGACTTCAGAACTCATCAAGTCGGGAAAATGGCGTGATACTGTACTTAGAAAGTATGATGTTGAGGCTCCGGTTATTACTATCTACCCTGGGAAAATTCACCCGGTCATAGAATTGATTAATGAGATTAGAGAAATTTTTTTGGATTTAGGCTTTACAGAAATAAGGGGACCTTTTGTTGAATCCGCTTTCTGGAATTTTGATGCCTTATTCCAACCTCAGGATCACCCTGCACGTGAGATGCATGACACCTTTTATCTAAAATTCCCTAAAACCGCTAAACTCCCGAACAAACAAATAGTGCAGAATGTATCCAAAACTCATGAAAACGGTTGGGAAACGGGTTCAACTGGCTGGGGCTATAAATGGAGCACTAAAGTCGCGCGTCAAACAATTCTAAGAACACACACCACAGCAACAACGATTCGCTACTTAGCAGAGCACCCTGATCCTCCGGTAAAGGTGTTTTCCGTTGACAGGGTTTATAGGAATGAGAAATTGGACTATAAGCATCTAGCAGAATTCTTTCAAATAGAGGGTATAGTTGTAGATGAAAATGTGACACTAAGAGATCTGATGGGAACCCTAACCGCATTTTACAAGAATCTTGGATTCGAGAAAGTGGAGTTCTGGCCTAGTTATTTCCCATACACAGAGCCTTCGCTTCAGTCCACAGTTTATGTGGAAGGGTTTGGTTGGATTGAACTCTGTGGAATGGGAATCTTTCGCCCCGAAGTAACTGTTCCCTTGGGTGTTAAGGTTCCTGTACTTGCTTGGGGTGGAGGTTTTGAGAGGCTTGCTATGCTACGCCTCGGCTTAGAGGATGTAAGAGACCTTTATAGAAACGATTTAGGATGGATTAGAAGAACCCCTACTCTTTTCTAGAAATGATTGGAGGAATGCAAAATTCCAGTAATAACTCTGACTTGTAATCGAATGAGCGAGCTATTGAGAAAAAAAGTTAATTCTGATGAGCTCGAGAAAATAGTTCCATGGCTCGGAGTTGACATAGAGGAAAAAGCAGAGAAATATGTTAAGATTGAGTATAATCCTAATCGACCGGACTTCTCAAGCCAAGAAGGAATTGCACGTGCTCTGCGGGGATTAATGGAAATAGAAACCGGGCTTCCAAAATACAAAATTTCTGAGAGCGGCGTAACAGTAAAGGTGGACCCCGCCATAGCAGAAGTCAGACCTTACATAGTTTGCGCGATTGTAAGGAATATCTCATTAAACGATGAAAATATAGTAGAACTTATAGGTATGCAAGAGGATCTACACTGGGCCATAGGAAGAAATAGGGTAAAGGCGTCTATAGGAATTCACGACCTTGACAATGTTAAACCACCTTTTGAGTATCGGGCTGTGGACCCGGAAGGAATAAAGTTTATCCCTCTTAACTGGACTGTAGAAACTACTCCTCGAGAAATTTTGACGAAACACCCAAAGGGTATAGCTTATGCTCACATAATGGAGGGAAAGTCCAAGTACCCAATTATCGCCGACGTTAATAATGATGTTCTATCCTTCCCCCCCATAATTAATGGTATCTTAACTCAACTCACCGCGGAAACCAAAAATCTTTTCATAGACATTACCGGAACCACAATGAACCATATTAATAGTACTTTGAATATTCTTGTAACAGCACTGGCGGAAGGGGGCGCTAAAGTAGAGAGTGTCAAAATCGAATATCCTGACAAGGTAATTACAACACCGAACCTTACTCCTCAAACTTGGTCAATACGTGCTGAATATGTTAACCGTCTACTAGGACTAAACCTTTCACCAGAAGAAATTACTAGATGCTTGGAAAAAGTGCGTATGGACGCTAAATTAGAGAATGGTAAAATAAAATTACTGGTTCCCGCCTATCGCCACGACATTATGCATGAGGTGGACTTCGTTGAGGAGGTCGCCATAGGATACGGATTATATAATTTGACACCCACTCTTCCCAAAACGGTTACCATTGCAAAAAGTCATCCCTATCAAAAACTATCAAACTTAGTAAGACGTATACTCACCGGATTAGGACTTAATGAAGTAGTTAATTTCACATTAACAAATATTAGAGAGCATTACGAATATATGCGGACTGAGGGCACCCCGGTAGAACTGCTTAACCCTGTGAGCTCTGAATACAACATGGTTAGAGACTCCCTACTACCCGGACTAATTAGAATTCTTAAAATCAACAAGCATGAGGCACTCCCTCAAAAAATTTTCGAAGTGGGTGATGTTGTTTTTTACGATCCCGAAGCTGAAACCAGCGCTACCCGTAAACTGAACATCGCAGCAGCCATAATCGACACAGAGGTAGGATTTACCGATATAAAAGCCACCGCTGAGGCTCTGTTGAGAGAACTGGGATGTAAACAGTGGAATTTTCATCCTACGTCTCTTCCAAGTTTCATTGAGGGGCGAGCTGCCTTAGTGAAAGCAGATGGGAAAATAATAGGACATATTGGTGAGATTCACCCAGAAGTATTAAATAATTTTAACTTGGAATATCCTGTAGGAGCTTTTGAATACAGTCTCGAATCTTTCTTGGAGAGGATTAAAAAATGAAGCCTGCAATTCTAGTAATTGATATGCTTAACGATTTTATTTTGGAGGGAGCACCTCTAGAATGTGGTAGAGGGAGAGAAATAATAAAGCCGATAAAAAGACTTATTGACTACGGAAGAAAGAAAAATATTCCAATAATATACATAACAGATGGTCATGACCCTGATGATAGAGAGTTCAAAATATGGCCACCACACGCGGTAGAGAACACTAAGGGTGCAGAGGTTATAGATGCGCTAAAACCCCAAAAAGGAGAAATAATTGTTAAGAAAAAAACCTACGACGGATTTTTTAGAACAAATCTAGAAAAAGTGCTAAAAGAAAAGAAAATCGACACGCTAATACTAACTGGAGTATGCACCGATATCTGTATTCTTCACACTGGTAGCAGCGCCACCCTACTCGGATACGATGTAAAGGTTCCGAAAGAATGTGTAGCTGCGCTAACAGATGAAGACCACAATTTTGCTCTAAAACACCTAGAAAAAGTGCTCAAATCCAATGTCGATAGTTTGGATAAGATAATAAAGCAACTTTAGCTGAAATTTAATATAAAAAGATGAAAACCCACTGACCGCCTTTCCAAATAAGCTGCTTCCAATCTTTTTTAAATTATAAAAAGTCACATTGCGGATAAAATGGATCGGTTTTTGAACAAATTTAATATTAGCGCCAGGACATTTTACAAAATTGCCCTTAATACATAATTCAAGAATTTTATTTATGAAGATACTCCTTCATAGATTAGATTTCCTGTTTAAAAAAGTACTTCGGCAAACTTGGAACTTTTTTTGAGTTTTCGCCGAAAGACTTTTATATTAAGCGTATAACAACATCAGCTATCTAAACCCTTTTTTTAAAAGGAGTTTGAGCCTATGAGTAGTCTCACTGATGAAAGTAAAAAAAGTCTATGCCAGAGCATTGCTGGAGAAATAGCATTGTCTGATGATCCGGGTAAAGTAATGCGTAAGTGGAGAGAAAAATTTCAGATCCCGCAGAAGGATTTGGCTGAATATCTTGGAATCTCTCCCTCGGTGATTAGTGACTATGAGAGCGGTAGAAGAGTGTCCCCCCGAATAGACACCATGAGAAAATTTGTAGAGGCGATTGTCTCCATTGATGAGATAAAAGGCGGACAGATAGTTAATGGTTTGACTAGGATTTTAACAAGAGAAATACCCTCAGATATTATTCTGGATATTAGAGAGTTTCCTTACGCGATTAAATCTGAGGTTTTATGTGAATACTTAGAATGTGAAGTACTTGCAAATAGCGAAATGTTAAGTCAGCCAATATACGGATACACCGCTATTGATGTTATTAACGCTATAGTAAAGCTTTCTTCCGACCAGCTTCTCAAGCTTTATGGAGCTACACCCCAGCGTGCGGCTATATTCACCAACGTAGTTAGTGGAAGAGCTTCCATGGTAGCCATTAAAACCAGCCAGATGGGCACCACCCGTTCATTGAAGCCCTCTCTACTTATAATTCAAGGACCCAAGAAAGTGAATCAGGTAGATCCGCTCGCTATAAAAATAGCGGAGGTAGAACGCATCCCCCTTGCATTCACAAAGATAGAAAGTGTCGACTCATTAATAAAGGCATTAAGAAGCTTTATGTCAAAGGAAATAGCAACAATCACCACTTCCTAGTGGCTCACACCCAAAAAGTTTTCAGTTTTGAGGGTATAGCTTTATCCCTCAGAAAATATTCTTAGACCTCGTCCCTAAGGTCTATCATGTCTAGTGCCCCGGGCCCGGTTCCTATAAGGCATACTGGAATTTTTATTACTTCCTCTACTTTTCTTATAAAAGTGAGTCCTTCTTCGGGCAATTTGTCTATTGATCTAGCTCCGCTACATTCAGGGTAGATTACATCAAGTTTTGTAATGGCGGCTTTGGTGGCCCCGTTGAGCATAACTGCTCTTTTTGCTAATTCAAAATTGAAGGGTGCGGCTCTTCTTTTTCTTCCAGTTACGGTTGCGGTTTCAAACCAGCCCCGCTTTTTAGCCTCTTCTTCGGATAATTCTCCTGGGAGAACACCTGCTCCCACTCTAGTGGTAAACGACTTGAAAACAACGAAAACCTCATCTACCTTAGTCGGCCCTACTCCCACATCCGCACAAGCTTGAGAAGCGGAGGTATCCTTACTGGTTACGAAAGGATAAGTGCCATGATATAGTGAGAGAAATGTACCTTGCGTTCCCTCTATTAAAACATGTTCTCCCTCATTAATCGCAGTATTGACCTCTAATGGAACGTCGGTAATATAATGTGCAAGGTCTGGAATGTCTTTTGCCAGTTTAACTCTCCTCATGGCTCTCTCAGCATTACAAGGCCCGCACCCGGTACCGGTACTTCCAATTTTTCCTTTAAGAAATGAGGAACCTCTATCTTCTTCTATGTGCTTTTCTTCAATTATCGCACACTGACGATCAATCTTTAGTCTATCTCCAACCCCCGTTTCCTCTACTTCTTTTTTTAGAATGTCAGGATTAATCAGCACACCGGGACCGATTAGTATTTTGGATTTTTCTTGGATGAATCCGCTCGGTATCTGCCTCAACTTATAGGTCTTACCCTTGTATTCAACTGTGTGTCCTGCATTTGTGCCAACACCAGCTCGTACGCACACTGAAGGCTTATCTTTTATGGCTAGATAGGAAACAATTTTGCCTTTTCCTTCGTCTCCGAAGAAGCCACCCACAAGAACATGACAGGTCAACCGTTAACCTCCATTAAAATTTTCAATAGCAATATCCATCATGTTTCAAGCCCAATTGGAAGGCATGTCTATTACCTATAATTTTTAAATTGTAAACCCGCATTTCTGATGTCTAACTTCGTTTTTAAGTATTTTCCCCTCCTAGTCATTCTGATATATAGAAAGGTTTTTTGTGTAACAATTATATTCACTTATTGCAAATTGTTTTATTAGAGTTGAATAGATTGGAGAGTTAAAGTAAATGTGGAAATTAATTCGCCCTGATGCGTATAGAGTTTGGAATAATGGTATTGTTCGTGAAAGACTTTGGAGGTACTATGAGATATTTAATAACCGACTTAATGCCAAGTTTTTAATTGCTTTGAAAGTGGGTGCAGATGTAGAACTAGAAGCGGAATCGGGTAAGCTCTGGAGTGTGCACGATAGGACTAGTGGTGGATTCAGAGGCATCTTGAAGCGCGTTGATATAGATGAAGTAAAATTAGAGGATATGGACTCGCCGAAGATTTCTTATTTGGATCTTAAGGTTGAACTTGCCCGAAGAATTCTATCTGAGTGTCATTTCTGTGAAAGGCGATGCGGAGCTAATAGATTGGAGGACAAGAAAGGATTTTGTAAATTAGGAAGCCAGTCTTATGTATCCACAGCTTTCCTGCATACTGGTGAGGAAGCCCCCTTAGTCCCCTCTGGCACAAACGCTTAAAGAGCATTGTCTCTTGCGGTGCATTCTTCTTCTCCAGTTGCACGTTTAAATGCGTATTTTGTCAGAACTACGATATTTCAACAAATCCAAAAAGCGGTGTTGAAACTTCAGGAGAAAGTCTTGCACGAATAAGTAGAGACTTGAGAAGAGAGGGCGCAAGAAACATAAATTATGTGGGCGGGGAGCCTACACCTAATACTTACAACATTTTAATAGGCATCAGGGAAACCAAAACAAACGTTCCTCAACTATGGAATTCTAACATGTACTGCTCTAAAGAATGTATGAAGCTTTTACTAGATGTTATGGATTTTTGGCTCCCCGATTTTAAATATGGAAACGACCAGTGCGCCGAACGATTAAGTAAAGTTTCGAATTACTGGGAGATTGTTTCCAGAAACCATAAGATGGCTTACGATGAAACCGTGGACCTTGGAACAGCGGGTATGATTGTAAGACATCTAGTTTTACCAGGACATATTGAATGCTGCACCAAACCAGTTCTTGAGTGGATAGCTAAAAACTGCCCCAAAGCTTTGGTTAATATCATGGAACAGTATCATCCGACACACGAAGTACCAAGAAATAAGGAATTTAAAGACATAGATAGAAGAGTCACTCACGAGGAAATGGAACAAGCTTATAGGACCGCAGACGAGTTGGGAATTATTTGGCAACCCGTATCTTAATGGAGTTAAAGGATTTATTCTCATTCTCGAATTATGTTTATCTTTGTTCCACAGTTTGGACATGTATTCTCTTTGGTGAGGTTGCATTCCTCGATAGTGTATCCCCATCGCCCTATTATTAATTGACTACACTTGTAACAGTCCGTGTTTTCGCCCTGACCCGGAATGTTTCCACAATACACGTAGTGCAATCCAACATTTTTTGCATTTTCTCTCGCTTTAATCACGGTTGAGATTGGAGTTGGTTTAAGGTTTTTCAGTTTGTACTGGGGATAAAATCTAGAAAAATGAATGGGAACATCTAACCCCAGATTACCTTTTACCCACTCTGCAAATTTTGTTATTTCACTGATGTTATCATTTTTCTCTGGTATTATCAGGTATGTAATTTCGACATGGATATCTTTCTCCTTCATAAGCATTACAGCATCTAAAACTGGTTGAAGGCGTCCTCCACATATTTCTTTGTAAAATTTTTCAGTCATTGCTTTCACGTCAACATTCGCAGCGTCTATTAAAGGAGCTATATTTTCTATCGCCTCAGGTGTGGCGTAACCGTTTGTGACCAGAACATTTTTTATATTATTTTTGTGTGCAATCTTAGCCGTGTCGTACACGAATTCATAGAAAACAAAGGGCTCATTGTAAGTGTATGCGATAGATTTACTGCCCCACCTCTTGGCTGCTGAAACAATCTCTTCGGGTGGAACATCCTTCGTCAGACCGGATTCAGGCTCAGCCTGAGAGATACTCCAGTTTTGACAGTTAAGACAGTGAAAAGTACATCCAACAGTTGAAATAGAAAAAGCGGAACTACCCGGATAAAAGTGGAACAATGGTTTTTTCTCAATGGGATCAACGGCAATAGAAGACATGGAAGAATAAACTAAAGAGTAAAGAGTTCCATCAATATTTTTTCTAGTTTTACAGTTTCCTATCTTTCCTGGCTTAATTACACAGCGGTGAGGACATATGCCACATTTTACAGCATTATTTTCAAGCTTCTCGTAAAACATTGTTTCCTTTAACAAGAATTTCACCAAAAACAGAATATTTTTTAAATATGTTAACTTTTTTTGGTTTTTAGCTTGTTGGATTCAATCGACAGTCCATATCCAAAAATTGAGATAATACATTAAAATTATATTCTGCTGGTATTCTCTTAAGATTATACTGTCTAATATATTTTTTAAGTGTCTTTGGAGAAAAATAAGTGGTATTGACTAGACAGTTATAGGTTATCTCAAACTGACTATTTTAAATTTTGAAAGGGTAAATTTTTAACGCGTTTAGATTAGATTGATGTTTAGAAAAGGGTTGATGAATATTGCTTGAAAAAACAGTGATACCCGGTCCCAGCTCCCAGCTCTTAGGGCTACGCCTCGCTAGGTATTTAAAATCAAATGTTGTCCCGATAGAGTTTAAGACTTTCCCCGACGGAGAAAGATATATTCGGATAAAAGAAGAACCAAAGAATTGTCATGCTGTTGTGGTTCAGTCTACATTACCACCAGATCCCAATCAAAGCATAATTGAACTTTGTTTCATACTTGAAACCCTTAAAGAAATGGGTGTAGAGAAAATTACTGCGGTAATTCCCTATTTTGCTTATGCTCGCCAAGACAAAAAATTTCTGCCCGGCGAGGCAGTGAGCGGAAAAATAGTTTGTAACATCATTCAGAACGCCGGGGCTGATGAAGTAATAACTGTAGATATTCATAGCAAACGAATGTTAGAAAATTTCAAGATCCCCATAAGAGATGTTAGTGCGATCCCTCAGCTTGGCGAATATTTAAACAATTTTAAACTAACTGACCCCTTAATTATTTCGCCGGATGAAGGGGCTATTGAAAGGGCTAGAAATCTTGCGGTTTTCATGGATGCTGAATACGTGACTTTTACTAAATCTAGGGATAAGCACACAGGTGAAATTGAAATCAAGATTAAAGAAATCGATGTTGCTAATCGCGATGTAGTTATAGTGGATGACATTATCAGCACTGGCGGAACTATGGCAAGTGCGGCTGAAATCGCCAAGAGTCAAGGCGCTGCTCGAATTTATGCGACATGTACTCATGCTGTTTTGGTGGGTGATTCTAGATTTAAAATTCTTAATGCGGGGGCAAATGAGATAATCGGAACTGATACAGTTCCTAGCGATGTGAGTATCGTATCTGTAGCTCCTATTATTGCTGAGGCGTTGAAGTAGTGACACAAGACCAATTTTATATTTTGTCAGGGGAGAATCCCACAATTCCAAGTGCTGAATGCCTAGCAATTCTTGAAAGCTGTAACATACCCTATAAAGCAGAAAAATACGAACAGGTACTAATTTTAAACTCAGAGGAGGAGAGCTGCCGACAAATAGCTACGCGGGCTGCGATGGTCCATAGGTGTTGTATTTTACTGGCTAAATGTGAAGCAAGTATTGATCAGATAATGGGTTCGGTTCGAGAAATAGATTTTCAAAGACATGTTTCAAGCGGAGATACCTTTGCCGTGAGAATAAAACGCATAAGTAACTACTCATCGGAATTAAGTTCAACTTTACTTGAAAAAGAAATTGGGAACATAATCCATGTAAATATAAAAGCAAAAGCGAATCTCAGAAATCCAGATAAACTATTTTATGGGGTCCTAACAGAAGGCATTTTCATATTTGGAAAGAATGTTCAAAGATCCGAAAGGAAAACATTGGGTTTAAGAAAAGCCAAGTTTAGACCATTTTTTATTCCCAGTTCTATGAACCCACCTCTTGCAAGAGCAATGGTTAATCTGTCTAGAGCCCGCCCCGGAGAAATTTTTTACGATCCATTTTGTGGAGCCGGAGGAATTCTAATCGAAGCCGGACTTATGGGATGCAAACTCATAGGTTCAGACATCGATATAAAAATGGTTAAGGGAGCGGAAAAGAACCTAAAACATTTCAACTTAAAAGATTGGAATATAATACAGTCAGACGCTAAACACCTACCCATAAACAAAGCTGATAGTATAGCTACAGATCCACCTTACGGAGGAGCTGCCTCCACTAAAGGCATCCGCCCCGAAAAGCTAATTGAGGGTTTCGTAGAAGAAATAGCCGACCTATCTAGTTCAATCGGATACATATGCATAGGCGTCCCATCGACAATAGACCTAAGCAAACATTTTAAAGAAGTAGGTTTACGAATAATAGAAAAACATTTAGTACGGGCACACAAGAGTTTAACCCGCCAAATTATAGTACTAGGAAAGTCAGCTACCCAAAGCTAAGAATAAGTATTTAAACACAAAACAATTTCTCCCACCAATTAATTAAGCTCTTTATAGAGGAGTGTGAAAGAATCGCTGAAAGTTATTATCCTAGGAACTTCTGGGGGAATTCCTACCGTTGAAAGAAATCTTTCAGCAATTGCCATAAAGATAAGTAGAGAAATTATTTTGTTTGACTGTGCCGAGGGAACACAGAGACAGATGCAAAAAGCGAAGCTGAGTGTAGGCAAGATTAATAAAATTTTTATTACGCATCTCCATGGCGACCACATAATGGGAATTCCCGGAATACTGCAAACACTTTCACTCCAGAACAGAGAAACCCCACTTCACATTTTCGGTCCAGAAGGCACCGCGGCTTTTATTAAAGCTATAAAGACTACCGTAGAATTCACGCTTACATTTGACGTGTATATCAAAGAAATTGCTGAAGGAATAATATTTGAGGCGGCTGATTACTTTATCGGGTGTATTAAAACGGAGCATACCAACAACTCCTTCGCCTTCGCCTTCATTGAAAAAGATAGACCGGGAAAATTCCACCCCGAAAAGGCTAGAACTCTCCAGATACCAATAGGGCCGCTATGGAAAAAATTGCAATACTGGGAAGCCATCACACTACCAGACGGAAGAACAATAGAGCCGAGTGAGGTGGTAGATCCTCCTAGACCCGGTAGAAAAATTGTGTACTCAGGAGACACTGCTCCATGCGATTCTGTCATACAAATAAGCAAAGGCGCCACTCTCTTAATACATGAGAGCACTTACAGCGATGACTTGGAAGAAAAGGCTCTAGAAACAAATCACTCAACGGCAACCCAAGCTGCAAAGGTGGCTAAAGAGGCTGGCGTGGAAAAACTGGTTTTAACACACATAAGTTCAAGATACCTGAATTCGAACGAATTGCAGGAACAAGCCCAAAAAATTTTTCAAAACACCAAAGTAGCAGAGGATCTCACGGAGATCATTTTGAATTAGTTATACGAAAAAAATTATGAAAAACTTTGGCTGATTAGTGATTTTAAATAATATACGCTATTGTAAGCGTCCTCTAAGGTATTATTTTCTATAACCATGTATCCGTCGAAATTTAATTTCTTGAGCGAGTGAACTATGTATCCCCAATCAATCACTCCTTTTCCAATCTGCAAGTGAGCATCGCTTTCTCCACTGTTATCATGCGCATGAACATGTGTTATACGCCGTCCCACATCCCTTATGAAAGTCTTCTCACCACCTGCTTTTTTGACATGCCCAACGTCGAGGCATAAACCAACATTAAAATTTTCAAGCTCTTGAAAAAGTCTTTCTATTTCACTAAACTGAGAAATCAGAAAAGGATAAGGGGGCGCCATATTTTCAACCGCGATTCTGGGCGAGCCGAGATTTTCTGAAAATTTGGCCAAATGTTTTATTGAAGCAACGAGACTTTCCCAAGCTATTTCGGGAAAATGTATAGTGAAGGGGGAAAGTAAACCGGGATGAATCACAAATACTTTTGCTCCCAAAGCGTGACTTCTTTCAAGCGATTTATCCATAAAATCAAGTAATACTGATTGGAGGGGTTCTGGTGAAGCTAAATTGATGCTGGCAAAAGGGGCGTGGACGGTAAAAGATATTTTTGAAGTTGAAGCTGCGTCCTTTAGCATTTTTATACGTTCTAGGTTCAAGAAGTGGAAACCTTCTTCTATGATTTCCCAACAGTCTAGCTCTAGGCTCTCCGAGGTATTCTCGATTGCCTTCACAATATCATTAAATTGTCTTTTTATAAAAGGCATGCTTGAGATTCCTAGTTTCAAGCGGCTCAACTTGTTTTCTTCCTTTTAGCTGTCTATGGGGGGTTCTCGCTCTTGTGGTTTCCCCTCAACTGTTTTTGGGGAGAGCCAGTCCACTAGTTCTTCTATGTTGGTGCTTCTGATGCTTACCTTTATAGAGCCCATTGGGGATTCTGCTTCTGGTTGGCAGAAGTGAATTTTTCCCATGAAGGCTGCTTGCTTGTGGAGGTAAAAAACTACGGTGTCTCCGATTATGCTTCTTCTCATGATTTTTCTTGCGGATTCAACTATGAGTTGATCTCTTAGGCGTTGGTATATTTTTGATACACTCTCGAGTCCTTGGGCTCTGCCATGAAGAATGTTTTGCCAATCTTTTTCTGAAAGGGTGTAGGTTGTGTCCACGATTGCTTTTAGGGCCTTTTCTACCTTCTCCCTGCTCTCGGTGGAGTATACGGGTGCTTCGATTTCTAGTTCTATCATTTTATTATCTTCCCCAGAATTGTTTGCATGTTTTTTATTAATTCATCTTCGCTTCCTTCGTTTACGATTACATAATCCGCAAGGGCCATTGCTGATCCGAGTCCGAAATTTATCTCTCTAGCATCCCTTTCTTGGAAAGTTTTGATGTCCATTGAATCATCGGAGCGTTCACGTTCACATAAACGTTTGAAACGCGTTTCGGGTGACGAGTGAATAGCGATTAAAGTGAAGTCGGAGTAATGCTTTTTGAATAATTCTATCTCTTCAAGGCTCCTAATCCCTTCAACGAGGACAACACGGGATTTTTCCTTTTCTATTTTGGTTAGGGTTCTATTTGCGACAGCTTGCGATCCTTCCTCCTCACGCAAGCCCTTTGATACCTTACCCAAGTTTTCCGGTGTTTCCTCTAAGCCTCTTAATTTTACTTCTTCACGAACCACATCCCCCATCGATATCACCGGTATACCCCTGTCTTTCGCAACATTTACTGCTAATGTTTTACCGCAGCCGGGCATACCGACAAGGGCAATGATTTTCTTCTTCAAAACCTACACCCGTTAATCCGCAGAAAAATTAGTTTTTAGAGAGTTTGGAAGATTAAAATAATTTGATGTTTCATTTTTTTGTTTTTAGGTGAACATTTTGGGTTTTTCTTTTGATGATTTCTCGTTGAGCAGCTTAAGCATAGAATCTATTATTTCTTGTGTTACACAACTCTCATCTTGCAGAATTGCTTTGTGGAGCGCCGCTTTTAGGAGTTTGTCCTTAAGGTCTCTACCGGAGAAGCCTTCGGTGTTTATAACAATTTTTTTAATGTCGGCTTTTACTGGTAATGGTATTTTTGATATGTAGAGCTTGAGGATTTGTTCCCGTTCTTCGGTACTGGGCAGTTTGAATTCGATCTCCTCTTCGAATCTGCTTTTTATAGCCTTATCTAACACGATGGGATTATTTGTGGCTCCAATGCACACTACGCCGAAGTTAGCGCTTAATCCGTCCAATTCCCCTAGAAGCGCATTAACTATCTCTGATACGTCACCTCTTATATTCTGAAAGCTACGGTCTAGTCCTATGGCATCGATTTCGTCTAGATATATGATGCTAGGCGCATTATCTGAGGCTATTTTGAAAATTTGGTGTACTCTTCTCGAAGCATCTCCCACATTAACTCCGATTAGATCTGTGGATTTAATCAAATAGAATGGTGCATCTGTTTCGTTGGCTAAAGCCTGAGCCAACATGGTTTTTCCTGTGCCCGGGGGACCATAGAAAAGGATATTCTTTGGCGCCCATTCTCCAAAAGCCTGTGGGTTTTCTAAATATTTTTTGATTATTAGGCACTTGTTTTTGGCTTCATTCTGTCCTACAATGTCTGAGAAGCGAACTCTCAGCCTTTTCTCCTCTGTCAATGTTTTCCTTTTCAGGACGAAACGGGTAGAAAGGCTTATTCTTCCCTGTTTTGGCTGCGCATCAGTTACTTTAAAAGCAAAATCAGGAAAAACTAGTTGGTCAAAAAGATAGTCTCCTTTCTTAACATAAATTCCCGCCCATTGTTCTCGGGCGTAGGCTTGAAACAGTTCAATATCATCTGTCAGTAAGGCGATGGGGGAATCTTCCCCAGCAAGGCGAAAAGGATAACCTGATGGCTGAAGCTCCAAAACCGAAAGGGATTGAATACGACTTCTCTTTTTTGCAGGTTCTTCTCGTAAAGAAGTGGGTAGATGTATAATCTTTTCACTATTCTCTCTCAAAAATCTCTCACCCTAAAGTTTGTGACAGTATTATGGCAAAGTTCCGGAGTTTCCTTTTTAGAATTCTATCTCATCGAATTCCATAATTTTTAGATTTAAGGGTTTCTTAGTAATGTTTTCTTGTCGCACCCCTAAAATGTATTCCGCACCCTTTTCTTGGGATATGTCCACTAACCTCTGAGTTACTACACCGTCAAGAATAATGGCTTTCACCAAGTTAATTTCTTTCAGACTCTCTGCTAGCGATGATACTTCTACTTCTTTAATTAATTCGAAGTTTTCCCCTAACAGTACAGCTTTATTAGAGGTGGGAATACCGGACAAATGGCTTAGGATCTGTTCAGGAAGTTTAACTTTCGGAGGGACTTCCACTTTTTTGAATCTCTTTTCCTCTCTTTCCTTTTCCCTCTCCTTTCCTTTTTCTCTTTCTTTTTCCTTCTCCTTCTCTCTTTCCTTCTCCCTTTCTTTTTCTCTCTCCTTTCCTTTTTCTCTTTCTTTTTCCTTCTCCTTCTCTCTTTCCTTTTCTCTTTCTCTCTTTTTGGGTTCTTCTGATTCTACTTGTTCTATGGGTAGTTTATTTCTTAATGCTTTAACCACTTCTTTTTGGCTGAGTTCTTCAACTTCTCTGCCTGGAGGGGCACGGGCTACGTAATCTATATCCGCTATTTGTTGGAGTTCTTTTAAAATTAAGTCCCCGCCCCTGTCTCCATCTAGAAACGCTGTAATTGTTTTTTTCTTACTGAGCTCAATTATGGTCTTTGGCATGCTCGTACCCTCCACCGCTATTACGTTCTTGTAACCACATCTTAAAAGGTTAAGAACATCAGCTCTTCCCTCTACAATTATTATATCGTCAGAGGAATCAATGCTTGGCCCAGCAGGTAGCTCCTCAGGACCATACTTTGCGATTTCAGCGACTCGAATAGCGTCCATAACCTCATCTGTGAGCTGTTGGCTTTCAGGCGACACATCTTCGGACCATTTTCGAATGATATCCGCCGCTCTCTGAACTATCTTCTTCCTTTTAACCTCTCGGACATCTTCGATTATCTCTAGAGTTGCATGAGCCGTACAGGGTCCAACTCGATCCACGCTCTCCAAAGAAGCTGCTAGCATCGCTGTTTCCACCTTATCAAGGCTTGAAGGAATTATTACTGTTCCCGTTGATTTGCCAGCTTTTGATTCTATGGTCACCCTTATCCTACCTATTCGCCCCGTTCTCTGAAGCTCACGAAGGTCAAGCTCCGCTCCTAATAAACCTTCCGTCTGTCCAAATATCGCTCCAACCACATCTGGTTTTTCAACTACACCGTCTACATCTACTTTGGCTTTTATAATATACTTTGTAGTGCTAAATTCATTCTTATTAACCATGTAAGCGTCACTCCCATTAAGTTAAGAAATGAAATGTGAAATAATTAAGATTCAATCAATAATCTTGAACTTCACGAAACTTCTCAAGTAACAATACATATACATTATCAACATTAACGATACTTTTTGGGATAATTATGCTTTTCTCTTAATGAAGGATGAAAGGAGTTTTACCTTTACCAGTTGATACTGATGTTTTTCCATGCTTGGTTTGGAGAGTGAGATACGAAGACGCCAACCCCTCTATATCGCAGGTGATCTTCGAAATTAGATTTCTGAATCTTCTTCTGAAACTCCGCGTTAAATCAACCTTGTTGTGACCCAGATAACGAAAGAGTCGCAAGGTCAATTCCTGTCCTTTACGGTCGAAGTCGGTCAAAATCAAGAAGTTCTCGAACTGAGCAAGCTCTTCAGCAACCTTTAAAAGATTTTTTCCAGACAGCCTAAGAATCGGTCCGCTAACGCCCAGTTTTCGCAAACTTCTCTCATCTTTATAACCCTCTACAACGATGGGAATACCGCTTTCAGAGAATATACTCAGCATTGAGACTAACTGATCCAATTCGTCAAATAAACTACTAATAATCATACTTCACCATCCATTGTGGACAAGGAAAAACAATGGTAAACTCTTTGAGCATCATATAAAGTGGAAGAAAATAAATTTTTCTTATGTTTAAGGCAATCGATATCATGTTTAACAGAATTGTCACCGTGTTACAATTGCCCTTTTTAATGTTTCAAGAAGATTATGAGCCTCACTATTTTTTTCAAAATACCTCCTAACATTTTCCAATAGATTAATAAGCGCTTCCGCAGTGGCTTGTTTCAAATCCAGGGGGTGAAGGTCTCCACTAGCATAAGCTGATTTCAACTCGTCAAAACTCGTAAAGTCAACAGGGCCTCCAAATTTTTCCTTACGCTCTACACGAAGACTAGAACCACTTCTGGAAAGAAGCAGAAGCCTATTTATCTCGATTATCGGGTTGAATTCCACCTGTTTCGGCGGACAAAAGGCAGCTCCAATCTTTTCCCTTATCTCCTCCGGCGGGTCATGGATGAAAATCGCAGTTTGAGGCTTAGATTTCGACATCTTAGCTTCCATTAAAACATCCTCATCCCCTTTTTCAACCTCCATTCTTGATAAGCCTTGCAAACCGATGAGAAGAGGCGTATGAATAGCCACCGGCTTCCATTCCAAGCCGAACTTGGGAGCTAATTCCCTAGCAAGTATATGCGCTCTCCTCTGATCAGTTCCCCCCAAACACAACTTGAAACCAGAATATAAAATATCAGCAACCTGTATACAAGGATAAAGCGTTTTCGAGTAATCAGACTCAGCATCATCCACTTTACGCCCCATTATACTCATAGCCCTCTTAACACGAGCAAGCGTAATATTCTTAGCAACATTTATCACCGTCCCCCAATAATCCAAATCATCCATAAGATCCTCAGCCTTTTCAAACCGAACCCTTCCAGTATCTACGCCCAGCGATTGCAAACAATGTTCAATGTACTTCGCACACATGTGAATAGTATCCATATCCCCGCCAAATTTATCATTAATTTTCGCATGCCAAGTCGCCTCAAGAATATGCATATCAGCATCAGCCAGAACCAAATCCTGAACCTTCCAAGCCCAAACCACCCAACCTATATGAAATATTCTGGAACCCTTAGGTCAACTAAAAGGTTTATCCAGAAGGCTCAACACCAATATAGGCCTTAGGGCGGCTCTCAACCTCAAACAAACTCTGCAAATCCTCAACCGTAATAACCTCATCCAAGCCACGCAAAACCAACCGAACCTTTTCCTCAGCGTCCATTAGCTCATCCTCCAAATAAATCAATATACAAACGTCAAAACCACAAACATCAACCAAGTTACAGTCAAATATCTGCAAAAAATAATCATACAACCGTAATTAAAACTTTCCTCAAACACAAGCACCTAAAAGCCGAAACCCAAAACCAACCCCCAAAAATAGGCAATTTATACTCTTTAACTCGGCTCAATTCTAATTTTCACTTTCGTGGTGCTCATATACCCTATTTCTGAGAAATAGAAGTGAGATGATTTAAGATGGACGCATACTCGTTCCTATACAACCCCCTAGTATACAACCTGCTCAACATAATCTTCGGAATCCTCCTAGTGGTCGGAATAGGACTACTCATCATGAACCTAGTGAAACTAGCCACCTCCAACCACCGCACCGGCCCCATCATAGGCATAATCATAAGCCTACTCATCCTCGGAATATCAGTCAAATGGGAAACAATCCTTTCCATCATCCTTGAAATTATGGGCGGAGTAACACAGTACCTAGCAATCTACCTGTACCAGATGATTTACCAATGGCTAGCCCAGAACCCAGTCCCACTCACAGTACTCCTAATGTAACCAAAAGCCCACCACTGGAACAACAATACTAACTAAGATTTTCAATTGGAGTTATGTTTCGTTCATTATAATAGAAGACAAAGTAGAACCACTCTTAATAACAGCTCAAAAAGAAAACGAAGAAACCAAATACAGGCTCAACCACCAAATCCTAACAAAAACATCCATGACCTCACTGTTAACCAATATTGCCAAACTTTTTTAAAACATAAAACTATAAATGCCTGTTCTACTCTTCATACCGTTAATAGAAGTTCTTGGGGGCAGTGAGATTAAGAAAAATGATAAAATTAAGGATGAGGATGTAAAACAGGATTTAATATCTTTTTTTGTGAATGAAAATCATCCTATCTACCGTTATGGTACACCGAGCGAATGCGGCCCCAATTCCCCCTATCATAGAAAACAGATAGAGGTTTTGTTTGAAAAGAAATACTTTCATTGGCTTACCGATAGAAATGTTAACTTTCTAATTAATGAAGCCTTTCTAAAAGAAAAAACTACAAAAGTAGCTAATTTCGTTTACAGAGCAAATATAAGATATATTGACCGAGAAATTAACAGAAGAATAAAACTAATTGAGAAATATAGCGCCCCGGATATCATGCGTGCCGTTGGTGAATACGCAGAGATGCTTTCAGAGTACATGTTTAGAATTAACAGTTTCAAAATTTTAGACACACATACCAACGAATACAACAATAAAAAATGGACACGCTCTAACCATGACCTTGATTTTATTATCCAGAAAGACGGCATTACTTATGGCGTAGAAGTGAAAAACACTCTTCCATACATGGAAAGAGAAGAATTCAACATAAAACTGGAAATCTGCAAATACCTGAACATAATCCCCCTGTGGATTTTGAGATACGCACCAAAACCCCAGTTTGACGAAATAAAGGCACAAAACGGCTTCATTTTGATTTCAAGTCCCAAATATACCCCCTAGGACAAAAACCTCTTACAAGCCAAATCTGGAAATTAATGCGTTTGCCCGTCACAATAAGAAAAAACTTACCAGAGAACGTTGAAAAAAGCTTTTTAAACCTTCACAACGCTCAGAGACAAAAAATAAACTATTAAATTCCTTGTACCCCTATTAAAAACATACTGGCTATCTAACTGACTAAACTACAAGAATAAGGAAATAGCAAAAAGAATCGTGGCTTTGGATGATGCGATTATAAGCAAAGTTAAAGTGGGTGATAAAATAAGAGTATTTGGGACTGTTTCACTGGAAGAAGAAGGCGAAATACAGATTAATGCCAGTATAATTCAAAACATGAATAAACTTGAAAATGATATAATGTATTCCTGTCATTTATTGACTGGTGATGACTTTAATAGCCTCTAGGAAGATTTTTTCTTCTTCAGCTTCTGTGATTTCCGGAATGAAGTTCCACTTGATTGCTGTTTCTGAGAGCTGAGTTATTTCTTCAGAGAGAAGAAGTAATTGTTCGTTTATTTCGCTGTCTGTGGTTTCCACACTTAGTAAGCGGGATGCCATTTCATATATCCGAATCATCACTAGGCAAATGACTAGTAGGGTTTCCTTGATCGGTCTCATCTTTCTAGTTATGTCCTTTGGTGATCTTGCTGTTCCGATTTTTGACCAAAAGAGCGGTCCAGTGAGTCTTTTATATATTTGTTGAAGAATCTTAGATGAGTGGTTAAAAGCATCGGCCCATGCCAAGAGGCATTTCACCGGGAAATACTCACTGCGAATCTCATCTATAAGCCTTAGAGATTCTTTACTCAGGATTTGGAATGACTCTTTCACATAGTTGAGCATTAGATTCCGGTAGGCTTCCTGCTCTACCTTCAATAATTCTTTCACCTTTAATTTTTTTATTGAACTGTTTATTATCTCCTCTAGGTCAAGAATTGTTCTCTCTGATTTACTAGTCACTTCTGTAACAATTTCTTTAAATACTGGTGGAATCTCATCTAACTCAATTTCTCTAGGATTGTACGAAAAAATTATGGTTCTCATACTTTCAATAATTGGATCATTGATGAATTTGGGTAACTCCACATCAAAATTTCCAGCCATATTTCCAACCCACTCATCAAACTAATTAAAAATGGCAATTAATTATCACATCATCCGGCATAAAGACGCGTGTTACACATTATATAATAAGTTATCGCTTACTAACCAATTTTAATAAGTTTAATAGAGTTAGTAAATATTTGTTTTGCCCTAGGCTAAGAAAACTTAACCAAGTCTTCTGGGCAGCACTCAGCACCCTCAAAATATGGCCAGCATGGAAAAAAACAAAGGCAAAAAATGGGAGGACAAGGAGTACTGGTGGGGAGGAACATGCGACTATCACCCACCGAGACCATCAGAATACTAAGCGAAAAATTAAGCCAATCAGTCAAGAACCCGCCAAAAAACCCAACCACTCAAAAGGTCACCGCGCAAACAAGCCAACCAACAAACCCCCATAACACAAAACACAAAAAGTTTTCCACATCGCAAAAAACCTTTACAATCCCAAAAAAAGAAAAAAAGTAAGAAGAAACTATGTCGTTCCTTCAGCCCATCCCGATAAATACGCTTCTTGCTCAGGAGTCAAGACATCGAGCTTAAGATTCATCGCCTTACACTTTAATTCAGCAACAGTCTTATCAATCTCCTCGGGAATATCAAGAACAACACTACCCATCTTAGACAAAGAATCCCTATTCTTAGCAATATACTCAACAGCCAAAGACTGATCCGAAAAGCTCATACTGTCACAGAACTTGGATGCTATCCATCTGAGAACTAAGTATGTCCATAAACCCATACAAACTTTAATCTAGTTCAATAGAATTCGCTGAAGGAATTGATGATTTGCATAGAAAGATGACACAAAAGGGCAAGACGCCGATCTAGTTGAACAATAGGAGAAGAGATGCTTTTAATATGAAAAAGTAAGATAGCGGAAAAAATCTAATAAAAAATGCATTTACCTTGAAAAATGAGTATTATTTAAATAGGAGAATATTCCAATAGAAGGGAAGATGATTATTCTAAAAAAGACAGTATGGAATTATTGGGGCAATTTGAATGGTGGAAAAGGAAACAGAAGAGAAGGTTTTTCCTTGCCTTAAGGAGTCTGTTCGTCTCAGGCGAGAAGACTACTGCGTTTTTTGTATGGACAGAATCACAGAAAAGATTATTAGTTTACATCCCTCCGAAGCCGTGACAATTGCATTATGCGATGGAAGAAGAACGACAAAAGAAATTATCACAATCATTCAAGATGCATTTTCTACTGACGAAATTACAGCCCGCCGTCATTTCAAAGAAACTTTACAAAAAGTGGAGGAGCTTGTGGAAAATTATACAAGTAGTCATGCTAGAACGTCTCCACTTGATCCATTCAAATTTATCTATAATCCACTTCCTGCGCCGATTAATAGACTTCCTACTTATTCTGGACCACTAGTTTTAGTTTTATCCATAACCGAAAGGTGTAATTTCAAATGTTTATACTGCTATAGGGGGGATCCAAGGTTAAAAGGTCTCGAGCTAAAAACAAAAGAGATTCTTAGGGTAGTTGACGAAGCTGCTCAATTGGGAGTAATTAAAAGTTTTATAACTGGGGGAGAACCAACGCTACGCCCAGACTTACCGAAAATTGTTGCACATGCGCTTAAAGCAGACATTTTTCCATATATAAGCACAAATGGATATCTTATAACAGATAAGTTAGCCAAAGATTTAGCAGAAACTGGATTGGATACCATCCAAGTCAGCCTTGATTGTTGCGACCCTGATATTAATGACAAATTGACCGGAGTAAAAGGTTCATTTTATGCAACTACCAACGCAATTAATATTTTGAAACGACAAAATTTTAAAGTCATAGTTAAATGTGTTGTTACTGCTATCAATATTGATATAGCTCACGAAATGATAGACTTTTGCCATAGACTTGGAGTGGATACCATCAGCTTTTCACCTTTCTTCCCAAGTACCTTTGCCCGCGGAGGCAAAGAACTGCTTCCCGCACGAGCTAAATCAGAGAGAGCAATAGAAGTCATCACTAAGAAGAAACAAGAATATAAGGGACAAATTGAGGTTCAGGAACTGACTTTTTATCCAAAAATGAATAATGAGAACATGCGAACATGCGGTGCTATGATTACCTCAATTGCTATATCACCTGTTGGAGATATTCATCTATGCGATACACTAGAGGGTGTTGAAGAAATGACTATAGGAAATGTTAGAAAAATGAATTTAAAGAAGGCATGGTTTTCGCAGAAAGCAGAAAAGTGGAGGGATTTTGATGTTTCAAAAATATCAGAACCCTGTCAGAGTTGTGCAAAAGTAAAAATTTGTAGAACTGGGTGCTATAATTTTTCAAAAGCTTGTTATGGGAATTACTACGCTCCAGATCCCCGTTGCCCCCTAGCTCCTCCTTTACCAAAAGATTTTCCTTTCATTAGTACTTCGGAAACTTGATTTTTTGGGCTTTTTTGGATTGGCGTTAAGTTATATTAGAGGGGGCGGATCCTCGAGAAGCAGGGTTAGCAGCCAGGCTAGTATGGTGCTGACTGCGAAGGCCTCGTAGCTGCTCAGTGCAGCGGTCTCCTCAGCTCCCGGTTTTGGGGGAGGCAGGAGGAGGCTGTGGAGGTAGGCTAGGTAGAGGAGTGTGGATGTGAGGAGGAGGAGCCAGCGTAGGGGGAGGCTGGGGGAGCAGGTTCGGGCTCGGTAGTGCTTGATCATCCTGAAGCAGGTTTCTATGCCCCAGCGCAGGCTGTACATCCGGGCTTCCTTGGCAGTTACCCCCCAGCAGGCCAGAGTCACCCACCCTTTATCCTTCCTCCAGAAGGCGACCAGTGTGACGTCGGTTTCCGCGTATCCGCTGCTGGTCTGCCCGCTCATGGTGTAGGGTAGTATGTGCAGCCGGTTTCTGTCGAGCCCCTGGAGCAGCTGCTTTACGCGTTTGGTCTTCCTGGCCCCGATAATGAAGGGTGTGGAGCGGTTTTTGAGGAGGAGGACCACCTCCACGCTGTGGAACCAGCGGTCGAGAAGCACCACACCCACCCGGAGGCCTAGTTTCTCTGCGTCGTTGAGCATCTGGGCGACTATATCCTCCGGGAACACCGCGAGGGGGATGGGTTTCAGTGAGAGGGGGATGCAGCGCCTGTAGCCTACGACGCTTGCTCCCGCGAAGCGGTGGACCATGCGTTTCTTCAGGTGCGAGTAGTGGACCCAGAGGTTGGGCTTCCCCCAGTAGTTTATCTCGGTGGAGTCTACGGCTAGTAGTAGGAGGAGGGGTTTTCTGCTCTTTCGGTTTTTCAGGAGCTTTGCGGCTGTGGTGCCGATTTCCTGGTTCAGCCTTTCGGGGCACTTCCACCCGATTTTTCGGAGCTGGTAGCTCACTGTGTCCTCGTCCGCTACTCCCAGCACCTCGGCGATCTTTGTGGGGTGCGCGTCCATCAGGACGGCTTCCACCAGTGTTGAGCTCAGCTCTTCCCGGCTCAGCTTCCATCCCCGGATTTCTCGGGGGAGGTGCGCTGCTATGGTGTTAGATACTTTTTTAACCGTCTGATTCCTCAAGAACTTCGGGGATGCTGCTCTCACCTTATTCATTGTTTTCTTCATAAATCTAAAAAGAGCAACATCCCCAAATAAAACTAAGTTTCCGAAGTACTATTCATGTAGAAATATTTAAAAGTGGATAAAACCGCTATCTTCAGACGAAAAAAATAAATATCATATAGTTGTATTAAAAGATACAAAGGTATGGAAGATGAAAAAATGAAAAAGGAAAAGAAAAAGGAAGAGGAAGAAAGCATCAAGGAATTGGAGGAAAAAAGGGATAAATTAATTAAGGCGCTTCAAGCTGTAAACTTAAAGCTAGTAGATAGGCAAGCGCCTCTACCTGGTAAATGTTTGGCCTGTGCAAGTACTTGCACCGGATGCCAAAGCACACCAGCAGTTACGTAATATTGAACTTTGGCAAATTTTAATTTTTTCTCTGATCTTACCATCTTTAGGTATTAAATATATTGCCTATCACAAACCATTTCAGCATCGTTGAAAGCTTCCTACCTTGGCTTGATATCCTGCACAATTTTGTATCAAGCATAAGAAACTATGATATTCCCAATGTTATACCTTTTATAACACTATATCCATCCTTCAGGTTGACTTCGTATCTTACATCCACCGCGTTTATGAATAAGGGATGGCGATACACGGGGCATTGAGCGCCTTCAAAATAAGAGAAGCCATCCTGCCGAGAGAAATGTATAACTTGGAACCGATCAGAGAATCAGAGTACCACTAGCCAGGAACCAGCTGAAAGTACCTCACTAACACTCCAAGACAAGATACTAACCCTAATAAAAAAATATTCAAGGGAGCCTAGAAACAGGGAAAAGAAACACTAACATGAGAAGAACACGTAGAAAAAGAACTAAGCCCACCAAGAATACAAGGAGGAAAGCGGCGAACTAACATATATAAAAACAATAAACAGAGAACACGCGGAAATTATGACAAAAGACGAAGAAGAACTACTCCTAATAACAACAAAAAAAGAAAATAAAGAAACCAAATACAGGCTCAACAACCAAATCCTAAAAACAAACTAAATAAAGCAAAAACACCACCAACAAACAGCAAATAAAAATAGTAAAATTATGAATCCTAAAAGGAAAGAGAAAGGGTTAGACTTAAGCACCCTCAATCCACCTTGATAAATATGCATTTTGCTCCGAGTCAAAACATCCAGTTCAAGGTTCAATACCTCACATTTAAGGCAAGCCAGTCTTATCAATTTCTTCAGGAATGCCCAAAACCACACTACCCATCTTAGATAACGAATCCCTATTCTTAGCAACATACCCTACAGCTAAAGCTTGATTAGAAAACGAGAGGATTTGAAGAGGCAAAAATAAAAGGAGACGTTAGTTTCAAAAATCAATGGAAAAAGTGAGGCTAGGTTTTCTTCTTCGAATATTGTTTTCTTACATTTATAGATACTAATTTTAAAAATATACGAGTACAGGCAGGAAGAAGCCTTGGAGTCGATAGCCCAAAAATAAAAGCAAGGATTATTCGCCTCTACTTATCCTTATATTTAATGATCATCTATTTTTTCAAATTTTTCAGCCTCTAAAAGTTACCTTTCTCAACATAGAGTGGAAATGAATCAAAAGGAGGTAATAAAATAACCCAGAATTCCCCGCTTGAGGAAAAAGACAGAGAATTATTGAGACGCTTAAAAAAGAAGGAGGTTCTCAGAGCCATAAAGGAAGCCCGCAAACTCATAAAAACCCCAAAGGTGAAACTTCACTAAATATTCTAGAGTACAAACTTGGAACAAAATGTTGGACAAGAAAGAACAAGACACATGATTGTAACTTGTTCCTTTTTGATGAAGAACTAGAAGAACAAACCGTAGAGGTAAGAATTCCCCTCACAGACACGCAGGTTTTTACCTGCAGAACCTGTGGTCGTGAGTACTACATTAACCAAGAAGGATGCTTAGACGGGCACTATCTAATATTCTCAGTGGAAGATGTTCTGGCTCGTAGGCGCAAGTCTAAGGTTATCACCTGCCAGAAGTGCGGTCAGGAAATCAGAATAAGATTTAATAAGAAAGTGTAGCCAAACTCTTCCCTCCCTCTCTTTTTTCGAAATTCGGTTTTACAAATTTGTAAGAAAGCAAAGATGGCAGAATTGTTTAATCACTCATTAAAAAGTCCTTCAATATTACCTATGGTATACTTTTGAAGTGCATTATTAACGCTTCGAAAATTTTTAAATATCTCCAAAAAAAGGTTTACCCCATAACGAAAAGAATTTTTTTGGATAAATCTACGGCTAGAATAATATTCAAGAATTTGATAAACAGGTTATCAAACTTGCTATTTTCCCAATATAACTAATTACAATTAAATTAGAAAAAATTTATCCGATACTACCCACTATCTTCACTACCTTTTCAAATAAGCTGCTGCTCTGGCTTTCACGAAACATTTTGCCTCCACAACCCCTACTCTAAAAGGTGTCGGCACAACCTCACCATATATTTTTATAGGTACAGCGATTTGCTCCCATAAGCTTCTAGGATACATAAATGAATCTTCCCTAAAATAGCAGATAACCCAACTTGTTTTGGTAAGTTGTTTAACAGACTTTATTCTATCGCTTGCGATAAACGCTCCTATCCAAGTTGCCCCCTCCATTTTCATTGATTCCTCTTCACCTGAATTGTGAATGATGAAGGAAACGTAGCCAGACAGAGTTACTTCGGAGCCGCCACAAGCCTCTTTTAAAGAGACTTCTGTCTTTTTAACCTTCTTTTGAAATTCAGACCATAAACTTGGAGACCGTGCTGCCGAGACGCTGCCACCAAATCCAAATAAACTTACACCGAACCCTATATTGCTTAATCCCCCTCTCTTTCTGGCTAAATACTCCCAATCGCAGTATAACGGGCAATTATTGGTGAATGGAATGTCCCCAAAATCGAAAGGTGGAACATTTAATTTAAATTCAAAAGCGACCTTATGTTCCCTTATATCAAAATTCAGTTTTGATGCCTTTAGAATTGTTTCACGGAGAATCACTTTATATGCAGAATTTTTTGGTCGGAAAATAGGAAACTTCAATAATAATTGGGGAATAGGTGTGTGTTTTAGTAATTTACCTATTGGTCCGTGTTTTTCAATTGTTTTTTGCGAGTACGGTAAAGGTGCGATTCCGGCGATTTCCTTTAAAGGTACATATATAGAAATACTTTTATCTGGAGAAAGTTCAAGTGCGCTTTCAAAATAAAGTTCAAGTGCGCCTGTCTCGGAGAAACATAGTTCAGAGGCAGGAATCCACTCTTCTCCTATAAATGAGTGTAGTTTGTTTTTAATAGTACCACATAATGCTTCTCCATCAGTAAGTATAAGTACGATAGTGTACTGGTCAGCATCATATAGTGTTTTTATGGACTTTATAATTTCGTCCTTAGGCATTGGTCTGAATTTCATTTGTATGTTCTCCTTTTTTAGGCTTCATTATTCTTTATATTTTTTTGATACGAGTTCATCTACCAACCGGTTAACCTCAGCACCCAAATATTCAACCTACCACAATGAACTTTCCATGATTATTTTTGTCTGCTCGTCTAGCTTTGCTTTGTTTTCGTAAATGCAATCTGCAAGTTTAATAAAATCTTCATCGATACTACTTAAAAATCTTTTAAAATGCTCCTTCGTTACAACATTGATCAGCATGTTTTCGAAATAGTAACTGGTATGACACCTTCCTTCGAGCAGAACTTCATTCTCTCTTTTTACTTTGCCATCAACCCATGAATAAAGCTTCCCATCAAAGATTAATATTGGGAGAAAAATATCTATTTCAAGTCCTCCTCTCCCTGACAATGCTTCTGCTTTCTTCTTCGTCAGGTAAGCTCCGGCATAAATCCCACTAGATGATAATATCAAATCATATTTGGTTGCTTTAATAAGAGCATTTATAGCCTCGAAAATTTTGGATGGAGCGCTTTTATTACTCACCCTCCTAAGCTTAATTTCTTTGTATGTTACAGCTTTCATTTCTCTAGCAAGATGTCTAAAAGCTCCTGGAGATATTATCTTAAGTTCTGAGAGAAACTTCATATTTCTCGCAGTGTCTGGCGTTACAATTGCCTCTTCAGTTACAACACTTCGGTCCATGTTTAAAAATTGAAGTTCTGAAGGTAACGGAAAGAGCTTTGTACGGTGAAACTCTTCCTTAAGCAAGCTTTGCCTTTTCACCACGGTCAGAAAATCAAGGGATACTATGTTAGTCACCTGTGTGAGTTCTTCTTCGTTTCGTGGTTGAGGAAAGAAAACCCAAGCGAACTCATCGCTCTTTTTGCATTCTATTATTAATGCTAAAGTTAAACGGTATGGCTTAATAGAGCCGCCTTGAGAGCTCCTTTCTGCTGATTTGTATGCCTTTATATCAATCTCTCTCCACTTCCCCTCATCCTTATCATAATACGGTGAAGAAGGCAGGACTTCCCACTCATCTTCTTTTAAGATTGAGGAAATCTCTATCTCTAATGGAAAACCACTTCTTTCTATCTCTTTTTTAATAAACCCGATTTCATCTTTGGCCATACTACTCCCACCTATAATATTACTCTTAGGATCTACGCCAATAAAAATTACGTGTATCTATCACTTTCTCTTCCAGACAGGAGATAGACATTTTACCCGCTTAAGAATCCTTCACGCAGAACTCTTCTAATCACGGTAAGCATGAAATGTCCAACTCCATAAAAGAGTTTGAATAGAAAATCTAGAGTGCATGACGAAGGTACAGAAACTTAATTAGCCTCTCTTAAATTTATTGAAACGCGATAACTTGCAGGTGTTATTTTTATTTTATTATCCAGCAAATCAGACGACTTTAATTTGAAAATCTTGGGATTTAGCGAATTAGCCTCATTAAGAACAAATGGAGAGTACATATTCGGAACAGAAAAAGTAAAACAAGAAAACATATGAAAGGTAAATATAGAAAAATTACTATAGACTTTTATAAAAATTATTTAATTAAATACACTTAAAAGACCTTGATGAATACAAGAAACTGAAATTGTTTTATCGGTTCCAAATGGATAATTATGAAGTGAAAGTTTATGATAAAAGATAAATGTAACATAGAGTTCACTGACAAAGGCTTAGAGATTAAAGGACCATGTGCACAAGATTTCTTTAAACTCTTTGAAGCTATATCCGAAGCAAGTAAGGAAGCAGGTAAAGAGATTAGCGCATATGCTTGCGTTAATCCAAAAACTGGAAAAATAGAAAAGCTAGTATTAGGTAAAGTTGGGACGCCCACTTCAACCTCCTTTCCACATGGAAGAGTTTGTTTAAAAAAGGAAAGACAGATTTCACTACATACTCACCCGGTATCTGGTGAAGCCAAATTCTCTAACACTGATGCTATTACTATAACATCTAGAATGAATGATGGTATGGATGACGGAAGTTGTGTTATAGGTGTTGATGCAATACAGTGCCTCTTAAGAGCTTTAATACCCAAAAGAATGGATTGAAATTGTTTGGGGTTTCTAATGATAATGTGACCTCTGGTGATACTCTTCTGTTTTTTTTAGAAAGGGTTAGAGGCATCTACATATACAAACTTGCACAATTATGATGAGCCGATTATGATTTATGTAAATAAAAAAGAGAAAAAAGCAAGTGTATTTGTATTTATTATCAGAGAGTTTCGGAAATACTGTTATGACAAAGTGTTTAAAGTGACTAGGAAGATTAAACGCCAGCAGGAATTGGCAACCAACTTTAAGCAAGGTCTCTTCTTTCTTTAATTCCTAGCTTTCTTAGCTGCCATAATTCAAGTGATATTCCGAAACCAGAAACTGATATAGCAATGAGAAGATTGTACGGGGTTATAGCAAAGAACAGTCCGCCAAACATGATGAAAATAGCAGAGTTGTAGCACCATCTACCCAATTTTTCATTATGTCTACATTTTTCTGTCTGTCCATTTTCAAACTCAGCCCAGTCCTTCTGTCTCTGTTCGCAATCCTCTTTTAACAAATCCCTATACGGCTTTGGAATACTAAATACATCAAATTCCTTTGCATCCAAAAAAAGGGTAGTGTCCCCTTTATGTGTTGATTGGTATTTTGAATGTTAGGAGTTCTTTTAGTGTCCAGATGTGGTTTGTGATCCCGGCTGCTATGGCGGGTGTTCTCTTCTCCCACTTCTTTCTTCCCGGTTCCTTCAACCTGATCCTTAGGGCTTTATGGGGCTTGACGAGGTTATACCAAGCCCTGTAGAAGCTGAGATGGCTCCTGTGCTGCTCCCTCCTCTTGGAGAAGGAAAGGGTCTTCCTCACAAACCGCGCTATGCTCTGCCTCACGGTTAGGTTGTTTCTCTCAACGTAGGAGGTGTTCGTCCCTTCAGGCTCTTTTCCTCCGAAGACCAGCCGTTTATGGGTCTTCACCACCCGGTTGCCCTTCTTCTCCTTTACCAGCTGTACGTAGACCAGGTCCTTGGGAGGGATCAGTCTGGGCTTGGGTGGGCGACCCCTTCCCTGGTGGTGTTTGGGTTTCTCCCGCCGCCCGTAGACTCGGAGTAGGGCTTCCTTGAGCTGGTCTATCTGGTCGCTGACAAACACTGGCGTGTTTCCGTCGCTCATCTCCTTGACCTTCCCCACCAACTTCTCCACCTCATCGGTGGTCCATTTTCCTTCCTGGGTCTCTAGGAGGAGCTTGGTTTTCGCTTCCAGGGCGGTCCAGGTCCAGGAGTCTCCTCGGTCTCCTCTTTTCTTCTCTTCCTCTGTTAGGTTTTTCTCTTTTTTTGGATGAATGACCAGATTTCGTCAACCTGGACCTGTGTTAGTTTTAGGTTTTTCATTAGGTGCTGGGAGACCTCCTCCGAGTGCTCTGCGGCCCTTTTCAGCCAGGTGGCGACGGTGTCCTTCTTGACCCCCGTTGCTCTGGCGGTTCCCCTTATGCTGCCCCGCTCAACCAGCACAGCCAGGGTTTTGATGACGGTCTCCGTGTCCGTTTTTAGGTTGAAGAACGCGGTCCCCTTCGTCTCCGAGAAGGTTTTTCTGCAGGCCTTGCAGATGTAGCGTCTCCTCCCCTGTTTGCCGTACGTGCCGTAGCCCCATACGTTTCCAGCCCCAACCCTGCCGTACATGGGGCACTCCTCATTTGGGCAAAACAACTGATCACCGATTCCCAAGAAAAATCACCAAAGATAAAAAAAGTCAAAACCCTCTAATAAATACACATGTAAAAGGGACACTACCAAAAAAAGTTCAGCTGCAGAAATGAATAACCCAGTTGAAATTCCAAAAAGCAAGACTGCTATTTGACCAAAAGTCAGTCCACTATAATAGATTTCAATGTCAGCAATGCGTCCACCTAATATCAACGCTATGAATGCTACGCAGAAACCTGCTAAAACGCCAGATATGCTTGCGAAATGAGTTAAAGTGACTCGCCAATTATAACCTGTACTCATTGTTATTCTTCTCCATCTTCTTCAAGTTCAGTTTTTCTCTCTGATTCAGGTGGTGATTTCTTTCTTCTTTTTGGTTCTGGTGGTGGAGCCAACTTAACTTCGATAATTTCCTTTTCTCTTTTCCCTTCTTCATTTTTCGACAATTGGCATTCTACCTCCCTTACCTCTCTATGTTTTGTTTTTCCTATTGAAACTCCTTAACTCTATAAAGCCATGAGTGGTGGAGATTTCTTAACTTGTATATTTCTGTAGAGTGTTGAATAAATAATTTATGACTTTTTCTTCAAACTTTTCTAATATGTGCCTATTAGAAGAATGTCAGGAGATTTCAGGAGAATCCCTAACAACCTCAACATTCTTATATCTAAAAAAATTGCGAAGTTGCCTAACAATTTCGACACATCTATAAGATTCCTTTTATTCTCAGGGAGCGCTGTGTAGAGCTTTCTAAATCCGCCCACCTTTAAATATTTCTTGAGCTGGTCTTTCAAACGACATTTTCGGGCTTAGAGTGATGGATTTTTAAAGTTTAGATTGCTTAAGCACTACAACTGGTGAATTTTGAAAAACAGGTGTGCTCATCGAGGTTGAGTACAAACCCCCCGAGAGAAAAGTTAGAAGAACATCCACCCCAACCTGCAGGTTCAGAATCATCTGCCCAAACGAAGAAATGCAAAAGAGTCGACCTCATGGCAATCCTCGACCCCCGCCTCACTGAGGGCGAAATAATAGCAGTCGTGGAACAACTGTTTGGACGCTCCCTCTCAGAAATATTCCATTGAAAAGAATAATATTGGAAGGTGTTGTCTTTGAAATTGATTTATGTTCACCTTCAACCACTATCTCTAAATAGAAAAATCTCTAATGTAAACATAGTCAGTGTGGTTGAAGGTATGGAATATGGGCTAAAATAGCTATTAGGGGTTCGTAACCATGTCATGCGTAATTTTGCTTGGAGCTGGTGCATCTAAAGGTACCTTAGGGGAACAAGCGCCAGTTGCTAAGGATTTTGGACAATATCTGAATAGAATAGTGCCCAATTGGAGTCAAAATTATCCATATCTCGCAACTGCGATACGCTTTTTAGAGCAGCGAATATCGGATACCTCTGAAAATTCATGGGCTTTGGACAAAGTTTGGAGTGCTATCGATAATAGAGTGAAATTGCAATACATTTTGGGTCTAAGCTTACCCGGTGCACCATTTCCACCACCTAGAGCGAAAAGAATCTATGAGTTGGATTTGGATCCTTGGGGGCTTGCAGGTTTTGAGTTGCGGTGTGCTGTGGCTCATGTATACGGCGTCGAGTTAGAACCTGCAATCCAAAATGCTGTCGAGGGTAATGGTACAATTAAGAAGGAGATAGAAAAACTTCGACCAGGAGATTGTGTTATTTCATTCAACTATGACTTGCTTGCGGAGAGAATTCTAGAGAAGCTTAATAAAAAGGTGACTATAGCTAATTACTGGTTAGATAATACGAATATTGACAATACAATATTGCTCTGTAAGCCTCACGGCTCTCTAAACTGGAAACAACGAGTTCCCGAAAATGGAAGAGCTGTTCAGATACTTGATTATCCGATGCAAGAGGATGAGACTGATTCCTGCCCAGAACTAAATGTTACCATACAGCCAGGCATTGCTGCTCCGGTGCCGTTTAAGAGCGAGATTATCATTCCTGAATTGCAATTAGGGAGTGTTCTTAACTTCTTTAAACTTTTGGTAGCGCAATGGCGCTGTTTAATACAATGCATTTCTAAGGCAGAGAAGTTTATTATTCTTGGATACGGCTTTCCTCCTGAGGATTTACATGCACGTTACTTATTCGCTGAAGCTGTTGCAAAAAGAGAGAGTAATAAAAAATTGGAAATCGAAATGTATGAAATCTCTGAGCAACGCTTCAAGAAGCTGAAGGAAACGATAGTTGATCTCTTCAAAACGACGTTTTGCGAATATCGAGGTCCAGTGGAACCATAATAATCAAAAGTTAATATTAGTTAAACTATGCTGAGTAAAAGTTTTTCTTTGTTTATTATCAAAGTGTGTAGCTATTCATCGATTTTATGCTTATATATTTCCTTGCAAATGTTGCGGCAAGCTTGGATCACGCGAATGTTCCGAATTCAGCTCCGAATTATACTAATACTTCGAACCTAGTTTTGGAAAATCGTCTATCCTGAAGTAGCCGTATTAATTAGCCTTTATTTCTCCTCTGATTAAATCTTGTGAATTATTTTTATGAGTTAAGGTAAAATCTAGTGCTCATAAATAATATTTTGTTGCTGATGAGATTTCCATAAGACACTGTCGGGTATTCTTGCGTTAGATTCACTTCTGATATACTTTAGGCAGTGTGGTGTGTGTTAAATCACCATTACAGTCATGCTTTCTTACCAACTAAAGAGAGGAATCTTAGCTATTTAGTATTTTATACTTTTAAAATGTACTTTAGGTTCAATTATATGAAATGTATATATGATAGTCTTGTTTTGATAGTTCTAAAAGATTTGAAAAGCAGTGAAAAATGATGAACCAGAAAAACAAAGGACGCCCAAAAATTCACGGTGGGCGAGATCCAAAACACGAAATACTAAAACTTCTGCCGAGAGATGGAAAAGAGATCACGTATAATGAGTGGAAAAAAGATGTAAAAGGTCAGGGGATAGGGAATACTACCTTTATTAAATATCGCCAAGAACTAGAGAAAGAAGGACATATAATTAGACGCGTGGACGATAAGAGCAAACCCCCCAGAGTTTATTACAGCCTCAATCCCAAACCGTTTGAATTTTTTCCCAAGCTTTTCAAAAGTGTTTGTACTGAGTGGATACCCATAGACGCAAAAGAACACCTAGGAGGGAGGCCGAGAGAACAGTATCTTGAATGGCTCAAATATTGGCTAAGCGTGGAAATGTGCAATATCACGATAAAACTTTTAGCATTCATTAATCACGCCCAGAGTTTACCCCAAGGAGTGAATCCCTACTCATATTTGGAAACAGCCGTAAGACTTTGGATACTTCCAGAAGTAAAACAAACCTACTTCTACTTACAAGAAACGGGGAAAACATACCCGGAAACCATACAAGAACTAATAGACTTTATGATTAAACACGCCTACTACCCTGAGATGGACATAGACCTTCCAGAAGAATCACCGGGAATACGCCACGTTGAGTGGTTCGAAAAAGGAGCCAAAAAACCTTGGGAATAGGATACCAGAGTGTAAAAATCCTTAGCCGTTTTTAAATAAAAGGAATTTAGGAGTTAGAAATAAAATGGGGCTCGCGGAAAGTTACCTAAAAAGAGCGGGAAACAAACTATATGAAGCAGAAAACCATCTGAAGAAATATAATTACCCTGAGAGCATTTCAGCAGCTCAAGAATGTGTAGAACTCTCAGTAAAAGCCATTTTCCTCTTTCTACAGGAAGAATATCCAAAGAAACATGAGTTTGAGGAAAAAGATTTTGAAAAGGTTTTAGAAAAAATCCCAAAGAAGCTAGAATATTTAGACTTACCGAAAGTTTATCTTTATGCCAAATTCTGGTCAAACTTTTACACAACAGCAAAATATGGATTAGAAAAACTTGGAGTGGGAGCAGAAAGATTATTTGAAAGAGAAGAAGCAACACTCGCACTAAAACACGCAAATAAGTGCAGAACTGCAGCAATACAATTAGAAAGTTTCGTAAAACATCCTTGATACTGAGAAACTCCTTTTTCGTTCATCATGTTTACCATCCCCCAAAATCTAACTCATTCTACATTTTTAATCGTTCTTCATGTTATTTATTGCTTATGTAGAAAAAGAGATTAAGAACAGATCACAGTAAAGATAATAAAATAATTTAATTATCCTTTAAGGAGTTCAGAATTAGTGAATCAATTATTTTTATAGACCAAGTAACTATAAATTCCAATTCTTCTTGGTTTGGATAATCCCCCTGTCCGGAGGGCAGAAATAGGTAGAGTTCCATAGAGTCACTTCTTAAGTTCTTCGAAAGCATTATGCAACACGAATCTAGGAATAAGTTGAGTTTCATCCAAAGTAGCGTTCCGGTACAGATTTTCAAAATTTATGGATTTGGTTAATTCAGGATGCGCTTTGAAATAGCATTTAGTTCCTACTTTTATGATTTCTTTGACTTCTTCAAGAGTAGTTTCTGTTCCTATCTTTGGAGCTTCTTCTATTCTTTGATAAAATGCGGTGTCTAAATTGATCGGCGTAGTATATTTATGTGAAGGCACTCGCGGGACTTTCTCGGTTGCCAACCGTATTTTACCAGTAGACAGCCATTCATCCGAAACTGCGTATATTAAGTGAAATCTTTCCGAAAAGTCTGGATCACTATTGATATTGTTTACGAGATCTTTCATCATGACCATTATTTTCAGCGACCTGCCTTTGGGAATACGCCCTAGCGATTCGACCTCATCTATCGCGAATAGAAATCCCGAATATCCGAGATCTAAAGACAATTTCTTTAGTAGATGCAAGAGGTTAGATAGTGCTTTTGGCTCGTCTGATATGCTCTTGGTTCGAACAGAGATAATCTTCTTTTCTTGTGCCTCTAAATGATCAAAGAACCATTTTGCCCCCAAAATTTGTTTGTTTTGATCAGCAGAAAATAAGGCTTTGAAGGCATTTCCAAAATTAGTCCATAGGTTATAGGTCGTCCTTGATTCAAGCAGGTCGTATATTTTTTGCCGCCGTACACCGTCTCGCGTTAGACATTGTTTTGACATATCAGTTTCATAAAGGGGTAAATTAATTTCAGGAAAGGTGAGCCTTCTTAGTATCTCATCGTAAATTTGTTGAAGGAAATTGCTTGGACGAATCATGTCTTCGGAAAGAAGAATAACAGATGAACAAACTCCGCATTTAGACACAGAAGTAGATCTTATATAGTTCAAAAGTGCCGACTTACCTTGACCTCTTGGTCCCCTGATCACCATATATCCTCCAGTGCCCGATTTCATTTTCCTTTCGAAGTTCCTGACTTCACTTTCAGCAGCTTTCGGAAGAATGTAAGTTCCAGGGCAAATGCCTGGTTGAGTTTGTTCAATTTTAGTTACATTTTTGAAAGCGGTTTCCACACTACATTGTTCGCAATCTTGCATAATTATTCCCTCGGTCGAAGAGAAATAGCCATTCCTGGTTCAAATTCCTGGCCTAGAGGTCTGATAAGTGGCATAGTACCTTCTGTACCCAAGTTGGCTATGTAGAGCTTTTTTAGTACCATCAGCTCAATGATCCTTCTAGCCATAGAGTATGTGTAATCTCGACCTCCGACATCCTTATAATTTGATTTAAGTTCAAAACGTGAAATTACTTCGTTCATCATGTCAGTCGGGAGAATAACACCGAATTTTGGAAGAAGTTTACGATTTAGTTTTGATGACTCTTTGGTGAGAATATCTCCTTTCACGTTGCAGGATCCAAGGAAGGATTTAGTCATCTCGTAAATTTCTGCAATCTTATTTCCTACTTGTCTTACCGGAATTGTCTTGATATAATCGATGAAGGACGAACAATACCACTGTTTCGGTCTTTTCTCTCCAGTTGATTCTCGCTTTTCCTGAGCAAAGGGCATCTCAAAGATATCCAAAATCAGTTTTGCGACAAGCTCTGGGGAAAGACCATAGAATTTTCCCGAGGCGAGACATTTGATGATTTCCAATTGAGTGCCAGCTTCATAGCGATGAAGCCCTTTTCCTCGAAACTTGGGGTTGCTAGGGTCATAATCGGGCAAACTGTACGGTGTGTAGCAAGCGGAGATCATATCCAGTAGATACGTCCGGCCGAGAACATTAATATCTACTTTTTCATCAATTTTTGAAAGAATCTTTTTCAAAAGTGACTGGGAATCGTAAAAAATCGATATTTCTTTTTCCATTTCTGGCTTGGAAAATGATTTGACTGTTATCCCCATTTCTTCCAATCTGCTCTTATCCTTTTGCTCAATGGCTGGAACAAAGAAGATATGCTCAAACGACCCCGAAGGAAACTTACTGTCAAGAAGGCTTTTCTGATCTAATGCTTGTCTTCTAGACCCCTGATTTACTGATTCCCACTCAAGTTCTATAAAAACTTTCTTTCCATCTCGACGACTACAGTACAAGTCAATTAGTTGATTATCGATGTAGTGTTCGTTCGATTGAACTAAGTCAAGGCCTTCATCGATCCTGTCAAGGTGCCCTAGGATAAACTTTCTTAAGTCAGTTTCTTTCACTAGAGCTTCTCTCCATCCATCGAATGGTCCTTTGATAATTAAAGGAGACACCGCTCTTTATTTTTTTCGCTCTTAAATATTCCTCTGCTGAAGAGGCTCTTCTTAAATCTAGCTGAAGCACACTTAGATTATCTCTTTATCTTCTCAAAATTAATGCACATCATAATCCAAAAATAGGAGGACCCTCAAATAAACCTTAAGTTGGCAATATCCTCTCATTTAACAATAAATTTATCTAGAGATGCGGTTTGTCTAATTGTTTCTTTAAACTTATTTTTTATAACATCCTCTATGATCGGAGCCATATCTTGCAGCGCTTGGAGCATGGTCACCTTACTCATATTTTTGATTATATTGGGATAATGCTTAGAACATAGTTCAAGGCATTTTCCTCTAGCAATGACAAGTAAGTCTTCCTTGCTCAGGCTCGTATAATGATTAATCAACCCTTGCAATGTGAACTCAACATACTCCTTAATTTTATTTACAAAATCTTCCCATGTTATGTCCGTGGAGTTTGTTGTTTTCTTTTTGCATACAACTATAGTATCATATGTGCTTCCTTTGCCTAAAATGTGGAATGAAGTACGCATTTCGCTATGAACCGGATAAACGCTCTTTATAATGAACCCAGTGTTCATAACAGCCTCGAGGATGGATGCCCAAGCCTCCTCTTTTGTATGGTGGAACGTGAAGATCATAAGACTATCATCCTTTAGCACACGATGGCATTCGCTAAAAATCTTGGTGAGTCCTCTTAAGAAATCTAATTTCTTCTTCTTCATTGCGTTATTTACGACAATTTCATCTTTACGTGGTGTATATTCAGGAGCAAAACATTGATATTTTTGGTTAAGACCTATACGCAACCAAACATAGTAGAAATCTGATAATTCGGAATAAATTACATTATCATAGTACGGGGGATCGGTAATTACAGCATCTACAGATTTGTCGGGTAGAAAGGAGAGGTCGTCTGAGCTTTGGCATTTAATGATGGTGTCACCCATTCCCTCAGTTAGCTCGTCAAATGATTCTACAATTTTAGCTCTAATAGAATCTCCTGAAATGGTTATTTTGAAAGTGCCCTTTTCCCTCAGTTCAAATTCGAATGGTTTCTTGCTATATTCTTCCCCCTTCAATAATTTTTTAAAGCATTTAATGAAAGAACATCTTCCAAACTTTGTACCCCACACATTATTTTCAGCGGGCATATTTTTCGGGTAAAAGGCATGATGTGCAAACATGGGCTCTATCTTTCTGGCTTTCTTATTATACCGAGCAAACATATTGTTATAATCCAGACAATCGGACAGAGTGAGAAGGAAGAATTCCTTTGCATTTTCGTCTTCAATTTCAAGTATGGCGTGCAAAAGCTCTGAAATGCAAAGAAGCTGTCGTTCATTAAAGAACTGGGAAAAGTATCTGTAATGATATCCGAAAAGGCGCCTGACTTCTTTTCCATCGGGTATTTTTTGTTTAGGAAAAAGCAAACTATCTTTTCGTTGTAAAAATTCATCTTTTGCGCTTTGATAGAGTTCGATGTCAAAATCATCCGGTTTTTTATATGCTCTTACACGACAAGTGTTGCAGTAATACTCTATTGCAAACATCTCAAGTTTTGGAATATCGTTAATTGCCTTTTTTATTTTTGCTTCTTTATTACAGTACGGGCAGAAATATTTTTCGCCACGGGTATATCCTTTCTCTAGTGAAATTGATAAACCACAGCTTGGGCAGAAGGTATTTTCGTTTTTCGATCTAAATATAGTTCGACAATTGGGACAGATCGCCCATAACCATCTGGTTTTCTCCTTCCTGATTTGTGAAATGACGAAGGAAGGAAAGAGAAGAACTTCTTGATTACACTCCGTACAATTTATTTTTCTTACCCATAAGGCATATATTACATCCACGTCTTTTCCACAGTCAAGGCAGTGAGTAACATAATATTGCTTAATCTTTGGAGCAGTGTTCATTTCCAATTCTTTAAATATGGCTAAAAGTTTAGCTGCATCGATTGGTTCTACTTCTTTCTTGGTAACATACCAAGCTACAGGATTTAGGTCAACGCCGATCACTTTACAGCCAACTCGAAGCGCTTCCACAACAGTAGTACCTCCGCCCATCATTGGATCGAGTACTATTTTTCCACCTAGGTTAAGTTTCTGGTAAAATGTTTGTTTGAAATCGAAATCAGAGTCTTGTTGCTGTGTGAGCGCCCCGATGATTATGGCCCTGAATGTGGTTCCCGGTCTTCTTGCCCACCATCGATGAACATTGTAGATGGGCTTTCTGTTATGAGCCTCTATTCTAGTTATTTCGCTTATGAAGCTGACTGGGAATCTCCCTTCAATTATTTTCTCCCGCGAATTTGACATCCAATCACTGATATTATTTAAGTTCCTACCTTTAAATTTATGACTATGAGTGAGTTTCCAGATGAGCAAGTATAGCTAAAGGTTTAAATACTTTAAACACTATAATTGATGCAGAATGTAACAAATTTTGCAACAAAGGTGTTGTTAGATGGTTCTCCAAACCAAGGCAACAATAACAGGGGACGAAAAAGGCATTAGAATGCGCATCTACATACCCACCTCCATAGCAATGGATTCAGCCTTCCCCTTCAAAAAGGGAGAGAAAGTCATGATTAAAATTGACAAGGCTAAAAAGAGACTTTTAATTGAAAAATTGGTTGAGGGATAAACTATGACTTTACAAGAGACCGTTAAAACGGAGTATAGTGTATCTACAACGCATAAGCTCATTATAGGTGATGTTAGAAGAGTATTGAATGATAGTGACCTAATTCCTAATCAAAGCGTGGATTTAATAATTACGAGTCCACCGTATGGTCTAGGGAAAAATTACGGAGGGAAAATTAAAGATAAATTCGAGATCGATGAATGGTTAATATTGATGGACATTGTGGCAAGTCAAGCGCGGAGAATTTTAACCTCGAATGGAAGTTTCTTCCTTAATGTGTCCCCAATCCCCGAAAGGAAAACCAAGGAAATAATCCCCTTGGATTCGTATGCTTACTTTAAATTTAAAGAACACGGATTTTATCTGAGGAACAAAATCATTTGGCATTTTCATAATATGCAGAATTGCATGAAGCGGTTAAGCGGAAGATGGGAAGCAATTTTATGGTTTGTAAAGGATATAAATAATTATATTTTTAATTTGGACGCGATTAGAGTTCCGTACTTAACTAATGATAAGAGGATTAAGGGTGTTGGTTGTAATCCAACCGATGTTTGGTATTTTGACCGTGTGAACAATATGACGAAAAATAAACATAATATAAATCATCCTTGCGTTTTTCCTGAGGGCATGATAGAAAGAATTGTGAAAATGAGTTCTAATCCCGGTGACACGATACTAGATCCTTTCGTAGGTTCAGGAACCACCATGAGAGTTGCTAAGATTTTAGGCCGGAATTCGATAGGAATTGAAATCAATCCCAAATACGCAACCCTTGTTAGTAAGAGGATAGAACCTGAAAACCCTACAATTTTCGGAAGATGCCATTTTGAGATAATTAATTATACGAAGTGATATTTTTGAGAAGTGTGTATGATGAGATTTTGGGCAAACTTGACGCAGTGTTAGACGGTTCGGCTCAAGCTATAATTACGTACCCTCCGATAATCCAGCTTGCCTTGGAAATACAAGAAGTCGACTTCCTAAGTGGACATCACAAGGCTCTCAAGTTACTTGACTATATTTGGAAGGAGTGCATACGTGTTCTAACACAAAATGGAATTTTATGGATGGTTTGTGATAACTATTTCTATGATGGGCAGTTGGTCAGAATTCCATTTAGCCTAGCGCAGAGGTTACAATCTCAAGGATTATATTTACGAAATATAATAATTTGGTACAATAGAGAAAGAGAACAATTTTCCAGAGGTTTAGTTAACAGATATTCATGTATTCTTATGTTCAGTAAAGGGAGTAAGTATAAATTCTACCTTGATAGAGTAAGAGAGCCGCATATTTGGAAAGATGTAGAGTGGGGTGGGGGAAGACCATCTCGCTACAATCCGCTTGGCAAAGATCCCAGCAACGTATGGCTAAAAACACAGAGCGAAAAGGGGAGAACTCTGAAACATATAATTCTTTCTTACGAGGAGGTCATCGAAAGATGTCTCCTTTGTTCAACCGATGAAAACGATATCGTTCTTAATCTATTTGAAGATTCATTGGCGAAAAGTGTTATCAAAAAACTTGGACGCAAATTTATTAGTTGCTCTTCTACAGTTAATTACGACCATGAAATACCTCCTGTTAGGGAAAGTTATAGGACAAGTGAGGATCAACAATGTTCAACTGAGCATTTTGCTAGTGCTATTTACGTGAAATCAAGTGAAAAAATGGATGAGATACCAGACAGCTCTGTTCAGGTTATAATAACAAGTCCCCCGTATTGGGGGCTAAGAGACTACGGCGTTAAGGGACAAATAGGGTACGATGAATCTTATGAAATGTATTTGGACAGGTTAAATAGGGTTTGGAAAGAGTGTTATAGAGTCCTTAAGCCTACTGGCAGCTTATGGATTAACATTAATAAAAGATTCATTCAGGGCAACTTGATTCTGTTTCCCGAAGACATATGTAAAAAGATGTCTGAAGTCGGCTTTTATCTCAAGGATATAATTATATGGTATAAACCCGTTTATGTGCCGACTACGGGTCCTAGGAATTTTTCCGATAGGCATGAATATGTTCTTTTCTTTACTAAAAGCAAACAGGATTACCTATTTATGCCTGATAAGCTGAAGCAGCAGGATTACTTACATGAAGGAGGAGAAATGCCAAGTAATGTGTGGAAGATCTTCAGGAAAATTGGAAACATAGGTCGCCAAGTTCGCATAATGATTAAGGAAAGAAATATAGAGCATACTGCAATTTTTCCAGAGGAATTGGTTAAACGGATAAGTCTTCTTTGCTCAAAGCCAAACGATGTTGTCTTGGACCCATTTGCAGGATCCGGCACGACCGTGGTGGTGGCAAATAAACTGGGTAGGCAATGGATTGGGTACGAATTAAATCCAGAATACAAGGAGATTATTAAATGGCGGCTTGCCAATGAGGGGCAGTCTTTGCTTCCTTGGTCATTTCGAGTAAGCTCATTTTAATAGAAGAGAAATGCTGTTATAATAATTTCTACTTAATAAATAAAAGTACTTTAGGATATTCTTGAATCAATTAATTCATAAATTTTTTAATACCTAATAAAAAGATTGAGATATAATTATCACTATATTAGAGAATAGAGATGAAGAGAAGGAGTTAAAGTGACGTTAATAGGAGCGATTTGAGTTGTGAATTAATAATGTATGTTTATAATTTTTATTATTAAGCATTTGAATCACCTTTAAGAACTTAGCAGTCATGAAGAGCTTCATTGATCTGAGTGACGATTTTCTTATTCTCGACACCCATGTCGCAAAGGTTTTAGGAATAAATAAGAATGTTAGAAAAAAATACTTAGTTCGAGAAAAGCTCTTTAAGAATTTAATAGTAGTTTCCAGTAAAATAACTCAGGCATTAGAAGAGGAAGTCTTTAGGAATGTAACTATGATTCAATAGTCCTCGGCAATATAGTTTAACAAAGCAAAAATTCGTGCAATAAATCTTTTAACATTGTAGAAGTTAGGGACATTTGTCACCCCTGTTGTTAGTTGGTAGGATGCCCTGTAATTTAAACGCTTCTACGAACTCCTTGAGCCAGGAGCCGTCTGGCGGAACGCCGAACCGCTCATAGGGGGTCTGGAGGGTTATCCGGTTCACGCAGTGGTTCTCAAACTCCAGGAAAGCCCGGGTCTTCCGCTCCAGGTCTTCGCGGGAGCTGTAGCCCGACGCTCTGAGGATGGCCTTGAGTTCCTTCTGAGCCCTGCTT
>JAUQZE010000017.1 GCA_030587365.1 Candidatus Freyarchaeota archaeon | reverse complement strand
CAGAGGTAAACTGTGCCGCACTCGGGGCAGCGCTTGATACAACCGTGAGTGTATGAAGTAGAGTCGTCATAGTAGGGGCTGCCGACCACTTCCAACTTTATTTCCGCCCCTGGGAGTCCACCACTCTGCAGTTCGCCCCCTTTCCAAAATTCTGAAGAGCTGGGAGGGATGTTGCGGCAAATGGAACAATTTTTAATCTTTTCAGCAGCGGAAAGACTCGATTCTTTTTCCTTGGTCGTGGTATCTCCGGATTTTCGACTAGGAACCTTGCTCGGTTTACGCCTAGCCTTTTTTGTTATCTTAATCACCAGCCTCACAAAAATAGGGGGAGATGGAATTAAAAGGCTTAATCCAGTTTACCCCTTTTGCTCGATTTTTAAGCATTAGGGTACCCGCACGGAATTTAAGTCTTGGATGCTTAGTTTTTTGTTCCTTCTAGCTTTTCGACTACCGCTTTGTATTTTTCGTGGATTAGTTTCTTGTCAAACTCCCAGAATTCTTGGAGCATGTCATCCTTTTCCTGTTTGCTGAAATAGTTCATAACGGGGATGAAAAAGTGTTTGTCTTCCTTTTCGATGTGCTTTGGATAAAATTCAATCAACTCGCTTATTATCGCTATGATGTCCTCTAGGGCATTACTGTCACGTTGCGCATATTTTTCTTTGGCGTCGACCAGTCTACCTACGGTCTTCCTTGCGTAGACATGTTCTTCTATCAATTCTTGCATTGTTTTTTTGTGCTCAGGGGAAAGCGGTTTCTTATCGAGGTCCCTGAAGAGAATATCTTCCTCCTTGCCGTGGTGGCATCTGTCGGCATAGGTTCTGAAAAAGTCTAAAGCAGTATCAATGAAACTTTCATTCGCTTCGTTTTCTTCGCTTATTTTCTGAAGCTCTCCCCTTATCACTTTAACCATACGCTCAATGAGCCTATGTTCTATCATTAAAGGACCAATCGGCATCATACAAATACTCTCCCAAAAACGCTTTACAATGAATCCTAGTACTCTGAACTCCCGTTTAAAGTTTATCAATTTAAAATAAAAATTAATTATTAAAAAATTTTCGAAGCTTCAAAAATAGATTTGTGGAGCTACCTCAGGTTTACATATCTAATTAACGATAAGGTTCCCTGCTAAGAGCATTTGGAAACACACAAGTGGAGTTAATGGAAAGAAACGATCTTCACAATTTTTTGAGGAGTGCTCATTTAGCCATTATTTTAGGTAGTGAATATTGGGAAGCGGTTAAACGTGGTCAAGTCTTGAGGGAATTAGAAATTTTTTACTAGTTATTTATTTGAGTTCTTAAAGATGCTTCCTCCCCACACCTGGATTGCTCATCAAATCAGATGGCATTTAGCTTATTTGTTTGGCTCTATTTAAATCTTGTTATTAAACTGGTTTTTAGAATCTCTGAGGCGCTTTTCCAAGGATTTGGAATATCACGGAGTCTGATACTTTAACGCTGTGCGCGGTGGGGTTCTATGTTATGTGAAGTGGCGAGGAACGTGCCACCGTCTCGTTGTCGGCTTCCACTCTTTGGGAGCAGATCCTGTATTTACAGGGTCTGACTGTGTTTCTTTTTTTAGTATTTAAGCTCCCCTTGTATTCGTCTAATGATTGAAGCCGTTGGCTCCGGTTTTTGGTTAACTGCTTTCTGAAAAGGTTTATATGGGGGGACTGTAGTGGTTCTTTGCATAGAGAAAATTGATTAGAGCTGGTTTTTCAGCTTTTAAGCCTTTTTTTTCTATCAAAGTTTGTTTAAGAAAGATGATTTGAGATGTCTGAACAACAAGATGTTATTGTCGAGAATTTAAGACCAGGTCTTAAAAGTATAAATGTAAAATTTAAATGCGACTCTATTAATGAAGCAAGAGAGACTGTGTCAAGACAGACCGGTGATACCAACAGGGTTACCGAAGCCCTAGTGGGTGACAGTTCAGCAAGTATTCTATTGACACTCTGGAACGATGATATAGACAAGATCAAAGTTGGTAGCGTTTATCAGCTTAATAACGGTTATACTAACATTTTCAAGGGTTCTCTGAGATTAAATGTCGGTAAATACGGAAGCCTTGATGAAGTTGAGAACGGCGAGGAAATAGAAATAAACAAAGAAAATAATCTCTCAGATAAGATTTACGAGCAGGAACAGAGATTTAGATCATATGGTAGAGACAGATCATATGGTTCAGGTTCCGGATACGGCGGATCCCGACCATATGGTAGAGACAGATCATATAGTAGAGATAGCGGAAGTAGAAGACGATATTAATATTAAAATGTCTTCTTCCCATTTTTTAATTTTAACAATCTTTTTTTAATTTTAACAATACACGATATTCATTTTCAAATTTTTAATGGAACACTCTTTCGGGATAGTCTTGTTTCCATCTCCAAAGTTCAATGAAACACTTTGAGGAATCAGGGAATATTTTCCCCCTTGCACCCCAGGTAACATGAACACCAGGGATACATGCTTTTCCTTCAACCCGTAGAAGTTTTTCAACCTCTTCGAATACGGTAGGAGAATAATCGCGGGCAATGATTGCAGCTTGAGCTGGAAAGTACGGGAACTCTTCTGTGGTATGGTCCTTATTATCATGGAAGCCCCTTAACGATTCATCACCGAAGCCCTTTAATGATTCAATAAAGTCCAGTACCTCTCCTCTACCGGCGACTCCATCAATAACCTTGATAAAGGTAATGTTCTCGGAGAACGCTGCCCATACTTTCTGGACTAGTTTATCGAGGATACCTTCCGCTTTCTTTTTTCCTCTATCAACCACAATGTCAATTACCACCGTTTTTCCATGTCCAACTTTTAATTCGGGCTTAATAGATACCTCTCCTCCGAATTCCTTTTTAGCGAATTCTACTGCCTGTAACAGGAACGGTACTTCTTTTTCCTTGAGAATTTCTTCTAGCCTTTCAGAAAAATCTTTGAAACTCTCTTGGTCTGGTGTTTCTGTTATTTCGTACATTTCTTCGAAAGCTTCACCAATCTGATATGCTAGTGAATAGACTTTTTTAAATTCCAAACTAGCCGAAGCAATTATTGCAGTAACAACCCGCTTTCTAGCAGCTAGAAAAATGTTTTTCTCTTCAGTTGTGAATGAAGATAAACCCCCGAGAGAGAGTTCTGAGGAAAAACTGCGTATAGCAGTTACGAAACCGGAGAATAGAGTGCTATCTATACTAGTAAGTTTTGAAAATAGTGGCACACCGCTAACCGCGTCTATAATAACTATCCCATCGATTTGCATATCCGCTCATTAAAAATAGTTTACTTTTCACCTTTTATGGTTTACTATTGGGAAACATAACTCTTGACGTAGTCAAAATCCATCCCCAAGTAAGAGAATTTAATAAGACTTTCTCCCATTTGAAAGAACTTGAACAGTTCATTAAATGTTTAATCCGTAGGCTTTGGTTGGGAAAAAGTATGGATGATGGATTTTATGTGGGGACCAGCGGCTGGATGTATACCTGGAACAGAGGGGGTTCGTTTGACTGGTATTTGGCTAATTCGGGTCTGAACTGTGTGGAACTAAACGCGAGCTATTACCGGTTTCCCTTTCGGAACATGGTTGGGAGCTGGGTTCGTAAAACCCCTGAGGGTTTTAGGTGGGCGATTAAGGTTAACCGGTATGTCACTCACGTTTTCCGATTCAGCGAAAGGGCTCTTAGTACTTGGGCGAAGTTCTGGGATTTGTTTCAGCCTCTAGACAAGAGTATTGACTTTTACCTCTTCCAGCTTCCGCCGTCCTCGGTTCCCAGAGAGAAAACCGTGGAGAATCTGGAAAAATTTATTTCAGAAACGAATCTGGGGGAAAGGTTCGCTCTGGAACCCAGAAACACAGAATGGTTTGACCCCAAGTGGACTGCTTGGGCTGAGAATCTTGGTATTACTCTGGTTTCGGTTGACGCTCCAGAACTGCCCAGAGACATTTTCCACATCGGAGGAGTGATTTATTTGCGGATGCATGGAAGAACCGACTGGTATTCGCATAGGTATACTGATAAGGAATTGGACGAGGTAAAGCAGAATATTTTTGAGGTTAACCCAAGTAAAGTTTTTGTTTTTTTCAATAACGACCACGCAATGCTCGAGAACGCTCAATCTATGCGTAGAAAACTAACATAGTTGTCAATCTTCGGGAACTCGAATCGAATACTTACCAACAGTTTTTGCAGCATAAACCATTAAAATGGATTTTTTCATATAGTATAATGTGTATTCTCATAACTGAAAGCCGGCCAATAACGCAAAAATGCACCAAATGTAGAAGTTAGGGACATTTGTCACCCCTGTTGTTAGTTGGTAGGATGCCCTGTAATTTAAACGCTTCTACGAACTCCTTGAGCCAGGAGCCGTCTGGCGGAACGCCGAACCGCTCATAGGGGGTCTGGAGGGTTATCCGGTTCACGCAGTGGTTCTCAAACTCCAGGAAAGCCCGGGTCTTCCGCTCCAGGTCTTCGCGGGAGCTGTAGCCCGACGCTCTGAGGATGGCCTTGAGTTCCTTCTGAGCCCTGCTT
>JAUQZE010000020.1 GCA_030587365.1 Candidatus Freyarchaeota archaeon | reverse complement strand
CCACGCTCCCGACGCAGTCTACCTCTTCAACTTCCTCGACGGACACCTCGGGACGCTGGGCATAGAGGTAACCCTGAGAGAGGCCATGGTCCACGTTGGCCGCGAAACCTACACTGCCGTACTGAGGGAGAGGGAGGTGAGGAAGGCTGGCGACAGGTTCAGAAGGAGGGTGAACCGCGACCCAAAAGAGACACTAAAGAAAATAATAGAAGAGAACAAAAAATTACACCACAGGAGTGAAAATTGAACATATGGCTATTTTGGGTGGGTTTAGCGATTTTAGATAGGGGCTTATTGATTCCGGATATTTTTCAAGAATTTTGGATAAGGGTAAGCTTTCTTCAATTTTTATGGTTCTCAATGATTCTCCCCCAAAGAATGAAGATTGTTTATTAGTTAAAAATACAAAATGGAAAAGTTGCACACAAGTTGGAAAGATATAGGGTTTATTTCTTTGGGTTCTCTAAATTGTTTTTGTTTCTTTCAAGGATTTTCTTTACAATGATGGTGGAGCTGTTTAACCCAGTACCGTATTTGGGAAGACGGATTACTTTGGCGTTAATTCCTTTTTCTTTTAATTCCTGTTTAAATTTTTGGAACTCTTCAGGTTTGATTCTTTGATCATAGCCGAGGACGATTATGTCGGGATTGTTTTCTTTAACTATTTGAAGCAAGTCCTCTCCTTCGTATCCCAGTATTGCTTTATCCACCGGTTTCAATGACCCAATGACAGCTTTTCTTTCTTGTTCGTTAAAAATGGGGGGGCGTTTTTTTATTTTTATAACGTTTGTATCTCTAGAGATAACAACTATTAATTCCGCATTTTTCCCTCCGAGTCTCTTGGCTTCTTCAAAGAATTTTATGTGTCCTACATGTACCAGATCAAATGTTCCGAAGGCCATAACTCTTTTTCCTTGGTTAGCCAATGTTTTTCCCTGCTTTTCCTGTGAAATTTTTTCTATTAGACAGAAGATTCATTTGTTTTATTTTTTGTGGTAAGGGTTATCGAAAACTTTTTTGGTAAATTTAGCTCTCCTTTTCCTCAGGGTGGGTGAGGAATATCTTTAATCTGATTTTTTCTCCGTCTTTAAGTTTCATTTTTTCTCTGAGATATTCTGGTGATATGACTTCTAAGACATCTTCTCCGTAGTGTGTGCGTTGGATTAGTAGAACAGCTCCCTCTTCCTTATCGTTGATTAGGGTCTTGAAACACTTAACAGATCCAAAGGTTCTTCCCTTGTTTTCGAATGGTTTAATAATAATTCCAGGATAGCTTTGAAGTGTTTTTTTGGCTTGAAGGTCGGAGCGGGATTTAAGCTTCAAATTCAGCGTTCCTGGGTAAGGTTCAAAGCCCAATTTTTCTTTAAACTGGTGCTTATAGCCTTCTTCTGAAATGTAGTATCCTCCTTCACGCATTCCGCTGAATAGTTCACCCTCAATTATGAGGGCTGATGGTTTCTTGTCAAAGATTGTTTGAAGCCACAGATATATTTCTAGGAGGATATTCATTCCCTGATCTGTCAGCCGAACAAACTGCCCTTTTCTCGTTATTTCCCTGCTCAGCCAGCCCTTCTCCTCTAACTGTTGTAAACGGCGAGAAGCGGTTTGCTGACTTACGTTCATTTTTTTACCCAGTGTGGTAGAAGAGATCTCTAGGGTCTTTAACTGGGCTCCCATTCTTGCGAGTGTAAACAGAGTAAACCAAAGCGCTTCGTCCAATGACCAAACCTCTTACGAATCTTTAGAGTGACCAAGTTTTTGCCACATTAAACAGAATAATTTCATTCACGTTTAATACTTTTTCAAATGTGTTTTGAACAGAATTCGATAAAGCAGGGGCAATATTTGCTTCATTCTACTGTTGCAGCCACGCCAAAGAATACTGGTCCTCTTATATCTATTTTTTTACTGTTTGAGGTTATAAAGCGCCTTATTGATGTTTTTATTCCTATGTTCACGTCCGAAGCTTTCTTCGCCATTCTTATCCTTAGATTTAGTTCTCTTTCATTTCTTTCAATCATCTCTTCGATCTTCCGAGCCGCATAGGATGCCAGGGCGTCAAGATACCTAATACCTGTTGGTGTTCCCACAGCTTTGTCCTCTGGAAGACCGAGCACATTCCCATCATGAACATATATCCGGTTTAGAACCGCTGCCCCTAGAAGCTTCGTATCCGTGTCTCTCTCCCAGATTTTAACCGTGATGGTTTTCCCATTAATCGTATCCTTCCAAGCGACAAATTCGCAGGGAGCCTCCTCGTTTTTACAAGTTTCTGCGGTTTTAATTAGCTCCTCCATAATCTTTTTACCGGTTTCAGTTTTTGGCATCTCCTCTATGCAGATTCCTTTGGCGATTTCCTCATCAGTAAACTCTACTTCCTTGTAGAAGTAGGGGTAAGTAAGCTGTCGAATATCGGTTTCTCCAGTTCTTATCATTACGAATCTTTCCATTCCGAAACCAGCATTTAAAACCGGGTATTCGATGCCAAATTTTGCGAGGCTGACTGGAGAGTAGAACCCACTGTCTCCCACTTCCAACCACTGTGCAGTTTTAGGGTGCTTGACGAATATTTCAAATTCGGTTTGAGGAGCGTAATACTTGGAGGTGGCTTTTTTGAACCTGAGGTCTACTTCCCCGAAACCAATTTTTTTGAGAAATTCACGTACGATATCCATGCCATCTTCTAGGGTTATTTCCTCGGCCATAATGACAAAGGAGGCGGTGTAGGATGAATAAAGGTGCGTAGCATCTAATTTCTGTTCCCTCCTAAACTTACTTCCCAAAGTGAAAAGTTGAATGGGAAGTTCCCATTTATTCTGAGCAGCGGAGAGAACAGGAAACCAAAGTGCGGTCATATGCGATCTTAGAGTTAGGTCTGTGGGAACAGGCTTTCTTTTCTTAAATTCAGGAAAAACGTTATCAACAATACTTGTCGCTTGCTCTTCCCTAATTCCTAGTTCCGTAATCATAGTCTCAACTAAGTCATCCGACTCTATCTCATTCTTTTTATACCTTCTAAGAATATCTTGTAATTCCTTAGTCTTGCTAAACCCGGGTACTATCTCTATTATTTTTTTGATAGAGTTTTCACTCAGCCCGATGTCAGGCCTTGGAAGGCCTGCTAAATAAAACAGTCTGTCAAGTATCACGGGGGATTCTGGCCCGTATTCCTTGTAGATATCAGATTCACTCGTGATCATAGGGAGTATAACTTCCTCAAAACCCATTTCAATTAATGCCTTTCTAACCTCAATCATAAATTCAGTTATAGGGTTGGGGGCGCCTTTACGCTTCAGCTTGAATCTTCTGCCCTTCAAGGGGAGCAAACTCTTTGTTTCAATCCAGGCCTTCTCATAATCCTGCTCTGCTCTTGCAAGGATTTTATTGATGTCAAGTTTCGTCCTCTTTCCCTCCGAGAAGCTCTGATAAACCCTGTACCTTTTTCATGAGTTGCCTGTTTTGAAGGGACAATGTTATGTCGCCCCGGGTTTTTTCGACCAGACTTCGGGCAATGTCACATTTGTGCCTAAGACCCGAAATTAAGGCGTCGGGATAATCTAATGCCACTAGCTGTATATACACTTCTTCCATGATGTCGAGTAATTTTTCGGCTTTCTCTATCTCTTCCCTCCTTATAGAATCCAAAACGTGTCTCCTTAATTCGCCAACCAGATCACCCAAGCCTAATAGATAGGGAACACAGGGTACCCCTAAATCCTCGCTGGAAATAAACTTGTCATCTTTAAGAAGTGAAAGAAGAAGCCGGGCCTCCGTATATTCCTGAAAAGCCGAGCTAATGAAACCCTTCTCTCTAAATTCAGGATACTTAACAAGTTTTCCATTGATCTCATCTAACTTATTTCTAGCCTCTTCAATTTTTTTTGCGGCGTTATCAAAATCTAGACGGTGGATCAACTTAATAGCTTGCCCAGAAAGTCTGATTATATCTCTCGAAAGAGTTAAAGTTAACTCTCTCAAATCGTACTGCTCATCAAGATAACGAACAATACTGGTTATTATACTCTCTAAATCAGACATTCCCAATGGTTCTTTTTCACTCAACTTTATACTCCTCTATAAATTATGTATATCTTAAAGCGTGAGAGCAACATCCATAGTTTTGAGAGGATTACGTATGCTATTAATTTGAATCTTTCCCAATCAATTACAGATATACACTAAAAAATAATGAAAACAAAAAACGATTTAAAATCTAACTGAAAAACGTATAACTAGCAAGCTTAAGCTAAATATTTCCTAATTTGAAATGAGCTGACCTAAAATGGGAGAGGACATAAACCAGTATAAGGAAGAAATCGAAGAAGCCGCAAGAATAATCAAGGTTTCCAAATACATCGTAGCGCTTACCGGAGCCTGCGTATCAGTTGCAAGCGGAATACCTGGTCACCAAAACTTAACATATCTTCACATGGAGACACGGTAGGTTGGTTTTCAAGCTCTCCAAGAAGGAGGAGAGCCCCCGGATACCAGGAATTTCCGAGTAGCCTCCGTTGCACATGGCGGCAACTTCATCGTGCACCAAGCCTTTATCATCCTGATGCAGGGCGGTAAGCCCGCTTCCCGCACTTAGCCTGCGTCTCAGACTTCCAACGCCCTCATCTGGCGCGACACCGTGCGGGATCTCATCTGATAGTGATGAGTGTAAATTTTTGAAGCTTTCATAGTCGAGGACTTTGAGCGCAAACGATGCTGCGGCGCACTTGTGCACATCCAGACCAACGAGTGGTGAAAGCTTCTTTCCCAGTTTGGTGGTGTAGGCTTCGGAGCGTTTCTCCGCGCCGCACTTCTGCTCAAGGATCGAGCCGAGTTTGCTGTGGGGTATGCGTTTAACCTTGCGGTTCGCTCTTCGGCCAGAGTTGAACCTCTGCGTATTAAGCTTGCCATAGACTACTCTCGCACCATAATGTTCCGCTATTTTTCTAATCTTCCCCGCGGTTTTGTGAAGCAGGTTGCTGGTCTTGTTGGTTGAGGCGTGTTGCACTTCATAGCAGTTTATCTTTCCTACTGCTAGAACTCTGTTCTTTTCAGCCACGGCGAAGTCTACGTGACCCGCGTTCACGTCCAACGCCATAATACGCTCTAGTTTGGGGTTTTGCTCAGCCTCATCTTTCGCAGGTAGCTCGATGATTATCCGTACATCGTATCCTTGGCCGTCGTCCCTCCGCTTGAGTGCGATGGTGTACGGGGACTTTCCGTTGAGAAGCAGGTGCTGGTACCGTTTAAGATACTTCTCGGGAATGAAGATTTCGGGGTAGATATAGCGTTCACTTGGCTGGCCTACGGTGGGGGTGTTTATGCGGAGTGTGAATTTGTTTCCCTCTTTGGTGATTCGGGTGTTGAGGTTTCCTTTCTTGGTTTTGTCGCCTCGGGATATGATTAGTGAGTTTCGGCGTTTCTTGTACTCTTCAGCCGAGATTTTGCCCTGCTCTCTTAGTCGCTGGAGTTTGAGTCCGCCGAAGGTTACGTGTGGTGGGAGACTCTCTATGGAGTGGTGGGCGTCTTTGGCGTAGCGGGAGTTAAGCCCGGTCTGCTCTTGGAGCAGGCGTTCAATCTCTGCCTTTGGGACGCCGTGCTGCTTGAGGGTGTATGCTCTGCGTCTGGCGTTTCCGAATTGGCGGAAGAGGTCCTCGAGCTGTGCTTGGTCTCTTTGGTTTATTTTTGTGATGGTGGCGGGGATGGTTAGTTTGGGCATGTCGTTTTTCTCCCTTGTTGTCTCGACGGTTTTTTGCGTTCTGTTGCTTTTTAGTGCAACTTCAGGTATTTGAAGCTTCCTTTGGCTTCGTAATTTGTGTTAAGCTTTGTTAAGATGTATGGAGTTATCAGCAACTGTTGCGCACCTCCCTTCAGAGGACCGGATGGTCTTTGGACTAAGCACGGAGAACCCCCACTAAACGATTACCAGAGATTCCTCGAAGATCCAGCGAAATGGTGGAAACAGAGAATCAATAAAACGGGTTTCTACCGCGATTTCACAGAGACGCTCTCAGGTAAAGTAGACATAAATAAATAATAGTTATCTGCTCTACATAATATGTGCTCCAAATGTTGGGGATGTGAAAAGTCCCGAATGGAGCAACAAGAGAAGAGAAGTGAAGAGAAGTGCCGCAAAGAAAAAGAAAGGTAAGTGACGAGAAGAGAAAACGAGAAGAGAAAAAGAAACAGGAAAAGAAGAAAAGAGAAGAGAAAAGAAAACGAGAAGAGAAAAAGAAACAGGAAAAGAAGAAAAGAAGAAAACGATGAGTATAAAGCTTAACTGAGAGACGGTAGGACCTTCCTCATGCAGGTGACCTCGGGCTCGAAAGGGTTCGGAAGAAGATGCATGGGGTGGATTCGACCTTATCGGGAGAGCAGTTCGATAACGAGCATTCAATGAACCTGCGCGAAGGGAGAGAATGGTGAACTCCAAGAGTCGCGGATATCCACCAAAAACTATGTAATTCATAACCCGTCTATTTGATTTCTGCATCTGGTATTTTGTACAATAAATCTTTTCCCTCATTTTTTATGATTATGTAGGTAGACAAGGCTTTGCCTACGAGTCTACCCTCGTTTTTTACGTCAACTTCTCCTAGGGCAATCCTGGCTCCTTTGTGGATTATTCTTCCCTCGGCAATGATTTCTCCGGATTTTATGGGGGCTAAATAGTTTATCTTTAACTCGATAGTGGATATAATGTCGTTCAAATCCACCAAGGAGAATAATGCTATAGCCACGGCTGCGTCGGCTATCGATGCCACCACCCCTCCATGGGCAACACCCTGTAACTGCAACAAATCTTTTTTCCAGGGTATTCTCAACTTGGAATAGTTTTCTTTTATGTCCAAGATTTCCATACCTAAAAGTTTGTAAAATGGTGAGGAGTTCAAAATGTCTTTTATCAACTTTACATTGTCATCCGTCAGTTTAACCAATCTTACCTACTCCTAAAAGGTGACGAGTGTTACAAAATTGCTTTTAAGGATTTAAAAATTTAGGCTCCAAAAAGTCAATCTAGGAGCATCCCACATGACAACACATGCTCTTTTTTGATAATCATATATATGTCTGTGACTTCCATTCCCAGAAATTGATAAAAGTTTGCATATTGCATATTGTCTTTTATCGAATTTACTTTTTCCTCCCTACTTCAACCAATATTCCTGCCCCCTTGAAGGTATTGATATTATAAAATTTCTTTTAAGAATCTAAGAGTTTCGTATCAAGATTCAATAACCCCCCCGGGGAAGATAGGTAAACAGCCACAGCTAAAATAAGAACTTCTTCAGAATATCTTTCGAGCATTGATTAAAGGTTCAAACTAGGCTAATTTTATGGGCTTTTTTAGCCTGCTTAGAAGGGTAACCCTGCTGGGGATGGAATGGCCGATTACATTGTAACCGGAATGTTCGGCGACTTTTTCCGCGAATCCCTTTATGTCTCTAGCCCAGATCATGTTATTCATATCCAGATTCCTCAGTAAGGAGTATCCAACCGAAACATAGCTTTTACACTCTACATATGTGGGATTAGCTCTCTCCACGAGTTTGGCGTATCCCTCTGGGTCAGAGAAGTTCAAACCGTTTGTCAAAGTTAATCGCATAACCGTGGGGCAACTAAAACTGCTGAGTAATTCCAAAGACTTCATTAATCTCTCCCAAGCATCTCTGAGAAGAGGGCGACAACTTCTCCTATAAACTTCTTCATTCGGTCCATAAACAGAAACATAGAGCTGAGTGGGTTCCGTTATCTCAGCAAGTACTTCGGGTAGGTTTCCATTGCTTACTAGGAAGGTAGTCATTCCTCTTCTGTGAAACTCTTCAATTAACTCACTTAAGCGTGGATAAAGAGTTGGCTCCCCAGCTAGACTTATCGCCGCGTGCTTCGGCTCCGTTGCCTCCTCCCATTTCTCCCAAGAAACCTTGTCGTGATGTGTTGGTTTAAATCCTGATAGAATTTTTTTCTGAGCTTTAAGGCATCCATTAATTATTTCCTCGGGAGTATCTACCTCATAATTTTTAACAGCCATTTGATCCCACTTGTATCCGTGGTCTCCAGGTTCCACCCGCCAGCATGACAGACAGCGATTGGTGCAGTAGATAACTGTGGGAGTCATCTGTAAACATCTGTGAGAATTGATGTTGTACCATTCCTGTTTATAGCAGTGCCTATTCTGAACCAGACTGTTATGCAGCCAACGACATTTTTTCACCGCAGAGTGTCTTCCCACAATCTGGTATTTCTGCTTCTTAAGCAACTTCAGAATATCACTAGGAATAAGCGGTTCCTGCATAACAGCATCCTTCAAAAAATTAAGGATTTGAATTATTTTGCTTAGAAAAACGAGAACCGGGTGACTTAAAAATTCTGCGACCCATGAGTTCGCTAGTATCTGTGCTTAGTGCCTGAAGTGCCTTACTCCTGTGTGAATCATAGCCATGTTGTTTTCATCTGCGGCTGTGGTAACCTCTGCGTCTCTCACTGAGCCTCCGGGCTGTATTATTGCGGTTACCCCCACCTTCGCTGCTTCATCAACGGTGTCTCTGAAAGGAATGAAACCATCTGAACACAGAACGGAGCCCTTTGCTTTTTCACCAGCTTTCTCAATAGCGATCTTCGCCGAGTCAACTCTATTCATCTGACCAGCTCCGATTCCCACGGCCATATCCTCCGTTGCAAGTACTATAGCGTTTGATTTCACGTGTTTTGCTACTTTCCAACCGAGAAGTGCTGCTTTCCACTCAGTTTGAGTGGGCTTCCTCTTGCTCACTACTTTAAATTGACTTGGATCTATTTCTCCTTCAACGTCCTTGGTTTCCACTAGGATTCCTCCCACAACCTTTTTCATGCCCCAGCCTGGGAGTGGAGTTGTTATGGGAGGCGTTTCAAGTAGCCTTAGATTCTTCTTTTGCTCGAGTATTTTGAGAGCCTCATCGGTGTAGCCCGGAGCTATGACCACCTCAATGAAAGTGGAGGCTATTTGCTCCGCGGTTTCTTTATCCACTTCTCGGTTTAAACCAACAATGCCCCCGTAGGCTGACACCGTATCGGTTTCGTAAGCTTTTCGATAAGCTTCGCTTATGGTTTTTCCAATCGCTGCACCACAGGGGTTGGTGTGTTTTATAATTGTTGCAGTCGGTTCCTCAAATTCCTTCACCAGTTCCAAAGCCGAATCTGCGTCATAGACATTGTTGAAGGAAAGAGTCTTACCGTGTAGTTGAACCGCGTTAGCCACACATGATTCTTTAACATCGGGCTCCCTGTAAAACGCTGCCTTCTGATGCGGATTCTCCCCGTAGCTCAGATCTTGGATCTTCTCATACCTTAAACTCAGACTTCTCGGAAATTCCTCTGGGCTTATGAATTTCCTCTGTAGAAAACTCGATATGATGTCATCATACTCGGCGGTGTGTAGAAAAGCCTCCGCCGCCAGTCGTTCCCTGGTTGTTTTGCTAATGTCTCCCCCTTCTTCTAACTCCTCAATTATCTCAGCGTATCTTGATGGGTTTACCACCACCGCTACGTCTTGGTAGTTCTTTGCAGCGGATCTAATAAGCGCCACGCCTCCGATGTCTATGTTTTCCAATACTCTTCCCAAGTCGTCGCTTTCTTCTATGGTTTTTTTGAATGGGTAAAGATTCACCACCACCAAGTCTATGGGCACAATCTTGTGTTCCTCCAATTGCTTCATGTGCTCAGGAGTTCGTTTTGCGAGTATGGCAGCGTGAATGTTGGGATGGAGAGTTTTCACTCGTCCATCGAGCATTTCGGGGAATTTGGTGATGCTTGAAACAGTGATTACCGGAACCGAATCTTTCAATAATTCTGCGGTTCCCCCCGTCGCAACTATCTGAATACCCATTTCATGCAGCTTTGTAGCAAAGTCCACAATTCCACTCTTGTCTGAAACACTGATTAAAGCCCTCTTAATCGCCAAACTTCTCACTTCCCTAGTTATTTGGATTTGAGAAACAAAAAAGGGTATAAAGGACAGCGAAAATATCTGACCCTTTGTTAGATACCAGTGTGAATGTTAAGATTCTTGACAAAGAATCATGTTCCACAAACTATTAAATATTCTCTTATTCTAAACTCGACCTAGAAGCGTATTTAAAAAACAGAAAAGTGGCGGGTGAAACTTTAATCAAATAAGTGTTTTTATAAAACTAGTATTTTTCTTAACAAAAACTATAATTACTAGTTTTCCTAAATATAATTAAAAACACTAACGAAATAATAATTCTGAAAATCACAATAAACTTCGGGGATAGAAAGGTGATTAGTTTAAATCTTTTATACCAACTGATAATATACGAGATTTTAATAGCGGTACTACTGCTTGTAATCGGTGTCATCTTTGCAGTACGTTGGCGAGAAAAGCGAAGTGCAGCTCTCAAATATTTGGCTTTAACCTATTTCGTGTTCATTTTTGGTGCATTGTTTGCCGCTTATGGACACACGATCTATACCAAGTACTGGGGTCTAATGATACTGGACTATGCTTGGGTTCCATATTTACTGACTGGCTACATTATTCCACTTAATATCCCAAGAGCAATTCTCATTTTCGACCCAACAGTTCTATCAATAGTCCTCCACTTTGAGGGGTACCCGACAACTTTGGTTTACCAGTGGAGCGCCTCACTCATAGCCGCGGCGATAGGACATCTGTTCATCTACCTGTTCACCCTTTCAGCCTTCAAAGAAGTAAAGAGAAAATACGTTGCCCCCTACGCTATTTTCATAGGCGCAGTCATCTTTGTACTCATAGTAAACCTATACATAACTATTAACTGGTTCCTCGCCTTTACCGTTGGACTGGTAACCCAAGGCACACTGATTTATTACGCTATCAAAGCTATGCGACTAACAGAAAGCAAACTCTACAAAAGAGGCTTCCTACTAATATCCTTCACAGCGGTGATCTTCATCCTGTTCTTCGGGTGCTACCTCGTCGACAGCCTCCTCGGAGGTTGGACAATCTTTCTATTCGTCGGATGGACCCTAGTATTAATATCCGCAATACCCACATACGTAGGTTACGTGTTACCAGACTGGTTCCGAAGAAGATACGAAAAACCAAAACAAAAAGCCAAATAACTATAATGACTTTCAACACCCTCTTTTTTTTCCATTCAAAACTAATCAAACTAAAAAATAAAGAACTCCTAAAGGAGAAAATTGTGGTATTAGAACCGCGGAAAAAGCATTCACTATTTTTTTAGACTTCGTTTTGCCGCCAGCAGAACATTTCTCATTAGCATAACCACAGTCATGGGTCCAACTCCACCCGGAACAGGAGCAATATAGGAGGCTTTTTCCTTCACACCTTCAAAATCCACATCCCCACACAGCTTACCCTCCACCCTATTTATCCCAACGTCAATGACGATAGCTCCCTCTTTTACCATGTCAGCGGTAATGAATTTCGGTGTAGCTACCGCGACTACCAAGATATCCGCACGCCTTGTGTGGGCTTTTATGTCCCTTGTTTTTGTGTGGCAAACGGTGACCGTTGCATCGTTATTAATCAACAAAACCATGAGCGGTCTGCCCACAATCTTACTCCTGTTCACGATCACAACATCCTTACCCTTCACATCTATGTTATTTCTCCTCAACATCTCCAAAATACCGGCGGGTGTGTTCGCAACAAATCCCTCCTGCTTCAGGAGAAGCTTGCCTGCATTAACGGGGTGCAAGCCGTCAACATCCTTTTCAGGGGAGATGGTTGAGATTATCCGGTTTTCATCCAAGTGCTTAGGGAGGGGAAGCTGAACCAAAATCCCATGAATCTTATCATCCTCATTCAACCGCTGGATAAGTTCAATTATTTCTGTCTCCTCAGCCGTGTCCGGCAGCACATAATCCTCAAAGTGGAAAGCAACTCTACTACTGGACTTTTTCTTAATATTCACATAAACTTGGGAACCCGGATCGCTCCCCACAAGAATAACAGCAAGACCCGGTGTCACGCCGTATTTTTCCACAAGTTCCCTTGTCTCCTCCATTATCTCTTCCTCTATACTAGCCGCAATTTCCTTGCCATTAAGTATCTCCGCAACCATTACCAACCAAACCTCCAAGTTGGGTTTACCCGAATTATTTTTAAAGTTGATGCATATGTTGTTTTCATCATTCAAATGTTTAAAGGAGGAAATAAGGATTAACGTTGCAATTACCATAGACTTGGACCGGGATTGCCCTATGCCGGTCAAGGGAGTTAAGCAAGCGGTTAGCGATATTCTGATATCCAATTTTGATGGAGAAACGGATGCTGTTTTCGACGGCACAGTTAAGGGCCTTACAAGAACTCTAGAGCTTCTGAACGAATTGGAGATAGAGGCCACCCTTTTTATTGAGGCAAGAACCCTATTATATCTCAGAGAACAGCAAGGTGAACTGGTAAAACCATTGTTGAAAAATGAAGTAAGTTGCCACGGAATGAATCACGAGGATTTAACGGGGGAGAGAACTGGCGTAAGAATCGATTATAATCATCAGCTGAAAATTTTGAAGCAAGCCACGCAAACCATTAAGAGTGTTTTAAACGTGAAACCTAAAGGCTTCAGAGCACCATATCTGAAAGCAAACTCTGACACCATCAAAGCTCTGACCAAACTCGGATATTTATACGACTCATCAATAATGGTAGAAACAACCGAACCTCCATTCCCGTACCGCATAAAGGAAAAGCAAAATAACATAATAGAAGTCCCCGTCCCAGTTTATCCACTAAACCTAGGGAAAATGACTCTCTATACCTGGGCGCTCTTTGAGAAGCAAAGAAACATAGATGAATACAAGAAAATCATAAAGGTCTACCAAAAAAACGACAAAGGCGGATTGCTTCAAATCTCCTTCCATCCCTGGCATCTGGCTTATCTCATAAAAGAAAAAAGGATTCTCAGAGAAGAGGAAATCGAAAAAAATGTAAACGATCTGAAAAATTTGTTAACCCAATTAAAAGAAGATTATAACAAAATATTAACAGTAAGTGAGTATCTAAAAGAAATAGAAATCTAATTTTTTAGTTAAATAAACCTAAAACAAAAAATAGTCCACTCCATGAGAATAATTTACACACCTGAATTTGTGCAATTAGAGAAATTTTTATTAATGTCTTGTTGGGTTAATATGAAAATATCAGTACCAAAAACTTCCTAGAAATGTCACCCCGAAAAGCTAATAACCAGAAAGAGTAATGCGTAAAAGACAATATTTGGAGAGAATAAAAATGGCTAGAGACAAAATATATGGCGCCATAATATTCATTGTTGCAGTGTTAGTCATCCTCTGGTATTCGTGGTGGACGTTGTTTTATGGTGTCTGGATAGGTTCGCAGGTGGATAATGGAGCCACAACATTGCAAATCGTGCTAGCGGTTACTTCTGGACATGTAAGCCCAATGATTGGCTTCAACACTCTTATGCTTATGCAGTACTGGCTCTCAGTACCCTCTATACTGAACTGGATACCGGTGCCTCCAAGGTTTTTATCTGTGGCGATTCCTATCTGGCTCGCTGTGACACTAATTCTAGTGATTGCAGCTTGGATCGGCTACACGATGATGACGACTCCGCCCCCTGTTCCCTTGGAAGAGCTTGAGAAGGCTGAGGAAGAGGAAGAAGGAAAGGAGCCGAAAGCGAAGGCGAAGAAGAAAAAGTAAAGCCAGAGGATTTTAGAGTTTAAATGGACCAAAAAGGGCCATAAGAACTATTTGGTCCCCTTTTTTTTATATTATTAAAGTTTAGATAATAATTTTATGGTTTTCTATATTAGATGATTTCTTGCAAGGTTTTTTGTAGGAATTCTGCTGTTATTTTTCCTACCTCGTTTTCGTAGTCCCAATAGAAGTGGTCGGCTCCTTGGAGGATTCTTTTTTCTTTGGGTTGGGGGAGTTCTTCGTAAAAGTTTTTAAACGTTTTTTCAGGTGTGAATTGGTCTGTGTCCCCGATGATTAGTAGTTTTGGTTTTGTGCAGGTTTTCAGATAGTTGAATTCGAATAGTGTTAGTGGGGGAGAGATTCCTACTAGGGCCTTGATTTTTTCGTTATTGTGTAGAGCCGCTAATCCCACAAAAGCGCCGAAAGAGTATCCGGCGAGCGCTATTTTGTTAGCGTCTATTTCGTCTATTTGAAGGAGAAATTCAAGCGCTGCTTTTGTATCCTCTTGTTCCTTTACCCCATCGCCAAATTCACCCTCGCTTCTTCCTACGCCACGGAAGTTAAATCTCAGGGCAGCCATTTGGTTCTTAACAAGGTTTGTGCATACACCCATAACTACGTTGTTGTGCATTTCGCCTCCGTAGAGCGAATGTGGATGACAAACTATAGATGCGGGAAAGGGCCCGTTTCCTTTTGGCAGTTCTAGATAACCTTCTAGTATTAGTTCTCCAGACTTGAATTCTACCGCAGGCATTAAAATAATCTCCTATCCTTTTATTAAGAATTTGTGATGAAAGATTGTTGATAACTTGAGTTGTAGCCTCTGAGATATAAAACTTAACGGATTTCTAAGCTAATTCTGTTAAACACCTTTTTTATGTGAATTATCAGGTTCAATTTTTTATTGTTTTTTTATGAAAATGTTTTTATTTACATTTGTAAAGATTTTAGATTAACAAGTCTAGGATGAGTTTTAAGATGGCTAAAGAAAAAGAAGGTTTTAAGCTAACCGAGAAGCAGATTCAGATTTTGAAAAAGCTGTACGAGAATGGTAAGAGTATTCGGGTTTGCTCAATTTATAAGACTCAGACTGCACTTGCAAAAGACATGGGAATAACGAGGCAGGGTCTTAGCAACCATCTTAGAAAGCTTCGAGATAACGATTTTATTAGAACGGGGAGAGGATTTATTGATCTTACGAGTAAAGCATTAAGTGTTCTCGGGGAATCAGATATCGATGCATTTGTATTCATGAAGGTTTTTCCCCAAAAGAGGGTAAAAGCCTATGAGGAGATAAAAAAAGCCGGAGCTACAAGGCTTTTTAGGGTCACGGGCACCGTTGACATTATCGCTCAGGTTACTCAATCTAAACTTGATAAGTTCTTAAAAGTAGTCTCAGAGATTGATGGAGTTGAGGAAACTAACGCCCATGTTGTACTAGAGACAATAACCTAATTTTTAAAAAAGGAGTTTTCAACTTAACCCAACCAAAAACATACCAATGATATTATGCCATAATCTTAGAAAAAGCTTAAAAGCTTATCACGCCTTCGAGAAGACAGTGCTAAGCATTACAGGTGACTAATTATGCCTATTGGAGATCCAGATAAAAGGAGAATTGCAGCGGAACATTTATTGTATGTCAAAATTTGCAGGAAGTGCTATGCGCGGAATGCTCTATCAGCAACCAAGTGTCGCAAGTGTAAAAGCAAAAGACTTCGGCTTAAGAAACGCCAAGCCACAAAGAAGTAATAGACCATTTTCCCCGATTTTTTAACATTTCCAAATTATTCTCACAGATTAAACCCTTGGAAGCTTTTTTTAGAAAAAAGTGGTCGCAGTATATCTGATCCTTTACGTCCACTTTTTATATCGCTATTCTTGGACTCGGAAAAAGCCCCTAATTAAATCTACATCATGGATTATACCGCTGAGTTTTCCTTTAGCATCAGTAACGGGTATCTGATTTAAATCAAGCTTTCTCATCCTTTTTGCACAGTCATCAAAGCTGGTGAGTTCCGTTACTGTCTCCACGCTTCTCGTCATTACCTCTTTAACTGGTTTGTTAGGTAAACGAAGTATTTTGGTGGTAATGTGGAAGATGTCTCCTGAATCCCAACTCCAATCTGTTCCTTCGCTGCCAGCAGTGATACTTGACACCTTCTCCTCAGACACAACCTCGCTTAAATGTAGAAAATCAGAAGCGTCAATTATTCCGGATAGGTTTCCATTGTCATCTAGTATAGGTAATATACTTACTCTTGCAAGTCTCATTATTGTGAATGCAACAAGGACAGGCGTCCCTTCCCAGACTGTTATCAGCTCTTTTTTAACATAATTTTTTATCGGTCCCGATTCCTTTTCAACCGCGATTGCTTTTCTAACCACATCCGCTACCGACACTAGCCCCACGAGGTCTTTACCGTTCTTAGTAACAGGAACATGCTTCAGATTGTTTTCCAACAAAATCTTTACTAAATCTTTGATGGAAGTTTCCTTGGAAACAGTTATAGGATCCCTAGTCATTAATAACCCAATTTGACTTTCTTCAGGTTTATCCATCAGATTTTTTTCCGAGATCGTTCCAACAACTTCCATCTTACCTTTTTTAACTACAGGTAGGAAGGTTATTCCACTCTCTCTCATGACGTGGAGTACATCCTCTCTCGTTCCAGGCACCGTCACATATGGCACTTTTTCTTCTATGATATCCTGAACTTTCAAAATCTACACTACCTCCATGCTAAATTCAATGCCACACCCAAATCCTATGTATTCCCTTTTTTAAAATTAGGTTTAATTTCCAAATATTTATACTTCACGTGCATTATTAAATATATTCAACGATTTGTAAATTTGAACCTTAATGGTTTATAAGCAAGACACTCTTTATCAGTTGTATAATATATAGTTTAGTATTTAACTACAAGTTGTAACCAATAAAAGAGATTTGAATAATTCTAGTTTAAGATGATGCTTACTGTTAAAGTTGGGAGTAAAATTTTATTAATCAGTAAATTAGAAATCCAAACTTAACAAACTTAATAATGGTGCTACCATACCAACTACCACTACTTAAAAGTGGCTTCCGTGGGCAATTTAATTCTCATCAACATCAGGAGATGGTTCACCGAACCTCTTAAGAGGCTTCACTGGATAGACGAGACGGTTGGCAGCATCTCCAAACTTGGTAGACAAGCTGAGAGCATCCGCACCGCACTCAAAATATAAGAATACAGGACTATTGAAATCAAAAGGACACCAATTCCTCCCCGCCTTAAAAATACGGGTTCCAATTTGAGGTGGTTTTATGAAAATAAAGGAGTTTCAACAGTTAATGCATGATCTTTATTTTGAGAATGATAAAAAACGAGGTGGACTCGGTAACTTTGTTTGGCTGGTAAGTGAGATTGGAGAGTTGGCTCGTGTTCTGAGAACCGAAGACAAGGATAAAATGAAAGAGGAAGTTGCTGACGTTTTTGCTTGGCTTGCTAGTCTTGCAAACGTGCTTAATATAGACTTGGAAGAAGCAGTTCAAAAAAAATATCCTGGAAAGTGCCCCAGATGTAAGGATAATCCTTGCAAGTGTCAACTACTCCACCCTTGAAGGGCCGGAGCTTGTAACTATGCTCGGTCTCAGTTCCTATAAAGGGCTTCAACATCACCACACGCTACCATAGGCTGGTTGACGGCAGCCCTCGCAGCTATGTTTATAGCTGCTACGTGGTCGGCGGGGCCAGCGAATCCGCACCGAACACATCTAAACTCATTTCTACTCACTCTATTACCTTTTTCATTATGCCCGCACTCCGGGCAGATGTGCGAGGTTCCTCTGGGGTCCACAAGTATAACGGGAACTCCTGAGAGGGCGGCTTTGTATTCTATGAAGCTTCTTAGCTGTCTGAATGTCCAGGTGTGGTGGCGGCTACGCTGAGCCCTTCTAACCGTTGTCTGGTTTCGGATTCCCTTGAGGTCTTCAAGAGCTATCGCTCTACCAGTGCCTTTGGCTTTAGCCACCAGCCTCCCTGAGACGCAGTGGTTAACGTCCCTATGGAACCGGCGCTCCTTTCCAGAGAGCTTTTTGAGGTGTCGTTTGGCGCTCTTGGTTCCTATTCTTTTGGAGATTGGTGCGAAGTTTGGCGTATCTTTCTCGGGTTTTGTCGACTTTATTGCCGCTGAAGTTTTCTCCGTCACTGTCGGTGGCGAGGTTAACGATGCCCAGGTCCACTCCAAGAACGCCTTTGGGGTTGAGTTTGGCTGGTTCTGGTGCTTCCACAACCACCGCTAGGTAGAATACGCCTTCGCGGTAGATGAGGTCAGCTTGTCCTCGGATCCTGTTCATTCTTACTTTTTGGTATTCTCCAATGTTGAAGGAGATTTTTTGTCGGCCTTTGAGGGTCAGTATGGATACTTTTTCGGGTTTTTTCCAAGAGAGGATTCTTTAGTCGTAGACCACTGCGCCTTTGGGTCTGAACTTTGGTTTTGTGGTTTTGTCTCTTTTGTACGCTTCTGCGACTTTGGCGATTGCGCGTATAACAAGCTGTGCTGGGAGGGAGAACCTCTCACGGGTGTCGTAGTAGGTGTGTTTTTGGAGCGTGATTTTGTTGGAGCACCTCTTTTGGAAGGCGATGTTTGCTATGTGGTTGCAGGCTTCATTGAACCGGTGCATGGTTTCAAGGAGGGCTTCGTGTTGCTCTTGGGATGGAGCGAGTTTTATCATCAGTGTTTGCAGCACGGTACTTAATATATACTTCAGTACATAAATGAATCATGGTTGCAATTTCCTCTCACCGCTTGAAACAAGCGGACTTCCTTTGCAACAGGTCTATTTGAATTCAGATTATAAATGCGTCCAAATGAATAGAGTTTAAAAAGGGCAGAATATGCATTATTTTTGAAGTTGATTAATTTTGTTCCTAATCAATAAAAACAAGGGTGACGGAGATCTTTCGGTTTTGATTTGAGAGAGAAAATTTATAAAGTTCCTTTCCAGATTTAAATACCTGAAACTGCCATAATAATAAACCGTTATACATCACATATCTGTTCCAGAAAACATTTTTATACAAGGCTCCTTAAGAAAGCCTTAGGAGGAAAACAATTGTCGAGGATAAAAAGAAGAAGAAAGACATCGGAAGGACCAATGCCGGTAGCCGGAGCTGGTCTCATACGATTCTTTGAGGAAGAAACTGCGGGACCGAAAATAGGACCCGCCATAGTGGTCGTCATGTGTGTCGCTCTCATCGCTGTAGTAATACTTGCACTGTACTTTAGCGCTTTACAGGCAGGCGAAAACATTCCAGGTTTGCCACAGTTCTAAGAAGTCTGGCAAACAAAATTAATCCCATTAAGTGAGTAGAAAGGAATTATTGAATTTAGTTCTAATCAGTATTTTCTATATTTTCATCTGAGTCGCAGGTTGTAAAGAACATTAAGCCTCCGGTTCTGAGGTTGCGCAATTCTTCTTCGGTTAATTCTTCTACACTTACATTAGATTGATCTTTTGCTATTATCATACTGTTTCCGAATGGATCTTCAATTATGAGCGTGAAAGGTAGTTCTCCAGATTTTGCCTTTTTTATCTTTTCTATAGCTAAATCACAGTTTCTCTTTTCGTCCTCTGACTCCGCCCATTTCCTAGCAGTTACTGCGACATCTAATATATTTGTTACGACTCCCTCAATATTGGTAATGAATGCTTGAGAAGCTGGACCCGGCTCGATTATGGTGCCTAATTCGGGAATTCTTATTGTTCCGGTAGCGGCTCTGATTACACGTGCAGCTAGTTCTTTCTCACTTTTAACCGCATAGGTACATCTAATCGATTTTCCATATCGAGTACTTAGGAAGTCGCTAACATTATAACCGCATAAGGGACATTGAAATTTTACCAGAAATATTTCGCTAAAATAAGGAATGTTTAGACTAGTGAAGGAGCTTTCCAGCGATTTTCTACCACAGAAAGGGCATTCTGATTTTTCTTCCAAAAATATCACCAAACCAATTTAGGTATCCGCACTCCCAATTTTTAAATTCTGATTTGTGTTATAGGGGGTGGATTTACTATCAGAAAACAATTCGTAGGGATGGACTTGTGCGTTTCTCCTTATTCGCTCTTATTAAAGTGTGAACCGAAAATGTGAGTTTTGACTTACAAAGGGGGGTTTTAGGATTTTAGATGGGAAGTCTTAGGTAAGGATTATTTCTTTTTCTTATTTAGTTTTGACAGTAGTATTTTTGATTCTTCTTCAGGGTCGGGTTCTTTAATATCGTGTACATTTAGTTCTAATAGTTTTGAATACTCGTTGTATACGACTCTTCCAATAGCTATTATTTCCTTTCCTTCCACCTCGGGGGCCTTTATTTTTAGTGGTTCTGTCTGGTTGCTGGTCTTTTTAATCAAATCATGTGCTTCCTCTGGAGACATACTCAGTAGCTTTTGAGCTGCGTCTCCCACAAAGTTTCCTCGTATCACGCCTTTTCCATCGTCTAGAACACCGCTGAACAGATAGCGGATAACAGGTTTGTTTATCTTCCCACATTCCTTGCATGTCCATTCATCATTTACCCTTTCAACTTTTTTCGCACACTTCGGGCAAGCCTCGTAAACCGGTTTTCTCTGGTAGAGCTGAACCAGAGTTGCTCTAACTTCAACAGTCTGATTTTTTTCTAATTCAGATATGTTTTTTCTAATTATACCTGTCGCTTTGGCTTTAACGAGTTTAACATCGGGAATTTCAATTTCGGCGGTATTCAGCTCCACCTCTGAGAATCTACCTAAATGCGCTTCAACTTCTCCCTGTAAACCAGTTCGGGTATACGCCCTCTTTATTTTTACAGTATCGCCCTCGGAAATCCCGCTTACAGTTTCAGCATGGTCTCCCCACGCCACCACCCGGACACCCGCTGTATCATCCGCAATGGTGAATGGAATCATCTTTCCGCTTGATCCGTCCTTTTTGGTGAATTCTCGGGCATCGGAAACGCTGACTACACGGCCTTCTATGTTCACGCTTCTCGTGTCTGGTTGCAAATCCTTAATTTTAACAGATAGCTCTTGATATGGTTCTCGAGGTTGCGGTGTAACTTTAACATCTATTTTGATGTCGGGATTCACCTCTACGTTTGTTAGTTTACCTACGTGTAGTTCCGGCTCCTCTCTTAAACCGACTCTTGTGTATCCCCCCTCTATTTTAATAGTGTCTCCTTCGCTAAGCCTCTCGGCTATTTCCACTTGATCATCCCAAAAAACAGTTCTAATCCCTCCGGTTTCGTCTACTAGAGTTATGTTGCAGACTTTTCCTTGACTGCCGTCCTGTCTCTTAAATTCTGATGTGGGAGAAAGCCTCTGAATAACGCCTACCGTATCCACACTCATCATATTCGGTTTGATTTCTTTTATTTTTATTAGCCCGGTTTTAATTTTAGGATAATCGCTTGCCTTTACATCCTTGGGCCCCACCTCTATTCTTCCTCTGTATCCTATGTGTAACTCTGGCTCACCCCTCAGCCCCTCTTTTATGTAACCATAAAATATACGAATAATTTGCCCCTCTTTCAATTTACCTTTATCTATATTTTGTACGTGGTCGCCCCACAGAACAACCCTAATTTCTCCAGATTTATCCGCGAGTACAATACTGGCCATTTTTCCCTTTCTTCCATCCTTTGCAGTAAATTCTCGGGGGGGAAACATACGAGCGACTCTTCCAGTAATTGTTACGTTTCTCATCTCTAGAGATATGTCCTTAACTTCAAGCGTGGGTTTCTTATAATCAATATTCTCAAAAACATCCAATCCCAACTCCTTCGCTACAAGATGAGCTGCACCGTCATCTGTAAGTAATCCACCCATCTTTTTCTTCTTTTCATTTATACGTTTTAAAGCATCCTCACGACTAATATTACCCTCATTAACGATTTTATCCAATATTTCTTCAAATCTCGATTCCAAACTTTCTCCTCCTATAAATCCTCCTTAGCAATCCGTTTCTAAGAACGTGTATTTTTAGGCACACCATAGATTAATATTAATTCTGAGGGCTGAGTAAACAGTCCAGAATCTAGATGTATCATAGTAATCTATCTAGCATTTTTAAATTCACATTATAGTTATGTACGAATATATCTAATAGTTTTTACTTTTATTATAACGTTTATTCCTGTGACATACTTCCACCCCTTTGAAGGGTGTAGGCTTCTCTCGTTCAACTAATTCTTTGCGGATTAGCCTCATTTGAGAGTTCGGGGGTGTCACAATTCCCCCATCCCACAGAACTCATTATCCTGTGAGCTATATTCACACATGCGTTCAAATCCCTATTGTATTTTAAACCACAATTAGGGCATTTTAACTCTCTCTTGCATTTTATCTGGGTAACGTACCCACATCTATGACACTGTTTGGAGGTGTTTTTTGTCTGGCGTCTCGTCAGGTATCTTACTTCCATTCCTTCAAGACTGGCTTTGTACTCAATGATTGTTTGCAGTTTTCTGAAAGGTAAACTGTGAAACCTTTTATTAAGTTTTTTTGATGCTTTGAAAATATTTCTTATTCCAGTCAAAGTTTCCATAACTATTACGGAGTTTGGGAATTGTTTTGCATATTCTATTATCTGGTTGACTGTTATGTGTAGTTGTTGGTTGTTCTTTCTTTGTTCCTTGTTTCTCATATCTTTAATTTTCTTTGGTAATTTCTTTTCTCCCAAGTTCCTCCGAATATGGCCGTACAAACCTTTTGTCCGTTTAATTTCACTACCTCTCCAAAACTGCCCTTTTAATGGCTTGTTTGGGCTGTCCTTCAAAATAGCTACAGCTACAGCTAAATTCTTTTCTCCTCTATCAATCGCAATTATCGTTTCTGGATGTTCGTTAAACTCGATGGTCTTGGTTAATGTAAAATGGGCATACCAGGCGCTATTCTTCTTCATAATTTCGACTGTAGCGAATTTCCAATCTCCATTGAACGCTTTATCTATCTTTAGTTTTTGTTTTTCGCCAAACATTATCGGTAGAGAAGTTCTGCTTTTTCCATTTAAACTCAAAGAGAGCCAGTATGGTGTTAGGACATTGATAGTCTTGGAAAAACTGTAGGTTCGGGAATCAAAACGTATAGAAATTCTCTCGATTTTTTGAACGCGGTTTCTTTTTCCAGTTTTTTTGAAGGATTTCAGTATTTCAACTGCCTTATCCCTTGCAGTTTGAATTAAGCCTGTTTTTAAATTAAATAACCGTTTCGCTTTCTCGTATCCAGTTTCATGTAGAAAATTCTTGGAAGTAGAGCCAAAAGTAAGATACCATTTGACTAGATTACAGTATTCGAATAGTATTCTGTTTAACACCAAAACCTTTTGTGAATTAAGTCTGACAACCTTCCCTACAACACAGACCTTAACATCTCTCCTCAAGGGAACATCCCTACACTATTAAAACTAGGAAAACTATTTAAACGCCTCTCAGTATTTCTCCCACATTAAAATTGTGGGTTTTCTGACTATTTCTTTGTAAACGCATTTTTTCAGATGAATTCGGTTATCTTCTTTGAAGATGTTAATTTTAAAACTTCGGCGCATGTTTTGGGACTCAGTGTCTTGAATTCAAGCCCTTTAGTCTGAATCATTACCGATGCTTCTTTTGAGATGGATGGTGCAGCGAGCATGCCTCGAACCGGTTTCCCCGCGCTCTTTCTTTTAATATCCTCAAGATACTTTAATAACTGCACTACATCTTGAACCTGTGCTTTCCTCCTCTTCAACTCTATCGCAAGAATTCTCCCCTGATTATCAACTCCGTATACATCTACAAATCCTTGATCAACCACTTTTTCTTTCAGAATCGGCTTAAATCCTTCTTCGATAAGTTCAGGCTTTGCTAGAACTGCTCTCTGCATGTCTTCCTCGCTACCAAACATAATAAACTCTGCTTCATCCCTCAGATTCAAAACAAGAATAATAAAAACCTTTGAGAATAGGATTTCGATTGATTCCCTTGGTTTCTTCCTAATCGCTTTAAGAAGTACGCCCCTTTTTGTGGATTTAGTTTGAAAAATGCACCCCGGGGGCTGCCAATTCACAGGTTGAGAATCCCAAGCTCTATGAACAAGAAAAGAACCATCTTCTTTGATAAATATAATACGCTCACCTGAACCCAACTCTGAACTTGCCCGTCCCTGATATTTTATGGTACACTCACCAACAACAATTAGTGTACGGACTTGGTTAAGAGCATCGGTAATGGTCTTAGCCGCATTTACATGGGAAGGATTGCTATAATATTCCGTGGGTTGGCGCTCACTCATATAAACCACCGCTAACAATTATTTATCTGTGTGCCTTGTTGCATAATTAGCTCTGTTTTCCTTTGCTTGCGCCTCGTGAGGGGGCGTAAAGCTTATTTTCCTTGCTTCTCCTATATTTCTTTCCCTTGATTGGAGGTTCTTCTGTATGGTTGGTGACCGGCTGGTTAAGAGGGGGGAGTTGATCCTGCTTCTCAAAGCGGGTGAGCGTCCCGAGGAGGAGCTCGGGAGGATGAACGAGGGCAAGGTGGGGCGTCCCTTCAGATACACGGACAGCCTCGTCTGGGCG
>JAUQZE010000047.1 GCA_030587365.1 Candidatus Freyarchaeota archaeon | reverse complement strand
CGCCCAGACGAGGCTGTCCGTGTATCTGAAGGGACGCCCCACCTTGCCCTCGTTCATCCTCCCGAGCTCCTCCTCGGGACGCTCACCCGCTTTGAGAAGCAGGATCAACTCCCCCCTCTTAACCAGCCGGTCACCAACCATACAGAAGAACCTCCAATCAAGGGAAAGAAATATAGGAGAAGCAAGGAAAATAAGCTTTACGCCCCCTCACGAGGCGCAAGCAAAGGAAAACAGAGCTAATTATGCAACAAGGCATATTAATTTTAACTTTGATTCATAAATCATAGGATTTAAATGCTAGTTTAGCCGAATCTTAATAAAGTTCTGAGGTAAATTCAAATGAGTAAAACTAAACCTAAACCAAAAGTTGAAACTGAGTACCAAGTTTATAGGCGTCGCTGGGCGATGCTACTTTGTTATATTCTTGCCATGTTCGTAGCTCAACTTCTGTGGATCGAGTTCACTGCAATAACATCAACAGTGAGTTTTGCCTACGGCGGTCCTTTCGCAGACAAGAGTTTAATCTCGCTCTTAACCATAGAAGGCCCTCTGGTGTCGTTCGTACTTTCCTTCCCGTTTGGCGCAGCTATTGATAAGTGGGGATGGAGGAATCCTATCGGTGTGTCCACGGCCGCCCTTGCGGTAATAGGAATTTTGAGAGCTTTCTCACCAAGCCTCTTAATTCTCCTAATTAGCCAAATAGCGATATCAATTTGCAGTCTTGCCGCGTTTAACGGTATATCGAAACTCACAACTCAGTGGTTTCCGTTCCATGAAGGGGCAACAGCTCAGGGACTGGGCACGCTGTCCGTATTTCTTGGCATAATGGTTCCCCTGTTCCTTTCACCAATACTAGTAAACAGCGTAGGCAATCCAATCCTAAATTCCTTCGGAAGCCTGCAATATACTAGCCTAATTTATGGCTTTATCACAGTTGCAGTCGCTGTTATCTTCTTTGCAGTTGCCAGAGAGAAGCCACCAAAACTACCAGAACTAAGAGTGGAGGAAGAGAAAATATCCCTGAGGAAGGGTTTTTCACGAATACTGAGAGTGAAGCAGTTCTGGGTGCTTGCCTTAGTTTTCTTAGGCGGTTTCGCGACTTATCTCGGTTTAACAACCTGGATAGGGGGTATAGTTGCCTCAAATGAACCATTTTTCCAGAAATTCTTAGAACTCTACTTCGCCCAATACAACCCTATCGTTGTACCGTTCCTCCTTTCCCAGTCACAGGTTCAGGGTGGAGTAGTGGGTGCCCTAATCACTCTCGGCGGAATCATTGGCTGCATGATTCTACCCGCCATATCTGACAGGATAAACAGAAGGAAACCCTTTATACTACTCGCAGCAGTAGCGGGGCCTCCACTTGTTTACATTATCGGAGTAACGAACCTCGGAGTAATGAACGGCCTAATCGTAATGATAGCAGCGTTCCTTCTCGGATTCTTCCTACTCTCCGCTTTGCCCATCGGTTTCCAGATGGCTATGGAAACAAAGGCAGTCGGTCCCATATTGGCGGGTCTAGCTATAGGAGGGCTGTACACCTTCGGAAACCTAGGCGGCGGCGTAGGCCCCCTCGTTATGGGAGTCTTTCAAACCTCTTCTCTAACCTACATTTTTTCACAGTTGTTATACTGGGCGAACTACATAACAATACTCAGCCAATTCTGGTGGTATATCTTAATCCCCAGCATCCCAATAGACCTCCCAGGATCCTTTTACCTAGCCATAATTTTCGTAGTTATAGTAGGCATAATAGTAATTGTGGCGGCTCTATTTCTCAAAGACACTCACGCCGAAAAACTCGAAACTCACGCTAAGGCCAAAGCAAAAACCTAAACCTCCCACCAGCAAAAACCATCCCTCCCCTTTTTTTTATTCTGAAACCAATAAAACCAGTTCCATCACACTTTTTCATGCGTCACCATGTTTTTTTCTACCTACAATTGTGTACATTACTCCTCCCCTCGCATCCTCAATTGTGAAATGCTCTTTTTCTAAGAGTTGTTCCATCTCGCTGAGAGAACGCCATTTACGTGTTTGGAAATGCCCCCTTGCGTGCTTTAATCCCTCTCTAAGAGCAAACGAAACAAAAAACAAGTTGGTTTTCCATTTTGGATATTCCCTATTTGAATCTCTCACTACGAAAATTCCCTCTTCTCTCAATACTCGGTATATCTCTTTGATGCCTTTCTCCAAGTCTCTCCACTCATGAACGCTGTCTAGACTTACTATAACATCCACAGTTTCATCAGGTAAGGGGATTCTCTCAGCAGACCCAATTTTTACGCCAAAATCTTTTATTCCCCACTCCTCAGCCTTGTTTTTTGCGATTTCCAACATGTTATCAGAGGGATCAATGCAGATAATTTTGTAATGATTCTTTATCTTCTTAATTTCAAAGGATAGCAAACCCGGCCCGCTACCTAAATCTAAAACTGTCAATTTATCGTTCGGGTCGTATTTCTCAACGTAATTAACTATCTCACGGGCAAACGGTTCGTATACTCTTTTAGTAACTTTGCTTCTTCTCCTGAAATAGAGTTCCGCTCTCTCCTTTGTCCATTCATGTTCTTCTCCCATTTACAATCCTCCTCTATTCAGGGAAGCAATTAATCATAGTTATCGCTAGGTTTCAAATCGTATATAGCAATACTGTAAATAGGATATTTTACTATGCGGGTTAAAAATAGCTAAGCCTTTCCTAATTTTCAAAACATTTTTAATTTTTCTCCATTTTTGAATAATGCATCTCTTTGCATTAAATTACTATTTTGCTTTTCGAGGTTCTACTATGGGATTTATCCTGATCTGACAATTTATCTTTTTTCGCGTTGTGGTTGTTGCATTGATGGAAATTTTCAGGTGTTCAAGACTTTGGGGCCAAAAGGACAGGACGCATCAGGTCCCAGCCAGTCTCCGCTGGTTATGTATGCTGTGTATCTGCAACCGCCACATATGCCGCTATATTCACATATTTTACAGGAACCATTTAGCCTTTTTCGGTCTCTGATGTAATTCAGTAATTCGTTGTGGACCCAGATCTCTTCTAGGCTCCGTTCGAGAAGATTTCCCAGTTTTATTGGGGCGGGGACACAGGGTAGCAAGTCTCCAGAAGCGGTGAGCCCCGCATAGGTTAAGCTGGTCGAGCATCCACTAAAGCCTGCTGCAAGCTTTCTCACAATCTTAGAAACTTCGCGTCCGAATTTCTCTTGAAACATTTTTTCGTGTCCTGATAAAGCCTCGCTTACAGTGAGGATTTCGCCATTTGAACGCTCATGGCATAGACGAGCATAGTAAGTCATTCCTCGAGCATAACACTGAATGCCAAACCCGTTAACTACGCTTTTATGGAACTTTTTGTATATTGCTTCAAGTGCTTTTATCTTCTCCTTTGGCTTCACGTCAAGGTGCATCGCGTCGCATCCACGACCAGCAGGTATAAGTCGATTCAAATAGAATCTGGTCGCACCCAGTTTCTCCGCCAAATCCATGGTTTCTTCCAACTCGTTAACATTCTCAGAGTATAGAGTCATGGTGGTGGCCAGCTCATCAAAGCCTACAGCAGCACAATTTCTTATTCCCTGAATCGTGGCTTCAAAACTCCCAGGCCTATTTCTCAGGAAATCGTGAGTTTCAGGTTTCGCACCATCTAAACCTATTTCTACCCTTTTAACGCCTACCTCAGCGAGCCTTTTCGCTACCTCAGGAGTCATCATGGTACCGTTGGATGCAACTGTGCAAAGCATGCCGCAGTCGTCTGCTCTTTTGATTACGTCGTAAATGTCCTTGCGTAGTAGTGGTTCACCTCCCGAGAAGGTGAGTATAGCTACTCCTGCGTCACTCATGTTGTCTACAACCTTGAAGGCTTGAGAAGTAGTTAATTCAGGATAGGAGGATGCCGGTGAAGAGTCCTGATGGCAGTGAAGGCAGTTGAGGTTGCACCTATTAGTGAAATTCCAAACAATAGTTATTGGAGCACCGCAGGGTTGCGGATCCCTTAATCCAAAATTCGCAACCCCCTTCACCACGCTGAGCATACATTTACGGATAAGCGAATCTCTCAGAAACTGTTTCACGGTGTTACTACTAACTCCCAGGCGGAAGAATAATATACGAATTAAGGGTCTCAGAGCCGTTGAAGTCAACAAACAACTTTCACAAACAGAGTGCTTATTTTCTGAATATTTGTCAAAGACTGAAAGTAAGCGTTCCTGTCCACATTTTTCACATTTACTTGCCAAATAATGTGCGAGAGCTTTCCAAACAGGGTTAAAAACACTATATCTCATCATTTTCTTCTATCTCCTTCACTTAAGCACTTTTGATAACACAAAACTTGTTCCTCATAAACCTGTTACATTTTTTTTGAGAGAATTAAAACATTTCTGATGTGCCAGACCGCTATTTTTTAATGCTGGTTCCTTATCCGCAATCCATAAAATCTATAATTTCCCACTCATCTCATTCGAACTTAAATTTTAAGAAACTACAATCATACACTTTCCATCATCCATAAAAATAATAAAGGGAGGACTGGATTGATTTAGTCTTCATCTTGAGGAAGCATCAGTTGAGAAGCATCATCTAATACAATGATACTCTTTTCCAAGAGTACTTGGCGGCATGAACCCTCAAAGCCGTCCAACAAGAGGTAGCGCTAAAGGTCGCATTCTACAACTAGCTCTGTTAAACCGCTCTCGGAGAACCGAGGCGGGGTAGAGGAAAACCCTACCCAAAAGGAAAAAGAAATAATTATGAAACAAAGCAATTAATTGAAAAGATTTAAAAGGATTAATAAAGTATAAATAATCTGTAGGGAAAGCTGATAAAAAAAATTTATTTAATCGTATTTTACTACTTATATTAATAGAAAGCGATTAGGAAGCTTGGAAAATGGTAAGCGGAGAACCTTCTAATCCTTTACGTGTAGAAAAAAGTTTCGAAGATTTAATTCTGCAAACAATAGACAATGTTTTGAAAAAGATTCTTGGAGAGGGATCAGCTAATATTATTATTATTTACGCGAAGAAAAGTGATCCTTCAAAGTGGGAGGAAGATCCCGAAAAAGTTAAGGTTTTTGTGGATGCTTTACGGAATCTTATCGGGCTCTCTTCCCGAATTATTGAGAATCTGATTCTCAAAAATTTGTACTCAAAGCTTAAGTTGAATTTTGAGGAGAAGGAAGACTACGATTTTTATGACTACATAAAGGAGTTGTGGAAACTGCAAATTTGACAGGAGCCAATCCTGCACAGATAGTGGCTTGGAGTGTAATAGAGAATTTGAAGGAAGAGTTAACATGACTAAAGAGGAAATCGAGTATAGGTCGAAATTTGAGGAAACAGTTTCCCGTATATCGTCTCGCCATCAAGCAGACTTGCTCCAGAAGACTTTCAACAGCATGACTGACGCCGTCTTCATCCTCGACGCCGAGGTTCCACCGACCATACTCGAATGCAACGAAGCTGCATCCGCCATCTTCGGCTATAAAAAGTCAGAGATGCTGGGTAAGACTACCGCCTTTCTCCATGTGAACGACGAAAACCTCAGAGAGTACCAGTCTCTTCTATATAGCACCATTAGAGAGGGCAAACTCAACTTCTTCCTCCCCGAGTACCGTATGAGGCATAAGGATGGCTCAATTTTTCCTACGGAACACACGGTGGCTCAGCTGTTGAGCGAAGAGGGGGAGCAAATAGGCTGGGTCAACACTGTGAAAGACCTCACCGAAAAGAAAAACATCAAAGAAGCCCTAAGGAGCATCGAGGAGAGTATTTTCCAATTCGCGGAAAAAGCGAAGGACTTAATCTACAGAATCTCGAAGGAGAAGGGGTTCGAGTATGTGAACCAGGCCTCGAAAGCGATTACTGGCTACACACCTGAGGAACTTTACGCCAGCCCTGATCTCGTCTACAGATCCGTGCACCCAGAAGATCTCCCCAAGCTCCAAAAGCTCTTGGAGGACCTTAGCGAGCATCGTAAACTACAGCCGTTAGAGGTCAGACTTTTCCACAAGGAGGGCCACCTCATAGTAACTGAACAGATCAATATTCCCATCTACGATAAGACCGGAAAACTCGTAGCAATCGAAGGTATACTCAGAGACATCACCGAGCGCAAGCGAATGGAGGAGACGCTGCTGGAGAGCGAAGAGAGATTCAAAAATATATTTGATGAATCACCCATCGGGATCGTACTTTATGATTCCAGTATCCGAGTAATTAACGCAAACAAAGCCTCCTTAGACATACTCGGCGTGTCTGATGTTGCGAAGTTAAAAGGGCTCAAACTCTTAAAGGACCCCAATATGTCCTCTGAAGTGAAAAAGAGTCTCCTTAGAGGTGAATCGGTAGTATCCGATGTTACCTATAATTTTGATAAGGTTAAGGGACTTAAATCGTATGAGACAAAAAAATCCGGTATCGCATATCTTCATGTGGTGCATACCCCTATAATGAGAGGAAAAAGGCTTACAGGTTATTTGGTTCAAGTTCAAGATGTCACCGAGCGCAAAAAGATGGAAGAACAGCTCGAAAAATATTCTAAGAGTTTAGAAGTGTTAGTTGCGGAGAGAACAAGGGAACTGAGGGAGGCACAGGAACGGCTTCTCAGAGCTGAGCGGTTGGCTGCCATCGGAGAATTCGCAGCAATGGTAGGACACGACCTTCGCAATCCGTTAACAGGCATCGCTGGTGTCGCATACATTCTGAAAAAGAAGTTAAGCCCAGAAATGGACGAAAAAATAAAGGAGTTGCTAGAGGTTATTGAAAAAAATGTGAAATATTCGAACAAAATCGTAAGCGAGCTTTTGGAATACTCAAGAGAAATACAGCTTGAACTAACTAGGACTAACCCAAAACAGGTCTTAAAGGACACGTTAACTTACATCAAAGTTCCAAGAAACATACGATTATTAGACTTCACTGTGGACGAGCCCAAGATAATGGTTGACGCGCAGAAAATGCAAAGAGTCTTTGCAAACATCATCCAAAACTCAATTGACGCCATGCCTGAAGGCGGCGAACTCACAATAAAAAGCTGGGAAGCAAACGGCAACCTGGAAATCGCCTTCACCGACAACGGAATAGGCATATCAAAGGAAAATATGGAAAAACTTTTCAAGCCCCTCTTCACCACCAAAGCGAAGGGAATCGGATTAGGCTTACCCATATGTAAACGCATAGTAGAAGCGCACGGGGGCTCGGTCTCTGTGGAGAGCGTGGTGGGAAAAGGCACAACCTTCACGGTAACCCTACCAATAAACCAAAAAATAATAGAGGTGGAAAATTATGAGTGAAACTGTCAAAATCCTTGTTATAGACGACGATGAAAGCATAAGGAAAGTCCTAAAAACTATACTTGAAGATGAAGGATACACTGTTGACACAGCAGAAAATGGAAAGGAAGCAATCAGGAAATCCAAGTCCAAATTCTACAACATCGCATTGATAGACATTAAACTTCCAGACATGGAGGGAACAAAACTCCTAACCGAGATGAAAGAAACCTCCCCAGAGATGGTCAAAATAATAATCACCGGTTTTCCTACGATGCAAAACGCTATCGAAGCCGTAAACAAGGGCGCCGATGGCTACGTAACGAAGCCCATAGACGACATTGACGACCTCCTAAACAAAATAAGAGAAAACCTGAAAAAGCAACAAGAAAAAAAGAAATTCAGCGAAGAAAAGGTCGCAGAGTTCGTCGAATCAAGAGCCAAAGAACTAGGCTACCTGCCCTGACCACATATGCAGGAACAGATTCCTATAACCGAGGCAGCAACACCTTGCAACACTTATGTCAAGAAAAAAGGTGAAACAAACGAAATAACTGCATAATAAGTAAAAATATGTGTAAGACGTTTGCGATTTATTTGTTTTATGTAAAAAAGGTATAAATTCGTGATATTCATCTATTTAAACATATGTTCGCCATTATTATTGGAAGGTGAATGCATTTTTGAGCGAAGAACGGATCCCAACAGGAATAACATGGTTAGATCAGCTGATTGAAGGCGGCTTCCCTAGCGGCAGCTTAATCCTTCTAGCAGGTAACCCCGGTTCAGGGAAGACCGCTTTCAGTGTCAAGTTTCTCTGCAAAGGTATCCAGTCGGGTGAAGCCGGGATATATGTTTCCTTTGCTGAGGGTGAGGAAACTTTCATGCATAACATGATTAGGCACTTGGGTAGTGAGTACGAAGAATATTTCAAGTCGGAAAAATTCAGCTTCCTCGACCTCATCACAGTGAAGGAAGAGGGCATAACCACGGTATTGGAATCAATTTTGAGTGAAATTCAGAGACTAAATGCTAAACGGTTGGTTATAGACAGTTACTCTGCACTGGCTCAAGCCTTTGAAAACAAGATAAACGTCCGAATCGTTATTCACACGATTCTGGGAAAAATGGTTAGAAAGTCGGGATGCACCACAATTATAGTATCCGAAGTCCCTCGTGGCCAGAAGCAAATCGGAATGGGAATCGAGGAGTTTGTAGCCGACGGTGTCATCCTATTCAAAGACATCGACGTTTATGAACAGTCAGGTGACAGTGATACATATCCTGAACAAATAGAGGTAAGAACGGCAAGAGCGATGGAGATAATCAAGATGAGAGGCACGGAGCTTAGACAGAAGCGAACCCTCTTCACGCTGAAGGGCGGCTTTCAATGCTTCGAACCGTACCACGAGAATTTGGACATGACCGCAAGGGAATTAATTCCAGACGTAGATAGTGAACATGTATCCTCAGGCATCAGAGACTTTGATGATATAACAGGCGGGTTTTTAAAGGGTAGCTTCAACCTCTTTGAGATCGAACACGGCGTCGGTAGACAATACATGGAAATAATCCGACAGATCCAGCACAATGCAATCCTGAACCGTCGAGGAGTACTTGATATACCTTCAATGGGTATTCCTCCCCCTGAGAAACCGTCTAAAAACTATTTAACATACAAACCGGAAACAGCGGACATAAATAAGGAGCTTGAGGTTTTCATACAAAAAGAAGACCTATCCAAATCCGAAACAGGTAAAGAGCCGCTCGTCTTTATCGGCCTCGACACCCTGCAGGTACGATTTGGACATGAAGGCATGATGCGGTTTGTTGATGAAGCCTTGGACAAAAAGATTGCTGAGGAGGCAATCCTGATCGGCGTTGTGAAGAGTGGGATAAACCAAGTTGACCCCTTCAGCCACTTATCGGAAACACAATTTGTGTTCAAGCATTTATTCAACTCCCTGATAATGTATGGGCTTCGGCCGAAGACAGGCATTTACAACATTTCATCCGACGAGGGAGGAATCCGACTAACACCCATAGTCTGAGAAAGATCTGGAGAATGGTTCCCAACATCACAAGAACATGTGAAAAGTACCCTCCATAGCTTGAGAAGCCTAAAGCTGACTTGAAAAACCCTGAAACGGGAAGAGGAAAAAACCTTACCAAAAGTAAAAAAGAAATAATTATGAACCGAGGCAATTGTTTGATAAGATTTATAAATTCTTCAATACTCGCCCCTGTTTTCATTCTTCTTGTTGACTTATTGCTCAATGTAGCCATTAACTTAGTTGCGAGGGTAACCGTCAATCAGCCTATTGCAGCTAGTGGGGTTGCTGAAGCCCATTGTGGGAGTTGAGAATGAGCATAGTTACAAGCTCTCGCCTTCAGGGGCGGAGTAGTTGGCTTGTTACTGGCAATAGAATTTATGTATTAATGTTGGGGAGTTGCGGTTTGAGATCGAGATTCTACTATTTTATATATCGTTTCTTTGAGGATTTTCAGTATTTTCTCTTCGTAGCTTGGGTCGACTGCAACTAATCCGTATGCCTTGGTTCTCATGTATTTTCCAATCGTCTCTGGAGGAAGCGCGTCTGGCAAATCTTGCTTGTTCGCTATTAGTATGATGTTTACTTTCGGTTCCTCCGTCTTAATCAGTTGAAATATTTTTTTTGTTTCCTCCAAGTTTTCCGCTGTTGAATCGGTGACCAGTATGACAATGTCGGTTCCTTCGAGAAGGGGCTTCCAAAGTTTTCTGTAACGTTGCTGACCGGAAAAGTCCCAAAAAACAAGCTTCATATTCTTTGCTTCAAACTCGAACTCTTTAACGTCCACTCCAACCGTTGGAATATAGGCGGAATTCTGCTCTTCACCCATAATAAGTTTTCGAACAGAAGTTTTTCCAACCCCTCCCTGTCCGAGGATCACTATTTTAAGGTAGGGGAACAAAATCTCGTCCATCTTCTGCTCAAATCCTTCAGAAGAATTCTCCTCAACCTGCGGTCTTATATCTGCGATTAACCCCTTCAGTTCCATTGCAGTCTTGGTTACTGTCGCTTTCGGTATGCTCTTATGAAGTTTAAGAAATTCCACCTGTACTTTTACTATTTTGTCCGTGAGATATATTTCGTCTTCCTTTTGATCTGAGCATATTACAGATATCATATCCTCAAATATGGAGTAAACAAACTTCAGCTTCTCGAGATTTAGACAACCAATTCTTTCGCTTTGGTCCAGGTCTTGTACGAACATTGTTAATTCTGTTACAAAATGGAATAAGCGATCCTGGTCAAAGTTAACGTCTCCATAAAACTTTTGGTAAAAGTTTCTTCCAAACCTATCGAATGTGAATACTCCATATATCATTTTTCTCACTTTAACTTTTAACATTTATTTGTAAGAATTGAGACAGCACAGTTACAAGCTCTCGTCTTCAGGTGCGGAGTGGTTGACCTATTACGAGCAATAGAATTTATGTGCTAATTTCTGGGAGCCTGGGTTGTTTAGATTTGGATTCTATTATTTCCAATATCGTTTTTTTGAGTATTTCCAGCATTTTTTCTCTGTAGTTTGGGTCGATTGCGACTAATCCGTTTACACTTGTTCCCAATTTTTTTTCGATTTCTTCTGGGGGGCTTGCGTTTGGTAAATCCTGTTTGTTCGCTATTAGTATGACTTTTGCGTCGGCTTTTTCCGCCTTAATAAGTTGTAATATTGCTTTAGTTTCCGTTAGGCTTTGAGCTGTTGAATCGGTAACAAGTATGACAATGTCGGTTCCCTCAAGAAAGGGTTGCCAGAGTTTTCTGAAACGAGGCTGACCGGAAAAGTCCCAAAAAACAAGTCTCATATTCTTGACTTCAATATCAAACTCTTTAAGGTCAACTCCAACTGTTGGAATATAGGCGGAATCTGGCTTTTCGCCCATAATAAGTTTTAGTACTGAAGTTTTTCCAACCCCACCTGAACCGAGGATTGCTATTTTAAGGAAGGGGAAAATAATCTCGTCCACTATCTTCTCAAAGTCCTTGAAAGGCTTTTCTTCGATTTTCGGCTCTACGTCTCCCTCTACTTCCTCCTGTTCCGTTACTCCCTCTACTTTCTCTTTTGGTAGGTTCTTGAAAAGTTTGATAAATTCTTCCTGTACTCTGATGAGTTTGTCCATGAGATACATTTCGTCTTCCTTTTGATCCGCGCAGAACACCAAGATTATGTCTTCAAAGAGGGAGTAAACTAATTTCATATTTTCAAGATTTAGACATTCGGTTCTATTGCTCTGGTCAAGATTCTGTATAAATGTTATAAACTCTCTAACAAATTTGAGTAAGAGCTCCTGATCTAAATTGAGTTTTCCATAAAATCTCTTGAAGGAGTTTCTTCCACACTTATCGAATATGAATAGTCCATATATCACTTTCCTCACCTTCGATAACTTTTAACATTTATTTGTAAGAGCCCTCTTCTTCGGGGGCGGATTAGTTGACTTATTACTGGCAATAAAATTTATGTTCTGATTTTTGGGGATTGGGTTTTTCGAGATTTTGCTTCCACTAGTTCTGATATCGTATGTTTGAGGACTTGTAGTATTTTTTTTCTGTAATTTGGGTCGGTGGCAACAAATCCGTATGCTTTTATTCCCATGTAGTTTTCGATTGTCTCTGGAGGAGTTGCGTCAGGTAAATCCTGCTTGTTCGCTACTAATATGACTTTTATATCTGGTTTCTCCGCCTTAATTAGGTCAAATATTCCTTTAGTTTCCGATAGGTTTTGAACTTTTGAGTCAGTGACAAGTATTGCTATGTCGGCTCCCTCAAGAAAGGGTTGCCAGAGTCTCCTGTAACGTTGCTGACCGGAAAAGTCCCAAAAAACAAGCTTCATTTTCTTGGGTTCAAAATCGAATTCTTTAACATCCACCCCAATCGTTGGAACGTAAGCGGAATCCTGCTCTTCGCCTATAACGAGTTTTAGGAGCGAAGTTTTTCCAACTCCCCCCTGACCGAGGATCGCCATTTTAAAGAAGGGGAACAAAATCTCATCCGCGATGAGTTCAAATCTTCCGAAAGAATTTTCTCTGACTTGTTTTATTGTCTCTTCGTCTACCTCTTCCTGTTCCATCGCATCTTCTACCTTCTCCACTTTCGCTGCGCTCACGAGGGGTATGAATTCTTTCTGCAATTTTATGAGTTTGTTCGCCATGTACATTTCGTCATCATTTTTACCTATGCATAATACGAAGAGTTTAACATCATAAACGGAGTAAACAAATTTCAGGTTTTCAAAACTTAGACATTCAATTCTTTCACTATGGTCAATTTTTTGTATATAGGCAGCAAACTCTCTTAGTAAATGAAGCGTGAGTTCGTTATCATATTTAAGTTCTTTGTAAAACTTCTGAAAGAGCACTTTTCCAGACCAATCGAAAATGAATAGTCCATATATCACTTATCTCACCTTCTCAAACTTATAACGGGTTTATCGAAACTCAAACTAAGGCATTGTCGTTGATTTTCCACAATCATTCTATATTAAGAATATCTATGTCTATACTTATTATAATTATTAAGTTCAAATTAAATTTTTCCTATTCTGCCCGAGACTATTTTACTCAGGATTTACATACCGTTTAACATCTTTCCTTTAGAGAGAATAGGTTTCTATTCGCCGAACTGATGGTTTGTTCAGTGAACATCCATAAGGAATACAGTATCCTCTTCTCTTCTTATTATTTTCATGGACTCAAGTTCTTTAAGAACTCTATTTAATTTCTTTAGCGGTATTCCTAGGTCCTCACTAAGTTTACTGATGACGGATTTCCCTACACGCTTTAAGAAGAACATTATCTTGTATTTCGGATCCTTATTCAGAATTGGAGTGATTCTCCTCATGAACTCCATCAAGCTTTTCATTTGATTTTGAATCTGACTCTCTTCTTCGGGATCGGGAGTTGGACGAGATATGAAAGGAGAGTTCGCTTGGTTCTCTGAGAGCTTTAATGCATTTTGTAGCTTTTCTATATCCTTCTTTTGATCCAGGATTTTTTTATCCCTAACTTTTATTTCCAACATTAATTTGTCTAACCTCTTTTGATGATCCTCAACCACTCTAGCATCGATTTTCTCGTCTTTCTTTATGCAAATTTTAGTATCATGAGTGTCCTCTGGGGGTTTTAAAACCGTCTCAGAGTGCCCAGCTTTTTTCCTTTTATTAATCTTCGTCTGAGAGTGAACCTCATCATGAGTTTCTAAATTTTGAGACTGGTTACTAGCCGAGGAATGCGCTAGCTTTGAAGTATCATTCCCTAATGGTGAATGTTTAAGCTCAGGATCCAAAATATTCAGGAGAGTGTCAATACTCTTCTCTAAAGCACTATCAAAGACCTGTCGAACAATCATCTCCAGACCCTTAATAGGAAACCTACCCGTTACCCCTTGCACCACCTCGTCCCTGATTTTAGCCATATGCTCAATTAACTTTACCGCAATAGTATCAGAGAATTTCACTTGGGAACCTTCCTTACTGCTGCTGGTAACAGCTGCATTCACTTTCTCCACCCTTTTATCGCTTTCAATTTGAGACCTAGTTCTCATTAGCACGTCCACTCTTTTTATTACAATTATTCGAATCCATTAATGGGGTTTTTACAACCGATTCTTTTGTTTTAATGCTTAATTACTAATTATTATACTCAGCACTTCTCAAAAATTTAGTAAAGCCTTTAAAAATCAGACCTAAGAAGAGAACATACTCATTTTTCACAAAAAAACAGATAGTTTATCCATGCAACTAGTAATAATTTAACTTCTTAACCGCGCATTGAGCCCAAATTCACATAAGAAGAATAGTGTCAAATATGAATCTTGAAGAATTTATAAATCTTTTTAAAAAATAGGGTTATAATGTTACTTTTAAGTCTTTTTTCTCGAAGTTTGTGACTGTTAGGATCTGGATTATTTTTGCAGGTAACGTGCTGATTTTTCGGTCAATAAATTCTTTTAACGTTGCTCTGTTTTCCGAGAAGACCATAATTAGTGCGTTTTCTTTGCCTGCGGTTTCGCAGACGAATTTTACCTCAGACATATCTTTAAGTGTGGATAAAACCTTGGTTAGTTCTGAGGGTTCAACCTCTAGGATAATGAAGGATATTTCTTCTTTGCCTACTTTTTGCGGGTTCACTACAGCTGTGATTTCCTCTATTATTCCGCTTTTAAGAAGCTTGTCAACCCGGTCCCTAACGGTTGCGTCGCTAACCTTCATTTTTCTGCTTATCTCACGGAAAGAGGTGCGTCCATCCTTTTGGAGAATGTTTATCAAGTGAACGTTTAAGGGGTCTAATTCTATATCCCTCTTCCTAGAAGGTTTAATCTCAGTCAGCATGGGTCGATAGGCCAGTAGATTTATTATGCTAGGGCGAATTCCTTTATTGAACCTGAAGGAGTAGACTTCCTGCCTCTGGGCTTCATCGACTTTAAATTCAGAACCACAGTTAAAACAATGCATCCGCTTCACGGGCTGAGAAAAGAATGCCCCACACGACTCACACATATTGGTCACGGTAACCTTATAGTCCTCACCCTCAGACCGCAACTTCTTATTACATTTCGGGCAAAAAAGCATGGTCTCTTTTCCAAACTTTTCCCTCAGATCAATGCGCCCACACTCAAAATGTTCTACTACGGTCTTGCGATTAGTGTTCCCGCTTTCACACTTCGGACAGGTCAACCTCAAATGGATATCGAAACTCTTGCACTCGGGGCAGATAAGCATAACATCCACCACATTTTTAAAGATAACATTCAAAGGGCTGAGTCTGTTCAGTAATTCAAAGGCTTCCAAACTGCTCATCTCTAGAATTTTTTCCGCTTCAGGGTATCGAAATCCCAAATTAGATGAACGCGAAAACTGGGGAAAAAACTCCAAATCCGGCTCAGCCAATAATCTTTCAATAAGTAACCAGACCCTCTGATCCGACAAAAACGAGATTAATTCTTCCATTGCTCTAACCCTCTACCTTTGCATCTAAAAAGCTCTTTTTAACTATAAAAACATTCTAAACAAATATACTTTTTTGTCCAAAAAAGCCGCCCAAAAAGAAGCAGCGCTAAAGGTCGCAGTCCACAACCAGCCCTGCTTAAACCGTCCTCGGAGAACCCGAGTCGGGACAGAGGCGAAAACCACACAAGAGGAAGAAGAAATAATTATGCAACATGGCATTGCTTTAAAAAAAAGATTTATAAATTCTTCAATATTCTCCTAATTTCATTCTTATTAGGTGATTCATTGCTCAATGCATAGTTAAAAAGTTGAATAATTATTAATTACGCGGATAAGCCTTCCCTTTTTCGTGAAAAAAAGAGTATGCTTTAATTCTAATAACTATTTTTGAAGGCTCTACCATGTTTTAAGAGGTATCGAATATTATGATTAGGAAATAGACACTTAAACGAAATATTTGGTGGAAAGCGATTTGATAGGCGTTAAAAAGAATGTTCCAACCGAGATAACAAGTCTTTTGGAACAGGGAGGATACTCCCTTCACATCAAGGGACCTGCTGGAACCGGTAAAACCACCCTAGTATTAGAAATGGCTAAGAGTATATCTCCGAAGGGAAACGCTATTTATCTTTCCACACGAGTCTCACCCGAACGGATCCTAACCCAGTTTCCGTGGGTAAGGGACTGCCTAGAAGAGCAAAACATTCTGGACGCCAAGCGGTATTACATAACTTCATACGACCATAGAAGCGGGAAGGAGTATATAGACCAGCCCGAATTCCTGAAATCAATAAGCGGAAGGATTCAAGAATCGGAACGTCGCCCCGTAACTGTTATTATTGATAGCTTAGACGCCCTCAAGTCGAATCTGAACATTCCAGAGGGAGACACCACCCTTGAAAATATCCTTTTAGAACTTGGTGAAAAAACAGCCACAAACATGTTGTTCGTATCGGAAATCGAAGATTGTAAAAGGTTGGACTTCTTAACTGATGGAGTGGTAAGACTAGAGAGAGAAATCGTAGACGGAAGACTGATAAGAAAAATACATTTAGAAAAGATACGTGGAGAAAAAATACGGCAACCATACTATCTTTTTACTCTCAATGAGAATAGATTCACCTCCTTTAAGACAGTGCTTTTCCCACGTATAAAATACGATGTCGAGGCATTAGCAGTAAAACCGAGTGGAATTCTTTTCCCCACAGGTATAAGAGAGCTGGACAATATTGTGGGAGGAATATTAAGAGGATCATTCAGCCTCATTGAAAATGCAAAGGATATTGGAGCGGATTATAATTACATTACATTTCCCACTATCCAAAATTTTGTTCAAAGAGGTTGTCCTGTATTTGTAACTTCTCCGTATAGTGCTTCAACCCAATTTGCTGAAAGTTGGACTATCGCTCAAATGGGACTCGAGGAGAACATTATATCCAGAAATCGAAAACATATTTTCTATTTCGAATTCGCAGAACCGAAAGGAAGTTCCGTATGGAACACAATTCATGTTTCGAACAAGAACATAGATGATTTTAGCGAAGTATATATGAAATCGGTATCTAAAATTACCGAGAAATTTGATGCTGATACCTTTTTGTGGTTTCTTGGCGTAGACACTATGGAGCGGATCTACGGAGAAGAAAGCTTTAGAAGGGCTATAGGAACACTAGCTTATGAAACAAGCAATCTTAATGGAATCATTATTGCGTTAGCCAAAGTTGGTGTCAAATCCATGGATTCTCTAATTCACCTTGCGGCGACCCACTTCGTACTAGACAATGTGGGAGTACCAGTAATGTATGGTGTGTATCCCCAAACAAGAGTGCTTGCTATAGTCCCCGAACCAACAAGTAATGGGCGTGATAGAATAGCCCTTGTACCCGTCGAATAAACCAAAAAAACACAAATTGAAAAGAAAGTAAATCAATCAACCTACACTGTAATAAAGCCTTATGATAAGGAAGAAATATATACCGAAGTTAATCATTTTTATTTATAGAAACTTAAATTCTAAAAAAAGAGCGAAAAATTTTATAAGTTGTGAGGGATGCGAAAATGAGTTTGGTTGAAACTGTACCTTCTGGTATTCCCGGCCTTGATGAACTGTTGAGAGGTGGGTTACCCAAAGGTAGAGCAATCTTGGTCTCAGGCGGACCAGGAACTGGAAAAAGCATTCTAGCTGCACAATTCATATATAACGGTGCCAGTCAATACGGTGTTCCTGGAATCATCGTGAGCTTGGAAGAACCCGAAAAAACAATAAAAGAAAACCTAGGCAACTTCGGATGGGACTTGGACAAACTCATAGATGAGAATCTACTGGCGGTAATAGATGCAGCACCTATCCAGAGAAGCACGGATGCTGGTGATCGAATTTATGAGATTACGGGTGAGAGCCACCCGATTCTGGGAGAAAGGTCTTTCAATATTGAGAACCTCGTGTCAGTCATACACGAGAAGAGAAGAGAGCTAAGCGCAACAAGAATAGTGGTGGACTCCATAACGAACCTCACACTCCAGCACAAAGACCTTTTCCAACTCAGGCAGGATGTTCTCACCCTGGTGCGTTCCCTTAAAGCAACCGGAGTAACCTCACTCCTCACGGCTGAAAGCCTAAATGTGCACGAGATGGGACGCTACGGTCTGGAACCCTTCATAGCGGAAGGCGTAATCCTGCTCTACATGCTAAGACAGGGTAACACTAAAATAAGAGCACTGGAAATTATGAAAATGAGAGGGATAAATCACAGCATGGATGCAGCCTTCTTCAAAATAACAGAAAATGGCATAGTACTATACCCCGAAGAAAAAGTGTTCAAAGAAGACATGCGAGGAATCATCTGGTAACAAAACTTGCGACATATAATTAAATCATCTGGCCCATAAAAGAAGCGAATCAAAAATGCCTCTAAAATATTTTAAAGGAAGACTCAGTATGAATGAAAAAGGTTTCAATGTAGAACGCATGCTAACACTCTTCACTCTAGATTTTATTTAGTTTTTTTAAGTGGACGCTAAGATCTGTCTTCAAAATATTTTTCCATTTATTCAACAAATTAAAAGGTCTTATCTTTATAATAAATATTTTAAAACTGAATATAACTAGTCACGAGATGTTGAGATTTTTTTTGAAGCAATTCTTTTTCCTTTTTTATTTGAAAACTTATTTTTATTTATAAAAATTATAAATTTAGTAAAAAAAATTTATAAGACAACTTAGTTTCTCCATTTTTCATAATTCTCTGTGAGTGATGTGTTTAATCGCGTAGTTAAGAGGGGTTATTTCTACCGTCTGCGTGGAAATATCTACTTAATTTTATAAAAGTTATTGTGTTCTCTTTTTCTTTTTAGTTTTATTTGTTGTTTGATTTAACTTTTGGTTTGTTAACAATAGATTAATTAGGGATTATTATGGTTAAGAGAATAGTTGACAGGGTCAAGGGCTTATGCAAGCTAGGAAGTTTTGATAATCCTGAATGCTTAACATCTCTTAAAAACATCTTGGTTATCACTTCTAGTGGTTTGTGTCTCGTTGCCACGGATCGAGAAAGCTACGATACTACTCTTTTGGCTGGGATGCTGAGTGCCCTAGCACACATGGGAAGAGAAATTATGGACTCAGATATTGAATCGGTTTCCTTTAAAGGTCAGAGATTATACTATATGCAGAAGGCAGGATTACTCTTTGTTGCTCACACCTCTGAAACACTCTCAGAACACATTGTTTACCGAATTCTGACGGAAGTTGCTTACACTTTTCTGGAAAAATACGGAGATGTTCTGCCTGACTGGTCAGGTGATTTGGCACCGTTTAAAGAATTCGAGGGAGAATTAGAAAAATACCGTGATAGTAAGATATTAAATGACTTTGTATTCGATTTTCTATTCAAGTTTCAAGCAAAAGACCTGATTCTATTTGACATCGATAAGGGCAAGATACTCCTATCCACCCATCCCCTCTGGGATCTAGGGGATTATATTAATAAAGTTCGAGGGCGTTTAAGGTATACAAAAGGGATTAAAAAGCTTTACCATAGAACTGGCAACACTATAATTATGAAGAATGAAAAAGATTACGTCGTCAACATCATTAAAGGTAAAATGTGTTTAACAGTAGCTTTCGACCAGAAAAACTACGATCTACCATCCCTAACAACCGTGTCTGAGGAAATACTAGAATATCTGCAAAAAAATGAAAAAATAAAACAAAAAGGAAAATCTAAACACTCAAAACTAGCCAAAAACCATCACCCGAAAAGCAACAATAGCCCTCTCTTAATAACTAATATCGGATATTAGAAAACGCTTTCCCATATTCACAATGAACCTGATAAATAAGGTGAAAGGACTGAAAGGTGGTGTAAAAATTGACGGATTTCGACTATTCGGTAAAGGTTCTAATCGTAGGTGACGGAGGGGTCGGTAAAACGAGTCTAACACGCAGATTCGCAACCGGACAATTCACCAAAGACTACATTCAAACCATAGGTGTAAACCTTTTATCCAAAGTCATCGAAGTGAAGGGTGAGAAAATGATGCTGCTCCTGTGGGATACTGGTGGCCAAGAGAAGTTTAGAAATTTATTACCAAAATATTACGAGGGAGGTCACTGTGGACTTGTAGTTTACGATGTAACGAAACCCTTAACTCTTAAAAAATGCGTCTGGTGGGTAGGCGAGATAACTAAGCACTGTGGCAAGGTTCCCCTAATATTGATAGGTAATAAAACCGATCTTGAAAGGCAGGTCTCTACAGAGGAAGGTCGCTCTGTTGCAAACAGCCTAGGCATACCCTTTATCGAAACTTCAGCCAAAGACCAAACCAATGTTGAAAAGGCCTTCTCTCTCCTAGGAGAAATGTTTTTAGAAAACATAAAGGTGCGAAAGTGACACTCTATGAATCTTTTTAGCAGCAAAATGAATTGAGAAAAACTAATTGCTCTCTCTGTGTCTTGTGAATCTTCTCTATCTCCTCCTCTGTTTCATCTTCTTCGCCACGCCTTTTGAAAGCCCCAGCGTTCCCGTCTATCTGACTCAACAAGCTTAGAGTATTGAAACCGATTAGTTTTAAGCCTTCTCTTTTGCTTTTTTATTCCCTTTCGGAGTTACTTGGCTACTTGACGTTTGTATGCTTTTTACCATGCGGTCAAGGAACGGGGTTGAGAAAACTATTTCTGGTCGTGTGCCGTCAAGTTTTGCTATAGAGTATTGTTTCTCTTCGGGGTAGGGTATTCCTGAAGCATGTTTCACTACCTGTATGAAATTTTGTCTTCTATGTTCTCTAAACTCGGTTCTTGTTTTGATCACCGTGTTTGCTAGTGCTTGCATTCTTTTCTCTACGCTGGTTTCGGTAATTCCCTGATATAGGAGGTAGTATTCTATTGTTCTACACCTTATTGCTTCCTTAATGTTTTTGTTAAAGAACTGAATAACCTCATTTGTTTCAAAGTTTATGAAAAGGGAGCTAAGAGAGTTGAGGCAAACTAAAGGACCAGGGGCATCCTTGCTATTGTTCTTGAGCTGGTTGTCTCTTGCCGTTTTCATAGTTAGAAATATGTCAAAGACTCGTGAGCAATTTTCTATGTAGTATTCGGTGTTATAAACGTTTTTTGGCGAAACGCAGTCTACAACCGTAAAATTTTTAGAGTGGATAATATCCTCAATTAGGTTTGCAAATCGAAGGGAGTCGGGTGATGTTATTACGAGAATAACGCTCCCTCCTTGATTGTAATGGCTTCGAATTATTTCTGAGAGGATAAAATCATTTCCCGACCCAATATCGTCGAGAAAGAGAACAACATCTCCCCTTTCTATCCCACTATCAAGCATTTGATCCAATTCTTTTAAACCAGTAAACCCATTCGCACCCATTATATAACCTTCTTACAGGTTATTTCCCGCACTTGCATTGATTAACATTTATGAGGATAGGTGTTATTTTAATAGGGGGTTGGTCTCTAAATCCCCTAGAAACTACTTCTACCGAAGTTTGGTTCTTTTGAAATCCAAATATACTTCTAAACTATTCTAATAGAAGTGCCACATTTATAAATATACTTTACAAATTATTTATGTTTTTGGGTTTTTTGCAACTTTACTTTCCATTAATAGTGATTATTTGGACTCAAGTTGCGATTTTATGTAATGGAAAGGTTGGGATTTTGAGGGGATTTTGTGATTTTAAGCATTAGGCTGCGATTTTAAGTAAAGAGTATTCAAGACCGCTATTTCCGAATGAATTAGTTGGTTTTAGGAGTGTTTATTTCAAGAGTGAATTTTGGAAGAGAACTAATCAGAAACCGTCTCAAGGATACTTCTTTATTCTTTCAGGAGATAACTCAGTGAATTTTGGATTTATTTGTGGATTGGGTAACAAATAACAATTTTTTGGGCTGCGGGGTGGCTTAAAAAATACTTGGATTACCGATTTTTCAAGAACATTTGTTCACTTATTTATTCCATTTTTGATTGATTGTTCAATTTATGGAAAGATTTACACATAAAAATTATAGTATTTAAAAAGCAGAAATTCGCCTAAATATGTGGCTCTACGTTCATAAAGAAACTACAACAGAAGTCTTATCCTCACACCTGAGAACGTACCATATTTAGTTTTTTTTTGGGAAAGCTTTATAAATAATATTTTAAAATTTTGAAATTGATGGGACGTATCTGGGATCCTTTTTTTTGCGCAGTTTACGACTGTGTGTAGAGACTATTTGCGCGGTATCTTGTTCTTATTTTTCTTGGAAAAGAGTTTTGTAAGCTTGGGATAGGGAGTTTTTCTTCGTGTTTTTTGTCTTTTTCGTAGCGTCGGTTACTTATATATGGTGATGATATGCCCAAGGGAATCGTTATTATTAAGTGGGATGATAGAGTTGGTCCTGTGATTCTTGCTAAGCATCCTGAGAAAATTGGGTTTGATATGGATCTTGCTATGAAGGTGTATACTACTCACTTTGCTGGCTCCTCTCCACCCTTCTCGGTTTTGGACATTGGGGACTGGCATATTGCAAGTTATTATCTGCCGCGTGACAAGTATCTCTTCGCTCTCGTGCTTGATGCCGATGAACGTGGAGACAAGTACGAGGATAAGCTTTTTGCAATTGCGGGAAAATCCAAAAAGCTTATGAAGAGAAAGAAAGGCATCGTCGAGGATTTACCCCAGCTTTACTCCGATTTGCTGACAGCAGGAGTCACCTTTAAGAGAAGTGAACTGTACGAAAAACCAGAGGTGAAGAAGCTCCTAGAAAAGTTTCTAGATAATTCTCTGTCAGAGCTTGAACCTACTTTTAATTGGGATGAAGGATTCAGATACATTAATGTAGAGAAGGTTACAGGTCTCGACTCCATCGATACCAAAGTTTTGCTTGAAACTCTTAGTAAGTATAGAATCCTGAACAGGAAAGCTTTCGATTCCGCCCTAGCCTGCCCTAATTGTGGTTCCTTTAAGATTCGGGTTCGGTACCGATGCCCTTACTGCTCTTCGTTTAGTATTCAAAAGAGTAACTTTCTTGAGTGTTTCCTTTGCGGCACGGTTGACTCCGAGGAGTATTTTTCAGGAGTTTACTACGGCGAGCCTGATAAGTACTACTGTCCAAAGTGCGAGAAAGAGCTTAAGGGCCTGAGTTTGGATTACCGAAAAATACTGGCTCAGAACAAGTGTGATAACTGTAAAAAAATATTCACAGAAGTTAATGTCGCGGTTCAATGCACAGAATGCGATCACACCGTGAAACTCGCTTTTGCTAAAATCGTTGAAGCTCCCTTTTACACCATGAACCCAGATTACGCCAAAGAAATTAAGAGACAAGTATCAAGCATCCAATTGCGGAAGATGCTCTCTAGCACCTTTAAGAAGAAGGGTTGGAATGTGGAAACACCAGGAACGATCACAGGCGTCGACAACGTTAACTACGAGTTTCATGTTGTAGCCGCAATGCCAGACAACGTGGGCAAGGAATTGATTAAAAACATTCTCCCAGGAGGAAAAATTGCGATAGACATCGTTGAAGACGCAGAGGAAGTCAAAAAGGAGAAGATCATGGAATTCGTAGGAAAAAATGCAAGCGTAGCCCCAGTCCAGTATGTAATAGTGGCTATACCTAAGCTGTCAGACGAGGCGAAACAACTCCTAAAGAAACAAGAAATAATGTACTGCGAAAAGGACAGGGAACACAACGAGATACCACCATTAATTGAAAGCCTAGCATCTATCGATATCTCAGAACTCCTGACAGAGAAATAGAATAAATGAAATAATTCATCCAACCTTCGCCTATCCTCGGATTAAAAAGAAGCCCTCCTACGGCTTCTTTCGAGGAAGTAACACCAAAAATCCACACCAACCAAAAGACCACCATTCCCACTCTGGTGGTGATGCAGATTGGTTGCGTTCCATTCCCTTCTGGAGTGGGCTACTATAAAGGGTATTCAGTAAAAGCATAAAGGAGTAGAAAAAGAATGAGTGCTTGGAATAGTGGTTCTGTCATTTTTGGTCACCTGAGACTATCTACGACTAAACACTATTCCCGCTTTACGGTGTGGGTTACACCAGAGGCTTTTAAGCCCGAATTTTATGAATATAAATTTAAACAAAATAATAGGGGGAAAGACCAACAATGAAAAAAAGAGTAATCCTAGCGGTCACAATAATGCTACTGTTAACACTCCCATTACTTGTAATACTCTCAACATCAAATCCGCCAATAATCTTCCTAAACTCCCCCTACAATAATCCAAACGTGAACTCAAAATCATATATCGGAAATGGAGACCAGTTAAACGCGCTACTCTACATAACAAACAATTACAACAGCGCACCAAATGCTACAAACACAACCTCAAACATATACATTCCATGCCCTGAGGGTTGGAAAATCGTCTGGGCGAACCTGAGTTTCTCTAACATTATTGCGCCCAATACCACCATTATACCAAACAATGATACTGATAACGCTAGTTTTGTACTTAGTTCTCGTTATGCAATGTCATTTCGATTGACAAATAATGCATATCTGGATAATATTAGTGTGCTGTTGACCACCACATATACGGATGCTCGAACAAACTTTTATGTTTACAATGCGACAAACAGTAGTGGAAGGCCGGAACCGTATTATCCAATTGCAAGTAGGACGGGTGTTGCAATCGCACAGGGAACTAGATGGAATAACATTAGTTTTTCACATATACTATTGAATATTTCAAGAACATATGATAATACCTTTTTTATAGGTGTTGAAAGAAACTATAGAAGTCAATACTGGAGAGCCGTGAACTATTCAACATCACCTTTTCTGGGCTACGGGTATGTGTATCAATACATTTACGGAGTTTGGGCGTATTTACCCCATTATGATTGCAAACTCAAAGTTAATGTTAGTGCAAGCACGACACCAGACCCTGAGAGTGCCAAACCATCAGAAATAGGCTTAACAATTAACGGTTCAACGGTTCAGGATATCGATAAAGGCAGTGGAGAATGGATTGATAGTACGGCATCTTTCGGTACAAATGGGTACATTTTCTATGATGTGAATTCAACCTGGATGTCCACTGTGAGTTTCTCTTACGTCTGGAATGTCACCTACGGCAAAGATACCATTGCCGATACTAATTTTGTTGTTATCAGCGGTAGTGATGCTTTTTGGAATGTTACGGTGAATGCAACTGGCAACGACGCTTTTCCGTTGACTTCTTATGGTATTAATCATATAAATATCACAGGGATGCCCGTAAACTGGGAAGGCCCAAGTTCTATGGCGTATAATATGACTGGTGGCAGTTGGATTGCACTTGATTCTTATCCGCCTGATACTATTAGTTTTCCTGCCAGTAATGGTACCTGGATTGTGAACTGTACATCTCCTAATCATGAACCAGGGATCGGCTTTGAGGTTGGTGGGGTACAGGTTGATAACGCGACTCTTGATGATGTCCTTAATGTTACCGTAAACTTCTATACCCCTGTTGGTGGAACTGTTAATCTTAGCATATATGACCCCTCCCAAACTTTGAATTATACAGCGGAAAAAAATATAGCACTATGCACAAGTACCTGGTTTACCTGGAATATTAGTAATAATGCCACCTCTCCTGGTTCATATAATGTAACCCTCAGTTCTAAGTACGGATTCATGGTCGGATATAATGAAACAACTCTTGAGATCGTGCCTCTTATAAACACTGCTCTTGATATCACTAGTTTTCCATCTAATGTTGTGTACCCTAATAATGCTTCGGTGATTCTCTACTATCATGATGAAACAGGCCAAGGTATAGAAGGAGCGTTTATCACTGCTTATGATGGAACCAAAAAATTAGATATTCAGTGGGACGATAAAAATGATGGTATTTACAACGTTACAATAAATTTCGGTGCAGACTTTGGTGACCACCAAGTTTACCTCACCGCTAGTAAACGATTTTACGCATCGAGTTCTTCTGACCCAATCTCAATCAATTATGCACCTACATATTTTATAGTAATAAACCCTCAATATATTGCTTTAATTGGATTGATGTATAACGCCATGATGGAGCAGAACAAAGGCCTTACCAGTTATCTTTTGATCGGGGTCGTCGTGGGGTCTTTGGTTGCGGCTACGGTGGTCGCTGATAGGTTACGTAGGAAACGTGAGGTTCCAATTAAGGCTTTGGCTAGTCTCGAAAATATTATTGTGGACCATATTCTCAGCGGCGTCACTTTGTGGGTGTTTGACTTTATAAAGATGGATCAGGATGTAGGTCTTCTTTCGGGGTTTATGTCAGCAGTTAAATCTTTTCTGGATGAAATGAAGGAGGGTGATCTGAGAAAGCTTGAGACGGAGCGTAGAACGTTTATACGAGAGGACGGCGAGTTTCTGACAGCCACCTGTATCGCGAGTATTAATACTGGGCAAGAGGAGGAATGGATTAGACAAAGGCTACATAAATTTTTGTTTGACGCTGAGCAGCAACACCGGAATAAGCTTGAGAACTGGATAGGCAATGTCAAGCCTTTCAAAGCCTCATTCATGGAAATCTTGGCTTCGGTTATTGATCTTGATAAGGCTGAGAAGCTTCGGATGGAAAGGATTTCTAAAATGCAGAGGGACAGAGAGAGCTTTAAAGCGGAGCTTATTAATTTGAATTCCCAGTTGAAGAATCTAAGCCAGCAGTTTAAAGCTGGAGAAATTAGTGAAGAGGAATTTGAAGCTAGGAAAACGGAAATACAACTGAAGCAAGAAAGTGTTCAGAGCCATTACGACGAGACCGAGCTACTCCTATCAAGAGTGCCCCTCACATCAAAGGTAAAACAGGCTAGAACGGCAACCAAGAAATCTGGAAAATATGCAAAACAAACAAAAGAAAGAGCAGAAAGGCCACATAACCGACAGAAACGAAGAGTGCGTAGAAAAACTTCAAAAATAGCTAATTCCCCTCATCGAGGAAAACCGAAGAAACAAGAAAAATAACTTTTTATTTTTTTGTTGAATTTTCTTTTTGATGGAATCATAACTGTATGAACATGAAGGTCACATCAAACGGCAAGTGGTTAAAATGAACCGTTTCTTTCACGGAAAATCCTAATTTCTCGTACCATTCTTTAAGTTCTGTATGTTTGGCGATGATGCCAATCTCTACGCGTCGGGCTTTTTTCTTTAGCGTCTCTTCTAAGATATGCCTTACTAAAGCTCCTCCAAAACCTTTCCTTCTGCATTCTGGTAAAACAGCGAGTCTCTCAAGATAACAAACTTCAGGTCGAGCTAATTCCAGTGATACACAACCGCAAGGCTTACTATCGTTTTCCAGTATGTAATACGTAATTCCTTTATCCAGCGCCGAGTTAATCCATTCTTCTGTACAATTCGAAGGATGAGTGGGACAATTTTCAGGCGTAAGGTCAAACCTTTCAGCAACATCTCGAAATGAATTACGAATAATAGTCGTTAAAAGAGAAACGTCATCTCTCGTAGCTTCTCTTATCAGCATCATTAAACGGCGCCCTAAGGTTTTTATTAAATTATATTAATTAAATTTCTCAAAACCCTTATGATTAAATATTTCGCCATCTTGTGAGGAAATTGAACATCACTTATTACTATTCAAAATATTTTCGATTTTAGAAATTTCTAGATACTTGTTTTGAACAGTGTTTAAGCCGATTTTAAGTGTGTTTGTTTCCGTTGCTTTGTTGGTTGGTTAAGTTTCAGTTACTTCATACGTGATTGTTCTGAGTCCCAATACAGACTGTGTTTCTTCCTTTATGTGCCGGTTGCATTCTGGGTGTCGGGTTGGCTGTTGGAAGAGGTGTGAGATTCCGGGTGGTTAGAGAGGATTTCTCTGATTTTCTTTGTGGTTTCGCTAACTATGTATATGGCGTATCCTAGTTGGACTTCGTTTTCTGTGGGTAGGACGATTAGTAGGGAGAAGTCATCTGTGATGTTGACCAGCATTACGTTGTTTTCTTCGCTTCTCAGGATCACTATGTTTAGTACTTTTTCTCCCAGGTCTCGAACCTTGGTGGAGTTTAGGATTATTATGCCCATCATGGATTGTGTTATGTCGTCTTTGTCCAGTGTTGATGCAACTGATAGCCCGCTGGATTTGTCTATGACTATGCTTCCCAGGGCTCCAACCTCTTCGTTTAGTTTCGTGAGGATTTTTCTGAGCAGTTGTTTGCTGGAACTTTTCTTGGTTTCTGGTTTATGAGTTGTTTTTGAGCGTTTTTGCATGGATTTTGCATAGAGTTGCAGGGTCGCCTGGATCGCTTCATCTCCTTTAATCCAGTGATTACTCCCCTCACTTTCCTTCATGGAGGGTTCTTCTATGGAGGTGCCGTAGCAAACTGTTTTTTTTGCAATTTTTTCAGTCTTTTTCAACAAACGGGGGTCAAGGTCAAGTTTTGTGGAGTTAATCTCTGGGGGTGGTAATAGTAGGAGTTCTATTACTTCTTCGGGAGCGAGGGCTTCGGGCAGGTCCTGCTTGTGCGCAAAAACGATTGATAGAGCTTTTGGGGAGTATTTAGCTAACTTAGTTAGTGCTCGCCAGAATTCTTTGCGGGCGAAGGAAAACAGTTCTTCCTTTTCAGAATCTATTACGAATATGAAGATGTTAACGTTTTTGAAGATGTTCTTTTCATTCTCCGGTTGATGGTACTCTTCGAAGAAGCTTTCCTGCCCTCCGCACTCAAAGAATCGACAAATGTATTTGTTTTTCCTTTTTTCTGGATGTATATCTACAAGTATTGTGGGCGGCAGGTTTCGGAGCTGTTCTGCTTTAAAAGCGTAAATCGTCTGCCTAAGAATCGCGGTTTTTCCAGCTGCGCGAGGACCCATCACTAAAACCTTTATTCTCTCAGTTTGGCCTTCCGTTCTCTCAAAACTCTGCTCCGTCATCTTTAAGAATCTCCTATCTTAAATCAGTAAATGAACGGTTATGCAAAATGGTAACTAAAAGCGGCTCATTTCACATTTAATGAATGTTATTTCTCACTAACCGCTTGCATTATGGAAACTGTCTAATTGAAATTACTATAATATAAATTAGGTACTGAGATATAAAAAACTTTACTCATTTTTTATTGAATCAAGTTTGTGCTGCATAGTTTGTGAAATCCAGCATTTCCGCTTTTCCCTAATAAAATAAGTGTTTTCTAAGACTCGTTTTTAGACGGGGTGAGAGGATAAACTGTTTCCCGATGGAAAAAGTGTGGTGGTGTTTTACCACCATCCCGAGAAGAAGACTATGTAGGCTATCACATGCTCCAAATAGTTTCCTATGTTCTCGCTGGTATACCCGATAGTGGAGCGGCTGCTATTCATAATGGTTTTCCCATCCAAGTAGAACCGGGTGGAACCGGAGGAGGACGTGATTCTGCCGCTGTCGTATTTTCCTATGGTGCTTCTGCTTGAATTCATTATGGAGCCTCTTTCAATGTATCCTATGGTGCTTCTGCTGGAGTTCATGACTCTACCGTTCTCCACGTATCCCAGAGTGCTACTGCTAGACGTCCGAATAGAGTTCCCCGACACTTGCGCTATAGTGGACCTGCTACTATTCATAATATACATGTATAATTAAACACCATTTTCCCGTTTAGCTTTTTTCCTCAATCCAATCTCGTATCCTTGTCCTTGAATCAATCCTTAATAATAATGTTAATATACTTAAGAAAGGATTATGGTTCTAGCTGAACTCCTAATTACTGATACGCATAAATTATCCTTGTTCCGATACCGTGAGTTGGTTCTCCGATTATTTTGGGAGGTGAATAAGTATGGCTGAAGCGAAAACACGTTTGGTTAAAGCAACTGCGAGTTGGAAAGGCGGAGGCTTTCAGGGCAAGATAGACTATCTTAATGGTGTCAAACTGGATTTTGTTGCGCCGCCCCCATTAGGGCCCAGAACGGATATGATAACTCCTGAAGGGAGCCTCGTGGCGGCTCTCTGCATGTGTTATGAACTGTTCCTCGTAGGCTTTCTCCAAGCCATGAAAGTCGAAGTATCCGAATTGGAGGTCAGAGGCGTAGGGGAAGCACCAGGAGATATAGGACCGGGAAAAGGATTTAAGAAAATCGAACTAGAACCCGTGTTCAAGGTTAAGAAAGCGGATAAAGATAAGGCACTCCAAGCAGTAAATCAGGCCAAAGAATTTTGCCTAGTAGCCAACTCCATAAAAGCACCCATCACGCTCTCACCTGAGATCAAAACCGTCTAACCAATCAGACAAAAAACAATACTATATCGCTTTTTTTCTCCCACTTTTTTCAAAAAATTAAATACTTCAAACAGGTGAACATCTTCTTCTGAAAGTATCTCAAAAAATAAAAAGAAGAGAAGGTTTGTTAGAGGCTTCCGAACTCCGCGCGGGCTATTATATCGTCCTGTATTGGTTTCCCGAGGTCTGTGAAGTAGGCACAGTAGCCGGATACTCTTACCACTAGGTCTCTGTATTTTTCGGGGTGTTTCTGGGCGTCTCTCAGGATTTGGCTGTCGACAACGTTGAACTGGACTTGGCTTCCGCCCAGTTTGAAGTAGGCTCTGATTAGGCTGGCAAGCTTCTGTCTTCTCTCTTGGTCTCTGAGGAGTGCTGGGAGCATTTTGATGTTCAGTGAGCAACCGTTGGCGATTTTTGTGTGGTCGATCTTTGCGCATGATTTTAGGATGGCGGTGGGTCCGTTTTTTTCGACGCCGTTGCTTGGAGATAGGCTGTTTGAGGTGGGTTCTCCGGCTTTTCTTCCGTTGGGTGTGGCTCCCAATAGGTTTCCGTCTAGGACGTGCAGTCCGTATGAGAAGAATGAGGCTCTGTAGGGTCCTCCTCTCCAAGCCTTTTTACTCGTTACCATGTCGCAGAGGGTTCCAGCAATTTCTTTGGCTATCTCATCAGCGTAATCATCGTCGTTGCCGTATTTCGGAGCCCTGTTTATTAGTATCTGACGCAGCCTTTCCCCCTTCTCTCCTCTAAAATTGTTTTCTAGAGCGTCTATCAATTCATCCATTGTTGCGATTTTGTCGTCGAAAACCACTTTTTTTATTGCCGCTAGGGAATCAACTGTTGTTCCTATTCCGCGTCCACTTATAGAGTTAAAATTGTACCTTGCTCCTCCACTGGTCATATCCATGGCGTTTTCCACGCAGCCTTCCAGCGTGGCTGAGATGTAGGGATTGGGGAACCACTTGTCGTATACCTCGTCCTTAATCTCCACCAGTTGAGATATGAGGTCGATGCTCTTTTGAAGCTGTTTTTTGAAGGCGTCCATCACCTGTTCAAACGTTGTGAATTTCCTCGGATCCCCGGTGTTCAGTCCGGTTCTGCGTCCGAGCATCCTGATCATTCCGTTTGTGAGCACCATTTCCAGAACACCCACCAGTGATATGTCATTCCCACTGGTGCACCCGAAGGTGTTCCCGGCACTCGTAGGCTCCACACATCCGATTACAGCATAATCCCGAGCATCCTCAAACCCTGTTCCATTATCGGCCAGGGCTGGAATGGTAACATCGTCGTTGTATAATGCGGGTCCGGAGGTAACGCTGTAGACTTCGGCGATTTTTCGAAGCCACTCATCGCTGGACTTGCTTGAAACACGTACGGAGAAGGTGTTTGTGAGATTCTTCATATTTTTACAAGCGTCCATCCAGATGTAGGAGAGTTCGTTCGTGGCATCCTCCGCGTCTCTACCAACTCCCCCAATGGTTAGGGCGTCCTCGTCGGCACCGAGTTCTGAGGCGGTGTGTTTTCCGAAGCTGGGAAGCAGGAGCAGATTGTAGCTGAACTTGATTAGAAGTTCTTCCACCAGCTCCAGGGCCTGCTCACGGGTGATTTTACCCTGTTCAATATCTTTCTTGTAGTAGGGGTAAAGGTATTGGTCGACTCGTCCAACGGCTCCAATTAAACCTACTCCATAGCTTATTGACGCTATGACTTGGGTGAACCATAAGAATTGACAAGCTTCATAGAAGCTTCGAGGCGGATTCCAGAACACCCATCTGCAGCTTTCAGCTATTCGGAGAAGTTCAGCCTTCCTCTGGGAATCATTTTCTCTTGACGCCATTTCTTCTGCTAGTGTTGCGAAGCGTTGAGCAAACATTTTAGCGGCGTCGCAGCAGATAATCACGGCGTCTAGGAACTTCTTTTTTTCAGAGTCCCTGACGGTTTTCTTTACTTCCTGCGCTTTTTCTTTTATCCCCTTGAACCCGGTTTTGATTGCGTTGTTGATTCCGATGACTAAGTGACCCTGAACGTCAAAAACGTTCATCACCAGGTTGGGGTTGTTGAGCGTTACCTCGTTTAAGCTGCTTGATATGTAGCGCAGTCTTCCCCCGGCGTATATCTTCATGATTTTCCACATGTTTTTTAAGCCGAAGTTTTTCAGTCTCCTCCAGTTGGCTCCTGGACCGAGGCTGATTTTGAAGTGCAGTCCTTTCTCCTTCATGATTTTGGTTCGGTGATCCCTTACGGTTTTGCCCTTCCAGTACTTGAGCATCTTCCCTAGTTCTTTCTCTTCCTCTCCTGATATGTGATAGGGGTGATCCTTCCTATTTTTTAGGTTTTTAAGGTCTATTTTAAGGACGTAGTTTAATTCGCCGCGCTCAATTGGGATAATTGTCGCCACTAGCTTGCTGGAACGGTTTCCAACGATCTGTTCTTCGGGAAGTATGTAGATGGTCATTTTTCTTAGAGTGTTTTCCAGAGCCTTCGCGGCACGGATGGCTGGGTGCATACCCTCGTTTTCCTTGTAGGATTCGGTATAGTATCGGGCTCGCTCAATGCATATTTCATAGGGTGCTTCCAGAATCTTTCTTCGATAGATTTGAGTTCTGGAAGGAATTGGGGTTTGGGTTTCCGTAATTTGAACCGTTTTCAATCTCCCCATGAACCTTTATTAGTTTACTAACATCTTTTAAGAATATTAGCCTTTTGTGTCGTAAAAACTTAATCCGTGCACTTTTTATTATTTTTTCGGGGCTAATTAAAAAGAGTTGGAGGTTATTAAGTAATACTTAATGGTTTCATGCCCTGTTTAAAGCGAAGTAAAGAGAAACATTTAGATAAATGGGTGGAAAAAAAGAATCACAAAGTTGGGGTTCGCAAGCTTACAAAAAAACTAAAATCAATCATGATGATTAAAATCAGATTAGGAGAGTGAAATTATGGTTGAGAAAAGTGAGGTTGAGAGGTATCGGGTTGATGTTGTTCACGCCAGGAGCCTAGAGGGCAATCCTATAAATAGCCCGGTTGACCGCGAACTAGGTGTTTACCTTCCACCAGGATATTTTGAATCCGAGGACGAGAAATATCCCGTGATTTACTATCTACACGGATATACCGGGAATAGCAAGAAATTAACCGTGACTCCCCGTCTGGAGGATAACAAGAATCTGCCCGTGCAAGTAATTCCACCTCAGGTCTTACAAGAGATGGATTTGAACCGTATATCCCCCTATGCGAAGTTTGACGAGTTGATTACCAAGGGAGAGCTGGAACCGTTTATTTTTGTGCAGCCAGACGGTAGCCTGCACTTGCCCCACAAGGATGGTGCCAAGGATTTAAGCGGGGCGGTGCAAACCAAAGGAAGCATGTATCTCAATTCCCCCTTCACCGGAAAATTTGAGGACTACATCGTTAAGGATGTCGTAGACTACGTGGATGCGAATTACCGAACCACAGCCGACAAGAAGCACAGAGCTCTGATGGGAGGATCTATGGGCGGATACGGAACGCTGAGCACATGCCTCCACCATCCCGAAAAATTCATCTCAGCCGTCTCACTGAGCCCCGCCAACATAACCACTGATTTACTGAACTGGAAGCTGGTCACACCCATCTTCGAGAAACTCCTAGGAAGAGAAATCGCGGAACAACTCGGAAACTCATCCTGGAACGACATACTAGACACCTACGACATCATATTCTCCAAGAATAATCCCCTAATACCATCCATCAAAAGAGACAAGAAAGGAAAAATCGTTGACCTGAACAAGAAAGCAGCCAGCAACTGGCAGAAATACGACCTAAACAAAATGATTAGGGAAAACCCCGACACTCTAAAAAAAGTCCACCTGCTACTTAATTGCGAGAGCACAGACGAATACGGATTAACCGGAGAAACGGAAAAAATCCATGAAACATTAAAAAAGCTGAAAATCGACCACCAATTCGAAATTTACTCCGACCCAAAAGCAGTACTGTCACCACACATTCTGGGAATCGCCTACCACATAGTACCCGGCATAAAATTCTGCATTCAACACTTCACCTGAAAAATAAGTCCATAACAGATGGTTACTTCCACCGCGTTACTTAGAGATTTGCGATGTTTTAAGTGCCAAACCGTTACATAATCATCGTTATAGTACCTTTAAATCTTTTAGAACCGAGATTGTTCGCTAGACTCCTTTATTGGTTTAAACCGGTTTAAATTCTCTTACTCTCGTGTAAACTTTGATTTTATCCATAACCGCTCTCTCTTTTGCGTCTTCCTCAACGAAGGGGGAAACTATTACTAGGAAAGGCTTCACTCCGACAAGCTTTTTGTAGAGCTTAGCCTTGTATATAAGCGCTACAACATAACCCTTACTCATGCTGGACTTAATCTCTATGAGAATATGCTCCTTGTCTCTAATCAGCACATCTACCTCAACAACTCCCGGAGCACCAAATACAACTCCCTCATCGTCGTAAACCTCCCACTTATCCACAGTAAAACCCATACTCTCAAGGATACCACGAATAGCCTCTCTAAAAGATTCCTCAGCCGCAAACCCCCACCTCGCCCCAAGAGCGCTGGCAATAACACGAAACTCCTCTCTAGACTTCCTCATTTCTTCTTCAAAGCGGTCCATACGCTTAGCCACCAGTTCGAGGCTCTTCTCGAAGCTGTCCATACGCTTGGCTGTTTCTTCTCTTAACAGCCTCATTTCCTTCTCGAAGCTGTCCATACGCTTGACCATTGTTTCTGCTAGAGTTTTTATTTCTCTGGTTAGTGACTCTATTTCGCGTTTTGTTATGGGAGCCTCTGCAACGAGTGAGTAAACTTCCGCTCTGAGCGCTTCGTCTGTTTTTAGTAGGTCGAGTATAGTTTTCTTGAACTCGTCTCTAGGAATCGTCATTGGAATCCCTATTCAAGTTGGTAGACATCCCCACTTAATAAAGGTCGGAACCATATATAAATTAAGCGATAAAAAAAGGATCATTACAATACTCCACTTTTTCTTATTTACTTGTTTAAAGTTTTGTCGAGAATGGTTTATGGTTTTAAGCTGAATTGGAGGACGATATGGTCTCCGTTTCTCTTATGTTTGATTGTGAATGTCTTTAGCTCCGGGATTTCCTTTAGCAGCGTGCTTTTGATTTTTTCTGTTTGCGGGGTTGATTTTAGAATGAGGTTGAAGCTTTTCTCCGATATTTGGGGGTAATTGGAGCTGTGGGGGTTTCCTTCGCTGTGGACTTCAGCCATTATCCTTAATCTCGGTCTTATTGATGCCCCTTCTACATCCCTTGAAGATGCTATTATCGTTTGGTCTGTTATTTCAGATAAGACTTTTTCAACTTGTTTTAAGGTGTTGCTGTCTATTTTCAATTCTTTCTTTTTTATGTGGTTGTGTAAAATTTGATAAAATACTTGGTAGAGTAGATGATTTTTGGGGATGGTTTCAAAGAAGGAGCCGTCAACAATTGAGGTCTTTGTTTTCTTCTGGTTTTCACTGTGGGTTCTTACTAAGTAGAAGCATCGCCTTTCGAACGTGTAGTATTTCCCTTCGGGGGATTTTCGATCTATGATGCTGATGATTCTTGAGACAAGGTTACGTCCGTTAATTACATCTATTTCTTCAAGAGTTTTTGATTGAGTTGGTATAGTTGAATTGAATGATGCAATGTTTCCTCCCTTGGAATCCTTCAACTCAAGCAGACTGCCACAGGTAAATTCGCCTTTCGTCTCTTTGACTTTAAATATAAAATCTGGGAATTGCTGGGAATCTGAATATTTAAGATTCTCATCTATTTTTGATTTTTTAAGAAGTTCATTGAATTCCCCTTTTCCAAATTCTTCTCTTAATTCTTTCCAGAGATCAACGCCGTACTTATTTAAGGCATCCTTTCGATGATCTACGTAAGCTAGGTTGCTTCCAGCAGACCTTAGGACTATTTCTTCAAGTGGGGAGCTAAGGTTAAATTCACCATTTTTGAGCTTGTCTACTGCTTGAATAAAGAAATCGGTTATGTCGGAAAATTCAATCATTGATGTATCTCTCCAAACCCTCAGTAAGCCATACTTCATCTAGGTTTGGTGTGTACCTATAATAGTTTCTATATTTTAGAATGTCATCTGCGGAACTTATGGTTTTTAACCGTTTCTTTATGACTTCAACGTATCCCGGGTCAATTTCGATGCCTATTGACTTTCTCCTTAACTGGTGGGCTACAACTAGAGTGGTTCCACTTCCCGCAAACGGATCAAAAACAGTGTCTCCTACACTTGTAGATGAAAGGATTATCCTTAACAACAGCTCTATGGGGGACTGCTGTTCATGTATGCGATTACCCTCCTCATCTCTTAAGGCTTCGTCCCCAGCAAAATATCCTGACGTAAGCTCTCTAACATCATCCCAAACATCGGTAAGGTAGATTCCATTAGGCCTCTTATGTTTATGGTTTGGGCGCAGCGGATAATCTATACGTAACCTATTGAAAACTCTGGGCCTTTCCCCCTTAGTAGCAAAAATTATCACTTGGTAATGCTTCCCAAACCTGAAATTACCAGGTATAGCTGAGGTGAACTTCTTCCATATGATTAGGTTTTGATAAGTCCATCCTGTTTCCTTTAAAACCTTCATCATCCAATCTACGTTCTTCTCCCTCTGCATAAAGTAGATGGCTCCCCCATCCACCGTTGCCTCATGGATTAGCTGTATAATCTCTTTTAGCCAATCCCAGTAAACTTTGGGGTTTTGTTCATCATCAAAATACTTGTACTCTTTTCCTTGATTAAAAGGTGGGTCTAAGAATGTTAGATGAATATCTGATACATTTCCCTGTTTAAGGTATGTAAGACAGTCTCCACAAATCACGTCGTAATCTAGGGCCCTCATTTTATACCCCTTAAACCATTAATACATCCAAACCTTTTATATGTACCATGTTTCTTGAATATCTTTTTTAAATTCATCCTTTATTTATTTTTGCTTCTTTAAGCATATACTCAGTCTTCGGATAAGTAAGTTATGCGTTTCATCTTCTTTAATTCTTTTAAGATTTGATTCCAAAAACTTGTTTCACCACTCTATTCTTTCAAAAAAGTATTAAAACCCTATTTTTACGACCCCTTTTGCTTCAACATGCAAGGTAGAGTTGGTAAGAGAGCGATAAATAACAAGAAAACTATTAAAATTTAAGTAAAATGGTCGACTTACAATTTAGTATATATTTTAATTCATTGGTAAGAAAGTTTAGTTTTGAAGAGTAACGTTCGATAAAGAGAGGAGATTGATGGGTAAAAAAATTTCTTGGAAAAATAAACTTATTTTCGGTGATTGTCAAAACATGAAGGAATTAGAGGAGCGTAGTGTTCATTTGGTGGTAACTTCTCCTCCCTATTTTAATGCTCCTTTCGATTATCCGGGTCTTTTTGAAAGTTATCAGAAATTTTTAGAATTGATTCATAATTTGGCAAAGGAATTGAAACGGGTTCTTGACAATGGGCGAGTAGCTGCTTTTGTAGTTGACGACACACTGATAGATAGAGTAAAATATCCTGTTGTTGCGGACATCACAAAAATACTCACAGGAGAAGGATTCAAGTACCTGTACCAAATTATCTGGGTTAAGCCGGAAGGATACATTCGCATAAGCAGGAGGAGCGGCGTTTTACTACAGCATCCCTATCCGATGTACTACTACCCGGACAACCTTCAAGAGTCTGTCCTCATTTTTCAGAACGGCGAATTCGACTACAAATCCATTCCAAGAGGCGTGAAAACAAAATCCAGAATAGATATCGAGGAATTTAAAGAAAACAAATGGTATTTGAGCGTGTGGAAAATAACGAACGTCCTACCAATAAAGAACAGATTGGAGAAGGGTATAGCAGCTTTTCCCGAAGAAATCCCATATCGCTTAATAAAACTATTCTCCTACAGGGATGAAGTTGTTCTGGATCCGTTTATGGGTTCTGGAACAACGTTGAAGGTTGCCTATGAACTTGGAAGAAGATGCGTGGGCTACGAGATTGATTTAGAACTATCAGATGTAATTAAGGAAAAGTTGAGTTTTAATCAGCCCAATCTTTTCGGTCAAAAGCTCTCCGATTTCTTCGAGATAATAGTAAGAGAAGACACCAAACATTTAAGAACTAAGCTTCAGGCCTCTGTTAGAAAAAAGCGTACGAGATGAATGAATGTTGTTGGACATTTATGCTGACATTACAGGGTTATCCTATACGCCGCTTCTTTGCAGGGAATTGGATTCATTCGATTTTGATCAGTTAGGCATGGCGTTATCGAGTAGGGCAACATTTAAACTCTTTATAGGACGCCACGAAATCGTAGTTAGTTGGTGGGACTCTACAAAAAGAACTGGTTCATATCCCTATGCAAGAGTTTACGATTCACTAAAATTTGCGGGGAAACCAGTAACAATTATACCTATAATTAAGGATGAGGGTAAAAAGGGAAATAAGTACCATCTGGAATGGGATACGGTTTCCTTGATGGGTCTACTAGGAGTTTATGTAATTATATCCTACTACAAAAGGGCTTCTAAAAATCCAAGGTGTAGGGATAAGATAATTAGACAAAGGTTTGATATTGAGCACATTAAATCAGAGATAGAGAAGCTTCTTTTCTATCAATCTGATGCCCTACGTTGGAATCTATCGCAAGTAGATAAAGTTGGGGAGCTTAGTAAGAGAGCTTTAAACTCTTATAATGAGATTTCAAAAGTGCTTGGTGTTGAAATGCATTCACCTGCTTCTGCTTTAAGGAGGATTGAATTGCTCAGTGAGGGTAAAGAAGATTTCATGAAGCTTTCAAGGGATCTTTCAATGGAAGCCCAGGAGAGGGAAAGCGTAACTATTCAGCCTAAAGAAAAATTGGAGGGCGTCAAAGCTAAACTCACAATCAAAAATTATCTCGGTGGCTACTACTATCTCACCTGTGATGAAGTTGAAATACACGGAAAAACAGTCTATCTTATAGAGGGAAAACATACTAGAGTTGCTAGACTTCCCTCTCTTGGAGGCATAAAGGATGGGCTTCTGAGAATGATGATTTACACAAATTTAAAGAATGTAACAATTAACGGAAAAAGGTACAGCCATACACCTATTCTAAAACTCACAACGGAAGAGGGCTTCAACATCGAGTCGCTAAGCGATAAGCAGAGGGAAACATTAGAAATACTAGTGAAAGAGGCAAACGCTAACGGATTTCGACTTTTAATAAACAATCAAGACTTTGTTACATTTTGATATATATCACAATATCACAATTTTCCCCAACTCGCAAAACTAGCAAAAACAGCTCTTCATCGATTAAATTGTGTATTACCGCATAATTCGGAGAGTAGGAAACCCCTTAGTGAAAAATAAAAATTGTTTTTCAGCATCTTACCATCTTAGCGTCACACTTCGGGCATTTAAGATCGCTACATGACTCTCCCTCTTCGAGTGGCACTATTTCCCCACAGCACATACACCTAGCTAAACCGCCCGGGCCTACAGCGCGAGTGGGTCCCCTTGTGCAGCTAACAGTAGTTCCCCTATCCTTTCCTTTGGCTTTTCCTTTTCGGCTCATGAACTTTACCTCCTTCGGGTTCTTTCTCTTCTCTTTAGCCTTTTCATCATTATTCTTATTCTTGGCTTAAACGTATGATCAATTCAACATGTTTATAGCTTTGCTGTGAATATCAAAGAGTAGCATAAAATAAATATTCCCCCTCCTTCTATCCGCCTTCGCATAGAAATCGGGGGTCTTTTGAAGTGTTGTAATAGTCGAAGGTAAAGTGACGGAGAGTGTGTTCGCTTAAAAGAATTCTAAAATATTCATAGTAGGAAGGGGTATGGATGGCTGATTTTGAGGTAGTGACACTTCCTTACGCGGGTAAAATTAAAAGTTTTTGCGAATACTTGGACCGGCTATTAAAAAGTTCAGGAAACCTTGGAGTTACTAAGATAGGGATGGCAGAATGGAAACTGATTGGAGACGGGTACTCGAGAGCTAAGATAAGAATCTACCCAAGAGGAAACTACATTGTTTGCGAGTTTAAAACAGACATAGACACAATAGCACTTGGTCACCCACATTCTCGTAATATGGCCGAGCGCGCGGGTTTCAAATTAGAAAGGAAAATAAGAACGGCTATAGAAAACGCGAAAATAATGATGTTAGAAGAGGCTTCCACCAAACCTACTTCAACAATACACGCTGATGAAAAGGAAATTTTGGAATGCCCGGGGTGCAGCGGAACCTTGAACTGGAATATGAATTTCTGCCCTTTCTGCGGACTAAAACTGGTAAAGTGTATAGTCTGCAACCATATTATCGATAAAGACCAAGAAATCGCTATATGCTCCCATTGTGCTGGTTCAGCGCACAGAGATCACTTGCTAGAGTACCTTAAAGTAAAAGGTCGATGTCCTAGTTGCGGAAAAGAGCTGAAAAAAGATGAATTAGTTTAAAATTTACAACGATAGACACCTGGAATATTACTATGTACAAACAGTAAAAAAGAAAAAAAGAGTGAATTTGAATAAAATACTTCTTATCAATCGTGGTTGTTAAAGATAAGATTATTCGGGCTATTATAAGCCACCGCTTCTTCTACTGTTGTCCTACCGCAGCCATTGCTTCTTCTATTGTTAACCAAACTCTTACTGAGTACTCGTATCCCTCGATGCTATGAAACATTGCCATCGCCATGGATGAACGGGTCAAATGTTCTTCAAGTTTCCCTTGTTTTACTTTATAAATATCCATAACTTTTATTCCAAATTTATTGGTAGTTACTGCGGCTGTTACAACGTGTTCTGATAGGTCTTCATCGGGAGGATATTTTTCCAGCGATTCAAGATACGTTTTCGTAACCTCAGGTGTTTTGTGAGCCGGGAACCATGAAGTTATTACAATATACGGCGTATTTTTCACATCCTCTCTCCCATCTGGGTATTTTATCATCACGCCCCTCCTCGGCGCTCCCGCAAAACTGATGAGAGGCCAATCCCCTCTGCAAGATATCTAGAGTCGGTTAGGTTCCTCTCAATAATTTTTCTGAATCCCAGTACAATAACGATTTTCAAGAAATTTCTGAAATTGAATTCTATAGTCTATAATTAAATATATAAATTTTTTTAACGTTTATAAGAATAGATAAAAGGGAGCTTTAGATTTTCTACTAAATTTAACTAGAAGAATATTTTTTAGTTAAAAATATCAGAAAGTTTGATGATTTTTATTCTGGAGTGGAGATTGATTGAGTTTTGCTGAAACCTTAAGATATTTAGAGTGTGGTAAGGATTACTCATTTGAGGAGACAATTTAAAACTGGAGGGGTTGCGGTGGTAAGGGTCTATTCCACGGTACCGTTTTTTAAAAAACAAATGTAAAAATTGGATTTTTAAGTATTATTTTATAGGTGCTTTTCTTTAGTGTATAGCTCCATTTCACCGCTTTTTAATTTCGAGCCAAGTTTAATCTAGTCAAAAAAGGTGCTTAAAAATAGACTTCCGAGAACGCTAATATGCGAAGTAAAAAAAGAATAGGGGCTTTGAATATTTTTGCTTATTAATGTCTTCTCGCAAGCATGACAACCGCAACTGCTATGACTGCTACCAGTGCTACCCCTATGCCTCCCAGTATCGGGAGCATGCCTCCCATTGGACGACTAGCTTGGTCTATGGAGTTCAAAAGAACCGCCAAGCCGACAGGACCCAGTATATCCCATATGCTCAGGGGCGATAGCTCCGCGGCGACTAGGGCGAACACGCTGAAGTGAGTGGTATTGGCTGACACTACTCGCCCATTGTAGTCCACAGTGGTGTTTAGGGGTTCCCACGCCCAAGCGGTGGTATTCCAGGCGTATATGGTGAATCCCGACTCCTTTACACCTCTCGCCGAGAGCTCAGACGGGGTGTAGTAGAAGTTTACCGTGGCATTGAAAGCCGCGCTGCTAGAAGGGTGTGTAATGACTATGGCCTTCACAACGGGCTTACCCGCGATGGAGGTAGCATCATTAAGGGCCATACCATGAATCTGCGTCCACATGGAAGCATTCACAGTCTCGTTGCACTTCACGGTTACGCTTCCACCAGTAAAGAAGGATGGATCAAGAGTCCACTCCACATTGGCGGGAGCGGTCAAATTGTACAAGTTGTGGCTGAACTCATTGAGGTTCCCGGGCGAAGGAAGCGAGCCCCCATCAGCAGAGGCCAAGGTCCAGGTCTTGTGGTAACCAAAAGGTACAAGGTATTTGTCGCCTTTCTCGTTCCATGGCATATTCATTTCTATGTCCGTTTTTGCTTTGATTAGGACGCCGCTGGTTCTCTCAAAGTAGACCGTGAACTGGAACTGTGTTACGTTAAGGGAGGACAAACCGTTGGGAAGCACGGAATCTACTTTCCAGCAGTCATAATCGTAGACGCCGATACTCACTCTAACTGCTCCCGAAACCTGGCAGGGTATCAAGAGAAGCAACGGTTCGGAGGTATTGTATCCGAACCACGGTTCAGTGGCATTATTAGGCCAGAACATTTGTTCATGCAAGAGTAATAAAATCGTTACTCCCTCCCTAAGGTAGGGAGACGCTAGAAGCATATTGTACGCCATGGTTCTAATTTCGGATTCCGTAACCAGCAGTCTCATAAAGTCGACCATGCCAAATCCCTCATTTGTTCCGTTGAGGAGATATTCAGTCCGACCAGTATGGTTCGACGCGTTATACCAGTTGGGGTTCCAGATCCAGCCTGTACTATCCTTATAGTTCCAGAAATCGGTGGGTATACTCACCACCTGAGAAAAGCCTATGTCTATGGGTGTATAATAACTTCCGGGGGTACTTAGGGTCCAGTTAAAGTAGCTGCCGGGCAAGCTGTCAAATCTAACCGTTCCCAGAGTACCGTTAGTTAAAACACTATAATTCATGCACCAGTAGCCGCTCTCGTCGTACTTGAATGTCTCATTAGTTAACCCATAAGTGGGCAGTGGGTTCTCTGCTGTGGTATAGTTCGTTATAGTAGTGTTCTTAAGCGGTGCTAATCTGTTAGGAGTGCTTAAGGTGCTGTTAAACTCTATAAAACCATTGCTACTCCAAAATGTTAGATTTCCGCTAGTGGTGTTGAAATAAGCGACAGATTGGCTCGTAAATGTGGAAACGCATAATCCGCTGCCATTCTTAACGTAATTACTAAAAGCCATAGAACACAACTCACCAAAACCGCTAATATTACTGGGTTCTCTCCAAGTGCCCTGCAACATCCACGTGTCGTAAAACTCAGGTAAAGATATGGGTAGTGAAAAGTTTATAATCGGTGTTGTAATTCTTCCCACCACATTTGAGGCCATATTCACTAGAGAGGGATCCTCTGGAAGTCGTGGTGCCAGTATTTTGAGGCTGTCACCTGCTTTTATTCCTGTGGGAAGCGCTAGGAAGGAGTAAACACCCGTTTGACGAGAAATATTGTCAACGGATAATGGCGGGGAATCTTCTGGAAATAGTCCACCGGTGCTGTTCAAACCTACTTCTCTGGTGATATTATCAATCGCGAAGTAGTAAATACCCCACTTTGTCCCATACTGGTCAACTATCGTCCAATTAACTATGGACCAGTTTCCATACTGGGGACCCGAAGTAAAACTGAAAATCAATGTCAAATTTGCAAAAAATGGTGGTTCCAATTCTTTGTGTATTGACGGGAAGGCAGTGTGCCTAACGTAGCGGGCGGTATATGTGAGTTTGTCTCCGGAGTGTATGTAGTTGCCTAGGGGTTCTGTTGTTATTGTTTGTTTTGGTTGGGTGTTGACTTGTTGGAGTAGGATTGGTGTCCACTGGTTTGAGGCTAAGGCGTTGCAAGCTACTGGAATTAGTAGCAGTGCGAAGAGTATTACTATTGTTATGGCGATTAGTTTCTTTGTTCTCATTATATTCCCTCATTCATCTACGTTTTTGTGGGCGTTGGTACAGTCGTTATTCTCTAATAAATATTTATCTTCCAGAGATTCTTTTTTGAATTGTTGAACCATTTCTTCTAGTATCATCTTTTAGGTTCTCACAAGAAGAGGTTTTGAAAATTCTTGCGAATTCACTGAAAAATTCCAAATAAAAATCCATCGAGAATATACTTTCCAGGAAAACGAGGGCTAAAGATTATGACCGCAGCCTGGGAAAAAGTTTGAGCGCGTTCTCTCGTTCGATGCGCATCCGCTCCTGCTTGTCGAAGCCGTCATAACTGTTGAGCTGTTTGACCTGCTCTGCTGTGAGGATTTCAGGTGCGAATGGATAATCGCTTCCAAAGAGAATGTGAGAAGGGTCTACTAATTCTTGAAGGGATCGCAAGGCATAAGGAGTGACTGAGAGCGCAGTATCATAATATAACCTCTTGAGATAGCTGATAAACCCTTGAGGAGCATTTTTTGCCGCATTGGGAATCATAAATAAGCCCAGAGAAATTCGCCAAGCAAGGAAAGGAATAGTTCCGCCTGCGTGTGAAAAAATAAAACGGACTTCTGGATTGCGTTCCAGGGTTCCGCTGTAAACCAGATTTGTTATTGCACGGGTAGTGTCAAAAGTAAACTCGTACAAAGAGTTGGAAAATTCGAGACCGATAGCATTACCGCCGGCTGGATCCGTGGGGTGAACAAAGACAACCGCTTTTCTGCGATTGAGTTCCTCAAAAACTGTCTCAAACAACGGGTCACCTAAATACCGGCCGCCAAAGTTGGTCATCAATACTACGCCATCGAGTTCCAGAGTGTCCATTGCATAATCTATTTCGTTCAGGGCTGCATCCACATCTGGCAATGGCAGGGTTGCGAAAGCCCCAAAACGCTGGGGATTGTCATGTACCAGCTTTGCAGAGATTTCGTTGCAATGCCTTGCCAAATCGCGGGCGAAGGCAGTGTCGCCAAAATAGACGCCGGGTGAAGAGATTGAAGTGATCGCCGTGCTTATGCCATTACGGTCCATTACCTCAAGCATCTCGGTCTCGGACCATTCAGGGAAAGGCACTCCTGATGATTTAGTGATACCCCGACTATTTAGGGATTTAACATAATCACAAGGGATGATGTGGTGATGGATATCAATGCGATAAGGTTCGTTAGGCATTTTTAATCCCCTTTTTGAACTCAAGTTGATTCTCTACTTAATTCAATCAAGGGTTTTCTCAATAAATGAGAATTTTTCAAATCGATGTAATCGATTCGGATTAACGTCGATATAATCTTTTCGAATTAAAAACGCGCCCTGTAACAGTGGGGCATTAAATTCTATGAGTCTAATAGAAATTTTCAAATGAAAGTCCGTCGAGAATGTGCTTTTCGGGAAAATGAGAGCTAAGGATTATTAAGGACTTATGCCAAATACTTATTTAAAACTTGAATTGAGGTTTGGAGAGGAAAATTTTGTCTAAAAAGAAAGTAGATAATGGGTACTCTTTAAAGGCTATAGCTCTGGATACTGGAGGTACGATGTCAGACACATTCGCTATTGACGAAAAAGGAAGATTTGCCGTGGGAAAAGCACTCACCACTCCTCAGGAGGAATCTGTGGGAATCTTTAACTCGATAGATGATGCGCTAAGCAACTGGAAAATGAAATTAGAGGATTCTGCGGAGACCGTGGATGCTCTGGTTTACTCAGGCACCCTGATGACTAACCGGCTTCTGGAGCGAAAAGGAAACAGCAACATCGGAGTAATAGTGAACGCGGGATTCGAGGACCTCCACCGGTTGGGGAGAGCTCTCCAGTGCTGGGTGTGGCTCCCCTATGCTGGACGCTTGCACGCCCGGGAACACGAGCACCCCAAGCCACTCATACCAAGGAAACAGATTAAGGGTGTCCGAGGGAGAATCAATTTCTGGGGAGAGCAGCTAATCCCCTTATACGAAAAAGAAGTAAGGAAAGCGGTAGAAGAGCTACTCGACATGGGAGTGGACAGCATTTGTGTCTGTCTGCTTTGCTCCTACATGAACCCCATGCATGAGAAACGGGTGAGGGAGATTGCGGAGGAAGTAATGGCGAAGAAGGGCAAAAAAATCCCCATAGTGTTGTCCTGTGAGCACAACCCGGTAAGAGGCGAAACTCCACGACTTAACGCTTTGATAATCGAACAGTACGCGGCTGAGCCCTCGAGACAACAATTGATTAAAATCGCTGAAAGCTTCAAAGAAAAGGGAGTGCCAGCCCCCATGAGGATTTTAACCTCCTATGGTGGAACGATTTCTCCACAACACCAACAGCTAATAACAATCCTGATGTCGGGGCCCATCGGTGGAGTTATAGGAAGCAAATTCATAGCCGAGTCATACGGAATCAAGAATCTAGTGTCCTCAGACGTTGGGGGAACCAGTTTCGACGTAGCCCTAATTATGGAGAAGTACGTTCCCACAAAATGGGAGAGTTCCATCGGAAGATACATACTAAACATCCCCACGTTAGCCCTAGACTCTATAGGCGCAGGCACCGGTATGTACGTTAGGTACAATAAGATTGCGGGAGGACTGGAATTCGGACCCGAGAGTGCGGGTTACCGCATAGGAGTGTGTAACGAGAAATCGGGCGTGGAAACGGTAACCATGACCGACTGCAGCCTGATTCTGGGATACCTCAACCCAAAATACTTCCTCGGAGGAAAGATTCCATTAAACAAGGAACGAGCATACAAGGCAATCGAGGAACAGCTGGCAGAACCCATGAAAGCGGATCCCTACAGCACCGCGAGGGGCTCTCTGGATCTTATAGAGATTAACATGAAAAACCATCTAAACGGCATGATACAAGGACTCGGATTCAGACCAGAGAACTATGCTCTCATGTCTTACGGAGGAGGAGGACCGCTCCACGTTGCAGGATATTCCAGAGACCTGAACTTCCAAGACATACTGATACCGGAATGGGCACCAGCCTTCTCAGCCTTCGGATGCGCGTGCGCCGACCACTCCTACCGACATGTGAAAACAGCGGACCTGATAATAACTCCCGACGGAGGCATGAATCCCATAGTGGCTATGATGCTCAGCGCCACATGGGCGGAACTAAAACAAAACATCGTTAAAGAGTTTGAGAAGGATGGAAGAGATCCCAGCGAAATGGAGTTCAGACCCTCCGTTCGACTAGAATATCTGGGTATGCTGGACGACCTAGAAGTTCAGTCACCCTCAGAAAACCTGCAGCCCAACGATGTGTGGACAATCGCCAGAAAATACGACGAACTCTTCGAGGAAATCTTCCGAAGAGGCACCAAAAGCCCCGAGCTGGGATACCACATTACCAAAGCGGTGGCAACAGGAATAGTGCCAGTACCTAAACCTGTGCTTCCGCAGCATGAGATGAGCGGAAAGGAACCAGAAGAAGAGGCATCTAAAGGAAACCGAGACATATTCTGGGGAACTGGCTGGCACAGTGCTTCAATCTGGGAGATGGATTCTTTGAAATCTGGAAATGTAGTAGATGGACCCGCGGTTATCGAAGCTCCAGCAACAACTCTGCTGGTTCCACCGGGCTACCGTGTTAAACTCGACGAACACAGAATTTTCCATATGGAGGTCTAAAAAATGTCTAGAAAATGTGTAGGATGGGAAGGAAAAAATCTGAAAGAAATGCTTGAGCAAAACGAGAAAATTTTTAAAGAAACCGGATACTACTGCGGAATTGATAAGCTCTCGCTGAAGGAAGAAGACCCCTTCAGGTATGAACGTGCCTACGCTAGCCTAAGAGGGGCGTTGGTTTCCGCTAGGGAAACCGCACTTCACATAGCCGCCTCACCTATTGTCAGGGAAATCGGTGAGCTTTGCTTCGCTTTGTACACTCCGGAGGGAGACTCCATAGTAGTTTCAACTGGTATTCTGGTTCACGTCCATACCATGAGTGAAGCCGTGAAGTTCATGATAAGAGAGAACTATGAAGAAGATCCGGGAATCAACCCAGGGGATATCTTTCTTAACAACGATCCGCAGTGTGGAAACGTGCACACCACTGACGTTCAGACCATCATCCCCATATTCTGGGAGGACGAACTGGTAGGCTGGGTGGGCGGAGTCACTCACCAGATTGACACTGGAGGAATAGTTCCAGGACACGACCTGACCTCTGCAATTCAACGCTTCGATGACGGAGTCTACTACACCTGTAGGAAGATTGGCTCCAACGACAAGATATGGAAGGATCACATGATCAACGCTCGGAGATCCGTTAGAACACCCATGTACTGGGAGCTGGATGAAAAGTGCCGCCTAGCGGGAGACCTCATGATTCGAGATGCAATCCACGCCTTCATAGAGCGGGAAGGAATCGACTATTACAAACGCTTCATGAAAGAGGCCATAGAGGAAACGAGAAGAATCTTCAAGGAACGGATAAAAGAACGCCTGATACCCGGAAGGTACCGAGCTGCTTCCTTCTTTGATATACCATCAAAGGAGACTGCTTGGCAGCCTAGGGCGAGAGTTGATAAAATCTCTAACGAACCCCTTGAAATCATAGTTAAAGAGGATGGCAGTATATCTCTGAGCTTTGACGGGGCGAGTGGACCCGGAGCGAACCCCATGAACTGTGATAAGGGAGCGATGGAGGGAGGCCTGTGGGTTCTCCTGACGCAGATTATAATTTACGGAGACAAGGTAAACGACGGGGCGTACTACGCCTTAGAGACTGATTACCCCCGGGGAACATGGAGTAATCCTGGAGATCCTTATCTCTCCTATCAGAGCCCGTGGGGCAACCTGATTCCAGCATACACCGGAATGATGAAGTGTCTGTCTTATGGATTATTCTCCCGGGGATACAGAGAGGAAGTCGTTCCAGGATACGGCTTTACCGGAGACGCGATTCAGGGTGGAGGAGTCTATTCCGCTGGGCCGCTCATGGGGCAGAGATGGGCGTTGTCAACTTTTGAGATCAGCGGTCAGGGTTTGGGAGCAAGCGCGGTAAAAGATGGATTGGACTGGGGATACGCAATGTGGAATCCTGAAGCGGATCTTGGTGATGTAGAAACCTGGGAAATATACCAAGGAGGTGTACCCTACCTAGCGAGAAGAGTCAAACCCAACAACGCGGGGTATGGCAAGTATCGAGGAGGCTCAAACTACGAGGGTGTAGCTATGGTCGCTAATTCGAGGGATGTGGACTTCTTCGGAGCTAGGGAGGGAATGGTTTTCCACGGAAGCGGTGGAATGCACGGCGGTTATCCACAGGCAACCGCGTACCGCCTTTACGCCAAAAAAACAAATATGAAAGAAATAATCGAAAACCAGAAAGACTATCCGCTAGGAGACCCGGATCCCGCCAATGGTGAATTCGAAAAATTATTGAAAGGAGATATAACCAGAAAGTTCTACTCTACCATGTATCCTATAACTCTGGATAACTACGACCTATTTCACTTTCCATTGAGCGGGGGACCAGGATACGGCGATCCGCTGGAGAGAAAGGTGGAGCGAGTTAAGCAAGATCTAGACGACGGAATATACACCAAAGACATAGTCTACAAAGTTTATGGTGTGGTGGCGGAATACGACGAAGATAAGGGAGAATGGATAGTAGACCAGAAGGCAACGGAAAAGCGTAGAGAAGAAATTAGAGAGGAGAGAAAGGAGAAGTCTCTGCCTTTCAAGGAGTACTGGGAACAAGAGCGGAAGAAAATCACCGAAGGCAAGATAGGCGAAGCTGCGGGACACATGTACTCGGAGAGCCTGAGACTATCCAAAAAGTGGGCGAAGGAGTTCCGGGAGTTCTGGAAACTGCCTGAGAATTTCATGGTGGAGGTGAAATAAGGGTGAAGAGATACGATAAGAAGACTTTGGAGAGGCTGATTGACGGGGAATTAATCTGGGAGGAACTTAAACCCATAATAAGCGACAGAAAAGACCCAGACAGATTCGATAGAATTATGGAAATTGTGCAGCAGCGCGTTCCATGGAAGGAAAAAATCCTACTTCCGCTACACGAACATCTCTACGTGGTATCAAAGAAGGGTCAGAGAATCGTTAAATGCGACTGTGGATACGAGTTCGGAGACTATAAAGAAAACTGGAAAACGAAATGCCGGGTGAGAGTCAGAGACACAACCGAAGCCATAGAGGAACTCTACCCGAAGTACATGGGAAGTAACCCGGAGTGGGAGGAACTCCGAGAATACTACTGCCCCGGCTGCCTCGCACTGCTGGATGTTGAGTGTGCACCTCCCGGATACCCCACAGTATTCAACTTTCTACCAGACATTGACGCACTTTACGAGAAATGGCTGGGAAGACCAGCACCAGACAAAAAGTAAGCTGCGGCAACTACGCGAAAGTGGATAGTGATACTAGCACTCTAGAAGTAGTAAAGAAGAGAGGGAAGTAAATCCCTCCATATCTTTTTTGATAAAAATGGTAAGACAACTTTTAACACGTTGCTTAAAACTGAGAAAACCATAGTTAGTACTTTCATAAAGCAGTACAATTCTCCCTCTCAAAGAAACCCTTATGAGGGAGAGAAACTTAGTAAGGTGGAAGGGAGTCTTAAATGCTTTCGGAGTCGGAAAAGCTTAGTATAACAAATTCTTTCAGAGAAGAGTTTAAGGGAAGTTTGGTTTCTCTTGTGCTCTTCGGCTCTTTTGCACAGGGGAGAGCAAGACCCACTAGTGACGTAGACATCCTAGCAGTTATTCGGGAGGACTATTCTTCCTTGGATAAGAGAGTGGTTAGGGTTGATACTGATTTAACGTGGCTTCTAAAACGTTCCGTCCGATGCTTGGTTTTCACCCCCGACGACTTCACATTCATGATTGAGGAGCGGTTCCCGCTCGTTCTTGGAGTAGCCTCAGGCTACCAGATTCTCTTCGACCCTTCAGGATTTTTTGAGAATCAAATTAAAGAAATATTTAAAGACGTAGAAACGGGGAAAATTAAGTACTATCCGAGAAGCGGCATATGGGTGGTGAGATGACCTCTGACTTAACAATCAAATTAGCGTATGAGCTAATAGAAGAAGCAAAAATAGACCTGCAAGCAGCGAAGGAGCTACTTAAACAAAAATTCTTCCACAAAGTGGTTTTCGAAGCACAGCAGTGCGTTGAGAAGATCATGAAGGCGGCGCTCGCCTACGAGGGTCTGGCGCAGATTTTTGAACATGATGTGGCAGCCCTTTTTGCCTCTGAGGTAATATCCCGCGCACCCCAAGAATGGGTGGAAGAACTTAGAAATATTTTCCGGGAAACATCTTGGCTAATGGAACAGTACACAGCAACAAGGTATCCGATAATCAGGGCGAGAACAGTAGTTTCTCCCCGCAAATCGTACAAAGAGAACGAGGCGAAGGATGCAATTCAACACGCAGAGACAGCTTTAAACTTGATAGAAAAGTACATAAAACAAATGGCTAGCGGGAGCAACCAGTAATCTGCTAATTAAGCCCACCAACTATAATTTAGCTAAAGTTATCGCTAATGTTTAAAAGGATTTTTAATTAATAACCCCTTAGGGGTGCCATTTAACATTTTTTCAAGTTGGGTTAACTGATGGAATTCGAGTTAGAATTTATTCCAAGTGTCCGGAGATATCTGGGCGAGGTTTTTTCTCTCTTTTTTTCATACTTGGGAGAGGATAATGTTGTGGCTCTCTATGTTTTTGGAAGCGTTATTGGCGAGGAATACTGTGATACTAGTGACTGCGATTTGTTAATTGTGCTGGATGATGGAGTCGCTCCGAAGCAGATTAAACACGTTAGCGGTTTGTTGAAGAGTCTTGAGATTAAGCACGGATTTTGCTCGATGGAATCTTCAATTCTGGGAAGAATGCTCAGGGCTATAGAGAGAAGCACGGGCATGTTTGAGTCTCATTTTATTTGCAGGAAAAGTGATGTATTAAAAGGCAGTTTCACGCGGGTCTTTTCAACGAACCGTTTCCTGTCGAAACTATTGGCACCCTCATCAATAGTGTTCGGGAGTGTCCTGAACAGGATAAAGAAAGTGTACGGTCAAGATGTCCTGAAAGAAGCGGCGATACCAAAACCCACCCTGCTCACGATATTCAAAAGCCTAGCCATGAATCTATTCCTAAGCTTCTTTACCATCATTCTTTACCCTTTCAGCTCAAAGGCAAACAAGTATGAAATGGAGGCCGCTAAGTGGAGTATACTGGCATCCTACTACTACCTGAAGAAAAGCAACCCCGGAATAATCGAAGCCCTAAAATTTTTCACAAATCTAGGCTTGCCGGAATCCTACTTCAAACGTTTCCTCCAACTGAGAAAAAATTACCAGAACGACATAATATTCGGACTAGCCACACCACTATACGTCTTAAAAGTCCATGCTAAAACACTAAAATACAGTAAAAACATAACCAGAAGATATTAATTTTAAACAGAAAATTTATAATAAAACATCAACAATAGAAAAAGAGGATGAAAAAGGTAAAGTTTTTGAAGATGCAAATTAATTACATCACCGTACAAATAAAAAGGAGGAGATTGAGAAGGAATGTTACCCTTACAATTTTTTGGTTTCGGGGTAGAATATTTGGTAACCATCTTAATAATCGTCGCAGCTATAGCAGTCATCGCAATCTGGATAGTCTTAGCGGTCTGGGTTTACAGAGACGCTAATGAACGAGGTATGGACGCCGCTATTTGGTTGCTTATCGTAATCCTTACAGGGATAATTGGGCTTATTATTTACCTGATTGTAAGGGAGTAGCAGCGATAGAGTATAAAAGTGGTTTGCTAAGACAGAAAGTGGTAAAGATTTGTTGGAATTGGAGGAAGAAATAATCCGTTTTATTGTCTTGTTAAACCACTAATACTTTTTTCAGGTCGTATTTGTAATCGCTATGCGAAGAAATCGGAAAAGCACCTTGTAATTTTAATCGATTTTAATGCTTTTTTTAGCTTCTTTGTCCAATACTTCTGCATTAACGAGTTCTTCTATAATTAAGTTTACATACGAGTTCGCTTTGAGTTTGGGTTTATCCACTTCGATTTGTATTTGAGACAATATGTTGTTGCTACTATCAAAGGTCAGGGTTATCATTGGGTCGCTGCCTTTCCACTTTTCGTTTTTGTCTATCCAAGATTTTTTGTATAATAGTTGATCGTAGTCGAAGTGATCATCGTGCTTAAAAAGGGGCTTTGAAGATATGTAATTTGTGAGTTTATCTTCGTTATACGGTACGTTAAGTCTGATTCTTAACCGCACCGATTTAATACTCCGAGACTCTATATATTTAGCTATAAAGTAGAATGCTAAAGTTATTCCTACCCAGACAATAATACCATAACCTAAGATATTCGGAATAGTGAATGGGAACAACTGTGATGCAGCGGGTAGTCCTAGGAATATCATTATTGGGTCGAGGTATGAGTAGGGCGATTGTCCAGAAAGAATTGCTACTATTGTAAAAGCGACACTTCCTGCGATTATCAATTGTAGGAAGTTGACGGCGCTGCCAGTCTTTTGTGATGCCCGTATCATCTCGTCCATGCTGCGGGTGTTTTCCTGCAGTGTTTCATATATTTTTCTCATCTGTCTCTCGGAGGTAACTGTTGCTAGTCTCTGAAGTCCGCGGATTTCGTCTTGAAGCCCGTTGACAATAAGCTCTACATCTTTTATCCTGCTCTCCGCAGTTGAGAAAAGATTTTCGATATCAAAAAACTCAGCCAGCTCTCTTTGAGTCTCACTCATTTTCTCTCTTATTTCGTCCCACTCTTTTTTAACTGTTGCCACAGAATTATGCATGTAGCTGATAATCTCATTCATTAAAACCACATTTGCGGAGATTTCGGAGAGGGAGCTCTGCGTTTTATCAATGGCTCTGGGATCCAGTTTACTGGCCTGCAAGATTAACCTGCGGGTATCCTGGTTAGTATCATAGAGCATCTGTAGCCTTGAGAAAAGGTTTCTCTGAAGCAAATCAAAACCGAACAAGTATGAGGCGACGTATAAAATTTCATCATACTCAGAACTTTTTTCCGATATGACTATTGCTCCGTTTGTGCCTAAGAAAGCCATTCCGCCATTCTTAAAATTCTTAACCTTATACACGCACTCAATTACTTGGTTAATCTCATTCTGAAGATCCTCTCCATCCAAGTATTCTTCCGCTCTACTCTTCCTCGGAGAAATATCACCTGCAACCATAAAAACAAACTTGTTCCACACCTTTGCCAAGCCATAGTATATTAAATTTAGTAGCCTTCTCTGAAAATTGCTAAGCAAAGTATTCATCATATTGGATGAGTCATCAACAATATCGGCAATTATACGAGACAAACGATCAAGGGATAAGAATTCTTCTTCCCCCCTATTTTAACCATTTCAACACCGTAAATCACTCGGCCACTTGAGTCTACGTGAACCGCGAATTCTTCTTCCTGCTCCACAGCCTCTGGATAGCAGATTTTCGCTTTGAAGTTTACAAACTCGTCAATATCGAAATTTATGACATCAACTTCAGTTAAAACAGGAGGAGTTTTAAAAGTGGAGGTTTCAGGACTCTTATCAATCATATCGGTAAGCAGTGAGCCCTTCACCTTTTTGACACTATCTAACTGTTCATTAAAAGCAATAATGTGATTATGCCCGAAAGGAATCCATTCAGACATTACTAGTTTAACATCATTTAGACGGATAAATACCGCAAGTTCGTCTTTGATTACCATTCTCTCCCTCCCTATAGTAGATTCCTCAAGAGGTAGCCTTTACAGACGTAAGGCACATCCTCAACTTCAAGAAGTGGAATATTTTTTTTCTCCCCGCAGTTTTTGCACAGAAATTCGACCGTTTCATCTTGGATAAGAACCTCTCCCCGATTTCCGCAGCTCGAGCATTTTACAAGCTTGTCTACAGCCTTAAGGTTCTCTTTTTTAGCTTTTTTGAGAACTTCTAATCCCTCAATATTTATTCTATAAGCATTAATAATGTTATACTTACTTGTGGAGAGTTTCAAACGGCTAACAAGATTCATCTCTCGAAGATCATTAATATCGTCTTCACCCTCTTGGCAAACGTTAACCATCCTCTTAACCCCATCAAACATAAACACTGAAGGAGCATAGTCATAATCAAAAACCTTGTCAGTAATTCCTTGGTAAATTAACGCTTTAAGAGCAAGATCCTTGATCCAAACTTCTTCCTCTGATAAACTCTGGGCAGGTTTTGAATACAAGCTAATAAGGTAAAGAAGACGCTCCTGTTCTCTAGTTAAACTCACACCAGGCACCCATACCACCTAATATACACTTTCTCCCACGCGCTAGAATTACACATGTTGTTTTTTTTTTTAAATTTTTTGGGAACTATATAATAAGTAGGCAATCATTATCAAAAACTTTTCTCGCTTTTTTAAAAATAATTGGGCTTATTATTTACCTGATTGTACAAGAGTAGCCGCAATAGAACATAAAACGGTTTGCTAATATAGAAGTTGGTAAAGACTGGGAGGAATTATAGACATAATTTTCTCCCTTTCTCATCTCTTCAAAGCAAGGCTCATTTTCAAAAGAGGGAAATTTTGATAATTGTACACGCGTCTCATAGCGCAGTAGAACCTAAAGTTCCAAAATTTTTCTCATATTTTGGCCGAGTATCTTTGCCTTTTCCTCCCGGGTTATTCCCGGAATAAAATGTTCTTGAAAATTGGTAAAATTCCCCAATTATTAAGCCAGCCTAGGAGAGGAGAGGCTATCATCAAAAAGTTTTGAGCTTTTTTTGAAAGATTAGATAAAAAAGTAGGTGAGATGCAGGGGTTGCTGAGGGTTCTAGTTTTGTAGGTAAACCAATTAATACTGTTTTTGGTGTTTTCTACTTTTTATTTTTGGGTGAATTGCTTTAAAAAAGGTTATATGTTGGTTTATTTATTTATAATTATAAGATGTTGAGGTGAGGAGTTATGGCTGGTGAACGGTCAAGTGTGGTAGGCGGGCTTTTAGCTTTTTTCGCAGGATTAATAGGAGTCTACTTTAGCGGTGTGGCTCTTTTCCCTACTCCTATCGACCTTACTCCTGTAGCGAATTTGGGTCTATTATCTTTTACTAACTTGGAGAATTTCAAGACTCTTTTAACCCTCTGGTCTCTATATCAATTTTCCTCGCCAGTTTTGTATGCGAGTTTAGGGAACTTATTAACTGTCTTGTCTCTGCTTCAATTTTCTTCGCCAGTTTTGTATGCGAGTTACGGGAATCTCCTAACTTTCATGGCTTTGCTTCGATTGTCTCCGTCAGTTTTGTATGGAGGTTTCTGGACTATCTTGGGTTTGGTGTCCGGTGCCGGGGTTCTCTTATTAGCTTATCCCTTGGCTGCTGGAAAAGGGGCTAGAGTCGTTATCGTGGGTTTGATCGGTCTGGGTGCTGTGGAAATTATTAGTGGTTTTTACGGCAAGCAAAATATGATTGTAATAGGCGGAGTACTCGCAATTATCGCTGCAGTCTTCGGAGTACTCGTCTGGAGAGCCGTAAGAACCGAGAAGCCCACAGCTAGGGTCGAAGCCAAGAAAGTTGCAAAGGTTCCAGAGAAAGCAAAGAGGGTAAAACCTCCAACAAAGGCTAAAGCTGTTGCAGTAGCGGCTCCAGCAAAAGTGCCGAGAGCTAAGATGGATGCAGCACGGATTGAGGGAGTCGGTCCAGTTTACGGATCACGGTTAGATAAGGAAAGAATCAGAACAATAGCTGATCTCGCTAAAGCCTCTGTGGACAAGGTGGCTTCGGTAGCACAAGTTAACCCGCAGAAGGCCCAAAAGTGGATTCAGATGGCTGACATTCTATGTCTGGAAGAGGTGGACCAGAACGCTGCGGAACTCTTGGTTATGGGAGTTGGCGTGACTTCCAAGAAAGATTTAGCAAACAGAAACTCAGATAGACTCTACGAACAGATGCAATCGGCGTTAAGGATGGGGAAAGTGCCAGTGCCAAAGGGATGGAGCTTCACAAAAAGTGATGTGGAAAAATGGATTAACGCAGCAAAAGGAAAATGAAACTTCAATAACCACAATTAAGGTGTGCTCGAACTACACCCACAGAACTCTACTTTTTTTAACCCCTATATTTATACTTTTTATTAGTCCTCAGAATGCCTAAACAAGACTTAATTATTTAAAAAAATATTCCACACTTCCCCTTTCTATTCTGATTCACTCCGCCTTTTGGAGTTTTTTCTGTCTTGTTGAGATCAGCTTTGGATGTTTTCTTCTTGGGGACCCCCATAGTGTATTTTCTGGTGGCATCATTGGTGCTTCATAAATGGCTACTCAGCGTTACTACCATCTTGCTTGGCATTGCACATACGTACGTTAGCTGGCATGAATATCTACAATTGGACATTCACAAAGAGCAAGAAAAACGCGCGCTGTTTATTATCAACTAACTAAGAAGTTTTGATAGTTTTGAACAAGATATTTTTTCCCTTTCTGTATTACTTTGAATCCTTCATTTTCCAACTTTTCTTTCTGTGCTTCTGCTCCGCCAGGAAATTTCTCATTCAAGAATCCATCTGCCTTTAAAGTCCGCCAGTATGGAATATTGAGGTCCTTGCCTTGTTTAGCGGCTTCTTCAGCTGCATTAGCTGCAGTCATAATGAAAATTCCTGTGGTAAGAGAACAACAAGCCTTGACTTTGTGGTTTTTGGCGATATTCTTGCAGATTTCAACGATAGTTATTAGCTTTCCCTTTGGCACTTTTTTCATTATTTCAATGACTTCGCTGGGATTAACAAGAACTACTTCATCGCCTACTTCGGCTCCCATTTTGTGAACTGCATTGTAACATGGAAATCTCTTTTCTAGCTTCAGTATTTTCGGGTAGCCTTGTTTGTCTGCCAGTTTCTCCTGCCACGATTTCTTTTTATAACTCACTATCACACCTCTACTATTCCGAACTGCTTTTTCAGTTCTTTCCTGCCTTTGTCAGTTGTATACCACTTGGTTCCTCTCCCACCTGAGCCCTGTTGTGTGAGCCAACCTTGTTTCACACAATACTCAATGAACTTGGCTCCTAACCCATATGGATTAATTGGTTTATCAGCCATTTTCTCCACCTATTTTTTCCACACCCGCTCTAACAATTCTGCAATTCTCTTCTCTTCTATTTCTTTCAAAGAGCGAATCTTAATGTGCTTCATTGTTTTTCCCGAACCTTCAAGCAGTTTCTGCTCCTCCCTTGAAAGCCCCTTCAATGAGAACCCCAAATTGACATGGTCTTTTAACGCTATGATGTAATATTTGCCATCGGCGTAAGTCGGAACACCCCATTTCATCTCTTCTTTAACGTTGGGAATAGTTTTGAAAATGATTTCTCTCAACTTTTGGCAGATCTCTTTTTGAGGTGATTTCTGTTTTTCTAGGTAACTATCAACTTTATTCGTCTTCCCACCTACATAATTTTTTCTCTCTTTTGATTTATCTAAACTGTTAGCGTCTATTTTTTGACTTTTATATTTACATTTTTTTGTGGGGGGGTTTATGTTTCTGTTAGACTAAGTTTATGTTTATTTTTTCTACTGCGGTTTCGCAGACCTTTCTTACGCCATGTTCTCCAGGTTCGTAGTGGGATTTTAGTAATCCAACTTTTTCTAAGATTTTGATTTGGGCAGAAATGTTTGCTTCGGTTTGATTTAGTTTTGCCGCTATCCGGCTTACGTCCATGTTCTTTTCGGAGAGTAATTTTAGGAGCTGCAATCTGGTCTCCGATGCTAAAGCTTTAGCTACCTTAGCCACTTCATCCCCTTTAACATTCAATTCCGCCATCCTCAAACACTTCCCTTTCCGTTTCTCATTCTAATAATACATGGTACCTAAAGCGTTCAACAGGTTTTAAATTTTTAACTAATTATAAATACGTTAAGAAACATAATCAGATATTACCTATCCCGGCTTATATAATTAAAACTTTTCGCTTTTAAAAACATTTCTATAAAAACACTCGAATAAAAACAATAGATGAAATAAAAATACCCAACACTAAAAATTGTTAAGAAACAAATCCTCAAATGTATTCGAGTCAAAATAAATCAGCCGCTCTCCCCAAAGAAACTTTAGAAGCTGGATTAGTGGTCGAGTTTATTTTCCATCCTTGACATTCTTTCCTCTAGGCTGTCCAGCCTTTCCATGATTCTTTTTAGCACCTCTTTTCCTGCTGTCTCAGTTTTTAGTGCGTAGCGTTTCTCTCCTTGCGGTATAATGATTTCAGCGTCTTTCAGTATCCTATCCTTCTGAAATATTCCGTTAAGGGACTCCACATCCGGTGGTTCACCGTGAACAAGAAATATTTTTTCCGGCTTACAACTTCTGGCGAAAGTACGGAGGTCGTCCGCCGCAGCATGAGCACTCAAACCCTCGATCTTGGCCACCCTAATTTTCACTTCCAGTTCTTCCTCACTCCACTCATACTCATCATTCAGTAGAGTAATCTTAATCTTCTTCTCACCATCCAGTATTCTGCGACCGGGAGTCTCCTCCGCTTCATAGCTCACAAAAAGAAGTAAGTTCTCCAGACTGTTAAGTTTGGAGAGGTAGAAGGGAGACCAGCCACCGTTCAGCATCCCGCTGGGTGCAAGAATTATTGCCGGCTTTTTACTCCGTATTACCTCCCATCTCTGCTCCATGGTATCGAGGGGTGTGAAGTTTCCCAGAAAAGGGTTTTGCCTCGTCTGGTAGAACTGGTTTTTAACCTCCTCATTCATGTAGGCAACATGCGCATCGTAGACCTTCTGAGTCTCCTTAATCATACCATCGTAATATAAGGGGTAAGGAATATTGCGAAGACTAAACAGCCGCATGATTTCCTGGCTCCGGGCGAAAGCGAAGGCCGGAATCAAAATTTTACCGTGAGGATGCTCCTCAAAATAGTTTCTGACTATTTCAGTCAAGCTATTATGCACCTGCTTAATGGAAAGGTGTTGAAGCGTCGCACCATACGTGGACTCCAGTATCAACCAGTCACACCGCACACCGGTCTCTGCGGGATTGAGGTGATTACTCCTATAAAAACCCCCAATATCACCCGCGTAGATAAGGGTACCATAATCAGACTCTATTTTAAGAAAACAGCTACCCAGCACATGACCCGACTCAAAAAAACTAATAGTAAAATCACCAATATCGAAAGAGGAGTGATAGTTAACAGTTTTACAGTTGCTCAGGCACTCAACAAGGTCTTGATAACCATAAAGCGGCGTTACACCAAGCTTCTCCCACTCTATCTGCTGCAGCTTGAAAGAGTCCCTCAGCATTATGTGAGAGAGAGCAAGAGTGGGCGGAGTGCAAAAAACACCCTTAAAATTCGGAGAGAGCTTTTTCAGAGAGAAAAGCAGAGGCAAAGCCCCAGTGTGATCTATGTGAGCATGGGTTAAAATAACTGCGTCCACACTATCAATCTGGTCTAGACGCGGATACTCAGTACGCTCACCAAGCTTTAAACCACAGTCCACCAGAATCTTCGTTTCATCCGATTCCAACAGAACACCGCTACGTCCGATCTCACGAACCCCACCTAGAAAACGGATATCCAAACAGTTCACCAACCGCATTTACCCGATTACTATATATTAGAATTAACAACGATGAGATTTTTCCTAAAAAAGATTCCCACCAAAGGAAGACGCACAAAAATTTTTGCCCGCCCATATTTAACAAATCACTCAACCATACTCCAAACTTTTTTATAAACTTTCACCTTAAAGATTGATTCCAGTTATTTATTCTTAACTTGCAAGTAAAAACTAAGGCACAGAATAAAACTTACACAGCAACACGCTTCAAATAGGCGCGAAAAGCAAGCAAATACTCCAATTTTTTCACACACGATCTATTTTTTGTTGTAAAACTTATAATCACGTTCCATAATCATATTACACGGCGATTCTACATAACTCAATTATACAGGATTGTTAATAAAAGTGAGGAAAAAAGGAATGAAAGCGAAAAAAATAATCGCCCTACTAACAGTGAAGCTATTCGTATTACTACTCGTTCCCCCGATTTCCAACGCCGCAAACACAAAACAGTGGACTCCAATCCTACACTCCTAGGTGAACATCCCACCGAAAGCAATCACCAAAGACAACCTTAGCAAACGCCAACCAAAACTTCTGCCAATTTGAAGACCAAAGCAAAAATTTATTAATTTAAACGAACAAAAAAGTATCACATCAAAAATTTTGAGGTAAAAAGTTTTATGGGAGAAAGCATGGGATGACTAATCGCCAAAATGTCAAGAAAATTCTACTATCGTTGACACTCTTCAGCCTCTCACTGCTGATAATAACCCCACTCGGGAGCAACGCCATCGCAAATAATTCCAACCTTTGTAATATACTCTTTTTACCCACCTCAATTTCCGCAGCAAACGCAGCCCCGAAAGCTTTAACCACAAATCAAACCTGGTACTATCGAAATACGTTCATAAACTCCACCACCAACTTTACTGGATCCTTTGCCTACGTCCAGAAAAATTATGGCTTAGTAAACATAACAGACTGGAACGGCAGCACGCAAGAGTGCTACAATCTCACAACAACAATAGATATAATACAAGCATCCCTAGCCTTCGGCGGATCTCCTCCAGAAAATACTTCAAGCTCTACCCTAACAATATGGACATATCTGAACACAACAAATTACTCCATACCCCGAGTAGACTCGGAAATGGACCAAATATTCACAAACGGTACAAGTTACAAGATGTTCATGGGTTTGTTGTTTAACGTAACAGTATACCTCTACCAGCTCCCACTCTCAGACGGTTTATCATGGACAAGTATAGCGAATACAAGCGCGTCTGGATGGACAGTAGACACAACAGGTAGCAATAGTTCAATTCCGGCAGTTTATGAAGATTTGAATGTTTCCGCCTCGGTTACCGGTCCGACTAATGTCACTGTGCCCGCTGGAACTTATTCGAGTTACCAACTCAACTATACGCAAAATACTACATGTGTACTCTTCGGTTACTTCATGGCTACGCAATACCCTTCAATAAATCAAGTGCTGGGCTGGTATTCTTCGGATGTTCAAAATTTTGCCAAGATTTTCTTTGATTTCGGCTCCGGGGCTAATATGACCATTGAGCTGCTTCAACCTTCTGGAAGCCCGGGAAGCATACCCACAGGGAAAACCTGGACCTATCTACTCACGTACAGGAACTCCACTTTTACCGGGTCCTTTATCTACACTCAGACAAATGAAGGCATAGTAAGCATAACTGACTGGAACGGCAGCACGCAGCAGTGCTACAATCTCACATCAACATTTGATATGATGAAAGTAATCAGTGCCATGGGCGGGTCTCGTCCAACAAATGCTTCGGGCGGTACTGGAAAAATATGGACATACCTGAACACAACAAATTACTCCATACCCAGAGTGGACACAGAAATTGATATTGCATACCCAAACGGCACAAGCGCCAAGGCGTTTGCAAGTTTTATGTTTAACATAACAGTCTACCTCTACCAGTTCCCCCTCGTAGATAGTTTATCATGGACAAGTATAGCGAATACAACTCTTTCTGAATGGATGGTAGACACATCAGGTAGCAATACTACAGATTTTGACTCTGGAGATTTCAATGTTAGTGCCTCGGTTTCTGGTCCGACTAATATCACTGTGCCCGCTGGAACTTATTCGAGTTATCAACTCAACTATAGTTTAAATACTATATTTGTTAACTTTGGGTATTGGATGGGTATGACGCTCGGTGATGGCGCAACTGAATTTCTGGGCTGGTATTCTCTGGATGCTCAAAACTTTGCCAAGATTTTCATAGAGACTGACGCCGGGAGCAATTATACCATTGAGCTGGTTAATCCCTCTGGAACCCCGGGAAGCATACCCACAGGGAAAACCTGGACCTATCAATTCACGTACAGAAACTCCACCTTTACTGGCTCCTTTACCTACACTCAGAAAAATTATGGCTTAGTAAACATAATAGACTGGTACGGCAACACGCAGCAGTGCTACAATCTCACAACAACAATAGATATGATGAAAGTAATCAGTGCCATGGGCGGGTCTCCTCCAACAAATGCTTCGGGTGGTACTGGAAAAATATGGACATACGTGAACACAACAGATTACTCCATACCCCGGGTAGACTCGGAAATTGATATTGCATTCACTAATGGCACAAGCGCTAAGCAGTTTGCAAGTTTTATGTTTAACATAACAGTCTACCTCTACCAGTTCCCCCTCGTAGATAGTTTATCATGGATGAATATAGCGAATACAACTCTTTCTGAATGGATGGTAGACACATCAGGTAGCAATACTACAGATTTTGACTCTGGAGATCTAGATATTGGTGCCTGGGTTTCTGGTCCGACCTCGGTTACTGTGCCCGCTGGAACTTATACGTGTTACCAACTCAACTATAGTTTAAATACTATATTTGTTCACTTTGGGTATTTGTTGGGTATGGCGCTCGGTGATGGCGCAACTGAATTTCTGGGCTGGTATTCTCTGGATGCTCAAAACTTTGCCAAGATTTTCATAGATATGGGTTTCGGAGAGAATGTGACCATTGAACTGGTTTCTGAAGCTCAGAATATAACGCCGTTGCTATTACTTACCTTCCTTAACGCCCAGCAACAGCAGGGTTTCACTACATTGCTTCTAATCGGCGGCGGAGTTGCGGCAGTGATAGTAGTTGCAGGAATAGCAATAGTCCTCATCAAAAGGAGAGTCTAAACCCTTCCGTTCCCCTTTTTCCTTTTTTTATGATTGAAAAGCTGGAGCTTACCCAACTCATTCTTTAAAACTTAATAAAAGTATAGGAAACCATTCCACTCGACGCTTAACCTTGTAAATAAACTATGCGCCACAAAAATAACAAGCTTGATGGTGAATTTTTGATAGATAACGATTAGCAATATATTAAGAGTTAAATCCGCCAACCAAAACTTCCTTCAATTTAGACCAAAACTATTCTTTACTTGCAAGCAAAAATTAAGGCACAGAACAAAGCCGAGACAGAAAAACAATTCAAAAAGGTGCGAAAAATAATCAAATACTTCAATTTTTGGGTTCTCTAAACTTGTAGTAAACCTTATAATAGTTAAGTATATAAGCAACCTCGATTCAATAAAGTGTTTCGTATAGGATTGTTAATGAAAAGAGTAGAAAAGGAATGAAAGCAAAGAAAATAATCGCCTTATTAACATTGATGCTCTTCGTACTACTACTTGTCCCCATGATTTCAAACACAGCAAACTCAAACAATTGGACTCCAATAATTCCTCAACAGGTCAACACCCAACCCAAAGCAATACCAACAGATAACATGAGCAAATACATAGCAATCGGACAAAATCTTACATATGATTCTATATCAACTATTTTCTAGAACTTAATTGATTACCTTAACTTCGACGAATATTATGGGCAGACGACTTTCGAATTTATTAATATTCTAGGAAACTGGTTTATTATTAACATGACCTCAGATGGTGAAACTCCTTCATACTTTGCTATTCATAATACTACTAGGGAGTTAGGATTGAACAGCACTGGCGGCTTATTTAATTCCCCGCCAACAAGCACCGACGATATTTATCCTCAGGGTGTTTATTCCTATCTAGCATTTCCCACAGGAATGAAAGCGGGTGACACTGTAAAAATAAAGCTACCTATACCGGGAACCATGGCGACTATACAACTAGTTGTTATGCAAAGTGTAACAACCCCGACTATAAACTTTAGTAGTATGGCCCCTACTGACTTTTATGACACTTGGAGTTTGAAAGGCTTTTTCACGAATTCGTCGATTTCCATAGCATTAAACTATATGGTTGATCGTAACAGCGGAATGTCCCTAAACGGCCTTATGAGTATATCCACGCTGGAATATGGACTCACGGGTTTAAATGGCTATAGTCAGTTTAATAGCACCGCGAGCAGTAGTGGAATCATAAATCCTTCAACTAGCTCGGACATAACCGACATATATACATGGGAGAGTACGATTAGTGGTGATACTTTCACGTATAATGAGAGCGGATACTATTCTATGGACCTTACTCAGCTTAATTCAACACTAGGATGGATAAGACTGGACAGCTTGCCAGGCAGTTACTTAAACTTCACCATAGGAACGCCTATCGGCTATGATATATCTATAGATATGGGCGTTTCCCAAGTCGCCCGGGTACCCGACAATTTCTGGAACTACATAGAGGACATGGGCTATTCTTGGAACCCTTCGTATTATAACGATTCGACTCACATAGGTGAACTCAATTACTTAGGCACCGATTTTCTTAATATCACTGACTTTACAAGATTCTTATCTTTAGGAGGAGAAATCTTGCTCGGAAACAGTATGTTTATGGCACCTCCATGGATTAAGGAAGGATCGACATTTATCCTATTCACGTCTATACCAATGTTATGGCCCAATAACAGTGTACCAATGTTCTCACCCTTTGGAGACCCAATTCCGTTAGCGCTACCTTTCCGAGTTACCGGTGCTGTTCAACTTAGTATCAATGGCAGTAATTATGATTGCTGGCAAGCAGATCTAGTACTCCCCACAGGTTTATCTGCTTATAACATAACACAGTTCAATTTAAGAGCCTACTTCAGCAGAGACGGCGGGTTACTAATGAAAGAAACAGCAGACTTAGAATTGACGGTACCTATGGATATTGATGGTGATAGCGAAGAGGAATACATACCGTCGAAGTATCACAAGACTTGGACCATAGCCGATATGGAAGGCGAGGGTATTGTTCCCCCCTATGAGATGCTGTGGTTCAACAATGTATACATTTTGTCTCTTGGAGCATATGTGGAAGGAACCCTTGATCCATCTTTATTCAATGGTGGAAGCATAACCTTTGAATTCGACGATGATGTAACAGCGGCTATGTTAATGTTTATGCAGTTGGATCCAAGTGAACCAATCAGTGCTTATCCTGTTGTGAAGTTTATGTACATAGAATACGCTACTTCTGGTATGGAGTTCAATGCGACGGTGAACTTCTACTACACTCCAACTGAGCTTTCAGCAAGGGGTTTGAAGGAGTCAGGACTCACCATATACGCCTATAATGGTACTGGGTGGGAACCTCTAAACACTACGGTGGATTATAACGGGCGAGTAGTGTCGGCGAACACGACTTACTTCATGCTATTTGCTCTGGTCGCTGAACCGCTAACCATCTGGGATCTTCTGGGTCCCAGCGTAATGGCGCTTCTTCTTTACTACCTGAACCAGTTGGCGTCTCCTCCGATGGGAGGCTTGATGCTCCCGATACTGGGTGGCATAGCAGTGGCACTCGTAGCAGTCATAGCAGTAGCGATTGTCATACTTGCGAGAAGGCATTAATGTTAAAAGTACAAAATTTCCCCTCTCTCTTTTTTTCGCGAATAAGTTTCTAGAAATCCTTTTATCTCGAAGTGCGGCTTTGACTGGGCGTATTTATCTCAAATTTTCCGAATTTTTGAGTGGTTTTTCATCTTCGGCTTCACGTAATCCTATACGGTGAATAATGACTTCACAGCGTATTTGTAAGCGAAAGAGTCAAGATTTATTGGGAGGTTTTTCAGCAATATGAGTTGCGAACGGGATAGGAGTTGAAAGGTTTATCAGCTAATAATCCGTTCCTTATCCTACAGTAATGGTATCTTCTATGCTTCTCTAGTCGCTTTACGAGGTTTGAACTAAATGATAAAAATGATTTATGATGGGGATCCCGGAATCGACGACGCGTTGGCTATCCTTCTCGCAACGAAATCCGAGGTTCTGGATTTAGAAGCAGTGACCACGGTTGCGGGCAACGTTAATCTGGAGAAGGCGACAAAGAACGCTTTAAGAATACTGGAACTCGCTGGTAGACTGGACATCCCAGTTGCAGCTGGCATGCCTTCCCCCCTAGTTAGGGAGCTGCAGTCTGCTGAATATGTTCATGGTGAGGACGGACTGGGCGGAACCTATCTCCCATTACCGGTCACTCAGGACAAATGCATCGGAGCCATAGACCTGATTATAGCAAAGATAATGAAAACCACTGGTGAAATTACGCTGGTTGCCTGCGGTCCCCTAACTAACCTAGCGGAAGTCTATGGGAAGCAGCCCGAGATTGGCGAGAATGTGAGAGAGATAATAATTATGGGAGGAGCGATTAGCGTTCCGGGTAATATTACCCCCCACGCCGAGTTCAATGTCCACACCGACCCCGAATCCGCCAAAATAATATTCCAATCAGATTTACCCGTAACACTGGTACCCCTTGATGTAACCCTGAAAACCCTTCTCACAAATGATAATATTGAAGAAATCCGTGAAGCGGGGACGCCGGTGACGGATTTTGCCCATCGCGTGCTGAAATACAGTCTCAATTTCTCTGGGCACAAAAAATTGGGCGGCTGCCCCATACACGATCCCTTAGCAGTAGGTGTCGCAATCGATAAAGGATTTGTGAAAACCAAAAAGCTTTACGTAAACGTGGTCACCGACAACATTGTAACCCTGGGAAAAACCCTGGCGAGTGAAAATAACACGGGGCAATTTGAAGACTGCAAATCCAAACTCAACGTCTGCTTGGATGTGGATGCCCGAAGGTTCGTAAGATTCTTCATAGATACCATAATATCCAAATAGCCACGAAACACCCCTCCCCCTCCTACCCACCATTGTAATCCCGCTCACTTTAGGAGTGGACTCTTGACCTACTTTTTAGTGAATTGATTAGCTGTATTTAAGTGGGAGGCGTTACTATTTAGTGCTAAATTTTTTAAGGGAAGACACTATTATAACTAAACAAAGTGTGCAATTTTGATTCATAATATTTGAATCACGCGATTTTGTATAATTAATTAACTTGGAGGTTGTGGAGAATGTCTTCTGATAAAGGGCCGCCTTCTGGCAAAGAAAAGCCTTCTGGTAAGTTTAAAGGAATGCTTTCTGGTAAACTTTTGTCTTGGGCTTGGCTAATAGGTATAGCTTTGAGCTTTCTAGCACTAGTAGTTCAGCAGGTCTTTTTCCCAGGTGCTATACTCAGCCTTTCTTTAATGCATATTCATCACTGGATGTACTCTCTGCCAATCGTAATATTCTTTGTGATTCTAAAGTTTTGGAAGTATGATAATAACTTCTGGGTTAACCTCTTGATAGGATTCTTCGTAGGCTTGGTCGGAAGCGAATTCTACTGGATACTCATATACGGTTTCCCAACAGGGTATTTGCAAATCCTTTACTGGATTCTAATTTACGGTAAAGATTACAACTTGTTAATATTGATACTAGTATTATTATCTTAGGGAGTTTAGCAAATTAGTACCCAGCCCCGGTACAAAACAAGAACAGTGAAAAACTTTACAGCCACTGGATAATCGATGAGATTTCTCGGTCTAGAACTCTCCCCACTTCTTTTTTAACTCACCACCAAGACTACACGCATCAACGCTTTGCAGATTTTCGCTTAAAATACTAATACCAAGAAGTAATTACAGAAAAACGGTTTGGAAGTATGTCAGTGCTTATGGTTCTGTGATACTCTTCAAAAAGTTTAATACTTTTAAATTGGTATACATATTTGACTAGGGGATAGTGATTTGGTGAGAAAAAGATTAGACGATGACCAAGTTTTCAAAATTATTGAAATAAATCTCGGCAAATGGAAGCCTCAGGGAATAGCGATACTAGATGTTAACTTTAGGGTCTGGGGGGTTAAAGGTGAAATTCCCAATAATGTTATCAATTTTTACGAGAAGTTCTCCCTCTCCCACATGCACATCGGAGACATGGTAAGCAATAATAATACCTTTATGATAAAAGCCACAGAAAAGACAGGGATCATAGTAGCCATGAAGGACAATCACTTGGCTATGCTTTCCGCAATAAACCTTAAGGGAAGAATAAACGCTCTCACCGCTCTCTATGAGCCGGAGAAAAGTGTTGAAGCAGAAGCAGAAGAAAAAATTAGGGACGCCGAAGCATGCCTGAGGGTCGCTGAAATGTTCCTAAAGGAAGGAGTCAACGAAGCAGCCTCAGACCTGACAACCCTATCTGGTTTTCACTATCTCCTAGCCAACATGATTGAAAACGCCCGAATGCAGTCTAACAGAGCCCTTGAACTGTGCAGAGAGAAGGGAATAACCAACTACCATCAGACCTTCGCACTCTCATGCAGCGAAGCATGCAATAATAACCTAAAAGAAGCAGTGGAACACTGGGAACAAGTCCAAGACAAGTACACCCCACAAGAAAAAGACCTCGTCAACGAAGCTCTAAAAGAAGCAAAGGAAAGGGACTCCTTCCGGCGTCGCTTGACATAAAATCTTCTAGAAAAACCTAACCTAACTAACCTAGCCCGGCACTACTCCTCTTCAACTAACTTTCGAGTTTAGTCGGCTTAACGGTATGTAGGTTTTCAATTATAAAATCTGGGAGTAATTGCTGAAAACGATTTTCGGAGTAGCGTTCGTCGCCAATGACGAATAACGCACCATTAGTCAGAAAATACCTCGGTTTTTCATCGAAAATGCTTAAATTTATGTTTAAATACGATTCTTTTAAGTGGCTGTTTTTGACCAAGACCATATCGATTCGAGATGAGGTTTATAAGAAGTTGTTGAAGATTAAGCGAGAGGGTGAGAGTTTCAGTGAGCTGTTTGAGAGGCTTATGGAGGGCATGAGTTCCATTGAACCTTTGAAGAGGCTTAAGGGTTGTGTTGAATTTAAGGATAAGGAGAAAATGCTTTCTGAGATTCATGAAGGAAGAACTGAGCGCAGACTATAAGTGTTAAATGCTGATGTTTTGATTGAAATTTTTGATAAGGAATCCGCTAAGGGCGATGAGACGCTGAACAGAATCATTGACAGCAACGAAGATACAACGACAACATCGATAAAAGGTATCAAGTCTAAAAAGATCGCCACTTCTTTCTCAATTCATTACTAATGTTAGACGTTTCAACGGTTTGTAGGTTTTCTCGTATATAATCGGGGAGTAGTTGCAGAAAACGGTTTTCGGAGTAGCGTTCATCACCAAGAATGAATATCCCTCTGTCCTCCTTAGATCTTAGAACTCTGCCCAGCGACTGGGAGGCTCTTCTAAGCGCTGGAACCACGTACGCATAGTACGTGCCCTTATCTTTTCCATATAGATTCTCATAATATTTTAGGTAGAGCTGGGTTTTTATGCTCATCCGGTCAAAGGGTACGCCTACCAAGAATAATCCCTCAAGCTCCCTTCCCGGGAAATCCGCTCCCTCCGCAAATCTTCCAGTACAAGGGGCGCATAAAACACCCGGATTCTTCCCGTATGCCGCATCCTTGAAACCGTCAAGAATCTCTCGGGAGCTGTCACCACTCATGCCCTCCCTCTCCACAAAGAAAACCCTACCTTTACCCTCAACCATCTCTCTCAGCCCAGCCGCGAGCAGATCGTTCTGAATACGATAACTACTGGTAAAAACGGCGATATTCGTATTAACCGTTTCAACGAAACTCTCTATGGCATTCACATAAGCCTTTGCCATCTCTTCGCTGAGTTCCTCCCCCTTAGTGCTCAAACCCCTAGTGACATAAGCGATTATCCTACTTTTATCGAATGGGGAGTGGAAACTCTTCCCCGAGTACTCCTCAAGACCTATGGTTTCCGCGAATGCGTTAATGGGGTTCAGTGTGCCTGAGCAGAAGATGCAGCCCCGGAAGCTCCTCCACTTGTCTCTGAGAATTTCTGCGGCTCGCATGTCCCACATCTCGAGAATAATGTTTTCCCTCTCTCTGTATGCTATGAAGGCTACGCCCTGAACATCCAGATTCTCCAGAACCGCCAGCCAGAAATTCGAAAGGTGAAACAGTGAGGAGCGGGGATTCTTACCCTCATCCAGCTGACTCCGCCTAACCCTCACACCATAATCGTTCATAAGGTTCAAAACCTCCCCCAGCAGATCCATATTAGCCCCTATTTTCCCCAGTAAACCGTTAAGAAACTCTTTAGGGTTGAATTCCATCTCCTCCCCGGGTACTTCCTTAAAGACTTGGTAAAGTTCACTCCTCAAGCGGTTAATGAGATTCTCAACTCGGCGAGCCTCCAAGGAATCAAACCTCTGAATCTCCCTCAAAGCATAGGTAAGCGTCCCGAGAGTTATACGGTCAGAATTCAGGTTTCCACAAGCACTCTGAAGGTTGTGAGCCTCATCCACCACCAGAAAACTGGACGTGAAAGGAACCAGACGCTTAACACTCCAACTCATCCCATCGTCGATAATATAATTATAACTAAGCGAAACCACATCAGTGTAGGGCAAAAACTCCCTTTGAGCAAAATAGGGACACACACCTCTCTCCCGGCACAGCTTCAAAATCTCGGAGTAGAGCTTGGGTCCTCCAAGAAAATCCTCCACATCAAGAGATTTCAATCCAAGATAATAATCACAATTCTTCCTACGACTCTCACATAGAAAAGAAACATCTTGGTAGTCCATCTCCCCCTCCAATCGGACATCCCTAGCCAAGAGACACATGTCCTTCTTACCCCTAAAGGACAGACCGAAGAACTCTCTACCTAATGCGTCATTAATTATTTTCAGTTCCTCTATTGGTCTGTCTGTCTCGTTTCCGGTTCGTACCGCCCAAATAATCTTATGCTTCTTAGCCCGGGGAAGAAGGGTGGCGAGAATCGCTGGAGTTTTTCCAAAACCAGTAGAGGCGTGGAGACAAACGGCACCCATATCCACATTCTCGGAAATGAATTTCATGAACTCCTCTTGGCCCTCTCTCGGCCTGTAAGGGAATAAGTACTTCAACTTAACCATTCGCTCACCCTTATCAAGCTACGCCGACCGATTACTGTTTGCATGGTTAAGAGGCTGTTTTTTTGACGCCCTTTCTGGTTTTCTCATGATTCTCGTTGCTAAACAGCTTAATTAAACGTAGCGTTCGCAGGGAAAACGAATTCCATTAAAATTGGAGAAGCAAAAGATTCAAATATTAAATATTTATAATACACTTCTAAAATAATTCATATATGAAATATTATGATTTGAGAGAAGGTTGAAACGTGAGCAAAACCGAGTTCGTAGCAAAAACAGTACTCCTACTCCTAAATAATGCAGTTCCCGAATACCAAATAAGCAAGGTAAACTCGAAGATTAGTAACCCCACAAAGTACAGAGCCCTAAAAGAACTCGAAAAAATCGGGTTCGCTCAGCAGAGCACCCCCAGAAGCAAAAAATGGGTGCCCGGAAAGGGGCTAATGGAGTTCATGTCAAACAACTTCTCAAGCACATCTGCATTATCAGAACTGATAGTAAACATAGTAGAAATAAGCGGAAAAACGGAATGGGAAAAAAGAAAGTTCATAAGATACCTCATAGACGACCTAAAAAAGTATTACAAAATCCCCGACTAACCAATCCTCTCACATTAAGATTATAAAAAAAGCCAATGCAATGCGAAGCTAGTTATCCTCCAGGCTCCATCCTATACCCACTGGGGCTTGCGAATCTTTATAACATCTTTTTGCATAAGTATGTTGGGTATCAGTATGTCTATGGAGAAGTTGTTAAGGGAAAAAGAGGCTTATGGAAAGTTAAGATTAAAACTCTTGGAGAAGTCCAAAGGTAAATGGGTTGCGATATTTAATGGGGGAGTAGTAGTTCAGGGCGATGATTTCGGTGAAGTGGTCAAGAAGGCTTATGAGGTTACTGGAGGGGAGGTATTTTACGTAACCAAAGTTGGTGAGGAACAAAAGGTTGAGCGCAGAATCTACAGGAATAGATGAAACCTATTACCCTCCCTTTCCTTGGTGCTCAGTCAGGATCAGTAACCTGTCAAAAAAGAGAACCGTTACTGTTAAGGGTTACATAGATACTGGAAGCGATGGAACAATCGTAACAGCAGACATCGATAAAAAACTAGAGCTACATAAGCAACCGGTCACCATGGCTGAAACCACGAGTATTGGCGGAAAACCAGAAGAAAGGATGCTATACGCCGCGATTTTTACCATAAAGAGGGTAGAGGTAGTGACAGCCGTGGACGTAAGGAATGACATAGAAGAAACTCTGCTAGGTCGTGATATTCTCCGTCATCTTAGCTTGAGCATAAACTGGAAGAAAGGAACAATCAATCTGAGGGATCCCTGAGAAAAGTTTAGGGTCCTTTAGGGTAGAAAGATTTATAATTCAAAACACTTTTTTGATTTCGGAAACGTGGCAGCGATTTTAACTATAAGTTCGGCGACTCGCTCAGGAGGAATTCCTCCTCTTTTTCCCGAAAATTCAAACTGCAGATCCGTATCCACCGCGCCTGGGCATATTGAGTAAACCCTGATTCCTCGGCCAGAAACTTCTTCATCAAGGGCTTCAGAAAACCCTCGCACTCCGAATTTTGTGGCGCAGTAAGTTACCATTCCCTCAATGCCGTACTCTCCCGCCTCTGACGACATATTGATAATGACTCCTGATTTTCGGGAAAGCATATGGTTTATAACTGCTCGCGTCACAAATAATACTCCTTTTAAGTTACTATCAATAAGGTTGCTGATAGAAGAATAGCTTTGTTTTGAAAAATCTCCGCCCCAAATAATTCCAGCGTTGTTTATCAAGACATCGATTTTTCCGTAGAGCGAAAGTACTTCATTTACAAATTTTTTTACTTCTTTATCATCGCGCACATCAGCAACTTTGGCGAATATCTCCCCGTACTTCTCTAACTCTTTTTTTGCTTTTTCAACATCCTTCTGGCCAATCGCACACATGACGACTTTTGCCCCGTGCTCCAAAAACAGTTTTGCATCCGCGAATCCGATGCCCTTTGATCCGCCGGTTATAACTACGATTTTATTTTTAAAGGCATTCTTGTCTATACTCTTTTCCTCCTATTTTAAACTTCATTTTCGCACCCATATTTTTATTTTCACAAATTTTTATTAAATTAAGAGCAAAAAGTAGAGAAGTGAGATTCGAAAACCGATAATTTAAATTGGTATGAAATTGATTATTTCCCTACCCGTAATCATATTGGCTTTTCTTCGGAATTCTACTCAAATGCTAAGCAAAGGAGCATCGATTAGCAATCCTTATTTTTAATTAAGGATAAGTTATTCTATATACATGTTTCGGGATATCGTAAAGGAGGGTTTGATGTGAAAAATTTTGAAGTTGCCAATATTCTTAAGGAAATCGCTGTTTTTCTAGAAATGGACGATGTCCAGTTTAAACCGAGAGCTTACGAGAAGGCCGCCAGATCAATAGAGGCTTCACAAGAGGATGTGGAAGAAATCTACAAAAAAGGCGGAATCAAAGCCCTAATGGAAATTCCCGGAGTTGGTAAGAGCATAGCTGAAAAGATAGAAGAACTGATAAAAACCGGGAAAATTAAATACTACGAAGAACTGAGAGAGAAGGTTCCTGTAGATTTAGAAAGCCTCTCCGGAATAGAGGGTCTGGGACCAAAAACAATCAAAATCCTCTGGACAGAATTGAAAATTAAAAACATCGATGACCTAGAAAAAGCAGCCCTCGCCCACAAGATAAGTAAATTACCGGGGTTTAAGGAAAAGACTGAGCAGAATATATTGAAGGGAATAGAATTTGCCAAGAGAAGCAAGGGGAGGTACATCCTAGGATTCACTCTACCCCTGATTCGCGATATAGAAAACCGATTAAAGTCTCTACCAGAGACAAAGAGGGTTGTGGTATCCGGTTCTGTGAGGAGAATGAAGGAAACAATAGGTGATGCCGATTTCCTCGTCATATCGGATAATCCCCAAAAAGTGATGGACTTCTTCGTTTCTATGCCCGAGGTCGTAAATATTATCGGGAAGGGTGAGACCAAGTCTTCTGTTAAGCTGAAAACCGGGATGGATGTTGACGTTAGAGTAGTGCCCGAGGAAAGTTTTGGTGCCGCTTTGCAGTATTTTACTGGAAGCAAAGACCACAATGTCGCTCTGAGGAGAATCGCGCAGGAAAAGGGCTGGAAGTTAAGCGAGTACGGTTTGTTTGATGGAGACAAACAGATAGCTGGGAAAACGGAAGAGGGAGTTTATGAGAAACTGGGTTTACAATGGATTCCCCCTGAGATGAGGGAGAACACTGGAGAAATAGAGGCGGCGAAGAATAACAAGTTGCCAAAGCTGATCGATTACAAGGATTTGAAGGGTGACTTACAGGTTCACTCAAACTGGACTGATGGAATCAACTCGATAAAAGATATGGCTGAGGAAGCCAAGAAACTCGGCTTGGAGTATATTGTAATATCCGACCATTCCAAATCACTAGCTATGACCGGCGGGCTAGATGAAAAAATGTTGTTAAAACAGGGAAAAGAAATAGATGAGTTGAACAAACAGATTTCTGGGATAAGGATTCTGAAGGGTGTAGAGTTAAACATCCTAAAGGACGGAAGCTTGGATATAGCCGACGAAACCCTAGAGGAGTTAGATGTAGTTAGTGCGGGGGTTCACTCCCAATTTAAACTAAGCCGGGAAGAAATGACGAGAAGAGTCCTGAAAGCCATTGAAAACCCAAACCTAGATATCATCTGCCATCCAACCACGAGAGAGATACAGAAAAGAGATCCTATTCCATTGGACATGGATAAAATAATCGAAGCCGCAAAGGATAACGGGACAATTTTGGACGTAGACTCTTATCCCGATAGATTGGACCTAAAGGACGAATACATAAGGAAAGCCACGGAAGCTGGAGCCAAGCTCGGTATAAGCTCAGACGCACACAGCAAACCCCACCTGCACTTCGTAGAACTGGGCATCGCTCAAGCAAGAAGAGGATGGGCGACTGCCAAAGACATCGTTAACACTAAAAGAGTAGAAGAATTCTTAAAAATGGTAAAATCTTGAAGAGAATAATTCTTAACTCTAGAATTTTGCCATTTGAGTTAACAAGTTTCTAGTTCTAGAGAACTGCTTTTACTTTGTCCACACTTGCCGTGCGGCGTACCCCTTTGTTTTCAATGAAATGTCGAGTAGCTCGATGGTTTTGGCTTTAATAATTGACTTTCAGTAAATGACCAGCTAAGAAAATTGGGTAGCATAATAACCCAATAAAAAAAGGTTGCAGGTTGGATGCTTTTGTGATAGTTGTGTTCATTTTTATTTCTCAAGTGTAACTGCTGTTCCATACGCGCTTATAACTATGAACCCTTCAAGAATTTCAGTCATTTCAAGAACCATAGATAATACCGCGTCGGCATGCATTCCTTCGGCTTTTCTTCTAATCTCTTCTAGAACCTCGTCACGTGCCTTGTCAATTTCGCTTAGGTAGGCTCCACCTTTTCCACCTGTCATCGCCTTAATACCTGAAGAAAATTTACCAAGCATGCCTCTCGTTCTCACACTTGTAGCATAAACCAATCCCAAAGTATCTTTAACAGTATATCCTGGAATTGTGGGCATAGTTGCCAATATAACCAATAAAAACACCCCAATAGATTCAATTTTTAAAAATAAAAAGAGAGAAAGAAGTATATTAATGTATTGTCTTTACTTTGCTATCCATTGGTCTCGGGAAAAGGCTTGAATCTTTAAGAAAAATTCTCGAATCAGAAAATAAACTACTCTAGGAGAGAGGAGATTGGAAAAACTTAAGGTTCTTGTTATGGGACCTACCGGTGCAGGTAAAACAGCAATAATTAGACAATTACTATACGGATTGTCTTCAGAGGAACTCAGGGATTTGGAACCGACAAAACTGATCAAAGTTCATCCAGATTATAATTATGAGAATTACCTCTGCCAGTTTTCCGAATGCGGTGGACAAGAAAGCATGTTTGAGGACTATTACCGACCAGAAAGAGTGAAACTTTTATTCCGTAAGGTGAACATTTTTCTTTACGTAGTTGATTCCGGTGATGATGAAAGTATCAAACTGGCGACTAGAGAATTCTTACGAAGTATTAGTAGAGTCGCGAAGTATTCGCCTCAAGCTTTACCAATCATTTTCGCACACAAACAGGATCTAAAAGTACACCTACAATCCGAAGAAGTTGCAAGTATCCTACTTAAACCCGATAAATCGAAATACGAGGCTTACTTCCCCAGAGAACTTGCAGAAAGAGGAAGAGTAGAAAATATGCTGCGGAGAACTCTAATTTACGGAACCTCAATCGAGAAACCAATAAAAAGCTCTGAGAACAGTGAAGCCTGGATTAGATCTGATAACGCGGTTATAGAGGTGCTTGAGGAGTACAGAAAAATTTCTCAGATAAACGACTCCTCTACTCCCTTTTGAAAGCAGAAATAGAATAAAAAGTAAAGAAAGCAGCATAATAAAAAATCAAATAATAGTAAAGCATATATACGATAAAGATACTCAATAATAACGGGGAAGAACCCCACGGGTGAAAAAAAACAGATGCTCACAATAAATAGAGTATTTGTAAACGCAAAATTCTGTTCCTGTAAGAACAGAACAAATAAAAACAAAAACGGAAAAAAACCGAACCAAACTACTAAAAATAAAAGAGAATAAAGATTTTCGGGAAAAGAGAGGTGCGTTTCAGAGAGTTCAGCGAATCCAAAATAGTTGCATTTCTCAAAAAATCTAGAAAACTGCTTTTTTCTGGTTTAAATGCTCATAGCTGCTCTGAAAGCCTTTAAGTTAATTTCACCTGTACCAAGAGGAGTATTTTCTATAATTCCTTTTTCCAGCGTTTCAAGTCTGACTGGAATCATTTTTGTGGCGTACGCCGCTCCCAGCATCACCATATTCAACGCTCTTGCACCGCCAGTCTCGCGAAAAGATATACCGGTGCCATTAATGACCCTCACTCTGGTTATCTCTAACTGTTTAAGATAGTCTAAAACTTCTTCAATCGTAGGATAACTGTGAGCCGGTGATCCGGACATATCTCTCAGTCCGTCACGAGACAAACCCCTGGTTTCTATAGGATAATCATTTACAATCACTATACTTTCCCTATTTCCATAGACGGCTGACACTTGGAGCGCCCCCAAGGGTTCAAAGGCCACTATCAGATCCGCCCCTCCCTCAGGTACCCTTGGAGAATAGAGTCCCTCACCCGTTCTAATATAGCAGTAGGTGAGAGCGTTCCTATGCGTCCAGGGCGGAACGTCCGCGGACAGAACATTTTTCCCATCCTGTGCCAGAGCCATTACCAGGAGTCTTTCAGTCAGAATGATTCCCTGACCCGACAATCCGCAGATTATGAGATTCAACTCTTCACTCATTATCCTGCATCCTCCTTCACTTTACTTCCTCTATAGCCCTGTGGGGGCATATCTGGCTGCACACGCCACAACCCACACATAGCGCCAGGTCTATCTCGGGAGACCTGTCTGGAAGAACTGCATTATCGATCCAGATTAGAGCTATGCATCCAAAGTTTTCTATACAGTATCCGCAGAGCGTACAGTTCAAACAGCGTTTAGCCTCCTCAACCGCCAATTCCTCAGAGTATCCCAAGAGTATCTCGTCAAAACTCTTCTTCCTCTCCTCGGGTTTCAAAACCAGCATAGGTTGACGGCTCTTCCGGATTATCCCACGAGGAACCGGTCTGACTGCGAGAGGCTGGTTCCTAACCTCTCTTCTTCCTTGGATTAGGTCCTCGCCTCTTAGGTATCGGTCTATGGACTCTGCCGCCATGTGTCCGGTTTGCACCGCCTCCACAAAATTTGCGGGCCCGTTGACGCAGTCGCCGGCTGCGAAGACTCCCGGAATACTGGTTTCCAGCGTTTCTTGGTTTACCTTGAAGGTTTTGAAGGGGGTCTTTTCCATATTTTCGAATCCCTTGAAGTCTGTTTCCTGACCTATGGCTATGATTATGGTGTCCGCTTCCATTGTTGATTCCATGCCTTCCGCGAATTGTGGGCAGAATTTGCCCTCCGAATCAAAAACGCAGCTGCACACAATTGTTTCCAAACCCGCAACCTTACCCTTCTTTACTATTATTCTTTTAGGCCCTAGTGAGGGATAGAGCTTCACACCCTCCTGCACCGCTTCTTCCAACTGCCACTCGTGGGCGGGCATCTCGTCCCGCGATTCTAAACAGACCATGTAAACCTCCCTTGCACCCAGTCTAACTGCGCTCTGAGCACAGTCCACCGCAACATTTCCTCCACCAATGACTACTACCCTATCACCCAATTCCACACTTTTTCCACTCTTCACTTCTCTGAGGAATGGCAAACCGTAGAGGACCCCCTTAGCCTCAATTCCCTCCAGATTAATCTTTCGAGATTTCTGCGCCCCTATAGCTACGAGTACCGCTCGGAATCCCTCATCCCGGAGTTTATCTATGTCGGAGATGAGAGTGCTTGTTTTCAACTCTATTCCCCTGTTTAAAACCTGACCGATTTCTTTAGAGGCGACTTCTCTGGGAATCCGGTAATCTGGAAGGTGGCTGGTTATCATGCCTCCAGGTTGCTCCGAAGCCTCAAAAACTGTTACCCGGTAACCCCTCTTCAACAGGTCATAGGCCGCGGTTAACCCCGCTGGACCCGCACCCACAACGGCAACCCTTTCCTCTCTTTTCGGCTCAATTTTCTCCAGTAGAACCTCGTCTCTGTAGAGGTCGGCTGCGAAGCGTTTCAGATCCCTTACGGCTATCGATTGCTCTATATCACTCCTAGTGCAGTCGGTCTCGCACGGGTGATGGCAGATACGCCCACAGATAGCCGGGAAAGGCATCCTCTCCATAATCACCCCCAGAGCTTCTCTGAATTTCCCTTCAGCGATGAGGTTTACATATCTTGAAACATCTAGATCTGCGGGACAGGCTGCACGGCAGGGAGGCTTGCTCCCGGTCCAGGCCTGACACTTCTCCCTGTTTATTTTCCATTGATTTCCAATTAGTTGCAGACTCATTTTGCCATCAACCCCATTATTCTCTGTGCGAGGAGGGCGCACGTGCGTCTAGCTATGACCACCGCAACGCCTTTCACTTGTAATGCTTCTCTAAGCGTTTTGGTGGTTCCCTCGAAATCGTACGGATCCACAACCCTAACATAATCTACCTGGAAGGCTTTCACTATCTCCTCGATGTCCAGTATCTTGGTTGGTTCCCGGGTAGCCGTGATACCGAAGGCACCCGGATGCGGCTGATGTCCAGTGTTACCCGTGGTCCTGTTATCAAGAACGTAGAGCAGTAAATTTGCTTTGTTGTAAACCGCGTTCACCAGAGCGGACAATCCAGAGTGGAAAAAGGTACTATCACCAATATACGCAATAATCTTATCCTTCGACCCCGCATGGTAGATTCCGCTCGCAATACTGATTCCCGACCCCATACTAAGGTTTGCCTGTGAAGCGCTCAAGGGTGGGACAGCCAACATCCCGTAGCAACCCACATCCCCAATATAGGTAACATCCTCTCCGTAAAGCTCGTTACAAACGGTTTTAAGAGCGAAACCCGCCGCGAGTTCTGGGCAACCCGGACAAAACCTGGGAGGAGAAATAAAGTACAGTTGCCTGTAGAGTAGATCCCTGCCTCTCTCAATCCTCTTCTCCTCTTCCTCTGGGAGGAAAGCTATTCCAAGCATTTTGCCCAAGGCTTTTCCGATCATGTTTCGGGTTATCTCGTTGCATATTGGTATGTCTTCGCTGAGTTTACCCAAAATCTTAGCATGCTTGCCCATGTTTGCTGCTATCGCACACACCTGAGTTTCTACAAAGGGTTCAATTTGCTCCACCACCAGCACCTTCTCTGTCCGTTCCAATATTTCAGCAACCTTAGTTTTGGGCAGAGGATACGAGGTAATCAGTTTAAGAACCGCAACCTCATCCTCCATACCGAGAAACTTTATGGCCTCCATAGTGTCCTGATAACACTCACCCACCGCAATAACCCCAACCTTTGAGTCCTTACCAAAGGTGAGCGTGTTCCAGGGAAGCCCTTCTATAACTTGTTCGGTGAACTTCGCCTTAGGCAAAGAACCCACAGTCCTCTCCCATTCTTTCACTGGTAACTCGTCGTGAAACCTCATGTGCTTGGCACCGAAAGGCTTCATAGGCCAAGGAAAGCCGTCGCCCAGAATCCAGCGACGATTCTTCTCAAAACTGGTTTCCCTCTCCCGAATATCGTGATGAATCTCCCCAAAAACGACTGGTGCCCTCTGGTAAGCAAGCCCGGTGGTAATCCTCACCACTACTGGAAGTTTAACCTTCTCAGAAAGCTCAAAGGCCTTTAGCGTATAATCCTTCACTTCCTGGACCGAGGTGGGTTCAAGTACGGGAACCTCAGCGTACCGCGCCAGATACCGGGTATCCATTTCATTCTCGGTCTCCAGAGCACCGGGATCGTCGCCGACAGCCAACACGAATCCGGCGGGACCGAGATTAGCCCCCTGAACCAGGGAATCCAAAACCACGTTCATGCCCAACTGCTTCATGGGAGAAAGGGAGCGTACACCAGCCATAGCCGCTCCCAGAGTCACATCGTACGCGACTTTTTCATTGGACGACCATTCTACATGCATAGAGGGATATATTTTTGCAGCCATAGCCAAGCTCTCTATAGTGTACTGCAGAGGGGAACCGGGATACGCAGCCACTACCTTAACTCCTGCTTCAATGGCTCCTCTCGCGATTGCTTCATTACAGCTAATCATGAATGTTTTCCCCGGAAAGTCCTTGGCAACATCACCACTCGCCCACTTCAAAAAAGTAGGTGGAGCATAAGTCTCTTTACCCATTTTTAAACGCCTCTCTGATAGATGACTTTGAAAACATTCTTCACACAATTCATAAGGCTATCTATTATAAATCGGGTATCATTTTTAGAACAAGCAAATAAAAAAATATTCATATTACAGAGTCAGACGTTCGGTGAGTTCTATATTTTAAAATTCTTTCCTTTTTCTTTTATGCGTATTTAATCTTTGCCCCGCTTCGGGTTCTCCGAAAACCAGAAAACTCGAACAAAAAATTTATATTAAATTATGTAGTATTATAACACAATGATATTAAATAAATCCACAACGGCAATCAAATAATATATAATCGGGTGAAATACTAGATGAATAAACTTAAAATCTCTAGTTTTAAAATGTTTGAGAAGGCTCCCTATGAACTACCCGATCCCAAGGCTCTCATGGAAGCACAAATGCTTGGGTTTAGAGAACTAGAAAAACTATTTGGCCCTGTATTCCTCACCCGATTCATAAAGCATGCCCTGCAGTTTATAGCCCAAAAAATAGGAGAAACCCCACCCGAAGACATAAAAACCCTGGACCAGTTGGCAGAGTATCTCTTGTCAAAAACCAATAAATACCCCCTTCCAAACTGCGCATTTTATTACGCCCAAATTAAGACTGAAAACGAGTTACAAGGCCGAACTGGGGCCGCCTATCGCGTTGGGGAGATGGGTTTTCATAGAAGATATGTGAAAAGCCCGAACGGTGAAGAGAGAACTGTTGATTTAGACGACATTATGTCAAAGCTTTGCCAGTTCGCAATTGGGATGAAGCTCCGTCCTAAAGAATTAGGATATAAGACGAATGAAGACGGGAGTCTAGATCTTATACTCCCAAACTGTTTCTATAAGGAAGTATGCCGACAAGCTTTCGATGAGAACTTGTTAAAACGGCTAGACGGAAGAATGCAATGCGCTATGGGTTCAACTTTGTGCCAGTATTTTAAACTTGTTACGGGTTATGAATGGGATTATGACTGCTTAGAATTCGATAAACCCCATTGTATAACCAGATGTTTTATGTTCTAACAATTCATTCCGGAGAGAGGCTTTCAGAGAAATTTCCCTGGAAAATCTTTCAAAACTCACCACTTGCCCACTTTAAAAAAGTAGGAGGAGCGTAAGTCCCTTTACCCATCTTTTAACTCCTCTCTGATATATTATTTTTTTTAAATTATTCTTCACGACAATTCATAAGCCCTCGATAAGGTTAGTGAAAACAAAGTAGATGTGATCTGTTTTCCTGAGTTAAGTTTTGTCAAAGAATGGGTGGAGGAAATAAAGAATCAATATAAGGATATGATAATAATTGGAGGAAGTTATTATGATGAAGACTATAACGTCTGCCCAATATTACAGATGGGACATACATCGATCCCCCCATACAGGAAAGTTTTCCCTTCACCTTTTGAAGACCCTGAGAAGTTAGAACGGGGAATGAAATCTGGGAATATTTTGTATATTTTTCAAACAAAATGTGGAAAATTTTCAGTTTTAACTTGTATTGACTATACAAGGCTAATCTATCGTATCCTTGATGAAGATGAAAATGTTGATTTTATCATCAACCATGTTACGATCATAGTATCTCAAGATCTCAAAAACGCTGTAATTTAGATTGCATAGATTATGGCATAGACATAATACAAGTGAATAAAGCACCGGATGACGGAGGCGAAAAATTCGGTAAATCATGTATTATTGGCAGTGAGCATAATATTATTCTCGCAAGATTAATAACTGAGGGGCGTAAGCCACGAAAAAGTATAAAATATATGCTCTGTCGGTTAGAGGGAGAGATGATGATAATAGCAGATATATATGTATGGACGGTTCCCCCAGCAGATATAGATGTAAATTATGGTGGAGGATAGGGATATTTAAAGAAAGACGCTATAAATATAAAAACGGACTTTGGTTGCCATTGTCTAATTAGAGATTAAAGATTTTTCCGAGACCATAACCAAGCAAAATGTTGATATCTATTGTGTTTCACCCTTCGGTTGTCAAAGAAAGCATTCTCAACATTATAATTTTTCATTTGGTTCTCTGCTTGAGGCGTTAAACATTAATGATTTTTTTTAAGATGTAATCTAAACCACATGCTGTTTATCCGCCGTTCTAGAAATTTTGGTCTTTCTGTTGATTTTTTGTAAAAAATTAAATTATTTTAAAGGAATATTTAATTTATAATAAAAGAGCATAATGAAAACATTTAATACTATAAGCTATATAATATTTTCATAGTTATAAATTGTTATAGTAAAAATATATCAAGTGAGGTGTTGGAAAATGGCAGAGCCTGAAATCACTGGTTTTAAAATGTTGGAGAATGCTCCGTATGAACTACCCGATCCCAAGGCTATCATAGGAGCACATATAGTTGGGATAAGAGAACAAGAAAAGATATTCGGCCCCGTATTCTCCACACGACTGATAAAGCACGCCTTAAAGTTTGTAGCTCAAAAAATCGGAGAAGAACCACCACAAAATATTAAAACCCTGGACCAGTTGGCAGAGTACCTAATCTCAAAAATCGACAAATACCCCACACCTTATTGCGCAATTATGTATGCCCAGTACAAGACTGAAAACTTCTTCCAGGGCCAAACTGGAGCCGCAATTCGGGTTGCGGAGATGGGTTTTCATAGAAAATTTGGGAAAAGTCAAATCGGTGAAGAGCGAAACGTTGATTTAGACGATATTATGTCAAAGCTTCGCCAAACCTCAATTGCGCTGAAACTTAGCCCCAAAGAATTCGGATATAAGACGAATGAAGATGAAAGTGTAGACTGGATCCTCCCAAACTGTTACTATAGAGACGGATGCCAACAAGCTTTCGATGACGGTTTGCTAAAGCGGCCAGATGGCAGGCTGCATTGTAATCTCGGTTCATCTTTGTGCCAGTATTTTAAAGTTGTTACTGGTTACGAATGGGATTATGACTGCTTAGAATTCGATAAACCACAATGTATAATTAGGTATTACATAGTCTAATTATTAATTCGGGAGAGAGGCTGTCCGAGAAATTTCCCTAGAAAGTCTTTCGCAACATCACAACTCGCCCGCTTCAAAAAAGTAGGAGGGGCATACGTTTCTTTACCCGTTCCAACTCCTCTCTAATAGCTGACTTTTTAAAACATTCTTCAAGAAAATTCATAAGCCTACATGTTATAAAACGTATCACTTTTAGATCAAGAAAACAAAAAATAAATATTCGTATTGAATTGTCAGATGCTCATTGAGTTCTTTGTTAAATAATTGTTTCTTTTTTCTTTTGTGTGGATTTCGCCTTTGCCCCGCCTCGGGTTCTCTCTACTCGTTTTAGAAAGTTAAAACTGGTTAAAACATCCAGAACCGTTAAAATATTGTTGATAAGAACAATTGGAGTGAAGAAGATACTTGCAAGGATGGCTAGGCTATTGTTAGACAAATTTTCGAATATTGAGTTGGGAGAAACGAACCTCTTAATCCGCCTCTCCGCCTCTCAAAAGTTGGCGCACACAACCTCAACAATACAGTTTTTCATTTTGCTTCTCTGTTCGGAGCGTTAAACTCAATAGTTTTCAGTATGTAATTTAAATCACATGTGGGCGGTTCACCGTTATAGGGATGGTAGTCTTCTCGAAAGATTATAATGTGAAAATAATACCACTGAATCTTCATTTTAGATAAGACGTAAAGATTTAACGATTTTTTTGAGAATTATTCATTTCATAGTGAAAAATCAAAATGGAAATATTTTGTGGTGAAAAGAAATAATATGTTAATACCTATTAAATTAAATATAATAATTCATAATATACTAAAATAACTTATAAAAAATTTATAATTTTTAATTATGTTATATTACTACAAAAAAGGATGAAGTAAGTACCTCAATGGTAACAAACGTAATATAACTTGGAGGCTTGGGAAAGTGTCAGAATTAAAACTTTCTGATTTTAAAATGTTTAAGGCTCCGTATGAACTACCCGATTCCCGGGCTGTTATTGGCGCACAGATAGTTGGAATAAGAGAACAAGAAAAATTATTTGGCACCGTATACTCCTTCCGATTGATAAAGTACGCCTTACAGTTTGAAGCACGAAAAATCGGAGAAGAACCAACCGAAGATATTAAAACCCTGGACCAGTTGGCAGAGTATCTCGTCTCAAAATCCGATAAATACCCCACTCCCAACTGCGTACTTATGTGTGCCCAGCTCAAGGTTGAAAACGAACTCCAGGGCCGAACTGGAGCCGCAACTCGAGTTGGGGAGATGGGTTTTCATAGAACATTTGTGAAAAGTCAAAGCGGTGAAGAGAGAAATGTTGATTTGGACGATGTTATATCAAATCTTGTCCAGACCGCATTTACGTTGAAACTCGGTCCCAAAGAATTCGGATATAAGAAGAATGAAGATGGAAGTTTAGACTTACTCTTCCCAACTTGTTACTATAAGGACGGATGCCGACAAGCTCTTGATGATAACCTATTAAATAGGCCAGACGGCAGAATGCAATGTGCTGTCGGTTCAACTTTGTGTCAGTTTCTTAAATTGGTTACTGGTTATGAATGGGATTATGACTGCTTAGAATTCGATAAACCACGTTGCATAGCGCGTTGTTACAAGTTCTAATCATTCATTCGGGTGATAAAAAGTAGAGCACAGTTTTGTAATTTTCAATTGAAACGATAACACTATGAAATGAAAATTCGTTTTAAAATCATATCAAAGAAAATATAGCATAAATCATACAATTTTTAAATTGCCTCCATTCAACTGTACAAGACATCTTTACTTAAGTTGAAGGGGTGTAAGATAAGTTGTCCTTGGAAGCCAATATAAGTTAGGATTGAATTTTACTTTTTGACAGTTAATGTATATAATACAGGGAGGGTTTTAAATGAAAGTTTGGCCGGATGTAGCTGAGCTGGATAAGGACCAGATCAAAAAAATTGTAGAACTGGAAAAGCAACTCGATGCAGTGCTGGTTGCCTTCAAAAAGCCAACCACTTTCGCGGATTTATCACCCGAAGAATTGAAAAAGATTCAAAAACTCGAGAAAGAACTCGGTTTAACTTTATTGGCAATGAAATAGAAATGAAAAAATATTTTTTATTCGGTTATCCTACATTCCGCATCTTTGGTTTATTTTTTTCTATTTTTGCGCAATTCGCAATTCTGTGAAGGAAGTCGGAGCCTTTTTCCGCATAAATTTTAGGGAAGCTCCGAATCCGTGAAGGAGAAACAAGCAGTAATTGGAGAAAACGAAAAAAATACCAAAATAATCGTAAAGGGTGCAAAAAGGAGGGTTTATTTATTTTCCTAATTTTTTGGTTGTGTCTGCTAATCGGTTAACTTTTAGGGATTAATTGGGTCCCTCCTATGTTATAGGTTATCAGAAAACAAACAAGGAGGTGGAGCCCAATAATATCCCTAAATAACCAGATACAGGTTACCGGCGATTTAAGTCTTATCCCCCTATCCAGAAGCCTAGACGAAGCCAACCTGAACAAAGAAGTCCTCAGAGCAGTACTGGAGAAGGCACAAGACCAGCTAATCGATGAGCTGTGCGGCAGGAAATA
>JAUQZE010000010.1 GCA_030587365.1 Candidatus Freyarchaeota archaeon | reverse complement strand
CTACACACTAGAAGACGGATACCGGTGCGCCCTGCTTGAGATAGAGAGAATCCTCGCCGAGGTCGTGAACGACGCCCGAATTAGGAGCCTCGTTAAGAGGCTGAAGGAGTACTACCGGGATTTCCAGAAACTCAGACAGGCTCTTGAATCCCGAGGCTCCAGGGCGGAGGTAGAGGCCAGGGTTAAGAGATGCATGAACCTTTTTAAGAGAAGGGGTAGAAGGGATGCGCGGTACCTGAAGGTGGTGGGGCAGATTGAATCCGCGTGGGAGGGGCTCTTCCACTGCTACGATGACCCGACGAAGATACCGAGGACAAACAACGACCTAGAGAACTTTGTGAAAAGACTCCGGGGACTCTGGCGCAGGATCACCGGGTGTAATGTCATGGACGAATGGATTCTCTACCACGCTCCCGACGCAGTCTACCTCTTCAACTTCCTCGACGGACACCTCGGGACGCTGGGCATAGAGGTAACCCTGAGGGAGGCCATGGTCCACGTTGGCCGCGAAACCTACACTGCTGTACTGAGGGAGAGGGAGGTGAGGAAGGCTGGCGACAGGTTCAGGAGGAGGGTGAACCGCGACCCAAAAGAGACACTAAAGAAAATAATAGAAGAGAACAAAAAATTACACCACAGGAGTGAAAATTGAACATATGGAGCTTACGCCTTCTTCGGCTTATCTGGGTATATAATATGTTTTCTTTATGATATTTTGACGTTGGGAAACCTGTTTTCTGCTTTTTGGATTTTGATATTTTTGATTTTTGCTTTTTTATTCTATTTTTTTCTTTGAGAGGGTTTTTGTGGGTTTTGCTTGGTTTTTTTGTCGTTTGGGGTGTTTTGCGGTTTTTTCGCTGTTTTAGGCTCCCCTTAATTTCTGGTGGAAATGATGTGGTGTTCAGGTTTTATTATTTTAGTTTTTTATTTAATTTTTTAGTTTCTACTGTTTTTATAATGGTTACGAGTTTTTTGTTCGCCGAGTTTTTTGTTTTTTGAAGGTTTATTTTGTGTTGTCGGTGTGTTTATATTGCTTTTGTGGATATAATTATACAGATTTGAAATATACTTCTGATTCGGATATAGAGTGGAGTGTGATTAAGATGGGGCGGACTGGATCAACCTACCGTGCAAGGCTGACACTCATTCTAAACGCCTGCCTTGAAATATTCACGGAGCAAGGAGTGGTAAACGTAGCCTCCCTAGCCGATAAAGTGGATTTAACCGAACGTGCAGTTAAAGACTACCTTGACGACCTCTCAAACCTGGACGTTTTAACCTATGAGGGAGCGGGAAAGTATCGGGTGAATACCAGCAGAATTGACGATGTGACGAGCGAGCTACTCTTTGAACCCAAGTCCGCTGTACTGGTCGAGGACTTTGTGGGTCAGGATGTTGCGGCACAGGCGGAACTGGTTTCGGTTTCGGATAAGGTTCGTCGGCTTCTGGAAAAACTAGATTTCCCCAAGATACTGGGGAGCGAGGTCAGAGAGAAACTGTCTAAGGTTAGAGTGGAGGACACAGAATACGTGGACCGCTTGCTTGGTGAAACCCTAGTTTTGCCAAAGTACGCGCGCGACCTAGTTTTGGACAATGTTTTTGTTTGCGGCTCCGCTTCCGCTCATAGATTGGAGCATTGGACGCTTCTCGATTTTTCTCTTCTCTCCGTGGTTGCTCTGAGCAGTGGAGCGTATCTGGGTTTTTTTGACAAAAACATTCTGGATCAGAGCAAGTCCCTGTCTCACTATGTTCCGGATCTCCACTCTTATCGGGGGGTTGAGCCGTTCGTGGAGGGTGAGCCGTTTTTTGAGATGTCAACTGATTTTCCGGAGCTTTTGGAAGCTGGTAGGAGTATTGCCGCCCGCTACCTGAGGGAGATTCAGCACTATAGGTTGGCGATGGAGATGATTGAGGAGCACAGCGACAAGTTCCGGGTTTACTTCAAACTGGGTTCGCTTGCTCCACACGGATTCATGGTCTACTCAAAGGAGCTTGTGCGTTTGAGAGACCGGTGTCACGAGCTATACTACAAATTTCTCGAAACCGCGAAAAACAGTGGAGTGATCCCGGTGGGTGTAGTGCCTATATCTATGGATAACTTTTTCTTCAAAATAGTCCGTAGAGTCTTGGGGCAAGAGTTAGGTTCCACCAACGACCTGAATTTCCTCTCCATGGTTTTGGAGGACGGGGACGCCACCTGCCTGATAAATAGGGGACACGAGAAGGATAAGCCCCCCACCGAGGATAATTACGAGTTCTACGTTATGAAGAAGCCCTTTGTCACCAAGTACGAGCTCGTTTCGAAGAACCCGATTGAGGATCAGAAACAAATTGCAGACCTAGCCTTCAGCCTCTCATCAATCCCACTGAGAACCCGATTCGAGGGAGGCCCCAGCATAGTTTCCTCAGCGAAAAACGTAGCCGTGGTTAATCTGGACCAGCTAATGAGAGCGGTTAAGGGTTCACTTAAAACTGGACTAATGGGTATGTGGGATGAGCTTCAAAGAACCCGAGACCTGAGACGCCTAAAACGTGCAGGGAGGAGAAAAGAGGATGCAAAAAAAGATTAGCGAAAACGAAAACCATACCCCTAAGAGGGAAAACAAGTCGGATTTGGGAGTCATCATCTGTGAGGGGAACACTCCTAACCACCTGAATTTCAATTTTCAAATAGCGGAGGAAACCGAGGTAAAAGTGGGAGAATACGTTGAGGTGCCTCTGGGACTCAGCGTACTCGTAGGACGGGTCTCCAACATCCAGGCTTACAACGAGTACTACACGGATCCCGAGTTTGTGAAGTACCACATTACCCGTGGAATAACGGTAGACTCAAGATTTCCCACTAGGTCCAGCAGGTGGAGGGTGGCGCGAGTTAAAGTGGTGGGACTAGTGAAGAACGGGAGAATACTTCCTCCAGAGGATGCCCCTGAGCCTGGCGATATCGTTTACCGCGCGGATACTAAACTGCTCAACCGATTTTTGGGGTTGCCCAGCGATGGACTCTACATCGGTTTGATGAGGGGAAACAACGCTATAAAGATTTTATTGGATCCCGAGAAGCTGGTTAGACATCATGTAGCGGTATTGGGAGCCACTGGGAGCGGAAAATCCTACGCGGTGGGGGTGCTTATAGAGGAACTCTTGGAGAAGAATCTTCCGGTACTGGTTATCGATCCCCACGGAGAGTACAGCACATTTAGGCAACCGAACAAGAATCCTGAGGAGGTTGAGCGCTCCCAAGAGTTTGGGATTACCCCTAAGGGCTACAGGGCGGTCAGCTATTTTCTCAAAGGCTCGGGCAAAAACGGTGGAAGCGAGCTTACCATAAGTATGAGTGATTTGGACGCCTACGCCATAAGCGAAATCTGCGGAATGAGCGATGTCCAATCCGACCTTCTATTCCTAGCTATGAAGAGGCTGAGTGGGGAGAAACAATCCTACGACCCCGAAACTCTGACCGAGGCTGTAGAGGAGGCGGCTGAGGAGTGGAAGTTCCAGAAAAACACGGTCCTCTCCACGGTGAGGAGAATAACGGTTCTGAGAGAGCTGGGCATATTTGGAGAGGGCTTCAACACCAGCGACATCGTGAAACCCGGTGTTCTAAGCATCATTGATTTGAGTGAAGATCTGGACGAACGGGTGAGAAGAATAACTGCGGGAGTCGTGCTCCAAAAAATATTCCAAGCCCGAAAAAGAGGCGTCATTCCGCCCGCGCTAGTGGTGGTGGAGGAAAGCCACCGTTTCGCGCCCCAGGAAACTAACACTTATAGCAGGAGACAGATGCGTAAAATAGCCCGCGAGGGGAGAAAGTTCGGATTGGGACTATGCATCACCAGTCAGAGAATCGCGGGATTGGACAAAGACATCCTGAGCCAGTGTGGAACAAAAATAATATTCCGCATAGAAGGAAACTATGACCTGGAATACCTCAAACCCTACCTAGACTACTCAAGCACGGATGACATTGGACGCATACCGCTTCTGCCAAACGGCATAGCCATAGCCTCAGGAGTAGCTACCCAGCACCCCATAGTGACCGAAATAAGAATTAGATGCACGCAGCACGGAGGAACAGGAACAAAAATCATCTATTAAGGAAAAAAGAAGAATACACTCCACGGAATCTACCAGCACACCCCTATTCCAAAATTTTTGTGGTTGTTATTGAGTTATGGTAAGCTGTGTGGGGTGGTGAAGAATGGTTTTGCCGTGTCTCGAAAAGGAGAGTTCGTCTGATTTTTTCTCGACTTGAGCCCTAAAAAGAGGCGTTATCGACTGATTTTATTCGCCCAGATGAATTCAAATCTTAAAAAAGGTTCACAATTCTACTTCTGAGAAATAGGGGTTGGAAAGACTTGTTCTTTTTTCTTACATTTTTATTGATAGTAAGATTGACTGATGTAGTGCTTTCCTAAGGGGCAGATGGTAATCCCCAAGGGAGTAAGGGAGAAGCTTGGATTAAAAGTGGGGCAACATCTAAGAGTTGAAGCCTTACCGGATGGCACAATCCTCGTTATCCCTCTTCCCGATGAGTTGTTAAAGCTATGAGACTGCCGAGAGCCGAAAGATTGGAAGAGACGCTGGAAGAAGAGAGAAGACAAGAAGAAAAGCACGCTGAAGACTTTTCCAAGGAGCTGTCACAGTGAGTTTTTCTATTCAGTTGTTTTGGTGGAGAAGTATAAGGGAAACAACCATGCTGAAAGAGTTCTTGAAGCCACAAAAACTCTTTTTGAAGCTCACATTTAGATGTCTCGCGGGATCCAGCCCGAAAATTAGCATAACACAATTTGGACCGAGCGCGTGAAAAAATTTCATTGCTGCGCTCCATGCGGGACAACAGCCGAGTTAGATAGCGCTCAGACCGTTATCTAATCCCGCGCTGCTTTCTCCTTTTCCTATAGTATCTTCAGTCAACATTTTCCACAGTATATAGAGTCCCATGATGCCCAGTACGGCGAAGCACGCTAGTATGATGATTCCCAGTCCACCCATCACTCTGAAAATCCCAACTAGCATACTTAAGGGATCCATCCCAATTTGGGCTGCAAAATACCAGAAAACCAGATAGACTACACAATCCCCGTTAACAAGCCCATGATTATGGGTGCAGCGTTCTCATTCATACCAACACCTTTCCCATAAATCCTTGGAACAAGCATCACCCACCAATTAATGAAGCTTTCCTCTAGAAGTTCTTTGACTTCAGTTCTTTTTTGGATTTCGACTACTCTCAGGACTTCCATTAGGGTTATGATGGATACGGCTCCGAATTCATGCTCTCTTTTTCGCAGTAGTTCGACTATGGTTTCTGTGTCAAGAAGCTTCATTTCAGCTTGAACCCTTCCCTGAACTCTTTACTCGATTCAAGTATGCTTTCGAGTTCCTCCTCTGTGAGTTTTCCAGCGAGTTTCTCGAATGCCTGTTTGGATTTCAGTCTCTTGGCTTCGATGTAAAGCTCGAGGAGGAATTCGCCCCACTCTTCTTCACCCTTAGCCTCCTCCAGAATTTTTTTGATTTCGGTTGGAACTGATATGGTTGAATACTTATCCATCCTCATCACTAAAAAACTATGTAACGATTAATTATATAATATTTTTCCACAGAACAGTCTAAGAATTAATAGTTCTGCTAAGCCTATTTAACGGTTCAGAATTTATTCAGCTGCCTTCACTCATTTTTTATGAAAACACCGATTTGAAAACACCTTCATTGTTGTGGCCAAATAAAAATCAGAAAGGGATGCCAAGTCCTCAAATCACTAAAAGTAAATTTATAAAGCTGGAACTTCAATCATGTTTTTTAACTTGAGGATTCTGGGGATTAATGCAGTAAACTTTTCTAAAACACTAGTGTTTAAATAACGTACTTGCAAAAGCAGTTACTCAGGCAACGAGGATTGAAAGACAACATGGGCTCGGTGTGTCAATCATATTTTTTCTCATTTTTGAGAATAAAAAGGCTTAAATTCTTCTCCTTTTGTATTATTTTTGGTGAAAAATTTGGATGATTTGGAATTTTCTATACTCTTCTATTTGCAGGAGGGAACACAGCGTATTCGGACATTATCCTCATTGGTAGGGGTTCCCATGTCTACAGTATACCGGAAGATAGGAGAATTGGAAGAGAGGAACTGGGTAAATGTGAGAAATAGGGAGGTCAGCCTCTCGGAAAAGGCAGTTTTACTTCTAAAACAAAAATTCGAAGTTGTTGTTGGCGTAATCCATGTAGAGCACCAAATGTTGAACAAGATACTCTTAAAGGCGAGCCAGCCCAGCGGTTGGGAACAGCAAATTAAAGTTGTAGTAGAGATATCCGAATCCGAGAGTTTGGACTACGCAATCGCCGCAGAAACCGCGGCTTACCTATACACAGGCTACCAAACACCCTCAGCTTGCATCGCGTACATACGGGAAAAAGACAAAAAAACTTGGATTCAGTTTCTAAAGGAAAGAGGGTATAGGCAAAACTCTGAGGGAGAATTGGCTGATATTGTTTTGTTTTCCGTCCGCTCCGTCCCCCAGACTATAAGCTTGAATGGGGTTAAGTGTGTCTCGCGGAAGCGGGTATTCCTTGAAGGGCTCTCATTGATGGGGCGAGGACTTCTAGACTCGCTGGTTATTTCTAAAAGCTTGGAGGAGAGGATATTTTTGACGGTTCCGGAGGAGCTTACCGATGTTGTTGCTTGATGACTTTATTCTCGCCTGCCAGAAATCTAACGCAAAGTACGCTCTGGTGGGTGCATGGGCTCTCATTCAAATAACTCGATACAGAACAACACACGATGTGGACGCGGCTGTACTAAAAACAGATCTCTGGAAACTCAGAGAAAAGTTTGAAGAGATAGGCTACTTTTATCTTTATAATCCTCGTTTAGAGAAACACGAGTTCAAACACACAGAAAAAGGAGACATTGACGTTTACACAGAAAAAATAGGAGGAATCCCAATAGAGCAACTAATAGACCGGGCATCAACCATAGTTCTTGAAGGACAAAGCTTGAGATGCGTATCACCCGAAGACCTCATTCTAGTAAAATTAGTTGCGGGAAGGGAGAGGGACATGGCAGACATCGCCGTAGTCTTGTACCACCTAATAGAAAAACTTGATTGGAACTATCTGAACGAGGAAGCACGAAAACTAGACATCAAACTAAAAGAAGGATTAATTAACTGTGTACAACGATTACCTATAACTGTCCCCAACCCTCCGAAAGTAAGAAAACAGTTAACAGAGAGAATAAACGATTTAAGCAAATCTTAATTTTCTGCAATTCACGAAACGTGGTATGTCCCTGGGCGGGTTAAGGTCTGAACTGGACACCACCGTCTGAGTAGAACACCTCCTAATGGATTTTAGGGAATTCTTACCGCTTTCTCGCCTACTATGTCTTAAATCGCTTGTGGATATTCTTTCGGACACCTTTGTCTTCTTCTTTTAGTGGCTTGCGGGTAGTTCTATTGTTTATTTACTTTTTATCAATCTGGGAGCCTTTGTAATGTTCTCTCAGACCCTACTATCTTCGTTCTTTAGTGCCTGTATGAGTGGCTCTACCGCCCTTTTTTTCTCCTACTAGTCCAAGCGCCAATGAGGCTGCCTTTCGAACCTCTCGGTCTTCATCCTTTAATGCCTTTTTTAGTGGCTCTACCGCTCTCTTATCTCTTATTTCTACAAACGCCCATGAGGCTCTCTTTCGAACATCGCTATCTTCGTCCTTTAGTGCCTGTATGAGTGGCTCTACCGCTTTCTTATCCCTTATAAATCCAAGTGCTTCCGCTGCTCCTGCGCGAACCCCGCTGTCTTCGTCTTTTAGTGCCTGTAGGAGGGTTTCTATCACTCTCTTGTCATTTATCATTCCAAGGGCCCATACCGCATTCTCTCGTGTACTGCTGTCTTTTTGGTTTAGTGCTTTTAGTAGTGGTTCTACCGCCCTCTTATTCCCTATCCATCCAAGGGCATCCATTGCTTCCTCTCGAAACTCGATATCTTCACCCTTTATGAGCGGGATTAGTGGTTCTACCGCCCTCTTATCCCCTATCTTTCCAAGGGCAAATATCGCACTTTTTCGGACTTCATGGTCTTCGTCCTCTAACGCTTTAATCAGTGGTTTTACCGCTCTCTTATCTCTTATAAATCCAAGTCCCTGTGCTGCTCCGTATCGGGCATAGCTTTCTTCATCTTTTAGTGCTTGTATTAGTGGTTTTACCGCTCTCTTATCTCTTATTTCTCCAAGCGCTATTGCTGCCGCTCCTCTAACACCGTCATCTTTATCCTTTAGCGCCTTAATGAGCGATTTTACCGCTCTCTTATCTTTTGTGCTCCAAAATGCCTCAGCTGCTCCTGCCCGAACATCACTATTTTCATCTTTCAATGCTTGTAGTAGTGGTTCTACCGCTCTCTTATCCCCAATCATTCCGAGGGATACTGCCGCTTCGTATCGAATATCGCTGTGTTTATCCATTAGATTTTGTAGTAGTGGTTCTACCGCTCTCTTATCCTCAATCATTCCGAGTGCCCATTCTGCTTCTGCTTGAACTTTGATGCTTTCATCCTTTAGTGCTTTTAGTAGTGGTTTTACTGCCCTTGCATCTCCTATCTCTCCGAGTGCTTCAGCTGCTGCTGCCCGAACCAAGCTGTCTTTGTCCTTTAAACTTTGTAGCAGTGGTTTTACTGCTTTCTTATTTCCTCGCCATCCTAGTGCTTCCGCTGCTCCTGCCCTAATGTCTCTGTCCTCGTTCTTTAACGCCTTAAAGAGTGGTTCTATTGCTTTTCTTCCTATCATTCCGAGAACCATTATTATCGTCTCTCGACCTTCCCCTTCTTTATCTTTTTTTAATGTTTGTAGTAGTAGTTCTACTGTCCTTGCGTCTCCTGTTTTTTCAAGTGTCTTTGCCGCTTTGGCTCGGACTTTCCAGTCCCTTTCATTCTTTAAAGCCTTTATTAGACTGTCAAAATCATTTTCTGCCTCTGTTCTTTTTTTATTTAGTTTGGAGGAATCAATCTTTCCCATGCGTACCTTCTTATGCGGCGAGCTATGTATAATTTTTGTGTGATGAACTGGGAAAACACAAAATTAAGCACTTCAGAGATAAAAACGAAATCTACTCTTCCAGTTTTTGCACCAATGAGCATCATTTTTATACTGGAATCTAGTATCTTTACTAGAAACAAAATATTTTAGGAGGAATTCGGTTGGCTAAGGTGAAGGTCACGAGCAACTACCAAATTACAATACCGGAGAGTGTCCGCAGGAAGCTTGAAATAAAGGAGGGTGACTACGTGTCAATAGAGGTTTCAGGCGAGGGGGAAGCTGTCTTGAGAAAGGTAATACCCATCGAGGATTTGGCTGGCGCATGGGACGAAGAAATGGACGACATAATGAAAACGGTGAGCGAGTCGTGGAAAAAATGGAAGCTGTAAAAGCTATATGCGTCGACACGGATGTTGTAGTAGATTACCTCAGGGGACGCGAGCCGGGAAAATCTGCCTTCATCGAATGGACGAAAAAAGCGGACATATTCATAACCAGCGTAACAGCCTTTGAACTCTTGCTGGGTGCAAATCTCTCCTCAAAGCGCGAGATGAGAGTAATGGAAGTTGAAAGCCTACTTGACCAATACAATGTCTTATCATTTACTCGTGACAGTGCCAAAAGGGCATCTGATAAAGGGGCAGAATTAAGAGTCAAAGGTTCATCCATCGAAATTAGGGATCTCTTTAACGCTACCATATGCTTATCAAAAGACATACCCCTCTTGACGAGGAACAAAGCACATTACGAACGAATCAAAGAGCTGAAGGTACTGGCACCATAATACAAGTCCACCCTATAAAAAATTACCAGTGGCAAGGAAACTGTACTCTTTCGTGGTCACCGCTTTCGGCAAGATACACATATCGGTCTCAAACAGTACGTCAACCGCTATTTCAAAGCTTTTTCTATGTCCCAAATTTCTCCCTACCTGCAATGAGGATTGAAAGCTTTCTTCCAGTATTAATAAGAAACACTACTATTTTCCCTTGTAAAAAGGGTTCCTCATTAACGAGGGTTGAAAGTACCTGCTTCCACAGTTTTACTTATGCCAGTTAATTTCTTGTTACTAATATCATTAGAGACGAGTCTTTATAATTTAAAAGCGCATAAATACATGGTAAATATAAGCTAGAGGAAGGTAGAAGATGGAAGTAGGGATAAAAGCAATACTATCTGAGATTGTCGAGAAGCTGAAAAGCGAAAACAAGCCTCTGAAGATTATTCTATTCGGCTCCTACGCTTACGGCAATCCTAAAGAAGATAGCGACATAGACCTTTTGATTTTGAAAAAAACTAATGAGAGAAGAGTGGACAGAGTCGTACACGTTAAAAGAATAATCTACAATCCCCGCCGCGAAATACCTGTATCCCCTCTGGTGTATACTCCTGAGGAGTTGGAGGAACGCCTCAGAATAGGCGACGATTTCGTAGAGGAGATAATCCGAAAGGGGGTAGTCCTATATGAAAGCGAAGGAGCAGATAGTTAAGGAATGGATTGAAAGGGGAAAACATGACCTAGACGCCGCAAAAATTCTAAGGGATGGCAAATGTTTTGATGTAGCGGTTTTTCATGTCCATCAAGCCATTGAGAAATATTTGTAGGATTATCTTATTTATAAGGGCTGGAAATTAAAGAAGATACACGACCTAGAATTACTCATAACCAAGGCTACGAATTTTGATGTTGCCTTTCAAAAATATCTTGAGCTAGGCAGAAAATTAAATGTATTCTATTATGACGAGCGTTATCCTCCAGGACCCATCACCACCAACTCAAAAGACGAAGTGGAAGAAATGCTGGAAGCAGCTGAAGAAATTATAAACAAGCTGAAAGAAGAAATAGAAAGATAAAAAGCAACCCGCGTCCCATCAGTTGCACTAATTTTATGATTTCACGGTCTCTTGTTGGTAACCTTAAGCCTCTTGTCGCAGCAGTTTTGTATAGTAAGAAATTGATAAAGTCTTTTTGAGTCCTTCCGCCTTCAGTTTGAAGGTTTTAGGTAGCCGCCGAGTGTGGTAAGGCTTCCAAGAATACCTTTGATTCGACGATTGACACTAATCCGTTGAGTCTTTCCTCGTCAAATGGTGTTTTTGATATTTTACCTAAGGCTTCAAGTAGGCTGAACGGCGAGTTGTACGGCTCAATCTTACCGCCTTGGTAAAGGGTTCTAAGTTTTTCTAACACGCTTTCAAGGTGATGCGGAATTGTTCGATTTTGCCTCCAAAAAGAGCTCGTAAAGGGCTTATTTTCCAATTTAGAGCCTTAAAATAAGGGTTAGAATCGGACATTTCTACATCACCACGCTTTCGACTTCCTTTGACTTCTACGCCCAAAATGGATAACAGGTACGTGGTGTCGAGAAGTATTTTAATCCTTGAAGAGTTCATTCTGCATCCCCTTGGATTCCGATTCAAATTCTTCAACTGTTGTTTCAGCGAATTTTGATCCTTTAATGGCTAGTTCGAAGGGGTCAATTATTGGTTCTAAGAGTATTTTGCCTTCCTCAACTCTGAATCTTATCTTCTGACCTTCCTTAATACCCAGCGTCTTCCGAATATTCTTCGGTATTACAACAACGAATTTTTTTCCAACAATTGAGACTTCTTTAGACATTTCAATTTACCAAAATCACTATAGTTTTCTAACATTATTAAGTTTTACAACATTATTTTGTACAAAGAGCCTCTAATAACTTGAGTTTTAACCATTGGGCTTTCGCCAAGGTTCTAAATGATACTCATACGTTGTAGAACAACTAGTTTTAAGGCTTAGTCGTACGGGTTGCATATGGTGTACTCGATTCCGTGTTTTAGTAATCTCAGTTGCTACACTATTCCTTCTAGGAGGGTTCTGAGTGTGTAGTCGAAGGGGTCTTTGAGTAGGTGAAGTTCCAATTAACCAGATGAGTTATATGCTGCTCATAATTTTTTTCGCATAGTTGATTGATAACTTTGCTTCGGATATGGAAAATACACGTTTTAAATCGTAGTCTGCATCGTTTCTAAGCCGCCTTAGTAAGTGGAGGGTGTTCGCGGCAAATGGGTTCCTCCTATAGAGAAAGCGGACCACTTCTCTGTGAACTCTAGACATCTTTAATCCTCCTAAACCAGCAACTTCCCTCACGTGGAGAAAGGAAGCATAATAAGACCTGCTAATAGCGGTTCTGATTTTCGCCTCATCATATGTTAAAAGTTCTTCAGCCAGTTTCAGAAACTCTATAGGGTCGAACATCCAGCAGCACCCGCGAAGCCTTTTCAGGCTCTAAATCAGAGTAAGCAGCATTCACAACTCTCTCTCTCAAAGTTTCAAACAGTCCCTCCCAAACAACCACTTCCAGTGTTAACACCGCATAACTCCATAAAGGATCCTCAAAATCGACCTCCACTCCAATCTCTCTCAGAATGAAGGGAACCCCGAGTTCAACTATTCTCTCTAGAGCGGCTTCAAGAACCCTTCTAGCCGCCTCAGCTAGCTCCCTGTCCTCAAAATTTAAGAGTTCCCTAATTTTCAGGACTCTGCTCTCTAAGCTTGTTGGATTCGAGACTACTATCAGAATATGTCTTTTAGCTGAGTAAAAGTAGTAAGGTCTGGTTGAGGAAACTAGGATCATTAGAGTTCATCTACCTTTTTTGAAACTATTTTTATCTTCCCTTCCTCATTACAAACACTGATAAGAAGCCCTCTCTCATCGTCGTAAATTACGGCGCACTCGTTGGGTTTAAGAATCTTCATTTTCTCCTTGAGCAGACGCTCAAGCTCCTCCATAAAATCCACCGTAACTATACTTCTCCACCTAAACTAAAAAACCTAACGCATAGAAAAAAGTAAATCAGCAGTCTATAGCGCAATGTAATAAGTATGTTTATGAGTTATGAAAAGGAAATGCTTGGGTTAAATCTGAGAATTGAAAAAGGAGGGTAACTATATCGCCCTTCACAAATCTCCCCAGGCTTCATCCTCTTCTGGTAGGAGCCAGTCTTTCTTCAATGAGGATTCGCTTTGGATGGCGGTTTCAATTTTTTCTTGAACTGCTTTCATTTTTAGAAACTTGATGAAGTCCAGTATCTCTTCCAGAAGAGTGTCTGGCATCTGTTCTATTTCTTTTAGGATTATTTCCCTACTGTCCATAATTGAATCTCTCCTGCGGAGATTTTGAGACCCGTTTTAGCTTCAAAATATGTGGGTCAATTAATCTCTATAAAAAGACTTTGAGGAGATTCACCTTACCACTCTTTTATCGAAGCGCAGGTATAAATCTCTATCTTTATGCTCTCAACTGAAAATCAAAACATAAAAACGAAACGCAAAAAGCTACTTGAACAAGCGGGCAATAACCACCAACGTCAACTATTCCTTCAACCCCTCTTTCTCAGACTGTATTCTCTCAAGAGCACTTTATTGCCCTCCTCTACTTCCGTTCTCCGCTGTAAACTGTTTCATTATGTGTGGGGTTTTAGTAAATTTGCTAATGGTTTGATTGTGAATGTAGGATTTATTGCTGCTATGAGTTCTAAGCCCTCCTCTCTCCATCAAGTTTTGAATGTCCTTATCCTCAGTTATCAGCTCGTCAGCTTGATTAATGCCCGATGAAAGGATTATGCAGTCAATAGAATCATCTAATACTTCCCTAAGCTTGAACGCGGTTAGCAGAATCGATACATCGTACACAGGAATCCTCTCAATACGCCAATCAGAAGTAATAGCTCTTAATCCTTTCACAACTTTCTCAGCTTCAAGATTTTTAGTGGCTACTTGCTTTCCTCCCTTAGCGGATAGTTCAAAAATGGTTACTTCACTTATCAGAATCCGTTGCCCTTCTGAAATTAGTTTGATTACCGCATTCCCCGCCAAACTCTTGACAGAGATCCCTATAGCGGGAAGGAAATAAGTTGTGTCAAGCAAAGGTCTCAAGTTTCAAACTCTCTGGAAAGCTTTCTTCTAAATTCGTGAAACTCTTCCAAGGTTAACTCAACTGGCTGAGGTTCCTCAAATACTTCCTCAAGGCTTGGAACGGGCTCCACCAACAATCCTCTACCATCAACTTTGTAAATCATCCTCATATTAGGTTTAAGCAAGTTTCTCCCTAACTACCGTTGGGAGGAAAAGTTCACCCTTCGAACCCACTCGACTTACAACCGTATTTCAGAACCACCGAATAAAACTTCGGTACATCGAAACAAATAAAGATTTCTCGTCAATCGAATAAAACGACGTAAGTTTCCATGATGTTCTTCTTTCTGATTCGTCTGCTATTCAGCGTGCATAAGTATTCTTTTACGTTAATTTACTTTCTAGCCACTCATTATATTTTTTGAAGGCTTCTTCCGGGATTGGATTAATAATCTGAATGTCCTTTACTTTGCTGGCTAGCTTACTATCGATAGTATATATTGTTGGAGCGTTATATATTCTTGCGAGGCTTATAATGTACCCGTCCCAAGAGGCTATCTTGTAACTCGTAGCATTTACTATTGCTTCAGAGGCTAGTTCTACGGTGATATCCTCATAGAAGGCTGGGGAAAGTGTTTTCAACGTTTTGAGAAGAGCGTTACAAGCGGAGTCTCTTTCAACACCCAGATAGCTTGTGAGAATATGGTACGCACCTAGGAGAGTTGAAGTCGGAATTAGGCACCTCCGCTTCCAAAGTAGAACACTACTAATGAACTCTAGCGCTTGTTTATTAGCAGGGTTTTCGAAGTGGGCAATAACCATCACTCCAACATCCACTATTCCTTCAACCCTATCTTTCTCAGGCAGTACTCTCTTGAAAACCACTTATCTCCCTCTTCCTCTTCCTGCGTCACAAAAGCTCTTGGAGCGTTCTCAGACAAGAATTTTACCGCTTCTTCAACCCGCTCCTCTAAGCTCTTATCATAGGGTCTAATCACGATCTCGCTACCTCTGACCGTTACCTCTAGTGGTGTCCCCTCCCTGAGACCCAGCTTGTCCCTAATCTCTTTAGGGAGCAGTATTCTACCAGACCTATCCAGTATCACCAAGTAAACCACCAATTGGCAATTGTATTGGAAATTTAAAAACGTTATGGAAGTATAAATCTGTCCTGTATTCATTCCAATGAACCATTAGAATGGAAATAAATCATCGATAAAAAACAAATTAAAAACCGAAGTTGAGACAAGAGATACTTCAAGGATAAATAGAATCCCCACTTCACAGATGTTAATGTGGTTTTATGAGAGCGGAAATAAGGAAAGACCGAGGGGTAGATAAAAAACAAAAAAATACATAGGTGATTCCGTTTCAAGTATATTAGATTTTGTAATAGATCCCGGGCTTTGGGCACCTATAGCGGAAGCAGTAGTTATTATGTATGTTTTGGGAGAACAGGGGAAGATCCCCTTTTGGAGTTTGAAGAGAGGGCTCTTCTCGACGCGAAAGCCGCCCTCTTCCATATGATGATTAGTGTGACTGAATCTAAAGATGATTGGCGGAATCTGATTACCCGTGTGCAGCAGGGGGTGCTGGATTGTAGTAGTGAGGCTCTAATAGTTTTGATATCTGAGCTTGGTGACTGCTTAAAAATGGGTGGCCTAAAAGAGCTGGGGGAACTTTACAGGGAATTCTTTGAGTTTCTCAGAGAGCTTTTCTGTGGTGAGGGAATGCAGATGGATCTACGTTGGCTGTATCGTACTCTCTCCGATATGCTGTTTCTTAACAGGGACTCACTTTCGTCGAGGGATTTACAAAGCTTTGTTTTTGAGCTTTTGGAAGGAGTTATGCATTTCAAGCGTAAGCCGTTTGATAGAGAGATGATTGAGTTTTTAATTTTGATGGATTCCACTTCCAATTTTTTGAGGTTTAGCGCAAAAACTGATGAGCAGTATCATAGAAGAATTCTAGACGTTTTTTCATATGTCTCAGGGGAAGAGGATGATATCGGTGGAACCATTGACGATATTATTATTCAAATGTGGGAGCATTCTGACCAGAAACCTAAACTAGAACCATTAACCAAGATTTTAAAAAATTTAGATAGGCTGCTCATAAACAAATATGAGAAAAAAGACCTGAAACATATTGAAACCATTGAGAAAATGTACACGTTACTCAAAGAACTGATACAAAACATGGATTTGACTGGAAACATAGAAGCACTAGAACAACTAGAAGAGGAAATATGGAAACTACCCCTATCCCCTGAAAAAATCCTCCTCCTAACCACAACCATATACACCTACACACTAAACAGAAAAAATAATTATAAAAACAAACTCCTAAAAACTCTGGAAATAACACAAGAACTATTAGAATCAAAAATCAATAAACTTCCAAAATCCCCTAAAGCAAACTACCTCAGAACAGAAATGATGGGAGGCTTCTTCGAAACAATTCACCTTCTCGGAAAAATCATAGCAGTAACAAAAGACCCCGAACTGGTTACTCCAACAATAAATATTTGCTACCTACCCAAAGACCCCCTAGACTACTTCACACTCAGAACCCTCCTAGAAGGAATAGTGTGGCAACTAAAAACAATAAAACACAACATCGAATTCACCATATGCAACCAGTACAACTAAACCCACAAACCAGTTAATCCAAAACAAGTTATCTTCCGATTCTCCCTGATATCCAACCTCTTTAAAGAAATCGGATTTCTGTAAACAGATACTCGGCCACCTTTTTAACACCCTTTTTTATGAAGCGTTTCGCTAAGATGTCGGATTTTTCATCCACCTCCTCAAGTTTCACGCTTCCCAAGATAAAATAGGCATCAAGGCCCTGATACCTAGAATTTCTCTCTAAAAATCTCCACACTATTCTCTCTTCAAAAGAAAATGTCCTCATCTAATTCTTCATTTTCAAAAAATTAACCAAAATTTATACACAATTAGTCTTAAAATTGGTGAAAGAACAACAATAATAATAAACGGTTTTAAAAATTAAAAAAATTGAGGATTCTAGGATTCTACTTCATTGACCAGTAACATTTTTTGGGTGATATAACTTTTCCTTCTTTTTTCAGATTTTGAATCGCCGCGGACACCTGTTTACTATCCAAGCCAGTCATCTTAGCTACATCCCCAGGCCTCACCGGTTTACCAGCCTTCTTCATAGCTTCCAACACCACTTTTTCTACATCCGCCAATTTACTCTCACCTCATTTACTTTACTAACTAGTTTACTATTCCATTATATATTATTTATAAATTGTTGAATGAAACTACAGCATTACCCTGCGAAGAGCAATTAAAAACTAATTTTTTCCATTAGATTCGAATGAAACTTTAAATAGATTAACCTTTTAAAACTCATCTACTTGTTTTCCTAATTGCATTTCTGAATTCATTCGCTAATACTACATATAACAAAACTTTTGCGATGAACAGTAAGCGGACAGCCCCTGCAGAATCACTGATTAGAGTGCCCGTAACCAGAAAACCTGCGAGTACAGCTAGGAAAATTACCCCAATTAATATCAGGGATACAAAAGATAATGTCATTAACCTTTCCAAATTTATGTTCGAGTACAAAATTTCCGAAAAGTTAGAGTTCAGATCTCCCGCTGAAATTTTAATTAAAATAGTCAAGAATGTTATAATAGGTGGTATCGCCGTGGCGAGAATCATAAAGGCGAGAGACCAAAATATCAGAAAATTATCAGCACCAATATCATACCATAGAACGACTGGCCACTTGCCAATCGTCCAGAAAGTTGGATGCATAAGATAAAGAGCATTGGACGGCACAAAACTAGGTCGAATCGTAGTGACGAAGAGTAAAATTGAAGCCAAGCCATAGCAGGTAGCCTGGCTGCCTGCATTTATCCAGAACTTGCCACCGGGTGCTAATTTATTAAATCCGTAAAATCCTACCGCCGTAAGAATCCCGCTAAGAAAGTCCTAAATACTATAACGCAGCGGAAGGAGACTTAACGGTTCAAAAAATCCTGTGAATCCGTTACTAGGGAATTTCAGTCACAGCAGTTATGGTTATGATGGTCTGATACAGTTTCTCTTAAGACGGGCCTCCTTTCTTGCATTTTCTGAATTTGTGATTTTGCATGTGTTTATTTTTCTGGTGTTTTAGGTTTCTGTAGTATTTTTTGATTTGTTTCTAGAAATTCTTGTAGTCTAAGGTTTTCGGATGTGATTTTCAGGGTCTCCGAGTTCCAGTGTTCCGCCTTTTTACCTTTCCACACTCCGTAGATTCTCGCCTTTGTATTTGCGGTTATGCCGACGGCTCCATAAGTGATGGCTACTGTGTAGAGGAGCTGGGTGATGTCTTCCCAATTTACTTCTGTTCGTGGTGCTATGAAGCCACAACTCTACGTAATTCTACGAATTTCCACATAAAGTGGAGCCCAAACTAACCAATAGAAATTTTTATTTTACTGTTGCACATTAATAGTAAACATGCTTAAAATGCTTGAAGTGATAAACTATAAAAGTTTAAAGAAAGTTGATATTCAACTCGGAAAGTTCAACGCTCTAATTGGGCTGAACGCATCTGGGAAAAGTAACATTATCGATTGTCTAGCCTTTCTTTCTGAGAGCTTGCAAGCCTACATCAGTTTAGCTCCTATCCTAGATAAAAGAGGAGGGTTCAAGCATGTTGTGTTCCAGGAGGAGAAAGAGATTACCTTAAGCGCTACTTTCCAAAACAATAATCAGAAATCTGAATACTATCTTAAATGTATTGAGGATCGCGTAGAGGAAAGATATCTGAAAGTTAATGGAGAAACTATAATACAGGAAAAGCAAGGAAGTGGAAAATACATTTCCCGAGAAGGTGGAGAAAAAACATTCAATTCAGAGTGGAAAAATTTAATCGGTCAAATTCCCGACGACCACGCTCTGAGACAGATGAACAGATGGAAATTTTACAGCTTCATGGTTCCAAAGATTAGGGAGGAGAGTTCAGTAAAGAAGCAGCTTACTCTTGATAGTAATGGTAGTAATTTGGCTCAGGTTCTATTATCCTTAAGGACAGAGAGGCCAAAGATCTTCTCCAAAATTGAAGATACCTTGAAACTTGCTGTTCCAGAAGTTGAAGAGCTTTTAACCCCTCTTACTGAGGAAGGAAAAACTTACGTAGCGGTCCGAGAGAAGGGATTCAAAAACCCATTTGATTATCATCAGTTGTCGGATGGAACCCTACGTCTACTAGCATATATAACCGCACTCAATCTTGACGTAGACCTGATCTGCTTCGAGGAGCCTGAAAACTTTGTACACCCTCAACTTTTGGGACTTCTTGCTGAAATTCTGAAGAAAAGCGACAAACAGATCGTACTCTCAACCCATTCACCATACTTCTTAGATCACCTGGAGCCAGAAGACTTAATAATCGTTAAAAAAGAAGACGGAGAAACGAAACTCAGAAAAGTGGAAGCGGAAAAAGAGAAAAAAGAAATAAAAACCCTTCAAGAAGAAGGAATACCTCTCGGAGAAGCCTACTACAGCGGTGCCATATGAAAATCGGACTAATTGTTGAAGATTGGTATGCAGAGGTCATAAAGGAAATTTGATGGAAGATAGCATAAGACGTATTTTACAAGCATGGCAGAACAGATAGCTGCCCAAATGGATATAAGTAAAATCTCTGAAAAGTGCCCATCTTTTAGCAATCTTGAAGAAGAAGCAAAAGATTGTTAATTACCCGCTCTAAGAATCCCTTACCAGTTCTCAAACAAGAGGAAGTCCTCAGCTCAAAAAATTGAGAAAGAAGCATGTTTTTTCATTTTATCTGCTTGAGAGGTGGTCGCCTCGTTTGGTATTGATATTCGAAATCGGAACCGTTGCCGCTACAATTTTCCGTTTTTTTGGAAAAGAATTGCCGAACCACGCCCACCGCTCCCCTAACTTTTACGCAAACCGGGAAACCAGCAAAAAATCAATACTTAGCAAACCTACGACTGAGATTTTGTTTGCAATACTTTTTGGTTTGTTTCTAGGAATTTTTGAAGCTCGGGGTTCTCTGTGGTGATTTTCAGGGTTTCCGTATTCCAGTGTTCCGCCTTTTTCCCCCTCCAGACGCCGTGGATTTTTGCTCTGGTTTTTGCGGTTATACCGATGACTCCATAAGTGATAGCTGCGGTGTAGAGGAGCTGTGCAACATCTTCCCAATCTACCTCAGTGCTCATTGGGGGTTCTTCTTGGCGGTCGAGACGTATCCCCTTTAGTTTGAGTGCGGTGGCTCTATCGGTGAAGGCTTCATCCTCGCTGAAGACCAGAAGGTCCACGTTTCTCTCTTTGGAGAATTTTTGCAGCGCCCCAAGTATTTGCAGGTCACCCCTACCCCCTCTCAATTCCTCAAAGTATTCTCGTATTGACATCTTACGGTACTCCACGAAACCCATTCTGAACAGTCGACAGCCCAGCTTCAACTGGTTAAGGAACGCATCTAAGACATCACTTTCCACCCTAAGCGCGTCACCCAATTGGAAGATGTCGGATGCCTGGTACTTGTCGTCAAAGGGCTCCAGTTCCGCTAATACTCCCTTCGAAGACACGAACCCCGCTCTTAGTCGATTTGAAGCCAGAAGACTTGAAACCAGAGTGTAGTACCTTCTCACAAACGCGTTAGTGTCAAAGGAGATGAACACCGGTCTCTCACCCCTCAGGGGATCACGGCGCAATTCATCTAAAACCGTTTTCTCTATCCGCGTCCAGTCCTTGGGTTTGTACACACCCGAGGCGAGAAACATGTCGAGATAACACCTATATGTGGGAATCTCACCCATAACCCCGCCACACTTTCCTCTCAGCTCCTCGTAAATGTCTTTTGGGATTAAGCCACCAACTTGGGACACCTCCCTAGGACCGCTCAGAATCACCCAGAACAATTCCCGGTCAGAGAGTTTGTCTAGGAGGGAAGACTTCACCTTAAACGTGTTGGCACCATTTAGAAATAAGCCGTTCAAAAACAGGAAAAGGTTCTCAAGCGGAATGAGAAACTCGTTCACTGGTAACCCTCCCTCACACACTCCAAAACATTAACCAGCCTCTGCTGATTAAACGGAATCAAAATATAGGGCCTATCCTGATAAGCAGCATTGAAAAGATACAAGTAGTACAATTTACTCACATTAAACTTCTGCCCCCTATCCGCCATCGCAACCGCCATAGCACACGCACTCATAAACTTCCTACCCGGAGTCATATCAACCGCAATCTCATTACCCGCCTCCGACCTAACAACACCAATAAAAACCTTAGCAAAAGCATCCATATCCTCCTCATCACAATCATGCTCCTCAAAAACAGGTTTAACATCATAACACTCCAAAACCCTAGCCACCCAATCCTTCACAGGAGCAACATTACGCTCAACCTTCCTATTCTTCAAAAGATGAACCCTCCCAGGAACAAAACCATCACGAATACAAGCAGCCCAAAGAGGATTAACAACCGCAAAAACACTCGAACCAACCGTAGTAACCCAAACCCTCATAAAACCACAAACTCCTCCAAAAAGAATAACAAATTAAAAGACATCCAATTTTCGACACTTTATCTTTAGATGAGCCGACTAAAATTGTTTTCGCCTTTTCAAATCCGAATAAAATCTCCAATAAAAAAATGAGGGCATTCACTGATTTCTGGCAAGTTCACCTAGACCAGCAAGAAAAAGCAAACTATGCAAAGTTAAGAAAGTAAGGGCTCTGCAATTGACTGAGAACAATCTAACCTGCGATTCGCAAAATCCAATGCGACCAAAGTTTCAATCCCTTATAGGTAGGCTCCAAACAAGAACACGTCAAAGAGCTCGATATGGAGGAACATGGTTTCAATCCCTTATAGGTAGGCTCCAAACATAAGATAAAATTGATACAAAGGGAAATATGCATAAGTTTCAATCCCTTATAGGTAGGCTCCAAACGAAAATGAAAGAGTGGAGAGAGAATTCCGATTAATCGTTTCAATCCCTTATAGGTAGGCTCCAAACCTATCCCAAAAGCACCTTCAACTTCGGAGTGTTAGAGTTTCAATCCCTTATAGGTAGGCTCCAAACTAGTATCGGACGGGGAAGATTCGATCTTAGCCATGAGGTTTCAATCCCTTATAGGTAGGCTCCAAACATTTTCCAACTGGTCGCGATGAAGTATATCAGATAGGGTTTCAATCCCTTATAGGTAGGCTCCAAACGGGGTGGTATCGTAATCGGTTTCGTTATATCAACTGTGTTTCAATCCCTTATAGGTAGGCTCCAAACACTGGTAAGTCAGTTGGGGAAATTCAGAAAAAGATAGTTTCAATCCCTTATAGGTAGGCTCCAAACTATTACATGGCAAGGTGAAAAGATAGCAACCGATGGGTTTCAATCCCTTATAGGTAGGCTCCAAACTAGAGAAGATATAGCGCCACACTAACACTATATTAAGTTTCAATCCCTTATAGGTAGGCTCCAAACGATAAACCATTTAACTTCACAGTAGAACCTTTAAACCAGTTTCAATCCCTTATAGGTAGGCTCCAAACTATTTACTACTTTTTCGATTATCGGGGTCCAGAAGGGGTTTCAATCCCTTATAGGTAGGCTCCAAACTTTTACACTTATCGCGTAATACCGTCTTTAATTGGGTTTCAATCCCTTATAGGTAGGCTCCAAACACATTATCACCCTCTATTGGTCTAAAATATGGTGAAGTTTCAATCCCTTATAGGTAGGCTCCAAACGGGAGAGCTTGCTTACCGTACTAATTTACGAAGTAGTTTCAATCCCTTATAGGTAGGCTCCAAACTTGAGGAATGGCATTCTATATTTAAGAATTAGTAAGTTTCAATCCCTTATAGGTAGGCTCCAAACTTTAAAAGACCACCCCCGAATTCCCCGTCAGAAAAATGTTTCAATCCCTTATAGGTAGGCTCCAAACCCTCTGTTTTTTTGCTTCTTTTGCTAATTAGAGGGTTATTAGGGCTTCTTTTCGGGGGTTCTCATCTTCGACCTCTCTTGCTGCAATTTTCCCGGGGGGTCGAAGGACATCCGTCTGATTTTTGATTATTATTCCTTGTTGTCCGCCTTTTTAAATCTTCGGTTGAGTCTGGGGCTAATAAGTTTGGCTAGGAAATTAAGATTTTAAACCCTTTTAAGGGGCTGAAGTCTTTTTGAAAAGATTCTTGGTTTTTTGGGGTTGGTTGACCGGTGTTCATATTATTGTGGTTGGTTCGCCTTTTGTTACTCCTATGGTTTCTTTTTTGGAGTATTTTGTGGTTCGGAGCATGTAGAATGTTACTGTGTCGTGGTCTTTGTTTATTGTTTCTGATATCTGGTTTTTGAGTCTTTGGAGGTTTGAGTTTGATATTTCTCCTTCTAGGACAGAGTTTTGTACCCAGGTGAGGTATCTTCTTCCTATTTGGAGTACTTTGTCTAATCTTTCTACTGCCACATCGTATGCCATTATGACGTACATTTCTCTGTGCCTCCTTACTTTACCAATCTGCTGTGTAGGGGGTGTAGGTTTTTTCTCCTATAAGGTGTTTTTCAATCTTGTATAGTTCCATTCGTATTAGTCGCCTGTAGGAAGCTTTTCCTTCTAGGGCTTCGTGTACTTTTGTTGTTTGTAGCTTTTTCTCGTATTCCTCCACGAATGTTTTTTTGCCCTTTTCGTTGAGGAAGACGCCGTCGAGTTCTTTCATGAAGTCTGAGGTGTTTAGCATGCTTCTGTTTATGAGGGTGAATATCACTCTGTCCACTATTGCTGGTTTGAAGACCTCTGCTACGTCCAAGTTTAGGGTGAATCCCCTGAAGTTTGTGGAGTGGAGGAACCCTATTCTTGGATCTAGGTGTGTTTTGTATATTTCACTTAAGACCGTGGTGTAGAGGAGACTGTTGCCGAGGCTTATTAGAGAGTCAAGTCTGCTTTGGGGCGGTCTTCTCGTTCTCTTTGCGTAGCGGTACTCTGGGTTTTTTATGATCTGGTTGAAAGCCGTATAGTATTCTCTTGCCTGACCTTCAAGAGCCATAAGACTGTCTACTTCTTCTGTTTCTCGGAGATTTAATAGTAATTCTTGAATCCTGTTTATGTGGGTCTCTAGTTTAACCCCTCTAGTTTTATAGTATTTCAGGTTTCTGAGTATGTTTTCGATTGCTCCTGAAACGAATTTAGATGCCAGATTCATTCTGGCTTTCTGGTTGAGGTAGTGCTCTGCTTGGCGTAGGGTCATGTAGCCTGAGTTGTGGTGTTCCCGTGGATAGAAGCTTCCGATGTAGTAACCGTAGTAGTTAAAGAAGTGAATTATTGGTTGTGTCTGCTAATCGGTTAACTTTTAGGGATTAATTGGGTCCCCTCCTATGTTATACGTCATCTAGAAAAACAAGGAGGTGGAGCCCAATAATATCCCTGAATAACCAGATACGGGTTACAGGAGATTTAAGTCTTATCCCCCTGTCCAGAAGTCTGGACGAAGCCAACCTGAACAGAGAAGTCCTCAGAGCAGTACTGGAGGAGGCTCAAGACCAGCTAATAGATGAGCTGTGCGGCGGGAAATACGCCAGAAACCAGGACAGGAAGTTCCGAAGAGCAGGAACCGCCAAGAGAACACTGGTGACCAGGCACGGCACAATAGTGTTCAAGCTGGTCAAGGTGAGGTCGCTGGAGAACGGATCCATACTGAGACCGTTCCTCCTCTACCTAGGATTAGAGCCCAGGAAG
>JAUQZE010000034.1 GCA_030587365.1 Candidatus Freyarchaeota archaeon | reverse complement strand
CACCTCTCCACGGTTCTCTCGGAGACTCCGTACCTCTCCGCGGCTTCGCTTCTGGTCATGGGGGACACCGGCTGGAGGCAGAAGGCCACTACCTCGTACCTCTTCCGGACGTACTTCTCCTCCTTTTTGAGGAGGTCCACGTCTTCCCTGTTGAAGTAGAGTTTCCCCTTCCATACTATCAAGGAGTGTCACCTTCCCTCTAAACTCAGAAAAGGAATTTATAGAGGGGGGTGACAGATGTCTATGATTTCTACAATAAATCTTTTAACATCATAGAAATAAAAATCTTTTAAATAATCGATATCTAGTCATAAGTAGAAAAAACTGTATTTATTAAAGAAATTTAAATATCTTATAAGTAGGGATGATGAAGCTTGGATAGTACTCTTTTGTACGAAAAGTTACTTGAGAGTTCTAAAGAACGTTTAATAGAGTTCACAAAGAATTTTCCAAGACAAGAAGGGCAGTTTACCTTCGTAGAATTTAATGAGATAGCATTTGAAAAAATGTATAAAAATCTAAAAGGAGTTGTTCCTAGGCAACAGTTGTTTAGCCAAGTTCCCGGACTCAAGGAAGTATGCGGTGGCTGTTGGGCATTTTATCTAAACCCAAGGAATGAATCGGTGAAGTCCTTAGACATAAAGTTTGGAAAACAGTTTGAAAATTTGTTGAAAGATTTCTTTGTTTCGATCGATTTACAATGTATTCGATCAGATGATTTAGGACTTGAAAAAAATTATCCAGACCTAATTGTATTAGGAAAGGGTGGAAAGCCGATGGCATTCCTTGAAGTGAAATATCTTACTGCACCTTTTATAAAAGTGTTTGAGAAGGTTCCAGGCCGTGAATGTTATGAAGGTTCAACTACTCTTGATGTAGGGAAAAAGTTAGAAGTACAGAGAAAAATTGTAGAGGAAGAAATAGATGTTCCAGTCTATTATGTTTATTGGATAGATTACCCTTGCATAAAAGGAGTATTTTTTATGCCAGCAGAAGAAGTTTTTTCTTATGCTGATGAAGCTAAGCTTGAATGGACAAGAAAACAAAGAGAAGGTGATTTCATCAATGCGGGAGGAGAAAGGGTGAAAGTAGGACACACAAAGAAGGTGTATCTTCCCTTGTTGAAAATGGGAGATTTTGAAGAACTTGTCAGAAAACTACGTGAATTAGTTGGGTGATTCAATGTTCAACCGGGATAATAGAATCTACGGAAAGCTATTGAAAAGGAAAACTCAAGCTCAATGAATAAAAAAATATCTTATATACAAACTTTAAGTGGGCCGTCAACAATTTGTTCATAGTAGCTTATATCACTCAGTTTGAAAGGAATTCTATCTTTTATTCGATTTGTAATTGGTGCCTTAAATGATTTTTAAAATTAACAATGTAAATAGAAACGGCGTACGCTTAGGCCATATAAACGGTAAAAGCACCCCTCGTTTTTTCATGATAAATAATTTTGGAGGTGGCGGAACCAATGTATCACGATTCTTCATATACTCTTCACTTTTTGAGGAGGGTAAATCAGAATTATTGCTTAACTATTACTACTTAAATACCAAGTTTCCGAAAACTCCAGCATTCAATACAGACCTTTTGAAAAATATACTGTCTTTTAATGACATAAGATCCTTTATAGATCATGCACGAAAAAATCTTATTGAAGTAAAAGGTAATTGTCTAAGGGGTTTTAGATATCAAACTATGAAATGGAACCCTCTTGTACTAGTAGATAGTGGCTCGGGAAATATTTTCCGAGACCTATCACCTTCACTTAGTGAAAATAACTTTAAAGACATTTTTCTATCGGAAATTAGGGATTACATTAATTTCTGTGAAACATTAAATATTGACGCCGCAATTGGTTTGGATATTGCTGGAAAGTATACCTGGAAAAAAGGTGAAACCGCTGATAGAGATTATCTTACTAAGCTGAAAATATTTTCAAAGCCCGAATGGAATCTGATGGTTAACAAGTTGTTCCTTCAGGAGATGCCTGAAAAATCAGTCGTTGCTTATTATGCTGCTGTTCATGGGGATTCGCCTATCGATTATCTAAATTATCTCAATCTGATTCTTTCAATAGAGAATGAACTGGGTAGGAAATATTCGGGATTTGCAATTGGCGGTATGGGAAATACGTCTAGAAATATAGTATATGAGACAGTAGAGATGATTAGAAATAGATTGAACGAATTAGAGGATGACAGGCCAATTCATATTTTGGGTGTTGGGGCACTCCAGAATATAATTCCTTTATCAATAAATGGTGCGGATACATTCGATTGCCACTCGCCTTGGCGGAGAGCAAATGAAGACAAGCTTGTAATACCTTTACTCAATTCAGATTTTGAAATCATAACTAAAGATGAAAATTATTGGAATTATATCCCAATAAATCAAATAAGTGAATTAGATTGCGATTGTGAAGTTTGTAAGAGATACTCCATTTCTAAATTAAGAGAATTAAAAAATGGAACAATCGAAGAAAAATACTATTTTAGAATCTTGGCATACAAGCATAATATCCATCAACAGGAGATACTATGCGAGTTAGTAAGAACAGAGACTAATTTTGAGAATCTGATTGAAAAATTTCCAAAATCAAGTTACAAAGAGAAAATGCTAAGTTTCTCATCAAAACATTCCCAGAAGCCCCTAATCTGATCCTTAGATTTATTTGCAATGAAAAAAGTCACAAATTGGTACCCATTTATGTTGATACTTTGTAAAAAGACGGATGTAATAGGGACTGACTGGTGGTATGAAAGAGATAGAATTTTTAATTTTATAGAAGATAGGAAGGGAGTTAAAAGAGAAATTGAAAGCAGGAACATCATAAAAAACGAGATTTTAAACCAGATTGAGGCCATAGCTTTTCCAAAATACGTATCATTTGGATTCATTTCTTTAATTACATTCGCTGCCTTAGGTGTTATTTACCCATTGGCACTCATGCCCTTGCTTTCACAACAATTAATACAAGTACTGCAGTTTTCAACGCTTGTATTTCTCCTCTATCACTTCTGGAAATCTTACCGCTGATACCATACCTATCTTTATATCTAGCCGACTGGTGGTATGTTTTTGGTTTCTTCGTCCTCGGCTTATCTCTCATCTTCAGTTATTTGCTATTCGAAATCAAAGACGCATTAAAAAATATCATGAAGAGAAACGAAGAACATCCATACAGATAAAGTAAAACTAAATCAAGAACAGAACAGATGGCTATGTCCGCACCATCCTTTTCTCATCTATTACAATTAGATTCTAATAATTTTATTTATCGCTTTCTCACCAATAAATTACCCTGTTATGTCTTCGATTTTATTGGTTGAGAAATTCAAATTTAATAAAAAAAGAAGGGAAATTAGGTTACTGGATTTCCGCATCCGCTGCAGAACTTTGCTCCTGAACTTAGGGGATTCCCACAATTCGAACAAAACTTGCCTGGACCTGTTGGAGTCGATATATTCTGCCTTGCTGTTACTGGTGATCATTGTATACATCTGTTGGTTTCGTTATTATAGCAACTGGGGCATACCCATAATTTGCACGTTGGGCATTGTTTCATGAAGTTTCCTGCTTGTTTGAGCACCTGAATGGGCAGTGTTCCCTGAAGTATATTCATACTTATTGGAATGGGCCCGAGGTCTCTTCGGCAGTGTGCGCAGACAAAAAAGTATTTCGGCGGTATGCCTAGCTCTTTGCGAACTAGTGGTTGCCCCGTAGCAGAAGCTATTCCTTTTTGCGCATCCTCAAAGAACTTCAAGTTAACTCATCTCCCCTATGTGAGTAGAGCTCCACAGTTACCGCATTTGGTCTGCGCCGGATCCGTTACCTTTGCTCCGCAGTGCTGACAGAAGTTTTTCGCTTTAATCACCTGTATTTCCTCTCTTCTCTCCTGCTTCGCTTCCTCTCTCTGGTTCACGCAGGCGAGGCACATTCCCTTGGTTTTATTCCAGCAATTATTTTTACAAACCCACCGCTGGCAGCTGGGGCAGAGGAGGAGGTCTTTCAAAGCATCCCGCCGGATCTCTTCCTCCATTCCTATAGAGAGTATCCCTTTCCCTGCACTTTCACTTAACTTAAACGCTCCCTTCACAGCCTTGTACACACCGTAACCTGCCAGCAGCCCACCTGATGCCACTGTCCTTATCGCACCCTTTGATATGTCCTCGACACCTTTTCCCGCTTTTTCCTGCGCCTCAACCAGAGCGCGTACATTCTTCACCTTACACGGGTACTCGCTGCCGCACACTTCGCAGACGTAGAAAACCTTATCCTTTTTCTCAACTCTATACGCGGGCAAGGGCTTCTGCGGCCCTTCCGCAGGCTGACCTGGCAAACCGGGTATACCAGGCAACTTTGGCCAAGCCATATATCCCACCTCATTTTTAATTATATCTGCGATTTTTCTCCTATTATTTTTATTGATAACGAGGTTATAGTTCCTTTGCGCCACACGTGGAACAAAAATCTTATTTATGAGTTCAATTAAAATTACTTCCGTATTTATGACTTGAATCATGTTAAAAATATGTCCGATAAATGTCTAGATCAAGTGTTATGCAGAAAAAATTGACGCTAATTTAACTATTTTGTAGGTGGGTAGGTGAACTATATGAAAGGAGAGACAGTAGTAATATTTATTATTGCGGTATTAGCAGCTGTGTTATCTGTTGTGGCTTTCAATCTACCGTTTATAGTGAGAGGCTTAACTCCAATTTTTCTTCCAAATTTAGACTTTCGTATCTGGATTATTTTCACACAATTATCTGATTGGTCAGAATATAGGCCGTTATTATACTTATCTACAGTCTTAATTGTGTGTGGATCCCTTCTATCACTAAGGAAGGAGAAAAATCTAAAAGTAATTGGTGCTAATTTTTTTTCTTACGCTCTTATTTTAAATATTGTTTTAGGGTTTACTTACTTCTCTAAGGTTAATTTTTCGTATGAGGTATCTAATATCTTATACCTCCTATTAGATACGAATATTATTGTGGGATTCAATGAACTATATTATTCAATATGGTTTTCTTCAATAATTGTATTAGGTTTTCTAGATATGGAAATTACATTTAACTTTATGGTATTAGCAATTTCTATTGTTTTTGGTAGTAGTCTAGGCATATTATCTGAAAAAATCTTAAAGGGCCCACCGGAGGATGAAAACAAGACGAAAAGGAAGATTAACCGTGCTACTCGAAAAAGAAAATAAAATTCAATACACTTCACAAAGGTCTGAAGATATCTGCGAACACCGCATCTTAATTGCATCTAGGCAATTTTTGAAAACATGAATATTACCTTTCATAGATTTTCGCTATCTCTTCTTCATTAATCTCTTCAAAGACTTCATCGTAATTTTTCCAACCAGCTTTTTTTAGGTTTTCAAATTCGTTTCGCATAAATTTTAACAACGGTAAGAGCGCATCTTTTCTTTCATCAATGTATGAATCAATAGGCATCGTTTTGCCAAGGGATATAACAGTACGTCTTAAACCTAATTGTTCCATTCTTATTTTATCATTTATATCCCGGATTATTATATACAAAAGTGGTAGAAAACCATTAAACTTTGAAGAGAAAAACCCAAATGCGCCACTCCTTAACGTCGTCATATAGGCTTCGTCTAGAAGACACACTAAGGTTTTCTTGATATTTATTATCGTTATGTTAGCCGTTGTTTCACTTAAAAGTGCTTCTAAAGTTTTCTCTATCAAATCTTTTTTGTTCAACCCTCTCTGAAAAATAATACCTAAAAGGGTCACAATAGCACCTAAAGCGAATGTAAGTATGATTAAAACTAATTGATTAAGGTCAATGCTGGTGGTTAAATATTTATACGCACTCCAAATAGAGAATATGTTTGCAATATCCGATAAACTCATTTTCAATCCCCTTGACTCTTCTTTTTGCTGCTGGTTTGCTATTTTACTAATTACCTTTTTTCAGGGAATACAGTCATAATAAGTTTTTAAATTCTCTCTTTGCGGCATGTTTTTTCTTAGTGCTCAGTAAATATGGTTATGAAAATTGAAAAAAGCCATTTCGGATTAGTTCTTATTGATATCTTATCAACTGGAAGCCTAGATATTGCAGCAAATAGGGTTGGTAAGGCGATGGGTTGTCCCACGTGGGGCGCTAAATATGAATAATTCATAAAGGGCGAGGGTTAGATAATGGTCTGAGCGTTATCTAACTCACTTTGTCCCATGTGGAGCGCAAAAACAGCTTTTCTTACCAACCCTGACCAAAAAACAAATCTAGTCTGCGGGTTGGTAAGGTATTAGAACTGTTTTTTTGATTATCCTTTCTTCCTCTTTGAGTCCATAGCTTCTAGTTCGCTCTTTAATTTGTCAATTATTGGAGAAATGAGTTCCCCGATTTTAACAGTCAAATTACTTATCGTCTCTATCAGAACTTTGGAATAAGGCTCCTTCAACCACATGGAATGTACTTCTTTTTTTCTATACGGATCGGTTGGATTTAACGCATCCCATGCATCGGAAGCAAGAGGGGTATAAATCACAAGTAAGCTATTCTTATAGTTAATTAGGGAATAAAATACGGTCAATTCATTTCTTAATTCTTCTCCCAACTCTAATGATACTCCTGCACGTTTAGTCTCTTCCCAGGCATCACAGGAAAGAGGGTTTAGGGGAGAAACGGTTTGGTTGCTCCTATTCTGATCCATTTCCGAAATAAGATTCCTGAGAACCCGCCTCTTAGTAGAAGTTGCCTCATTTTTTCTTCTCCTCGCCTCCACATACAAGGCTGAAGCCAAACCGGTAACACCAGCAATTGCACCGCCCAGAATCGTTGTAAGGAAAGAATCAACACTCATCAGGTTTCACCTCCACTGTGAGACGCTAACATTTATCGCTTTCTTACCCACTTTTTCCGGGTTCAGCACGCGGAGAGGGTTGGTAAGATAGCAAAAAATTAGAATCCCAACTATCCAAAATCCACCTCACTTTGCTTGTGAGTAAAAATAGCGTTTTTTCCCCTTATTATTCTTATGATAACAAGGTTATAGTTCATTTGCGCCATATGTGTGGCATAAAGTTACTACCTTAATAATTGATTTAAATATATAAAAAAGGTTGAGCTCTACCCACCTACTAATGCTTATTCCTAATCCGCAATCACATTTATAGCCTTTTTACTGGTATCATTAACGCTGAAGTTGTGTACACATCAAAATTTATTGATGAGTAGATTATTACCGGAATCTTACTTTCATTATTTTTACCAGCAATGTTAACAGCGTCTTTTATTGCATCACTTAGAGGTAAATCAATGCTTTTTTGGATTGGAAAGTAATTTAAAAGCAACCCTGCAAAAGTTTGTGAAGCATCTAGGAATATAAGTAATCCCCCTTGAGTTACAGCAACGTTCACGTCATCTAAAACCTTCTTACTATAAATAAAATCTTGAATTTCACTTCTCAAATTAAACTCCCCCTTGGGCTCACCCCCAATCACTATCTTAGGGATTTCGTTTTGCCAATCAATTTTAAAATGAGAGTAAAGCGTCTTTACCTCCGCAGGCATATAGTTAATACGAAAATCGTGTTTTTTGTCAAAGGTAACTTTATAGCCTAGACTATGAGAACTAGCTGCAAACAATAACTCACTAGTATGACTCATAATAATTTCACTAAGACCACCAACCTTGGTAATAAAATCTGGACTCTTTTTTTCAATAGATTCTTCCACATAACGAAGTGGCTTATTTATCTTTCTTTTGAACTCGTTTTGTTTGTAGTGAAAGTCTGAATCAGGAATATCAAGACATTTTTGATACCAGTAACATAATCTTAAGAGTTTAGTCCATGTAGGTTCAGCGCTCATAACACCAGTTAGGCGATAGTTCACAAAATTTTGATGAAAGAGAGGAATAAATAGCTTCTCCATTGGGATAATCTCATTTAACGACGACCATCCTCGAATTACATCCTCGGGTGTTGCATCTCTGTCTACTGTGGATGTAACATTGAATTTACAACCTCCTAGTGCCAATCGTTCCTTATCATATGGCTGAGGAGTTAGGCCCTTCTCCCCGAGGTCGATTCTTAGTCGCATATTTTCAACATGTGCATCCAAGTCAGAATAATCCACTAAAACCTTATCCTTGCTCTTTACTGGTGGAAACATAAGTAATTTATATAGAGAACGGTATTTTAATTTTTTTCAAGCCATACATTTTATTAAATTCAAATAAATTATACAATTAATCTGAATAATTGATTTATTCCCCCTCTAAAATTTCCCCTATTTCCTCGAGTTTTTTAACTACTAATTCCCCTTTGGGAGTGATTGAAAAAAATCTCCTAACTGGTTTTTCTGTTTTCTCATCAAGCATTAATCCTAAATCTTCAAGAGTGGAAGCAGCACGATAAAGGGCATCTTGGCTTAGATTGCCTCTAAGATCATTAATTATTTTTGAGAGTTTTACTTTCTTCTCTTCTTTTAGATACAATAATACACGTATTGCACCAGTCTGCTCTAGTTCCGCAATTTTCATTTGCTATTTATTCCCCCTCTAAAATTTCCCCAATTTGAGTTAGTAATTCTGCGATTCTCTCTCCTTTTGAAGTTAGAGAGATTATCCTTCTTGGGGGGTTTTCCAAGATTTCTTCTTTTACCAGTCCCAGTTCCAGTAGATTGGTAATAGAGCGGTATATGGCTGCTTGACTTATTTTTCTTTTGTTTTTATCAACTATTTCCCCTATTTTTTGATTTCCTTCTTTTTTGAGAAAGATCAGAACTCTAAGAGCTCCTGTCTGTTCTAGCTTTGAAATTTGCATGTGTTTATCACTTATCTTTTAATGATATTTGATTTTTTATTATATATTAATCAGTGATATATAATAAACTTTATATATCCGGTATATATCTTATATCAATTAGTAATAAACAAAGATGATTTTTATGGAAGATTTGAAGGAGCAGATTCGGCGGATTATTCTCTCTTCTCCCAAACCGATAGATATTGGAACCATTGCCAAGCAGGTGGACAGGCATTGGTTCACTGTTTTCCGAATTGTTTGTGAACTTTTTTTCGAAGATCTTGAAGGGAAGGTTCCTCCGGAGATTTTGAAGAAGTTAGAAATCCGCCCCGTAAAGACAACCAAGTCTTTTGTTTTTGTTCCGCAACACAATAAGGAGGCGGAAGAGGTTGGTAGCTTCTGAAAAATTTGATGCCCAAGCTCCCGGGCCAGCGGGGCAAAATTCTGAGGAACTTATTGAAACCACATTGACAGAACCTAGTCGTCAGCATGTTAAGGTTCTGAGCATTTCCAAGTCCGAGTTGGAATTTGCAACCCTTACCCATGAGGGTGAAAAATGGATTCTCGCCATTAGACGGGTAAAGGTATTACGTAGAGAGCGGTGGCCCAAGAATGCTCGTGGAATAGATAAGGAGAAGCAAAAAAATGTGGATTATATTCTTAAGGATGAAACTATTTTGCGATTGGAGAGCGGAAAGGAGCTCACATGGAATCAGATAGAGAAGCTGTTTTCCAGCTTACGTGATGCTCCTAATACTCAGCCACTGACCTTTTCAAATCCTGCGAAATCTACTGACAGACAGAATATACGTTTGGGTGAAGCTTTGAGTGTCCACGAGGAGCAGGAAGGCGTCCCTCACGGAGGATCCGATAAGCGTGTTGATTAACCAGAATTCATCAAAACCGTGTACGGTTCAGAAGGAAAGGAAAATGAGGCAAACCTCTCATAAATTGGGGACTTTATATACATTTTTAGTTATAAAAAGGTGGGATTAAAGGGAGAAGATGGGTATGAGGTTGATGTTGTCTCTTGTTTCTGATATGGATATTGCTTATGACATGATTACAAAGCATACTGTGCAGGGGTTTGTTTACAACGCTCTTCGGGGAACTGAGTACGAGTCGAAGCATGATCAATCTGGTTTCAAGTTTTTCACTTTTTCAGATATTTTTCCTTCGTCTAGGACGATAGAGAAGTCTGATGTGAAGCACTTGATAGTTTCGTCGCCTGATGTTGAGTTTATAAAAACGCTTCGTGAAAAGTTTGATAATGTGATTGATGTGAAGTTTGGTCCTTACAAGTTTAATTTGTTGAAAGTTAGGATGTTTCGGTTGGAAATTTCTAGGGAGTATATTTCGGGGAGTCCTATTGTTTTGTATAGGTCGAATTATGATGGTGTTTATTTTAGTTTTAGAAGGGATGGGGATTTGGATTTCTTTTTGAGTCGTCTTCGTGACAACGCGGTTAAGAAGTTTAATTCGTATTACGGTGTTGACTTTAGACTTGAGGGGTCGATTTTTGATAGGATTGTTTTCAGGAAGGAGGTTGCGCTACCTATCACTCTTAAAACCAGGCGCTTCATCATTATAGGCTCTCTTTGGGAAGAATTAGCTAAAGTTGGCTACACGAAGGAGGAGAGGAAGTTTTACTCGTTTTTAATGGAGTGTGGTCTGGGGGAGAAGAATTCCTTGGGATTCGGATTCATTAATCCAAAAATTAGAGGGAATGGAAAGAATTGATGTGCGCAGTTAAGGAACTAGGAGAGTATGTTAGCAAGAGGGCGGGAAAGGATGAATTGGAAGCTTTCGTGTTGGATATGGGTTATGTGGAATACGTTCTCTTGATTAAGATGAGAATAGAGAAGAGTAACGATGTTGTTAGTGTTGTGTATGTTGGGGTTGAGGTGGAGCAGTACAAGGAAGAGAATCCCGTAATATACTTGTTTAGGAAGACTTCTTCTAGCATTCCCTATGCTTCTCCTACGGCTAAAATTGCTGGAGAGGGTGAAGTGGCGGTTAAGAGGACCTTTGGCGGGAAAATTCTAAACTGGTTCAAAGAAGGTTCCATAGCTCCATACCTGACCTTACTAAAATCTATGAATAGGGTTACACCTGATGAGGTTGATGTTCTTAAGAAAACTGGTGAAACAATTACGGAAAACAGTAAAAGGATTCTAGAGGACTTGATAAGAAATTATCGAAAGTTGAATAGTGGCGGTGTGGCGATTTCACTAATTTTTGAGGATGACGGAGGGAGTACACATCATTTAGGTGAAGTGGAAGTATACAGGGAGATAGTAAAGGAGATAGCGAAAACTCGTTACTATAAGAAGTATAAGACTGTTTCGAAGGCACGGGATAAGGCTTGTAGCGTCTGTGGTGAGAATCATAGGGAAGTTTTCGGTTTTGTTACTGATATTTTTCCCTTTTACACTCTTGACAAGGCGGGGTTTGCTCCCGATTTCGACAGGTCGGCGGGCTGGAAACTGTATCCAGTTTGTTACGATTGCGCGAATTGTTTGGAGTTCGGAAAGAGGTATTTGGACGATAAGCTGAACTTGGAGTTTTATGGGGGTTTCCCTTTTTACTTGATTCCAAAGTTTTTGTGGGGAGTTAATGAAGAGACTGTTGGGATTATTGAACGCTGGCGTGACCCCACCTTTTCGGAGCAAGGGAAGAAGGGGAGCTCACTTAAGAACTTGTTTTCTGATGAGGATGAGATAATCTCCGAGCTTAGTAATCTTGGCAACTATGTTACTTTTAATTTTCTCTTCTACAAGAAGGAGAAAACAGCCCTCAGAATTCTGCTAAGCGTAACGGATGTTCTTCCTTCTCGGCTGAGGCGATTGTACGAATTAAAACTTGAGATGGATGAGGTTTCTCTGTTTAAGGATTCGGGGCTGAGATTTAACTTTAAACTGCTTAGAGCTATCTTCCCTAGTGAGGATAAGATTGGTGTGTTTGACAACTACTTTATCGACACAGCTGGCAAAATAATAATGGGTAAGCGGATTAGTTTTCACTTTCTTATAAAAAGTATAGTTGACCGCATTAGGGAATCTTTTGCGAATCTTCGGGTAGCGTCAAACCTGAGTAAGGAATATTCAATTTTCAGAAAAACGGTTTTGGGTCATTTTATGTTCTTAAAATTTGTTTCGAAACTAGGTTTACTAAACACGGATATGGAGGTAAAAGAAGTTATGAGTCTTGATAAGGAAAGTATTCAGGGCAGTATGGAAAGTAAACTAATTGAGAGAGTTGAAATCTTTTTTTCAGAAAACCAAGATTTTTTTAGTACACCTGTAAAAATGGGTGTATTCCTGCTAGGTGTTCTTACTCAGAAGCTTTTGGATATTCAGTATAGGGATCGAAGGGCAACGCCCTTTATGTGCAAGTTAAATGGACTGAAACTGTCTCAGAGGCAAATTGCGAAGTTGTTACCAGAGGTTCAAGGGAAGCTTGAAGAGTACGGTAAGAACTATTACAGAAATTTGGAAGATAAAATCTCTGGGTATCTTGTTGAAGCAGGGGATAAGTGGAATCTGAATAATGACCTGATTAGTCTCTGTTTTGTTATGGGCATGAATCTATCGAGACGCTTCAAAAGTAAGAGTAAAGATAGAGAAATAGAACCTGAGGAAGGTGAAGAACAATGAGTGAGGATATAATTAGAAATAGGTCTGAGATACTGTTTTTGTATGATGTGCAATTCGGAAATCCTAACGGGGATCCCTCGGATGAGAACAAACCTCGTATAGACGAAGAGACATCCAAGAATTTGGTAACTGATGTGCGTTTGAAGAGGACGGTCAGAGACTATCTTAACAATTTTAAGAGACTTGAAATCTTTTGTAGAGAAATTACTGACGAGAAGGGATGTATACAGACCTCAAAACTTAGAGCGCTTGACTTTTTAAAAGGCGTTGACAATTCGAACAAGTCTTTCAATGAGCTGAAACAAATAGCTTCCGAGAAAATACTTGATTCCTGTATCGATGTCAGACTTTTTGGAGCAACAATCCCCGTCGAGTTTGTTGGGAGGAAAACACAAAAGGGCTCTAAGAAGAAAGCACAAACGGAAGAAGCCGAGGCGGAATCACAAACGGAAGAAGCTCAAGCAAAAAAGGGCACAATAACATTTACCGGTCCAGTTCAATTCAAAATAGGTCAATCTTTACACAGAGTTGAGCTTCTTCACATAAAGGGTACTGGTGCGTTTGCTTCAAAGGAGGGAGTAACACAAAGAACATTTAGGGAAGAGGATATACTGCCGTACTCTTTAATTGCGTTTTATGGTGTGGTTAACGAAAACGCAGCAAATACAACACGTCTCAGGGAGGCAGATATCGCTTTACTAATGGAGTCTATATGGGATGGCACCAAGAATTTGATATCACGCTCCAAAATGGTTCAGATGCCCAGGTTTCTCGTTAGAGTTGAGTACAAGGAGAGCAACTACCACGCCGGAGACTTGGATAAGAAGATTGGTTTAATCACCGACTTGGTAGACGAACAAATAAGACATCCTAGAGACTTTAAATTAGACGTTACGGGGTTGGTTAATCTACTTAAAGAGAAAAAGGAGAAAATAAATCGTATCGAATTCAAGGTAGACCCTGATCTCAGTATCGTCTATGATGAAGAGGAAAAATTGTTGAGCGATGTATTGTCGGGTATCGGTGCTTCCGTGGAAGAATTAAAGTTTTAAGGGGATTGGATGATACCAGTAATCGTCTTTGATATTTGGGGGGACTTTGCTCACTTCAAAAAAGGATACACGACAACATCCCCCATTTCTTTCGGCATACCTCCAAGAACCACGATAGCGGGAATTATAGCGGCAATTATGGGCTTCGATAGGAGAGAGTACTACAAAAAATTTACCCTGAGTGATTCTAAAATCAGCCTTAAACTCATAAATCCCTTAAAGAGAATTCAACTCACAGAAAGCTTGGCTTACACAAAGGAAGGTTTTTTCCCATACCGAATTTCATTCAACAAGGACGACAACACACTCGCCCTGAAACCCTTTAGAGGCGAGAATCCACATATACTTGTCCGCATTGACTTCATAAAGAATCCAAAATACAGGATCTACTTTTACCATAACAACTCGGATATAATGGAGAAACTGGAAACACTTCTGAAGGAACACAAATCAGTATACACACCGTATCTTGGACTATCAGAGCTAATTGCAAATTTTGAGTACATTGGAACACTTAACTCAGAGCGAATTGAAGTTAGCCCAGATAGTGAGGAGGAAGGAATCGAGATAAATTCAATCGCTCCGTTAAGCGCATTAGAAGCAGTAGACGTAGCCGGTACCTGGTGGACCAGAAATCGAGATGCTGAAAACAGCAAAAAACCAAAAAATAAACTTGCAATTGACAACGTACCCATCTACATTAACCAAGAACGGGAAGCGGAAAAGTTTGGTAAAATCATCTACGATGAAGAATGTAAACTCTTCAAAGTGAAACCGAAAAGCCACTACTGGAAACTGGAAAACGGGGAGAACATACTGTACTTCTCAAACGAATAAAAGGTTTTAGCAGAACTAAATAGTATGAAAAGTAGGGTTCGGTGTACATGAAAGCCATTTCCGCGAAGTGTTTTAGCATCTAAATAGTATGAAAAGCAGTACCGCTCCTCATCCCCTCCATTCTTAATAACTCGTTTTAGCAGAACTAGTTAGTATGAAGAGAGAAATCCGAAAAGAAAGAGGATGATCAATTGGAGTCTTTGCTTTCGCATCCGGATAAAAGGCTTTGTGAGCATTTGCAAAATGTTGCTAATGGAATTTATTATGGTCTATCTGAACTAAACCTGAAACTCGACTTCGATAAGCAAACTTTGTGCGAGCTTGGGTACATTATAGGAATATCTCATGACTTTGGGAAAGCTACTAAGCACTTCCAAGAATACATACTCAGTGATAAAGAAACCAAAAAGAAATTAAAGAGTAGGGCGGAAAACCGCCACAGTTCTGTTTCTGCACTTTTTTCCCTATATCTAGCTGAAAAATATTCGAGTAAACAAGACCTTAAGGAGGAGAGTAAACTCTTTTTGGCACTAGCTGCCTATCTCGTTGTGAGAAGACATCATGGTGATCTGGGAAGCGCTGAAGGCGATTTGAACGATTTAAGACTGCACTCCGATGAGTACATAAAAAAAGTTGATGACATGGATAAGGATGAGGTTGAACATTTGTTCAACCTGCTTATTTCGCAGAGAATCCAAACCATAAGGGTGTCACTTGAAGAATTTAAAGACTGGCAGAAGAGTTTCACATCGGGTGAATCGAGGTTTAGATATAACAAAGTTTTGAGGAGCGTAGAACGGCAAAAAAAGTTGGATTTCTTCTTTCTTATTAACTTGTTATACTCTCATTTAATTGACGCCGATAAAAAGGATGCGGCGGGGCTTGAATTCAGTTCACCCCGCTACGATCTTCCTGCTGATCTTATTGATGTCTTCAAGGCGGAAAAGTTTGGTAGAGAAAACACTTCTAAGAAAATAGACGAGTTCAGAGAGGAAATCTATAACACTGTCACAAATTTGGTTAATTATGTAAATCCAAAGGAAAACAGGATTTTCACAGTTGAAGCCTTCACAGGATCCGGTAAAACGCTCACAGCGCTATCATTTGCCTTGAAGCTCAGAGACAAAATTATCAGAGAAATGAACATTAGGCCTAGAATTATTTACTCGCTTCCTTTTTTAAGCATCATAGACCAAAACAGTGGCGTAATTGAGGAAGTGTTTAATTCAAACAGATTGCCCCTAAGCGACTTGTTTATGAAGCATCACCATTTAGCAGATATAGACTACAAAGTTGACGATGAGATGATGCAGTTACCATTAGATATTGACAAGGCTCTTTTGTTTGTGGAAAGCTGGACAAGTGAAATCGTAATAACAACCTTTGTACAGTTATTCCACAGCCTAATCACGAACAGAAACCGGGCTCTAAAGAAGTTCCACAATATAGCCAATTCCATAATAATTCTCGACGAAATACAAGCTATACCCTACAAATACTGGGCAGTCATCCACGATACACTATCGCTCCTAGCAGAAAAGTACAACATATGGATTATTCAAATGACCGCCACAATGCCCCTGATATTCAACCCGGAGAGCGTTACAAATCTTGTTGAAAACAACGAGTACTACCACAGCCAGCTAAACAGGATAAAAATGGAAGTGAACCTAGAGGAGAAAAAACTTCCAGAATTCAGAGAATCCCTCCTCCAAGATATTCTAAATAATCCAGAAAAGGATTTCTTGATAATCCTGAATACAATCAATTCATCAAAGGATGTATTTGATTTTCTGAAACACAACTTGCCCCAAGAAAGTGCTGAACTGTTTTACTTGTCTTCCAGCGTGGCACCAGTGGAGAGATATCCACGAATAATCAAAATGAAGAAGAGAAATGATGGCGAAAAGCGTAAACAGAAAATTATGGTGTCTACACAAGTTGTTGAGGCAGGTGTCGACTTAAGTGTGGATATCGTGTACCGAGACCTCGCACCACTAGACAGTTTAGTTCAGTCTGCAGGTAGATGTAACAGAAACGCTAACCAATCAATCGGAACAGTGAAAATAATAAACCTAGTTGATGAAAAAACAGATAGAGAATTTCACAACTACATTTACGACCGCTTTTTAATTAATAAAACAGTGAGCGCCTTATCCAAGTTTCATAGCTTGAATGAAGCAGACATTTACAACAGCATGAAGCAGTACTACGAACTTGTTAAAAACTTCATGTCAGAAAAAGAAGCAAAAGAAACCCTAAACAATCTATACGAACTCAATTTTTCAAGAGTTTCCGAATTCAAATTGATTGAGGAAAACGGGGATAATGTTGACGTTTTTATTGAGCTAAACAGTGAAGCAGAACAACTTAGACAGGAGTTCGAAAAAATGAACACACTGACAGACAGAAAAGAACATCGCAAACAATGGCTTCAAATCAAAAACAGATTCTACCAGTACCTCATTTCTGTCAGAACAAAACAACCCCCTTCACTACCCGAGCTTGGAAAGCACATATTTATTGTTGAAAGAAAAAATCTAGGCGAGTGGTACGACGAAGACACCGGTTTTGGGAGAAAAATAACTAACCCCATCTGAATTAAATTTATGATTTGAGAACTCACTCAAAAACAAAGAAGACACTAATTAAGTGAGAAAAGTTTACGCATAAAATGCACTAAAGCCATCGTCTGCATTTATAAGCAACACACATTACTAAAGGACGACGAATCATACCCACAAAAAGAAAACCTCTTATCTTCCCATTCACTATTTCAACCAATATAGTTAAGGGTTTCAGCAGAACTAATTAGTATGAAAAGCATATCCGAATAACCTTGTCTTATCCCCATCTACCCGTTTTAGCAGAACCAAGTAGTATGAAAAGGGTGAAAGCATAGGCCTCAACGAGGAGCAGATAGACTGTTTTAGCAGAACTAAGTAGTATGAAAAGTAGCTGGTGAGGAACTCGTACAACTGCACCCGGAACGTTTTAGCAGAACTAAGTAGTATGAAAAGAGAAAACCGTCATAGTAGCTTGAGTCAAGCCAAAGCTGTTTTAATAGAACTAAGTAGTATGAAAAGCTGTATTCAACCTTCCTATAGTTCATATTGGTATGTTTGTTTTAGCAGAAACTAAGTAGTATGAAAAGAAGAAATATGCAACTTTTCCCCCTATTTTTTTAAATATGTTTTTGCAGAACTAAGTAGTATGAAAAGACGTAAGCCCATGCTGATAGGCTCGCCAGTCGCTCTGGTTTTAGCAGAACTAAGTAGTGTGAAAGTAAGCGGTTTAGTATCAATATACTGTACTTCGTGGAGAAGTAAGGGAGAGATGGCTCTTAACGGATTAGGATAACCTCATTTGGTGTAAGGCTTGCCCGAAAGCAAATAATTGAAGATTTTGGAAAAATATACAAAACTATGTAATTTTTTGGGCAATTTTTACATATTTTTTGCAAACGCCCTTCGAGATGCCTTGGGAGGACGACTAAAAAAAGGCTAAAGAAGATTTTTAAAAAGCTCTAAATCAAAAAAATTAGTTTAAAACGTCTTAATTTAAATTTGAGCCAAAAGAATCCCCCCAAATCGATAAAGGAGCTTGAAGAATTTTTAAAAATGTGGTGAAATACGCGTTCGAATTTATTTATATATTCCTAACTTTATCCTTAAAATTCCAAAGAGGTACAGACGGTCGAAAGTGGTGTTATACTTGGAAAAAGAAGTTTTACTTTATAGGAAAGGTGCTGGAGGTGAAGGTCTACTTGAACATGGAAGGTAGTGATTTATTGGTGTGGGTTGCAGGGTCATCGAGAAAAGGGAAGTCGAACTTTCTTCAGGAGCTTGTCTTGGAGCTTAGGAAAGGTATCTTTGTGGTCATGATTGAACCTGCGAAAAATCGACCTACTGTAGCTTCTGTTTTACGGAAAGATTGATGGGAGGAGGTAACTATGCTTTATTTTCTGTCCATGGATATTTTAAGTAATCTGGGAAACTTTTTTGTTAGTATTTTAAGCGGGGCTATAGTCATCGTAGCGATAGTTATCGTATTTTTGGCTCTACTTACTTGGAAGAAACCAGACTTGGGCTTCGCCATCATCGGAGGCCTGCTGAAAGCAGGTTGGAAGATCTTAGTCGGGTTAGGGAAGCTACTCTGGAGGGGAAAGAAAGTGTTCCTCGTGTTAGGTGTGTCGTCGGCTCTGTTTCTTTTCACCATGATAATACTGAACGCCTATTCATGGTCCCAGAGCGCACAACTCTTAATCTCCCTAGTCTTCTCATCCACCGCCACAGCCACCCTGGTCACAGCTATGAAAAGGAAACGAGACACGGCTCTCAAGCTTCTAGTCCTCACGGCAACAGGCACAGCGGCGAGTTTTCTCGTCGTCCTACTCTTGCCGAGCCTCGTAACGGTAACCGGTGAATGGAACCTTACACTGCTGTGCGGTATTGGGAGCGCTGTACTAATCGGTTCCATAGTAGCAATAGTATACACGAGGTATCAAAACCGACTAGCCAGAGAAGGCGTGGAAAAAGAACTTGCACGAGAACTAGAGCTGAGTAACCAACCCCCTATACCTCTCGAAAATACATCAATATGCCTCCGAGTTGTTAGAATCCCCGAAAACTACATGGAAAACCTGAAAGAGCACGCGGAAACCCAGCTCACCGCCCTAAGAGACCCGAGATACGCATCCCAAGCAAACACCGAGAGCCATATTTTCTCAGGCGTTCCCCAGTTTCAGGGGTTAATTAAGGCCTTAGCGGGGGGGATTAGCGTGGCTTTGCGAACAGATTTCGACCACGGAATGGCTACAATACGATTCTTTACAGAGCCAGAACATCTCCTCAAGCTCAAAAAGATACTAGAATCACACATACCAGGACTTGAGTTAAAAACCGAGACCGCAAACCACAACCATATTCCACTCGACGGCCAGGTAAGCGTGGTACGTCTGGAGGACGCGATTCCCAACTCTCCCACCCCCCTAAGCCCCACTCACGACTATTTCATACAAAACGGGCTCAGCGGCATGGTGTACATATGCATAACCCCCCACGGAGGCGCGAGGGAAACACTCTCCAACACATGGATGAACTACACGTATAAACAGATAAAGAAGAGGGAGAAGGAGGACGGAAACGCCATCAATTATCATGATGAACAAAGAATGCAGAGGATGAGGAAAACACTGGAGGAAGGAAGAACGCGGGTAGGGGTTTACGCCGCTGTGTACAACTCCGATGGGAGTGCTAATCCCTCTTTGGATACTCTAGCATCGGTTCTAGCCTCGGGGTTCCGTACAAATAACGGCTCCGGCTCGGCTAGAGTTTCGGCTCGCACTCCGCGAACCCTTCTGAAGTTTCAAGGGGTCCAAGCGGGGGCAAACCTGGAACTCACCAATCCCGAAGCTGCTGCTGTTTTTCAGATTCAAACGCCCGTGGAAACCCGGGGCTTCAGCGTGGACAAAACGGCGGACTTCTCAGTTTCAAGCCCGGGGAGCGAAGGGGAGGAGGGACTGTGGCTGGGGTGGCTTACACGTGGAAGCAGGATACTGGAGGAGAAGGCATACCTAGACTTGAATAGCGTGAACCAACACGTGTTGGTCGGGGGCTCTACTGGAAGTGGGAAGTCTAAATTTCTCCAGGGATTATGCGATAGATTATGGAAACTAAAAATTCCAGTAATAGTGATTGAGTCTGCGAAGACGGAGTACCGGATACTGAGCCGCCTCTTCCCTGTGCACATTATAACAGTGGGAAAAGAGCCGGTGAGTCCTCTACGGTTAAATCCCTTAGAGGTTCCAGAGGGGGTGAGTCTTGACAGCCATATCTCCTCGCTGGTGTCCATATTCCGGTACGCCTTTGCTATGCAACCCCCCCTCCCCGAGGTGCTCAAAGCGTCACTCTACGAGTGCTACAGAAACGCGGGATGGGACGACACGAACGATGTTCGGGGGGTTACGCCGTGCCTGCTCAACCTTGTGGATGCTATGCGGCGGGTTGTGGGGCGTTCAACATACGATATGGAGACCAAGATGAATATTGAGTCGGCGGGAATAACCCGCATTGGCGACCTCGCGGTGGGCAGCCTAGGTGCGATGACGCTGGGATATGAGAGTACCCCCTTCTCTGTTTACAAGGAACGACCGATGATAATCGAACTCGATGCGGTGGGTGAGGAGGAGAAAACTCTCGTAGCGTCTCTGATTCTTTTATGGATATACAACCACCTGAGAGGCGAAGGGCCCTCCCAGAAACTGAAAATGGTTGTGATAGTAGAGGAGGCTCACCGAATAGCTGAGGATAAAAGGCAGGGACCAAGCAGTGAGGGACGCAACAGAGAGAGTCTCTCAAACCTTTTCGTCAGCCGGCTTCTAAAGGAGGGGCGGGGATACGGTCTGGGCGTTATACTAGCGGATCAGAACCCGGTTAATCTCAGTGAAGACGCATTGAAAAATACTAACACCAAGGTTATCTTCTCTCTGCCCGACGTAAATGACCGCAGACGACTTGGTGAAAGCGTAGGTCTCAACGAGAATCAGATTGACGCCATAATCAGTCTCAAAAAGGGTCAGGCGATCCTCTGGACGCAGGGACACAACCCCACAAAGATACAGGTGAGAAACATTGAGAAAGAGATGAAGGAAAGAGGATTGAACACCACCTATCCAACCGACGATGAAGTAAGAGAGTACATGACGCCCTTCTTCGAGAAGCATCCCGAGCTGAGAGATATACACCCCCACGTCCGCTCCAACCCCAGCGAAATATATCTCCCACCAGCCTCAGTGAAAAACAAATCAACACCCCGAAAGAGAGTCAGTACACTCCACGGAATTCAAGCCTACTGTGAAGAAATGTGCGCCCGTCCACGCTGGAAGAAGATATTCCAAAGCCTAACCACCGAAGAACTGAGAGAAGAATACATACACCGAACAGCACAAAACATAGCCACCTACTACAAGATACCAGACATCGAACCAATAAGCAAAACCCTAAGAGAAATCGTAGAAAAACAGGGGGAAGAAACAAAACATGAATTGGGATGAGTACAGAAGAGACGAAGGAGGAGAAAGAGGAGAAGAAAGAGAACCAATGGAAATAAGGGAAGGACCGGAAACACCAGAGCCGCCAGAACTAAATGAAGGACCGGAAACACCAGAGCCGCCAGAGGTAAGGGAAGGACCGGAGACACCAGAACCGCTAGAACAGAATGAAGTTAGGGGAGAAGGCTCTTACGGAAGGGAGAGCGGAGAACAGGTAACAGATGAACCAGGGGAAAAGGGACAAGAACGGTGCCAGGAGGATGAGACCTGTGAGCGTGTTGACGAGCGCAACCTTGGTTTAGAAGATTCGGATAGAATAGAAGGTAAAGAAGATAAGAAGCAAGAGCAGACCGAAAAAGACAGGGATGAGGGAGGCGAACATTTTTTCTTGAATACCCCAAAGAAGGGGAGGGAAAGAGAGAAGGGGGAGCGGAGCCTCAACGAGAAGGTGTTAACAGAGAAAGAGCTTCCGAAAGAGAGACTTCCCCTGAAATGGTTGTGAGTGGCGCCGGAGAAGTTAGAGAGATTAAAACGCCCGACGGCGGCTGGGAGCAGCGCCACATAGACCGCATCGTCGTACAAAACGAGAAGACCCAGACCAGCGTTGAGAAGACCAGCGTGTTCTCGCGGGGAGAAACACCCGAGGGAGACAAGGTACTGGGTTTCGCGGAGGGCTTTGAAGCACAGACGCGGTTATGGATTGACTCGAACAAGTTTGATGACCTCTTCGTCAAGGTTAGAAGCATTGAGCAGGTTCAGAGTGTCGAAACCGAGCGACCGGTTGACTTGTCGCTTATGAAGTTTCCCAAGGGGGAGCCGGTGAAAGGGGAGCTTCACATCCACACTGATCCAGAGCTTAAGGATGTACGAATGGTTGGAAAGACAACTGAGACCTGGCGGGATGATGATGGACTGCCTCACGTAAGAACTACCCGATGGATGATTCTCAAGCCTGAAAAGGGGGAAACCAAGGAAGAAACACCTAAAGCGGACGAGGATAAAACGCAGTTATTCGGATACGCAAAGATAAATGAGATTCATCCCTCAAAGGGCAAAATAGATAGAAAAGAAACCTTCACCTGGTTTTTCCCCGTAGGGCAGAAATCAGGCGAGAGTGTGAAAGGAGAGGCTAAGGCTTCAGCCAGAGCTGAAGGCAGGGCGGAGACCGGGGAGCCACCGCAAAGTCTGAAGTTGTTATTCAGGAACGGAGGGATTGATGCTTCAAAGCACGAATACCGTGTCAAACACGAGGTGACAGAGGTAGTGTATCTACCCACAGAAACAGATACCAAGGAGGAAACCACCAGAACTTCGAGTGTAGCTGAAAACGTTGAGAAAACCGATGAAAAAATGGTTGAGGAAACCGCCGAGAAAACAGTTGAGAAAGCAGACGAGAAGACGACCGAAATTCTTGAAGAACCTGTTGAGAAAACCGATAAGGCTATCGGTGAAGTCAAAACCTCCGAGAAACCTGTTGAGAAAATCATTGAGAACCCATCTGAGGAGACCGCCGAGGACGAAGAGAAATCGGTTTTGGTGGAGCGGGGGGACGTTGAACAAGCTTCCTCCGAGGATGTTTTGAGGATGGTTATGGAGGGCATCTTTAGGGCTGGGGGTGAAGAGGAGTACTATCAGGAGCTACGGGAGAGGGGAGTGCAGTTCGATATTGAGAAGCTTAAAGAAATATTGTTTGTGGAACGCAGAATTCCAGAAGAGGTTTACTCGGCGCTAAAATCTTTGTGGAGAGAGGGAGAAGGGAGGAAGAGCGGCGATGAGGAAGCTTCCAAACTGGAGGCGGACACAGAGCCGGACGCAGAGGGTGTTCTAACATCATCTAAGGAAGAAGAGGAGCGGGAAGATACTCCCGAAGAAACCAAACGGGAACCACAGGCGCAGGAGCAACACGCAGAAGAAGAGGAACAAGAACTTGGACTTGAGAATCTCTTTATTATTATTCTTAATATACTGCAAGGGGTCACATACTCTCTCAGCAAACAAGAAGTTCTCAACCTGTTTAATGAAGCCATGAGAAAAGCGGGAAGCGAGGAAAAATTCACCGAACTGCTCAAGAGAAAGAAGGCGGGCCACGTTACCGTTGAGCTTTTGTACGACATGCTCCAGAGGAACGAGGTACCCCTAGAACTACTGGGAGCCGTCTTAGGCTTGGCTGAGAAAACACAGAGCACTGAGAACAAAGTTCAAGTGATGGTTAAAAAAACATTGCAACTCATTAAGCGAATGGGAGTAGATTTGCTACGGAACCGGGGGATCGATCCTCAGGGCTCGATGAATGTAGATGAGGAAAAGGATGAAGCAGGTTCTGCAGAGAAGTTGAGGAGGAAAGGCTACGCTTACCTAGGGCAATTACTAGGAAAATACATGAGCAAGAAGGGTTTACTGGATGACTGGATTTTCGATATAATCATGATGCGCAAAGGGAAAGACGCTGGTGTAGGTCAGAAAAAGAAACTCGAAGACGCCAACGCCATAGAGAAGAGGCTGCGTGAGGTTTGGGCGAGTCTGGGGATGGATGCGAGGTTTAAGCTATCCACCATAATAGACGAGGTTTACTATCGACTGGAGAGACGCGACCTCCTCGTTTTTCTATACAACGGTCGAGTGGATCCACGTGGAAGAAAGGGTAGAGTAGCTTCCTTCGTGGACGTCTTAGAGGTGCTGGTGGAGGCGGTAAAAAAGGCCGGAAACGAAGAGAATTTCCTAGAAATGGTTAGAAGAAAGACGGGGAGACTGTTTTACCAGCATCTTGTAGATGAGCAGCTCGCACAGCATCGTTTAGACGAGGAAATACTCCGAGTAGCAACCGAATACGTATACGGGACAAGGGACAAAATAGAAGAGAGACTCAAACTGATCGACCGAAACACCGAATACATCCTAACAAGACTGAAGGAGGAAACGGTTTACCTCTCACATTTAGAGCAGATGCTGAAGCCTCTAGCCGAGTTAAACAACCGCCTAGAACAATCCGAACAAGTAACACTAATAGAAGAGTACACCGGGGAGAAGGGTAAAAGTCTAAAGAAAGAATCAACTTCACCAAACAAGGCACAACCCAATGAGATAGAAGCGAAACAAGAGGTTGAAGACCTTACACCCGAAAATATTAAGGACGAAAAGAGATGGCTTGAAACACTCCAATATGAGAAGCCAACCGTCCTCATTCAAGGCAAAGTATTCAGTTTCACCCTCTTCTCAAAGGACGTTCTGAGCGCAGTAAAGGAGGCAGAGAAAAAAAGCAAATCAGAAGGAGACCTCGTGGTCCTAGCGGCTTGTTACGAAGCTATAAAGCAGTTCAAAGAGGAACAGTGCATAAACCTATACCATCTCCTAACCATCGCAAGATACCTAAGAAAAAGCGAAGAGGAAACAGGCTCACCCGACGAAGAAACAGAGGAAATCCCAGACATCTACACTTCAGAGCTTGAAGAAATTGAAGAGTTACTAAAGCTCCTCGGCGTGAAGTACAGAAAAGCCCAAGAAGGAATAGAAGTACGCGAAGCCCTTGAACCATACGACTCGATAAAAATTCCGAAAAAAAATATTAAAAAAATAATTAAAATCAAAAATAATAAACACTTAACCCTTCGAAACCTTTGCGACAAGCTAAATAAAATGGGACTACTAATCAATCTGGAACCCTTTACTTTAAAAAATTATCTCCGTCGAGAATCAATACCCGTAGATGTTTATCTAGGGATTTGTTATATACTAGGAATTAAAAAAGATGTCAAATTGCTCACTAGGTGGCGAAAGCTAAATGTGGAGAAAGCGGGTAAAGCGGAAGGGAAATGGTATAATAATTATGACATAAGGGTACGTATTCATCCCGAGAGCTTAAGAAATCTTTATATGGAATTGCTAAACGAGCTGGAAAAAAAGAAAATCAGCTTGGACAAGTTCGCCGTTTCATTGGGTGAGGCGGGGTCTACAATCTCGAGAGGGTCTCATCTAAGTGAAATTCTAGATAGAAAGTTTGTTGACACAATAGCCTTATTGGAAATATGTAATTTTTTGGATAGAGACCCTCAAACACTCAGAGAATTGGATCATAATAGCTTGCCATTAGAGGAAACTGTCTCTCTCCCTAGAAAAGTTATACGCCTTTTACGCTCAGAAACCATAAAAAAATATAAACAATTTACCCAGTTAGCTAAGAAAATAAATGAAAGCCCCAACAATATTAAACTCTACTTCTTAGGAACGAGAGGAATACCTATAGAAATTCTAAAGAAAATTGAAAAGGCACTAGACATAGAGGTTAAAGATAGCCTACACACACGAATGAAAGTTGGAAGAAGAGACTATTCTAGGGAGATTATAGGAGAGGTAGGAGACGAATGGGAAATAATGATTGAAAAAATAGAAATCAAAGAAGCGGACAGCGCTAAAAGACCTCTCTTAACCTTCATTCATAGAAGAGACAAAGAAGGAGGCGTCATAACCACAGAAGTACCGCAAACCGGAGAAACCGCCAAATCTACACCAACTCCCTGGTGGCTCAGCTCACCAAACACTAACATAACAATTGACAGAACAAAAGAGTTCAAAAAAGGAAAAGACTTGCTCACTTACATCACAAAAAAATGTGTCAATAAAGCTGGCACCGCCTGGAAACTAGCAAAAATACTTGACGTACCAGAAGACATATCGGAAAGATTGCTAAAAGACAAAGAAAACGACACTATCACGCTGAGAACCTTGCTAGCACTCGCAATGTACTCCGACGAGATTAAGAAACTATCAGAACTCACCGACTACGTAGAAAAAGTCGGCATCATAGAGAAAAAACACAACCCCGACTTAACAATAAACTGGAACAATCCAGAAGGAGCTCACATAATACTAAACCTACACGGAGACGGAGGATTCTGGAAGAAAAGAAAATGGGCATATACAATTTATTACAGTAATTCGCAGATAGACTTTATAAATACCTTCATCAACAACATAAAAAAAGTCAGTGGAATCCCCCCCACGATTAATGAAAAAAGTGGTCAATATATTGTTGTTATCACTAGCAATCTAGTAGGAGTCGCCCTCATTAGAGCAGGAGTAAAAACTGGGATAAAAACCAGAACAAATCCCAAAATCCCAAAATGGATAATAGAGGGGCACACGCAGATACGCAAAACCGCCATTAAAGCAATAATAGCAGACGAAGGAAACACGCAAGACGCACAATTAAGGATATCAAACTATATCGATGCACCAGAATTAGAACAATACCGAAGCATACTAAACCAAATAGAGGGAATAATAATGAGGACACCGACAGGAACTATATTTAAACGTATAAGCATTGGAAAACTCAAAAGTTACAACGAAATCTTAAATATTGTAAACACTAAGCAATCCAACATCCTTCGAGGGGTTAAAAAAATAATTGGTAGTCTGCTAGAAGAACATGGCATGAAGCTCGAAGAAGGGGATTTAAAAATAATAACCACAGCAATTTTAGTTTACACTAACCGCATATCCATTTCAAAACAAATAGAATTAAGCACGGAAGCCACAAGAAAACTGCACCAAATACTCGACGGATTCCCCGGATACAAAGAGCTAATGTACATAAATCACATGAGTGCACATAGACGACTTAAAATTCCCCTAAGATTAAGCGAGAAAGAGGTCGAATCCCTCAAAAAAATTGGTACACAGAGAATTATAAACGATAAAGTGCACTACTTTGTTCCTGTAGAGAAACTGCCCGAAGAGCTAAAACAATATGCAAATCCACCGGATGGTATTCTTAAGATGCAGAAAGAATATTCCGAGGAGGAAGTTGAAATATTGATAGAAGGTAACCCCATAAAAGTAAAGGGCATGCCATCAAGAATAAGAGGAGAAATAATCTTAGGCCCAAATAGGAATGTGGTTTCATGGAGCCTAATCCCCGCACTAGTTGAGGCTATAAAGAAAAAATGGGAAAATGTGAAAAATACCCTTAATGAAGGAAAAGGGAGAAGAGAGAAAAGATAGGAAGCTGGTCGATATGAATATAGAACGAGCCAAAGTAGTTAGAGAATTATACATGAAACACGCACTGGAAGGAGAAGGAGGAGAATGGATATTCTACAAAAAGGAGGAAATAGTCAGGCTTCTCACAGAAAACGGGCTCACAGAAGAGGAAGCAAGAAAACTACTGGACGAACACGAAGATGAAATCATGCTCCCCTACTTCAGAAAAGGAATTCTCCTAGAACCCACAGAAGGCCAAGACTACACCCAGATACCCACATACGAAATGATGGACGAATGCGACCTAGCAGAATACTACCTAACCGTACTGGCAAAACAGGTAAGCGACAGGTACAATGAGAACACCGAAAAATTCATCATAGAAGGAATATTTGACGAAACAGACGAAACCGAAAAACTCGTACGCAGAATATTCGCCGACAGTGAACATTGGTTCATCACAAAACACAAACTAACCCACCAACTAATGAGCAGAGGAAAACACACAAGAGAAGAAGCAGAAAAAATAATCAACAAGTACCAAGAACGAAAAGTACTAGGCTACAGCGTCGAATACGTCGATGTAAAACAGTACAGGCTAAAGAAAAGAGAGTCAGTTTCCTCCGTCATTGATGCTTTTCAGGAATCATCCAAATACAATGGGGGCAAAACCCAAACATGGGTTGACGAAGACCTTCTACTCTGCACACTAACTGAAATGAAAACCGAAACAGACGTAAAAAAATTCATAGAAAAAAACACAGAAAACCTCGAAACAAGAACCACCTGCGATATGAGAGAAGGATACGAAATCAAATGTTTAGAAGACCTGCTACTGGACTGGGCAAGCGCATGTAGACGCGAGCAAAAATTCATGAGAGAAGCAGGAGAAGAAGAAGGCTCCAAATATGCAATAAGAAACATCGAGTTCAAGGACATAAGAGAAATCTTCAAAGAAGCCTACACACATGGGAAAAAAACACTCACATACAAGGAAATCACGAGCAAAATAGCCCAAAAACTCGGACTAAGCCAAAAAGAGTCAGAAGAAGCCTTCTGGGCAACACTCAGCACTCTCAAAATATGGCCCGCGTGGGAAAAAAACAAAGGCAAAAAATGGGAAGAAAAAGAATACTGGTGGGGAGGAACATGCGACTACCACCCACCGAGACCATCAGAATACTAAGCGAAAAATCAAAGCCAAACAGCCAAAAACCCGCCAAAAAATCAACCCCTCAAAGGGTCACTGCACAAACAAGCCTACCAACATAACCCCCCATACCACAACCCAAAAAAGTTTCCACATCACCAAAAACCTTACACTCAAAAAAAAGAAAAAAGTAAGAAGAAACTATGTCGTTCCTTCAGCCCATCCATGAATATACGCATCCTGCTCAAGAGTCAAAACATCAAGCTTAAGACCCATAGCCGCACACTTCAATTGTGCCACAGTCTTATCAATCTCCTCAGGAATATCGAGAACTACACTACCCATCTTAGACAACGAATCCCTGTTCTTAGCAATATACTCCACAGCCAAAGCCTGATCCGAGAAACTCATATCCATAACCTCACTCGGGTGGCCTTCTGCGCCCATATGTTTAGCAACTTTCAGAGCATAGATTTATTTATGGATGACACGCCTTCCACTAGCCTTCACATCTCATCGCTCACCATTCTCCGAATAAAGGTGTTAAAGGAGAATAGTAAAAGAAGCGCCCCAACCCATCACACAGAAAGTTCACACATCTGAAAGTTTTAATTAAACAAATGGCCTGCGCAAGCCAAGTTGACAAGTCTGCCCTGTGCGAGTAGGTAGATTTTTCTTCCATCTTTCAGAGTGTACTCGTCTACTAAGGGCCTCAACTCACGTTTACCAACACTGAGCTTCTCCAGGTCCCCAATATTTATCTCCACGTTAAAGTGTCCGGTATTACAAAGTATTACGCCGCTACGCATTCTCTCCATATGCTCTGCTCTAATCACTGACCGATTCCCAGTTGCCGTCACGAAGATATCGCCAACCTCAGCAGCCTCAATCATGGGAAGAACATCGAATCCTTCTAATGCAGCTGTTAGCGCCCTATGAGGGCTAACCTCGCAGATGATGACCCTTCGTGCTCCCAGCCCCTTGGCTCTCAAAGCTACGCCTCTTCCACAGTGCCCATAGCCAGCTACTACAAAAACTTTACCCGCTATAAGATCCGCTGTTGCTCTCAGTATACCGTCGATGGTGCTTTGCCCGGTTCCCCACAGATTGTCAAATTTGGGCGCAAACACTTCATTTCAGCGTTTACGTTTCCCATTTCGTGGGGGTGTCGTTTGTGGCTAAAATCGCGTATGGCAATACTAACTGTTTAGCCATGGCTCTGAGGCGGATTACACCTGTTGTTGTTTCTTCGGCTCCAGCCCATACGTTGTCTGCCCAGTCTTTTTTTTCTCCCAGGGTTTTTTTGACTATTTTTATTTCTTCTCCGGTTTCTCCTCTTTTCAGTTTGATGAGGGTTGATACTAGATCGGCTCCGTCGTCTAGTGTGATGTTGGGTTTTGCTTTGATTACGTTGGCTATGGATCTATAGTAGCCTTCTTGGTCCATTCCCTTCCAGCCGAAACTTGGTATACCTTCCTTTACCAGAGCAGCAACGACGTGGTCCTGTGTTGATAGTGGGTTAGAAGCGCACAGGTAGACCTCAGCGCCGCCTGCCTTCAGGGTTTTCGCGAGAACCGCCGTCTCCTTCGTCAAGTGTAGGCATGCTCCTACTTTTACGTTTTTGAGTGGTTTTTCTTTCTTGAACCTCTCTCTTAACTGCATCAAAACGGGCATATGTGCTTCGGCCCATTCGATGGTCAATGCTCCGCTTTGGGCTAGTTTTGTGTCTTTGACTTCGTATTTTTCTCCTTTTTCTGTTTGTGACATTTTTTTCACTCCTTTGTGGGGTGTTTTGTTTTTCTTTTGGAGGCTAATCTTATAAAAGTTATATATATTGTTCGATATAGTTTGCACATGGATTGGCGTGTTTTGTGTGGTTTTTATGCTGTTGGATGCTGTTGAGAAGGCGGTTTTGAATCTTTTGTTGGAGGATTCTTCTCTGGGGATTGTGGGTTTGGCGGAGAGGCTTGGCAAGAGTCGTAATTATGTAGCTAGGTTGGTTAATGGGTTGTTTGAGAAGGGGGTTTTGAGGGGTTATAGTGTGGTTTTGAATCCTCTGAAAATTTTGTATGATCGTAGTATTTTTTTGTTTGTTAAGACTAATCCTCATGAGAATGCTATTGTTAGGGGTTTGTTGGGTCTTCCGGAGATTCAGGTTCTTGATGGGATTTCTGGTGAGTTTTCTCTTTTGGGTTTGTATCGTTTCCGGTCTCCTTCGGAGTTTTCGTCTTTTCTTTCTGGGCTTGATCGGTTGATGGTTGTTTCGAGGTTTAAGAAGTATCGTTTGGTGGAGGTTTTGGCTACTTTTAAGGAGTCTGGATTTACTATTCCTGAATCTAAGGGTAGTTCTTTTGCTCTTTCTGAGTTTGATTGGAAACTGCTTGGCGTTCTCAGGCAACAGGTGGGTCGTGCTCCTTATTCTCAGACCGATTTGGCGAAAATGTTGGGTGTTTCGCAGCCCGTTGTTTCTAGGAGTATCTCAAGGCTGAGGAGTGAGGATGTGATTATTGGTTATACGGCTCGTATAGATTTTTCAGCGGTTGGTTTGGAAGCGAAGTTTTATTTGGAAATTAGAGTGGATCCGCGTTCTTATCTTTCGGTGGCTAAGAAGTTGTGTGAGTTTGATGAGGTGTGGAGTTTGTATCGGTCGGGTGAGGAGTATGGTTTGATGGCTGTTATTCGTGTGAGGGATATCAAGCACTATAATCAGCTTCTGCTGAAAATTTTTGAAATGGATGATATTATAGATACTTATTCCAGTGTGGTTTTTCAGGAGTGGATGTGATTCTGGAGATGGATAGTTTTGTGGGGTGATTTGTATTTTCCTTTTTCAAGTCTTTTCTTATGCTGTTTAGATTAGTGACTGTGTATATCTCGGCGAGGTTAATATTTTCAATTATGCATGATGGGTGTTTAAAATCCGAATATGTTCTAGTTTTTCTTATCAATGTGTGATGAAGGTTTTAAAGTTTGATTGAAGGTGAATCTTCTGTGTGGGGAGAATGGTAAATGTTTCTCTAAGAGGAATTGTATTTTTCTCATTTGTAGAAGGTTTTTGTGAGTATTTCAGCATTTTTGGGAACCATCAATTGGTTTAGTTTTAGACTTGTAATGTTTTAGAATATGGGAGCGTTTACTGGATGGTGTTCCACATGAACCTTTGGCTCGCTAACATAATCAGAAGGAATGGAAGTAAGATGAGACCACCTGAGTGCCAAAGAATTGCGGGTAGAATGCCTGATAGGCTAAGTAAATAAATTATTATGCATGAAATCAAACCAAGGTAACTTGCGCTTAGAGCGAATATTGCTGTTTTTTCTTTCAGGGTGCCAGTCTTAATTAGTTGTTTTATTCTGGTCTTTGTTTCTCCATAGTTTTTATACCGTTTAGAATCGGGTAGTTTCCAAGTGCGGATGGTGAACATTAGGTTTCCAAAAGTGGTGTCTTTGGAGAGGCGTAGAAGGAGTAAAAGGTAAGTACCGATTACAATTATTGGAGGCAGACATCCAAAAGTGATGGCTAGCAGAAGGAGTTCAAGGGTTGGGTTTATTTTAAACAGAATAAGAGGACTAGAGTTAAACAGTAATGGAGATTTTATATTTATAGTTAAAAGATGGAATTCTATATCGGGAAACCAGAGGAGTGAGCTGGAAGTAATGGGTAGCGGCCCTAACAGAAGGCTGAGAGGTATTGTAAATAGTGGGAACGCGGTAGTCCACACATAAGCAATGAAACCAGAGACCCATATGAGATAGAGAGGAATCCAAAGCATCCCGATTCGCTTATATGCTGCCCATATTTTCAAATCATCATCCAGAAACATCTCTCTATACTATCCTGTTTTTTGCTCAATTAGTTATGTCTCTTTAACTTATTCCCTCTAAGGCGACAGAACTTTTCTTCTTTCTCCCTCTTTTATTTCTTTCTTTTAAAGCATGGTTTCGTGGGGTTGCATGAGTGTCTGATGATGAGTTGGTTTAAGTGGAATAGCAGTATTAAGGCTGTCCAACGTACTAATGCGTGATAAAGTGCGTTCATACTTCGTTTTCTCGGTTATCCGACTTTGCTTCCTGTTTCGATGTCTTTGTCTGGTACTAGTAGTGAGATTTTTTCTCCGTCTATTGCTGCTAGGAGCATGCCTTTTGAGGGTATTCCCTGGATTTTTCTGGGTTTTAGGTTTGTTAGTACTGTTACTTTTTTTCCTTCTAATTCTTGGGGTTTGTAGCTTCCTCCGAGTTTGCCTACTATTGTTGTTTGTTTATTTGGTTCTGTTTGGACAACTAATTGTATCAGTTCTCCTTGGAGTTGTTTTGCCGATATTATTTCTCCTATTCTAATGTCCAGTTTGTTGAATTCGTTGATTTCTATTTCTGCTTTTTCCTTTTTTTCGGTTTGTTTTGTTTGCTGCTCTAGTGTTTCAATTTCTTTTTCAAGTTCTTCTTTTGGAATTTTTTCAAATAGGGGTTCTGCTTCTCTTATTTTGTGTCTTGGCTTTAGAAGTAGCTCTTTTGCAGAGTCCCATTCTTCTGGTTCAATGTTCAAGTATTTCTGTAGTTTTTCTGCTGATTGGGGTATTATTGGTTGGATGAGCGTGGCTGCGGTGCGTAGGAAGTTGGCGCATAGGTAGAGTGTGGTTCCCGCTGCTTCGGGTTTTTCTTTTATGGTTTTCCAGGGTTCTTTTGCTGAGAAGTAGCTGTTGGCGAATTTGAAGGATTCAATTATTCTTTTGATGGCTTTTGAAAGGTCGCACTGTTCATAGTATGCGGAGATTTCGTCTACGATAGAGCTTATTAGTTGGGCGAATTCGTTGTCAAGGTTGTCAAAGTTTGAGGGTTCGGGGATTTTACTGTCGTATCGATTGTTAATGAAGTGTAGTATTCGGTGTATAAAGTTTCCAATGTTGTCTACTAGGTCTGCGTTTATTCTTTCTTGAAATTCTTCCCAGCTGAAATTGTTATCTTTGATGGTGTTCGCTGCTTTGAAGGCTAGGTAGAATCTTACATAATCCGCCGGGTATCTTTTCAAAATATAGTTTAGGGGTATTAGCCAGTGTCGACTTTTGCTCATCTTTAATCCTTCGAGGGTTAGGTATCCGTTTACCACGTATTTTTTGGGGAGTGTTATTTCTTCGGTTCCCATGAGTACGGCTGGCCAGAAAAGGAAGTGGTGGTAGACTATGTCCTTACCTATGAAATGGGCGATAAAACTGTCTTCTCTCTTCCAGTAGTCTTCCCAGTTCACTCCTTTCTTTTTACTCCAATTTATTGTGGAGGCTATGTATCCTATGGGCGCGTCGAACCAGACGTAAACGTACTGATTTTTCTTTGCGTCTTTGTATGGCAGCTTGAATCCCCAGTAATCCTCGCGGGTTATGTCCCAGTCTTGAAGCCCTGTTTTTATCCACTGGGCAACGTAGTTCACAACGTCTTTGGGGAAGTTTTCTCCTGTTTCATCTGATTTTAGCCATTCGTATAACCTGTCGGAAAATGCGCTGAGCTTGAATATGAAGTGGTTCTCTTTTCTGGTTACTGGTGGATTGCCGCAGATGATGCAGTGAGGTCCGAGTATTCCTCCGGGTTCAATTGTTCTTCCGCAGACTTCACAAGCATCACTATACTGGTCTTCCGCCCCGCAGTATGGGCAGGTGCCCTTTATCATTCTGTCAGGAAGATATGTTTTGTCCCCTTCGCAGTAGAACTCTTCCACTTCTTTCTGGTAAATGTAGCCATTCTCTCTCAATTTTAGAAGTAAGTGTTCCGTTATTTCCCGGTTCTCTTCACTGTGAGTTCTATAGTAGTTATCAAAACTGATGTTTAACGCTTTGAGGTCATTTAACTGTCTTTCACGATAATAATCAACATATTCGAGGGGGGTACGTCCAGCCTCACGCGCTGCAACTGAGATGGGCGTACCATGTTCGTCGGCTCCACAAACAAAAACCACATCATACCCCTTCAATCTACAAAAACGTGCATAGGTATCTGCTGGAATGTACGTACTTGAAACATGCCCAATGTGAAGGTCACCATTAGCGTAAGGTAAAGCGGAAGTAATTAATATTCGAGTCAAGCTCTGCCACCTCGAACAAGTTCTTCGTTTTGTCTTTAAGTGGAAATAAGAACTTTTCTTAAGAATCTTTTGATAGAACAGCTTTAAGGAAATTCAGGTTCAGTATTTCTTGAATCCCGATTCCAATTCTTATCATCAGAACGATAGATTAAAAATGTTTTAAACATTTGGTAAATAAAACTACTGCTAAGAGCAAGTATTAAATTACTTTAAGGGCTTATTTTACGAAGCTTAGTAACTCTAGTTGAGGTTGATAAATGTGCAAAGCTTTCCTGCTACGGATAATCATATGCATATTAATCCCGTTCGGGGGCTTGGACCTATACCAATTGGGAAAGAATTCAAAAAAGCGGGTGGTACAGCATTAATGTGTATTTGCCTCCCTTCTTGGAGCTACAATGTTACGGTTTTGAAGCCTTCAGATTACGAAACCTGTTATGACTATGTTTTCGAGTGTGTTAAAAAAATCAGAACTCTGGATCTTCACGCTTATGGTGTCATAGGAGTTCATCCCGCTGAGCTGACCCAGATGTTAGACAGAGGAATAGATTTGAAAAGGGCTATGGAACTGATGTGTGCTGGATTGGATATAGCTGTGAAAAGGATTGAAGAAGAAAGGGCGATAGCTATTGGGGAGATTGGGCGTCCTCACTACCCGGTAAGTCCAGAGGTTTGGGAGGCTTCAAATGAAATTTTACTGTACGCTCTCAGATTAGCCAGAGATTGTGGTTGCGCGGTCCAACTTCACACAGAAAGTGTGGGTGAAAAAGAAATAATTGAGTTATCTAATATGGTAAAAAAGGCTAACCTGGACCCCAGCCGAGTAATAAAGCATTTCAGTCCACCATTAATAAAAATTTGTGAACGGGAAAAAATTTTTCCCTCAATAATCGCTTCGAATAAAAATATTGAAACAGCTTTCAAGGAGGGAGACCGCTTTCTTCTTGAAACAGATTACATGGACGATCCAAAAAGACCGGGGGCGGTTCTGAGTCCCAAATCAGTACCCAAGAGAGTAAATCAATTATTAAAAGAACAACAAGATTTAAAGGAGCGACTTTGGAAAGTTAATAAAGAATACCCAGAAAAGATTTACGGCGTTCAACTTTTTTGAACGTTTAAACTCCACCCATGGATCCAATAAAAATGTTTTCTAGGGTTCTGCATTATAGTTTCGTTAGCAATCGAATGGATTGGGTGTCTCAGAGTTCGATGAAGTTCAGGAGTTGTTTGGTTGAGTGGAATTGTTAAAAAAAGGTCTACTGCTTACAAAGTTCATATTTCCGATTTGGTTAGTGGCAAGTGGGTGGAGAAACCTAATGGACGGTTTGTTTTAACGAATTCTGGGTTAGAGGCGCAGAGGGCTAGAGTCATGGGAACTGTGGTTGATAAATTTATCAGTTCCCAGTCGGAATTTGGTAGCATCACTGTTGATGATGGTACTAAAACAATTAGAGCTAAAACTTGGAAAACTCAGAATCCCCTTATAAATAAGGTGCAGATTGGGGATATTGTAGATGTTATTGGTAAGGTTAGAGAGTATCAGGGCGAGATTTATTTGGTTCCCGAACTTATTATAAGCGTGGATGATCCCAATTGGGAACTTCTTAGAGAATTAGAGATAATGTCACTTAACCCTAAGGATAAGACTAGTTCAGTAAAAGAAGAAATAGGGATATCGGAAGAAGACGAAGCTCCCGCCGAAGAGGATCTGGTTGATAAGATTGGTAATGTTTTGGAGATCATAGAAGAAATGGATGAAGGAGAAGGAGTGGATTTCGAAACAATCAAGAAGAAAACTGGTTTATCACAAAAAGAATTAGAGTCTTGTCTAGTAGAACTGTTGTCTGATGGAACAATCTACGAGCCGAGACCTCAGAATTATAGGAAACTCTAAAATATTTAAGGAGGTTAAACGATGGAAGACTATGAACGTCTATTAGATAGAGCACGGGAGCAAGTGCCCCCCGAAGTCTTTGAAAGCAAAAGGTTTGAGATTCCTAAGGCGGCTATCTTCGTTGAAGGTAACAGAACAATTATTAAAAATTTCAAAGACATAGCTCAAGTTTTGAATAGAGACCCCCAGCATCTACTGAAGTATCTCATGCGTGAACTGGCAACTTCTGGTGTTATAGAAGCACAGAGAACGGTTTTCCAAGGAAAGTTTACAAGTAAATCCCTCGACGAGTTAATATCGAGATACACTAAGACTTACGTTCTCTGTTCAGAGTGCGGTAAGCCAGACACTCATATTGAGAAACAAGGTAGATTCCAATACTTGGTGTGTGAAGCTTGCGGAGCGAAAGCCTCAATAAAAATCATACAGTAAAATGTCACATTCCCCGATTACTATAACGTGAAACACGGAGAACATAAAAATGAGAGTATACCTTCGCGTGAGGAGAGTCAATAACGAGGTAATGGTCGCTTGTTGTGACGAGGACATAGCAGGAAAAACCTTCAGAGAAGGCAAGCTCAAAATAGAGGTTAAAAAAGACTTTTACTGCGGCCAACTTGTCCCAATAGAGGAAGGCGTTGAGGCCATTAAAAAAGGAACCATAGTAAACATAGTTGGCAACAATATAGTTTCTGAAGCTATAAGCGCTGGATTAATACACCCCCAAGGAATCATAAAAATCGAGGGAGTAGCCCACGCACAAAAAGTAATTATGTAGATTCACATTTGACGGAGTTATAGTTTAATGGCGAAAAGATTCTGCGCACTTTGTGGAAAAACAGACGCTCCCCTAGTTGAAAATCTCTGTTACACATGCTATTTTAAGAAAAACCCCCCTTTCAGCATTAAAAATGAACCTGAAATAAGGATTTGCCCTAACTGCTTCAGCTATAAACTCTCTAAAAAATGGGTGCAAACCAAAAGCTCAAACCATACCGATTTCTTGGAACAAGCAATTTCACAGGTCTTATCACTCCTAATAAAACACTCTCCTGAGTTTGAGATCACCGTACAACCTCAAATAACCGAAGAAATGGAATTAACAGATAAAATCGAAGTACCAGTCTTAATAACTGCTAAAAAGGACGATATAGTCATTAGCGAAACATTGCCGGTTACAATTAACATTGAATCTTCGCCATGCGGGGTATGCACCGGAAAAAGGAGAGGCGCCTTTGAGGCTATACTCCAATTCAGAGGCTTGAGAGGTCGAATAAGCGAGGAGGAGAAACAGCAAGTCTACGATATAATAGACAAAACTCTTTGCTTAGAGAGATATAAAGACGCCTACATTTCCGAGATTAAAGAGAAAAAACAGGGCTTCGATGTCTATGTTAGCTCAATAGGATTAGCTAAGAGCATAGCAACATCCGCTAAAGAGCTTATGGGCGCAAACCTACAAGAATCGTTCAAAATCTCAGGAATGAAGGATGGAAAAAGGCAAGGAAAAATCTCTCTCTCCGTGAGACTTCCCTCCTTTAGCGTAGGCGAAATAGTACAAACCCCCGATAAAACCATCATATTTGAGAAAATCGAAAAAGGCAACCCTATCGGAAAGAATCCAGAAACCGGGGAAAGATCAGTCATCCAATACAAAGAGTTATGGGAGTCAGAAATACAAAGCTGGAAACCAGAAACAAAAGAATACCAAATAATCTCAATAACAGAAAACTTCCTCCAACTAATGGACCTAAAAACTTATGAAATCACCGAAATCAAAAAAGAAGCCCCCCACACCAACCTAAAAGAAGGAGAAACAGTGAAAGCAATAAAAATAGACGAAAAAATAATAATCCTCACACCTGAACCTGAAAATCAATAATCTACTTCTCTCACTCTGGAACAATAACGCAGATGAATTAAAACAAACTTAACTTACTATTTTTAATAACTATTTTTGGTAAACTTTTTCACCATCAAAATCTCCATCTTTTACATTCATCCGATAAACAGGAATGTCATCATGTATCACAACAATTCCCCGACTTGACTACACAGAACATGTCGTATACGACACCCTATCAAAAATAGAAAAATTTAGGAAATTTTAAAAGAGCGTATATACGTATTTCTTAGAGACCAAAAGAAGGTTGAAAGTTGTGCCACCAAAAAAAACGACTGCAGAAGGCGAAGAAGAATTCAGAAAAGTACGCCTCCCACGACAGGGAGAACTTCTCGGAGTAGTAGTCAAAATGCTGGGCTACGACCGCCTCCACGTGAAGTCCACCGACGGAAAAACCAGAATGTGCAGAATAAGGGGAAAAATGAAGAAAAGAGTATGGTTGAGAGAAGGCGACATAGTAATTCTCGCACCATGGGACTTCCAAGACGAAAAAGCTGACATACTCTGGAGATACTCCCGGGGACAAGCCAAATGGCTCGAAGAAAACGGTTACCTACAAGGAATATAACCTATCTCGCCGGATTATGTTCTACTTGCAGTCTTCCACGAAGCCCATCTTCTTTTTAAGGCTCGTTTTCTCTTTTGAAGAACACCATAAACTGTCGAGTGGGGAGCTCCCTCAATTAACATCATTATTGCCTCCTTAGCCATTCTGCTCTGATCTACATTACCTATTATGGCTACAGTATGTCCATAAACCGACAGTATAGCTCCACTAACTTCTTCAATAACCCTTCTGGTCTTCCCCCCAGCACCTATTATACGACCCTTAATTCTAGCCAACGTGTTCTTGGACTTACTGGCAAAAAGTGTAAGATCCACTATCTCAAGCAGCTCATCATCACCCAAAAGCCTAAACGCCCTACCAGGACTAAAACCTCTACCAATAGCCCGCACAATATCCCTAGCCTTCCAAATAGCCAAAGGATCTTCCATCTTCTCCGTTGGAACAATAATAACGTTGCCCTCCTCACCATCAATCTCAAGCCTAGTTTTAGTATCCTTCTCAATAATATTCTTAACCCTTCCATCAGGGCCAATAATAACCGCAACACGTTCTTTTGGAACTTTTACAAATTCTCTTGTCTCCACTTCAACTCCTCACCTGTAACATCTTTATACGCCTCCTCCAAAGAGGGAACACCCACCCCCAAACCCGAAAAATACCTCAAAATATTCTTCAAGTCACGAACCAAAAAATCCAGCGCATGGGGATGGCTGAGAAGAACCGCCTGAGAAACATCAATAATCACCGGTTCATCCCAATACAAAATATTATACTCACTGAGATCAGCATGAACCAACTCCGCCTTCCTATAAAGCGCAATAACGTAATCGAAAACCGCCCCAAAAACGGATTCAGGATCCTCAACAACCGCCTCCCTTAGCCTCGGAGCAGAAACACCATTCTCACCAATAAACTCCATAACAATAACATTTTTCCGACAAACAATCGGCTTAGGAACCCTAACACCCGCCGCATCCGCAAGCTTAAGATTCTTAAACTCCTTCTCCGCCCACGCGTACACCATAGAACTAGTATCCCTCTTAATCCTAGTAAAACGCGGATCCCCCTCAATATAACCCCAAATATGCTTAAAATCCAAAGTAGAAATCCGAAAAATCTTAACAGCCAAATCCCGCGTCTTCCCATCCTTCTCAAGAGTCGCCCAATAAACATTCGACTCCTTTCCCGAAGCAACAACCCCCTTCATACTACTCAAATAACCACGACTAATCAAACCATACAAAATAATCGCAGTCCTCTTATCAACAACCGCCTGCACCGTCGCAAAATCCTCAGACCGCTTCCTCCTAACCCTACTCCTATCAATCTTACGATCAAACCTATCAACACGCTTATCCAAAACAACCACCAACAACCAAAAACAACAAACAAAAAAACCTTCTACAACCAAAACCAAACATTTTACAACTTATCAAGATTTGGTGCAGGGAGCGTGACATTCAAGAGGCATCGTTACGACGCCCCTATTTGAACACGCGAAGGCCTACGCAGCCCCGCCAAACACTGACGGAACACTACGCCACCAGGTCCTAAGCCTGGCTCCTGTAGCCAACCCTCAGAGGGCTTTGACCACTCGGAAATCCCTGCACTATTCTCCAATCATATTTGAGTGAATCACTAAACTCTTACAACAATTTCCAATTACACAAAACGAATACGCATAATAATTTTTATACATTTTCCTTTTGAACTTTACCCCTGCCTCAACATATTGGAAATGCAGAAAGTTAACCTAAAAGCATTGAAAAAATTTTCGAAACCCTCCTGCGATTCTCTCTTCTACTACAGAAACTTATAAAAACGGGTTAGTGTAATCCTATTTTTGGCAATATTTGTGCGGAGGTTTCCGAGCTACTACTCAAAATTTGAGTATCTCGAAAGGTCAATGTTTAACGACTAAAGGAGCAGGACTGAGGTTACTCGAGTTCGAACTATTCGAGAATCGGAGCTCCTGTGGCGTAGAAACTCTTAGTCCTTTACGAGTTTACGTAGGCCTTCACGCGTTCGAATAGAAGCATAATATCGATGCATCTCGATAATCGCGTCCTCCGCACCATCCAATATCCTATTTCTGTCTAGATCTTTTCCTTACTCTTCTTAAGAAGGCTGCAATGTCTTAGCGGTTTCTTTTTTGGGGTGGGATAAAAAAAATGTGGAAAAAGATGCTTTTTATGGTTTTCGTGTTAGTATTTTGTGGATTCTAATTAGGGTGTCTGGGTAGAAGGCTCGTGTAAAAATGAGGGCTGCTATTAGTGACCAGAGTACGACTGTGGCGATTCGGCTTAATGTGTCCATGGTAAATTGACCGATGGCGGCGCTCGCTGTCATTGGTCCTAAAATTTGAAGAGTTGGTAGGGTTTGGGGTACTACCTGGATTGTGAAGCTTTTGGTGATGTTTCTGGTTTCGTTGTCTGTGGCTTCTAGGGTGATGTTTAGGTCGCCGAGGGTATTCGGGGTTATGAGTAGTTCTGCGATTCCGGTGTTATTGTTGTAGACTCCTGTTGCATTGTGGGGTTCGCCGTTTAAGTATACTGTTAGATTGGTTACGTTAACTTTGGGGGTTTCTGAGGCGTTGTAGGGTAGGTATCTGACCCATATCTTCAGGTTAAACGGTATCCCTATTGTCAGCTGGTCGCCTGTGTCTAGGTCTAGTAATCCTGTTCCTAATTGGTACACGTTGAGTATGTAGTAGTACTGTTCTGCGGCTTGGTTGCCTATCTCTCTTCTTATTGTGGTGTCTTCAGTTGATTGTGTTGTGATTGATATGATGTACTTTCCAGTTTCTTGGGGGGTGAGGGTGTAGTTCCAGTTTTCGGCGTCGATTTTGGTTCCATTTTTGTTTTCTATTGTGCCGTTGGGTCTGATTATGGTTACGTTCAGGTAAACGGGGTTGTCTAGCACGTTTGTAATATTTAATGTGACTGATGTGTTGTTGTAGGGTATGGTGGGCGATGTAATGTTTACTTTGGTATAGAATGTTACGGTGGTGTTTACTTCTTCTTCATCAGATATTTCCTGTTCTATGCTTGTGGTGTTGTAGGCGTTTTTGAGTATTTTTATCAGCTTGGTTATTGAGCTTATGTATGTGTCAGTCCAATTTCCTGAGAGGGGGGTGGTGGTACTGTTGAGATATATTGTGCTGACTGCTGTTGCGTTTGTTGTTGTGTTATAGTAGATGTACATGGATTCCTGTGATAGGGAAATAGTTGGACCGCTGTGTGTGTATATGTTGGGGAATGTTGTTTCTAGGGTTTCTGTTCTGTTTGTGTAAGACATTAGAGCGCTAATCGATGCGTTAACAGTAGTGGATATCCATTCTCCACTGGTTGTGTTGAAAGCCGTGAAAACCAGTGTAGCTATTCCGGTGCTATTGTCGTATCTCGCTTGGGTGCTGCTGAGGGTTTGATACCAGTAACTTTGACTACTATTGGTCATTAGGCTGTCGTAAATATAGAATCTTGTGTCGTTAATCAAGTTGTTGGTGTAGTTATAGTAATATATGGTGTAAGTGAGGTCGTAACTGATGTCTTTGTCACAGCTTAGGTAAAAGGTTACATTATAATCATCAACGGCTCGTATTAGTGTCCAGATAGTGCCGTTCCATACCCCATTGTCTCCAACAAGCTCGTAGTTAACTCCGTTGTAAACTGCAAGGTTGATGTCCTTAATGTCCGGCGAGGAGTTATACTGGATTATCATACAGTGCCAGTATCTGTGACCGTATGGGTCTCGGACATCTTCCCAATTCCAATTATCGTGATTATCCGGGGGGGTCCATATTTCGTAGCCTTCTGGTGGGGGAATCTCAAAAGTACTGGTGTGGCTTGCCCAATCATAAAATTGACTGCCGCTCGGGTCTCCGGTCCAATTCTTTGTGTGAATTACTAGAAAGTAGTTTCCTTGGGAAAAATTGCCAGTAAAGTTGAGAGTAAGCCAAGAATAGACTGTAGTAACGTTTTCGTATAGTACTTCTAAAGTAACGTCAGTAATATTGTCGCTGGGGTAGTACGCTCCGATGTCCGTGTCTAGTGTGGCGTTCCAAATCTCAGCGATGAGGTTCTCTGTCAAACCGGTGTTGCGTATCAGTATTCGGATTGAGAGATTCTCTACGTCGTTCGGCAAGATGAACCTTTGGGCTTCGCTCATGTTTCCAACGGTGCGTGCAAACCCTTCGGAATTGTATTCGTCTTCGATGGTGTGGGACCATGGAATTGCCTTTATATTCGTGAATGTGATAACTGCAAGATACATCCGGTCCCCGTCTGTGATATTACTAATAATGAAAGTACCTGAACCTCCTGTAATGTTTCCTTCGAGGCTGTCTGAAACATAATATTCGATAGGTTCTGTGCTACTGTTAAAGATGTCCACTGCGAGCTGATTTAAAGTCCAATTTGCTGGGAGCTGCAACTGCAAAGTGTACTGAGGCTTTGTGAAATTCATTATCATCCAGCAATTGTACGGAACTTTGCTTTGAGCCCAAAGACTGGTATCATTAATATTTTCTATATCAGTAAAATTCAGTTGGAGTGCAGCACCTCCACTAGCAGGAGTACATCCCCAAGAATAGTTGTCTGATGTAGTCTCATTTAGTCTTAAAAGTATAAAGTAAGTTTGGCTTGGGTTCAGTTTAATCGTAGTTTCATTAAGTAGAGTGACCCATCCTCCACTTGGGTTAAAATAGCTACTTGGGTACGTTTGATTTGTTCGAATAGCGCCTGATGCGTTACTTGGTACCCACGTTGAATTTACTTGGGTTCCATTTCTCAGTTCCACTCTAAGTACTGGAGAACCACCACTATAAGCTATCCATAGTTGAACACCGTTAAAGTATGTTGTAACATTTGAGGTGGTAAACGGCATAGCCACAGAACTATTCCAGGTATTCCAAGATATGCTAAGATTACTTTCTGGGGGTCCAGTGAGATTTCCTTCTATGGTAACGTTGACGGTTTCGTTTTGGATTTGAACCAAGGTTATGTTGTAGTATCTTCCATTTATCTGGATTGTTGGGTCAGTTATGGCGTCTTTCAGTTGAGGGTAATCAGTTTTTTGGCCTGTGGCTAGCGGGGATGTTATTGGCGTGGTAGTGGTTAATATGAATAGCATGGTGCAGAGGAATAATATGCAGAGCACAAGTGCCATTGCGGCCTTTTTTTTGCTTTTCATTTCAACCACTGTTTTTGGTTACGTTACACTATAATCATAAAATAATATTTATGATGTTTTTATTTGGACGCTTTTAGTTTTAAAGTCTTTGGATATTTAAGGAGCATATACCGTTTTGTTTTTGTTGTTTTTAGGTTTATTTATTAGAGTTATTTACCTGTTATGGTTAGTGCTTTTATCATTTTTTGTTAGTTGAACTTATAGTTCTGTATGGGTGGTTTCTTAATAATTAATTTGCCGTGGAAAAGCATTTCATACCTTATTTTGTCTAAGGCGTGGAGGTTATATTGGTTTTATTTTTTCTCTTTTTTTGGTTTTTTTGATGAACGAATTTTGATATTTGTTTATGGTTCATGTTTGGTGACGGTAATATTTAGTTATGCTTATTTATATTTATGTGTTTTAAATCGACAAATTATTTTTTTAAATATTTACAGAGGATTAGCAAGAAAGCCCCTTTTTCCTTCAGGCGAGGATGAATTGCGGGGAGTTTAAATATAGGAAAAGGATGAAAAAATAATATAGGGCTTGCTCACCAACAAAAAAATGGTGCGGAAGCCGTTAACAGGGTGGTGGCACACCCCACACTTCTAACCATAGAAGTGTAGTACCCCTAACCCTTCAGGGTTGGGAGTATGTCAGTTCGGCATTTAGCGTGGAACTATAAATTGTGAAACGATACTCTTATATAAGCGAATTTAAAAATCTTAAAAAAAGTCCGATTTAGGACGGAGGACTTGAAAAAGGAGCAAAAAGGTAACCTTCGCGAGAAACGCAACAAGCCTAGTAAGTGAAATCGGCTTAGCTCCCATCTTTATATCCATATTGCTATGCAATGTTAGATTTATTCTATTGCTGTTTATTTCTCCTACCTTTTTGCTTTTACATTGGGGGAAATTGGATTTTTAGCTACTTTTAGTAAAGTCGAAAATGGAATCAGCTTAATTTAACATTGTCGAGTTAAGAAAAAACAGAAAAATTAGGGTGAAAAATATATTGATTTGGAGCCTGGTTAAGTGGGTTTTTAGTGCATAAGTCCTGGGAAATAGTATCTTTCTCCGTGGGCGTAGCTTTCGTCCTTTCGGGTTATGCCTTCCTGTTCCAAGGCTTGAAGTGCGTTTTGTGCTCTGACTTTTGTCCAACCCGCTTTTAGCATTATTTCTTCGAGGGTTACGAATCCGTTTCTGCTTGCTATGCTTAGTACTTCGTTTTGGTCGTCGGTGAATTCTATTGGGAAGAAGCTTATTATTTTCACGCCGGATTTCAGTTCACGTGTTCCGGGTATGAGTTTGTTTTTCTTAAGTATCTTTATTGCGTTTTCTATATCTTTGGTTTCCAGTTTTTGGGCGAGGTTTCCGGTGTTTGCTAGGAGGTATGCTTCGCTGTAGGTCATTATTCCGCCGTTTTCCTTGCGTTTGAGCATTGCTCTCTGGTAGAGTAACATTCCTAGTTTTTCGTGGTCGATTTTTGTTCCTATTCCCATGGTTCCTTTTTTGAGTACTTCTTCTTCGGACATTATGTGGGTGATTACCGCTTCTTCTGGTATTCCGTACTGTTTTCTTATTCTTTCGACCTCGTCTTGGAGCTTGGGACTGGTGGCGATAATGACTCCATACTTTCTGGCTAGCTCTTCTAGTTTCTCTTTTGTTTCGGCTGCGGTTTCTAAGTCGTTTTTGATTTCCTCTATTTTAAACTCTGTGGCCTTTTTTTGAATGTATCTTTTTTTCTCCATTTTATCGCGTAATTCACGTATTCCCATTTTTCGCAGACTCCATCTATCATCTATAGCTGTCTTAGTCTCTGGCGGAAATCTTTAAACCACCTTACAGCATCATACTCTATTTTTTTGGCGTCTTCCGAATCTATTACTAGGTCTGGAGGTTCATCTTTGAGTTTGTCACGCCAAGCGGTTATTTCTTTGTAGACCCAGTAGTTTTTGTCGTGCAGTCCTGTGTAATTTTCAAGGAGAAGTATTATGTCATCCATTATTGGAACTATGTTATCAACCCTGGCATAATCCCCTAACTGTACGCAGTCGATTAGGGTGATGAAATTTGATACTAGGTCAGCGGTTTCCGTGGCAAGCTTTGCTGGAGAGAGTTTGAGGATTTCTAAAGGTATTTCTTCCTCGGGTCTCATAACGGTTTCGTCTACTTTGACAATTCTCAGCTTCAACGCTGCATCGGGATAATTCTCTATGATTTTTTCTTTCTCTATAAATTGGGTGAGGTCAAACCCTTTTTTCTCAAGGTTTTTGCGTACATCTATGATTTTTTGGATGTATGCTTTCATTTGGAGACTGTAGGTGGCGGCGTCAATTAAACCGTTATTGTAATTTTTGCCCAACATATCCAAAGTTGCTATACTAGAATATAGTTCTGCTTCTAATTCCCATTGTGTCTCCATGTCACTTTCTGATTGCTTTCCTCTGGGTTTTTCTGCCATCTTCATTTTTTTATCCTCCTGTCCTGTGGATTACGTCGCTCGAAGTCTATCCAGCTTCTTGTTTACTATGTATAATTGTTTCTTATACCTCTTGTACAGCTTAGTATAATCAGTTGGGCCTACTTCTCCACCTTCAAACTTCTCCTCCAGTGTTCTGATCAAATCCTCAATAGCTATCTTTTCACTCTCAACATCCAAAACTTCACGATATACGAGATCCTCCGGGAGCAAGGATTCTGGATGCTCCTCTGCCTCTTCTGGTACATTGTGAGCGGATAACCTGCCACGGAGCATTGCTATTTCCTCGTCGCGTTCCTGAATCATGCTTCTAAGTTTCTGAGTTTCCGTTTCCAGATTGGACGGTTGCGGGGATATCTCTAGACTAACCTCTTCTTCTTGTTCTTGTGTCTTCTCCTCTTTATCTACTATTGTTACCGTTACCTTAGGTACCTCTTTCTCTAATTTAACCCGCCTTGTGGCTGGGCTTGGAGGTATCCTCGCAAAAGCACCCTTTAGAGTATTTACTACATGATACAAGTGATACTCTGGTCTCCACTGTTCCAAAATGTTTAATTTAACCTTTCCCGTTTCAATGTCTACGTTAGGATGCTCGGTGGAAGAAATCATCCGAACTTGAGGAGGGTCAATAGGAAATGTGGGTGGGACTTTGATTTCCACCTCGAATTTAAGTCCTCTAAATTCACCTCTACCTGCGATTTCACCTTTCCAACGAGTGAGATCGCCTTTAACCGGCTCGAAGCCTCGAGTTCTTTGATACATTAACTGAGTTTCCCGTGCTAGGGTTAATTCAAAACTGCTGCTGGACAACGCTTATAACAGCCCCTTTCACTTTTTCTCTACCAAATATCCCCTAACCTAACATATTAAAACTTTTGATATAGGCAGGCTTTGGGGCAAAATTATTGCTTTTTCTTAAAAATCCTTCGCTAGAATGGGCTAAAAACCCTCCCTTCTTTTCGGTTTAAACAAATTCCTAAAAATACTCAATTATTTTTTAGACTAACAAATTCTGGCAAAACAGAAAAGATTAAAGTGTAATCGAAAACAAGTATTTTTCAAAAGTCTTGAAAAATTAATCTTTCGATGTATTATTGAGCATTTACTAATCCCTTCAATCCAAGGTGAAATGTGGGTGAATGGTATTGAGTAATCTTATATTTCAAGCGTTAATAAACAGTCTAACTCAAACAATTTTCCAGAAATACGTCTCAGAATTGGCTTTTAAAATAAGAGACAGAAACATTGCTCAAGGCAGTATCGAATATAAAGGACGGAAAGTAGATATCACTATTATTAGAGAGGGAGAAAAACTAAGCATCATAATCCCTGATGACCGTATTCCTAAAGACGAGTGCGAACAAATTGCCAAGAAAATCCTAATTACCCTATACGCTCTCCTAGGTAAAAAGACAAAACCAGAAGAAATTATGATAACACGTTTTGGCTATGCGAGTGGGATTTGCAATTACTGTTTAGTTGTAACTCCTCTCACTTACAAATGTCACCGTTGCGGCGGATTCTACTGTGCCGAGCATAGGCTCCCGGAAAAACATAACTGTCCAAAAGGAAAGGAGGAAGAAATAACTAGTAAAAATATAACTAAACTAAAGAAATCTAATAAAGAAAAGGGAAGAAAAATTATTCTCTCCGAGGCTCCTTGCGGATGAATCTCCGAATCTTAAAACAATTCTAACCAAATTAACTATACGTGGAAAATATCTACAATTATTAATATGAATGCTATAATTTATGTTCAGAACCTAATAATTTGTTTTTAAAAATGTAGAGGATAAGACTAATATCATTGAAAACAACTGTTTCATTAATGACTGAATTATTTTGGTGGGTATACAATGGAGAAGGCTCCTAAAGCTGAGGGGTTCGTTGTAATTGGTGGCAGAGTTTACCCCGCAAACCAAGTTATCCCCGCTCTGATAGCCGAAGGCTTTGCAGATATAAAATTAGAGCATGGGGGTGTCTTAATAATTGGTGGAGTACGTATACCCCCGGTCTTCAAAAGTCCACAGGAACAAGCAATGGTAATTACCTGCTATGGCAGCCTAGCTTACTGTTGCGGGTTAGAGAAGGCTTGTGAAAATAGGGATAGAGCACTGGAACTATTAGGCCTATCAAAAGAAGATTATCAACGATTAAAAAATCATTTGCACAACAAATTTATAGAATACTCAAAAGGACTCACTGTTCCAAGTGAAATTGACTCAAGACATTATACACATGAGGAACCTTCCCGTTCATACTTATATCGCAGCAAACCAGTCGCTGCATCCGATATATTCGAGAATGTTGAGAACACGAAGCCTCATCCCCTAATGAACTCTGATAAAACAAAACAAGATGGAAATGTCGTAGAACCAATATCCGATATTTTCAATCATTCGGAAGAACCAAAAGCAGGCGAGTTGGTTCCCTCACAAAGCTACAGAGGCCGCACATTATTCTCTGATCAAAATGATGAATTCTCTTTCTGCATTTATTGCGGGTCAACACTGCCACCAACGGCAAGATACTGCAAAAAGTGTGGAAAACCTGCACTCTAAACTAATATCCCGCTTCCATCCTCTCTCTGCATCATGCATACGGGTATGCTTCGGATTCCCAGAGGGAGGGTTTCCATGCTCCGAATCTACGGCTACACTGGAGAATTTCTTTCAATACTCGGGCTGGGTTCACACAATTTTCCGTCACGGACGGCGGTTCAGCCCGGTCAAGCAAGATGTACCCGCTAGACCTGCATTCCCAAGCTGGGTTTTATGCCCATACCTTTGGGCAACCTTCCTCTCTCCGAAGAGAGCATCCTACTCAATCTATACCAGTAAAAGAAGTATTTACTTTTTGAGAAGTTATCTTCACGCCTCCAAATGAAGTCTTCTTGCGGGAGAGAAAATAAAATATTATAAAGATGGTTAATTCCATTAAAATCGGTTTAATTAGATGGATAAAGCGAAATATTATAAACAGAAAAATAATATTATTAAAGTGAAAATGTGTCAGGTGTCGTAAATTTAACGATAAATCTGTTAAGATTCTAGAAGGTGAAGCAGATTGGTAGAAGAACCAAGAGTAATGAAAATTCTGGTAACAGGACCCTACTCCTCTGGAAAAAGTACCGTGGTGAGCAAACTCTGCAAGAACGCCGTAAGCATCGACGCGTTACATACAACTGTGGGTTTTGATTTTGGTTCTAGATACGAGGAAGTTACTTTTTTGGATTTGAAAATTTTTGGGACGCCGGGGCAGGTGAGATTCAAATTTTTGCAGGAGATTTTGGCTCAGGGCAGTGCGGGTATTTTACTGGTTGTGGATAGTACAACTCCTGAAACTATAGAACTGGCAAAGGATGTCCTCATAAGGATGCAGAATGAACTTACACGAAGGGTACCGGTAGTAATTCTTGCAAACAAACAGGACTTAGTTGGAGCTCTAAGTCCAGAAGAAGTTAGAGAAAAGTTGGGAGTCTCTGAAGATGTTCCCGTGATAGGGACAGTGGCTACGGAGGCCGTTGGGCTAAAAGAGGCTATTACAAAATTAATTAAACTAATGTTAAAAGCAGAAAAATAATGAGCTTTCAATCCAAGTATTATCTGAGCTGGTAAATTTGACAAAGAACAGAAAAGGAGGCTAAGGCAGACATTGGATAGGATAGTTCTAGTCTCTATCACACTTCTCAGCGAACTGCTAAGCGCAGTAGAAACGGTAAGCATGCCTGATGCCAGCTCTAAATTCAAATCATGTGTTGAGAAAGTAATCCGTAAACATCCTCAAATTTTGGGAGGATTTGATTTCAAATGGTTAGAGCTTAATGCTTTTACTATACTAGATAATCTATTTAAGATAGAGGAAGGGGCAAGACGTAAAAAATGCATAGCGACACTTTTTGATTTGCTCCAAACTGCTTTTTCTTGTGATGAAGAATTAGGAGTAGAATTTGAGCATCTAGACAAATCGGCGCTCATTTACAATGTCCATCATCCCTTATTTGAACAATACGAGCTAGCTAAAGGAACCATTCATGAAAAACTGGTTTGGTTTAAAAAGGAGAAAATCAAAAGAGAAGAAAATAAAAATAAAATAACCATCTCACTGAGATGCGGGAGCCGGTTGGAGTCAACAAAAATTCCAGAACAAATTTTGAACGGTGTACTTGAACCCCCAAAAACTATTCATAAAAAATTATCAATAAATTCTGTTAGCAGTATTTTGAATGAACCAATAGGAACTGACCCCTTACCAATACAAGTTTCTGGCGCCAAAAATGTGGCTATAATATTAGACTATAATTTTCTTTCCCTCACAGGTGATATTTTAAAACTGATTCTTAGCGAATTAAAAAAGGTGGGAATACCCAAAATCGAGATAGTCCTAGCTAGTGGCTTGAATGAACCAAATTCAAGTAAAGTCATGAAGAAGCTGTTGGATAGTAGTGTTTTGGACAAATATGGTATCAGTTTCCACAATGCTTTGGATGAAGATAGTCTGACAGAGGTTGGGAGAACACTATCTGGGGCAAAGCTGAAGATAAACACAAAGGTGGTAGAAGCCGATTATCGCATAGCTATCGGAGCCATACGCCCAGATCCTTATTCAGGGTTTACCGGAGGTTATCAATCCATTCTCCCAGGAGTGGCAGGAGCCGAGGCAATTGTGTGTAACCAAATTAGAGGGATACTTTTAGGTAGCAGAATAGGATCCACTGCTGATAATCCGGTGTTTAAAGATATACAAAGTGCAGCTTCACTTTGCAGCATCGACTTCCTCCTAAACGCCGTTGTCGATGACAAAGGTATAATGGTAGACTTCGTTGCCGGCAATCCCGAAGAAGCTTACGCCAAGGGAATAGAGATATCCAGAAAGCTTTTCACAACGGAAGTAGACGAAAGAGCAGAAGTGGTAATACTAGCACCTGGGAAACCATACGACCAAGACCTTTACACAAGCCTACAATCACTAGGAACCACAAAACAACTTCTCAAGCCCAACGGACTGACAGTACTGATTGCAGATTTGAATCATGAGGAACTCACTAAACTCGAAAAGGTTATGGCAATCAAATACAATGAATTTCTGAATATGATTGACAAGGATCCTAAGGCTCTTCTAATAAGAAATATAATGGAGGTTGAAGGTAGGAACCTCATACTGGTTTCTGGAAAATCTTTAAAAGATATTGGCAGACTTCCTATCATTAATGTAGATAACTTAGGGGAAGCAATAGACCAGGCAAAGCGGATAATCAAGCCATCTTCAATTCTAGTTGTTCGTGAAGCCTGGAACGTAATTCCTGAATTTAAAAATGGTGAACACCCCTTTTCGAGCGACTTTTAAATAACATTCATTTTAAAAAAATTTTCAACCCTCTTATCATAATTCCACTTAGAGGAAATAGTAAACTGCATAACAGAGGAAAGTGCAGATTTAAGGACAGGAAGTTTTACTGAATTCGAAAGGAATTAACGCTCTATTTTTGAGACTCTTGAATATGTCTATGTTATTGACGTTTGTTATTGTTCACATTTGATCGTCCTTCCCTTCAGTATTGTCTCGTAAAGGGCTTGATCGATAGCGGTTTCAGAAATGTCTGAACAATAATCAATAATTCTCTCAAGATGTATAATAATTACTTTATTTTCTGGAAATTCCGTCTCCAAGTTTCTTAATTCCTTTTTGAGGCTATTTCTCTGTTCCAAAATCTCAAATGCCTTACTCAAGTTTCTACTGAAAAACACGTTAACAAGCGAACTGTACAAATTGTTCGCCTTTTCCGCAAACTTGGACAACTCCTCGTTAGCTATTCCATTGGCTAAAATCTGCTCGGCGATAGCTACTGCGTGATCCGCTATTCTTTCTATGTACCGCGTTATGTGACTATAATGTAGACCTTCTATAGGCAGTATGTTTAATTCTTGAGCTAGAGACGGATTCTCAAGTATTAAGTGGACCATTCTCTGTACAAGCCAGTGATAACGATCAACATCATCATCCCGATTAATTATAGTCTGGGCCTCCTTAGGATCCCCGTTTCCAAGAATCCGGACTACGCCTCTTAGAATATAACCAGTAATGTTAAGCAGTCTCTGAATTATAGGTCTTATAGATGTTCCCTCACTGATATCTTTAATTAAAAGAGATTTATCAGTCTCATCAACGACTTCTATTCCAATCATGTCCCTAACAACGTTTTCTATATATTCTCTAAATTCAAGAGATATTTCCTTTGTAGATACTAGGTTCATTTGGTCTAGCCCTACTATATATCCTGCTACTACCATTACATGGGCCATATGAGATTCACAATTTTCTATGTTCAGAGTGCCATTCAACTTTCGCTTATATGCTTCTTTACTTGAAAATATTATTAGGCTTCCATCTTTCAACTCTTGAACATTAACCTGGCTTCCACCTTTTATCTTAGCTTTTACACACCAATCCTTAGGTAAGTAAACGTAGAAAGACCCCTTTACCTCTTGGATTTTTCTAGATTCCATGCTCCAAACACCCACATAAGGATACGCATGTATCCTTAAGAATCTTTAGGAAAATCTTAGTATAGCATAAGAATAGAAGTCGTCTCGGAATAAGTGTACAAGATTGAGAAGTATGAAAGCAATACGAAGCCTGACACCCAAAAAAACCGCATTGATTATACTAATCCTACTAGGAATAGCAGCAATCTCAGCATTTGTAATCTACCCATATATATTCGTAAAACCTCAACAGGATTTACAGAAGACTCTGGGGTTCTACACCGGACAGCCCTCTGATACAATAAACATTGCGGGGTCAACAACAGTAATGCCGATATCACTTGCTATCGCCCCCCTTTTTCACGAATTTACTGGAGTAAATGTTCAGGTATCCGCTGGAGGCTCTGGTCAAGGATACAGTAATGTTATTGATAGAATTTCGCCTATAGGCGCTGCTTCTAGGTCTCCCTCGAGTGATGAACTTAGCAGGGCTGCTGCAAACGGGGTGACGCTTACATTACACCCCATAGCACTTGACGCCATCTGCATAATTTGGAATATTCCTGGATTGTTTCAGGGGGACTTAAAGCTGACAAAGGAGCAAGTAGCATATGTGTACAGCGGAGTTTATACCAATTGGATCCAAGTGAATTCAAGCTTACCTCCTTTTCCCATATATGTTATTGGGAGGGAGCCTGGTTCTGGGACGCGTCAAAATTTCGAAAGCAATTTCGGGGTTGGCTACACTAAGGTTAGTCAAGAAGTGACCAATAATCAGGATATGGTTTCCTCTGTTTTAAGCACACCATACTCGATAGGTTATTGCAGCCTAGCTTACGCTGCGAATGTTTACACCGCTGAGATTGCCGGAGCTGGCGGTACGTTCTACGCTCCAACAAAAGAAAACGTTAAAGATAAACTCTACCCTGCCACGAGGGAGCTATGTTATGTAACTAATGGAATCCCTATCGCGGGGTCCCTTATTGCTATGTTCCTTTACTTTGTGAATAGCACAATTGGTCAACAGGCTGTTGAATTAGTGGGCTACGTGTCAATTATATAAAATATACAGTAAAAGATAAATGTTCAGAATATGCTTCAAGGTGGTGAGGATGGATCTGATAGGGCGCTTACGGAAAGTGTTCAGGAATCTTCCTGTCGACGTTCTTACTCGTCCAGCCCCTAGTGTTGATGTATTGCAATTGAGAGGAAAAGAGTACCTTAGGAGGTTTTTCTCTCCTGAGGGGTTTACTGGCGTTTGCGCTCTTTCAAGCTTCATAATAACCATACTTATTCTCTTTTTCCTCATTCAACAGAGTCTTCCCATACTTCAAGAGATGGGCTACGGGCAGTATGCTCTTCCCCTCCTCAGCGGGCTGGGTTACGGTGATTACGCTTGGATTCTGAATAACGGAAACATTGTTACGGGTCTCATAAACTTTGTTACTGGTTCAACATGGTATCCGAAATACTTAAGTTTCGGAATTCTGCCGCTCATAGCTGGAACTCTTGTGGTTGTCGGGGGTGCGATGCTTATAGCTGTTCCAATTGGCATATTTTCAGCCATCCATCTATCAGAGTACTGTCCTCTGAAAATTAAGAATATTATAAAGCCGATTATTGAACTTCTGGCGGGTATTCCCTCCGTAGTTTACGGGTTTGTTGGGCTCATTTTTCTAGTTCCATGGCTCGCTGGTGTTTTTAGTCTGAGGTCTGGTCAGACTGCTCTAGCTGGATCAATCATTCTCTCGATTATGATTCTTCCCACAATCGTCACTATTAGCGAGGATGCGATAAGCGCGGTTCCTAAGGAATACAAGGAGGCCTCACTTGCCCTTGGGGCAACTCACTTCCAGACAGTGTGGAAGGTTCTCCTACCCGCTGCTATTTCTGGCATTACGGCAAGCATTATTCTGGCTGTTGGTAGGGCGCTTGGAGAAACAATGGCGGTGCTTATGGTTTGCGGGGGAGTAGCGAACATGCCTCCCCTTTCCCTTCAAATGTTCTTCACATCCGTCAAGCCTATGACTGCTGCGATAGCGGCAGAGATGGGGGAAACCGCGGTGGGCAGCGTGCACTACAGTGCGCTTTTCGGTGTTGGGTTGGTGCTTTTCGGAATCACATATCTCGTTAATTTTATTGCTGATCTTATTAACTCTAGGTTTAAAAAGAAGTTTGGGAGGGCTAGATGATGGAAAGCAAAACGGAGTTGCCTACCGTTAGGAAGCGAGTTGGCCTTGGGGAGATAATCTTCAGTATTCCCACTCTCCTCATTTTAGCTGCATTCTTTTTAATTCTGGGTGTTATTGTTTATTATGGCGCGCCGGTAATTAGCTGGAATTTTCTAACTGGTACCCCAGGATTCACAATGCTTTATGGTGAGCCATTTGGCCCCAATTTTCTCTATAGTGAGCCATTTAATTTACAAATTTTGCCCTATGGTGGAATACTACCCATGATATTCGGAACTCTTGCGCTTGTATCCGGGGCTATTGGCATAGCTGTGCCACTCGGAGTCCTTTCAGCGGTGTACCTTAACGAGTACTTGAAGGAAGGTCTGTTCAAATCCTTCATAAATCAGGTTATAGGTAATCTAGCTGGAGTTCCCTCAATAGTGTTCGGTATCTTCGCATTTACCTTCTTCTCTAAACAATTGGACTTCGGTGTTTCACTCCTCTCAGGCTGGTTCGTCCTAGGATTCATGGCTCTTCCAATAATAATTAAGTCAACAGAAGAAGCCTTAAAGGCCATACCAAGAGGCTTCCGTGAGGCAAGCCTAGCCCTTGGAGCTACTAAATGGGAGACCATAACCTCAGTTGTTCTACCTGTAGCAACGCCTGGAATCTCAACGGGTATAATACTGGGAATTGGGCGTATTGCTGGTGAAACGGCAGCCATACTTTTCGCGGCGTCAATCTTCTACCAGAGTAGCCTCTACCCCACAAATGTCTTTCAGCCAGTCATGGCCCTAACATATCACCTGTACTACGAGGCAACCTCAAGTCCTTTTGCAGGAATAAACAGACCCTACGAGTTTGGAACCGCCCTCGTACTCCTCGGAATAGTTCTCCTCTTCAGCATTATTGCAATCTATATCAGAACTAAAAGTCAGAAAAAAAGAAAAGGCTGGTGAATCTTAATGGTAACCGTGTTAAACAAATTCATGATGTCTAACAATCGGGAAAACAAAATCGGCAAAGAAAAAGAAAAAAAACGTACCAGTAGAGATGTGAAAATAGAGACTAAAAATCTAAATCTATGGTTTAGTAAAAATCATGTCTTAAAAAACATAAATCTCAAAATTTCAGATAAAAAAGTCACCGCAATTATAGGACCGTCGGGCTGCGGAAAAACTACTTTGATAAGATCTTTCAACAGAATGGTTGATCTGGACGGAGCTAGGGTTGAAGGGGAAGTACTTCTCGACGGTGAAAACATTTACAATTATGGAACTAATGTGGTAGCACTCAGGGAAAAAATAGGAATGGTTTTCCAAAAGCCTAATCCCTTCCCTATGTCAATATATGACAATGTTGCTTACGGTCCCAGAATCCATAGAGTAAGTGATGATACGAACTTGGATAAAGTTGTGGAAGAAAGTCTGAGGCACGCTGCATTATGGGGTGAGGTCGAGGACAGATTAAATGCAAACGCATACGAACTTTCTGGAGGCCAACAGCAAAGACTCTGCATTGCACGAGCATTAGCTATAAATCCTGATGTCCTGTTAATGGATGAACCATGCTCCGCTCTCGACCCTATCGCCACCGCGAAAATAGAAGACCTTATATGGGAACTCAAAGAAAAAATCGCAGTTATTATAGTAACTCACAATATGCAGCAAGCTGCAAGAGTCTCCCAGTTCACCGCCTTTATGTACCTAGGTGAACTTATAGAGTATGATAAGACCAAAAAAATTTTTGAAACCCCAAAGGAAGAACGCACAAAAGACTACGTTACGGGAAAGTTCGGATAAAGGAAGGAAGGAGAAAATTGAAAGAAGCGTTAAAAGTTGAGAAGAAGAAAATAAGAATACGCTACCAGGACCAGTTAAACCATTTAGAAAACCTCGTTGCTAAGATGGGTGAGCTGTCAATTGAGACAGTTCGAGATTCTGTTGAATCCCTGAAAAAACAAGATGCCAAACTAGCTGAAAAAGTCCTGGAGAAAGACAAAAAGATTGATGAAATGGAATTTGAAATAGAAAAGTTTTGCATGGAACTGTTAGCGCTCCAGCAGCCTATGGCTGAGGATCTAAGGTTCATTGTGACTTGTTTGAAGATCATAACAGACATAGATCGAATAAGCGACTACTCAGGCGACATCGCAGAAATCACCATAAAAACCGCCAGCAAACCCCTCTTCAAACCCCTCATAGACATCCCCCGCATGTCTGAAATCATACAGGGAATGATTAGAAAAGCCTTAGACGCGTTTACCACAAGAAAGGTCAATAACTTACAGAAACTCTCAGAAGACGACGACCTAATAGACGGCCTATACGATCAAATATTCAGAGAACTAATCACCCTGGTAATAGAGAAACCAAGCGGAATATCCGACGCCGCATATCTCCTCTTCGTAGCAAGATACCTCGAGAGAATAGCCGACCATTCATGCAACCTCGCAGCAAGAATCTACTATATGGTCACAGGCAAAAGAGTAAAAATAGAATAAAAACAATGATTAAAAATCAAGAACAACCTAAAACACATTCTAAACCCTTCTAGTTAGAATTACATATCATCATTCTATTTATGGAATGTTTTCTGACACTTTCCCAAGCGTAACAGTTCTAAACGCTTTTAAAAGCGTTAAAAGTAAATATCATCCCAAGACAGGATTCTGAAAACCTTGACGAGAAACTCAAAACAAATTTAAGCATCGGTGGATTTACTTCCCACTGATTAACAAACTTTAAGCGTCCGAAAAGGTGAACGTTAAACATGACCATAACCGACCTACTAAACGAGAAACAGGTAAAATTCATGCTCTTCGGCGGAAAAGGCGGAGTCGGCAAGACCAGCTGCGCAGCAGCGGCATCCATATGGGCAGCGGAACACGGCAGAAAGACCCTGATCATCAGCACAGACCCTGCACACAGCCTAGGCGACAGCTTCGACCAACAGATAGGACCGGAAATAAAGAAGATTAAGGGGGTCAAGAATCTTTACGGACTAGAACTAGACCCCCATAAAGAATTCGCAGAATACCAGAAAACCCTGGAGCAGGAAAACTCAGAAGAATCCCAAGCCCAAACCCTACTCGGAGGACTAGGCGGCCTAACCGGAATGACACCCCCGGGGGCAGATGAAGCCCTAGCATTCGCCAAAGTACTCGAATACATTGAGAATCCAGAGTACGACCTCGTAATCTTCGATACAGCTCCGACAGGTCATACTTTGCGGCTTCTGTCTTTGCCGGATGTGCTTAGCAGCTGGGTTGTTAACTTGCTTAAGATAAGAGCGTATCTCGGAAAATTCGCTGGGCTGTTTAAACGATTAGTAGGCAAAGGCGGTAAGGAGGATCGCAGTATGGAGACTTTAGAGAAACTTAAGAATACGATTGATGTTGCTCGGGGCGAGCTTTCGGATCCGGAAAGCACGGCTTTTGTGATTGTTATGATACCCGAAGCGATGGCTGTTTTTGAGACTGAGCGGTTGCTGTCTGCTCTTAATGAGTATGAGATTCCTTGCGATCATATAATTGTTAACATGGTTTATCCTGAGGTTCTTGATTGTGCGTTTTGTCGGGCGCGGCGGGCTATGCAGTTGGAGAATCTTAGGGAGATACGTGAAATCTATGATGATTTTAACATTACTGAGGTTCCGCTTTACGAAGGAGAAGTGAGGGGTGTAGAGCGGCTAAAAGAGCTATCCGAAATATTGTTTGGTGGAGCTGGGTAGGGTTTGTAAATTTGTTTTTTTTTTTGCTAATTTATTTATGTGAATATGGTTGGGAATGGATTGACTGGTTTGGATAAAATTAAGTAACTTACTATTATCAATATTGCCAGTCCGATTATTGCTGCTAGAACCACGCCCTCCCGGGGGTATCGGGCTCGAATCATTCCTCCGACTAGACTTGAAAGAGCTAAAGAACCCAGAATTATTAAAACGATTGGTGAAGCGAGGGAAACTTCTCCTGCATAATTGATTGTGAAGGGATATAGACCGGTCCAGTAGCCTTGGAAAATGTATCCTATTATTAGTATGAAAACCAGGAATAGCAGAGTTGCGGCTGCGTCTACTTTTTCTTCTATTGGTGGTTCTTCTTTTTCCATAGCAACTCTTCCTGTGCTATTATTTTTTAGTGAAATATTTTAATAAGGTTATTTTTATAATGTTATTAATGTACTCTTAATGTATGACTTTCCTTAGAATGAATGGTGGAGAGCGTTTATGAGTGACATGACTGCGTTCCAAGGACGTATGAATCAGATGCCGGCTACCTTATTAAGCCTTCTAGACCTTCAACCTCCTAGTAGAATACCGCCAAAAATTGAGGGAATTCCTAAGAATCTTCAATCTAAACATATTATTTTCGCTATTTTTGACAACTTTGGGCTGCTGGAGTGCACTTATTACCAGCCAAAATTCCTCATAGGAAAATCAGAAGCGATATTAATGCTGGACACGGCGAATCCCTATACGGGGCACGTTCTACGAGAAATTGTTCGTGGTAACCCTGATGCTGATTTTAATCTTTTAAACTACATATCAGAACATGGACGTAAAGTAACACTGATCGCTAGACCCGATGATATTAAGGACGTGGACGTGAAAGTGGAAACAAAACCAAGTGACTCGGACAATCGAACATACATTGAGACCGTTAAGATTCTTAACCGAGCCGACTTTATCTGGATTCACTTCCTCGATTTTGAAAATCTTTACAAACAGTATAGCTTCAGACCTCCCAAAGAAATAACTCAAAAGTTAATTTTACGTACAGACAGCTGGTTAAAAGTACTTCACAAACAAGCTACCCCCGGAACACTGATGGCAATCCTCGGGACACACGGAAGAGAGGAGGCGCCTAAAATAGAATACGAGGGAAAATACGCCGATTGGAAAAGAGCCAGCCTACCAATATGTATTCTAATCAAAAAATAGATTTCTTGCTCAAATATTTATTAAACTAACAGAGCATAAATAGCATTCACCCATTTCCCTCCAGAAGCCGTCAGAAACAACTTTTTAAACGCCAAACAAAAACACACTTGCCGATTAATATCAATTGTTGCTGTTTGTTTTTATAATGCTATTAGAAGGAGTTTAGTAACCAAAAAATAACCTATAAATTATTACAAAACACTCGCGCATTATACCTTACTCGGTTGCTTATCCTGCTTTAGGATATTAGAAATGCTTTTAAGTTCTTCACGAATTTGTTCAATCCCTTCAGTGGCAACATTGACTTTTTCCTCTAATTTTCTATTCCACTCATAAACCTCTAATCTAATTCTATCCAAAGCAGTTGAATACGGCTCTTCGCCTCTCTCAAGGTAATCAATAAGATTTCTAATCAGCTTATCCTTCTCCAACAAAACTTCATACTCTAAAGAGACAACTTTATCCTCTTGAACTTGGAACATTTTAACTTCCGCATCGCTCGGGCGCCCCGACATGATGTAATCATGTGGATCAACAACCAATGCTACGCACTGGGAAAACATTTTCTGAAGTCCTACTTGGGTTTCCACATCAATCGAAGAAAGGAAGCAACCGAATCCCGGATGGGAATGATACCAGCCTACGATGTACTCCCCTCTTCCCTGCTTTTCGATTTTCTCAGCAATGAGTGGCGCAACGGTTGGCGCCAACTTCACGTGTCCTGATGTACCAATCTGCGGTCCGGTGTCGGAATCAGAAATTTCAATCACATTACCTGATAATTTTCCAATTAATACCCCTGCCACCTCTATGCCGGAGAACGATGCGCTATGTTTGAGAATCTTAGCGAGGGCTAAAGGATAAATCCTAACATTAACCATATCAAATTCCACACAAAATAATTGCAGAATCAAGCTCCAAACTACATTACACTTAGTTTGCAGATTAAAAGGGACTATTCCTTCCTATATGTAAGTTATCTGTTTATTTATTTCTCCCCCCTTAAGAAGCATTTTTTATTTAGGCCCTACATAAAATTATTGATTGGTACTAATACGTCGCCAAATTAAATGATGCACAAAAAAATGAGGAGAATCTCGTTGTCTAGGAGAGTTTTACACGTATATTCCTGCTGCGATGTTGCTACCCCCGCAAAAATATCTGGTAAAAAGTTTCAGGAAATACACAATGCTGAAATTAAATTCACCATAGGAATGCCTAACGAAATAATTCCCAAACTCACAAGCGAGCATGAAAGTGACATCTTCACCTGCGGAGCAGCATACATAATGGATGAGGTGGAAAAAAATGGTTTAATAATCAGAGAGAACAGAAGAGTCCTAGGCTACAGAAGATCCGTTATTTTAACACAAAAAAACAACCCCAAAAAAATAAAATTCCTCACAGACCTGACAAAAAAAGATATAAAAATCGCTGTGGCGACTACAGGAAGCCTAAAGGGAGTCTGGGACGAAATCACCAGCAAAACTGGGCTAACAGAAAAAATACAAAAAAATATCACCCTCTTTGCTGATGGATGCGGAGAACTATTAGGCTCAATTGTACGAAAAAAAGTAGACGCCGCCTTCGGCTGGAACACCTATACAGTTTTACATACAAAAGCTATTGATGCAGTTGAGCTCCCCAAAGAAATACAGGTTTACAGAAGCACCCTAATAGCAACCACAGCATTTACGGAAAACAAAGAAATGGCAAACAAACTCATCAATTTTCTAACGTCAAAAGAAGGAAAGAAAATATATTCAAAATACGGCTGGATAACCCCATAACCAAAACAATCCCTCAAACAATGTTCAAAAAAGAAATTAAGTTAGCTTTCCTGAAACCCTTGACTTATGAGAAGACTTTAAATTGTTTATTCTCCTTTGATTACATAATAAGCCAGAAATAAACAAAATACCGCGGGAGGTCAAAAATCATGATAGTACGCGTTGTCCCGGCTATCGGAAACTCAAGTCCGTTCGAAATGGAAGTTGGCACAGATGAGAAGGTAAAGTCGCTTAAGGAGAGAGTAGCTAAATCAATTTCGATTCCTTCAAACGCTCTCACCCTCACATGTAGAGGTATCGAATTACAAAACGAAAATGCCACCCTAGGAAGCATCGGAATCCAAGACGGAGATAAAATATTCTATGTAAGTTCTGACATTGAAGGTGGTTTCTAAAAATATTTGATTCACCCTCTTCCTCTGATTAAAAATTTTCTAGCAGCCTTCGACACGTCGCGTAAACTTTAACTTTTACTGAGAAAGTTTTTCTAGGGGGTTCATGAACGTCTGCTCAACTTGATTCGGAGCGTTATTGGGCTAGGCTCGCTTTGGAAGCTCAGCGAATGAGGAAGGAGGAGCCTAATTTTCATTCAGTAGATGGTAAGTTAACTCATTGGCGTGGAATAATATACGGTTCTGCCGGTTCGCCTTATGAGGGTGGAATGTTTAGGGTAGAGATTAAGATTACTCGAGGTTTTCCTTTTGAACCGCCTCAGGTTTTGTGGCAAACTAGAATATGGCACCCCAATATTGCCTTCGGAGATCGGCCGCCGTTCTCAGTTTGCATAGCAATACTGGGGAGAGAGTGGAGACCTCAAACGAACATCGTTGGAATCATCGAATCTCTACGAACCTTATTAACGAATCCCAATCCAGACAGTCCTCTTAATGCAGAAGCAGCTTATCAGCAGCGACGTGAGCCGACGAAATTTCTTGAGAAAGCCAAAGAGTTTGTTTCAAACTACGCTAATAAGGGTTGGTAGAAAATTTGGGTTTCCCATACCTTTAGATAAAAATTCAATTGAGGTTTTGATATGGAGGATCGTTACCATAGACAAAAACTTGTGAACATTATGGGCGTCGCTTGGAATCAGGATAAGCTGATGAATTCTACTGCTTTAATTGCGGGTGTGGGCGCCTTGGGTTGTGAGTCTGCTAAAAATCTAGCTTTGATGGGGCTTAAAAAACTGATTATAATTGATAACGATGTTGTGGAACTCTCCAATCTAAGTAGACAGATGTTATTCCACGATCAGGATATTGGTTCACCCAAAGTTGCTGCCGCTGAACGTAATTTGATGGAAATGAATCCGAGTATAGAAGTGGAGAAATATTACGAAAGCATAGAGAATATTCCCATGGAAAAATACCAGGAAGCAGACATTTTTCTGAGTAGTTTGGATAATTTTGAGGGACGCCGCTACCTAAACTCGATAGCGGTCTCCTTAAAAAAACCATTTGTTGACGCAGGGACGCATGGTTTCTTTGGTCATGTGCGAGTAATTATTCCCCATGAAACGCCTTGTTATGAGTGCTATCCTCCCAAAGAAAAGCAGAGAGTTTGGTGCTCGCTTAGAAGACGTAAACCCAGCGATTTACTCAACGAATTGAAGGAATACAGGATAAAAGGTTTAACCCCTAAGATCGTAGAAGAACTTTTTTCAAGAGGCTACAAAACCGAGCTTGATTTAAAATACGCTAAGCTAAAAGACCTAACCTCAATTCCCGGAGTCTCTGAAAGCCTTGCTAAAAAGATTCAAGAAAAGATAGCTCCAAAACTACCTGCCATCCTAACCACCAATGCCATAATTGCGGGAATCCAATCCCAAGAAGCAATAAAAGTTTTGCTCGGCTTCCCCAGAACCGCGGAGATGTTTAGATACAACGGAATCACCGGGGGCCTCGACTACCTAAACAGAGAGCGGAGAGCTGACTGCTGGCTCTGCGGAGTCGGAGAAGAAGCCCAACAAATAAATGTGGATTCAAACGCCACAGTCTTGGACCTTAAGGTACAGATAGCCCAAAAATACGCAATTCCCGATCCCGAAATAGCGTACAAGGAATACTTTCCTCTAGGAGAGGAACTCAGACTCCAAGACGTAGGAGCGAAATCCGGCGAAAACATATTCGTAATCTCAAAACAGATAGCAACTCCTAAAACGCTCAAGTTAAACCTATTAAAATAAGTGGAGTTCTCGAGATGCTTAATGCTTTCAATTTCTAAATCTAAATTGGTGTATCACAAAACACACACGCTCTTTTATACCCTCGACTTATCCAGCTTTCAAAACAGTTTTTATGATAAAGGCTCAGACATCTGGGATTTCTACACCGAACAGTGTTCTCATAATCCTGTGCAGTAATTTTGTTCAGACATATAACGCAAGCCGGTACGGCAAAATTGTTGAAAAATTCTAAAATAGATAGAGCGACTTCAAATAGATGTCTATCAGGGTTCCAATTCCTGAGAGGTGGAAGATTTTCTAAATAGTTTCCCAGATTCAAATCCACGTCCTCCCCGCCGCTAGAGATTTCTATTCTCGGTTTCATCTTTGGAAACTCTTCGGGAAGCGTTAGTTTAATAACTAAAACTTTTCCATAAAGTCTTGGTTTTGAGTATCTTGAGAAGGCGACCATTAACTTGTATTCTCTGAGACTGGGGGTGTCTCTCAGAATTCTAATAGACACGTATTCCGATCCGCTCAGAAGTACATGCGAATTTTCTTTCATTCTTTGGAGTTCTTCAGCTAGTCTTTTTGAAATGTTCTTATCCTTATCAATATCTCTCCTTTTTTCCAAGACTTATGCCCACTTTCATTAAATGATTCATCTTCATCGGGCTTACATGCAAAAGCCTTTCTTTAAATGATTCCCCAAAACCGAAAATGTTGGTTAAGGAGTCCCTCAGAAATCTCCCGGCTTCATGCCTTTGAGTTCGCGTTCACGCTTTTTGAAGAAAGGCTCAGGTTCGTCTAAATTGAGGGAATCTGGGTCAATCAGCCACCGGAATTCGCCACGGGCTGCAGCTTTATCGAGTTCTCGCCTTTGGTCTGCAAAGCTCTTAGACTCGAAGTAAGCCCATGCTTCCCAGTTGGCGTCGATTGCGAGCGTGGGGCATACCCCCCAGCAGTGATAGCAGTATATGCACGGGTTTTGGATGCGGGGCGGGTCGGCTTCGATATCGATACCTTTAACCGGACAGTTATCTTCACACGCGTGGCAATGAGTGCACTTATCCGTATTGATGCTGAGTCGGGGAGCCACCTTTTTCAGCAATTTCAAGTCTAACTTTTGAAATTCACGCGCCCACTCTTGAGACACCGGTTCCGGTTCCTGAATGAGGTTTATGTCGCCGTCGGCGATGCTCTGGCTGCGTGCTACGATTTCTCTTCCGAAGGCACACGCTTCTTCTAAATCAATGGAGTCGGGGTGACCTGTGGTCAGAGCGGGATATGGGTAAAAAGGCACGTTGATGGGTTCAGCATAGGTGTGGTGATAGCCGATGACTATGATACCCTTTTTCTTTAAATGCTCCGCCATAGAAGGTAAGGTGTTTCCGATATTTGTGTTATGGGTGCAAAAGACGAACCATTGCTGGTCTCTCAGCTTGGGTAGCCCCTCTATAAATTCGTACACGTTGAATGGTGCTTTCAAGTAAAATACTGGACAGCCCAGTCCAACGAGATCATAATCTGCCAACGCGTTTGTATCTACATCGGCTAGGTTTGTGAGGTCGCACTGGCCGGTTTCGGTGACTACGCCGTCGCGGATGCGTTCAGCCACTTTGCGTGTGTTGCCCGTTTGGGAGAAATAGATGATCAGTGTCTTCATGTTATCTAATCTTCTGTTTTCAATAATTTTAGTGCTAGTGAATATAATCTTAAACCAATACTACTCTATGTCTTTTACTTTCTTTTCGATTACATTTTTTTACTTCATTGCATGTCTTGTGTATGCGACTCCTATAGGTGTCAAGTCTACTGTGTTTCCTTCTACAGTGATGAAGAAGACGTCTTTGAGGAATTGAAGATGGAAACCTAATGTTTTTTCATCCAGATTCAAACGGTTTACTATTTCTTCTATCGTTAGAGCATTATCTTTGAGCATGGTCAGGATCTCTCGCCTAACTGGATTCTGCAAGGCACGAAGAGCTCTCCTATGCGCCTCAGTTGGGTCTCCTACCACTCCTCTCTCATCCAATTTTTGCTTCCAAGCATCAAGTTCCTCGTCACTCATTTCCCTATAATTCTTCTTCACCAAACAAACCACCATGTTTCTAATATCATCCAAAATACATACACCATTCACTCAAGTAATTACTCCAACATTGGAACAATGTTTATCCAATTTCCCACTTTTGGATTCTCACTCAAAAAGACCAAGACCCACCGAAACTAGCGAATTTACGTCTTCTTATCTTACATATAAATTTATTGAATTTACTATATTTTTATACAGTACTACAGCAGAATATAGGATTTCAGATTATTGACATATACGCAACATAAGAGACTAGTCACGGAAATCGGTGAAAGATTGGACGAAATAGACACGGGTCACTAATTTATAATATAATCGCAGAAGAGGAGAGTCCAGACGTTAATTTTCTCTTCTGAATCTGGAAGTATTTTTAAACTCTGTTTTTATCTTTTTTACTAGCATTTTTTATGGTGTTTTTTAGGAGTTGTTTTAATGAGTGAGCACTATCTGGGATGGATTCTGAGAAACTTGGTCTTACCCGCATTTCTTGAATTGAAAAATGAAAAATTCTATACCCAGTTTGGTGTAATACCCAAAGATATGCTCGCGAATGTCAAAACCATAGAGTTAAGAAAAGGGAGTAAAAGCGTTGCGAGAAAACATTTTATCACTATCAGTGAGAGACTGAGAGGATGGAGTGAGGATGAGGTTGCCGCGGTCATGGCTCACGAATTGGGACATCTGGTAAATCGGGGTTCTCTATTCAGAAATTCTCGTGACGAAGAACTGGCGGCATCCACGCAGGCCATCTCTAGGGGATTCCTAAATGGCTACAAAAAGATCTTTTCCAGATTTTGTAAGGAACCTTGTTGGGTTATTACTCGCGTTGGAAACGGGTTTGAGCTTAAGAGTGAATGGAAACAATTGGGGGGGATGGGTTGTCAGGCGGGTTCCGGCGTTTTCCACACATACTGCCCCTTTGCTGAAGGTTTAAATCTCACATCTATCGCGTATCTGCATCCTTCACTGCTTCCAACAAGTGGAATTTGTGGATTGTGCAAAACAGTTCTCAATGATGAAGTGGCAACTTGGAAGTGTGAAGCTTGTTCGGTTCTTTTCCATGAGGGATGTGTAAATGCTTACGTCCGATTAAATGGCAAGTGTCCCACTTGTGGAAAATTCGCTATTTTTCAAAAATCCGATTTAAATGGCCGTGTCGTTTAGATTCTTTGATCTTTTATTTTTACTTCATGTCCGCATAGGGGGCATTTTTTGGAGTTTCTGGAATTCATCCAGTTTTTGAGTTCATCTAGGTGCATCATTTGGCGGCATTGTCTACACTGATGCACGTTCCCTCGATCTTTAACTGGTTCTATTTCTAGGGAACAGATTAAGCAGTTCCATTTCCATTTTCCTAGGAAACGTTTAGTTAAAGTAATGTATTTTTCGCCCATTTTTCTTTCTCCGAGAGCATTAGAAATGTTTTAGTATCCCTATTGTTATAGTTTCCAACGAACATTATTTAAAGTGTTTTCTGGGAGACGGCGTTCTCTATAGACAAGAGGTTTGTAGTATGCCAAAGAGTAGACGAATAGGAGTAGATTACATCTCAACGCCCTTAGCAGATGTTCCCACAGTAGATGCTTTAGAAGATGTTGTGAACAGCATTAACAGTTTGAAGGAAGAATTGGACTCTTTAAAGGGGAACACTGGGGGTCTGAGTGGGGAAATAATAGATAGTGTTAAACAGAGTATTAATACCCTTACCCAAAGAATTAATATGCTTGAAGGTGAAGAAAAAGAATCATCCGGGAAGCTGGATTCAATTAGTGGCGCATTAGCTGCAGCTATTCTTCTAACACAGAGAGTTCAACGTAAAGAAGAACCCGCCTTTCAGATTGTAATAAATAAACCTGAAGAATTGATATTTACTTTTGATCATCTGGGAAACTATGCAGATGTGAAAACCCAGTTAGAGCATTATGTTTCTTTGCTGAAAAGGGTTCAAGATCTTAAATCCCGGGGAGCAAAACTGAATGGCAAATTACTCATACATGGCAGGCCGGGCACTGGAAAGACCACGCTAGTTTACGCTCTCGCTAAGGAATCCAAAGTCCCAATAATCGATTTCCAAAAGAGTTTAGCATCCGGATCCCCGGATAATCTTATTCCCGGTATTCATGCAATTTTCAAATTCATTCGTGAAAGCCCGGATAATAAACCGCTCATTCTTTTTATTGATAATTTTGATGTTCTCGCACAAAGCAGAGATTTATCGCAGTCTTCTACCCTCTCCGCCGTATTAGATGAACTTGATGCTACTAACCTATGTGACCACTCCGTACTAGTTATCGCAGCCACCAATAGACCAGATTTATTAGACACAGCGGTCTGGCCAAGATTCGACGACATAATCCATGTTCCCCTTCCTGACACCCGGGCACGAACAGAAATTCTACACGCACTACTATCCAGCCTTTTATATGAGAAAAACATTGACTTTCCACAAATTTCTGAAGCCACAGAAAACTTTTCCGGTGCTGATCTTGAAAATCTTATCTTCCGCGCCGTGGTTTTACTCGAGAAGGGACGTAAAAAAGAAAAAGTGTTGACAACGGATATTCTTTTAGAAATAGCTCATTCTATGAGGACAGAAATCCTGCAGAGAATAAGGGAAAAACCCCAATTCCAAAAAAAGGACTTACAAAGAGAGGAGAATCTTCAACAATCCCTAGTCCAAGATGTAGTCACTAATGATAAACAATACGAAAAACTACTCACCGCTCTTACAAAACTCAAAGGCGGAGATTCACTATCGAGCGATGAGGTAGCTATCGTAAAAAATTTTGAATTCTTAACCTCAAATCCAGAGAAAGGTATTGAAGTCTTGAAAGAGAAGCGGGAAAGAGTTCAGAGAGTTCAAGAAACAATGCAGAAGATGTGGGGCGCAAAAACTTGATCACAGAAGTGAAACTGAATAACTTTATGTCCTATGATAGCATTTCGGTGCCCGTTTCCCCTAATTTTAATGTGATTGTAGGCCGAAATGGAACGGGCAAGACTTCAATCATATCTGCGATCAAAATAGCTCTAGGCTCCTTAGCAAGGGAAAGACATAGATTGCTTGACCGATACATACGTCACAGAGAGAAGGCTGCCAGAATATCTATTATAGTAGAAAACAAAAACGGTGACGGGGAACGTATTTTCACCGATTTGGACAACGATAAAATTGAAATCACACGTATCCTTCGTAAAGGCAAGCAGTCACTTTTTAGATTAAACGGCAAACCCATTAAATTGCATAACTTAAAGGCGTTACTCTCTAATGCCGGTATAAATCCTGACAATCCTCTAGTAACCATTCCTCAAGGACAAGTAAACGATTTAATTAAAGCAAAGCCAAACGAGCGAGCGCACTTCGTGATAGAGGCGTTGGGGTTAGGCTCAGCTCTGAACAGAATTGAAGAAAGTAAGGAAAAACTTAAGGAGAATAAGGAGAACCTCAAGGGTTTGAGTACCAGATTGGGGGATGCTAGAAAGGAACTTAAGCTCAGAAAAAATAGAAAAGAAAAATATTTAGAAAAAATCGAACTAGAAAAGACAAAGAATAAACTGGAAGCTATGTATATTTTCTCCTTAAAATCTCAGAAAGATGGTGAGCTTTCCGATGCGATTGAAAAGTTTGAGAAATTAAATATTGAAATACGCGATCTTAACCTATCCCTTGAAAAGGGAGAAAAGGAATACAGCTTTATAGCTAAAAACATTTCAGAACTTGACTTAGAGGAGGAGACTTTATCAACCGAGAGGGAGGAAATCTACAGAAAAAAATTACAACTTTCTGAAGAAAAATCAAGATTACAGCCCGACGTAAATGTCTTAAAAGACGAGTACAAAACCTCAACCTCAAAAATATACTCTAACATCTCCAAAGTGAAGCGAATAATACAAACACTCGACATTAAAGGAGAAATAATCGGACCCATAGCCGAACAATTGAAAATCAAAGATTCAAGATACAATCTGGCAATAGAATCAGCTCTTGGAAGAAGAGTTATGGAGGGCTTTGTTACCACTAACCGTCAGGATTGTATCCTCCTACATGATAAACTAATTTCAAAGGGAATTAGATCCCGTATTTACTGTATAACGGATGAGTATCGAAAATCATCCGTAAAGAAACCTGTTTTTCCAGGCTCAGGTATAATCGACTGGGCTGTAAATATGGTAACGGTTCCCGAAGTACTCCGCCCAATAGTTGAGGAAACTCTTTCAAGGTATCTAATCGTAGACAATCTAGAAAACGGAATGGTTCACGCTAAAATGTACAAGATACCCGTGGTAACCCTCAATGGCACCAGAATCACTTATTCCCCCGCAGGATACTTCGACATCGATATTCCTCCCCAGTTTTCCATTATCGAATCCATTAAGCGCCATACCCATGAAACTGAAGGAAACCATGTGCTTGGTGAGTTAGAAAAATCAACAAAACAATTAAATGAACTGGCCGAGAAAATACAAGAATTAGAACAAAGAGAGAAGGCGATTATTAGCAACCGTTTAAATTTAAAGCACGAAAGAGACTCCCTAACTGACAAGCGTGAATCTCTAACCCAAAAGATCACGGAGACAAAGGTTCGCCTGAACACCCTGAACGAAAATTTGCAATTCTACCGAAGCCTTTCAAATTCACTACGTGAGGAAGTAAAAGAGCTAGAACCCAAAATCGAATTAATAGATCCTAAACTTCGACCCTCAGAAGAAGAAATTCTACCATTGCCCAAACTAAATCAGAAAATTACTCGCATCGAAGCAAAATTAGAGGAACTTACAGATTACTCGGAAGAGGATTTGAAATCTTTCGAGGCGTATGAGAAGATAGTAAAAGGCATAGAAGAGCAAAGGAAAAAATTGGAAAAGGAACAGGAGATTCTGATTGATACTCTAAACAAGGAGCAATCCAAGCTTTTCGAAGAGCTTCAGACTCTAATGATTAAATTCAATGAAAATTTTGAGAAGCTTCTTGGAGAAGTAGGCGGAAAGGGATTCGTAGAACTGAAACAAGAGAATGAACAGGCAAACCTTTACCTCTTTTCCAGTTTTAGGGAAGATAAACCCTCTTCGGTTGATACGGGGGAACACTCTGGTGGGGAAAAAAACGTGACCACAATGGCTTTCTTACTCGCCCTTCAAAGAGTTCGCCCATCGCCGTTTTACCTCTTTGATGAATTCGGAATCCATACAGATCCTGCAAATAAAGAAGCTATATCCAAAATGATTAGATCCTGCTCCAGCCGTTCTCAGTATATTGTTGTAACTCCACTGCGTTTAGGCATAGCAGAACAAGCCGACCACGTGATAGGGGTTTTTCGGGACGCGGAAGGAAAATCCAGAATAGAGGTTCTACAAAAGCAAGACTTTGAAAAAGAGTTGAAACTTCATGAGGAAAACATCTGAAATCATCAAAGAGTGTATACAGGCTCTAAGAGGCAATACTAATCCCTTCGATATCCCTATCTACGAATACGCAGCCGAACTCCAAGAAAACCTTTCTGAAGTAAACTTACATAACATAACAGAACACTCTGAGGCATTACACAATCTAGTCATGGTTCACGAGAAAAAGATTAATGAAGCATACAAATTACTTTCCCCAGATTTTCCAACCAATAAAAATCTCAAAGACAAGTTTCAAAAACTCGACATAAACTCTCTCTCGAACCTCATCAACTTACGGCCTGTAGTAAAGTTGAACATCATTACTACAGCGGGACTGCTTTACTCACTCGCCTTTCTAAAGGGACACGAATACGTTCCCTTAGATTTTCCACAAGATAAAAGGGGTGAGGTAAAGGCGGATGTATCAAACTTTTATGATGAACCACACTTTATGACTATTGTAAAAAATTTCCTAAATCTTCTGCGAGATTCAAACAAAACTGAAATGTTCAAGATTATTCGCGGTGACACTTGGGAAGAAACCGTTCGAAAATTTATGGCTTTCACCTTCCTAATCGATGGCAAAAAAATAAAGATCAAATCCGAAGGAAACAAAAAATTCCTTGAGGTGGTTTAAAATGTCAACAGAACTCCAACTACTATCCCTACTGCTAATTCTGAGCCATGGAAAAAAGCCGGGAATCACTTCAGAAGAACTGCGCGAAATTTTCCTCACAGACGAAGAAGACGAATCCAATCTACACAATTTGATAAGCACACTACAGGACAAATTGAACGAGATAGGCCTACAACTAAAATACATTCCAACAGAGAGAAGATGGATGATAGTCGTAAACGATTTAGGCTCAGCCCTAGTCCCCAGCTTCCTAATCGACAGATCCGTAACAGCCACCCTAGCAGTGATCCTCGCTCTGATTCTCGAAAAAGGCGCCCCACTAGAAAAGGAAGAACTAAACTTTCTCAAAGAGAAGATGAGCGAAGAGCAACTCCAAAAAAACCTCAAAATACTTGAAGAAAATGGATATATAGGAATCGAAAAAAACGTCATCACACTGAAAAACCGAACAATATACGAAGTAGACATAGACGAGTTCAAGGAAAAAATATCAGAAATAAAATAATAAAAATTTTAGATTTCTCCTAAAAAGCATACGCCCATTATAAAAAACATGAATATAACCAAATACTCCACTAATTTATATAACACGCTGTCTAATCCTTCATTTCACCACCAACTTTTAATTCACGCATATAGGAATTTATTTAAATATGTTCGAGTAGAAATTAAAACACCCATAATGAGAGGAAAGATGCCATGAGTATTGACCTTAATAAAAGCAAGGAGAGGATGGTCCTCGAAATAATCCAAGACCACGTAAGAAAGATACTATCCGCGGTGAAAGAGCTAGCACCCTTCCTTGAAGCATGGCTAAACGGAAACGAACAAGAAATGGAAGAAATACTATCAAAAATCTCACAGGCTGAAAACGAAGCCGACGAAATAAAACTAACACTCCTAGACGAACTCTCCATAGCAGCAACACTAATCCAGAGAGAAGACATGATGCGACTAGTCCTCATAGCAGACGAAATTGCCGACTACGCCGAAGGAACCGCCTTCAGACTAAAAGGATTAAAAAACTGGAAACCCGAAGGCGACTTTACCGAAGACCTAAGAAACCTCGTAAACACCATGATAAACTCAGTAGAAACACTCAGAGAATCCATATTCACCATAGTAGAAGACGTACAAAGAGCCCAAAAAGCCGCCGAAGAAGTCGACAAAATAGAAAGATTCATGGACCAAATCCACAGAGCCACCGAACAATCCCTATTCGAACTAGACATAGACCACAAAACACTAATACGCCTACTAAACATCATAACCAATCTCGAAGACGCAGTAGACACCGCCAGAAAAGCCGCCGACGCAGCACGTATAATCGCTGTCGCAAGACTAGGCTAAGCTAGGCTAAAACACACAAGAAAACAAACAAAAAAATGAGGAAAAGCTAGTGGAAACCCCCCAAGAAACCCCAAGAAAAAAAAGAGCAGAACTAATACCCGGAAACCGGGTAATCGTATGGAACCCCGAAGAAGGCTCCCAACTCTACGCCGAAAAATTCTACGGACAACCCCTAGGAATAAGAAAACCCAAATCACCCCAATTCACACGCCCACTTGAACTATCCCTACACGAAGCCCTATACCTACTCGAAAAAGAAAAAATCGAACTCACAGACGCCACAGACAACCACGCAATAACCAAAGACGAACTCGAAAAAAAAGCAGAACAAACCTACATAGACTTCAAAACAAAATACACCGTGTACAGAGACCTCAGAGAAAAAGGAAAAATAGTCAGACCAGGACTCAAATTCGGAGCAGACTTCTCAATCTACGAACACGGACCAGGAATAGACCACGCCCCCCTCATAGTATCAGTAGTACCCCAAGGCACCCAACTAAGCCCAATTGAAACAGTAAGAGCCGGACGACTCGCAACAAGCGTCAGAAAAAAATTCGTGGTAGCAACAGTAGGACCAACAGGAGAACCAAAATACTACATGTTCACATGGCATAAACCCTAAACAAACATACAATAAAATAATCAAAATTTTAAAATATTCTAAAATTAAGCCATCCTGATAAGTATCTAAAACCAGATTTTTTAAACATCAAAAGCCCCACGAGTACCCAAACAAAGCCGACCTAAACCATTTTTTACTTGAAACCTATTGCTCTAATCTTTTATTCCCAAAAATATCAAATAACCAAAATTACTCTTTGTTATGATTGATATAAAAACTGAAGTCTCCGAAAAAATTTTATACCCTCACGCACGATATTTTGCTCAACAAACGAAGCGGCCCGCGTGAGGTAGTTCAGTGTGTGTAATCACGCTGAGCCTAGTGGTAACCTTGGGGACTGTGGTTACTCTGGAGCTGCTGCTCAGTGGTAGCTGATATCCCCCTACCCGGGGAACGTTAACCTGTTTGGTTGCGTTCGGGAATTCAATTTGGGGATGAGCCTTCCGCTGTTCTCATGAAACTCCCGGCACGGGCCCTCAATTCCTTTTTTGATTTGAAATCCTTGTTTTTGTTTGGGTTAATTATAAAATCTTAGAGGATGTGGTTTCTATTGGAAATTTGTTTTAGGAGGAGTGGTTTTAATGGATAAGTTTTTGAATGCGGATTTGCAGGAGAGTTTGAGTGACACTCCTTTTCCTATTGAGCGGCGGGCTGATTTTATCGAGTTTACTAAGGATGAGGTTTTTGAAGGAGTTGGGTCGGATCAGTTTTAATGAAATTTATATCCGGAAGGATTATCTTGAGGTTTTTCAGAAGGGAAGGCATGCGATGACCATTAACAGAGATGGAGACAGGTTTTATGTTAGGAATTAGATAAAGGAGCGGAAAATCGGTACACTCACTGCCCTGGCTCTGGTTTTGACTGCAGAGATAAAAGGATATTTATACTATATTTGTTCTATATTTGATTCGATTTGATTCGATTAACTTTCATTACTATTTGTGAGGTTTGGACGTTGCCGTTTTTAGTGATTAGGGATAAAAAGTTTTATTATGAGGCTTTGGGTAAGGGTTTGCCGCTGGTTTTTGTTCATGGTTCTATGAATAGTCACGTTTCTTGGAATTTTCAGAGGCCTCTTTCTAAAAAGTATCGTTTGATTCTGCTGGATTTGCCTGGGCATGGGAAATCTGACCCGCTTGATGAGGAGATTTCTGTGGAGCTTTTTGCGGATTATGTGGCGGAGTTTGTCAGGGGTTTGGGTGTTGAGAAAATGGTTGCTGTGGGGCATTCCTTGGGGGGCGCGATTTGTATTCAGTTGGCGTTGAATTATCCGGAGCTTTTGAGGGCGGTGGTTCTGGTGGGTACGGGTGCCAAGTTAGGTGTGCTTCCTGATATTCTTAAGGCTTTGAAAACTAATTTCAAGGAGAGTGTCGAGATGGCTATTGGTGGTATGGCTTTTGCTGAGAAGGCTGATCCAGAAGTTGTTGAGATGGTGAAGAATGAATGTTTGAAGTGTAGACCGGAAGTTGCTTACTCGGATTTTGCGGCTTGTAACAACTTTGATGTCAGAGGAAAGATTTCAGAGATTAGTTTTCCAACATTGATTATTGTTGGTATTGAGGACAAGCTAACTCCGGTAAAATGGTCTCGGTATCTGAATGAGACGATTTCGAATTCTTCTCTAAAAATAATTGAAAGCGCTGGTCATATGGTGATGATGGAAAAACCGGAAGAACTTAACCAAGCTATTCAAAATTTTCTGAGAGATTTACAGTATTAATTATTTCTTTCCCTATTTTTCTGCTTTCTAAAAGTTTAATCAATTAAATTTGAAGTGGTATCCGGGCTTTTTAAAATTCTAACCGTCCGAATTATTGATGTAACTTCCAAAAATGAAAAAAGGTCAGCTGCTTAGTTTAAATGTGAGAATTCGGAAAAGAAGGAGTAGCTTTGGCTTCGGATCTGAGAGATTTCTATAAAAAAGCGGTGAGTGACCTTTTCGGGGTCATAAAATCTGAAGATTTTGGCCCAGAGTTTAACACTTTTTTTCGGGAAGCAGAAAAGAGTATGCACCTTCTTATAAATTCAGCTCCCGATGTAAGCATTCTTAGCGAAATTTTGCAGGACGCGTACTCTCTAGCGGAAAAAGTGGCTGTAATGAAGCCTTCGATTGGGAAAAAATTGAAACGTATTAAAGATAATTATGAAGAACTGATAAACAGGGCTGTAAATAAATCTTTAATACAAAGCGAGGAAAAAAGACTTGACAAAAGTGCTACGACTGAGAATTTATTATGCCCCGAGTGTAATAAGCCGGTATCCAGAGATGCAGAGTTTTGTCCTTACTGTGGAACAGAGATGGTAAAATGTATGGCTTGCAACTCAGTTATAGGTAGAAATCAAGAACTTATAATATGCCCTAAATGCGGGGGATCAGCGCACCTGAACTGCTTAGCCAAAGATAATAGAAAATGTCCTAAATGCGGAAAACCTCTCAACGAGCGAGAAACATAATCCCACTGCAATCTCCAAAAATTTCCCTCTCCTACCTGATTCTCACACAAGATTAAATCAAAGTCTAGTAACTTTTTTAAACTAATATACCTATGAATTGTAGGATTATTTCTAGGGAAGTTTAAACGCTATGCAGAATTATGTTAACCTTAACTGTTGCGATGAGTGCTTCATGATCGAAATCTGTGATGATCACGAGGCGTGTTGTTACGTTTGTGAATTTTATAAGGATGGGGAGTGCGCTTTAGCCGAAGAACTCTTGTGGATTGAACTTGAATAAAATACAAAAATTAGTGAGCTTAAGGATAGCTGTTAAAATCCTGTAATTTGGGACACAGTCTGCTTCTTATTCGTTTCTAACTATAGTTAAGTAGAATGGTTTATCCGTTGTTCGATCAAAGAGGATTAGTTTTATGAAACCAATTTTAACTGTTTCACAAGTTCTCTAGATTCTTTCTTCCTGAGTTTTTTTCCCCTCTTTGGTGCTTGGCATCTTAATCATGTCTTCCAAACCCAGAGCTCTGAGCGCCTCGAAGATGGCTCCCTTCTCGTCACCTGAAATTTCATCTGTGGCTGCTTGTGGGGGTGCTGCTTGAATTTCAGGAACTCGAGGTCTAGCAGCGGTAATTTCTGGTGTTACGGCAGGCTTCGGTCGAACCGCAGCGGTCACAGTGACCGGTTTAGGTGGCGGTGGTGTAGGCATAGTTGTTGCTGCTGGTATTCTAGGCGCGGTTGGGACTTCAGGTGGAACTCCTATCATCTCAGAAATCAATTTAGCATATCTTCGCAGAACACCTAGGTTAAGACCTAGTTGTGTGGTATCCTTACTCGCGGCTACCAACATATGGTTCGGCCCAGATCTGGTAAGTAAAATATGCCCATTATCCCCTCGGATAATTATATCCGATAAGTTTCCATAATTTAACTGTATGGTAGCCATTTCACCGGTGCTAATCATAGCTGCAGAGGCGGCGGATAGCATATCCGCATCGACAGATACGGAAGCTGAGCTGGCAATCCTTACGCCGTCTCTTGTGATCACTGCAAGTCCTTCAAGCTTCGTGGTATCCTCTATTTTTTGTAGCATTATTCTGATTTTTTCAGATTTTTGTTCGCTAATGGTCATTCTTAACACCGTTAATTATGAATGTTGCTTTATTATATTTTGAGTGAAATGTATTAAATATTCTTTTTGCTTTGCGTAATTGAGTACATTCTATGTTACTTAATATTGAATTTTTAGTTCATTAAATTTTTCTTATAGTAATTATATAGATTTATTTTTTAGATAAGTCCTTTTCTAGCCGAATAGTTTCGGTTGGGTGTCTCCCGTCTCTATTTATATTTTTAAAAGTATTTTTTTGTGGGGTTTAAATACTAAAAAAAGAATGAAAAATAAACGGTTGGGATGGTTAAAATGATAACTCCAAAGGCGGACGCAATTTTTGACCCTCTGTATATACCACCCAAGCTTTACCATCGGGAAAAGGAACTCAACGAACTGCTAAAATTAATCGCCGATAATAAAACAAGTAATCTTCTGCTTTATGGACCTTCTGGAATAGGAAAAACGTTACTCGCAAGATATGCTTTGGTGACATTCCCGCAAAACATGGAGGCTGAGGTCACCCCTATTTTTGTTAATTTTTGCTATAAGAGCTTCAGGGAAATAATGTATCAAGTTAATGCATCTATATGTAATAATAAACTATTAGACTCGATTCCAATCAGCGCTTCTATAACCGAATTATGGAACACGTTTAGACGGTTGAGAAGGGGTATAGAAAACAAAGTAGTAATTATACTGGACGATGTTGATGAGAATAACCATAACATTCACAAAAAATTTCTCCAAGAATCCAAGGAACTCGGTATAACAACAATAGCTACAGCACAAACTGGTTATGCTAGAAAAATCAGAAAAGAACATGAACCCCGTTCACAGCTAGACAACGCTATCTTCTTGGATTTATATTCGGAAAATGAGCTGATGGATATAACATATCAGAGGGTGACGACAGCCTTCCCCTCATTTATACGTCCATCTACAATGCGTTTTTTAACTGACATCGTTTTGGAATTCGATATCGGACGGCCGAGCACAATTATTGAAATATTAAAAAGAATATATCCTATTTCAGTAGGGGGCGCAGATATACTGCCTATTCACATTCAAGAAGCAAGTTCAAATATTTTCACCGTGCAGGATGAACTTAGCATAATTGACTCCCTTACTCAAACTAGCTTAATGACACATCTACTTTTCCAAAAAATTGCCAGAGTCTTCCAAAAGTACCTTTATGAACCGTATATATCCCTTAATGAAATAAAAAAAGAATACAGCTTGCTTTACGAGGAATTAAAAGTTGATATTAACCAAGATGAGTTAGTAGAATCCATAGATGATTTGCTCAGAACTGGATTAATTTTTCAGTCACACTTTGACCCAGAATTATTTTATATAATAGTTCCTCCAAAAAAAATAATCGAAATATTAGATTTAACCTTTGATGGAAAATACGATTAAACATCTTCAATCTTTCAAAAAAATTATTGAATTACTTCTTGTTCAAAACTGAAAAGTATATCAGTCTTTAAAGAATTAACTGGTATTTATTGTCCTTTTTTTCAAGTAAACCATTATCCACGAGTAAATCTAGGCTTTTTTGGGTGACATTATTCAGTGAATTTGTTGCTCCTCCCCGGAGATATCTGACAATATCGAATAGAGTAAAACTTGTAACGCTTTTCTCCCTTGCGAGGTCGATGAGTAGTTCGTATAACTGTAGAGACTGATTATCAAGAAGTGCTAATCTTAAAGGCATTTTTTCAATTTTATCAGAAACGTTTTGACCCTTTATTGAGAGGATGGGAATTATATTATAGTTTCGAATTTCCTTTAGTATCTCTCTGAATTCCTCCAGCCTGCTGGAATAACCGGGTAAATTCAGATCGATATAGTACTCTAAAATAATTGTACTAAATTGATCCTTTGTAAAAAGTTCCATAATTTGATCGAAATATTTTTTCCATTCCTTAATGATAATGCTTAATCGTTTGTTCGGTTTAATATTTGAAATTTCTTTACCTACTATGGATTCCAGTCTTTCTACTTTTAGAGTCGATTCGTCTAATTCCTGAAGATTAGAAGTATTACTTAGAAGAATAGCCGAAGAGAGAGTTTTGAAGTCGCTCAAAAACTCGCGTAGTGAAGTATAAGAGCGAAATTTGTTAAAAACTTGTTTCTGATTTTCTTGTGCTAAATTGTATATGAGAGGCATAAGCGAAGCAAGGATCTCTGTAAAACCTCTGTACAGCATTCGTTTATCAAAAAATCTATTATAATTATCCATTCGAATCCGCATTTTCTTGCCCATCAGATGTACGTCCCACGAAAATTTGAATGGTATAATTGCGCCGTCTTCTTCCCCCTGGAGTTCTTCCTCACACTTATTCATCTTAATTTCCGTATCGTTTTTCAGGCTTGTACACGAACAGAGGAAAGCAACTCCATCTGACAAGTAGAATCCTCCAATTAGTAAGAACTCCTCTTAATTTAAAAATTTCGAAACAAGTATATAAAACTCACGATTAAATTCCAATAAAATATAGATTAACCTTTTATATAAATTTAAAAAATAATAATTTAACTAACTTAAATTTATTTATAAATATAAAAATATTATTAAACAGAAAACGCGTCTGAGCTCCCCGCATCTACGAACTTAAAAAGTCTTAAAGCTTTGGGACAAAATTAGTTGCTCTTCCTTCATAAGCCCTTCGCTAGAACGTTAAACTCATTCTAGCTGGGTGAAGCCCGGCACCCTCTATCCCGTCCACTGTGAAAGCTTCCGGGAATGTCTTCCTTATAATGTTGTAGGCGGCGTTCACAACCGCGTTGATCACCACTCCCTTATTCGACCGGAACAAGCCCCGGCTTATTCTCCTCCCAGCGTACTGCTCACGGTGTTCCAGAGGTTCAAGGTCCAGGAAGCTGCATTTTGACGTGTGGTTCTCCTCCCGAACCAATACGGTTATTCCCGCCTCCTCAGCCTTGTAACAGACCTGTTGCAGTAGCTTCCGGAAGGGTATCTGAACGAAGTTCTGATTGTTCCTCCGCCCGAGATGTGGGCTCTGCTTCCAGCCACCGCCGTTGTAGCCGACCACAACGGTGCCCACATCGTGTCCTACGCACCACTCCACTATTCCGCGGCTCAGCCTGTGGAAAAAGTCGTGTATCTTCCGGTTCCTCCTCTCGGTCAGCTTCAGAAGCCTGGAGCCGGTCTTAATCCCCTGTCGATCGTAGGCACTCTGCAGTCTGGCTCTCTCCCTGTTGTAGTACTGGTTTATGGACTTCAGGGCACCGCCCTTAACAGCAATCGGCTCCAGGCCGATGTTGTTTACCACGGTTACGGTGTTCCTCAGCCCCAAATCCACACCCGCTATTCTTTCCCGGTCCGGTTTCTGCGGCTCCCCGGTCCTGTGGTAAACCACCTCAAGAACGTAGCCCCAGCCCCTCGGCACTATTCGGATCTCTCTGAGAGGGGTTTCGTCACTCAGCCGTGTCTTAACATTAATCTTCAGGTTCGCCTTTTTGGGGAGTTTTATTTCTCCGCCCGTTATTCGGCACTGCTGGTTTGTGAAGATTAGGATGTGTTCTCCGTTTTTCTCCTTGTACCCGGGCATCCTCGGTCTCCCGAGGAACTTGTCCGGGTTCCTCTTCCACTCCCTTGTTGCTTGGAAGAACGCCTTCCAGCTCCGGTCCAGTGTTCTCAGGGTTTGCTGGGCGGTTTGTGCCGGGAGGGCTTTGTAGCTCTCCGAGTTTTTGAGCGCCCCCGCGAGTTTCCCGTATCTTATCCACTTTCCGGTTTTGAGGAGGGTTTGCCTTATGACGTAGTTTGCCTGGTTGTAGAGATTCTTGGATTGGTGGCACAGCCTGCTCAGGTTGTCGCTGGGCTGGAGGTGGATTTGCTCCGTTCTTATCACCATGATTGTTTCTGGCACTGCTTGGGCACCACATTTCTCCGTCTCTGTCGTCAAACTTTTTTTAGGCTGCCTCTTTTTTTTAAGCCTAATTGGGACGAAGTCTTCGTTTAAAAGTACAAAGGGCGTGTTTGTCCTTTTTCCGGGTAAGGTGCTTCTTCTTTTAAGAGTGGGTTGTTCGGAGTTCTCTCGAGTGAGTTGTGAGTGTGGTCATCACGGGGTGGCTGCTTTCTTGAGGTGGTAGTGTTTATAAGTGTGGGATGCTGAACATGGTACGTGTAGAGGGTACGCTGTTTTAACCCAACCTCCAGCGAAAGTCCTTTGAGAAGAAAGAGTTACTAATTTTGTCCCAAAGCTAAGTCTTAATATCAAAGAGTAAAATATTATTAAACGGTACTCCCCAATAAACGAGGCGCCATTAAAATGTCACTATTTGAGAGCCAAAAAAAAGTTTTAGAGCGACTCAATAACCAAGTCCAAGAACTAAGCGACCAACTAAAGAAGAAGGAAGAAGAAACAGAAGAAAAAGAACGCAGAATAAATGAACTCCAAAAAAAGATAAACGAAGAAAACCAAGCAAAACAAGAACTAAAATCAAAAATAGAAGAAAAAACACAAACCCTAGACGAAAAGGATAAGGAATTAGACGCATTAAAAAACAAAATCCAAGAACTGGAAAACAAAAACAAGGAACTAGAAAACAAAATCGAAAGCCTAGGCGACCGGGATAAGAAACGAGTACAAGAATTACAAGTTAAGGAAGGAAAATTGAGAAAGCTCGAAGAAACAATATCCGAAAAAGAAATGAGAATAAAAGAATTGGAAACCAAACTGAACCACTTAGAGGAGAGAGAAAAAGGAACAAGAAAAATTTTTGAAAAAGACCCCAAATACAAAATCTTCTACATACTAAGAGACTCGGGCAGCAGAAGCTTCGAAGAACTCAGCAAAACCCTCGGAATAACAATAGTCCAGCTCAAAACATACATCTCAGACCTAAAATCCCACGGCCTCGTTAATATAAAAGCCGAACAAATAGAAATATCCCCAGATTACAGGTAAACAAAAAATACACAAAAGACAACCAACCCAAATCCTCAAACGCCCCCAAAATTGAATACACCCCCCATTACTCTGCTTTAAACAGTCTTTTTTAAGCAAAATAGTAATTTACAAAAGATTCAGGATCTGTTGTTTGAGACTCGGCACAGATTGAAGCTTTAAGTGTAGTATGAATCTACTTCTGGTCCAACGCGGGCTTCTGGACCCCCCATTTGCTCTGCAGGCAATCTTAACTTAAGCTTATCAATCTCCTTATCCAGTTTTTCACTGTAGACATCCAGAGCTCCCACATCCAAATTCAGATCATATTGCGTGTTTAAGACCTCAATCAGCGCTTTCGACGAACGCGGATTAAAACTTATTCGTGCAAGACCCTCTGCAAGAAGAGAAACTCCCAGAATATCATAAGAGGATGCCATCAGCGGCATTATCCCGTTTAATCCCGAAATTCTACCATCCCTAAGCGGAACCACGTTAGATATCTTCTCAAAATCGCTTAACAACTTCTTACTTGTAGTAGACACGTATACTTTGGGTTCCTTAACATAATTGTTGGTACCAAAGCAACCCAAAGAAACCAACTCCTTAACCTGCATATCACCCAGATTCTTAAGAAGCACATGTGAAATTATGTTACTACCCATAGGCGTTAACGGCTGAGTGTACGAGCATGAGAAAAGAACATCCCTACTACCCCTAGACCTTCTCCATAAATACACCGTAACCGAAAAAATGTTAGACCAATCCGTGAATAAGCCATCCTGAACAAAGGCCACCGAAGGCATATCCAAATTCATCACTTCAAATAGAGGCCGCGCCTTAGCCACAGTCAACATATGGCGAACCGCAATAAGGCCAACGTTCCCGATCCCTGAACATCCTTGTATGAATAGTGGGTCTTTGAGGTCTAGTTTTTTCAGGTCTAGGCCTTTTTTGTACAATTTTACTTTTATTATGTCTCCTATGTCCCAGCTTGTTTCATTAGTTTTCAAAAGCATACACCATTTATATTGTTTGGTTTTAGTTAACATTAGATACGGAAGGAATTTCAATCTTTCCCCCTAAAATCTTCGAATTACTGATTTTTATGAGCTTTGGATTTTTAATTAATAATTATTTGATTATGCTTGATAAAAATTGGTAATAATGGGTTAAAAATAAGTTAAGTTACTTGAAGATGGTTCCAAAATACATACACTCTTCGCGTGGAATGATCATCTGAGTTCCGTCCACATACTCCTCGGTCATTTCTACAGGTGCACCCTTTATGATTACAACTGGGATTTGTTCGCTTCCTTCACCCATTAGTATCTCTGCGGCGCACGCAAGGTTATCTGCTACGGCTCTCCTAGTAATTCTTAAGGTGTTTCCGTAAAGGTCTTTTTTTCCCCGCTCGTCCACCACTGGTTTGAAACCTGCAACGCCAAGAGCGAATCCGGTGTTTCCAAGTCTTAAGGGGTGTGTTCTGCTGTCAGCGATTATTACTCCTACCTTATGCCCCGTTTTTTTATAAATTTGGTTTCTAATCATGTGAGCGCTTCTTGTAGGGTCTTCTGGGAGGAGTACGGCATAGCCGCTGGGAACATTTGATTTGTCGATACCAGCATTAGCCTGAAGGATGTTATCCTTTAAGGTAAGCAGTGCTCTGAATACTCCTCCATAAACTATTTCCGATTCCCGGATTACAAGTTCCACAAATTCGGGTTCTAATTCGATTTCTTTAGCGACTCTGCGAGCTTCTTCTGAAGGTTTAACATCACTGAGTTTCACTATTCTTCCCTCCGCGCTTGCAACGGCTTTGGACGTGATGACAATAATGTCTCCGTCTTCGAGAGGGGGTGTGTTTTGCTCTTCGATTTCTTTTATGATTATTAATGCCAGGTCGTCACCCGGAACTAGAATTTTTGTACGCAGCGGGTAAAGGGTCATAACCATGGGCACTTCATCTCCATTTGACTGGGGATAAGAATAAGAGGGAGTAGTGAACTACTCCTCGCTATCGCAAGGGGCTTCCTGCTTCAATGATGAGACTTGCAGGAATAACCTGTAGGGGTCTCATCTCCACAGGCTCTTCGGGTCGTCCCAACCCTGCCTTCAATATGTTCAGTGCAGCGTTATAGTCCCTATCCATCTCAACACCACAGTAGGGACAATGGTGTATTCTCTCACCTAAAGCTTTTGGAACTTTCTGCCCACAGTTTGAGCAGGCTTGGCTGGTTCTTCCCGGATTCTTCTTCACCACCATCCCACCAGCGCTCTCAGCCTTGTAGGACAGCAACTGGAAGAATCTACTCCAAGAGGCGTCCAGTATTCTCTGGGCAAGGTTGTGGTTTCTTACCAGGTTCTGGATTCTCAGATCCTCCACAAAAATAGCATCATAGTTGTTTGCATAAAACCGGGAAAGCTTGTGGAGGAAATCATTCCTCTGATTCACCAGCTTCTCATAAGCTCCAGCCAGTCTGACCCTTGCTTTTTCTCTGTTCCTTGAGTCCTTCCTTTTCTTTGAGAGTTTTCTCTGGAGAATCTTTATCCTCTCCAGGGTTTTCTCATAGAAGCGAGGATTCTCAACCTGTCTTCACTCGCTGTCGGTGAGAAAGTAATTTACTCCCACATCTATTCCCACCGCTCTCCCTGTGCAAAGTAGGGGCTGGGGCTCATTCTCCGCCTGAACGTTGGCGAACCACTTGCCAGACTTCTCCTTCTTTATGATTACACCTTTAATTATGCCTTCTATTGGTCGGTGGATTTTTATGGGGATTTCCCCGACCTTTGATAGGTAGAGCTTCTTTTCTTCTATTCTGAAGCCTGATTGATTGAAGTTTAAGGTCTTAAACCAACCCTCCCCCTTAAACCGCAGTTTGCCGATTTTCTTCCCGTTCTGTTTTAGCTTGAACAATGCCCTTATGTTTGACCAGACCTGATGGTTCACCATCTGTAGAACTTTGGAGTAAACTTTATTCAGTTCGGGTTTCTCAGTCTTCTTTAGTTTCGCGATTAGGGCTTGTGTGTCTCGCTGCGTTATCCTTCTACCTTCTCTCTTAGCCTTATTGAGTTCCTCAATTAGCCTGTTGTAGAGACATCTGCACAGCTCAATCTGCTCACTCAACTTTTGTTGAATCATTTTTGAGGGATGAAGCCTAAACCGGTAACCACGCATCTCTTTGCCCCATCAAAACCTATATTTATTTCTTGGTTACACTTATTTCTTTATCACTATAAATATATATAGACCCCTCGTCCCCTCCCTCACGGAGGGCGAGTTCTCCTCTATAGAGTTAAAGTTGTTTGTTTTCAAGTAAATCTGGAGGAAAATCTATGGGGGTAGCGAATTTCGGAAATCTAAAAATCGGCGACGGATTCCCGGTTAGAATCTTTGCAGCCCTAAACTTAAGTCCGGAATCTTTCTACAAAGGATCGGTTCGTACTACTCCAAAGGAAATAGTAGAGTATACCCTCAAACTAATAGAAGAAGGGGCAGACTATATTGACCTTGGAGCGGTGTCAACCGCGCCTCCCAAAATTTACAATACTCAATTTGGTTCAGAAGAGGTGGAGCTTAGAAGAGTCGTTGAGGCTGTGAATGCCATACGAGAGGTAACGGATTTTCCTATATCAGTAGATACGCAGAGAGCGAGGGTGGCGGAGGCGGCTTTGAATAAGGGAGCCAATGCTGTTAACGATGTGAGTGGTTTTAAAACAGATCCCCAGTTATCTAAAGTCGTTGCAGAATACGATGCTCCCGTAATACTTATGGCGGCTATAGAAAAACCGGGAGACGCTCAAAAAATTAGCGAGGTTAGAGAATCTCTTAAAGGCAGTCTTCAAATCTCCAGAGATGCCGGAATAGACCAGATGAAAATTATTATAGACCCGGGAATAGGATTTGGGAAACCGTATCAGTCTGACCTAGCATTGATAAGAGAACTAATTCGACTAAAAACTCTCCAAAAACCTATTATGGTTGCAGTGTCCCGAAAATCCTTTATCGGGCAAGTACTAGACCTTAAAAATCCCGAGGAGAGATTGACGGGTTCTCTAGCAGCAACGGCTATAGCGGTCTTTAATGGAGCTAATGCCATTCGAACGCATGATGTTAAACAAACAAAGGAAACCGTTAAAGTGGCTGAAGCAATAACTAAGGCAACTAAAATCGCAGAGAGGGGCGCCTACAATGGGATAGAAATAGACTTTATCCGAGATTCAGATGATGGTGAGGAAATAATGAAAGCTATTGGGGTCAGTGGACCAGGAATTCAGATGATGAAAGAAAAAACAGTTAATCACAATATACTTCTAAGCAATGTTAGTACTCCTGCAGCTCTATCACTCAAACAGCATATGCTATCCGTCGGGGGAGATGTGGCTGTTCCTGAGGGAGTAATCGACTTCCAAATTGAAAGGTGTCCAGTGCTTTTAACAGGCACCAGCAAACAAATAAAAAAAATTATTCCAAAACTTAAAATGAACTTTTTCGACCTTCCAGAAATTGCGGAAATTTTGCTTGACTTGATAAAAAAACCCTGATTAGGACTAGTTTTCAAGATTAGGCATTTTCTTTCTTCTTAGGATAAAAATCAGTAACTTTTTCTTTAGCCTTTCTAAAAAGCCTTTACCTCGCGTCTTAAGAAGTCAATGAAATTTTTGGAATCCGAAAAATCCCGCTCTACTGTTTACATTGAACTGGGTTTCTTTTTAAAAATATCAAATAACTTACCAAGTTCTGCAAAATTCAAATGACCTTTTTCTCCGAAATTTCCGACTATCTCGTCTAATATGGAATCAAAGCCGTCTACCCCGCATTTATCCCCGCTCCAATTATCCATATCACCATATTTTTTAATAAATTCTTCCTTTATCTTAGAGAGTACCTTCTTTACCTTATCACCATTATCACTGTAAGCAGCAAAAATTAAATTCTTAGAAGATATCGAACTAAACTGCTTATCACCTAGTACAATCAGGTCAATTTCCCCACCACTAATATCCCTTCCAAAGGATGAAATTGCACCCAAAAACCCAGTAACGAGTTCCTCATCGTACTCCAAACTGCCATATTTACGGTGATGAATACACAGACCATCCTTAGTCAGAATGTATACATTGTATATCAATGTCGGCTCCTCACCAAAAATACAATACGTTATTCCTTGGAAAAATATTGCGTTGAAGAATAAAAGTTTTCCCTGCGTGCAAAATTTAGACTAATAACCCTTTTCTTTAAAACTAGACCTTTCATTATAAAAATTAGATTCTTGCTTAATGTAAAAAAATAAAATTTTTAAATAAAGCTCAGAAGAGCTTCACACTTGTCCATCTGTCCACCATTACCTTCGGCCAATCAATACTCAAAAGTTTTTTGCCAGTCTCCTTTGAGATAACTCCGTTTTCCATCCTCTCGTAGACTACATCGATGGGAACCATAAAGTAATTTTTGTCAACCCAATTCCATCCGATGAACATCTCATCCTCGTCGTCAATATAAAGACAAGTTCCACGAAGTTTCTGCCTGTGCTTCTCTGTATAATCTTTAACCCAGCTTGGAATATTAAGAGCAGTGAGCTTTACTTCCTTTCCTTTATTCTTAGCTGGGGTCAGTTCGTCGGGCATGATCACATCGATAAGATGAGTATGCCCATAAACTATCCTCAAATCCTTACTCTTCACATCTCTGTTTTTAGCGAATCTATTCCACCAAGTAAGGATACCGCTTACAGAAGCCTTACGATTATACCTTGTGCCAACCAATTTGTTCCAAATCTTCCTCGCATAAAGATAGAAAAACCGCGGACCACCTAAAATCAGCCAAAGAAGAATCAGACCCGCATTACCTAAAAACGTAAAAATGGGAAGTAACGAACTCCAGAAACTCTGACTCAAACCAAGAAAACCAGGCAAAAACTGCAAAAGGGGAAACAAAAAATTCAAGACACTTGCACTTGGAGAACTAAGAGGAGACAACTGCAGAAGAATATAATTAAAAACTGCAACTGCTATACCAAGAAAAAGTAATCCTACAAAAAGGTCTCCATAGTTGCCAAACGCGAGAGCCCCTGAACGAATATCGGACAAATGCTTCCAGGGTTGAAATCTGAAAATCTTGTCAAACTGATAACCATGAATAAACATGTAATCTCTCTTGCCCATTTTAAGAGTCAAAATGCTTTTCTCGTCTTCCTGAATGGGATAATAGTCCTCCAAAATACTCATAGTATGCTCGCCCGATGGATAAGTTCCAATCAGTGGCTTCAAATCGTAATCATGGTTACCCAAAAGATAAATCTTCTCACACCTCAACTTTTCAAGCAGATCGAAAATTGGTCTACTGCAGTACTCAATTCCACGGTCGGTGGCATCCCAAAGCTCCAGAATATCCCCGATCAGAAGCAGTTTTTCCGGGGGTTTCAAAACCTTCTCTTTACGCCCATTACCCCAAGGGCCCAACTTAATCTTGGTTTTCTCACCGTCTTTTAAACGAATAAGCCAATTAAGAAACTGGCCAACCTTCTCCGGTTCACTAACTATACCCTTACTCTTCTCGCCAACCAATCCTAAATGACAATCCGAAATCACAAATATACTGCCTTCGCCCATTCCAAAGTACCTCCTAAAAAAACACAAACAGAGAAAATAACAAAAATTAATTATAAAAATCACAGAAAACCTTATTAAACTTTCCTAACCCCCACCACAACAAAAGCAACTCCTAAACAATAAAAGCTGGAGAGAGAATCACACCGATGCCCAAATACTTTTACCCGAACACCATCTTCTCATACCTCTTTTTAGCAACTACTGTTTTCATATCTCCAAAAATTTAACTTCAAAAGGAAATCCAGCACCTACATCTGATTTGTATCAATATCCGTTTCCATTAGAATATTCAAACCGTTATCAAGTTTTATTGCTAAATTTTCTAAACATGTAATTTTTGGTTGACAATAACTTTATAATAGAAAAAGCAACACCGTAACAAAGCATTTACGGAGGAATATTAAAATGACCATTAAAACCCCGCTATGCGATATGCTAGGAATAAAATACCCAATAATACAAGCCGCAATGGGACCATTCTACACCACAAAACTATGCTGTGCCGTAGTCAACGCCGGAGCATTCGGAATAATCTCCCACACAAACCTCATCGGCGTCGACCCCATAAAAGACATGGAAGAAAGCATAAAATACGTCATGAAAAACTGCAAAGGAAACTTTGGAGTAAACATAAGAGTCGCAAGACTACAAATCGACGCCCCCGGCCTAATGGAACTAATAGTAAAACTAAGAAAAGAAAACCCCGAAATTAAAAAAAGACTAAAAATGGTAGTAACCTCAGCAGGAAACCCCAAACCCCCCGCACAATTCTTCAAAGAAAAAGACAAAGACCTCCTAGTCTTCCACGTAACACCAACGCTATACCACGCAATGAAAGTAGATGGACTATGCGACGGCATAATATGCACAGGATATGAGGGCGGAGGGCATCAAAGCTACGAGCGTGTGAACACCACCGTACTGGTTAGTGAGGCTGTAAAGAACTGCAAGAAGCCCATAGTAGCCTGTGGTGGTTTCTCAGACGGCCGCGGCATAGCTGCTGCCCTCGCTATGGGTGCCGTTGGTGTTCAGATGGGTACTCGCTTCATTGCTACAAAGGAGTGTGAGTTCCACCAGAACTATAAGGACTTCATTATTAAGTCTAAGGATTCTGACACTATGGTTTGCCAAGGCGCTTTTGGTCCTATTCGTTTGCTCAGGAATAAGTATGCTGAGCATCACGGTGAAATTGTGTCTAAGGATGAGAAGATGGCTACGGAGGCGGAGCTTGACGTTGAAGCGATTCAGGAGGATACTAAAAAGTACGGGCTGGTTTACGAAGGTAACGTTGATGAAGGCCCGGTCCTTTGTGGTCAGTCATGCGGCAATGTTAAAGACATTCCCACGGTTAAAGAGCTCATTGAGCGAATGATGAAGGAAGCTGAAGAATCCATTAAGAAGATTGGTAAATTCGTAGTAGCCTAAAACCAAGTCCATGGTTACTATTTTTTCTTTTTTTGATTGTTTTGATTGGCTTTTGATTCATTATGGTTGTCGTTTTGGTGGGTTTTTTCATTATTTTTAAATAAAGGTTAACTTTATTATTAATGGATGTTGGAAATATTTAACAATAGTTAAGTACTTGTTTTAATTGAAGCTCGGAAACAAAGGTTTGTGGTGTTGTGGTTGAAGTCCCCTTGTGAACTTGTTATTTGGTATTTGCTTCCCAGTGTGAGGTCTGAATTGGCTAAGGAACTTATTAAGCTCGGTTTATCTCAGAAGGAAGCTGCAAACAGGCTCGGGATATCTGAGGCTGCTATCTCCCATTATGCGAAGGGTAAACGCGGCAAAAAAATTGATTTAGACAAGGAAACTAAGAATGAAATCAAAAAACTTGCAAATGAGATGGCTTCCTCCCCTGATGAAACAAACTCGATTCTGAAAACGTGTGAAATCTGTATTAAAGTGAGAAAGACGGAAATTCTTTGTAAATTACATAAAAGTTTGAATTCAGTTCCTGCTGATTGTAAAGCTTGTTCGGAGCTTTTTAAAGAAATATAATTAGAGTGCATTTAGTATAATCTTTTGGATTATTAGTTTGACAAGGATAATTTATGGTGGACGCGTATCCAAGCGAAATCCATTTTGTTCGGGTTTAATTAGCAATTTTTATAAACTTTTAACAATTGTTAAATAATTAGGGGCGATAAAAAAACAAACAAAAGCTCTACATTTTAGTAAAAGATCAATACAAGAAAACTGCTCAAATAATCAAACCTTTAAACCAATGAAATTGGGAGGTGCTGCAAATGAAAAGAGTCTATATGGATCATGCCGCAACAACATATGTCGATCCTAGAGTAGTTCAAGAGATGCTTCCCTATTTTACGGAGCATTTCGGAAATGCTTCAAGTTTACACTTTTTCGGCAGAGAAGCTAAAGAAGCCCTGGAGCATTCCCGGGAAATTGTTGCTAAGGCTCTCGGAGCTAGTCCAGATGAAATCTATTTTACCTCAGGAGGAACCGAGTCCGATAACCTGGCCATCAAGGGTGTTATGTACACAAACAAAATCAAAAACCATATAATCACAAGCATCATAGAACACCACGCGGTATTAGAAACATGTAACTATCTGCAAGAACAGGGTTTTGAGGTTACGTATCTACCAGTAGATAAGCAGGGTTTCGTCAGTCTAAATCATTTGGAAGACTCCGTTACCGAGAAAACCGGACTGGTTACAATAATGCAGGCTAATAATGAGATTGGAACCATAGAACCCATAAAAGAAATAGGAAAAATAACAAAGGAAAACGGCATCTACCTACACACCGACGCCGTTCAAAGCTTTGGTAAAATTCCAACAAATGTAAATGATTTGAATGTGGATTTGCTTTCAATCTCTGGTCACAAAATATACGGTCCAAAAGGGGTAGGCGTTCTCTATATACGGGAAGGAGTAAAAATAGAACCGGTACAGCACGGGGGTGGACATGAAAGGGGAATGAGGTCTGGGACAGAGAATGTGCCTGGCATTGTGGGTTTGGCGAAGGCGGTAGAAATTTTTCAGGTGGAAATGGAAAAAGAGTCTGAACGCCTAACCGATCTTAGAGATAAGCTAATTAAAGGGGTTTTGGAAATTGAGGATTCTTGGCTTAATGGACATCCTACCAAGAGGTTGCCCAATAATGCCAACTTTAGTTTTGACCGATTAGAGGGAGAGTCGTTGATACTTCGTTTAGATGCAAAGGGTATAGCAGCCTCCACTGGTTCAGCTTGTTCCTCTGGCTCGAAAGCGCCTTCTCATGTTCTAACCGCTATTGGATTGACTCCGGAACAGGCGAACGGTTCACTTAGACTGACGCTTGGTAAACGTAATACGGAAGAAGATGTTGATTTTGTTTTGGAGGTTCTGCCCGAAATAATTTTGGATCTGAGAAAACTATCCGCTGTATGAGGTTATGTGTATGTATAGTAAAAGGGTGATGGATCACTTCGCTAATCCTCGAAATGTTGGCAAAATTGAAAATGCTGATGGGATGGGCTCAGTTGGGAATCCGGCAGATGGCGATGTTGTTACTATATACGTCAAAATTGAAAATAATATCATAAAAGATATCAAATTCAAAGTCAAAGGATGCCCCGCCGCCATCGCAACTGGTAGTATGACAACAGAGCTTGCGAAAGGAAAGACGATAGAAGAAGGCCTAAATATTACCCAGGAGGATGTTGCTAGAGAATTGGGTGGGCTTCCTACTAAAAAGAACGAGTGTTCCAACTTAGGAGCTGATGCACTACACGCTGCAATTAAAGACTATCTCAACAAACAGCGATAAAAAATGTAGTACCTTCTTCAAGCGAATCACGATTAAAAGAGAGAGCATCTATGATTGCTGTTTCTGCAGGAGTTCATCCCAATTCTATCTAATGGAGTTGAGGATTGTTCTTGCTCCTATTATCTCGCTCAAATATAGTTCTTACTATTAAGGTTTTTATCGCGGAAAGGCTGATAAATCCTTCACCAAGCCAGCCAGCGTTTTTTCCAGTATAGTAGTTGTTCCACTTCCGAATGCTTCTGAGATTAACGTTTTTTTGTAAGCCTTGAAGTTATTCGAAATTAGCCGAGAGCGTTCCTCGGATTCTCCACTACGCGCCCAATAAGATAGTACGAATTCTGTTCCTTCTGCGATGGGTCCTTCGATTTCGGGAAACTTAGCTTCTCTTATAAATCTTGACTTTTTCCTGAGCCTCTGATTCTCAATTTCGGTAATCGAGCTGGGGTCTTCAGTCAACTTCTTTTGGGAAACTCCGAAAACTCTTGTAACCGCTCCAAGAGATTTTGAGGCTACATTACGAACTTTAACATCTTCTAACAGTTTGATGAGTGGTCTAACCGTTTTTCCGTCTACTAATCCCTCTTCAGCATACCGTGCGATGGCGATTGTTGAAAATAAGACAACATCTTTATTCTCATTGCCCAGTAAATCAATCAATTTATCCAGAGCTTTCTCATCAATCTTGTCTTTTTCCGCGTAGAAGGTGAGTGCGAGGGCCGCGTTAATTAAAGTTATAGCCGCCTCGTCTCTGAGTAACTCAACCAAGTTTTTCAAAGCCGTTGCACTAATTATATTTTTTTCCGCGTAACGAGCTAATGCAAGTGCGGCGCTTGAGCGTACATAACCACTTTCGTCTTTAAGTAGTCCTGCTAATGGTTCCACTGCTTTCTCTTCAACCACGCCGTTTTCCGCATATCTTGCCAGTGCTAGAGAAGCGTTGGATCTTATAACATTGTTTTCATCGCCCAACAGCATAATTAATGGTTCAATAACTTCAGGATTAACGATACGTTTTTCAGCGTACCAAGCAAGTGCCAAGGAGGAGTTAATCCGCACTACAAAACTGGCATCACCAAGCAAACCAACTAAAGAATCCAAAGCATCCTCGCTTACAATACCCTTCCCTGCATAACTTGCAATCGCATACGAGGCGTTCATTCTAACAACTATATCATCATCACCAAGCATGGCTATTATGGGCTCTAAAGCATTTTTGTTAATCACACCCTTCTTTTCGGAAAAACTCGCTATAGAATATGCAGCATTTTCTCGTGTAATCACTCCCTCGCTCTTAAGAAGTTCGATAAGCCTGTCTAAAGCCCTTGGGTCTACCAAACCGTTCATAGCATATCTACCAATCACAAAAGTAGTGTTTTGAACAATCTCCGAGTTTTCTTCGTTGAGTAATCCTAATAATGATTCTAAAGCTTTTTCATTAACTAATCTATTCTCTGCGTAAGCTCCAATAGCTGTTAAAGAGTTCTTCTTAACATAAAAGTCCTCATCGCTGATTAGAGTTATGAGTAGTCGGAGTGCATTTTCACTAACCAGATTATTATCCGCATAAAATCCTAAAGCTAAAGCGGCGTTGGATCTAATGTGGGCATTCGTATCGCTGAGAAGGTTCGTCAATCCATCTAGGGCCCTTTTATCCACCTGCTTCTTTTCTCCGTAGATAGCTATTGCTAGTGCGGCGTTCATTCTGGTGGTTGGGTTTTCGTCTGCTAGGAGCTTTACTAAGGGCTTTAGAGCCTCCTTCTCAATTAGGTTTTTTTCTGCGGCGTAGGCTATTGCTAGTGCGGCGTTCATTCTGGTGGTTGGGTTTTCGTCTGCTAGGAGCTTTACTAAGGGCTTTAGAGCCTCCTCAGAAAAGATTTCTCTTTTTATATATCTAGCCAGGGCTAGTGCGGCGTTCCCTCGAACATTACTGTTTTCATCCTCAAGTGCTTTCACAATGGGTCCTAAAGCATCTGGGTTTAACACACCCTTTTCAGCGTAATTTGCCATAACTGCGGAAGCTAAAGTTTTAGAATCGGCAAGTTCATCATTAAGCAAATCAGTCAAAGTCTTTGAGACATCCTCAATTATTAAATCCCTTTTAAGATACTCTTCGATCGCATATAAAGCATTTAAACGGACTCGACTATCCTGATCAACAAGAAGTACTGTAAGACGCCTTAGAGCGTTTTCAGAAGTTAAACCTTTAACCGCATATTTTGATAAAACTGCTGAAATTGCAACACGAATACCAGCGTCACTATCCTCACATAAAGCTAGGAGTGGTTCCAAAGCGGGTTCATCGGTTAAATCATTTTCTGCATAAAATCCTAAAGCTATTGCCGCCTTCATACGAATATCATTACTACTATCTTTAAGAAGCATGATTAACGGTGTCAAGGCTTTACCGTCAACGATACGTCTTTGCGCGTAAAGACCAATAGCTGCAGTAGCTCTTAAACGAATTTCTTCATTCTGATCATGAAGCAGCTCAATGAAAGGCTCTAATGCCCTTTGGTCTACTAGGTTATTCTCTGCGTAGTGTGCTAAAGCAATTACATCTCCTTTACGGGTATTAGCATCCTCATCTCTGAGCAATTTTACCAAAGGCTCTATTGCTTGTTCATCTACGAGCCCATTTTCGGCACAAATTGCAATAGCATATACGGCGTTTTCACGAATCTGATTATCCTCATCACTTAATAGTTCTATCAGAGGCTTAGCAGTCTTCAAACCGACTGGGCCCTTGGCCGCATACCATCTTATAGCAATGACGGCGTTTTTTCTGATAGCATTATTATCACTACTAAGTAATTTGATTAAAGGTTCTATAGCTTCGCTGGAGATAAACCCCTTTACCGCGTATCCTCCAACTGCAAAGGTCGCTGCCCATAAGAGGTGGGGATCCTCCTCCCTAAACATCTCAGCTAGAGGACGCAACGCCGCTTCGTTTAACAATCCATTCTCAGCATAAAACCCTATTGCGGTCGCAGCCCTTATTCGAATGTCCATTCGTCCTTCATCGAGTAATTTTATCAAGCCCTCCAAAGCATTACTATCGACTAACCCTCTCTCTGAATAGCGAGCGACAGCGTCCGCCGCCCTCATTCTAACATCCTCATTCTCATCAGAAAGTAAGGTGATGAGGCGCTCTAATGCTTTCTTGTTTACAAGAGCGTTATCAGCGTACCTAGCAATAGCTGTAGCCGCGTTTCCACGGGTACACACATTCTCATCTGTAAGCAGTTTCATTAGCGGTTCAACGGCCTTAACATCAACCGTTCCCTTCTCAGCGTAGTTAGCAACGGCGGTTGCAGCGTTACCCCGAACAAAGCTATCCTCATCGCCAAGCAACTTAATTAAAGAAACTAAAACCATAATGTTAAAGACGCCTTTCTCAGCGTAGTTAGCAATGGCGGTTGCAGCGTTACCCCGAATATCTGTTTCGGGATCTGCGAGGAGCTTGATTAATTTCACTAAAGCCCTTTCATCTATTAAATTGTTATCCGCGTATCTTAGCAAGGTTATTACTGCATTTCCTCGGGCACTTGTATCTCTGTCCTCTAGCAAAGTGATTAGGGGATCAAGGGTTTCATGGTAAACTAGGTGGTTTTCCGCATATATTGCTAATGCGTTTGCCGAATTGGTACGAGTATTCACATCTTTATCCTTTAGTAGAGATATTAGAGGCTCTAAGGCTTCATTGTAAAACAACTTGTTTTCTGCGTATCTTACTATAGCGTAAACCGTGTTTCTACGAATATCATCATTTTCATTGCTTAGCAACTTTGTTAGAGGTTTCAAAGCTTTTTCTGAAAACAACTGTTTTTCTGCATAAAATGCGATGGACTTGATTGCTTTAACACAAATAGAAACATCCTCGTTTTCAAGGAGAGCAATCATAGATTCCAAAACATCCTTGTCTACAATACCATTTTTTGCATATTCACCTATAGCATCTGCAGCATTAGAACATATTTCCGCATTATCATCGCTAAGCAATCTTGATAGGGGCTTTAGGGCTTCTTCATCTAGTAATGCCTTCTTTGAGTACTTGGCAATTGTTGCCGAGGATACTTTACGGATTTCAGGTTCTTCTTCGTCAAGTAGTTTTGTTAGCGTTTTTAGGGCATCTTCAGAGACTATATCCTTCTCTGCGTAAATATTAATCGCAGTAGATGCGTTAAAACGATTTTCAGTATTTTTATCCGTTAATAAATCCACCAAGGGTTTCAAGGCGTTTGCATTCACTTTTCCCTTCTTAGCGTATTGGACAACTGCGTCAGAAGCTTTTGTAGAAACTCTCTCATCTTCTTTCTCTAGCAACTTTATTAAATATTCTAGAGCCTCTTCATGAATTAGTCCCCTTCTTGCGTACTGAGCGATGGCGGAGGAGGAACTAGCAAGAATATCTGTGTCTTCTTCGCCGAGTAGCTTCACTAATGGCGCGAGCGCCTTCTTCTCCACAATACCCGTCTCTGCATAAAGAGATACAGCTAATGCAGATATTCCACGGATAGCATTATATTCGTCTCTAAGTAATTTTATCAATGAACTGACTGTTTTTCCACTAACCACTTGTTTTTCCGCGTATTGTGCGATTGTAATTGCAGAACTTAATCTAGTGTCACTACTTGCATCGTTATGAAGTGTTGATAACGGCTCTAAAGCGCTCTCATCCATGACCCCGTTCATTGCATACAGACCTATTGTTGTCGCAGCATTTGTACGTATGCTACTTTCCCTTTCTCGGAGTAAACCAATAATCGGCTTCAAGGCATTTTCATAAATAAAATTATTCTCCGCATAGATTCTAAGTGTGTTTGACACGCTAGATAAAAGAGTAGTATCCTTCACCTCTAATAATTTTGTTAGGGGTTCAAGTAGCTTACCATCAAGCAGTTTATTTTCTGCACATAATCCAATCACGTTAACTGTTCTGATGCGAAGGGCTAGATTTTCGTCACCAAGTAGGTTAACCAAGTGCTGAAATACCCTCTCATCAAGGAGATTTTTCTCCGCGTAGACCCCTATAGCATCAATAGACCTAACACGTATACCCAAATCCTTATCATCGAGTAAAATTATGAGAGGTTCTAAGGCTTTCTTATCTAGAAAGTCCTTTTGCGCGTACAATCCTAATGCAAGGACAGCGTTTGCCCGTACATTTGTGTTTTCATCTATCAGTGCTTTGATTAGTGGTTCCAGTGCAGACTCTTCAAAGAGATTATTCTTAGCGTAGCTCACTATAGAATTAGCGGCTCTTATTCGAATTTCCGTATTTTTATCATGGAGAAGTTTTGGTAAGTATTTCAACGCGTCTTTGTTAAATAGTTCCTTTTCCGAGTATCGCTCCAGTGCAATTGTCGCTCTCATTTGTATGTCGCTGTTCTCATCGTTGAGGAGTTCTGTAATCGGCTTCAAGGCTTCCTCATAGAAAAGTCCATTAACAGTATACAACATAATAGCCGTTAATGCGTTTCTTCTGATATTCACATTTTCCTCAAGAAGTCTCTCAGAGAGTGGTTTCAAAGCCTTGTCGGTGACCAACCCTTTCTCTGCGTACCTTATAATTCCAATGGCTGCTCTCATTCGTACATCCTTATCATTGTCGCTGAGAAGTTCTGTAAGAGGATTAATCGCCGCCTCGTTTATCAATCCTTTCTCTGCATAGATTCCAATTGCGAGCGCAGCGTTTCCTCGTATATTGGTATCCTCATCTCTTAAAATTCCAATCAGAGGCTGCAGAGCAGAATTATGAATTAATCCGTTCACCGCGTACAAAACTAATGTGATCGCCGCGGTGGTAAGAGTCGTTTTATTGTCATCTGAGAGCAGTTTGGTTAGTGGTTTAAGAGCGTCCTCACTCATTAGGTTTTTCTCGGCGTAGAGGCCTATTGCTGCTACCGCTCTCATTCTTACATCACTGACCTTATCTGAGAGCAGTTTGGTTAGTGGTTTAAGAGCGTCCTCACTCATTAGGTTTTTCTCGGCGTATTGGGCCAGTGCACCTGCGGCTCCCGCTCGTATTGCATAATTTTCGTCATTAAGAAGCAAAATTAGAGGCTTTAAGGCTTTTATGTCAACGTAATCTTTCACCGCATATAATCCTACCGCTGCCACCGTGCTCATTCGTATATCGTCGTCACTATCGCTGAGCGAACTAATCAAAGGTTCTAATCCTCTTTTATCAATAAATCCTTTTTCCAAATATCGACCAATCGCATCGATAGCTTCCAGTCTGACACTCATATTCTTGTCTTGTAGTAGCGTTATGAGATGCTCTAAAATCGATTCGTCTGTGACATTATTCACCGCATAGTAGCCAATCGCATGTACGGCGTTTCTTTGAACGTTTGTATCTTGATCATCCAAGAGTTTGATTAGTTGTGGGAGAGCGCTCTTTGTCACTAAACCTTTTTCCGCGTACAATCCTACTGCTAGGGCAGCATTTCCACAAACATGTACATTTTCATCCCTAAGAAGTCTGTCTAGGCATTCTAACCCTCTTTCATCAACTATGCCTTTTTCCGCGTATCTGGCGATTGCGAATGCAGCGTTTGTGCGGGTAACACTGTCTTCATTGTCTAGCAGGTTTATTAAGGGGTTGATTAGTTTTTCATCTACAATACCCTTACTCGCGAAGTCACCGATAGCGACGGCGGCATTTCTGCGAACATTACTATTATTATCGTTTAAAAGTGTGGTTAATTGAACCAGTACTTTCTCATCCATCAATCCCTTTTCAACATATCTTGCTATCGCAGCTGTGGTAGCTTCACGGATGTCATCGTTTCTATCCTCTATTAATACAAGTAGCGGTTCAACGGCCTTTTTATCAGTAATATCATTTTCTGCGTATCTAGCAATGGCGAGTGAGGCTCTTGCTTTAACGTTAATATCACCATCTGTTAGAAGTTTTATAAGTTGGGTTAACGCGTTTTCATTCACCAACTTGTTTTCTGCATAATACACTAGTGCTGATAATGCATTTGCAACAATCATTTTATCCTTATCAGAAAGTAATTTGATTAAAGGAACTACTGCCTCCGCGTCAACTACTCCTTTCTCAGAGTATAACGCAATTACAGTTGTCGAGTTACCACGTGTTGTGATACTATCTTCGTCAAGGAGAGTTATTAAGTTCTTTAACGCCTTACTCTCAATCATGTCTCTTTTAGCATAGTGCGCTATTGCGACTGAGGCGGCTCCACGAATGTCGCCATCGCTGTCCCCAAGCAAAGTAGTAATAAAGTTCAAAGCCCTACTATCTAGCAACTCATTTTTTGCGTATAACCCGATAGCTATTGCAGCGTTCAAACGTATATTGGGTTCTCCTTTGCCAAGCAGATCGATCAGAGGTTCCAGTGCTTCCTTATCAACTAGTCCTTTCTGAGCGTATAATACAATCGCAATTGTGGCATTAATTTGAATTTCATAGTCAGGGTTACTGAGAAGCGGTATTAACGAACCTAGAGCGTTTAAATCAAAAATATCATTTCTTGCATAGTGTACTAAGGCGGCCGAAGCGTTAACATAAATTTCCTTATCTTTTTCGGATAACAAATTGATCAGGGAGTTTAGAGCTTCTTTATTCACAAATCCCTTCTCCGCGTATTTGGCAACTGCTTCAAGAGCTCTCTTCCGTATTTCAATATTACTATCTCTAAGAAGATTTGAAAGAGGTTCCAAAGCATCCTCTTCAACCAAGTCTCTATTCACGTATCGAACCAATGCAAGCGCTGCATTTGATCGTATGTTTTCATCCTTATCGAGAAGAAGAGAAGTTAAAGGTTTTAGGGCTCCTTCTTCAATTAAACCGTTTTCCGCATAGCCGGCTACAATGTGAGAAGAAATTTGGCGGGTTTCACTATCTTCATATTCTAAAAGTTTAATGAGGGGGTCTAACGCGTCGCTAGAAAAAATGCCCTTTTCTAAGTAGATATCGATTCCCCTTGCAGCGATTCGTTTAATTTCAGCTTTGTCCTCGCTCAACAAGTTTATCATGAATTTTAGGGCGATTGCATTTACCATATTTTCCTCGGCGTATTTTGTAACAGCATAGGTCGCATTTTTACGAATTTCCTTGTCCTCGGAGTTCATCAGATTAATCATCGGGTTTAAAACTCTTTCATCCATTATTCCCTGTTCTAAATATTTCACAATAGCTTGAATTGCGTTTACTCTTACCTCCTTGTCTTGATCCTCAAGAAGTGTAATTAATGAACCTATTCCGCTTTCGTCTACTAGATTTTTCTCAGCGTAACGCCCTACTGCCAGTGCAGCGTTTTTCCTAACTTTAGTTTCATCATCTGCCAGAAGTTTAATCAGGGACTTTACCGCCCGTAAATCTGTCATACCAACCTCAGCGTAGTGCGCTATTGCTAAAGCTGCAAACGATTTTGTTTCACCACTTACTTCTTCCAGAAGTGATATAAGGGGCTCAACCGCCCTGCCTTCAAATTTTCCTTTCCCAGAGTAATTTGCTATCGTATGAGCGGCGTTCATTTTAACCGTACTATCTGAATCGTAAAGAAGCTTAATCAACGGTTCCAAAACTCTGGTCTCATAAACCCCCTCTTCCGCCAAGTTTCCAAGAACTCGGGCAGCAATCGCTCTAACATTAGGCTCTTTGTCAATAAGCAATCGCTCTAGCTTATCCACTGCCTTTTTGATCTTTCCTTCCTTATACGCTTTCAATGCTTCCTCTACAGATTTGGGGTACTCGTTGGAACCGCTACTCATTCAACCCCCTTCATAAGAGTGGATCACTAAATGAAGTAGTCTCTCTTCTTCCGACTAAAAATAATAACTGAAAACGGTTATAATTCTAACGGTTACTAATTATGTTTAATAAGGATGTTATATGAATTCAGCATATGGGAATACGCCCGTATGCTAAGTCTTTAACAAATTTATGTAAGTTATTGAGTTCTGATAGAACAACATCCTCAATCTCCTTAGATACCGCTCTTAGACTCAACCCTGGCTCGAGAATCGCTTGAACTGAAGTTATCATGGGTTCATTGATCGGTTTTCCTATCTGGCTAAGAAGCCAAACATAGACTTCCTTTAGTCCAGAAACCTTTTCGTGAATCTCATTTGCTATTCTATAACTTAGTAAATTGTATATTTTACCGACATGGCTTACTGGATTTTTTCCAGCAGCTGCTTCCGATGATGTCGGCCTATTTAATGGAATTATTCCATTAACTCTGTTTCCTCTACCCACCTGACCGCAATCCGCACCATCAGCCGAAGTTCCCAAAACCGTTAAATAAACTCCGTCAACTCCCCTACCTCTCATGTCCAAAGCGTTTATAGTTAGATCAACCTTATCCATATCCGCCCTAGAGCTAACGAACTGCTCAACTGCTTCTAAAACCTCGTCCTTCTTTCTAAAATAATCTTCCTCGGAGTCAATGAACTGGTCTACAAAGGCGATTGCTACAATAATTTTAAGATTTTTCATTTGTCTCAGTCCCATAATTTTAACATCTTCCCCAGTTTCGGGAAAGGACTTTTTGAACTCCTTGGAATTGAGAAATCTTTCAGTATCAAAAACTATCTCCTCCGTTTCACTCATGGGTGCGAATCCTACAGCAGCCGAGGTATCGTTAGCACCCAGATATTTGCCCTTCCTTTCAAATATATCAACGAGAGCCTGTGACCCTCTCTTAAGCTCAATTTGGTATTTCAAATGCTTTTCGGGGTCCACGAATCTCATATTCTCTCTAAACCATTTTTTAGTGGTATTAATTGTAATCTCCTCAACAGGAATCTCTGTACCTCCCACCTCAAATGTAGCTCTGTCTCCAAACACCATTAACATACGTTTTTTAACCTCACCTCCACCGAATTTCGTTTCAGTTTCACCTGCAGCAAGTAAACTCTTGTCCACATTGTGATGCATAATAGCCCCAAATTTCTCCATATACACTTTCGAAAGAGCTATAGAAATCTCATTCATCACAGAATCGCAGATAGTATCCGGATGACCTAAACCTTTACGCTCACAGATTTCCATTCTCTGCTCCATAAGAGGCACTTGTTTCAATTCATCTATCATTATGTTTACCAAACTTCCATCCTCCAAAACGCTATTTTTCATAAACAGAAATACTCTGAAAAATAATACAAATAAAATAAGTACTAATGACGATTTTTAACATTTTTACCTAACCCCTTACCAAGAGGGCTTTTTCAGTTCCATAACGCTCCGCCTAGAATATATATAAATATTTATTTAATAATAAAAATATAAAAACTATTAATATTATATAAAATATTTTATAAAATTTAAATACTAAAATTATTTAAAATGTACCTAAAAACAGATGATTCTCACAAAATAGTTACAGCAGAAAAAAATGTTCAAATTCCAATTCCTAAGGACAAAAATATGATCAGATGCCTATCTTTTTTATTTCCTTAGATGAAATAATACCCCCTAATTACAAACCTAGCGGAAGTACAATCTGTAGTGTATAAGATCTCTTGCATAGTCAAAACAGTAATTAGCTATTTCTTCAAAATAGAAGCATATGCTCTCGAGGGAGATGAGAAGCCGCTTATCTACATTGCACTCGATTACCTTTTGCGTAAAACTATTCTTTAGATTTGTAAACCCTGTAAGGTCATCTTGTGTTACAAGCCTTTCTTGAGCGTCCTTTTCAAAGTAGGAAAGGAACACTTTTTCAGAAGTTTTCGCAACACTTTCCCCTATATTCAAGAATAATAGAAATATCTCTTCGGGAATTTCGACTTCTCTTGAAAAAATCGTTTTTGCTATTTTCGATATTCTTACTACATAATCCGCAATAGTTTCAATCTTTTTCAAAATAACGCTCCAGGTGACGCATAGAGCATTATCCTCTATACCGATTTTTTTTGCAGCAACCACATTTCTACTTCCAATTATCAAAAGTCTCCTCATCAATAAATACAAACTATCAATCTCTTCATCCTGTTTTATTATGTCATCAATTGCATCAAGATTTTTTTCTTTCAAAGCCTGAATTAAATCTTTCAGCATAAAAGAAATAAGTAATCCCAGTCTCTTTGCAGTCTCCTTTACATCAAAGTTTGATTGCTCAAAAAGATTTTTTATCTCAATCACTTTCTGTGACTCAGAAACTATCTGGAAACCCGTTAAAGCATTTAGAGTATTCGTTATTATCTTCCTTTGAGATGAATTAAGGTATTCTCGTCGGGTAATTAATTTAAAATTATCATACCCCATAAGATAATTTCCAATGATAACCGCTTCTAGCTCATCTTTATTTAAATCATCAATTATTACTTCATTTACCTCGGGAATAACTCCCCAAAGAGAAGCCTTTTGATTAACATAAGACACCTCTAGAGTACCATCCGGATGTTTATAAACGGCGAGTTTATCCCCTCTTTTTATTCTATTCTTCTCAACCCAGTCCTTAGGCAGTGAAATTACATACGACGATTTCCCCAAAGACTGTATCTTCCGAAACTCTAAATTTTCATCCTTTTCATCCGGCATAGTATTTACTATCCTTAATCATAATTTAGTACTCGCTATTCATTAGTATATATTAATGTAACTTGTCATCATACCCTTTGTTTATCAATAAATAAAATTTTAACTTTTGTTTAACAGCTTCTTCTTTTACACTCAGTCAATAATCCGAATTACTTTAACTTTTCTAGAATTCCTGTTTTTAAGGGACTTTTGTGGGGAGCCTCAATACTCAAGTTACACAGCTGCATATATATGTTTAAGTATAAATAACAAAAAGAAATATATATTTATGTATATATAAATAAGAATCATGCTTAGGTGAATCGCCGTGCAGGTTAAATCCTATTTACCAAGTCCTGAAAAAATTTCTGAAAGCAATTTATTTGGTACATATCTCCCCATAATGCAGAGGATAATGATAAGGAGAATAAGGGTAGACCCCAAAAAAGTGAAGCGTTTTAATTTAAAGATAGGGGAATCTAAATATGAAATATACGGCACGCCCAGACATGATTATGATTGGACAAAGAGCCAAGGTCCAAATTCTGGATGGGCTAACGTGGAGGAATTGGCTGGGAGCATTCGAAGAGACGGTTTAATTCATAGTCCCTTAGTTTGCTCCTTCCATAAGTTTGGCTATGGGGAGGATCTAGTAGCAGTTCAGGGATGGAGGAGAATAAGAGCTTCCATTCTAAACAAAAACGATTACATCGACGTTGATTACACAGATGATCTGTCTCCCGAAGAGGCGGAAATTCTTAGCTTCAAGGAGAACTACCATCGGGAACAATTATCAGATTTTGAGATTTCAGCCTTTTTGCACAAGATCAAAAAAAGGAATCCCGATTGGACGTATGAAACAATTGGGGAAATTTTTGGTCTAGGCGGTAAAAATCCAAGCAGCAAGAGAAAAGCAGTTGAAAGCTACCTTTCACATTTTGATTTCTTAGAAAAGCATGGCAAGGATGTCCAACGGTTGGACATAAGCTTCAAACAATTATCCAGAAAAACAACCATGCAGATTCGCGCCGCAGCCAGAGAAATTGTAGGAGAGGAAGAAAGGGAGTTTTTCGAAACTCAGATCCTTGAGGCGTTTTCGAAAGCAAAAGGCAAAATTCCCATAGGACTACTCTGTAATACATTACGCTCTGAGTTCCGCCGGGGTAACCCTATCCGCCCTATCGAAGTGCTGGATTTAATACAGGAAAATGGCGTTTTATTGAGTGAGGGCAAAAATGCGAACAAATGCTACATTAATCTTTTCATTCCACCCGAAATTGTAAGTGCTCTAAAAAACTATGAACCAATTAACATACCTGAAACCAAAAGAAAAAAGGCGTCTCTTGGAATAATAATACTAGACATAATACAAAATTTTCTAAAACAAAGGGGTTACTTCTAAAAACCTGCACTTCGACAATATTCTGAATATGGATTAAGAAAAATATTATTTTAATTGCCTAATATAATCTGATTTTGATTATTATTTTTTCCTTGCTAGGAATGCTTTGATACGTTCCTTGTTTTCCTCTGTTTGGAAGCATAGGGTCTGCATAGTCATCTCATAGTCTAATGCTTCCTCCAAGCTCATGGTGAATCCCCTGTGTATCGCCTTCTTTGTAGCTCCCAGGGCTCCCAGCGGGAACATCTTAAGTAGATTAGCGTATTCCTTCACAGTTTTATCAAGTTCTTCAGCTGGGACAACCTTGTTTACTAATCCTAACTGTTCCGCCTCTTTTGCGTCTACTAACCTGCCGGAAAAAATGAGTTCAGTCGCTTTATGGAAGCCCACAAGTCTGGGAAGGAGCCAAGTTCCGCCGCCATCAGGAATAAGTCCTACTGCTAAAAATATTTGCCCGAAACGCGCATTCTCCGAAGCTATTACAATATCACAGGCTAGCGCCACATTGCAAGCCCCACCACTAGCCACACCGTTAACCGCAGCTATCACTGGTTTCTCCATGTCCCAAATCCCTCTAACGATTTCCGCCAAGTTTTGATTCAAAGTCCTTCTGAGTTCAAAGGGAGGTATGCGTTGCGCCATATCCATATCTCCCACATCTCCTCCCGAACTGAAAGCTTTTCCCGCACCAGTAATGACCACCACTTTTATAGCGTTATCGGATGCAAGTTCCTTTAAAGTCTGCACGATTTCTACCTGCATTTCTATACGCATAGCGTTCAACTTTTCCGGACGGTTCATCCTTATTGTTGCGACACCTTCATCTTTTTCTAAAATAATGTATTTCAAGCTAATGTCAATCACGCTCCTTTTATACATAATAATTGGAAAGGCAAATAATCACTCCACTAAGTTAGTTTTTCTATAAAAATAGGGAACTTGTTAAACAACCAATTTTGGTAATTTGACTCTTATAATTTCTTCCGCTTCTTTGACGATTCTCTCAATTAATTCTTTAACTGTGGGAATCTCATTTATCCTACCTGCAACCTCTCCACCGGGCATCGCGGAATTTTCAACATCACCAGTCTCTATAGCCTCCATAGATTTGATCTCAAACCTAAACTGCTCTTCTTCCGGGGCACCTGATCGAGCCAACTCCTGCATCTTCAAAACCGCCGGGTTCTTAAGATACCTAAGATTTCCGAACAACCCCTTGGTAACTACGGTATCCCGTGTATCCTTAATGTCTCTAACAAAATTCTTGTAACTCGGCAAAAATTCACTCTCCTGAGTCGCAATAAACCGTGTTCCCATCTGTATTCCCACCGCGCCAAGAGCCAGCGCCGCAGCCAAGGTGGTGCCATCACAAAAGCCACCAGCACCGACAACGGGGAGTTTCACGGAACGAACAACCTCGGGCAATAACACCATAGTATGGACGGGATCAAAGGCTACGTGCCCGCCTCCCTCGTGGCCGGATGCAATGACGAGGTCTGTTCCCATTCTTTCAACCTTTCGAGCGTGATAGGGGGATGGTACGACATGGAAGTGGAATGCGCCTGATTCCTTTATGCTCTCTAAATAGGGCTCGGGGTTGCCCGCAGAGGTGATAATAACTTTTAGTCTTTTAGCAACCTCGGAATCCGTTTCCCTAGCCTCTAGAGCTGCGTTGATCAGTTCGCCGGCAACTGGTTGAAATTCGACGGCAACAGGTACGTTTATGCCAAAAATGCCTTGGGAATTCTCGGTCAGCTTTTTAATTGTTTGTATCGATGAGAGCATCTGCTCTCTGGGGGAAAGGTTTTCGAAGCCGAAAAGGGGTTTGAAGCCGAGGGCGACGACTCCCATTCCAATTGAGGAGATGATTCCAAGTCCACCGGCATTTGAAACAGCGGCGCAAAGCTTGGTTGTATTGTAGGGACCCATTCCTGCTTGGATTATAGGGTGCTTTATTCCGAGCATTTCGGTAAGTTTTGTTTTTATCATTTTCTTCCTCCTTGAGGATGGATAAGTGTCTCATTGGTTGTGCTGTGTTTGTATAAATGTTTTGCCTCACTAGTTTCGATTCGGACACTTTTTAAAATTTGTCGACCGAGTTACCTAGTTTAAAATGAAGTCTGATTTTAGCGGGATACAAAGTGGAAATATGTTGTAATTCTTGACTTTTAGCCGCCTAGTGCTGCTTTGGAAATTTTTGAGAATTCTTTCATGTTTGTGGCTTCGATACACATTTTCTTTACTGCCATTAGTGTTTCCAGTTTTGATTCACAGATTTGCGCTGCGTAGACTTTAGCTTCTTCGAGAACTTTGTCCGGTGGAACCACTTTGTTGACGAGTCCAATTCGTAGAGCTTCGTTTGCATCGATTCTTCTTCCGGTGAATGATAGGTCTCTGGCTAAGCCTTCGCCCACGACTGGTCTTAGGAGAGTGTAGAGTGGTGTGGCGCCAAATTTTATTTCGGGGTGTTGGAAGAACGCGGTCTGGGATGCGATTCTAAAGTCGCACATTAGGGCTAGGTCTAATCCTCCCGCCAGTGCAGGACCGTTAAGTGCTGCTATTAATGGTTTTGGGAAAGTCATCACGTCTATGTGGTATTGCCATGATGCCTCGAAGAAAGCTTGCATATTCTCTGGTGTTAGGCTCATAAATTCGGATGTGTCAAAACCAGCAGAGAAAACCGGTCCTTTTCCGGTTAGTATAACCACTTTTATTTCATTGTCCTTTGCTAACTTGGCGAGTGTTTCTGTTAATTGTTTTCTAAGTTCTACCGAGAGGGCGTTTCTTTTATTTTCTCGGTTTAGAGTCACTATGGCTGTGTTCCCTTCCTTTTTCACAACTACCAATTTTTCCGACATTATTTTTCCCTCCGGATTTTTTGAACTTCTTATTTGTCTGCTAATATTAAGTTTGTCCAAAGAAAACCATCATTGACGGATATTTTTTCATAATTTTTAGAAGTCATTTCAGTTTCTTGGTAAAAGATTTACCCGTTTTTAGTTTCATGTTAGATAGCTTATTTTTTGGTTCAATCGCTGAGCTTTCAAAAGTGGGTTTTTAGGGCAGCTTTCATTTATTTAAAACTTTATTCACAATGGCAGTTAGCTTGGATACAGGGTGGTTGGAGAGGAGGATCGTAACTGATAAAAGTTATATATTTGACCCTCGCTCATTAGCAGACACTGGATTTGAAGAGTGGTGAGAGATTATGGGTAAAATAGGAGCTATAGACTGCTGGGCTGGAGTTTTACCTCCTGAACAAACGAAAAATTGGCCTCCTCAATTTCAGCATATATTCAATAGGTATAAAACACCAGAAAAAATGTACAAAGGATTCGCACCAGAAGAAATGATTCAGGAAATGGATGAAGCTGGAGTTGACAAAGTAATTCTATCCGCATTTGTCTATAAAGAAATGAGGGTGGATAATGATTATATAGCGAAAGTCTGCGACCAGTTTCCAGACAGATGCGTCGGATGCGGAACCATTGACCCACGTGAGGGTATGAAAGCTGTTAGGGAAGTTGAAAGAATAGTGGACGATCTACATATGAAAGCTATCAAACTCGAACCCTACGCCTATGGTGACGAGATTGTAGGCTTGCCTCCAAACCATAAATATTACTATCCCATTTACGCAAAATGCATTGAGCTTGACATACCAGTCACCATTCAGATAGGTCACACGGGTCCACTTCTACCATCGGAGTGCGCCCGCCCTATATACCTTGATGAGGTTGCATTGTTCTTCCCCGAGCTGAGAATAATTGGCGGGCATCTTGGACAACCTTGGCACGAGGAAATGATGATTCTCGCATGGAAGTTTCCGAACTTGTATGTAGATACCTCTGCAAGGGCTCCGAAGTTCTGGCCGGACTCATTTAAGATGTACGCTGCAACTTGGGGGCAGGACAAGGTTCTTTGGGGAACAGACTATCCACTTTTAACGTTTAAGAGGTGTATTGATGAAGTTGAAGCACTAGGGTTAAGCGAACAGGCTAAGAGAAAAGTACTGAGAGATAATGCAGTTAAAGTCTTCAAACTCTAGAAACGAAAAATCTAGTCTGCATTGATACTTTTTTGAATCAAAACTTCTCTCATAGTAAAAAAATGGAGAAGAAAAAATTAACTCGGGAGGTTTTAGCCTTTTTTCGCTTCTTCTCTCAGAACTCTTTTCAAAGGTTTACCAATGGAACTCATCGGGAGCTCCTTTCTAAATTCCACCAGCTTTGGTACCTTGTAAGATGCGAGCTTTTGCTTACAGTAATCGATTATTTCCTTTTCCTTAACCTTTCCCTCGAATTCGGGCTTCAGAACGATGTATGCTTTGACTATTTCGCTTCCTGGCTTTTTTGGATCCGGTACACCTACTGCTGCGGCTAGCATAACAGAGGGAATTTCGTAAAGGACATCATCGACCTCTCTCCCGCCAACGTGGAAACCAGACACGTTAATCATATCTTTTTTGCGGTCAACGATATAGAAGTAACCCTCTTTATCCATTTTTACGATATCCCCGGTGTAGAGCCATCCGTCCCTTATTGTGTCTGCGGTTTCCTCTGGCATGTTTAAGTAACCCTTAAAAACTTGCGGTCCTCGAATTATGAGTTCACCAGGCTCACCCACAGGCACTTCATTCACTCCCTCAACTATGTCAACGACTTTAGCCTCAGTATCCGTTAAGGGTAGACCAATGCTTCCCACTTTCTGCTTACCTTTCCAAGGATTACACAAACCAATGGGAGAAGCCTCGGTAATCCCATAAACCTCGACAAGTTTGGAGCCAGTCTTACTCTCCCACTCTTTTATCAGTTCAGGGGGAAGCGCTACAGAACCGGAAATACAGATTTTGAGTGAACTGAAATCTGCTTCTTTAAATTTTGGATGATTCAACAAACCAGTGAATATAGCTGGAACTCCCGCGAACATGTTGACCTTGTACTTTCCAAAATTCCTTAACATGGCTTCATAATCTCTGGGATTAGGTAAGCAAACATACGCTGCCAGATTACTGAATACAAGGTGGAATGCGCCATTCCCTCCGGCGTGGAATGGAGGATACATTGTCTGGAGCACCGTCTTACCTTTTTCCCAGTAACCCTGAGCCCAGAACTGGTGTTGAATTGTGTTTGAAACAACATTGTAGTGTGTGAGCATCGCACCTTTCGGGACTCCCGTTGTACCTCCGGTGAAGTAGAGCGCAGCAGGATCTTCTCTCACGTTTATTTTGATTTTAGGCGGTTTGGGCGGGTGTGTTTCTACTAATTCCTTAAAGTAAAGTGCTTCGGATTTGGGAACCTGTATGGGTTGAGGATTATCACCGTATTCAGTGGTGTTGGTCATAATGACTTTTTTGATCGTGGTTTTGTCTATCACTTCTTTTACCACTGGGTAGAAAAAGTCGAAGGTGATTATCGTTTCTACCTTACAACTATTTATTTGTCTCTTTAGTTCCTCTCCAGTGTATAATGGGCTAATTACCGCCGGGATTCCTCCTGCTTTTTGGATGCCATAGTAACTGATGAACCATTGTGGAAGATTTATGAGATGTATTCCAACAAAATCACCCTTTTTCACCCCAAGCTCCGCTAAAGCTGCAGCGAACCTATCACTCAGCTCTTTAATATCCCTGTACTTGAATTTTCTTTCCTGATAGAGAAGCATCGTAGCATCTACAGGGTCTTTGGCCCATTGTTCTAAAAGCTTAAAGTCAGGTATTTCTGGATATTCTGCGTGTTCAGGTACACCAGGATCGTAGTTTCTCAGCCATGGTTTATCTTCATAGGTTAAATTACCTCTCATTTCTCATCACCCTTTCATAAGAGCTAAAATAACTTAAACTCTCACTATTTATATCTTTTGAAATAATTACAGAAAAACTTCAGAGGCAACCGTTAGAAACAGAGTTACTATATGAAAAACCGCAGTTGCCGGGAAATGAAGAAGACGAAATCTTTTCGAAACAATTAAAGCTATAGGCTTTGGGACAAATTGTTTGCTCTTTCTTTCAAAGGCCCTTCGCTAGAACGCGTTTAAACCCATTCTAGCTGGGTGAAGCCCGGCACCCTCTATCCCGTCCGCGAATGCTTCCGGGAATGCCTTCCGTGACTACTACTATAAGAACCCTTTTTTAAGCCTTATCAGTATAAATCATTCTTTTAAAAGTACCACAGAGAGAGGGGACGGTACCCTTTCAGGAAAAGTTAATGAGCTGCTGCTTCTTTTCCCTTCAAGGGTTGATGCCCGGCGTGGCCATCCATCCATGTGCAAGGTAGAGTAAAAAAGAACCCAGAAATAGGATAGTGGGTAGAACTTATAAGGGAGAAGTGATGCCAAGTAATTCCTATAAGAGGGATGTTGTTTAAACCCCCGGCGGCGTATGGTTTCCTTAATAAAGAGTGAAACTAATTTTGTCCCAAAACCAAAGCTATATACTAGTTACTAGTTTTAAAATGTGAAACAAATTAAAAACGTGAAAATAGGTGGTAAATTTTGGGTTCAAGAATAGGGGCAATAGATGTTTGGGCGGGTGTTGGTAAAATAAAAGGTACCTGGCCGCCCGAGTTTACACATATTTTTGATAGATACAAGGCTTCCCATAAAATTCTGGAAGGCGTCGACCCCGAAACAATAATCCAAGAGATGGACGAGGCTGGAGTGGATAAGTTGATTGCCTCAGCGTTTCAATACAAGGGAGTCGGAATAAACAACGATGAAACCGCAAAAATTTGCGACCAATTTCCAGACCGGTTCATAGGCTGCGGTACGGTTGATCCACGCGATGGTATGAAAGCCGTTAGGGAAGTGGAAAGAATAGTAAACGACCTACATATGAAAGCCATAAAATTGGAGCCCTATCAATACGCGGATGGCATTGTAGGCCTCCCCCCAAATCATAAATACTACTATCCCATCTATGCGAAGTGTATTGAGCTTGATATACCAGTTACTATCCAAATAGGTCACACCGGACCACTTTTACCCTCGGAGTGCGCCCGCCCTATATACCTTGATGAGGTTGCATTGTTCTTCCCCGAGCTGAGAATAATTGGTGGGCATCTCGGACAGCCCTGGCATGAGGAAATGATGATTTTTGCATGGAAATTTCCAAACGTTTACATAGACACCTCCGCGCGAGCACCTAAATTCTGGCCTGGATCATTCAAACAATTCGTAGCGACCTGGGGGCAGGACAAGGCCCTTTGGGGAACCGATTATCCTCTTCTGGATTTTAAGAGGTGCCTTGACGAAATTGAGCAAATGGGTTTAAGCCAAGAAGCTAAAAGAAAACTTCTAAGAGATAACGCAATCAAAGTATTCAAGCTTAAATGAAAAGAAGGAGTTCTCGTGATTATGGAAAATACTATGAGAGCTGCGAGATTTTACAAGGCTGGCCAACCTCTGATTATTGAAGAATTACCAATCCCCAAAATTGGCGTAGGAGAGGTGCTGATAAAAGTAAAAGCCTGCGGAATCTGCGGCACAGATGTTCACATCGCCCGCGATGGCACCATTCCCACCGCTAAAACACCAATCACCCTAGGACATGAGATAGCCGGGATTATCTCAGAAGTGGGAACTGGCGTGGAAGGATGGAAAGTTTGGGATAAAGTTATAGTAATTTCCTCGATTACCTGCGGAACATGTTATGCGTGTAGAAGTGGTCATGAAGGTCTTTGCGTTAATGCTCGGATACTGGGGCTTCACATAGATGGTGGTCTAGCAGAGTACTTGAAAATACCTGCATCATGTCTTACAAAAATACCCGACGAAGTTCCCTTAGAACAAGCCGCCATTATTGGTGATGCTGTTGCGACCCCATACCATGCGATAATTACTCGCGGAAATTTGAGACCGGGTGAAACCGTTGCGATTTTTGGATGCGGAGGATTAGGGTCGCATGGAATACAGATAGCTAGACTAACTGGAGCCGCAAAAATCATTGCTATTGATGTTTCTGACGAGATTCTCGAGAGATCAAAGAAACTAGGAGCTGACTTCACCATAAATTCTACTAAAGAGAAAACGGGTAAAAGAATTAGTGAAATCACAGACGGGAAGGGAGTAGATCTAGCATTAGAATTTGTAGGAACATCGGTAACCATAGACCGAGCGGTTAAGAGCATCCGAAAGGGAGGAAGAGCGGTTATCGTGGGGATCGGCCCGGAGAAGATAGAGCTGGTATCGCCATACATATTTGTTTACTGTGAAGATCAAGTCATAGGCTCTTTCGGAAGCTCCAAAGAGGAGATTGACCGGATATTGGAACTCCTTAAAATGAGGAAGCTTAATCTTTCACATTCAATAAGTCAGGTGTTAAAACTTGAACAAATAAATGAAGGGCTCGAAAAGTTGGAAAAAAAGGTAGATAATCCAATCCGAATTGTAATCCAAATCTAGAGATGGAATTGGGATAACCGATTCTTGTAACCGAAGGTTAAACCCCTTTAAACACAAATGAAATTGGAGGGATAATTTTGTCGAAAGGTATAGAAGATATTTTCAAAACAGAACCATACGAAGGAGAGAGTAAAGTCCTTTCATTGGAAGAAGCAATAGAAAGATACGTACACCCCAAAATGTTTCTCCATGTCTCAACCAGTAGAACCTCATTCAGCGCCGTCACCGAAATATGTAGACAATTTAGGGATAAAAAGCCGCAGTTTGAAATAATTTGTTTAGGAAGCGCACTACAGATCCAAATACTTGCTGCAGAGAATCTAGTAAAAAAACTGATAACGAGTTATATAGGAAATGTTTTTCCTGCTCCTTCCCCCTCAAGAGCTTTTCAGAGAGCTATTGACAAAGGTATGGAGGTTGAGCATTGGTCAATGCTCTCAATAGTGCTAAGACTATTAGCGGGGGCTATGGATGTCAAGTTTATACCCACAAAATCAATAATAGGTTCAACGATGGAGAAGGAATTAAAAGAAGACTTCTTGGTAATCGAGGACCCCTTCGGAAGCGGGGAAAAAGTAGGTTTGATGAAAGCTGCCAAACCAGATCTATCCATATTACACGCGTGGTGCGCAGACCCAAATGGAAATACTATAATTGGATTGCCTATAGCTGAGAGAGCCTCCGGTGCATACGCCAGCAAGAACGGAGCCTTAGTAACGGTTGAGAAGATTGTTTCAACAGATTTTATTAGAAAAAACGCCTCGAGGGTTGATATTCCAGGGCACCTTGTAAATGCTGTTTGCGAAACTCCCTTCGGAGCCCATCCCTTCGCTGTCTATAATCCTGATGGTTCAAGTTATTATCAGGATATCCCTTTCAACATAGAACTAAATAAGGCCAGTAGAAAAGAGGAAACAATGAAACAGTGGATAAAAGAATGGGTTTATGATGTGGGAGATTTCCAAGGATATTTGAATAAGTTAGGCTCTGAGAGACTAATGCTTCTTAAGGGAAGAAGCCAACCTGATTCTTGGAAGTGGTTGCTTCCTGATACTCTGAGGAATATGCCCAGATTTGACAAATTTACCGAAGAGGAACGAGCCATAGTAGCAGCCTCTAGAGAATTAGTCAAAACAATTAAGAAGGATGGATACCGAATTCTTCTCGCTGGAATTGGCATGGCTAACCTAGCTGCATGGTTAGCAGTTCATAATCTTAGGACTGAGAAAACTCAGATTGATTTGCTTGTGGAGTGGGGTATGTTTGGTTATCTTCCAAAACCAACGGATCCCTTCATCTTTACGACGGCGAATATACCAACATGTAAGATGCTAACTGATTTAGTTGGTTCAATTGGGATAAATGTGAATTATCCAAAATCTATGGCGATTCTCTCCGCTGGGCAGGTGGATAAATACGGAAACACTAACTCAACAAGAATTGATGGAATGGCGCTCGTGGGAAGTGGAGGTGCTAATGATATCGTTGCTAGAGTAAAAGAGACAGTGATAATAATGGTACAAGATAAAACACGCCTAGTAGAAAAGGTACCCTACATAACATGTCCGGGAGAAAAGGTTAGCAAAATCATAACCTCACAAGCCATATTCGAAAAAGAAAACGGAACTATGGTTTTGAAAAAATACTATCCTCATCAAGGATTTTCAGAGAGTGAAACAGTCCGAAAAATAGGAGAGAACACCGGATGGAAGATTGAGTTAGCTGATGTCCTCGAAAAAATTGACTTACCGACCGAACAAGAATTATCACTCTTGAGAATCTTCGACCCCGACCGATTCTTCTTAGGGCTCCTCTGAAACTTTATAAAAAGATTATTAAGTTAAAAGTCTGACTATACCACACCTCATCTCTGGATAGAATAATATGCTTTCATAACAATAAGGATTAAACTAATCGCATAGTTTATGAAAAATTGATTCTAAGGAGGCGTGGACCGTTGGTAGTTAAAGAAGAGAAAAAACTCAAAACAATTATCACACAGAAAGAGCCCCCAGTCGGTAGAATAATCTTGAATCGCCCCGAAAAACTGAACGCCATAAACATGGAACTACTAATCGAAATAGAAGATACTTTGAAAGAGTTTCAAAACGACAACGAAATAAAGATTGTAGTAATTAAATCTGCAACTGAAAAGGCTTTCAGCGCCGGGACGGATATAGATTTTGTTAGCTTACCTGAGTCTGTTTGGAAGCAGAGGGAGATTCCAAAACAACTACACAAAACCTTTCTTGCTTGTAGAACGTGTGAAAAGCCGATCATATGCGCCGTTGATGGTCACTGTTTAGGAGCAGGACTAGAACTGGCAATTTCATGTGACTTTATAATAGCCACCAACCGTTCTAGGTTCGGTCTCCCGAACATTAAGGTAGGAATTCCCGCTATCGTTGAAGCTGCTATTCTAGTTCAAGCGATTGGAGTAATGGGAGCCAGAGAACTTGCTCTTACTGGAAAGTCTTGGGATGCTGAGAAGGCGGAGCGACGTGGGTTAGTCAACTCGGTGGTTCCGCCAGAAGAGCTCGACAAAGAGGTTCAGAGATGGGTTGACATACTCTCAAGATACAGTAACACCGTTTTCGCCACCCAGAAAGACATCATTCATAAGTGGATGACCACCGATCTGGACACCGCAATCGACTATTCCATAAACACCGTCCTTATAAATTTCACAACCTTAGACACAAGGGAAGGAATGGCTGCATTTTTAGAAAAGAGAAAAGCAAAATTTGAGGATAAGTAAGATTTTTTCCAATACCACTAATCAATAACTGTAGGTGCAGCAAAATGGGGCTATCTGAAAAGGTGGGTGTTGTAGGTTTAGCGCAGTCAAAGTACGGTTTGAAACTTAATCAAACCATTCCCGAAATCGCATATGATGTGGTTACCCGGGTTTTGGATGACGCGGGCCTAAGCATTCATGATATTGAAAATGTTGTAAGCTCTTCTGTGGATCTATGGGATGGAGCAACAGCTTCAGGTGCGTTCCTTACCGAGGTGGTTGGCGCTGTTATGGGGTCCGAAACCAGAGTAGCTGATGATGGTATTTTGGCGGCTTTTCATGCTACTCTAAATATCCTATCAGGAAATTTTGATGTGGTTCTAGTTCTGGCCCATTGTAAGGGTTCTATGGGAGCTCATTATGACATCACCAACTGGGTTTTCGATCCCGTTTACCAGCAGAAGTTAGGTTTAGATTATCTTTCATCCGCTGGTTTACAGGCTAGTTGGTACATGAGTAAATACGGCTTGTCTGAGGAGCAGTTTGCAAAGGTATCAGTTAAAAATCACAAAAACGCGTTTAATAATCCATACGCGTATCAGCCAATGAATATAAGCGTGGATGATGTTCTCAACTCCGATATGCTGTCCTATCCGATTAAGTCTCTGGACGCCGCTCCAATCTCAGATGGGGCGTGCGCTCTGATATTGGCGTCGGAGAAAAGGGCCAAGGAAATAGCGAGGGATAAAGGCAGGGAACCAATTTGGATTAAGGGTTTAGGTAACTGCTATGATTCTCATTATCTTGGTGACCGAGACCTTACAGAATGTTCAGCCTTAACCATAGCCACTAAGAAGGCCTATGAACTAGCAGGTATTGATGATCCCGTTAAAGAAATAGACGTCGCAGAAATTTCTGAACCCTTTTCTTATCAAGAGCTTTTATGGTCTGAGGGTCTTGGTTTCTGTGAAAGAGGAGGCGGAGGAAAGCTCATCGACAATGGCGTGACTGAGATGGACGGAGAGTTACCTGTTAATCCCTCGGGAGGGATGCTAGCAGGGAATCCCTACATCGTAGCCGGGTTAACAAGACTCGTTGAGGCCGTGGAGCAATGCTGGGGCGAAGCCGGTGATCGACAGGTATCCGGAGTAGAAACCGCCTTAGCACACGGAACTACAGGTCCTAGTGGGCAAATGCATTGCGTCATTATTGTTGGAAGATGAGTGAGGAGGTGTAAGCTCATGAAGAGAAATGCTGCAATTATTGGAACCGGGCAAACCAAGCATATGAGCAAAAGAAATGATGCTAATGAGGCTGAAATGGTGTTCGAAGCGGCGAGTAGAGCTCTAGATGACGCCCAATTAGAAATGAGGGATATAGAAGCAGTGATAACGGATAATATGGAATTATTCGAGGGCAGAGCACTTCCAGATATGTGGGTTGCAGAGGGTGCTGGTGCGTACTTGAAACACCAGTTGAAGATTGCTACGGGAGGGACATCAGGTTCTTCCGCTGCCATAGCCGGATACTACACCGCGGCCTCGGGTCTCTTCGATCTTGTTATGGTGGTTGGGTTCGAAAAACACTCTGACGGTCATACTTTTGCTGGTATGGCTCTTGCTGATCCCTTTTGGGATAGACCAGTCGCTTCGGCTGCGGCTGGGAATTTCGCGCTATCCATAACCGAGTATATGGCATCTAGAGGCGTTACGCAGGAGCAAGCAGCAGAGGTTGCTGTGAAGGCAAGAAAAAACGCGTTAAACAATCCTTATGCACATCTTCAAATCCCCGATATAAGTGTGGATAAGGTTTTGAACTCTCGGTATATTGCGTATCCTATTCACCTGTTTGATATATGCCCGCAATCAGATGGCGCATGTGCTATTATTTATGCTTCCGAGAAGAAAGCCAAGGAGCTTTGTGAAAACCCTGCCTGGGTTAAGGCCGCTGTCACCCGACACGACACCCCCTATTTAGGTGATCACATAAACAGGCTGGCCACCATAAGAACAATTCGTGAATGTTCTAAAATAATCTATAAGAAGTTAGGTATAACAAATCCCTTGAAACAATTTGATGTAGCAGAGATTTACGAACCTGTTTCTTACGCCGAGTTGGCGTGGTATGAAGCTATGGGATTCTGCAAAGAAGGGGAAGCTGGTAAACTCATCGACGAGGGTGTCACATCAATGGACGGTGAACTTCCTGTGAACCCCTCCGGCGGCGTTCTCTCCACCAACCCTGTAGGCGCTTCAGGCGTTATCAGAGCTGCAGAAGGAGCATTACAGATTCATGGGAAGGGTGATAAGAGACAGATCCCTGAAGTTGAAACAGTTCTAGTCCACGGATATGGAGTTTATACTTGGTGTGATATGATGGTTTTATCAAGCCACTTGTAAAAAGGGGTTAAGTGTAATGTCCGACAGTGAAAAGAAAAAAGAAGAACAGGGACTTCTCAGGACTTCTATAAATATGGATCTCGAATACCGATGGTCGGGAGGTAGCTATTTCACCAATTTTTACAAGGCATGGAAAGAAAAGAAAAAGATTTTAGGAGTTAAATGTTCGAATTGTGGTCGAGTTTATCTTCCTCCAAGACTTATCTGCAGCAAATGCTATAAAAAGATAGACGAATGGACCGAGATAAGCGATAAGGGCACCGTTCAAGCGTACACTGTAGTTTACCAACCATTTATCGATCCCAGAACAGGAAAGCCGAGACCAGTTCCCTACGGAATGGCACTCATCCAGCTGGACGGCGCGGATACAACAATCAATTACTTCTTGGAAGAAAACGATTTGAGTAAAATGAGAATAGGCATGAGAGTTCAAGCTGTGTGGAGGGAAGAGTTAGAAGGAAACATTACCGACATCCTATTCTTTAGAACTATTGAGGAGTGAGATTCATCATGAAAGAAGAAGAGGCTGTTACACTATCCACAAGGATTTTGCTGCCTTTCAGCTACAGTGTAGGTCTTACTGCTAGTAGGTTTTTCATCGAGCTGAGAGATAATAAAAGAATAATGGGAACTAAGTGTCCTAAGTGTGTTCGTGTTCTTGTTCCCCCACGCAGGTACTGTGGAGAATGCCTTGCGGAGGTCGACGAATGGGTAGATGTTGGGGACAAGGGTACCCTAGTTGCTTACACAATTATGCATAAGGCGAGCCCCAATCTCCCTAAGAAACCACCATTCGCTTACGGCGTCATCAAACTCGATGGAGCGGATACCAACATTGTTCACATTCTTGGAGAGGTGGATCTGAATAAAATTAATCCGGGTATGCGCGTTCAAGCTGTTTTCAAAGATAAGCGGGAGGGAAGCATTCTAGATATAGACCACTTTAAACCGCTCTAAAACTGTAGGAGGTAATTAGGATGAGTATAATTTACGAAAAAAAGGGTAGAATAGCAATAATCACTATAAACCGCCCTGAGGTTCGAAACGCCCTAGACCCTGAAGCCATAGGAGCACTAAACAAAGCCTGGATAGATTTCAGAGACGATCCGAATATTTGGGTCGCCGTTATAACGGGCGCAGGAGACAAAGCCTTTTCCGCGGGGGCGGATATCCGAAAAATCGGAGAGTTTTATTCCAAACTAAGCTCAGCAGAACGTTTGGAAATGGCGGAAAAAGAACTGGGACTAGGAGGAATCACCAGGAACTTGGAGATATGGAAACCCATAATTGCGGCGATAAACGGACACTGTCTAGCCGGAGGAATGGAGATAGCACTCTCCTGTGATATTAGAATAGCCTCCGAAAACGCAGTTTTCGGTCTAACGGAGGCACGCTTAGGAATAATGCCTGGAGCCGGGGGAACACAAAGGTTACCCCGACTGATACCCTTAGCCAAAGCCCTTGAAATGATGCTAATGGCAAAGACACTAGATGCTCAGGAAGCCCTACAGATAGGTCTAGTAAACAAAGTTGTACCTCTGCCAGAACTAATGCCCACCGCCATGGAAACCGCTCAAAAAATTTGCGAGATGGGCCCGTTAGCGGTTAGAGCAATTAAAAAGGCAGTTCTAAGAGGGTTAGAAATGCCTCTAAGAGAGGGGCTTCTCTTAGAACAGTACCTGGCAGAGCCCCTACGGCAGAGCGAAGATGCTAAAGAGGGAATAAGAGCGTTTATAGAGAAACGCAAACCAGACTTCAAAGGGAAATAATCCCCAGAATAACTGGGTGGTTTGTTTTATGGAGAAGCTAATAATCTGTGTTGCGTTGACTGGAAATTTTCACACTAAAGCCGACAATCCCAACCTACCCGAGAAACCAGACGAGATTATCAAGCAGGCATACGAAAGCTGGGAAGCGGGAGCTTCAATTATACATGTTCACGCGAGGGATGAACAAAACAGGCCTACCACCGATGTCAACATTTTCGGAAAAATAATCGAGGGAATAAGAGAGAAATGTGACGCTGTTATCTGCGTTTCCACTGGTGGAGCAGCAACAATACCCCTAGAGAAAAGACTCGAACTAATACCCACCTTCAAGCCCGAAATGGCCTCATTCAGCGTTGGTGCCGGGGTAACCGGAAGATACGATTTCAAAGAAAGAAAATGGGTAAGAGACTTCGTCCTAAAGCAAAACTACTCGGAATTAGAGTACATATCCCGAACCATACTTGAAAACGGAACCAAACCCGAACTCGAAATCTACGACACCGGCTTCATAAACAACGTAATGCTCCTGAAAGAAATCGGCGCACTAAAAGAACCCCTACACTTCAACTTTGTTATGGGAATCCCCGGCCAATGCATACTACCCACACCCAAAAACCTACTACACCTAGTGGAGAGTATTCCGCCAAACTCCACTTGGCAGGCAGCAGGAATGGGGAGATACGCTTTTCCGATAGCAGCGGTCACTATAGTTTTAGGCGGCCACGTGAGGATAGGCATGGAGGACAGTGTTTACATTTCAAAAGGTGAACTAGCGAAAAGCAATGCCCAGTTCGTAGAGAAGGTAGCGAGAATAGCCGATGACATTGGGAGAGAAATAGCAACACCAAAAGAGACACGCAAAATACTGAGCATAAAGTGAAAACAAAGGTCACGGACCAACAAAAAATAAGGAAAAAGTGGTTAGACAACCAATTTTGGTAACTTGTTCCGAATAATATCTTCCGCTTCCTTCACAATTCTTTCCATAAGTTCTTTTACAGTTGGAATATCTGAAATCCTACCCGCCACTTCACCCCCAGCCATGCCCGAATTCACAATATCTCCCCTATCGATTGCCTCAAAACCCGCCATCTCCAGTTTAAAGAGTTCTTCCTCTGAGGCACCTTCCCGCTCCGCCTGAAAAAGCCTCTGTGCAGCCGGATTTTTCATATATCTTATTTTTCCAAAAAGTCCCTTAGCCAAAATGGTGTCTCTAACATCTTTAGTGTTAACAACAAAGTCCTTGTAAGGCTGGTGAAAATCGCTCTCTTTAGTGGCAATAAAACGAGTACCCATCTGCACACCCACAGCACCCAGAGCCAGAGCAGCCGCTAGCGTCGCCCCATCCGAAAAACCTCCCGCAGCAACAACCGGAATTTTAACCGCTTTTACCACTTCCGGAAGCAAAACAATACTATGCACAGGTTCGTGGGCAACATGACCTCCTCCCTCGTGACCGCTTGCTATAACTACATCTGTTCCGTAAGCTTCTACTTTTTTTGCGTGATAGGGTGATGGACATACATGGAAGTGGTACGCCCCTGCTTCCTTTATACTTTCAACGAAGGGTTCAGGGGTTCCCGCGGAGGTTACTATGACTCTCATCCTTTTTGCGACATCTTTATCGGTTTCGATAGCTTCTAGACCCGCTTCTATTAATTCTTTGGAAACTGACTGGAACTCCATGGCCACGGGCACGTTGATCCCAAAGACTCCTCCAGATTTCTTGGTCAAGTTTTTCACAGTTTCTATTGAGCGAAGCATCTGCTTCTTAGGGGTCTTCTCTGTGAATCCAAACAGCGGCTTTTCAGTTAAGCCAATGTATCCCATTCCGATGCCACTAATAAGTCCCAGTCCACCCGCATTCGCTACGGCTGCTGCAAGATTTGTGGTATTGTGGGGCCCCATACCCGCTTGTATTATGGGATATTTTATTTCGAGCATTTCCGTGAGTTTGGTTTTAATCATATTCTACCTTCCTTTCACAAGTATTACTTCTTATTTGGTGGCAAATCTCATAAATACTTTCGCATATGGTGTGTTCTTTGAGAATAGAAATAGAATTAGTAGTATGAGATGGCTTCTTATGGGGTTCAATTTGTCGTTTGATTTGAAGTAGTACTGTTCGTTAAATGTTTATTCAAATAGTATATTTTTTAGGTTTTTGTATTTTCTCGTTTTAAGCGTCTGGTATATCTGGTGAGGTCGAACTCCTTTCCGAATATTTCTCGTGCCGTAATTAGTTTCTGGATCTGCGGAGTCGCGTCTCCTATCTGCCATCCCGAAACGTCTCTGAATCTCCGCTCTAGGGGGAGTTCTGTGCTGTATCCGATGTGTCCATGGAGAACGATGCAATCCCATATTATGTCCGAGCATAGTTTCGGCACCCACCACTTAACCATGGCCCCCTCCTTAACGTTTCTCAGTCCCTTCTCCTCCAGCCATAACACCTTGTAGCAGAGTAGTCTAGCGGCTTCGATGAGTGTTGCGGCTTCCACTATTGGGAATGAAACTCCCTCAAACATCGCGATAGGAAGATTGTAAGCCTCACGCTTCTTGACATACTCGATGGTTTCATCAAGGGATTGTTGTGCTGCTCCAAGACACATGAGTCCGATGAAGGCTTTGTTAATGTTGAGGTAGTTTAGGATTGATGTGAGGCCTCTGTTTACTTGGCCGATGATGTTTTCCTTAGGAACCCGGACATTGTTTAGGGTTAAGGTTCCACGTGGGTTTCCTCGATTTCCCAAATCGTCATAAACGCTTATGGACAAGCCTGGTGATTCCGCGTCGATTATAAACCCTGTTATACCCCAGAGATCCTCTTTTACAGGTGTTCTTGCGAAAACATAAAACATATCGGCTGCCGTAATATTGGTTATAGATGTTTTAACTCCATTGATTATGTAATCGTCTCCGTCTGGTATAGCAGTTGTAGTTAAGGAACCAATATCGGATCCTCCACTTTTGGGTTCCGTCATGCAAAGTCCTACGACTTGTTCACCGCTGTAAAAAAATTCCGGATACTTCTGTTTAACTTCTTCTGAGGCGTCCTTAAAGAAATATTTCAAGGTTCCGAAGGCATAAAGAAAGGGTAGTGTGCAGTTAAAGTCCACCCTCCCCACTTCTTCTACTCCTATTCCCAAACTAATCAGGTCTAGTGGATTTTCTTTTCCGTATCCAAGCTTCTTTCTAAGCTGGATCATCTTTTCCAATTGCTCGTAGGGAAACTCCGCATTCTTGTCAAAATAAGAGGCCTTAGGTGCTAGTTCATTAATAGCAAAATCTCTAATTATTTTTCTAAATTTTTCTTGCTTCTCAGTAAAAGTATAATCTAGCATTTTCCACACCCAAACTAAACAAGCAGTTTTTATTACTACTCTTCACACTAAATCGGGAAACACTCTTTTCATAAGTACCTTCTGCTTAAATTAACTTTGTCGGCACTTCAAGTAGCTAAAGCCAGTAGCTTTCTCAATTTTTGAGGCCTAATGACTTACTAGGTGCTAGCTTTAAGGGATGGCTAGGAATTATTCTCCTCTTAATTTTTTCTTGAAAATTTTGCCCATTGATGTTTTTGGAATTTCCTTCCTGAATTCTACAATTCTTGGATACTTGAGGCTTCCTAATTTTTCTTTTGACCAATTTATTATTTCCTGTTCAGTGACCCTATCCTTGTAATTTTCTCTAAGAACAATGAAAGCTTTAATGGTTTCACCCGCTTCTGGATCCGGTACACCTATAACAGCACACTCCAATACCGCGGGGTGTTCGAAAAGTTTGAATTCGATTTCGTCTGGGTGAATCGTATGACCCTTATACTTGATTATGTCCTTGAGTCTCCCAGTAATGTAAATATAACCTTCTTCATCCATTTTGCCTAAGTCCCCTGAGTGTAACCAGCCATCCTTCAAGATTTTACTAGTCAATTCAGGAGCCTTCCAGTAACCCTTCATTACCTGTGGACCCTTCCAGCAGACTTCGCCGATCTCTCCGATAGAAACCTCTTCACCAGTGTCGATATTAACAATCTTACAATCCGTGTCTTGGATGGGGATTCCTACACTATCAGACTTCACTAGGGATGGACCCCAAAAAGGATTAACACAAACAGCGGAACTGGTTTCTGTGAGACCATAGCCCTGTGTCACTTTTATGCCTGTTAATTCCTCAAACTTGTGTTCAATTTCGGGGGGAATCGGGGCTGAGCCCGAAAGTATATTTCCAAGTGAGGTTAAGTCGTATTTATCCACATTTTCGTAGTTGGCGAGCCAAATTATTAGTGTGGGTATCCCCGGAAAATCTGTTACTTTGTATTCCTCAATTAATTCGCACACCTGCTGAAGGTCAAAACTATGGTGAAGCACAATCATCATACCGAGATACATGCAGAGCATCGTCATCATGTATCCGTACATGTGACATATGGGAATGACAATCAGCATGGATCTCCTACCCATCTGCGATGGCAACAAATCAGGATAGAAACCGTAGAGCCAGTAAGCATACTGGAGTGTATTCGAAAGAACATTGTAGTGAGTTAGCATGACACCCTTCGGTCGACCCGTAGTTCCACTAGTATAAATCAAGACCGCCAAATCTTCCTTAGGATCAACTTGGATCTCGGGAGGCTTTGGCTTGAATTCTTTAACGAAATCCCAAAAATTAACTGTTTTCGGCTCCTTCACTCCCCCGAATATGATAAAGTTCTCAAGCGCTTTAATATTTTTAACACGAGGATATAACCACTCATGAACAAATATGGTGTCTATTATACCCGAATTCTGAATTATGTGCTCCGCATCCTCCGCTGTAAGCATTGGAGGTATGGGTGTGAAAGCCGCCCCAGTCTTAAGTACGCCAAACATTGAAAAAATGTATTCAGGTCTATTCGGTGTCATGATAGCCACAGATTTGCCTTTTCCAACTCCAAAACGCTCCGCAAGTCCCGAAGCCAGTTTGTCCGAAATATACTTGAGTTCAGAGTAGGTGTATTTCTTGTCTTCAGGAATGTAGTTTACAAACGCATTATTTCTGAACCTCTCAGCTACCTGGTCGATCATTTCACCAAGCGACACAACCGGATAATTTAGTGTTCTAGGAACATCCTTTGGCATCAAACGCTCCCAAGGTCTACCAGACCTAACCCATGGACTCTCGTTAACGCCCTTTAGTAAGGGCAGCAAAATTTCCTTACTATATATGTCAACATATTTACTCAAAAAATCACCTCCACACGACTCTCCATTTATCTAGAATTTAATCCAAATTTTAAATCGTAACGATGAGATACTCTTTTTCTGATATAAAAACTATTTGTTAATTAAAACCCTATGTTGGAAAAAATTGAGTATGGGAGAGAATCCCTGTGATCCTCTCTTATTAACGTATTTTGTTGGAATTTGCTGTGAAAGAAATATATATTCATAAATGTTTGATAAACACAGCAACTACTGGAGTAGGACTGATCCTTTTTAGAGGTGAAATAGCTTGACTGGAAGGGGCGACTTACTAGGCACAGTGGAATACACTATTGATGTGGAGGTTGCACCGGCAAACCTGAACTATCTTCCAGAATTTTTACAAAAATATTATGTTTCTCGCTACGCGGGTTATCGCAACTTCAAAGACGTAAAAGCGTACACGGAGGATGGCAAAAGCTATTTGACTTACAAGGTGGCGATACCCAAAACGGGGCAGTATGTTGAGGTTGCGGTTGAAGCTGATATTCCTATTAAGATAAGCATGAGACTCAGCAGTCCAGACATTCCTAAAAGTTTTCTGGATGAACTATACGAAGACACGGTAATAATGGTGCAAGCTTTTAATGAACAGGTTAGTACTATGACCCTCTACTTCGCATACATACACGGGGAAAAGATGGTTCCTGAATCTCCCAAAGGGAACAGATGGATTGATGTTCTTTTCTCAAGAAGCATGTATGGAATCTTTTTCATTTTTATAGCAATCAGCTATTTGTTTATTATAGTTCTCCAAAACTACGGACCAATATTTTTCGGCGTTGCTTTACTCCTGTTCGCGGTTTTTTCTGGTAGGTTAGCAGCAAGGGGTGACTGGGTAATTACAAAAGATAGACCGGAAGTGATTCTTCTACAGTACACTCTCACCCTAGAAGAGTATAAACAGTTTTTGAAAACAAACGTAAAAAAGATTCCCGAAATCAGGAAAAAAATTTATGACAGTATTGTTTTACCGGGTAAGAAAATTACTTGTGAACTCGCAGAAAAAATATTCGTGGATTACGGTATAGACTGCCAACCAGACAGACTCTCAGTGAAAAAGGTGAACATTTGGCAACTCGTGAAAAAAGCGGCAGAAAAGTACAAACTACGTACGCCCAGAGTGGTTATAGCAAATACTGAGATAGTCAATGCGGCGGCAATGGGGCCGTCTCCAAGACTGGGCGCTATGATCATAACAACAGGCATCATGCAACAACTTGAGGATAAGGAACTGCTAAGTGTAATAGGTCACGAGATGAGCCACCTGAAAGCCCACGATCCCCTAGCGTTATACGGCTTAGTTATTTTGGAATATCTAGTTCAATTCTACATTTTGGCCCCTTACCTAACTAATTGGGGGTATATCGGACTGTTTGGATTTCTTATTGTTGCTTTCGCACTCATTATCGGTTTAGCCAAAGTTTTCGAGGCTCGTTGCGACTTAGACTCAGTAAAGTATATCGGAAACCCTGAAACGTTGGCTCAAGGATTGAGAAAAATAGCCTTCAAAAGACTGCTCCCTATTTACAAACGAGAACCAGTACACAGAAGGTATAGGAGACTAGAATGGCTAACATTCGACTCGCATCCACCAGCATACTACAGAATAAAACGAGTTGAAAACCTCAGCCAACCAATATCAAAACACACGTTCTGGGCTTCGCTTCGAGACAATATTAAAGGCTTTTGGAGACCCTAATAGCAATATCTTTCCATATATCAAGAGAAATTGTATTAACTGATTTCAACTAGCTCGTCAGGCTCGCCCATGCAACTCGAATTTAAATTTTAATGTATAATTCCAAGAATCCATGGTAGCGATGCTAGGTCTTGGAGAAATGCTACACCTAAGAAACCTATCATGGAAACTATGATTGTTTTTTTCCAATTGAAATCATAGAAGACCTTTATTGCGAATACCTGCAAGACCAGAGCCCAAATTCCTATTATGCTGATTGGGTTGGGTATCCATCCGAAGAGTGAGGCGGGGGTCATACCGTAGCAGATTGCTTGCACGCACCTGAGGCTGTAATACCGAATTGACTTTGGGGCGTCTTGTTTAGATCTCAGTGTCAGCCAGCGGGCAGGTAGGGCGATTAATGGGATGAGTGCAACTGCGAGGATAAAGTATCCGAACTCGTTGAGTAGAATGAATCCTAGGATTTGGTTCAGGGGCGGCCACGCCCAGCCGTAGTGGGCGATTACCCAGCCGGCAAGAATTTGAGCTGTACCTCCACAGTTTCTAGGGTCAATGTAGGATACGCCGTGCTGGGTTAGAATAGCAGCCAGCACAGAGGTGATCAAACCTAGGGTGAGCATATACAGTATTGGAGCTTTGAACGATTCGCGTTGTTTGGTTTCTTCCATTGCGGTTCTCGGTTTGAAAATAATGCGTACTGGCAGCTTTAACCAATATCTTACATTCTTCAACTTAGTTACCTCCATCTTTTCCATATTTCACAAATTATTATAATTTCAATAATTACTAAAATAAGTAAAATATATAAACTTTACTAACCAAGTAATAACCCGAACCGAAATGAGTAGAAAACCAACAGAAGAAGCAAAAGAACTCCGAATAGCCAAATCCATCATCATCCAAGCATGGGAAAGACTAATGGAAGAAAGGGGAGGCCTCCCCATTCTCGGGAAAATTCTTGCGACAATACAATTAAGTCCTGAGCCCCTAACCCAGAAACAAATCAGCGAAACCACTAACTACAGCCTAGCCGCTGTCAGCCAAGCTCTCAAAACCCTCTTACAGTATAACGCTATAAGGCGACACAAAAAACCCGGAGAGCGAACAACCTATTACTCATCCCAATCCAATTTTAGCCAAATGATTATCGCGGGCCTACTAAGATGGATTGAAACGAGTAAACAGCTTCAAGAAAGCATCAAGCCAGCCCAGAAAAGCGTTAACGATTTCACCCCCAGAAACGAAGATGAAACAAGAGAAAAAGAGTATCTGAAAAAGCTGCTCACAGAAATGGAGAAAACCTTCAATATGCTATTCACGGCGTTTCAGAAAACCATTGAGGAACTCAAAAGTTACTCCCCCTAAAAATAGAGAATGGAAGCTGGGAAGGAGGAAAAGGAGAAGAATGCCTTCCCAGCTTTTGGGCGCAGCACTAATTAGTGTGAACGATTTTTCGATTTCACGTTACTTAGATGCTTGGTACATTAAGCTTATCTTGAATTAAGCGGGTTTTGGAAGTTTATTCCTCTTCTTCCTTTTCTTCTTTCTCGTGGAAGGCGTCTTCGACGTGTAGGAATTGTTCTCTAACCATGTGATTGACTATGTCCCTTGCGCCGGGTGGGAATCCCGAGTCTTTACAGCCTCCCATCTTGAAAGAGATGTCCACAAGCCCGGGTTGCGTGTTGATGAAGACTCCCGCGGTTTCCAGTCTGCGGGCAACTCTGTTTGCCTTATCCAGATCATCTGAGTAAATCGAAGCCCGCATACCATAAGTGGTGCTATTAGCAAGTAATATGGCTTCGTCCTCGTCGCGGAAAGGCACGACACTGCGAGCGGGGCCGAAAGCTTCTTCAACCCACATGAAGGGCTTCTTGTTCTCGTCAGAGTTCAAGACCTGTTCTCTGTTGAGCTTTATTATTGTGGGCAGGTAAAAGGGGTCTTGGCGTTTGCCTCCAATTAAAAGCTGCCCTCCCTTGTTGAGCGCGTCTTTCACCATGAAGTCAATCATTAGCATAATTTTTTCTGAACCCAGCGGGCCGATATCCACTGTAGGGTCCAAGGGGTTACCCATTTTCAATTTTTCAGTATAGTTTATCATTGAGTTCACGAAATCATTAAAGATTGATTCTTGGATTAGGATTCTTTTCATGCTGAAGCATTGTTGGCCGCTGTTTGTTAGTGCGGCTTTGACTGCAAAGTTTGCAGCTTTGTCGACATCCACGTCTTCAAAGATGATGCCGGCGTCATTTCCCGCCATTTCGAAGATGAACTTTTTAAACTTGCCATAATTCATAGAACCGGAGGCGAAGGGTAGGGGGCGGTTGCAGTCTTTAAGGTAATCTGAATAATCAATAAAGAGTTGCTTTCCTACATGGCTGCTGCCGAAAAATAGTAATATACTAACCATAGGATTTGATACAAACTCGGTGGCGGCTTCATCCCCGGGCATAACGATTATTTCAGTGGCTTCAACTGGAAAATCGCCGGCTGCGTCCTGAGCAATATCGAGGAGCATTAGGGGGGAGAGTGGCACAGCACTTGAGGGCTTCAAAACATGGCAGTTGCCTGTTACCCAGCAAGCACCTAGGGCCCAACCGGTAAGGCTGAAAGGTGTGTTTCGCGGGGTCATTGAACCGCATGTTCCTAGTGGATGATAAGCGGCTCTACTTTCCCCACGTACCGATTGGGTCTTGTGTTCATCAACCATTTCCGCCCGCCAATCGGAATGCAGGTAGCCTTGAGATATCATGCCTACTTCCCAATCAGCGTATTTTATGGGCAATCCTCCTTCACGCGCGATAGTTTCTTTGATTTTCTGTCTATTTAACCGGATTCTTCTTGACACCTTTCTGAGGAAATCTACTCTTTCATCAAGGCTGGTTTTTCTCATTTTTTCCTCGAGTTTGTATACTTTCTTTATTTTTCCTCTTAGAGTGTTCATATTATCCGCAGGTAGCTCCTGTATTACCTCACCTGAGTATTTGTCCTTGACGATGATCTTGTCTTTTAAGGTATTGGTTATGGCCATTGACACTTGCTCCTCTTACTTTCATTTTATTTGATTATTTTTCAATGGTTGATGACCCTTTTTTGAGCAGAAAACGTCAGTCTTCACTCTTTTATGCTTATTAAAAATTATCGCTATTTCGTGAGGTTAATTCAACACATTTCGAATTTCAATACAAATATTCGAAATAAATGGCTAATTACCATATAATCATAAAATAAGCGAACTTTATTCATAAAATTGCGAAAAAGATTAAAAGAAGTACAGAAGTTCTAAGCTAATTACTTCAATATAAGAGGGCTTTTTAATGCTAGAGAGCGCTAAGCACCATCCAGTCTACAATGAACTGGTAGCCATATCCGGTGAGGAAAACGTCAGGGACAACGTAATCGATCTCTTGGCGTATAGCCGAGACGCCAGTCCATTCAGTCTTGATTCTCCGGGAGTTGTTATACGCCCCGGTTGTACGGAAGAAGTCGCAGAAATTATAAAACTTGCCAATAATAAGAAAATTCCTGTGATTGCAGTTGGGGCTAGAAGCAGTATCAACGGCGCTCCCCTCCCTAGGGTGCCTAATGCGATTATGCTCGATTTAACCCGCATGGATCATTTAAAAGAACTCGATGAGGACACTATGACGGTCACTGTTGGTGCTGGTTTGAGGTGGGCTGAACTAATACACTTGCTGAAAGAAAAAGGGTTCAAACTCGGCTTCAGAGGACCCTATGGTGGCAATGCGGGAACAGTTGGTGGCTCGTTGAGTGGGAATAGTATTGGTTGTGGTGCTAGTAAATGGGGTGGTGCTTGCGATTCAGTGGTTGGACTTGAGGTCGTACTCCCAATAGGTGAGGTTATTAAGACTGGTAGCGGTTGGAACCCTGATGCAAAGACTTTTGCCCGCTACACCACTTTTAATGACTTGACGGGGTTGTTTCTGGGAGATCACGGAACGCTTGGTGTAAAAACCGAGGCAACCCTTAAGGTGTACTACACTCCGGGCGGGGTGGCTTTTGCTGATTATGGTTTTGAAAGCATTGAGGATTGCGCCAAGGTTATGCACGAGTTGCAGAGGAGAAATCTGGCTGAGGAACTGGTTTTGCTCGGAGATAAAAATTCGATTGCACTATTAGCTAACTCTTATCTTGATTTTTGGGAGCGTTTAGAATGCATTCTGGCTGTTATTATCGAGGAAGAGGACGAAGAAATTGCTAATAAGAAGAAAGAAATAGTGGATAGGATAGCTAAGAAGCAAGGACGCTCTCTGGGCACATTTCTTTCCAAGGCCCATTGGACTGACATGTTCAATATGGTCCAGCCTCTGTTCGATTCTGGTTTTTGGTATAATACCTGCCACTTAAGACCTATTTCCACCCTACCTGAAACTATTAGGGCTGCGCATAAAATTTTTGATAAATACAATGTCAAGGGAAAAGGAATGAATTGGATCATTAGCGCTCTCGGCGTGGATAGAAGCTACTGTACTGGTTGGATTACTCTCTTCATGGGCGACCAGAGAAACAAGGCCTTAATAGAGAAGGTTTGGGTGGAGCTTAAAGAAACGGAGTTTTCAACCGGGGGAGCGGTGCCCTATTGGTGTGGACTTTTGTGGGAGAAGGAGTGTCTCTCACAGGTGTCTCCTAACTTCTACAATCTTATGAAAAAGATCAAGGGAGTTCTTGATCCCAATAATATTCTACATCCTATGGTATTCGGTTTGTAATTGAGGTGTTTGTGTATGGAATTCAATGGTTTAGCTGATTATTTGCCTCAGATGGAGAAGTGTGGACGTTGTGGTGACTGTGCTTATTCCGTTAAGATCAGTACCGCCAAGAAACACATTTCAATGCCCTGCCCGATTAGAAACTGTCTAGGTTTCGAAACATACAGCGCCAGGGGCAGAATTATTATTCTTAAAAAGCTACTTGAAGGAGAACTCGAGATAGATCCGAGCATTGTTCAGTGGGCTAATCTCTGTCTCACCTGTGCCAACTGTAAAGAAACCTGTTTAGCCATCGAGGGAGGCATCGATGTACCCGCCATGATGGAGTGTCTTAGAAAAGAGCTTGTTGACGCGGGTTATTTCCTAGACGCACATGCAAGTATAGAGAAAAATATTATCGAAAAATTTAATCCTTATGGAGAAGACCATCAGAAAAGGCTTGAATTCCTAGACTCTGCTCCGATACCCGAAAAGGCTGTTGTAGTCTATTTCGTTGGATGCACCTCAAGTTACCGCAGAAAAGAGATAGCCAAATCAACAATAGAGCTGCTCCACAAAGCCGGCGTAGACTTTACAGTTTTAGATGATGAGCGATGTTGCGGCTCAACACTGTTCAGAACCGGCTTCGTAAAAACCGCTAAGGAATTTGCCAAGCATAACATCGATAAAATTAATGAAATCGGCGCAAAGACTGTGGTTTTCTCTTGTGCGGGTTGTTATAGAACATTCGCGCAGGATTATGCTACTTTGTGGAAAGGAAATAAAGTAAAACTAATGCACGTGGTCGAGCTTCTAAAGAAGCTTAGAGACCAGAACAAAATATCATTCGCCAGCCCTAAAAAAATCAAGGTCACTTACCATGACCCCTGCCACCTCGGCAGACACATGAATATATTTGAGGACCCCCGAAGCCTTCTGAAAGCAACAGCCAACGTCGAACTCCTAGAAATGAAAACCAACCGAAAATATGCCCACTGCTGCGGCGCAGGAAGCGGGGTAAAAAAGGCATTTCCGAGCATAGCATCCCAAATATCGAAGGAAAGACTAACAGAGGCAGCTGAAACCCAAGCAGAATATCTCATAAGCGCATGCCCATTCTGCAAAACAAACCTTAGTGACGGAGATAATGGTTCCAGATTGGAAGTCATGGATATTACCGAGTTCCTCCTAAAAAACTGCACAGAAGAATCCGCGATAGAAGGCTTACAGGAAGAATCAACTCTAGCTCAGAAGTTTGCAAAATATCTCGACAACCACCCAAAAATATTCGGAGACCTCATACCAGATTCAATAATAGACTTCTCCCTCTTTGACTCCCTAGAGAATTTCGAGAACGAAAAACCTCCCCTTGAAGTTTTCCATGTCCTGCGAACAGAGGATGGGATTAATGTTGGTAAGGGCAAAGCAAACTCAGCCGACGTTGAAATAGCGTTCTCACAAAACGCAGTTAACCATCTAATTTCCAGCAGCGATGAGAAACAATACGCAAAAAGATTCGGCAAATTCTACAACGAACCCACCGAAGCTGCCTGGATTGACTTTCTACTCAACCGAAGCACCAGAGTACTCATAAAGATGGGATACGCAAAATTTGCAAAAGACGCAGGTATTCTAGAAGACGAGGATTCATACTAATCAAATAACCTACTTTTTTGTAGCCTCTTCTAATCAATGTGGTAAGAAAAATAGAAGTGGTAGCAAAAGCTTTTGCCACCTTTCACGAATCTTTAACTTGGTTTGTATGTTCTGCTGATTTCTATTCTAAACACTCTAGTTTATCGCTAGATGGGGAGTAAGTTTGCGAGATTGAAGGATAATACGGTAAAGTAGCTGGGGAATAATAGTAGGACTAGAACAAAAATTACCGCTGTAGTAATCATTGGTACAAAAATGTTGTCTAACTCTCTTTGAGAGCATCCCTCGATTACCGCTGCCACTATTCCTGCAATTATCCCTATAACCAGTATTAAATTGATCATTGGAATTACTGGGGGTCTCAATAAGAATATCCATAGGGCAAAATAAGCGGCAAAAATGGGACTGGAACTGCTTAGTAACCAGATTATTACGAATTGACTTGATGGAAAGCTGGGAATCAGATTGATCGCTGGAACCATTAGGGGCAATGATGTAAGTAAGTTTAGGGCTAGATAAACGGCTAAAATTGGGCTGAAAATGTTTATTATCCCGATCATTGAGAATTGTTTTAAGGGGAGGCTGGGCCAGAATCCAAAGTAGCTGAAATAGTATAGAACTATAAAGGTTGAGAGAACAGTCATTAGGAATACCGTTAATGAGCCTTCAACGCTCCGCGTGCATTTTCCGACAGTGTACGTGTGTTTTCCCCACCTCATCCCTATAATAGTAGCAAGTCCGTCGCCATAGTACATTGCGAACAGACCTATCCCTGCCAGAGTGAATAATGGCCAATAAGCGGTTCCTGCCGGATAAGCGAATAGGGATACAAGGACGCCGATTGAAATAATGTAGTATAGTGGTCCATAAATGTGTCCTGCCTTATAGTCGTCTGTTCTAGCCATAACTTCGAACATTGATCTCATGCTTGCGATTGGTGATTTGGGGGATGAGAGGAAGATTACTATTCCCATTACCAGTGGTACTATCGGTATTATTTGTGGATTTTTAAAGAAGGGACAGAAAAGGATTGCGTCTCCTGCAAAGAAGTGGATCATTTTCCGCGTAAAGCTGGGGTCGAGTCCTCTCCGCTTTCTGAGAACCTCGCCTATTCCTATCACTGCGAATACGTAGCCGAAAACGATGACTAGAACTATGATGTCATAGATGATATCCCAAAAAGATGACCATGCCATGTTTTTCCTCCATTTTTCTTGCGGGTGTATTGAAGTTAAAAAAATTCTTTGTTTTTTATTACTTAAAATAATTTCTATCATCAATTCGGGTACTTTTTATTTTTACTTATTCTATTATTTTTTCGCTTTTATAAAAAGAAAATCGTTTAACAATTCTTATACGCATTTTTTTAAAATCTTTGAGGTTCTACGCCGTGGTAGGCATCATACTTGTCTTTTTCCGCATCTTCCCCCTCTCTTTGAGGAAGTAGATTCAGTTTTTGCTTTAGTTGTTGGTTTTCTTTTTTTAGGTTTTCAACTTGGTTTCGTAGGTCGTAAATTGTTTCCTCTATGCTGTGTACTGTTTTCTCTAGAGCTTTGGTTCGCCATTCGTCGCGTTCCTGTAGTAGCTGTTTAAATCGGTTTTCATTCCTTGCTCTGGTGATTTTGAGGGCTTCGGTTAATCGGGCGGTTCTTTCTCGGAGTTCATTGTTTTCCTTTAATAGGCTTTGATATGCTTTGGATTTTTCTCCCTCTCTAAGCTCGTTTAATTGTTGCTCTAGCATCCCTTTTTCTGTCCTGAGTTTTTCTACTTCTTGTTGATGGCTATCTGAGGGTGTGATATGAGATGTTTGAAATGAGGGTGCTTCTAAAATTGGCTCTTCTCCCCCTTTTAATCTGCGAAGTTCAACTAGTAGTTGATATCTTTCAGCTTCTAAATCCTCCACCCTCTGCCTTAATTCTAAGACCTTTAAAATCAAAGGATTTTCATCAACGGATTTAACAAGCCGAATAAACTCGGATATGTTACTCAACATTCGAGTTAAGGCGTCCTGGCTTAGGTGAAATGCTCTGGCTGCGTTTAATTCGTTATCACTAATTATTTTACTAAACGCGTCTAGAGATTCAACGGAGGAGTTATAGTTCTCTTCTATTTCCAAAACCTTTTCAGGATATCTATCAGTTGAGTCATCTTTTATAAATGAAATTAATTGAGTCATTTGCTTAATATAATCCACTGCACGCTTTCTCTGCTCAATCGGACCCCCGTCACTGCTGAGAGCTTTATCAATATTAGCCTCTGTTTCAAACCATTTCAGCAATCTCTGAATCTTGAAGAGAGCTTGTTCCAGATTGCCGAACTCAATCATTACTTTTACCCCACTTTAACTTTAAATAAGGCGCCCCTAATGAGAGCTATTTAATACCCGCATTATGTACCTTAAATATTACTATGTTTGTTGCTATTTTTATTTTTCAGTAATATCTAGGGTTTTTGAATCAAATTTTTTCTAACTCCCCCGAGGGAGTTCTACGCAATTTTCCGAATTCTTCTAGTACCTCTTTTAAGTTCTGACTGGTAAGTACTGGGCCATCTTTACACACTAGAAAAGAGCCTATGCAGCAACTTCCGCATAGACCGAATCCACACTTCATATATCTTTCAAGAGCCGCCTGTAGAGGAATATTACTATTCTCCGCCACCTCAAATATTTTATACATCATTTTTTCCGGTCCACATGTGTAAACCTGGTCGTAGTCGTTTTTTTCAATCATTTCAGCAGCCTGGTCACTAGCCATCTTTCTAAGACCAGCGCTGCCGTCATCTGTACATGTGATAAGATGGTCTCTACCCACTTGTTCCATTATTTCTGTTTCGAACAGCAACTCTTCTTTGGTTTTGGCGCCTATAATAACAGTCGCCTCTTTTCCCTCCTCAGCTAGCAGCCTAATTAAAGGCAGAAGAGAAGCAATTCCGACTCCCCCCCCAATTACTAGTGCTTTTTTACCGGTGATCGTAAAACCGTTTCCAAAGGGGCCTTTGATTCCTATCTCATCACCCTTATTTAGATGGCTGAGAGCCTCCGTCGCTTCGCCCACACGTTTAATGGTTATTCCGGGGGGGTTTGTGCTAGATACACTCATGGGGACTTCGTCTATTCCTGGAATCCAAATCATTAAAAATTGCCCTGGCTTAGCTTTCGAGGATTCGTCGTCAAGAAAAAATAGACTCCTAATAGTTGGTTTTTCCCATTTCGCATCTATAATTCTCACAATACGAGCCTTGTTAATCAATTTCTACCCTCCTTATGAGCAATACCCACTATCTCTTGTACATTTTGGTACCCTTTTTCTTCTAGGTATTTCTTTATTCCAGTGGATATTTCTTGAAAAATTTGAAGTCCACTAACCACCCCGGTTCCTATTTGAACCGCCGTCGCACCCGCTAAGATGTGTTCTATAGCATGGCTCCAGTGAAAAATGCCCCCAGCCGCAACGATCGGTATCTTCACATTCTGGTAAATCTCGTAAACGCAGCGCACCGCGATGGGTCTTAACGCCTCACCTGATAATCCACCTATCCGATTTGACAGCAATGGTTTACATGTGTTGATATCTATTGCCATTGCCCGTATAGTGTTTATTGCTGTAATTCCATTAGCTCCCGCCTTCTCGGCTCCTTCGGCTATTTCCACGATATCAGTGACATTAGGATTTAACTTTACAAAAACTGGAATCCTTACCGCCTTCTTAACCTCTTTAACTGTTTCACTTACAAGTTCACAACTTTGACCGATGGTAGCAACCTCGGCATGTGGACAAGAAACATTGAGTTCAACAGCGTCCGCTCCCGCCTTCTCCATTTCAGATGCAACATACGCAAACTCTGAGGGGGTGTCTCCGAACACACTCGCAATAACTGGTACACTTCCCCCTTTAGCTAATTTTAATTCCTTCGCAAAGTGCTTCACACCCGGGTTGGGTAGTCCCATAGCGTTTAAGTACGTGTTTTTAAACACCTCTGCTAAGCAGGGATTCTCATAACCACTTCTAGGTTCTGGACCAATTGACTTCGTAACTACTGCTCCCGCTCCCTCATTTGCAACTCTTAAGAGAAGCTTTCCAGAAATTCCCATTATTCCTGACGCGAGTATGGTTGGATTACGTAGTTTCAGCTTTGATAAGTTTACGGAAATATCAGTCAATGTTATGCCTCCCTTCATAAATTCAACAACGTTCTTAAGGAAGCAATCTTAATTTCTTTTGATACTTGAATTTCCTTTACTCAAGAAAAAATGGTTGTCTTAGGTTAAAAGGCTTTCAATAGGCGTGGAAGGGAATAACAATGAAGGTCTACATTGCGGAAAGTGTGTTTGGTATATTTGCTCTGGATAAGGATGGAAACCTACTAACCTTCTCTCTCTTTGCTAAAAATGCTTCAGAAGCAGCAAAAAAAATCATCCAGTTGCAGGAGGGCTCAGTTATAGAAGAGTTAGAAAGTCTCGTTGAAACGTTCAAGGGTCAAGACGCAACCTACATTTTAGAGGATGAACTACTAGCAAGAAATCTAAGAGACAAACTTGGCATGAAAATTGAATCTGAGGAGCCCTCAAGCATCGCGAAGATGTTTAGAAAAAATCTGCTGGACTATGTTAACAGAACGGGAAGTGAAATGTCCGTATCCGAGTTTAATGAGTTTATCTGGAATGTTAATACTCAGCTAACCCGAATTAAGATTAAGGAAGCGGGGGAAAAGCGTGATAAGATGATAGTGCAGGCAGTATTCTCTCTGGACGATATTGATAACAGTCTTAACTTATTCTCAACACGCGTTCGGGAATGGTATAGTTTGCATTTTCCCGAATTCGATAAAATTGTATCAAGCCATCCCGCTTTTGTGCAAATCGTGAGTGAGTTAGGTCTGAGGTCAAATTTTACGACTGAAAAATTGGAGAATTTATCAAGAATTTCAAATGAGATGGCTGAGAAATTTGTACGGGAAGCGGGAAAATCAATGGGTGCAGAAATTTCAGAGTATGACATGGGAATCCTGAGAGAATTCGCAGGAGAAACGTTTAGATTGTTTGATTTAAGAAGAGAGATTGAAAGATACATATCTGAAATGATGAAAGAAGTTGCACCCAACGTTAACGGTATAATCGGTCCTCTTTTGGGCGCTCGTTTAATAAGTTTAGCTGGCGGAATTAACGAGTTGGCTCGGCTTCCGTCGAGCATAACACAAATTCTAGGAGCGGAAAAAGCACTTTTCCGCAGTAAAAAGACTGGCGCCCCTCCACCAAAACATGGGGTAATATTCCGGCACACCGAAATTAATACGGCTCCTTGGTGGCAAAGAGGCAAAATTGCGCGAGCTTACGCGGGCAAGCTTGCGATTGCTGCGCGGATCGATGTCTTTTCAGGGGAATACGTCGCTGAGGAATTAAAAGAGGATATTAACCGTAGAATCGCACAAATAAAGGCGAAGTATCCTAATCCTCCGCCCCGTAAACCCAGCCAATTCATACCCAGAGGAAGGAGAAAGGGTAGAGTCGGTGGTAGTAAGATAAAAGGCAAAAAAAGAAAGTAAGTAGCAGGGTGAAAGAATTGATTGTAGAACCTCACGATAAATTCAAAGGTGTATTTCTAGCTGTAGGTGATGATGGTGTCAAGCGACTTGCCACACGAAATATTTCACCGGGATTCCAAGTTTACGGCGAGAAACTAATCAACTACGAGGGAAAGGAGTATCGTTTGTGGGAACCTTATAGAAGCAAATTGGCGGCTTCGATACTCAAGAGGATTGAAGGAATGCCCATAGAAGAGGGTGGCAAGATACTGTATCTAGGTTCAGCTTCTGGTACAACCGCCAGCCACGTAGCGGATATTGTTGGAAAAGATGGGATTGTCTTCTGTGTAGAGTTTTCACCCCGCGTAATGAGGGAACTGGTTAGAGTATGTGAAACAAAGAAGAATATGATTCCCATACTTGCAGACGCAAGATTTCCAGAGAAGTACAGGATGCTTGTTGAGCAGGTTGACACCGTTTACAGCGATGTCGCTCAGCCTGAGCAAGCCAAACTTCTTGCGGATAACTCCGAAATGTTCCTGAAGAGTGGCGGTTATACTATGTTAGCGATAAAGGCACAGAGCATAGACGTAACGAAGGAACCTAGCGAGGTTTTTAAAGAGGAAACCCAAGTTCTTACTAAGAGAGGATTTGAGATAATACAGGTTGTCAACCTGGAACCCTTTGACAAGGCTCACGCTATGGTTTTAGCAAAGTTCAAATAGACTTCTTCAATCGTAAATAAATAGGACATACGCACTTCTGCTCGGATTTTGAGATAGGTTTAGACTTGTGGGTTGCGGTCTTTATGCGAAGTGATAATCTTTCAAAGATATGGATGAGAGAAATAGAGAAGCTAAATGATCATTTACCGCGGAATTATGGAACTCTGGAATCCCTTTTAGAATCTAAGGATCCCTATGTCTTAACTATGGATGGAGACCGAATTATTTTTAAAAAAGAAGAATTGCAATTTCTGGCCGATATGGTGCCTAAAGAATATCATGGAAAGCTTCAACTTCCGATAGTTTTTATCAGAAGAATCGATATGGGTGAGGGCGTTTTCAGCATTAGTGGGGGAAAAATAGAAAAAGGGGTTGTAATGAAATTGTTGGGATTAACCGATGACCCCTTTTCGGAAGATGAAAATAATTTTCATCCATACATCTATCGTCATCAGGTTTTAGAAGTGAGGAGAAAAATCAGATCCTTGACTACTATAGGATTTGCGACCACTAAACTCAATTTTAAGAACTTGGATTTTGGGGATAAATTGGACTGAGTTACCTAATATTTTTTGATTTAGATTCTACTGATTCAAGCTGAGTTTTTCATTTACCTGCTTTCTATAGTTTTTTCATTTTTAGTAACTTTTTTATATATGTTTTCTTTTTTGTTAAAGCTAATAAAAAGACTTTAAAAACAATTAGGGTACATCTTAATTAGAATAATTATAAAATTCTTTTAAATGAGGTATCATATTTGGCTCCAGATCGCCGCGACGCTGTTGGTAGAATCACAGATATTTTATTGAGAGCGGACTATAGCGTAGCGGAAAATACTGATTTTCGTTCCAGCTGCTTTGACATAGTGGCGCGGAAGGGGTTAACCCTACTCCTTTTAAAAGTGCATGAAAACGTTGATGCACTCAGTGAGGAAACCAGTAAAGAACTAAAAATTCTCTCTAGAATGCTTCTCGCCTCTCCCATAATTATTGGCAACAGAACAAGAAAGGAAATTGTACAAGGCGGATTGGTGTATGAGAGGCAAGGCCTGCCGGCGGTTAATTCTGAAACCTTTGAACAGTTTATTCATGAAAATAATCTTCCTCTGGTATTCGCCAGAAGAGGAGGATTGTATGTTAAAATAGACGGAGATACTTTGAGAAAGGAGAGAGAGAAGAAAGAAATGTCTTTCGGAGATTTAGCAAGCAGCGTAGGGGTTTCACGAAAAACCATTTATGAGTACGAGAGAGGAAGCATGGACTCCACATTGGAAACCGCAATAAAGCTTGAAGATGTTCTAGACATTCCAATAGCAGTGCCAATAAATATTATTTCATGGGTGGTAGAAGAAGAAGAGATTCCAGAGCAGGAAGCAGAAGACGAATTGCAGGAGGAAATTCGTCAAACTCTTTGTGAGCTAGGACTAAAAGTGGTTTTTGCAAGAAAAGCCCCATTCGACGCTCTAACCGCGGATCAAAAAGATCAACAAAAGGTTGTAATCACCGGACTAGGTTATGCCCAAGAGAAGGGAATTGAGCAAAGAATAACATCGGTGGAGAAAGTTTCTCAGGTAGCCAAAAAATTCGCCATGTTTGTTATTGATAAGGACAAAATTAAAAAAATTTCAACCGAAGTTCCAGTCATAATCAAAGAAGAACTTCAAGCAATCGAAGGACCGGAAGAGCTATTTAGATTGATATACGAAAAGTACGGTCTCAAAAATAAAAACTAAACTATTTCTTGTTCTTACCGAAATCGTCTAAAATGGCTTGCTTCGCCTCATTCAAGATATTTTTTGCCGTTATCCACGAGTGCCTAACGAAACTTGGAAGTTCACCATACTCTCTGACCCACTCCTTCAAAAAAGAAATGGTTTTTGGATCATGACAATATCCCGAACCCACATCTCCAAACCTTTTTAACTCATTTACCATTCTGTCACGCTCAACCTTTGCTAGAATCGAAGCTGCGCTCACCACAAGGACATCATAATCGGCTTTATGCTGGGAAATCAATTCCGTATCTATCACAAGATTACTTTTAATCATTTGAGAGAACCTTTCTGGATTAACATCAGCGGCATCAACATACGTCACATCCGGGTTAAGCTGATTTATTATCTCCGCAAAACAACATACCTCAAGCTGGTTTAAATTCACACCAGCAGCTTTGGCATCGTCGATTTCTCTCGGACTCACCACTTTTATTGAAACCTTGACTGCCCGTTCTAATATAACAATAGCAAGCCTCTCTCTTTTAGAAGGTTGAAGAAGCTTCGAGTCTCTTACCCCCAATTCAGCCAACTCTGGAATGTCTTCCTCCTTCATGAGAACACCGGCAAAAACCATGGGCCCCAAGATTGGCCCGCGGCCAGCTTCGTCTACACCCGCGACCAGCATAGAAAGTTCTCTTCCTCGTTTAATTTCAACAATCTTTATGAGAAAGTTCATTAGCTCTAATTTAAACTATGTGGTTTGATGAAGGTGGTGGTTATTCAATTTGGGTAGTTACAAAATACGTATCTATAATGAGGGCGGTGTAGACTTCTACGGGTACGGACCAGATGCCGAAGTGTATGCTGAAATTCCTAAGGCTTATACTCCCTCTAAGGCAGCACCGGTTTTTTACAATCCGGTGATGAAGTTAAACCGGGACATAGCGATATATGCGGTAAAGGCTTACCAACAGATAACGAAAAGAGGCTTAAGAATCTGTGAGCCTTTGGCTGGATGCGGTGTGCGAGGCATTCGTCTCGTAACAGAGGTTGACGGAATAGACAGCGTAACAATTAATGATGTCAATCCCACGGCTTACGAGATAGCAAAAAAGAACGTAGAACTACACAACTTACAGGACAAGATCCAAGTTTTTAATGAGGACGCCAATCTTTTGCTTACCAAAAATGCCTCTTCTGGGAAAAGATTCGACGTCATTGATGTAGACCCTTTCGGTTCTCCCGCCCCATTTCTCGACTCCGCTATGAGGGCGGTGCGTAAAGATAATGGTATGCTCTGTTTAACCGCCACGGATATGGCTCCACTTTGTGGAGTGCATGTAAATGCTTGTATTAGAAAGTATGGCGGGGTTCCATTAAGAACCATGTACTGCCATGAGATCGCAGTAAGATTACTTATATCCTGCTCGGTTTTGACCGCAGCAAAGAGAGAGATAGCATTAACTCCCCTGCTGTCTCACTCCACCGATCATTATACCCGCACCTATCTTAGAACCGGTTCCGGAGCGAAGAACACAGACGAATCGGTTAAACAAGTGGGTTACATTATTCACTGCCCCCATTGTGAGCACCGCCAATTAAAACCGGGAATAGCCGCTCCCCTAACTGGGGGATGTCCTTCTTGTGGGGGTGATACCAAGATTGCGGGTCCATTGTGGTGTGGTAAAATTCAGTCTAGGGAGTTTGTTGCTCAAACACTGGAAAATGCTAAAGTAAATGGGGTTAACCGAACCATAAAGCTTCTTAGCACAATTCTTGAGGAGGCTGATGCGCCAGCTACCTACTACAATCTGCATCGTCTATGTGACCAGCATAACTTGCCATGTCCTGCATTAGATTGGGTTATCCTTATGCTGAGAGAGAAAGGCTATTTAGTGGCACGTACACACTTTAACGACAATTCAATAAGAACAAATGCACCCATTTCAGAAATATTAAGCATAATAAAACAAGCTCAGTAACCTTATCCTATACCGGCAACTTATTCATAAAGATATGATCACTAAGGTATTCGAATAATAATTGAATTTGTTTTTTAAAAATTAAACATTAAGGAATAAGTAAAAACCTCTAATAAATCACATTTTGTGGGGAAATAAATTGAAGCATGAAAAAAACCATTATAAAAAAATAGAAAATCATAATCATCAACATGAACACGAGCCCAATAATCATAATAATCTACATGAAATTCAACGATTGAAGGCTCTAATTTCCCACTGGATAGAGCATAATACAGGCCATCTGGAGAAGATAAGAGAGTATGTCGAACTCGCTGAGAAGGAGGGCGCGAGCGAAGTTGCTAAATATCTAAATGAGGCCTTAAACTATATGCGGAAAGCAATAGACTCTCTTGCATTAGCGCTAAAACACCTATGACAGAGCAAGTTCCTTACAAGAAACCATATTTTGGAACAAATTGAATTTGGGTTAATGATGGGTTGTCCTATTCTTTTAGTTGCTTTCAGATTTGTGTGTCTACTTCTAGTTTTAATTTTTCTATGAGTTCTTTGTAACGGTTTCTAATGGTTACCTCGGTTACTCTTGCGGTTTCTGAAACTTCTCTTTGAGTTCGTCTTTCATTCATCAAGATACTAGAAATGTATACTACGGCTGCTGCTATGCTTGTGGGTCCTCTTCCCGATGTGAGTCCTTTCTCGCATACTTTTTGCATTAATTCCATTGCTTTTTTCTGCGCGGATCCTGTTAAATTTAGGGCGCTTGAAAACTTTGGTATATATTCCATTGGATTGACTGGCGGTATTTCGATTTTGAGCTCTCTGGCTATGAGTCTGTAGCTTCTTCCTATCTCCCTTTTTTTAACTCTGGAAATTTCGGCTATGTCGTCTAGGGTTAGAGGTATTTTGCATTTCCTACAAGCAGCATAAAGTGCCGCCGCTGTTATCCCCTCTATGGATCTCCCGCGTATTAATCTGCGTTCCATAGCCTTTCTATATATTATTGCGGTTTCTTCCCGTGTGTTTTGTGATAATCCCAGGTGAGACGACATACGGTTTATTTCAGATAGAGCAAAGGCGAGGTTTCTTTCATTGGGATCAGACACTCTCATTCTTCTTTGCCACATTCTCAAGCGGTATATCTGTGCCCTCTTGCGCGGTGTGAGATCCTTTCCGTAAATATCTTTATTACGCCAATCAATTACTGTTAATAATCCCTTATCATGCATTGTAGAGGTGGTCGGCCCACCCACCCTCACCCTCTTCCTCATTTGTTCTTGGTTAAAACTTCTCCACTCTGGTCCAGTATCGATCAGGTGATCCTTAATGACAAGTCCGCAATTTTTACAAATTAGTTCAGCTCTTTCATAGTCTCTTATCAAAATACCGTTGTTACATTCAGGACAATAAAAAATATTATCCTCTCTCTCCTTCTGTTTTTCGAGTTCAGTCATTGCGGCCACCCAGTTCTAATGAAGGTTTATTTCCTTCTTTTGGAATATCTCCGTTTTTTCTCGTCTACAAGTTCATATAGAACCTCGTCTACCAATTTTTCGGCAATAACAGGTTCTACCTGAGGCTTGACCGATACATAAGGCGTTTTCACAGGCCCCAAAATATCGAAAATCTGACCCACCTCTTTCATATCTTTGGTTACCACTTTTGAGCCAATTTTCGGGGTGAAGTCTACACGAATTATTAGGTCGCCACGCGCGGTCAGATGTAAGGGTTTGCCAAGCCTCCTCAAGTATTCTCCCTCAAGTCAAGGATTCGATATTTTGGTCTTGGATTAGTGTATTATAAACTTTATGTACAAAATCTTTAAACAAAAACCAGAAAATAATCTTATCATTTATGTTCTCTTTCTTTTTCCTTTTTCCTTTCTCTCGCCTTACTCAGTACTTTGGCTATACTCTTAATCACTTCATTTTTATTCAAATCGTTTTTAGTTATGAGCAATCGGCCTTGTTTGCTCCACCAGTTGCTTGGGTAAGCTGATTCGGGATCCATCTCGAAATCATAACCTAGTCTTTTTGAAACTAGTGCGAGTTCCTCTGTTGTGGGTGATGGAACAGAAATTTTGAGAGGGACTCTACGACCTTTTCCTCGGGTTAGTTTTGAGTCAAAGTATTCTGGATACAGTATTATCTTGTCTTTTTTCTTCATTTATATCACCGCGAAATCGCCCGGCAAAAACAAATTCCTAACTGCAAACCATGAAATTTATAGCGTATACTTCTCAGATAACATTTTTAAGTTTGCTGATTTTCTAAGTTTTGTGGTGTCTATTATTGCACGAATTATCTACTGCTGTTTCTATTGTTGAGACTGTAACACGGGTAGCAGAAGCAAATAATGTAAAAAAAGTTCTGGAGATTAATGTTGAGATTGGTCAATTTACTTTCATAAACCCAGAACAGTTGAAGTTTCTATTCGAAATTGCTTCCGACAACACTCCTTTGAAGAACTCCAAATTAAACATCCTAACTGTTCCAGGAAAACTCCACTGCAATGATTGTGGATATTCCGGAGACGCGATTTCTGAGGAGGACCAAAAGAAAGCACATCTCCTTCAACTTGTAGGATTCAGCGCCAAGTGTCCAAGGTGCAATAGCAGTAATACAGAAATAATTGGCGGCAGAGAATTAAACATAAAAAATATCAAAGCTGAAGTCGAGGAAGAAGGTCAGTAGATAAATATTTTACTCAAAAACAAATCTGATTCATACCCTTTATATCATACAATTAGGATACTATTCTTCGGATTCGATTAGAACTGCATTAACCATTCCTGCCTGGCCTGGTCTACTTGTAACTCTTGCTTTTCCTGCCTCAGTGTCAATTATCGCTCCACGGGTTATTATTCCTCTTCTTGAGAAATCTATGTTGGCTGGGTTTTTCTCTACATCAAGTATTTTCACTTTTTGGGTTTTCCCAGTTTTCGGGTTAGTTATGTTAGCGAATTCACAGACCATCATTCTGATTTTTTGGTTATTTCCTCTAATTCTAATAATTTTCTTCTTCTCCGTGCCAAGTTGGGGTTTAGTTTCTTCTCTTCCGAGTTCTCTTTTATGCTTTCTGGCAAATTGTTTCAATCTCCCACCAGTGGGTTTGCGTTTGGATCTTGCTTGCCAATTAACCATGTCTAAATCACCAGAACTTTAAACCATTGAACAGCATTTTTATTATTAATCTTTTCTATCCAAGAGTTTTATGAGAAATAATATAAGCTTTTCCCGATAAGGGCATCTGGAGGAGTTTATATGAGTCGCATAGAGCTGGCTATGGGTGCTGGCGGCACCGCTATGAATCGCCTAATAAAAGAAACCATACTATCCTCCCTGAAGAGACATAACGTGCAAGGCGGCGTTGGTTTGGATGAATTGGACGACGGAGCAAGTATCCCTCTTGGAGATACTGATGTCGTAATTTCTACGGACGGCCACACCGTGGATCCAATTTTCTTTCCAGGAGGAGATCTAGGCAGACTAGCGATATCGGGAACCGTCAATGATATTGCCGTTATGGGCGCTAGACCTTTAGCTATTGCTTGTGCTTTGATAATTGAAGAGGGATTTCTCATAGATGATTTGAATCGTATCTTAAAATCAATGAACGATACCTGCGAAGAAGCGGGAGCGCCAATAATTTCTGGTGACACTAAAGTTATGCCTCATGGTCACCTTGATAAGATTGTTGCGGCCAGCACAGGGGTAGGAATAGTTGAGCATGGTAAGATAATTCTCGACTCTGGAGTCAAACCTAGGAATAAAATTATAATAACAGGAACAATCGGCGACCACGGTGTTTCACTTCTAGCTGCTAGAGAGGGGATAAGTTTTGAAACGGGGCTCAAATCTGATGTGGCGCCTATCTGGAATATCATTGAGAAGGTTCTTAAAGTGGGTGGGGTAACGGCGATGAAGGATCCCACTAGAGGTGGTTTAGCCTCCACCTTAAACGATTTCGCCAGCAAGTCCAAAACTACAATTTACATTAATGAAGATGACCTACCTATACGCAGCGAGGTGATTGCAGCTTCAGAAATGTTGGGAATCGATCCCTTGGAGGTAACCTGTGAGGGTAAAGCCGTTATAGCTATAGATAGCAGGCTGGCTGAGGAAGCTTTGAAAGTGATAAGAAAAACAAAATACGGTGAGAACGCGAGTATAATAGGAGAAGTCAGGGATGACAAACCTGGACTTGTGATTATGAATACTTCGGTTGGTGGGAAACGTATAATAGAGACTCCATACGGCGAACCGATACCTCGTGTCTGCTAAAAAATTAATAAAAATAATTCCCTCTTTTAAGATTCTTCTTCATCAGAAAGTTCTGGTGGAGGAACATCTAATCGGGTTTGAATACCTTCTTTTCTGATTCTCCATCTTAGTTGCTGTTTCAGTCTCCTAGTTTCGTGTTCGAATCCGAAGTAGTCTGCGAACATTTCTGTGGTTTGTAAAGTTTTGGTTCTGCTTGTTCGTTCAAATTTTAAGAATCCTAATTCTTCTAACTTTTTTATGTGTTTGTAACTATGTGAGCCTCGCATTTTTGCTACTTTTGCCTGCTCTACTGGTTGTTTGAGTGCAATATATGCAAGAGTTTTTAGTTCACCCAATGATAAGAGTCCTCGTGAAGCTATACTGGTGATTTTATTAGAGTAGCTGGCCTTTAGTTGTAATACGTACTTACTCCCAGGTAGAGCTACAATTTCTAGTGCGCTACTTCTTTCCCCGTATTCTCGAACAAGTTGCTTCACCAGTTCATCAACATGGTCTAAATTGTCAATTTTCACAATCTCCGCAATTTGCTCAATAGAAAGTGGCCTACCCGCAGCATATAATGCGGCCTCAATAATCTTCATAGCATCCTCTCCCATCTTTCCGCCTCCATTATGTATATCTCTCCAAAATATTTTTCCTGCCAGACGTGTATCTTATTTCTTAGAACAAGAATTAGAATGCTTAATAGATTTCTAACAACATTGAGAGGGTCTCTTTTATCCACCAATTCTGAGAATCTGATTATCTCTCTTTCTTGGGAAAGGATTTTCTGGTAAATGTCCTTAATAATTTGTTCTATATTCGTTTTAGAAGGTTCGAAAACAAATGGTTCGGGTTTAACTTCTTCTTTCAAGGGTTTCTTAATCATTTTCCTCGTTTCCTCGCCGAGTAAAACTCTCTCCAAAGCAAGCAAGAGTTCTTCTAGGGTGACTTTTCTGTTTATTAGCCTGTAGGGCATGGGGATTGGTGGTAGATTTAGGTCAAGATCTTCCTTTTCCTTTTTCTCTTCCTGTTTTTGTCCGAGTCTTAATAGCAGCTCGGATTTTATTCTGTGGATAACTGAGGCTGATAAAAGGGCTTTGCCTGATACCTTGTAGTCGACCGATTCTCTTTCCCGCATTTTTTCTAAAAATCCTATTAGAATTCTGCTGATATCAATTTCCCAAGGATCTTCAGCTTTCTGGCTAGTGTCTACTAGAAGTGACCATGGTGGGTGAATCCAAAAAGGATCTTCCCGAGTTTCAGTCATTGTCCTCAACTCCTTCTTCCATTCTCAGAGAAACAACATCTGAAACACCATCACTGCAGATTACACCAAACACTCGGTCTGCTCTGGTGATTGTGATATCACGAAGCGATACGACTACAAACTGCGACTCTTTTGAAAAGTCCTTAATCAAATCAGCAACTCTGTTCGCGTTATCATCATCAAGAAAGGCGTCTATTTCGTCCAATAAATAAAAGGGAGCTGGTTGGTACTGTTGTATGGCAAGTATAAGTGCAATGGCTGTTAGGGATTTTTCTCCCCCGGACATAGATTCTATTCTTTTTACATCCTTTCCCGCTGGGCGTGCTTCGATATCCACTCCTCCTAGAAATGGGTCTGTCTGGTTTTCAAGTACAAATCGTCCTTCTCCCCCTGGGGAAAGCTTTGCAAATATTCTCTTAAAATTACGTTCAATACTGTAAAAGGACGCTAAGAAGCTTCTTCTCTTATCCCTCTCCACTTCCCGTATGAATTCCATAATACTTTCTCTTTCTTTTATTAACTCCTCTCTCTTTCTCAGTATTTCTTCATATCTAGCTCTCTCGTCATCATAGAGTTGAATAGATAACATGTTAACTGGTTCCATCCCCTTTTTCTCTGCCTCCTTTTTTCGTATCAGCTCTCTCAGTTCCTGAACGTTTACTTTTAAAATGTCTTTGGGCTTAAACTCTGGAAATTCCTTTGCTTGCTCTCTGAATTCTTGTACATTGTTTTCTAAATGTTCTTTTTCCACCATCAGTCTGCTTAATTCAAGTTCGATAGAGTTAATCCTTCGAGTGGTAACCTCCAGTTCATTCCTTAGAACCGTCACCTCTTGCTTGAGTTTCGTGTCTTCTTCTCTTAGACTTGAAACCTCTTCGTCCAGACTCCTTTTTTCCTCCTCCCGCTTTGTTATCTGCTCTAGTAAGGGCTTGGTTACTTTTTGGAGTTCATCTATTTCTTTAGACACACTTTCGATATCTTTTCCCAATTGTTTTGCTAACTTCTTTCTCTCCTCCATTCTTGGGATTAGGTGTTCGGCTGTCTTTGTTCTTGACTGAGCAATTTGTACTCTGATGCCACTTAACTTTTCTTTCAGTTTGGTAATTTCCGCTTCCAGAGTTCTTGACTGTGCGTAAAAATCGGAGGCTCCCGACTCTTCTACGATGCGGTTAAGCGATTGTTCTTCTTCGGATAAGACACGGATCCTTCCCTCTATTTTTTCTATTTCTTGGGACACTTTCTTGTACTGTTTCTCCCCTTCTTCCTTCAGTTTCTGCTGTTTCTTTATCTCGGATTCTATTTTTGATATTTCCGACATATCTCCTTTTATCTTCTCCAGCAGGTGCTCTAAATTGGCGGAATGTTTTCCACGGGAATGTTCTTTCTCCTCCCTTCTACTCCTAATCTCAAGATATGACTTTGTTATATTCTCAAGTTTTCCCAGAAGTTCTAGCCGGATTGCATTAAGCCCACTCAGCTGCTCTTCTAACTGGGGTAATTTTTCGGTTTCCAAGAAGGCTAGGGTAGGTCTTCCGACATAGTGCCCACCCACCATTAGGCCTCCCGGCTCAATTATGTCTCCCTCAACGGTAACTTTTCTTATCTGTGGAAGGTCCAATCCCTTGGCTACATCTAAATTCTTTACTATTGCCACATTACCGAAAACATACTCGAATGCCAGTCTGAACTTTTCATCAAAAACCATGAGGTCAATCGCAGAACCTATCACTCCGTCGCCTTTAGGGATTTTAAAATTGTTTTGTTTAATTTTATTCAGCGGTAAGAAGGACGCTCTTCCTATTCTACTATTCTTTAGAAAGTTAATACATTCAGTAGCCACTTCATCATCATCAACAACAATGAAATTAGCTCGATTTCCAGCGGAGACCTCAAGTGCTAGGGCGTATTTCATATCTGTTTTTCCCAGTTCGGAAATTGTGCCGTAGACTCCTTCAATTTTTTTATCGTCTCGAAGCTTCAGAATTTCACGTACCGCTGATTGTCCTCTAAGGAGCCTTTTCCTCTCCTCATTTACGGCCTTTATTGTTACCACCTCATCTCTAGCGTTTAAAATTAGCTTTTCAGTCTCTTCAATCTCCCGGCGAGTAATATCTTGTTGCTCTTGAAGCTCCTCCGATTGGCTAGTAAATGTCTCCACTTCTTTCCTAGAACTTTCTTCCAGTTCTTCCAAACGATTCCTTTCTGTTTCCGCTTCTTGCAATGTTCTTTTAATTTCCTCTATTCCCGCATTTTTAGAGTTAATTGATGATGAAATATACTCAATATCCTTTCTAAAAGCCTCTTGAGTGGTTTTCAGAGAAACCCTCTTCGGCATGTGCTCTTCTATTTCTTCATGTATCTCTCTTATTCTAGTTCTCACTTTTGAGAACTTGGCATCACTAGTTGTTATTTGGTTGCTTATCTCCTCAAGAATATCCTGTTTTGACTTAACCTGATTCTTTACCTCTACCTCTTGCCTTTCCAAATCAACAATACTTCTTTCCTCTTCTTTAATACTACTTTCTAGATTTACTATTTCTTGGTTCAAGTTTTCCAGCGTTTTAGAATTTTTTTTCAATTCATCCTCTTTATACCTAAAAACTACCTCTTTCTCCGAGTAAACTCCCCTCTTTTCACTAAGCTCATATTGTAAGTTCCCAATCCTAGTTCCCAAGTCCTCAATGATGCTCTTTTCAATTTCCTCTACTCTCCCAGTTATATTCTCAAAATTTTCTTTGAACTCTTTTTCCTTTTCTTTCAAACTATTTAACTGCGCATTGTTACTCTCTATTTTCTTCAGGACATCTGACAACTCTGCTTCAGAGGTTTTCAACTGGTGGAAAACAAGCTTTGCACGGGAGGTTTTGATCTCCTCATTAAGTTGCTGGTATTTACGCGCTACCTCTCTTTCTCTTCCCAGTCTTTCAACCACATTTCTTACCTCACTGATCTGTGCGAAGTTTTCTCGAAGATTCTGTTCCGCTAATTCTAACTCTTTCTCCGCTTTCTCCTTCTTCTCATCATAGGAAGCTATTCCCGCTATGTTTTCGAAGAGTTTCCTTCTCTCAAGCGCACCCATCTGAATAAGCTCGAATATTTCTCCCTGGGGAACCACATTATACCCGCTCGGACTTATTCCCGCAATTTCCAACATGTCAATTATATCTGTTCTCGAAACAGTCCTACCCTCCAGCTTGTAAACACCCTTCCCCGCGCGGTCGACCTGCCTGTCAATTATAACGGTATCCGCATCTACCGGAAGCCTCCTATCCGAATTGTCAAAATACAAACTTACACTAGTGTATTTAGCGGGAGTCATTTTAACCCCTTTACTGGGAGTAAAAACGAGATCCGAAAAAGTGTTAACCCTCAACGACTTCGAACTCAAAACTCCCAGCCCAAAACGAACGGCATCCAATAAATTACTCTTACCACTTCCATTCGGTCCAACTATAGCTGAGAATCCCTTAGATAGGCGGAGTATCACCTTCTTCTTTCCGAAGGATTTGAAACCTCTGACAACAACCTTTTTTATAAACACCAAGCAAACACACCGCCATCAAAGAATATCTTCAGCTAAACATTAAAGTAAAACTACCTCCAAACCGCAGAAAACCCTGTTTTTCAAACAATACACTTGCTAAACACCAATTTACTCTTTATTTTTTTCTTTTCCTAACTGTCTCATATTGCCACCTACAAACTTTCCCACAGAAACTAATATTATTTATGTTCACTACAAAAAAACACCTCTGCCGCCGAGGAAGTGAGATTTTCTCTGCTACCACATCCGCTTGCTTTCCCTGAGGTTTCCTTCTGTAAAAATTTCATTTATTGTAAGAAAAATCAATCATAAGGAAGCCGTTTATTACCGCAGTAATTAGGAAAGTAGAAAAGGTTAAATTTAAAAAATTATTACACCTTTTCACATTTTAATTTTTGACAGCGTCATCTTAAGATCTCTTATTATTAGTCCCAGTGACTGAGCCGCGTCCTTACTTATTATTGTCAATAGTATAGCCTTATCTGAGTTCGCCATCACAGCATAACCATTATCCCCCTCAACATACGTCACATTTGCGTCTCCCTTTGCTATTGTCTTATTAAGCTCCCTTGCAGAGGCAATCATTGCTGCGGCGCTCTTAGCGATTGCCGAAGTATTCATCTGCGTTATCGTTTGTTGAACAGATATGTTTCCATTCTTGTCCAATAGTATTACTCCCTCAATTTCAGGAATTTTATCCATCAGCTCAGCTAATATTTTCTCAGTTTTCGATTGACTCATCAAACCACCACACTTTAATAATAAATATTAGTACAATTAACGTTATAATTCTTAGCCTTCAAACCCATCAAGAATAAACCAGATACAAGTAAGTCAAGTTTTCTATTTTCTTTCCCTAAATTTAAGCTTTTTTAAAAAGCATTTTAATAAATAACAAAACTAATTGATATACTTCCAAATAACAAAAATTGATATCTCCATGTTGAAAACAAAACACCCAGCCAATACATCTATGCCTCAAGACAAAAATTACAATTAGAAAACCATAATACCCTAACAGAAAAATCTTCATTTCTCCTTACTGAAAGGTTTTTAAAAGAAAAGTGTGTATCTTATTATCAGATGAGGTGTACATTACTATGATAACCTCTAAATACTTCCAGAAAACATTACAACAGCTACAAAAACACCCAGGCGTTAAGGGCGTAATTGTGACGAACACTGAAGGTTTGCCAATCAGTTCGACTCTTTCCACTGAGAAGACCGAGACAATTTCCGCCCTGGTAACGTCGCTAGTCGGGAAAGCTTCAAAAGTTATACAGGAACTTGGTGAGGGTACACTGAACTTCCTTACAGTAGATGCGGGAGAAAGCGAACTTCACATAGCTCCAGAAGAGGAGTACGTTCTAATAGTACTAAGATCTAAGAACGCTGAACCTCTTCCCCAGAACAAATAGCCAGAATCAAAAATTTATGCAAAGATAACACTTAAAAATGTCTTTCGAAAACCTTTTAGACTACCGAAATCATCTAAAAACCGAAAACCAAATATAATACCGAAAAAAGAGTTAATATTAACGAAACAGAACAAATTAACGGGGCCTGTTTAAAATTGATGGATATAAAAGCCTTTGATAAAATCTTAAGCGATGTCATAAAAGCGGAAAGCGGAATAAAAAAAGTCATCCTCGTAGACAGAACAGGACTCACAATAGCACACGTATCAAAATTTAGCTATTATCCAGTTGATATCGATGGTATTGGTGCAATTGCTAGCGCGGTATATTGCGCTTCAGAAGAACAGGGTAAAAATCTGGATATAGGCGAGCTGAATATTGTGACTTCGGAGTTTGATAATGGTAAAATCTTTGCCGCTAGTTGCGGTAAGGGTGTTCTTTGTGTTATTACCGACGCTGATGTTAACATTGGTATGATTCGCTTGGTTATGAAGAAGGCTTCGAATCAGCTCAAGGGTGTTCTTGACGAGTTTCTTGCCGAGAAACCAGTTGTGCCTGTATCCTCCGGGGAAGCTAGCGACGAGGAGCTTAAGGCTGCCCTTAGCGAGCTTGAAAAGGTGTAGCTTGAATCTAACCTAATCTAATCTCTTCCTTTAATAAAACTGTATAGGACGTGTGCAGCCTTTGAATAAAGATGCTCAAGGTAGAATACATTTTAAAGTAGTTTTTTGGGGACCCTCCCTGTCTGGGAAAACGACGTGTCTTAGATGGATTTACGATGAGGTAAAGGGTCTTGATAAGGGCGGTTTTACTTCTGTTGAGGATCCAACGGGCAGAACGTTGTATTTTGACTATACTCCGATATCTGCTACGGGTAAGGTTATTTTTGATGTTTTCACGGTCGCTGGTCAGAAGCGTCACAGACACCAGAGGCGGATTGTGCTGCAAGGGGCTGATGGTATCATTTTTGTAGCGGATTCCGCGAGAGATCAGTTGCAGGCGAATCTGGAGAGTTTGCAAGAACTGAAGGGTCACCTGGGAGCGAAACTTGGCGGTGATATTCCCATATTGATTCTTCTTAATAAGCGTGATTTGCCCGATGCGTTAGAGAAAAATGCTTTAATTCGAGCCCTTCAAGCCGATTCGTTGCCCACTTATGAATCTATTGCAATTAAAGGCTTGGGGGTGAAGCGGGCGTTCCAGTCTCTTTCCCGAGAGGTTCTCCTGAAGAGACTTTATAATAAGCAGGAGTTAGCGCCTAAATCCTCTTAAAAGCAACCCTTAATCTTTTTTATCCTCCGAGAAACTCTTAGAGGAAAGAATATAAGGCTAATTCTTCTCTTAAAAGTTAATAAAATTGAAACAGGGCATTGGTGACGTGCATAAATGTCTAAAAGTGAAAACCTAGAAGAAATCCTGAAGGACTTGGAGGCTTCGGTTCCTGAAATTCAAGCAGCGGCGATAGTGAGCGTTGAGGGTTTGCCCATTGCTGCTCAGCTTCCCTCGGATGTTGATGAGACACGCGTGGCAGCAATGACTGCTGCAATGTTGAGCCTCGGTGAACGCGCTGCTCAAGAACTTGGAAAAGGGGAACTGGAGCAGGTTTTCATAAGCGGAAAAGAGGGATACATTCTCGTCACGTCTGCGGGCCCGAATGCAGTTTTGACTGTTTCCACTACGAAGAATGTTAAATTGGGTTTGATTTTTTTAGATATGCGTAGGTCTGCTCAGAGAATAGCTGAACTCATATAATATTCTCTAATTATTTTTATTGTGGATAACGCGTGAAATCTATTTGGATTTTTCAACTTTTCGAAACAATTTATTATTAAACTTAATAATTACGCACTGTTTGAATATAGTTTCGTGTTTATTCTGGGTAGCATAGCCATTAAAACTGAGAACTCGGTGAGTTTAGTTCTATCCATTAACCCGTGGGAAAGATAGCCTATTGCTCCCATTTTTTCACCCAAATTTTTTATTCCTGTTATTTTTTCCATAACTTCTCCCACCTCAAGATTTTCTTCTGTTACTTTTTGTGTTACAATTGGTGGGTATTCGAATCCGGGGCCTGCTCCGAAAGTTTTTCTTCCTTCCTTGTCCACTATTACACAGTATTGAAAGTCAAGGTAACGCGTCTCGTCACTCAATACTACGTCTACAATTCCTGCTTCTATGCCTACGCCTAGATCTGCGTTGGTTACTTTAAGTAACGCCTTTTCGGCTCTATTTAGAGCTCCTTCTAGGGTTTGACTGAGTCCTATAGGCTGTGGTGGGGTGCCGCTTGAAACCTTAACTCCGTAAATTTTTACATTTCCGAGTAGTTTTTGCATAACGTTTTTCACAGCGGAAATTTTAACTGGATTTTCTGAACCCACTGCGATAATCTTCATTAAAATCATCCTCTAATTTAGAACGGGGGATAATAGTAATAAGTATTAATACAATTTTTATACTAACTGTATAAATATGAACGGAGAATGGTGTATGAAGTTAAAGGAATTACGTGATATAATTGGTGACGTTGATGCTTTAGTTTTATTTAAGCCCGAAAACATTTTCTATCTCTCAAGCTTCTTTTCAACTTCGTTCATGTATTTATTTATACCCAGAGATGATACGCCCATTGCTGTTGTTTCGCAGTTAGAATTTGAGGCCGCGAAAAGTACAATAAAGGATTTTTCCATCCTCGAAGCGAAAAAGCAGGAAGATTTTGAAAAGACCTTCTCGAATCTTCAAAAGGACTTGAAAATTAAAAAGCTGGGCTTTGAAGAGGATTTTCTGACAGTGAACGTTAAAGAAAAACTAGAGAAAAATAGCGAGGCTTTCGATTTCGTACCCGTGTCAAATATCATAAAAAAACTTAGATCCATTAAATCTCGAAGTGAGATAGAAACAATTCAGAAAGCGGTGAAAATAACCGATGTGGGCGTCAAAAGGGCTATAGAAGCTATAACTCCCGGTGTTAAGGAGTACGAGGTTGCAGCGGAGGCGGAGTACGTAATGAGGAAGATGGGTTCAAGTGGGACATCGTTTGAAACCATTATTGCATCTGGTTACAGGTCTGCTTTTCCACATGCTTCGTGTAGTGATCGGAAATTGGAGAATGGCGATTTAGTAGTAATCGATTTGGGTGTTCGTTACAAAAATTATTGTTCAGATATATCCAGAACACGCACTGTTGGTTCTCCGAGTTCGAAACAGGAAAGGCTTTTTCAAACGGTTTTAAACGCCCAGCAGAAGGCATTAGAAATCATTCGTCCCGGTGTTAAGGCTAGTGAGGTCGATGAGGTGGCTCGTGGGCTGATAAAAAAAGAAGGATACGGAGATTTTTTTGTCCATAGTTTTGGTCATGGAATCGGAATTGAGGTACACGAATATCCATCGATTAGCTCGAATAGCACAGACATTATAGAAGCGGGTATGGTGTTTACAGCTGAACCCGGAGTTTATATTCCTGATTTTGGGGGATGCAGAATCGAAGATATGGTTCTGGTTCGCGAGAATGGATACGAGCTACTCACAAACAGTCCCCGATTTTTATATTAATCTCTCTGGAAAATCAAATTTTCTAAAAATGATTAATGGATTTAATTGGATTCGAACACGTTACAAACACAATTTAGGATCTGACATGCCCCTAACCTAAGGGTAGGGGTTCTGTAACTGCTGCATAAAACAATAACTTTTTATATATATTGTAACAAACTATATACCGATGGCGATGAAGGAGGAAAAACTCTACTCTACAGGGAAAACCGCCAAGATGCTCGGCATACACTTCCTCACGTTGAAGAAGTGGATCTACAAAGGCAAAGTCAAAGCGGTAAAAACGCTGGGCGGACAATACCGCATCCCCGAAAGCGAGATCCGCCGCCTGCTCGGCCAGCCAACGCCGAAAAACCAAGCCGTAATCTACGCCAGAGTCTCATCGGCAGATCAAAAAGAAGACCTGAAACGCCAGAAGGAGACTCTTCAAGAACACGCGAAGGAGAAGGGATACCAGGTCGTAGCGGTTTTCGAGGACACGGCAAGCGGACTAAACGAAAACCGACGGGGACTGGGGAAAATGTTTGACACACTCAGGACGAACGCAGCAGACATAGTACTAATCACGTGGAAAGACCGGCTGACACGATTCGGCTTCGAGTACCTAAAATCCCATGTCGAAGACCTCGGCGCAAGGATTGAGACTGTAAACGAGCAGCAGGAGGAAAAAACGCCACAGGAGGAACTCGTGGAAGACCTACTGGCCATCGTGACAAGCTTCTCTGGTAGACTCTACGGTATGCGTTCAAACAAGACGAAAAAGGTGGTAGAAACTGTCAAGCGTACAATCAGTTAGCTCAGCCCACTTCACAACACCAATACTAACCAAGAGGAAACGCGAGTTGCTAGGAGAACTACTCGACCAATTCACCGCCTCAGTGAACTTCTGCATAAAGAAGTGTCTGGAACATAACATCACCTCACGCGCCAGCCTACACCACGTAGCGTACAGCGAGTGGAAATCACGCTTCAGCCTAGCAACGCACTGGTTCCACTCCGCAGGACAGGTAGCAACCCAGACGCTACGCTCCTGGCGGAATCTCTGCCGAAAAGGACAAGCCGACCTAAACAAGCCCCCAGTCTACGAGACCAAAACAATGCGCCTCGAACTCTGGTCAGACAAAAACTCAACAGGCATCTGCAAATTCCAGGGGAACACGGTACAGATCCGCGTCCGCAAGGGCGAGCACCTCTGGCTACCACTCTTGGTAACCAAGCACCACGAGCAGGCGTACCTGCGAGACTGGCGTGAAGGCAAGCTAAAGGTCGGCGAAGTCACAATCTCTCTATCCAAGGAGCGAGCCAACATTTTTGTGCCATTCAAGCGAGAGGTTAAATCCAAACACATCAACGGCGTCTGCGGCGTAGACATCAACGAGAGGAGCGTCGACCTAACCATCTTAAAGCTGAAGGAACCGCCGAAACACGTTAAAATTGATGTATCAAAGCTCCCAGCAATAAGACACTCGTCACAGCTCAAGCGTAAATCTGTTCAGAAGAAGCTTGACACACCCCCACAACGACCAGTACAGAAACAGAAGCTTCAAGAGAAGTACTGGCGCAGGGAGAGTAACCGAACAAACCAGATTCTACACACGGTGAGCAAGCAAGTAGCAGAAATAGTGGAGCAAGAGCAAGTCGCTGTAGCGTTCGAAAACATCAAAGGGATTCGAGGCTCCATGCGCTCGATGAAGTCGACAAACGGCAAAACTCTGAGAAAAGACATACGCCGCAGGTTGAACCAGTGGCCTTTCCACAAGCTCCAGTTCTACGTGGACTACAAGGCGGCACAAAGGGGGCTACCCACGGTTGAGGTAAGCAACTACCACAAGTCTAAGAACTGCCCGATATGTAGCCAGTATAATAGGCCGAATGGGCACGCCTACCAATGCTTGCGCTGCGGCTTTGAAGCCGACAGGCACCTGGTGGCGAGTTGGAACATAGCTAAGGATGGGGCGAGCCACGTCCCCGCCGACTGCTGGCAGATGCAGCGGGCAGCGGATGAGCTTGTAGCTCAGGCGAAACTACCCGCAGAGCCAGAAAAAATCCCCAAGCAACAGTTTGCTACAGAATTTTAGGACGGTTATAGACTCCATAATTATGGTTCTACCAAAAAATTTAGGTGCTTCTTAAATGATACTAAGAAAAATATAGAAAGGGTAATAATAAGTGAAAAATTCTTTACCCAGACCAAAAAAGATTTATTACCTTCTCACAAAATCATATTGATATGTTTTAGAGTAAGTTTGCCATGAATTTGGAAAGGAGTAATTCTTAATGTTTTCGGGTGTTCTTTATGCAACGTCTCGCTAAATATATTCCCATACCTCGTTTGCCTTCATCGCCGTTGGCTAACAGAGTTCGGAGCATAATCGCCGGTATATACGAAAGGGTTCTGTGGCATCAAATCAAAGACGGAAATATGCCGGAGCATTTGGCCATCATTCTTGACGGTAACCGGCGATATGCAAGACAACGTGGTCTAGATCTATGGATTGGACACAAATACGGTGCAGAAAAGGTAAAAGACTTTTTGAATTGGGCATTTGATGCTGGTATAAAAGTTGTTACGCTCTACGTTTTTTCAACCGAGAATTTTATGCGACCCAGAAATGAAGTAGAAGAGATTATGAAGCTTGCCGTGGAAAAGTTCCAAGAAATTCTAAATGAAGCGAGGATACATAAGCACAAAGTAAAAATTAAAGCTATAGGCCGAATAAATCTTCTACCCGAAAGGGTGCAAGCAGCGATTAGGAGAGCTGAAGAAGCCACGAAAAACTACGACCGGTATCAGCTGAACATTGCAATAGGATACGGCGGAAGGGCGGAAATAGTTGACGCAATCAAAGAAATCGCTGATGAAGTGAAAACTGGGAAAATTGGTATTAATGATATTGATGAGAAGTTAATCGAAAACCACCTTTACACCTCTGGAATTCCTGATCCTGCTTTAGTTATTCGTACTAGTGGTGAGGAAAGACTTTCCGGTTTTCTCTTGTGGCAATCTGCTTACTCTGAACTGTATTTTTGTGACGTTTACTGGCCAGCGATGAGAAAAATTGACTTTTGGAGAGCTCTTAGAACCTATCAGATGAGAGAAAGAAGATTTGGAAAATAAACTCGTACACCAAAAACCATAAAACTTCTGCTTTTGCAACTCATATTCGGCTAATTCGTCCGACACGTTAATCAAATAAAGAATTTCAAGCAAACATAATTTAACGAGCTGAACAGAAGGTTAACCCCTATGAAAAAAAGCTATAAGGAATTGTCTCCTCCTCAACGAATTTTACTAGGGCCGGGTCCTAGTAACGTTGATCCTCGGGTGCTGAAAGCGATGTCTATGCCCTTGGTCGGCCATTTGGACCCTTACTTTTTAGAAATTATGGATGAAGTTATGGAGTTGTTGAGATACGTTTTCAAAACAGAGAACAGACTTACCCTACCCATTTCAGGTACAGGTAGCGCGGGGATGGAAGCCTGTCTAGTCAACTTGGTGGGTGAAGGGGACGAAGTCGTAGTTGGAGTAAACGGATTTTTTGGTCAGAGAATGAGTGAAATAGTTAAAAGATGCGGAGGAACTCCTATAGAAGTTAAAGAACCTTGGGGGCGGGCATTAAAGGCAGAGAGTGTGGAAAAGGCTTTAGCAAACTCTAATGCTAGGGTTGTTGCCGTGGTGCACGCTGAAACTTCAACGGGCGTTTTGCAGCCTTTAAAAGAAATTTCCAAGTTAGCAAAAAAGTACGACGCCCTTTTTCTAGCGGATACGGTTACTTCTCTAGGCGGGGTTGATTTAAAAATTGATCAGTATGGTGTAGACATAAGTTACAGCGGATCACAAAAGTGTTTAAACTGTCCGCCGGGGTTGTCTCCGGTAACTCTTAATGAAAAAACTGTTGAATTCGTGAAAGACCGTGAGGGAAAGATTCAGAGCTGGTATCTTGATCTCAACCTGATAGAAAAATACTGGGAAGAAGGTAGGGTTTACCATCATACAGCGCCTATTTCTATGGTTTACGCCCTAAGAGAAGCACTAAGAATAGTCTATGAGGACGGCCTAGAGAAAAGATGGGCTCAACATCTGAAAGCATGTGATGCTCTCATAAAGGGTTTAAATGCCATGGGATTAGAAATACTTCCCACCGAAAACAACTTACCCTCTTTAACCGCCGTAAAAATTCCAGAAGGAGTTACCGACATAAACGTGAGAAAAACTCTCCTAAATGATTTTAATATAGAGATAGGAGGCGGGTTGGGAGAGCTTAAAGGCAAGATATGGAGAACCGGATTAATGGGAATCAACGCCTGTGAGAGAAACGTAATTCTAGTATTAGAAGCCTTGGAAAGAGCCCTTAGAAAAGAAGGATTCCCAACAAAAGCTGGTGAAGGTCCCGCAGCCGCTATGGAGGTCTTCAAAGAATAGGTGTAATTATGAAATCCCACATAATAAAAAGATTAGTGGAAATCGTAGGGGTAGAAAACGTTAACACAGATCCGGCGGAAATTTATTGCTACTCTCGAGATTCCACACCCTTTCAATACTTTGCAGATGTAATAATTAGACCAACAAACATCGCAGAAGTTTCCAAAGTTCTAAAATTAGCTAATGAGAATCGTATACCAGTCTACCCAAGAGGTTCAGGAACAAGCGCTGCCGGTTCACCCCTACCCGTGAAAGGCGGAATGGTGGTTGACCTTACCCGTATGAATAGAATTCTAGGCTTTGACGAGGAGAATCTACAAGTAGTAATGGAACCCGGAGTAATATGCGATGATTTAAACGAGTTCTTAAAAGATTACGGATATTTTTTCCCACCCGACCCCGCAAGCAGCTCGGCAGCGACTCTGGGTGGGATGGTAGCAAACAATTCTGCTGGCAACAGAGCCATAAAATACGGTAAAACCAAAGACTGGATTCTGTGGTTAGAAGCGGTTCTGCCCGGCGGCGAAATAATCCACACCGGATCAAACACTCTAAAATCAGTTTCCAGCTACGATTTAACAAAACTACTATGCGGCTCAGAAGGAACACTAGCGGTCTTCACCAAAATAGGTATGCGAGTTCAACCCCTACCAGAGGCCTATAAGACCGCAATGTTTCTATTTGACGATTTAGACAGAGCCGGCAAAGCCATCGTAAAAGCCCGCGCATCCGGTGTAGTTCCCTGCGCAATGGAGTTTCTAGATAGACTCACCATCAATACATCCGCAGATTATGCGGGCTTAGATATTCCAGATTGCGAAGCAATGCTCCTCATAGAGACCGACGGTACAGAATCCGCTGCCGAAAAAGAATTAAAAATAATCATAGAAACCGTTGAAAAAATGAATCCAAATCAGTGGAAAATAGCTCAAGACGAGGAGGAGAGAAACTCCCTATGGGTAGCAAGAAAATCCGCATACGCCGCTCTAGCCAGGCGTTCCGTCACCACAACTATGGAAGACCTCACAGTTCCTATCTCAAAAATTCCTGAGGCTTTGAAAAGAATACAAAAAATCCCTGAAAGATTTGATAACTTGATAAGGGTTGCTACCTTTGGGCACGCAGGAGACGGAAACCTCCACCCCACCTTTCTATACGATGAACGAGTTCCCGAACAACGAGACGCTTTCTTCAAAGCCCTAAAAATTATTTACGACGAAGTAGCCCTAGACCTAGGAGGAAGTATCACGGGCGAGCATGGAGTGGGCCTTATTAGAAAAGATTTCGTGGAGAAGGAGCACGGTCCGGTTGAGATGTCTTTGATGAAAGGAATAAAGCGGGTCTTTGATCCCCATAATATTCTAAACCCGGGTAAGGGGAAGCCTTGGGGTTCAACTGGCGAGCCTGAGGAGGTTTGATTGATGCCACACAATAAACTGAGTGAACACTCTGACGATGTTTATTCTTGTATGCGCTGCGGTTTCTGCATAAAATGTCCTTTATATGAGATTAATGGTTGGGCTTCAAACACCGCCCGAGGGAGAATTCAAATGGCTCGTGGAGTCTTGGAAAATAAATTGGAACTATCTAACTACATTGCGGAGAGAGCCTTTTCTTGCACTACTTGTGACTTTTGTGTACTCTTTTGTCCTTCGGGTATTCATACCACGGACATAATTAAAACTCTGAAATACGAGCTAGCCAAAAGAGTTTACGGTCCTAGTTCTATCAATCGAATACTAGAGAACATTGTGAGAGAGGGCAATCCCTATGGGGAGCCCAAGTCAAATAGAGGTTCTTGGCTTCGAGATGAGGACAAATGACCGAATTGGCTTACTATGCAGGGTGCACAGCCGCTTATAGACTACAAAACATAGCTAGGTCTAGTGTTAAAATTTTGAAAAGATTAGGGGGCGATCTCAAAATTATTGGTAATGATGAAATCTGCTGCGGTTCAGTTCTCTTCAACATGGGTCTAATAGATGAAGGAGTCAAACTCGCCAAGAACAACAACAAATTATTCACGGATATGAATATCAAAATATTGTTAACTGAGTGTGCAGGATGCGCAAAAACTTTCAGAAGAGTCTACCCCGAACATTTAGACTTCCGAATTAATACGCTACACCTCACCGAATACCTCGACGGAGCGTTGGCACAAAGCAACTTGGAACTCTGTTACAAATCCCCCATTAGGGTAACCTATCACGATCCATGCCATTTGGGACGCGGACTAGGAGTTTATGATCCCCCTCGCAATATAATTAGGTCAATAAAAAACGTGGAACTGGTGGAAATGAGTCGCAACAAAGAAAGGAGCCGTTGCTGTGGAGCAGGGGGCGGGGTAAAGGCGAGTTACCCGGAGACCGCCGAGAAATTAGGGATGCAGAGGCTCAAAGATGCGGAGCAACTAGGTGTGGATTTGATAATTACTGCTTGTCCCTTTTGTACACAGAATTTAAATGATGCAGCAAGCGTGTACGGTTCCAAGCTAAAAACTAAGGATCTGAGTGAATTCTTGGTGGATTGCATTTAGGATTATCCAGTGCTTCTAGTATACTTTTAGCCATGGGATGTTTATTTTTATTCTAAAATCGTGAAATAGAAATAAAAAGAACAACTTATTACCGTTCCTTGGGAGATTAATCCTTTCTTTTGGATTAGATTGACTTTCACCAATAAAACGCTGAAAAATATCCGAATAGAATATAACAATAGAATATAATCAAAGAGGTAAAGTACTTGTTAAAGGTGTATAACACTCTGAGTAGGGAAAAGGAAGAATTTGTTCCCATTAACGGAAATAAGGTAGGGATGTATGTCTGCGGTCCTACTGTTTATGATTACAGTCATATAGGACACGCTCGTTCATACGTGGCTTTTGATGTCATACGGAGATACTTGGAGTACAAGGGTTACACCGTTATTTACATTCAAAACATTACAGATGTTGATGACAAGATAATAAAAAGGGCGAATGAATTATCAGAGGCTCCCCTATCCCTTTCGGGGAGATTCACTGAAGCTTACTTTGAAGATATGGACAGACTTGGTGTGAGAAGGGCTAACATACATCCCAAGGTAAGCGACCACATACCTGAAATAATCGAGTTCATTGAAGGATTAATAAGAGGGGGGTACGCCTACGAGGTCGACGGAAGCGTTTATTTCAGTGTATCAAAGGCCAAGGACTACGGCAAACTGTCGCATCAATCACTAGAGAACATTTTAGCGGGTGCAAGGGTGGAAGTGGACGAAGATAAGAGAGATCCCCGGGATTTTGCTCTTTGGAAAAAGGCTAAGAAGGGAGAAATTTTTTGGGAGAGTCCGAGGGGAAATGGAAGACCGGGATGGCACATAGAATGCTCCACGATGGCAATGAAATATCTTGGATCGAGAATAGATATTCACGGAGGAGGTATGGATCTAATTTTCCCCCACCATGAGTGTGAAATTGCTCAGTCAGAGTCATACACCGGTAAGCCGTTTGTAAAGTATTGGATACACAACGGATTCGTTACCATAAACCAAGAAAAGATGTCGAAATCTCTTGGAAACTTTTTCACAATCAGAGAAGTTTTAGAAAAATACGATGGCGAAACTATAAGATTTTTCTTATTAGGTACACATTACAGGAGCCAAATCGATTACAGCGAGCAACATCTACAAGAAGCTAAACAAAACCTTCAAAGAATTTACAGCGCAATCAACAAACTAAAAACCCTAATCAAGGGGCAGAAGCAGACAGAAATAAACGCGCCCAGCACAGAAGAGAAAGAGTTGTTAAAACAAGTGGAAAAATCCAAACAAGAATTTATAGCCGCCATGGAAGACGACTTCAATACAAGAGAAGCAATGCCCGCTATCTTCGAACTCACCCGAGCAGTAAACTCATTGCAGAGTAATAGCAAAATAAGTAAAAACACCCTCGAAAAAACCCTACAAACATATAATGAATTCGGACAAATTTTAGGACTGTTTCAGGAAAAACAAATAGAGCCCGATTTGGAAGCCGTAGGTAAACTGATAGAACTATTAATTGAACTGAGAAATAAGTCTCGAGAAAAGAAGGACTGGAAAACCGCCGATTACATACGATACAAATTGAAAGAAGCGGGAATCCTCATCGAAGATTCAAAAGAGGGGACAACCTGGAAAACCGCCGAATAATAAAAAATAGCATTCATTTTGCTTGGTCTCTTTTCTTCAGCCCCATCTTACTTATGTACATTCCATCAACTTTTAGAATAGAAGAGACAAACTCTGTAGCGCTTTTCAGAGATTTAATCTTCACATAACTAGGCTCCAGAACGCCGTATTCAGCCATGTCTCTCAATTTTTTGTTTTCAACATCAACGCCTATCCAGTTCTGATTGCCACTATGCTTTGAACGTAACTCTAGGAAGGTGTCAATCTCGTCCATACCCGCATTTGATGCTAAAATACGTGGAACCAATTCAAGAGCCGAAGCGAATTCAACCATCGCTAACTGTTTTTTACCCTCAACTGAATACGCGGTCTTCCTGATATGCTTTGCCAATTCAAGCTCAATCGCTCCCCCTCCCCCCACAACCTTCCTATGCGTCATAGCCACAGAAACCGCCATCATAGCATTCCTCAAAAGCCTCTCAACCTCTTCACAGATATACCAAGACCCACCTCTAACTAACACAACAACCGCTTTCGGATCCCTACAACAAGAAAACAACACATATTTGTCCCGCCCCCCTCTTCTCTCTTCGACAAGCTTTGCGTAACCGAGATTCTCCTCACCGAGATCCTCAATCTTGGAACAAATCTTTGCCCCGCAAGCTTTACTCAGCAGCTTGAACTCTTCTGGCTTAGCTCGTCTTATTCCAAGAATTTTGTTCTTGGATAAACTCTGCTCAATAAACTTATCTATTCCCTTCTCTGTCACAACGACGTTTGCACCGCTCTTCTTAATATAAGAAAATTTCCTCTCGCCAAATTTTCTCTTCTCCTCAAGGTAACCATCCAAATCCTCAGGAGTATTTATCTGTAACTCAACACTTCTCTCTGTTGGCTTCTCTAAATAGAGTTTTTCATCCAAGAGAGCAATTCTAGCGTCCATAACCCTCCTCGGCATTTTCGGACTCAAAATTTCCTTAGATATAATAACACCGTGAATCAACTCGGTATCCATTATTCCTCCCCCTTCCTTCTTGACAAACTGTACTCTATCCCTGACGTTTATCAAACCCTCTTCTTCTGCAATGGTGGAAACCGCCTCAACAGCAATGTCCGAAAGATGGTTCTCCACCCTCTTGGAAAACTTTCCAGATAGAGAAGTATTCGCTACCGATTTAAGTAAAGCCTTTTTCCCATTCACATGAATACTCAACTCGTCTATACGGTTCGTTGCCTCTTCACAAGCAGCATAATATCCCGAAATAATAACTGAAGGATGCAATCCTTCGTTGACGAGTTTCAAACCCCGCTTAGCCAATTCGGCAGCCAGAAAAACTATAATTTTACCCCCATCACCCTGAGTTCGAACATGAGTTTTACCCAAATTAACAAGCATCTCACCAATTGGATGCTGAATATCCAAATCTCGCAAAATTGTTACCGCATCATTAGAAACCACAAAGTTATCATACCTATCTATAATGAGTTTACTCATCCCCTTGGGTCCCAAAGAGTTTTTCAAAATATCGGCAATCGCAACAACGGTATAAACACAATTTTTGACTGCATCAATACCCTTCAGATGCTCCGCCATTTTAGCAAGCATTTCTTGCACTTTATCCCTACTACCAGAATCACCCAATATAAATCACTTCTCTCAAAGAAGAAACATTTCCATCAATAATTCACCTAAAAACCAAATTTATATTTCTATCATATAATATCTAGAACTGAACCATTCTAAAATGGAGCAGAATAAACTCGTAATTAGTATTCAGGTTTAAAAAACGGTAACATCCCAAAAAATAGTAACCTACCCGGGGTGAATAAAAAGATAATCAGGTACTTGACATGGGAGCTGTTAGACTTATTAAGAGGGTTCCGTGGGTCTCCGGATGAGTATGATGTCTCCTATCGCCTTTATCCACGAAAAAGGAATAGAAATGGTGCTCTTATTCTCTACCGGTTTTTTAAGTTTAACATGTAACCCGGAGGCTGAACTTACTAAAGTGTTGAACTCCACATCTTCCACAGTTCCCACAAACTTCCCTATTGTCGTGTATACCTGTTTACCGCGGATTTCAGTTGCTTTAATACTTATTTTAATCCCCCCTATTCCTTGGATAGAATTATACGAGCGTCAACAGTTTTCGCGCCATCAGGATACGTAATTATAGGATTGAGGTCCATTTCATTTATTTCAGGATGCTCCATAACAAGCTTAGAAACGTTCAGAAGTATGCTAATAATCGCCTCAAAGTCCACCGGTTTCTGACCTCTAACACCCTTCAATATGGGATACCCTTTAATCTCTTGTATCATCTCCTCAGCATCATACCTAGTGATCGGAGCCACCCTAAAGGAAACATCCTTCAAAACCTCAACAAATATGCCTCCAAGGCCAAATGCCAAGGCTGGGCCGAATTGGGGGTCTTTTGTCATTCCCACAATTACTTCTCTTCCTTCGGGTGCGAATTCTTGGACTAGTATACCCTCGAATTTGTAGTTACCCACTGCCTTTTTGACGTTCTTTTCTATCTCCCCGTAAGCTTTCTTCACTTCTTCCCCGTTTTTAATATTGACTTTTACGCCACCTGCATCGCTCTTGTGAACCACATCTCTTGAAACAATTTTCATTACTACGGGGTACTTGATTTCTTCCGCGTATTTTACCGCTTCTTCAGGAGACTTTGCAACTTTGAACTTGGTGACTGGTATACTATATGCTTTTATTACTTCTTTTGCTTCGGGCTCTAAAAGGAGGGTACGGTTTTCGCTTAGCGCTTTCTGGATTATTTTACTCACGTTATTGGACATTTATTTTACACCTCGAATTATTATTAACACCCGTGAACTTTTACAATAACAGTAAAACTCTTTCTGAGGTTATCTTTATTGCTTTTGGGTAATTAGAATTTGAATCTTATATATAAACCTCTTTGTGTACACGCCTTATTTTTTGTAACAGGTTTTCAACTCCTCAAATCATTTGGAGGTATATTAAAATTTTCCCAAGTATTAATTACGGAGATGAAAGTATGTCTTCAAATTAGTCCTTCTCTGTCTGTGTAAATTCTTTCGAGGACGGCGTACAGGTTGTCTACTCCTTCAAAAGTTAGTGAAGAGACTGGAAGTATCTCATTGAATAAGCCGAAACTGGTGAAAACTTCTCCCAGGTTTATGCTTATCTCTCTGCGAAGACCAGATGCTTCTTGATCTATGGCGTTTAACAATTTTTGGGGTTCGCTTATCCATTCGGTGATTTTGTCTATTTCTTCTTCTTTCAGAGTGTCTGCCTTGGATAGAACATTGATTTGAGGTAAATTGAAGCGGTACTGTACCGAGGCGCTTAGAAGTAAAACACTTACAAAACCCGATGGAGAGCGGCTTAATAAGGGATCCATGAGGAAAACTAAACAACTTTCTTCACTACCTATCGCCGTTGTAACTAGGGGGCCCGTACTTCGGAAAGCAAAAAGCTCTAGTTGGCCGGGAGTATCCACCAAAACGTATGTTGGTTTCAATTCCTCGATCTCCTCCTTGAAATCGTCGACAAAACCAGCCATCATATCGATACTAGCAATTAGTCCACCGTTGGGTCCCAGATCATATTTGTCCATAACCTCCTCCAAGTTTACGTAATCCCGAATGTCTACATCAGGTGAGTACGGTAAACGGCGAACACCAGGATCCAGGTTAACGAGAACTACATTGAACTCGTTTCGAGTCAGCCACTCCGAGTAGGCTTTTGTAAGGGTGGACTTTCCGCTTCCCGCGGTTCCAATAAAGAAACTTGTGAACACCTTTTAAACCCCCAAAATTCACGAATAAAACATAACGTTGTATGAAGAGATTAGAATTACTATTCCGTTTTTTCAGACCTTTTTATTATGTGCGCTTATTTTTAAAATAATTTATTGCTTCATTAACCTTTATTCGAAGGCTGATTAGACTTGATAAAATAATTACCTTTAAAATATTTCCAAATCGCATTTGGGAACATGCTTGTAAAACGATAAAAAATTTGAAAATAAAAACAAAAAATCCAGAGATAGCTCATTAGAGGCTAAATATAAAAGAGAAATCGTCTAATTTTTCTCCATCAACTATGGAACATTATAATAAATCTGGATAATTATTGTTACAGAGAAGAATAAACTTTATCTAAATCATAAAGAGGAGGATTTTTTTGAATCCCGAAGAATATTTCAAAGCTGTAAGAAAGGCTATGAAGGCTCATCACGAATTGTTCAAAAGAAGTTTACCCCTAATTGCAAGCGAGAATGTGGTGAGCCCCGCTGTTCGAGAAGCAATAATTAGTGATTTCGGCCATCGATACGCAGAAGGATGGCCAGGTGAAAGAGTATATGCTGGCTGCAAATTTATCGATGAAGTTGAATTAATGTGTATAGACTTGGCAAAAGACCTTTTCAAAGCGGATTTCGCAGATGTAAGGGCAACCTCTGGTGTTGTCGCTAACCTCATAGCTTACACCGCATTAACAAAACCCGGAGACACTATGATGGCCATGCCTATACCTAGCGGAGGGCACATTAGCCATGGCCCACTATACACAAAATCTGGTAATTTCATAGGTGGTACAGCGGGAGCGGTTCATGGATTGAATGTTGAATACTTTGTCTTTGATCGAAAAGAACTAAATCTGAACATAGATGAGTCAGCTAAGCGAATACGTGAAGCGAAACCAAAACTTTTACTCTTCGGTGCGTCGGTTTTCCTGTTCCCTCACCCTGTAAAAGAGCTAAGCGAGGTTGGAAGGGAAGTAGGTGCAAAGGTTTCTTATGATGCGGCTCATGTTGCAGGATTAATCGCAGGCGGATATTTCCAAGACCCCCTAAGAGAAGGCGCTGACACTGTGCAGATGAGTACACACAAAACTTTACCTGGTCCACAACATGGTATGGTTCTGGCCAAAAAGGAATTGGGAGATTTGATAAAACAAGCAACATTTCCCGGGTTGACTAGCAATCACCATTTACATAATGTTGCGGGATTGGCTATAGCCCTAGCAGAATTCAAAAAGTTTGGTAAAGAATATGCTGGGCAAATAATCAAAAATTCTAAATCTCTTGGACAAGCACTGTATGAGAAAGGATTTAATGTGCTTGGAGAGGAAAAGGGGTTTACGGAGTCTCACACCCTACTCGTGGACATTACCAACTTTCAGGATAAAATTGGACTTGGACGTGACATAGAAGGAAGACTGGAAAAAGCAGGGATTATACTAAATAGGAACCTATTACCCTGGGATGTTAGCGAAGGGAGAAACTATCTTAATCCGGGTGGTATTCGTCTGGGCACCAGTGAGCTCACAAGGCTGGGAATGAAAGAAAGTGAAATGCAAGTAGTAGCGGATTATGTCAAGCGTGTTATCGTAGATAAGGAGGATCCTAAAAAAATCAGTTCAGAAGTGGCGGAGTTTAGAAAAGATTTCCAGAAAGTACACTATTGTTTTGAATCAGAGCTAGAGGCATACGAATACGTAGAACTGCACTAATATCTTCAACTTTCTCTCTCGTAAAGATCTATGTACGAGGATTCGTAAAAGGCAGCGGATGCCATGATTAAAGCATTTAGAATCGGAAGGGATGACTCGCTGGGCTGATTCCAGCATAGGGGATCTTCTGATAATATGTCGCCAGTCAGTCCGTAAGCATCAGCCCGGCAACCTCCTCCACATATTTTAATGTAGGGGCAATTACCACATTTTCCCGTTATCTTTCTTTCACGAATCATATTACATACTTTCGAATTTCTTATTCTGTTCCATACTTCGTTTACGCTAGTTTCCCGTATATTTCCCATAACATGGGGTAGACTGGGGCACAGAACGACATTTCCATCAGGTTCAATACTCATTCTACTACCTATGTAACACCATCCACCCACAAGTTCCAAGTAATTTATCATTTCTCTTATCAAGTCTTCACCATAGTAGGATCCGATGATTGAGGTAGCGGCTTTCAACGCCTCTGGGATAGGCATTAAGTGCATATTTCTGAGTCCTCTGCCCACCGGATGGAATCTTCTGAAATAAGCTGGAACACGGTTCTTTTCTGCTAATTGAATAATCTTTCTAATTTCCGAAAAATTATTTTTCATAATCACACTCACAATAATCACCATTAATCCAGCTTCACGGCAAAGCCTAACTGCATTTACCGCTCTGGAAAATGATCCCTCAAAAACTCGAATTTTATCATGAGTACTTGGCACCCCCCCATCGATACTAATTCTTACTCCACTCACACTAAACTCGCTTAATCTCCCTACAAAGTTTCTATCAAGAAAAAAACCATTCGTAAACAAGCTTACTTGGATATCTGCGTCGTCCAAGTATCGTAAGACATCCCAAAAATCCTTTCTAATCGTCGGCTCTCCCCCTGATAGGGTTACTCTTTTGACTCCGATTCGCGCCAAGTCGTCGATTAGATTTCGGATTTCTGTTAGGGTCAACTCGTTACGGAGTGGAAGTCCGGAGTCCGAGCTACAATGTAAGCATTTAAGATTACACTCATTAGTAATTTTTAGGCTGACAACTGGTGTTGTATGATTGTGGCTAATTGACTGAAGCTTGCTTATCTTGTCGCGGAGCCCCGCAATCAAAATGTCTTCCAGTGCTTTATCCACTCCGATCACCAAGTATGCAAACTTTGACAACAATTACAAAAAAGGTTTTCTAAAAAGAATGGGAAATGTTACAGTCTAATACTGACATACTCCTTGCCCTAAAAAGAGTTTGATATACCGCTTAGTTGATTAGATTCTGTTTTCAGTCAGCACGAATTTTTGGATTTTTGATATTTTAATGCCTCTTTTATAAAGGCGAGATATACTGGGCTTGGAAGGTTCGGTCTACTTTTGAATTCGGGGTGGAATTGAACTCCTACTATAAAAAAGTTTTTATTTAGCTCGATCGCATTAATTATTTTTCCAGTCTCATCTGTGGCCGATACTTTGAGTCCAGCGTCCTCAGCTATCTCCGCGTATTTTGGCATAATATGGTATCGGTGTCTGAACCTTTCAACTACCTCACTTTTGCCGTAGGCTTCTCTCAATCTGCTGTTCTCCATTAATAAAACTTTATGACCGCCTAATCTCATAGTGCCGCCCTTAGATTTGATTGCTCTTTGTTCCGGGAGTAAATCCACAACAGGGTAAGGAGTGTTCGGGTCAATTTCGGTGCTATTAGCTCCCGTTAGTCCTAACACGCTTCTACAAAAAGCTATGAAAAAGAGTTGGCAACCAAAACAAATTCCCAAATATGGAACCCCTTCCTTAGTAGCGTATTCGGCTGTTTGGATCATGCCTTCAGTTCCTCGAGAGCCGAAACCCGGTGTGAGAAGAATTCCATCAAATTTTTTTAGGATCTCGATTGCCTTCGGGTCTCTTTCCAATGGTTCTGTGTCAATCCACTGGAGTTTAAGTTTGGCTCCACTACAAGCAGAAGCGTGTCTAAGTGCTTCCTGGATACTGATATAACTGTCAACTATCTGGGTATACTTTCCGGGAACTGCGATATGAACAACTTCTTTGGCGTCTTTGTAAAGGTTTACAATATTACGCCATTCATCTAGTTCGGGTTCCTTAATTGGTAAATTAGAAATCCTACACAGGTAATCGCCAATTTTTTGTTTTTCAAAAAGTAGTGGTAATTCGTAAACAACTTCTATGTCTGGATTTGAAATTACTGCCTCAGGAGGTAGGTTCGAATATAGGCTAAGTTTCTGTAAAACGTCCTTTGCGAGTGGTTTTTTCGCTCTCCCGACTATTATATCTGGCTGTAATCCCATTCCTTGAAGTGTTCTAACGCTGTGTTGTGAGGGTTTTGATTTTTGTTGTTGAACGGTGTCCAAAAATGGCACGTACGTAACATGAATGAGAATAGTATCCTCTTTCTTTTCCTCTAACCTGAATTGGCGTATCGCCTCAAGAAAAGGCATCGCCTCAATATCACCAACAGTTCCTCCCACTTCCGTAATCAGTATATCCGGTTTCTTTTTCATAGCTACTTGTCTTATTCTTCTTTTTATTTCGTCAGTGATGTGAGGTATGATCTGTGTGGTACGTCCCAAAAACTTCCCTTCTCTCTCCTTGAGAATAACTGAAAGATAAACCTGCCCCGAAGTTATATTTTGCTCGGGAGACATATTCTCTCCTAGAAAGCGTTCGTAACTCCCAAAATCCTGATCTATCTCCGATATTTTAAGGCTAAACTCTTCTACAGGTTTAAACTCCCAAACTTCCTCTGTTATATAAACTTCACCGTGTTCAATCGGATTAAGAGTACCCGGATCGACATTAAGGTACGGGTCAATCTTAATAGCCTCTACATTGTAACCCCGAAACTGAAATAGTTTACCAATAGAGGCTGTAGTAACGCCCTTTCCAACTCCACTCATCACGCCGCCAGTTACGAAGATGTATTTTACCATGCTACTTTCTCCAACTAAACTTATTATCCTAAAGAGTGTTAATAAGTGTACCTACATCCGTTATGATGAAAAGTAATTAGTTGCGAAGAAATTTTTAAAATTAATCTTATTAAAATTTTTTAGATTCGGGTTTACAAATATTAAGATAATTTTAATCACCGCACCAAAACCCCTCTGGTTGGTGGGCACTAACGCAATCCGTACTGGCCGCCCAATGCCCTCGCGCGGTGCTGCCCACTTGCGGTGCATCCCGCGACGCCTTACACTAATGTAAGTACTGTACACTTTTCACGTATTGCCAGAAGGGGGTTAGGTCGCCTTCATGGGGGAATGGCAAAACGTGCTCAGGGTTGTTCCGAGTGCCATAATTGAGATTATAATCACTCAGTTGTTTCATTAAAACAATAATTTATTTCCGTGAGTGTTTGCAATATTGAACGAGTTCTTGGACTTCTGGCGGCTTATTATTTGGATCCACCGCTTTGAGAAGATGTAGTAGCTGTTGTTTGTGCGTTTTGTCTTTTTCAGCGAACTCGCGGAGTACCCAGAAGAGACTTCGGCCGACGTCACATTTGGGGTCGGTGTGGCGGTGTTTCTCGAGCGCTTTGGTAAGCGTGGGGACCGCGAAGGAAATGTCCTCCTTGTGAATCAATTGATGGTAGGAAAAAAAGCCAGCCGCCCTCTCAATTTTTTGCTGATTGGTGAGCTTTTCGAGCGCCTGGAGGTGGGCTTGAGCATCGTCCCGGAATTGCTGTTTCGCC